>CACXIP010000011.1 GCA_902767775.1 uncultured Prevotellaceae bacterium | reverse complement strand
GGCGGCAATAGCTTGCGGGCAGTTGGCTATTGCCAAAGAGAAGAGTGATGTGCCTTTGGCAGACCCTTACATTCTCCTCGACGGTGACACCTATTATGCCTATGGCACCAACGACCCCAATGGTATCGCTGTATGGGTCTCTACCGACCTTTATACATGGACCAAGCAACCCAATCTGGCTCTGCATAAACGGAACACCACTGAAGAGCAGTGGTTTTGGGCACCAGAGGTGTATAAGAAGAACGGGCAATACTACATGTATTATTCTGCCAACGAACATCTGTATGTGGCTACAGCCACGTCACCTGTTGGTCCTTTCAAACAGGTGGGTGAATGTATGACCAAGCAGCTGTTAGGAGATGAAAAATGCATTGACTCCAGCGTGTTTTTCGATGGCGACCAAGCTTACCTTTTCTTTGTACGGTTCACGGATGGAAATTGTATCTGGATGTGCGAGTTGGAGGATGACCTCATCACTTTGCGGCCCAGCACCTTGGTAAAGTGCATCCATGTGAGTCAACCTTGGGAGGACAAATTGGGCCGTGTGAATGAGGGGCCTTTTGTCTTGAAAAGAAACGGTGTGTATTATCTCACCTATTCAGGCAACGACTATCGCAGTCAGGATTATGCCGTGGGCTATGCCACTACACATTCGCTTAAGACGAAGGACGGCAAAGCTCCGCTATGGACAAAGTATTCTGGAAATCCCATCGTATGGAGGGTGGAGGGGCTTTTAGGAACAGGCCATCATTCATTCTTTACTGACAAAGAAGGCCAACTGCGTATCGTGTTTCATGCGCATGACTCAGAGACGGAGGTGGCACCTCGCCGTATGTATATTGGCACGATGGAGATAGAGGACAACCACCTACAGATGACCAGCGGTTCGGTGATTCGTCCTGTTCAGTCATCGATGGTCTCTGACTGGCAATTGGAATACATGCCTAACAGTACCATTCATGAAGGTGTCAGTGCTTATCGTGACTTGAAGTACAATCGTCTCTTCACACGGACTCGTGGCTGGAATGGTGGTGATGGCGTACTCACTGTAGGCTTGCCTAATGGCGATGTTTTTTGGACCTTCAACGACAGTTTCTATGGCACGGTAGAAGCTCGCGACCGTTCACGGGGTAATTGCAACTTCCCTCGCAACAGTGTCATGGTGCAGCGTGCCCACAATGGAGTCTTGGGTGAAACGGAGAAGGATTTTGTGTGGTTGGCAGACTACGTCAATTGGCTAAATCCTTCATTCGAACGTTATTTCCATGCCCGTACTCATTTACGACATCCTCAGGGTAATAAAACACTGTCTGAAATCCGTGCAGGTGACATAGATGAAGATAAAGTGTATTGGTCGGGCGATGGTGTCGTCTACGATGGACAATTGCAGATGGTATGGATAGCCGTAGAATCAAAGGAGTTGCGTAATATTGGAACGGCTCTTGCCACCTATTCGCTTGATGGTTCGGTTCCTAAAGGTCGTTTCCTGGATACAATACCCGACTATCTGCCGCGAAAGGGTGATTACCTGTATCGGGAAAGTGTTTTGCATGATTTGAACCACAATGTCGTTTCTTATGGCTCCACCATTTGCGATGAGGCACCAGATGGTCATCTTTATCTCTATGGTGTGGATGGTTTCAATGTCTTAGTAGCCCGTACTGAGACCATGAGTCTTTACAGTGATTGGCAGTACTATGTAAGAAAAGAAGACGGACAATGGCAATGGCAGGATGAATATCCTGCAGAGGAAGATATGAAACGCTCCAATATCATGGCTTCTCCGGATGATGCCTGCCATCTGCCTTGGGTGTTTCGTGATGGTGACTATTACTACCTTACCTCACAAGCCCCTATCTTTTCCACCGAGGTGTATATCTACCGTTCACGTACACCTTATGGCCCGTTCACTGATAAGCGATTGCTCTTCCGTTTGCCCGACCATCTTGATAAAATCGGTTCCCAGAAGTACCATTGGCTTTACATGGTCAATCTTCACCCTGCCCTCTCACGACAGGGAGAGTTGGTGTTTTCCACCAATAGTGACCCAGATGATTTCTGGTGGAACTTCAATGCGCCTGGCAGCGCGGATTATTATCGTCCCTTCTTCTATCGAGTATTCAACTGGCAAAAAGTGTATGACAATCACGACAGCCCTACAATATGACCGTCAACCACATCTATTTTCTCGGCTTGTGGCGTCTTGGGGAGTCCTGGCATACGCATCATCTTGCCGGCTATGGCAACAATCATCTCTGAACCGGCATTGACAATGATTTCGCGAATGAAGATGTCGAAGCCCTCGGGGCTGCCGTATTGCTTAGCGTCGGCAGAGAATGAGAACTGCGTCTTGGCAATACAAACCGGATAGTTCCACACATCGCCGTCTTGTCCGAAAATGAGTCTCATCTCATGGAGTTGCGCCTTTGCCTTCTCGCTGTAGGTGACAGTGGCGGCACCGTAGATGTTCTTGCACACCTTTTCTATCTTCGTGGTGATGCCGTCCTCATCGCTATAGGCATAACGGAGAGGTTGCGATGGTTTACGGCTGATGTTGTCGACCACCATCTGAGCGAGTTGGCGGGCACCCTCACCTCCTTCTGCAAAGGCGTTGTTGATGGCGCAGTCTACGCCCAACTCCTTGCAATGGCGTCGTATGCAATCAATTTCCTCTTCTCTGTCAAAGTCAAAATGGTTGATGGCTACGACCACCCTCTGCCCAAAAGACCACAGGTTGCGGATGTGTCTGTCCATGTTGAGGAACCCACTTTCAAGCCCTTTCATATTCGGTTCTTTGATGCGGTCGATAGGGATTCCGCCATGCATTTTCAGTCCTTGGGTTGTGACCACGATGACGGTGAGCGCAGGCTGCAGCCCTGCCTTTCGGCATTTGATGTCGAAGAATTTCTCTGCTCCAAGGTCAGCACCGAATCCAGCCTCCGTCACGACATAATCGCAATAGGTAAGGGCCACTTTGGTGGCCAACACCGATGAGCATCCGTGGGCGATGTTGGCGAATGGTCCTCCGTGAATGAGTGCGGGTGTCTGTTCCGTGGTCTGGACGAGGTTGGGATGCACGGCATCAAGCAGCAGTGCTGTGACCGCCCCCGTGGCTTTCAGGTCGTTGACGGTGAACGGCCGCGAGTCTCGTGTAATGCCCAGTATGATATTGCCTATGCGGCGGCGCAGGTCATCAATGCTGCTGGCAAGGCAAAGAATAGCCATGAGTTCTGAGGCGGAGGTGATGTCGAATCCTGTTTGTCTCTCCACGCCCTCGCCCTGCTGACCGATAGTCACGTTGCGCAGTGAGCGGTCGTTGACATCGAGCACCCGTTTCCAGTATATTTCTCTGAGCACCCCCTCGCCACTGTGATGGAAAAGGTAATTGTCGAGCAGAGCAGCGATTGTGTTGTGGGCGGAAGTGACGGCATGGAAATCGCCTGTGAAGTGGAGGTTGATTTTCTCCATGGGCAGCACTTGCGCATAACCTCCTCCCGCAGCCCCTCCCTTGATTCCGAAACAGGGTCCGAGTGATGGCTCACGCAATGCCACGGTGGCGCGCTTGCCGATTTTGGCAAGTCCTAATGCAAGGCCGATACTGACGGTGGTCTTGCCGATGCCGGCCTTTGTGGGACTGATGGAGGTGACCAATATCAGTTTGTGCTTGGCCACTTTCTTCTCGTCAATCAGCCGTTCATCAATTTTGGCGATGTGATTGCCGTAGTTCTCCATACCCTCTTGAGGGATTCCCATTTTCTCAGCCACCTCTGTGATGGGAGCCAGCTTTGTTGCCCGTGCTATTTCAATGTCTGTCATAAGAAAGTTGACTTGATTAATCTTAAAAGTATAAAAACCGAATCTGTCCATGTCGTTAAGTCTTTAGCGATTCATGGACTTTCGGTATTAGGTTGCAAAGGTATGAATAAAATTTAACACGAGCAACTTTTATTGCTTTTGATGCTTATATGTGTGCTTCTCAGTAATTATCACTTTTCAGAAACTCTCGCAACTGTCGGAAGTGTCAACTCTTTACTCACCGAAGATTTTCTGCAGATGATGATGCAGGCTCTTGCCGCGAAGACCACGTTCTATAATCTTTCCCTGTGGGTCGATGAGGATATTGTCGGGGATGAGGTCGATTTTATATGCCGGTGCTGCGGCACTTTTCCATCCCTTGAGGTCTGAAATCTGTATCCACGGCATATTGATATGGGCGATGGCTTTTACCCATGCCTCCTTTTTCTCGTCAAGTGAGACGCCAATGACCTCGAAGCCCTTGGTGTGGTACATGTTGTAAGCCTCAAGCACATTGGGCATTTCTACGCGGCAAGGACCACACCATGAGGCCCAGAAGTCCACAAGCACCCACTTCCCCTCACCTACCAAGTCACTAATCCTGTGCAACTTTCCTTCTGGGTCAGGCATCTCCAAGTCGGTATATTGCTGACCGATGAAGGCCAGTTTCGGACTATCCTTTGGATGCATCATCTCTTCCAAATTGTCTTTTATCTTCTTCAGATAGGGATGGCTTGCAAACACTACCTGCTCCTGAACCAACTGGTCATACGCCTCCAAGCCATTGTCAAGGAAATAAATATCCGAGAAAGCCAAGGGTATCAGAGAATTGCGCTCCTCTTTGAAAATCTTGTTGACTAAAGCAAGCTGTTTTTCTTGCACTTGGGTCATCATCACATTGATTTCTTCTTCTTTTGCGTTCATCTCATCCTCTGTCATCTTCTCAAGCTTTGCCATCAACTCCCTTTCAGGACTATCAAACTCAACACTGTACTTCACCAGGCGTTCGTTTTGTGAAGAGCCTTTCAGCGTACTGTCGTTGACATTGATGATCACCGGTGTGCCATCGTTGAAAAAATCCATCGCCCAATTCAAATTCTCTGCCTTGACACCCATAAAAGCGTCCTTATCTGCTAAACCGTTAAATGAGAACTTGCCGTCGGCAACAACAACACTGTCGATGCGTTTGTCTGTCAGTCTGTCTTTCAGATAGATTTTCTCGCCATTGTTTGTGTATGTCCCGATGACTGAAAATTTCACCTGTTGGGCTATAGAAGGTATAGCCATGGCAAGGAGCACTACTAACAAAATGATTTTTTTCATATTAATCAATGTTCATTTTTCGTTTGTCTTTGGTGTTATGTAGTTTTTTATAGTGGCATCAAACCAGACATACCTCTTTTGATATCATGCTGCAAAGTTATTCTTTTTTGAGGAAAAAGACTAATCATTTGTTCACTATTTTGATTTCAATGTTTTTTAACTGGATATTAAAACCCTGCTACTCCGAGAAGGATAATATTATCATCCACTTCGTTCATTTCGGGATAGAGAAGGTGAAAAGTGAAAACCGCTAAACAAAGAGGACAGTTCCAATCGGAGCTGCCCTCTTTGTTGTAAGGATAGAGATGCCTTATGAAATCTCTATTGTTTTGGCCGACAGGCCAACGTCATGTTTGAATGCTAACAAAAGCTTTTAAAAAAAATGATTATAATTCAGAAGAGATGGCCGAGAGCCATTCCTCGATACGGGCGTCGGTCTTGTCATCCTCATTGATGTCATCGAGAGGCAGGCCAATGAATCTGCCGTCGATGACAGCCTCCGAGTCGTCGAAAGTATAGCCGTCGGTATCCACGCTTCCGATGAAGAGGGCTCCGCTGTCCTTGATGCCATTGTAGAGTTCACCCATGCCGCCCACGAAGGTGTCGCTGTACGATTCGCAGTCACCACATCCGAAGAAGGCGATGACCTTGCCGCTGAGGTCTGACTCCTGCAGGGTCTTTAGTCCGTCGTACCAATCGTCCTGCAACTCTCCGGCACCCCAGGTGGATGTGCCGAGAATTAGGTTCTGGTGGTCGTTGATGATGTCTGTCGTGAGGTCTTGTACGTTCACTGCCTCACAATCCAGTTTTGAGGCAATCTTCTCTGCTATGGCCTCGCAAGTTCCCGTCGAGGAACCATAGATTACAATTGTTGTGTTCATTATTATCCTTAATTATTTGGTTAGTTTCTGTTTAACAACGTCCTTTCCTTTGGCAGTAGCGCTCACATTGGGCGCAGATATCGTAGCCGAGCATGGCACCGAGGATGAAGTCCTCTTCCGGTGAGAGCTGACACAAAGGGCGGGTGATGATAAGCCGAATGGCCTCCAGACACTCGCGACGTCCAAAGTAAAAATTCAGATTTTGCTGTCCAGCTTGTTGTAAAACGTAGGGAATACCCCTGCTCTCCAGACGCCCTGCGACTTGCTCACCGTACTTTTTGTTGCAGGTGAACAACACCATTTGGCGCACGCCTTTTCGAAGTTCATAGATGTGGTTCATCAACACCTTCATTTCCATGGGCATAGTTGTTGTATTCATTTTGGAGTTTTCTTTTTCGTATGCAATTCTATGCGGCGTCCTTCTTGACTGAGCTATGCCAAGCCCACCAAATCGTTACCTCTTTACTGGTTGCAAAGTTATTATGAGATAACGAATGGTGCAATACCTAAAACTTATGGTTTTTAGGTTTCACGGCATTTTACATTGATAAATAGATAGTTTTTCTTTGATATTACGATTTTTTTGTTACTTTTGCAGTGGGCAGAGGGCTGAGGCGTTTAGGACGTTTGGTTCGGGGGCTTAGTACATCTGAACATCTGCCGCCCTTTTGGGTGATTTTACATTCATTATGTGATTTTTTAAAATAAATACCATGAAATCAGAAAAAAAGATTATCTTTGTCAAATAATTCAAAAAAAAGACTGTGATTAGAACAATTTCAGTTACACGCTATTGATATCAATAATTGACGATAATTGGCGAACAAAATATCTGATTTATCCAAGTTTCTTAGGACAGATGTGAATTGCCAAATAAGATGATAGACTTAGTTGCCTTTAATCCAATGAATAATAACTAAATAATGTATCATAATGGAAGGACCAAAAGTTAAGAACAAAGGACATCGGCCTGCATGGCGGCGTGCTATGTGGATGCTGTTGTTGTTGCTGCTGCCGTGGGTAACGTCAAAGGCAGGCAACGACATGGAAAACTCTGTCTACTGGATGATAACACCCAGTGGCGTAAATGGTGTCAACATCCAGATTCCCGTATATGACTCGGGCGGGTTGGACGGCTTCGTGGATGAGGGCTTCCTTTACATCACGCCCGATGGAGGGGCGCAGGTTCCTCCAGCTGCATGGTATCAACAGTATCAGGTGGTGTCTTTGTTGACACGTGCTGCCGGCTATTGGCTGACAAATCCTTATGAAAAAACTTTTCGTAATCAATTCTGAGCGTTTTTTGTTATTATTCGCTGAAAAATGCTATATTTGCAGAAAGTTTAATTTAAATCAGAAAACACCATGAGAATTTTATTGACAGCATTCATATGGCTGACCACACTTTGTTCCGCACAGGCACAGACCAAGGCACAAATATTACAAAACATCAAGGACGCCTACGCATTCGCACAGGACCGCATCGCAAAAGATGGCAAAGGAGAGAACCAGCGCAAATGCGTAGACATCACTCTCCACGATGAAGGAGGCTATGCCGGACAAAAACTCACCGATGTGATACACATCTACTACTATGAGGACCATACCTCGGCTGAGGATGGAGCGCTGCAAGTCAACAACAAGCCTTACTTCATTATGCGAGAGTTTTCATACGAAGGACACAACCTGCGTCAGGAATTTCTGTTTGAGATGAACAAATCTGATGAGTTGCGTGATGACCCGTTGATATATGCCTATAGCCGCCAAGTGCGCGAAGGCAATGTGGAAGAAAAACGCTATTACTGGGATGATGAGAAACTCGTCCAATGCGACCTCAACACCCCCGGATTGCTGGTGGAAGATGAGGATATGAAAGAAGCCGCCACACGATACTACAACGTGTTCGAAAATATTTTCTGGGATATATCCGGACGTTTCTATTAAAAAGCCAACTATTGTTTAACTTTGCACATGAATGCCGAAAGACCGACAAGCATATAGAAATGGAGTCAAAAGGATACTGGAATTGGGATGAATAATAAAGAACACGAATTATCGCGAATTAGCCAAAAATTCTGACGCACAGCCGCTCGGCGACGAAGGAGACGCTTGCCAAAGCAAGAATTTATGACTAATTATATGCATTTTATGACTAATTATATGTCAAAAATACCAAGTTATTTTTCTATTTTTACTAAATGAGATAGTAAGCGAATTAATGATATTTGATATGTACAACAGAGAATATACCCCAGAGAGGATAACCATGCTGAAGCCGAACGAAGTGTTCGTCTTTGGAAGCAACCTCGCTGGTGCCCATGGCGGCGGTGCAGCACGCCTTGCCCACAGCCGTTTCGGCGCTGTATGGGGACAAGGCGTGGGGCTGCAAGGTCAGAGCTATGCCATCCCAACCATGCAGGGCGGCGTAGAGACCATCAAACCCTACGTCGATGAGTTCATCGCCTTTGCCCAGCAACATCCTGAACGCAAGTTTCTCGTTACCCGCATCGGTTGCGGAATAGCTGCGTTCACTCCCGACGATATTGCCCCCTTGTTCCAAGAAGCCATCGACCACGAGAACGTCATCCTGCCCAAGGACTTCGTGGAAGTGCTTGCCGAGAAGTTTGCTGAGATGGCTCCCCCCCAGCCCACCGCCGAGCAGATACAGGCAATTAAGATGTGGACGATGGGTGCCGGCAACTCCGCCAAGCGGTTCAACGGAGAGAATCCCATCCCTCCCAAAAACAAGGTAGCGACAAAAAACAGTTGGAAAAACCTTCCGATGCCGAACAGAAATGCTGTCATTCCATTGGATATGGCTCTTCCAAGTGAAGTGATGCGTATCATCAAGTATGGTCACATCCCCGAAGCCATGGAGGACCACTGGTTTATGTACTGCGACGATGACACCATACGCTATTGCCGCAGTTGGACAGGAATCTGCATCTTCGAAGCCAAGTATGAGGAATACGGTGACGGTTACAGGATAACTAATCTGAGAGTCAACCGTGACCCAGAGCAGTGCAAGAGTTCTGACATCAAAAAAGACGTCTGTCTGTTTCTGGCACTGCTGACCGAAGAATATGGCGGTGACGCAAGTGCATACTGGGAACAGGCATTGCAGTAGTTTGATGACTTCATGTTGAAAGACAGACCATGAAAAAGATGAAAGAACGTTTTATAAAGCTGCTGCGCTCCACTGAGAGGCGGGGCATCGAGGAGGTTATCAACTATCTGGAGGAATCAGGGTTCTTCATTGCTCCTGCATCTACCAACCATCACCTGAACTGCGAGTGTGGCCTGATGAAGCATTCGTTGAATGTCTATGACATGGCTATGGCATTGCGTGAAACGATTGTCGCCCGGAAGCCGGAGGTAGCCGAGAAAATCCCGGAAAAGAGCATCATCATCGCTGCTCTGCTCCATGATACCTGCAAGGCCAATATCTATAAAAAAACACAGAAATGGAAGAAGGACAACCAAGGCAATTGGGAACTGAATGACACCTACGAGACGGACTACTCCCGTTTGCCTGTCGGCCACGGTGAGAAATCGGTGATTATGTTGTTGAGCTTGGGATTGGAGCTTACAATTGACGAGATAGTGGCCATCCGCTGGCACATGGGAGCATGGGATTTGGCTTTCCAGAGCTACGAAGCGAAGGGCAACATCAACGTGGCGGGAAGATATTGTCCTCTCTTGTCACTCATCCAGGCGGCAGACAACTTATCAAGCCATATCCTTGAATTTTAACAAAAAAGTTTTCTATCCATGGCAATAAGACAAAAAATCGTAGTCTTCACAGGTGCTGGAATCAGCAAAGAGAGTGGAATACCCACTTTCCGCGACGCAAACGGTATGTGGAAGAAGTATGACGCAAAAAAACTGGCGAGTGCGGCAGGTTTTGAGGAAAACCCTCAGGCCGTGCTCGATTTCTACAACGCCCGAAGGAAGAATCTCCTGGAGGTGCAGCCTAATCATGCCCACAGGATGCTGGCGGAGCTGGAGAAGCATCACGACGTGACCATCATCACCCAAAATGTGGATGACTTGCATGAAAGGGCAGGCAGCAGCCGTGTCATACATTTGCATGGTGAACTGACCAAGGTGACCTCTTCCCTTAACAGGCTCAATCCAGACTGCATCAAGGAATATCCTCTCGATGTGCCTATCAAGATGGGTGACAAGGCTGCCGACGGTTCACAGCTGCGTCCTTTTATCGTCTGGTTCGGTGAATATCTTGGACCGGAAGCAGAACAAGCTATTATCCTGATTGAAAATGCCGATATCTTCGTAGTCATCGGCACATCTTTGGTGGTCTATCCCGCTGCCGGTTTGGTCAACTACGCCCATCACGAGGTGCCTAAGTTCCTCATCGACCCAGGGGATATGCAAGGCAGGCTTCCAAAAGGGTTCCATCACATACAGAAAACTGCGGTGGAAGGCATTGACGTCTTGATGGAGGAAATCAACGGATTATAGTGATTCAACTATCTTTGCTCTATATTCGTTTTTCCGTAAAATTCACAATTTTGTGAATTTGCATGATTATATGTAATAAATTATTTTTTCTTTTGCATCCCAAATCACATTATATTGGTAATCGCTATGAGACAAACTTGTCTCATCCACAAGAAATGATAGCTTAATTCATGTTCGTCTGCAGCATGACAGTTCCTGAATTGTTGATTGCATAAAAATGCGGGCGAGGTCGCCCGCATTTTTATGACCTTTCTTATCCTCATTTCAAAATGAACTTTGTATTTTTGTCCCATTCTTGCTGACAATTCATTGTTATTTGCCCTAAAACACTTACTTTTGCATACAAAATCAAAGACACATATCATGAGAAGGCTATTTTTGATGCTGCTGGTGGTCGTTTTGGTCAGCAGTTGTGGAAAACAGAAGGAGCAAACATCGAAGGCTCCTACAAGAGTGGAGACACTGGTGGTGTCGCCTGGTATGATAGACAATGCGCAGACATATGTGGGCATTGTGGAAGAGCGTGAGGCTACTGCGGTGAGTTTCACGAGCATGGGCGTAGTGAAGAGAATCCTGGTCAAGGAAGGTCAGGTTGTGAGACGTGGTCAGCTGCTGGCGGAAATCGACCCCACCACTTCGAGCAACAGCGTGGAGGTGGCGCATGCTTCGGTCAACCAAGCCAAAGACATGGTGAAACAGGCAGAAGCCACATACAACCAAGCCAAGGATGCTTACGACCGTATGAAACTGCTGCATGACAACGGTTCGTTGCCGGAGGTGAAATGGATTGAGGCAGAGACCCGTCTGGCACAGGCCACATCAGCCCTCAGTACCGCCCATTCAGGCGTTGCCTCGGCTACCGCAACGGAGAAGATAGCCCGAAAAGGTCTTGCCGACACCCGTCTCTATGCCCCTGTCAGTGGTGTCATCGGCAAAAAACAGTTGGTGGCAGGAGAGACTGCTTTGCCTTCAGAGGCAGTGGTGAACATTCTCGACATCTCAACCGTGAAAGTGAAGGTGGCGGTACCCGAATCAGAGATTGGCAGCATCAATGCCAACACATCTGCCAGCATCAAGGTGGACGCCATCGGACGCAGCTATATGGGAGGCAGGATAGAGAAAGGCGTGCAGGCAGATGCCCTCACCCACACCTATGATATCCGTATCAATGTCGTGAATGGCGACTTCAAGCTGCTGCCGGGCATGGTGGCCAGCGTCCGCTTCATCTCAGAAGGTTCACAGGGCATCAGCAGCAAGTCGATTCCCGTGACATCGGTGCAGAAGAAATCCGACGGCACGCTGTTTGTCTGGACTGTGGACAACAACAATAAAGCCCACCGCACCAAGGTGACGATAGGTGAGACACATGGCAACCATGTGACGGTTGTTGACGGTCTGAACATAGGCCAGCGCATTGTGACTGAGGGATACCAGAAACTGAGTGAAGGAACAAAAGTAGTGTATTAGTATGGGAAGCAAGATGGAATGGCTGAAGTGGCCATTGGAACATTACCCGATATCGCTGCTCATCATCAGCATCTTCTTTTTGCTGGGCATCTTTGGCATGTATGACATGCCCAAGGATGAGTTCCCACACGCTACTATCCGACAGGGTGTGGTGGTGGCTGTCTATCCCGGTGCGACGACAGAAGAGGTGGAGCTGCAGGTGGCACGTCCGTTGGAACGGTATCTATTTACCTATGGAGAGGTGAACCGTGTGAAGACCACCACGACTTCCCAGAACGGCATGTGCATCGTGATGGTGAAACTCAACGATAACGTGAACAACAAGGATGAGGTGTGGAGCAAAATCAAGCATGGCCTGAATGGCTTCAAGTCACAGTTGCCCTCTGGCGTGTTGGCCATTGTGGTGAACGATGACTTCGGCAACACTTCAGCATTGCTCATCGCCATCGAGAGCGACCAGCGCAGTTATCGTGAGTTGAAAGAATACAGCGACGAACTGAGCGACCGTCTGCGCAGGATACCGTCAGTGGCCAACGTGAAATTGTACGGCGAACAGAAGGAACAAATATCACTCTATGTAGACCGGCAACGGCTGCAGGCATATGGCATAGGACAGCAGATGCTCTTCTCAAGTCTGCAAGCCCAAGGCATCACTACGATGAGCGGCACCATAGATGATGACGACCAACAGATACCTATCCATGTAGAGGCGCAGAACAATGGCGAGGAGGAGATTGCCAATCAGATTATCTTCTCCGACCCTGTCACGGGCAAGGTGGCACGTGTGAGGGATGTTGCCCAAGTGGTCAGGGAATACGAACCGATGTCGAGTCGCATCGAGCAGGACGGACACCCCTGTGTGCTGCTGTCGATGGAGATGACACCCGGCAACAATGTGGTGCAGTATGGCGGTGAGGTAGACCGGGTGCTCAACGATTTCCGTGAGAACGAACTGCCAGAGGATGTGCAGGTCACACGCATCGCCGACAAGCCAAAAGTGGTGTATATCAGTATCACCGACTTCCTCCGCGACCTGCTGATAGCTATGCTTATCATCATTCTGGTGATGATGGTGCTCTTCCCGCTGCGCTCAGCCATCGTGGCATCCATCACCATCCCGTTGAGCACCTTCGTCTCGGTGGCATTCATGTATATGTTGGGCATCGAACTGAACATTGTGACACTGGCTGCGCTGATTGTGGTGCTGGGTATGGTGGTCGACAACTCCATTGTGGTGATTGACGGCTATTTGGAATATCTCGGAAAGGGGCAAGAACCTAAGCAGGCGGCCATAGAGTCGGCCAGGCAATATTTCATGCCCATGATGCTGGCCACCATCTGCATCTGTGCCATCTTCTATCCTTTCCTGATTACCATGAAGGGCATGTTCCACGACTGTCTGAAGGACTTCCCCATAACCATCACCATCAACCTGATGGTGTCGCTCTTCCTGGCAGTGACCGTGATTCCGTTCTTGGAGGTCAGGCTGATCAAGCCCGAAAACGTGAAAACCGATGGGAATGCCATCACCAAATGGGTGCAGAAGACCTATGACCGGGTGCTCGACTTCACTTTCCGAAATCCGTGGATGACTATCTTTGGCGGCATCGGTGTCATCTTGTTGTCTACAATCATCATCCCGACACTGAAGATACGACTGTTTCCCTATGCCGACCGCGACCAGTTTGCCGTGGAAATCTTCCTGCCTGACGGCAAGGGCCTGGCAGAAACCACAGAACTGGCAGACTCTGTACGTCATGTGCTGGAAAAGGACGAGCGTGTCACGGGTATCACCAGTTTCATCGGCTGTTCCTCGCCACGTTTTATGGATGCCTATGCGCCACAGATGGCAGGGAAGAACTATGCCCAATTGATTGTGAACACACAGTCGGACAAGGCTACGCTTGACCTTTTGGCGCAGTATCAGCCACAGTTGGGAGAAGCCTTTCCCAATGCGTACGTGAAGTTCAAGCGACTGGATTATCTGGAAGTGACCGAATTGGAGTATCGCTTCTATGGCGACAATCTTGACTCCCTCCACGTGGTGGCAGACCGTCTGATGGAGCGCATGCGCCAGATGCCAGAGCTGGAGTGGGTGCATACCGACCATTTTCAGCCTCAGCCCATCATCAACGTAGAACTTGACCCTGTAGCCTCAGCACAGTTGGGCATCACACGCTCCACGGCACAACTGGCATTGAGCGCCACCTCGTGCGACCTCCGTGTGGGACAGATTTGGGAAGGCAATTATGAGTTGCCCATTGTCGTAAAAGACGATGCCGACATGACTTTCTCGGATGTCGCCAACCTGGGTATCTCATCACCCATGTCGCTCGTATCATCGGGAGTCAACCAAACCAACAGCACCGTTCCTCTTCGGCAAATAGCGAAAGTGTCGCCCCTGTGGAGCGAGAGCCGCATCATCCACCGTGGAGGAGAGCGTTGCATCACGGTGACAGGTCATTTCGTGCAGGGCGTCTATACGGCTCCCATCGAAAAGGAGATTGTCCGCATCATGCAGGAGGAGATTGAGTTGCCACAGGGTGTACGTTCAGAGGTGGGCGGCGAGATAGAATATGGCAACGAGGCGCTGCCGCAGATTTTCGGAGGTATCATCATTGCCATGATTATCGTGTTCTTCTTCCTGCTGTTCAACTTCAAGAAATTTGGCATCACATCCATCTGTATGGCCGCCCTTGCCCTGATGATACCAGGCTCACTGATTGGGTTAGGACTGATGAACCGTTCTTTGGGACTCACCTCCATCTTTGGCCTTATCACGTTGATGGGAATGATCATGCGCAACGAGATATTGATTTTTGAGCATGCGATTGACCTGATTAAGAAATATGTGGCAGAACATGGGGATTGGACTGTCGACCGCGAGGGTTACAACAATGCCGTGAAGCAGGCAGCTTATGATGCCGGCAAGCGGCGCATGGTGCCCATCTTCCTCACGACAGCCACCACAGCCGTCGGTGTGGTGCCGATGATTATCGCGCAGAGTTCGTTCTGGATGCCAGTGGGAGTCACCATTTTTGCCGGCGGTATCGGCTCGCTCATCATGGTTGTGACCATGCTGCCTGTTATCTATTGGAAAGTAAGTCAAAAGTGATTAATTTGCTATTGCATACCCGAATATGATGAAAAAGATATTTGCTTTCGTACTTTGTGCCCTATGCTTGGTCTCTGCATCAGCCCAAACCTACACATTGGAACAAGTGAAGGATTCAGCCCTGCACAACAATTTCGCCATCCGTTCCGCACAATACGACATAGAGGCTGCCAGCCAGCAGCGCAAGGAAGCCTTTGCCAAGTATTTCCCCAACGTCAGCGGCACGGGATTGTGGTTTAATGCCAACAAAGGCATGGCAGAGACCACCATCAACCCCTCAGAGATGATATCACCTGAGTTGGGCGCTTCGCTGGCTCAGATGTTTCCCCCCGAAGCCCTCGCTGCCCTCGCCAATCCCGTCAGCGTCTCAATGATGAAAAATGGAGTCATAGCCGGTGTGCAGGCCGTGCAGCCTGTTTTCGCCGGCGGTCAGATTATCAATGGCAACAAGTTGAGCAAGGTGGGCGAGGATGTGAGCAGGTTGCAGATGCAACTCTCGGAAAACGAGGTGGAGAAAACGGCAGAGCAGTATTTTTGGCAACTCGCCTCCCTGCAGGAGAAGATGAAGACCGTGGAGGCAGTGGAGACACTGCTCAACGACATTTGGAAAGACGTGGATGTGGCTGTCCGTGCGGGAGTCGCCATGCGCAACGACCTGTTGCAGGTGCAGCTGCGCCAGAATGAAATCGCCAGTCAGAAGCTCAAGATACGCAATGGCCTCTCCTTGGTGCGCATGTTGCTCTCCCAATACTGTGGCCTCCGCGACACAACGTTCGTCATCTCTTATCAGACAGACGCCATTTCACCCATAGGCACGAAGCAAGACCATCAACAGGCGTTGTTGGGAACAGCCGAATACCAGTTGCTGGGCAAACAGGTGGAGGCTGCTGACCTACAGAAGAAAATCGCTGTCGGACAGAATCTCCCTTCTATAGCCGTTGGGGCTGGTTACAATTATCACAACCTGTTGGATAAGGACCACACTTTCGGTATGATTTTTGCCACCGTCAGCGTGCCCATCTCCGACTGGTGGGGAGGCTCTCACGCCATCAAGCGCAAGAAACTTGAACAACAAAAGGCACAGGAGCAACTCACCGACAATGCAGAACTATTGAAAATCAGGATGCAGAGTGCATGGAACAGCGTGGAGGAATCCTATCAGCAACTGCTGCTTGCCCAGCGGAGCATCGAACAGGCGGAAGAGAACCTGCGTCTGAACCGCAACTTCTACAATGCCGGAACCTCGAAGATGAGCGACCTCCTCGAAGCCCAAATGCTCTATCAGCAGTCTTGCGACAAGCGCACCGATGCTTTCGCCGATTATCAGAACAAATTGCTTGAATACCGTCAGGCAACGGGGCAATAGACAGGTTTCCATCAACACCTTCTCACATAAGTAGGTACTACTATTCAACCAAAACGATATAACTTCATCTAATCACTAACGTTGTTTTCTCAATTAACCCATCAGACAAATGAAGAAAGTTTATTTAGCAGCATTGCTTTCCCTCTCTTTGATGACAGCCAATGCACAAGAGCCCAATATCCCCATGTTTGGTGCTCAGCACAACCACAATGTGAAATTCGATGAGTACAAAGAAGCCCCACAAGGATTCGACCAGGAGCGCGCAGGGATACCTCACGGAACAGTGGAGCTCATTGAGTACCAGTCTGAGTCAGTAGGCACCATCCGTAAGGCAAATGTCTATCTGCCACCCAAGTACAACAAAAAGAAAAAGAAGAAGTACAGCGTGCTCTACCTGCTTCATGGTATCGGCGGCGACGAGAACGAGTGGTACAAAGACGGTGGTGTGCCAAACATCATCATGGACAATCTCTATGCCGACAAGAAAGTGGCCGACATGATTGTCGTCATGCCTAACGGACGTGCCCAGAAGGATGACTCACGCGCTGGAGGCATGGGGTCGTTCAGGGCATTCGGAGATTTCGACAAAGACCTCATCGGGAGCCTCATTCCCTACATCGAGAAAAACTACAGTGTGTATACCGACAAGGACCACCGTGCCATCGCCGGACTGTCAATGGGTGGCGGACAGTCACTCAACTTCGGACTCGGACACATGGACGTATTTGCATACGTAGGTGGCTTCTCATCAGCCCCCAACACAAGGCGTGCCGCACAACTCATTCCTGATGTCGAAAAGGTGAAGAAAGAGAACAAACTCCTTTGGATGGTATGCGGTGGTGCTGACGGACTGATGGGCAACAGCACACAGCTCAAGGCATTCTGTGATGAGAACGGCATCCCTTGCACACTCATCAACTATCCTGAAGGACAACACAACTTCGTCGTTTGGAAGTATGGGCTCTACAACTTCGCACAGCTGATTTTCAAATAATCATCCATACTATCCTGCAGATATGACAAAGAGCGCAAGCCTAACTTGTGCTCTTTGTTGCATCAGTCCCCTACTCTATTTCAGCAAAAGGACTGACCAACAAAAAGCAACGTTTTATCAATTTCTTTGTCCCAAATAGACTTATCAATCGGATTTTTTTCTAAATTTGCATAATCAAACAAGATTACATTACTTAATCTGCCAAAACAATAATGGAAGACAAGGTAAAGAAAGAACAAATACTGGTTAGCATCACTGGCCAGGACCGTCCCGGACTGACTGCGTCAGCAATGGGAATACTCGCGAAATACAACGCACAGATACTTGACATCGGCCAGGCCGACATTCACAGCACGCTGTCTTTGGGCATCCTCATCCGCATCGACGAAGCCCATTCCGGACAGGTGCTCAAAGAACTGTTGTTCAAGGCCACCGAACTGGGAGTGAACATCGGCTTCTCCCCCATCACAGACGATGAATACGAGGAGTGGGTGGGCCGTCAGGGCAAGAACCGCCACATCCTCACCCTCATAGGGCGCACGCTGACTGCCGCACAGATAGAGGCGGCTGCCAAAATCATCGCCGCCCAAGGAGTGAACATCGACTCCATCCGCAGGATGACCGGCCGGCAGAGCATACGATATCCCCAGCAGAAGAGCCGTGCGTGCATAGAGTTCTCGCTGCGTGGTTCACCCAACCGCCACAAGATGCAGGAGCAGCTCATGCGCCTGTCGGCAGACATGGGGTTTGACTTCTCTCTGCAGAACGACGACATGTACCGCCGCATGAGACGCCTCATCTGCTTCGACATGGACTCCACACTCATCCAGACCGAGTGCATCGACGAACTTGCCATGCGTGCCGGTGTGGGCGACAAGGTGAAAGCCATCACCGAGAGTGCCATGAGGGGAGAGATTGACTTCAAGGAGAGCTTCACCAAAAGGGTGGCACTGCTCAAGGGACTTGATGTCAGCGTGATGCGTGAGATTGCCGAGAGCCTGCCCATCACAGAGGGCGTCGACCGCCTCATGGCTGTTCTGAAGCGTTGCGGCTACAAGATAGCCATCCTCAGCGGTGGATTCACCTACTTCGGAGAATACCTGCAACGGCGTTACGGCATTGACTACATGTATGCCAACGAGTTGGAGATTGACGACAACGGCCGTCTCACCGGAAGATACCTTGGCGAAGTGGTTGACGGACACCGAAAAGCCGAACTGCTGAAGCTCATTGCACAGGTGGAGAAGGTGAACCTTGCACAGACCATCGCCGTGGGCGACGGTGCCAACGACCTGCCGATGCTCTCAGAGGCAGGACTCGGCATTGCCTTCCACGCCAAGCCAAGAGTGGTGGCCAACGCCAAGCAGTCCATCAACACAATAGGCCTCGACGGTGTGCTCTATTTCCTTGGCTTCAAAGACTCTTACCTCGGCGAAGACGGCAAGGCATAGCCCAACTTACCCATGCAACAAAAAGACTTGTAGCCCAACGAGTATTCACGGTGGCCCAGGGCTTCCGATTTGGTTGGATGTCCTGATGCCGTATTGCGGATGCACTGCAGCAACTGGTCGCGGATATCGCTGAACGAGAGATGATCGGTGACAATGGCTCCTGCATTGATGTCCATATCGTCGGACATGTGATGGTAAGTTGCGGGATTGGCACAAACTTTTATGACAGGCGATATGGCGGAGCCAGCCACAGAACCGCACCCCGTAGTGTAAAGTATCATATGGCAGCCGCAGGCTATCATCTCCATCATCTCGGCATTGTCGTTGATGTTGGGAAAGCCCCATCGTGCCTCGCCGTCGGGCACAACGTCCATCATCCACAATCCTGGTTTGGTGGGTGGCAATGCGGGATAAGTAAGGCCCTGTATGCTGCGGCTTCCGCTCTTGCAGTAGGAGCCCAGCGACTTTTCCTCTATCGTGGTCAGGCCGCCAGTGGCATTGCCTGCCGAGAAACTGTCGTGCCCCATCTGTTTGTAATACTTGTCGGCCTTCACAATACAATTGTAGAGTTGTAATCCCAATTCGGGGTTGGCTGCACGATTTTGAAGCAGTGACTCACAGCCGATGAGCTCGCCCGGCTCCTCGAAAATGCAGGTGGCTCCATGGTCGGTGAGCCAGTCGAAGGTGGCACCTACGGAGGGGTTGGCGGTGATGCCGCTATAGCCATCCGAACCGCCACAGACGGTACCAATCATGAGGTCGTGCCAATCGATATCCACTTGGGGCATGTCCGCTATCTGACGAAGAAAATCGCCCACCATGCTGATACCTTTATCGATAGAAGAAAGAGTGCCGCCTTCTTCCTGAATAACGATGAGAGAGGCGGGGCGCCCGCTCTCCCTGATATCCTGCAAGAGTCGATTGCGCTGGAAATTCTCACACCCCAGTGATACCAGCAGCACAGCTCCTACATTGGGATGCGTACACAATTGCCGCATCATCAGTTCTGCATAATCATTGGGAGCGCAACCGCTGAACCCTATCAGGTGGACCTCTTCCTGCTGATAATGCTGGGCAATGCGTGCAGCTACATGGTGGGCACACTCCACCAGATAACTGACCAACACCACATTGCGAATGCCTTTCCGGCCATCCTTGCGCAAGAATCCCCTCATCACAATTCCAATATTTTATACGACACGCAGTTGTTGTGAATGAGTTCCCAGTCGAGTTCCACACCGATGCCGGGTGCTTTGGGAACGATGATGTTGCCTTCGGCAGTGATGGGCAGCAATCCCTTCATCGGGAACTGGAAGTCTTCTTCGGGAACGAAATATTCGAACCACTTGCAATTTCGGATGGCACACGACACATGCAGGTTGACGATATCCATAAAATTCATGGTTGTGGTATGTATCTCACAATTCAGTCCGAAACTTTCCGCCAGATGGGCAATCTTCAGCGTACCTGTGATGCCGCATTTCCACGAAACATCAGCACGCACGATGTCTGCCGCCTTCTGGCTGATGACCTGTGCCACTCCCCAATGGCAGCCCCTTGTGGTCTCCGTGGCTGCGATGGGTATGTCGAGAGCCTTGCACAGCTCCGTATACTTATAAAGTTCGAAATCCCTGAAAGGTTCCTCCAACCAGATATAGTTCAAACGCTCCAACTGACGCCCCACTTTGATTGCCTCGTCGAGGGTATACTCAGCCACAGGGTCGCTCATCAGTCCGAAGTTGTCGCCCACTGCCTTTCGCAGATTCTCGTGTATGCGCATGTCGGTCTCAATGGGTCCTGGTGGATGCACCTTGTAGCATTTGATGCCCCGCTGCTGATAATAAAGCGCTTCGTCGATATATTCCTGTTCCGAGGTGTGGAACAAACCGCTGGCATAGACAGGCAATTGTTCGCGATAGGCACCCATGTATTGGTATAGCGGCAGTCCCGCAGCCTTCGCGCAAATGTCCCAAAGGGCAACATCTATCGGACCAGGCAGATAGACGGGGAAGAAAGTCAGATGGCGGTCGATGTTCCACAACTCATGCCATATTTTTTCCCTGTCGTAGGGAGATTGGCCAAGAACCACAGGGGCGATGTTGTCCATGATATAAGCCTCTGTGACATTGCCCGAGCGTGCTGCCAAAGCTGTGGCCATACCCTCAATGCCGTTGTCGGTAGTGAGTTTGAGCACCAGCACATCCCAGTCCATGGCGCTCTTTCCCTTGCGCTTGTCGTCAAACAGGCACTTATCTCTGCGCACCCACCATGTCTCAATCTTTTTTATAATCATATTATTCGAATTTTATTTGTCGGATAGGAACGAAGAGTTTCAGCGTGAGCCATGCCAACAAATACATCATACTGGCAACCATGAAGATGGTGGTGTAACTGCCCGTCCATTCCAGGATGAGACCCACAAACGATGAGGCAAGCGCTCCGCCAACGGCACCTCCCACACTGCTGATACCCGTCATCGAACCCACCACCTGTTTAGGATATACATCCGACACGATTGTGAAAATATTCGATGCCCATGCCTGATGGGTGCTGGTTGCCAATCCGATAATCAGCACGACTATCCAAATGTTATGGATGTATGGAATTGCATTGAGAGGAAGCACCAACAGGGCAAAGAGCAAGATGGTGGTTTTGCGGGCGAAATCAAGCGAGCGCCCGAAGCGGACAAACTGTGATGAGACATGACCGCCATAGATGCCACCGATACTCGACATGGTGTAGATGATGATAAGGGGCAGGACGGTGGACTTCAGGTCAACGCCATGCACCTTGTTCAGGAAGTCGGGTGTCCAGAACAGGAAGAGCCACCATACCCAGTCTGTGACGAAGCGGGAAAAAAGAATAGCGTAGGTCTGGCGATGACGGAACAACTCACCCCATGTGACAGCGCGGCCTTGTGGCAATTCTGCCTCTTCCTCACATTCATCTTTCGAATGGATGTACTCCAATTCGGCGGCATTCACTTTTGGATTTTTTTCAGGAGCCACATAGATGAGCCACCAGGCAACAACCCAAAAGAACCCCAACAGACCAGTGATGACAAAAGCCCATCGCCAGCCCCATTGCAGGGTGATGGCAGTCACTATGATAGGTGCGATGATGGCGCCTATCGTTGTGCCGGAGTTGAACAAGCCAGTGGCGTAAGCACGGTCACGCTTGGGGAACCACTCGGCAATCACCTTCACAGCGGCAGGGAAGTTGCCTGCCTCGCCTAAGCCCAAAATGGCACGTGCGGCACCAAAGCCCGTCACCGAGCGAACGGCAGCATGCAGAACAGCTCCAATGCTCCACACAATGATGGCGATGGAGTAGCCTATCTTGCTGCCAAACTTGTCGAGCATCCGCCCGCACACCAGCATTCCGATGCCGTATGCCACCTGAAAGGCGGTCACGATATAGCCATAGTCGGCCTCCGACCATCCAAGGTCATCCTGGATATAAGGTTTCAGCAGACCAATTACTTGGCGGTCGATATAATTGATGGTGGTGGCAAAGAAAATCAGCGCCACCACGGTCCATCTGACGTTTGAGCGTTTCATGCCTTAAAAAGATTCTGACGCACCAGCGTCGACAGGTAAGAACACACCATTCACATAACTGCCGGCAGGTGATGACAGATAGAGGGCGGCATAGCCGATGTCTTCGGGCTGTCCGAAATATTTCATGGGGATACGCCGCATGATGTTGGCCTTGCGCTGTGGGTCATTGTCGATGGCTTTGTGGAGCATCGGGGTGTCAATCCAGCCTGGGGCGATGGTGTTCACACGGATGCCCTTTTGCGAGAGGTCGGCCACCAGACTGCGCTGGAGCCCAAGGATGGCCGACTTGGCTGTGGTATATGCCACCACCTGTTGCATACCCATGATGGCTGTCATAGAACTAATCAAGATGATACTACCCTTTCCTTTTTCCGCCATCAGTTTGGCAAACTCACGGCTTAGGGCAAAGACACTCATCACATGGACATTCAGCACATTGAGGAATTCCTCATCAGTCACATCGAGTGCCCACTTCTTCAGATGGACGCCTGCACAGTTGACAAGGATATCTATTGTTCCGATTTCCTTGACCAACTGAGGTATCTCGCCGAGATTAGTGACATCGAAAGCCCGAAAAGAACAACGCTCGCCCAACTGCTGCTGAGCCTCACGCAGTTTCTCCTCGTTGCGTCCGATAATAATCACTTCAGCACCTGCTTCTACAAACACCTTGGCAATACCCAGCCCCAGTCCGCTGCCACCACCTGTCACCACGGCACGTTGGTTGTCCAACCTAAATGGATTCATCATTTTCATAGGATAAGATTTACATAATTCCAAATTTTCTGAAAGCTTCCACAGTGCTCATTCCTTGTTCCAGAGCCTGCTTCACTTGTTTCTCGCCGCGGGCTTTTTCGATAGCTCCGGCAAAGGCTTCCTCTTCCGCTTCCCGAGGTACGATGATGACGCCATCGAGGTCGCCAAACACGATGTCGCCCGGATTCACTTTGATACCGCCGAACTCAATGGGCACGCGATAATCTATCACTTTTCCACGCGGTCCCTGGTCCTGTGCGTATGTCCCCTGGGAGAAGGTGGGGAAGTTCAGCCGCAGAATCTCGTTGGTGTCACGCGAGAAGCCGTCGACCACTGCTCCTGCAGCTCCAATGGCGATGGCGCGTGTGCTCATCAGTCCGCCCCATAACGCATAGCGGGGTGAAGAACCTGAGCAGATATACACTTCTCCAGCCTTCAATTGGTCGAGAGCCTCAAACATGATACCAAAAGGTTTGCGCATCACGTCGAGATGGGTGTCCTGCTGGCGTTCTGCAAAGACATCAGCCTCCAACACGGGCATTGCCCGCCCAATCACAATCATGTCACGCCGTAAAGGCTTGATGCATGGCGGCAGAAACTGGTGCAGATAGCCCATCTTGTCCAACACGTCGCCAACCAAGGCTGTGAACAGTTCTGTGCGAGCTATCTTGTACAGTTCCTCATCGTCCTTCCACAATGTAGTCATTTCTCTTTGTTTTAGTGATTTGTTCTTACTTTTCTGCAAAGATAATGACTTTTCTTGATTTTCAAAGCATCTTGCCGTTTTATTACGCTTCGGCGGATTTCAGTCTCATTGTCTTATTTGTATTCAAACCAATCGATATCCACATACCCGTCAACCACATCTTGGCTACCTTGTGCAAAAAGTCCAAGCATGACACCAGTGAAGCCGCCGATGGTCTCTGTACTGAGGAAGCGATACTCCATCTTGGCCAATGGGGTGAAGTTGACACCATCGGAGGATGCCATCATATAATAGAAGTCCTTATCGGATGCAATACGCAGATACGCATGGTCGCCAGCCAGTGGTATTTCTTTTTCGACATGGCTGGTCTGCCCCAGCCTCACATTCGATTTGACGACTATTTTACCACCTTTTCTCTCGGCTACCACATCATAGTGGTTCAAAGGTGCGGCATAGGCAGTGATGCCGGCTTGCATCCCCTCACAGAGATGAGACAGGTCGAACAGTGCTGTGGCGGAGAATGTAAGTTCTGTCTGTCTGCGGGCAATGAAAGTGGGCGACGCTGTCTCACTGAGGTCCGTGGTGCTTGGATGGAGCCTGAGCCATCCCTTGCGGTCAGTGAGAGAATATTTGGTATAGTCCGGATTGCACAGGCTCATCCATCCCATGGGCAAGCCTAAAGAGTGATAGCTGTCTTTGGGGGCATTACGTTTGATATAATCGAACTCTTCTTTTTCAGGCTCCTGTGCCAATGTCACCAACGGGAGCGTCTTGCACTTCATGTCTGTCTGCAATGTTCCGTCACCGTTCACCACGGGCCACCCACCTCTCTCCCACTCCACGGGTGCAAGCATCGTCTCTCTGCCCATCACATGCTGCAGATAGCCACTGGTTCTGTATCCCAGACAAATCATCCACCAAGAAGAGTCGGGTGCCTGCACCAAGTCGGCATGCCCAAGTCCCTGAATGTTGCTGTTCTGCATCTTCATGTTGAAATGCGAGAGGATGGGATTCGCCGGGTTAGGTTCGTAGGGACCAAAAAGATTTCTGCTGCGCAGGATGTTCACATGATGCCCATGCTCAGTGCCGCCTTCCGCCAACAACAGATAGTAGTATCCGTCTTTCTTGTAGATGTGTGGGCCTTCCGGATAGCGACCGCCAAGCCCTGTTCCAAGATGATGAATCTCACCCAACTGGCGTCCTGTCTCCACATCTATTTCACAGATTTTGATGTCGCCTTCTTTCCACAGGAAATAGCACTTGCCTTCATCAAAAAACAATGTCGGGTCGCAGCTGCCAATGGCAAAGTCTATAACAATGGGGGCAGACCACTCTCCGGCAGGATTGTCTGTCCACACGTAAAAATGGCGACGGGAAGGGAAAACTGTTGTCACCATATAGAACCTCCCGTTGTTGTAACGGATGGTCGGTGCATAGATTCCACTATTCCCATCTGTCCCTTTCAAATCCACCTGTGAAGGTCGGGTGAGGCAATTGCCAATTTGTTCCCAGTTCACCAAGTCTTTGCTGTGGAACACCGGCACACCGGGGAAATACTGGAAAGTGCTGTTGACAAGATAGAAATCATTGCCAGCGCGACATACACTCGGGTCTGCGTGAAAACCGGGAAGTACAGGATTCCTGTATCCTTGCGCCCATCCCGTTGCTATGTTCATGGATATGGCCATGGAAAGGACAATAACCCAAAGACTTGATTTGAAAAACGCCATCATTCTGTTGTTTTAATTGCTATGGAACGACAAATGGAATATACTTTTGGGAGTGTGGGTGAGTGCGCCCACTCCCTGTATTTTTCAAATGCAAAGATACAAATAATCATCAAAAAACCTATTTCTCATCATACGGTATGGCTATTTTTCTATAACTTTGCATCAATTTTTAAGCAGCAGCATCCTGCTGGCGGTATAGAGTAAGCAGATGGAACAAACGAGAACCTCCATATTCCAGAGACCCACATGGGTGGTGGTATTTGCATTGACAGCGGCTATAGCATGGGGCTGGGCATTCCCCCTCATCAAAGTGGGCTTCAATGCCTTTGGCATCACACCAGACATGACGGGCAGCAAGATGCTCTTCGCAGGCCTCCGTTTTGCCTCAGCCGGTCTGATTATCCTAACTGTAGCCCGCAGCAGCGGACGTTCCTTCAAGACAAATGTGACGAGCGACTGGTGGTTTATCCTTGCTTTTGCTCTGATGAATACCACCCTCCACTATTTCTTCTTCTATATCGGCATGTCTCATAGCGAAGGCTCACGGGCAGCTATTCTCAACTCGCTGAGCACATTTCTTGTGGTGTTGCTGGCCTGCGCCTGTTTCAAGAGTGACAAGCTGACCACACGGAAGATTCTTGGCTGCACCATAGGATTCTGCGGTATCCTGGCGTTGAATCTTGGAGGTGCCGAGAGCGGATTGTTCACCTGGTTGGGCGACGGTATGATTATCCTCAACGCCATCTGCTCGGCTATCTCGGGTTTGATGACTCGCGGGATGAGCCGCAGGGTGGATGTGTTCGTTGGCACGGGCTATAGTCTCTCCATCGGAGGCATGCTGCTCATCATCCCCGGACTGGCCTTTGGTGGCACGCTGCCCCATGTCAACATGCTGGGCATCGTCTGCCTGTTGTTGCTCATCGCCATCTCTGCCGTTGGATTCGCACTCTACAACAAGTTGCTCAGTTGCAATCCTGTGGGAAAAGTTGCCATATACAATTCGCTGATTCCCATCGTAGGGGCCGTGACGTCATGCCTCTGCCTTGGTGAGACTTTCCATTTGAAATACGCTCTTGCCGGTGGACTCGCCGCTCTTGGGATTTACATCATCAATAAAGGCAAAAACTGATATCAAATGTTCCTTATGTGGCGCATTTTTCTCAAGTTTTTCTATCACGAATTTGAGAATTTAAGAATTTTATGCAACAAAAAAGAATTTTCAAGAATGGCATGTCGCAAGCGACGGAATTTCACCTTGCTAATACAAAATGGCCTGCCATTTCTTCTCCAATTCCTTTTAATTCTTATCATAATGAAATAATTCTCTAATTCTCTAATTCGTGAAAAATAAAAGATTAGCGCATTTGAATGGGGTGGAAACTACAGCTATTTTTCTTTATTTCTTTGATTTCCGCTGCTTTTTCCTCTGTTCCTTGGTTGCCTCGTTCTCCCAAAGTTCGACGGCAACGTCTGTCAGTTCATTAGGCATGACATTCCCGCTTGTCTGAATTTCTGCCCAAGAGCAAAGTGTGGCATAGTTCTCGTCTATGACCATGTCTGTTGGCGGCCCGATAGGATTGTCCTGACTATAATATAGATGGCGGCCTGAGTGAATCAGCCCTTCTGAGTCTACGTCTGGTTCACCGAGCTGGTTGTATATTTCCTCATCTATTTCATAGAGGTGATAATCCCCTCTCCACGATGTTTTTGCCGTGTAGATGTTTTTCTCATCATCATAGCAGGCCCTCCAGCCAATCCCTTGTTTGAAATGCAGCATAATAATTTGTATTGATGTTGGTATTTGAGCACGTCACCTTGCAAAATTACTTTATTTTCTAAAAACTGATGGCAAAATCTCAGTAAAATTGCTATAAATCCTCATTGCAACATGTTTTCTATCGTGCGTTAGCGTGCGAATCCTACTTGATTAATCATCAACTCGCTCAACGATGAAGTCGCAGGCAGAGAACCAACTGTAAATCCTTTATATCTTTCTACTGAAATATAGACGATTTCTTGTGTTACAACACGATACCCTTGCAAAAATTAACAATAATTATGAAATCAAGGTAAGGGGTTTTGATGCTATTTCATTGCCGTTTGAAAAAGGTTTACTATCTTTGTCGCTGAAGTCCAATTAATCAACTTTTTATGAAAACAATGAAGACCAAATTATTAGTTATGCTATGGGTTATGCTGATTCCAGTAATGACCACAAACTGCAATGCCAAGAAGAACACAGAGAAATCGGAAACAGCAGAGAAAACAGCGAAAACAGAAAGCGTGATTCAACTGGCCCTTCCTCCATTCCAAAAATTCGTGGTGGTGACCTCCCCAGAAGAAGGGCTATACAAGAATGCTGACACCAACAGCCCGACCTTGGTTAGATGGGATGAGGCAGACTGCGAGAGCGACTTTTGCGAGACTGTCTACCAATGGTCTGACCAGCCCGACATGCAAGGGTTCGAGTTAAGCTCAGATATCATAGCTTCGGAAGGTCGTGTCTTCCCTGTGCTTGGAGAGGAAGGCGATTTTTATAAAATCTGTGTTCTCAACGAATGGTGCGATATTGAGAGTGCCTACATCCCCAAAGCCAGTGTCGGAGACATAGAAAGCGCACCCATCAAGGCAGACCAGCTGGAAGCGGAAGAGGACTATATCAAGTGCCGGGTAATCAAGGAAGGCAAGTACAAGGACATCGTTCTTATCGATGAATATAACGATCTCGAAGGGGAGTACCTCAAAATAGGTGTGCTGAACGATGGTGTCGTGGCTAACCCGGTCGATTACAAATTCGACAGCTTTTACCTCAATGACCAGAAAGAAGACATCGTCATCAATGATGAGGAGGGTGGCATCAGCCTCAGTTACAACAAGAACGTTGCATTGGCTACAGAAGAAGGTATTGAATCGTATGTACTCGACCTGAAGAAACTCAGCGACGAGCAGATTGCAAAGATTGTGGACACGGTAATCAAGAGAAAGCCCCTATACGTGGATTTCATGTACCACATCCCCGCCCAAGGACTTCAGAATTTCATATACAAAATAATTGATAATTAAACCAATCCAATTCCACATCCCAAAAATCGAGAGTGTGCATAGAAATGAAGCATCTGACGAATATCAAGGACATCGAACAGACACTGTCGGAAAACCGTCTATGCCTCTTTTTCATCAAGGCTCCTGACTGCGGAGTCTGCAATGTCATGCTTGATAAGGTTGGGGCTGTGGCAGACCAATTTCCCTCCGTTTTCTCGTTCTATACGGATATCCGAGAGGAACCGCTGACAGCAGGGCGTTTCCTGGTTTTCTCAGGACCGACGGTGCTGTTGCTGATGGACGGAAAGGAAGTCTATCGAGGTTCGGGATTCATCAACATGGAAGAGCTTGAAATGAAAATGGGAGTCTACTCTTCAGAAACAATTGCGGCCGACAAGAACCCGACCAATCTAACATAAAGAAACAAGTAGAATCCTTATAAAAAAAGAATAATGAAAAGACTGATGAAAATGACGGCTCTGATGCTCGTGGGCGCGATGGCATGTGGAGCCTGCGGAAACAAGAGTGCAAAAGCAAATGAGAACGAAACCGACAGCGTGGCGACAAAGTCGACGGTCTATCTGACCAAGGAGATTACACCAGAGGCGCTGGTGAACATCTACAAAGCACTGGGCGTAGAGGCCGAAGGACGCGTGGCAGTGAAGATGAGTACTGGCGAGGGAAGCAATCCCAACTATCTCAAACCCGAGTTGGTCAGGCTGCTTGTGGACGAGGTGAAGGGTACCATCGTGGAGTGCAACACCGCCTACGGCAATGCTCCCGAAGATGCAAAGGATGAGCGCAACACATCGGAGAACCACTGGAAAGTCATCGAGCGTCATGGATTCCTGAAGTATTTCAAGGTGGACATCATGGACGAGGAGGGCGACATGACCATCCCAGTGCAAGACACCACCCACCTGAAGTACGACATCGTGGGAACCCACATGCAGAACTACGACTTCATGATAGCCCTCAACCACTTCAAGGGGCATCCCATGGGCGGATATGGCGGAGCGCTGAAGAACCTGTCCATCGGCTGCGCCAGTCAGAACGGCAAGGCATACATACACTCCGCTGGCAAGATGGAAAAGCTCGACATGGCCAAGCTCTGGACACCCGAATACATTGGCGACCAGGATGGTTTCCTTGAGAGCATGGCAGCGGCGGCACAGGCCGTGACCGACTATTTCAAAGCCAAGAAGGGCATTATCTACATCTCGGTGATGAACAACATGTCTATCGACTGCGACTGCGTGGACCATCCCGAACCCGTGAAGCTGGAGGATTACGGCATCCTGGCATCGACCGACCCCGTGGCTCTTGACCAAGCCTGTATCGATATCATCAACCAGCAGAAGGTGACAGCGAAGAACGACCCCACCGACCTGCTCAACCGCATCGACAAGCAGCACGGTATCCATACCATCGAGCATGCTGCCAAGATAGGTCTCGGCAGCCGCGAATACACGCTGGTGAATTTGGATGAACAATGATAGACTGACACAGCGAGTTGAAGGTGGCTATTGGTGACAGCCCCCACTGGAGAAAACAGGATTTATCGCCCCAAGATTACTACACAATCAACCAACTAAAATAATGAAGAGAACAACATGCATGTTTGCTGCTTTGGCTATAGTCATGATGGTCAGGGCTCAAATAGAAATCAATACAACAGAGGAACTGCAAGCTGTTGCCTTAGACGCCTATTACAATCAAAATACCTATAGCGGTGTAACCATCAAACTCACTGCCGACCTCGACCTCGCTGACATACCCTGGATACCCATTGGCACGATAGAAGTCCCATTTAATGGAACTTTCGATGGTGGGGGGCACACCATCTCCAACCTCAACGTGCAAATCGATGGCGCGATGACAGGCAATGTGGCTGGCTTCTTTGGCGTGATTGGCTCCAGCGGCATCGTGAAAGACCTACATATAGGCGAAAGTCATATAGGCGACCATGAGGGACTTATTTTTATCGACGAGTCCGATGGTTCAACATGTTATTTGGGGCTATCGCAGGCATCAACAACGGAACGGTTGTTGGCTGCTCGAACAAGATTACTGTGAGTGGTGACGGATGGGAATACGCCCAGATAGGTGGCATTGTGGGAGAGAACAGCGCTGGTGCCACCATTCAGCATTGCTACAATCTGGGGGAGGTCTATTCCTCCAAGAGCAACCATATCGGCGGTGTCGTAGGAAACAATTACGGTGTAGTGCAAAACTGTTTCATGCGTTCCACGGCGACATGGAGACGGGCATATCCCTCACCTCTACTCCCTCTACTCTCTCCTCTGATTCTTGGTATACGTTGGACGGCAGAAAACTCAGCGGCAAGCCCACATCCAAAGGCATATACATCAATCATGGCAAAAAAATCGTGTTGAGGTGAGGTCGTCTGCGATTTATGGGAACGTCGTTGCTCTTGTCCTCAAACGCGACATACGGACAGTGAGCACCGAGTCTGCGACGTGTATTTTTTGGGTTTTGTAACCAAGGCTGGAAACCTCAATGGTTTCGACAGAGAGGGGTGGCCAGAAGACGAAGTGCCCCGTAGAGTCGGCCATGGCACAGAAGGCGCCCCACCGTGGCAGGTATATCTGGGCAAAGGGCAGCGGCTCATTGGTTGCATCGTTGACGACATACCCAGTGACGCAGCGACGACTTTTCCTCAATTCAGGGTGCTGGCGCACATAGGCATCACAAAGCGTGTCTGGTGAGGTGGTAATCTCAATGACACCATATTTCACACGCTCGCCATACTTGGCCAGATAGCGTTGCTTGGCTTGGTCATCTTTATAGACCATGATACTGTCGACAAGCTGCTGGCGTTGGTGAATGTATTGGAATATATTTCCTTGTAGCATCTGTTTGTTGACAGTGTTGGGTAGAGGTTTGCCGTTCACCAAGATGAGAACAGAATCATTGGTGGGGCGTGAGAACCACCCTGTGACTCGCCTCTTATTCTGCCCCGTATTTGACGAATTGGAAACGGTTTTCAATTCCGTGCTGCGTCCTTGCGAGGCGGAGTCAGATGCATTCGCCAAAAACTCAGAAGGTTGGAAAAGGAAAGGCAAATTGTATTTACAACTCACTACCTTACCACATATCTTGCCAGGTGCCCACCGTGGCATCAGAGAGATGACGCGGGCACACTCCTCCTCCAACTGTTGGGCTATCTGCTCTTTCAATTGTGTCTGCCGGGTTTCCGACTCACGGCTAAGGAGCAATGTGTCGTATTTGAGAAAATGCTTGATAGCCTTGGCACCAGAAACAAATCCCAGACTGTCAATCTTGAAGTTCATCAAGACTTTCCCTCTCACTCCGTATGCCTGAGCTGTTGAGGGGTATCTCAGGTGCTGCTTGATAAATTCCTTCAAGCCTATTGCGCCGCCCTTGAAATAAGGTTGCTGTTCCACCACAGCGAACACTTCTTCACCAACAGTCCCATTGTCCGTGGCAGGTGTTTGCTCTTCCACCTTATCGCTTGGTTGGATGATCGTCTGAGCCAAAAGATGAGTTGACGGATTATCCTCGCTGTTGTTGGGCGTGTTTTCTTGGGTTGCTTTGTTATCGGTGGCATTTCTTTCTTCCGGCATTTGGACCTTCGTAGTTTGAGCCAGTTCACCACCGCCGTCAGCCTGCGTTTCCGCATCATTCCCCCAAAGGAAGAATCCAGCCAAGAGAGCGATGGAGGCAGCAATGCCAACAGTCCATCCTACAAGCACTCGCTTTTTCGGCTTGGTCTCCTCGCCGATGACCTCGCGCTCAAACTTCGCCCACTCCTCGTCAACGTCGGGCATGCCTATTTTCCTGTCAATATCTTCAGTCTTCATCTTTACTTTGCATTAAGGTTCTTTCTGATTTTAGCCAAGGATTGCGTGATGTGCTTGTTGACCGCCGAGGCACTGATGCCAAGCACCTTGGCTGTCTCGCTGTAGGTCATGTCTTCCTCATAGTGCAGACTCAGCACACGCCGGTCTTGCTCCGTCAGATGGTCATCGATGACCTGCTGCAGCTGTTGAAGCAGTTCCTTGCGTTCCTCACTATCACTTACGGCCATGTCTTGTTGGAGTTCATGTTCCATCTGCCTCTGCAACTGCCGTGAGCGCAGCAGATGCAGGCATTGGTTACGGGTGGCAGCCAGCAGATACCCTCTGACGCTCTCCTCGGCTACCTGTGGCTTGCCTCTCCAGATTTTAGTGAACACCTGGTGCACGGCATCCTTCGCATCGTCGGCATTCTCCACTATCGAGAATGCCATGCGATACATATGCGGATAATTATCCTTGAACAGGTGTTCAAACTCTTTCTTACTGTAGTCCATAAGTGATTGTTTGGTCTTCATTCAACCATAAGACCCTCAAACGGGCAAATCAAATACCCCCTATATGCAAAAAAATGGAAAAAAATTGGTTCACCATCCTACTGGCAATATGATATTGTCTATCTCGTGTGATTTTTCGAAGAGGGGCGCCATATCCTCATCGTCGAACCCAGCCATGCCACAACCGATTCTCGTCACCAAAAACGTCATGTCTTTGTGTTCCTTGGCAAACTCGATGAAGTCATCCACATAGGGTTTGATGGTCTCTACCCCACCCTGCATCGTGGGTATGGCGTAACTCCTGCCCTGCAGCCCCACACCTTGTCCCATGACCGCCCCAAACCTGCGATATGCACAATAGGCAGCACCCCCGTTGTGTATGCCGCGCAGATTGCTGCCGAACACGAAAATCTCTCCTGCTGAGAGTCGTCGGATGAACGACGGGGTAGTCCTTTTCCTGGGCAAATCCGTCCATACTCGTTTTTCCATACGAGATGGGGATGGATAAGGTACGTCTGAAGGTAATTGGCTATAAGAAACCACATCACCGATACTGGCGTAAGCGAGGTCCTCATCCCATGCCATCACTTCGGGCATGTCGAAATCCATATCGAAATTCTTGCGGAAATATGGGATAATGAAAGACTCCTTCAAACTCTTGTACCGCTGTGATACCGCAGCGGGTGTGATACCCATCTGTTCGGCCACCTCCTTGGTCTTAAATCCATCGACAAGCAGCATCAGGATAATGGACCTCGACTTACGGTCAAGGTTGGATGAATCGCAGAGTTCCAAAACAATCTTGTTGAAGTTCAGCCGCAAATCCTGTGAGGTGTCAAAAGACATGAGGTAATCCTGAAACGAAAGCGAGCCGTATTCGCGCTTATACCATTTCAAGGCATCGAGTACGATATAGCGGAAGCCGTTTATCATCCAAGTGCGAAGAGAAACCTCTGGCGACCTGTCTTCCAGCGGTTTCCAGTCGTGCTCCATCAGATAGAGTGCATACTGATGAGCAAGTGACATGAAATCAAGGTTCTCCTTCTTGCTCAGTTCGTATTTTTTGTCAAAAAGGAGATAGCCTACCATACAGTATTCATAGAAATACTGTCTGAAGACCTGGCTGTTTCCACGCCTTAATTCTGCTATGATTTCCTTGTCACTGAGCATTCCAAAATTTTAGTAAAAGTAAAAAATAACTTGGTATTATTTTAACATATAATTCTTGGACGAGCCAAGTGCGTAGCGAGTCCCATATAATTAGTCATAAATTCTTGCTTTGGCAAGCGTCTCCTTCGTCGCCGAGCGGCTGTGCGTCAGAATTTTTGGTTAATTTGCGATAATTCGTGTTCTTTATTATTCATCACAATTAATTTTTTAATCGTCACTTTATTTCCACAAAAATACGAAAAAAACTTCATTCCTCCTTAATTTTTCCCGACGTTTTTCTTTAAAGAGATAAAAGAGTTATTCAAACAATATTCACTTTAAACCATCAAGAAAATGAAAAAAGTATTCAATCTGATTATCGTAGACGAGAGCGGTTCGATGTCCGTCATCCGCAAGCAGGCCTTTTCCGGCATGAACGAGACGCTTTCCACAGTGAGGGCAATGCAGGGAAAATACCCTGACACGCAACAACACGTCACACTTGTCACCTTCGACAGCGACCACATGAAATGGCACTACAACAACACTTTGGGTGCCGATACACATGATTTGGCATGGTCGGCCTACAATCCTTGTGCAGCAACGCCGCTCTACGATGCCATCGGCAAGACCGTGTCCAATCTCAATGCCCAGGTGACAGACGAAGACAACGTGCTGGTGACTATCATCACCGACGGCTATGAGAACTGCTCCAGGGAGTGGACGCTCCCAATGGTGCGCAACCTCATTGAGAAGTTGAAAAAACAGAAATGGACATTTACGCTCATTGGAACAGACAATCTCGATGTGGAAGACATGGCCAGCTCACTGAGCATCGATGAGCACTTGGAATTCACCCAGGACGAAGCTGGCACCTCGAAGATGTTCACCCGTGAGCTCCATGCCCGTGAGAAATACTATGCCTGTATTGACAATTGCGAGACAATGCCAACTGGCAGATACTTTGACAATGATGATGAAGAAGGATAGGCATCGATTGCTGAGATTGAGAGACACCCCAAAGATAAAAGCCGCATCCGAGTGCGGCTTTTATCGTGGGGCCTATCAACTAAAGAATGAAGAACTTTAGAAAAAACATGAAGTCCTCATCATCATCGAAAATGTTTTGCTTGTTGATTCCCCACATCATGATATGATAAATACCAGTTCCGCTCTTTTCCCTATTTCTTCTTGGCATAAGTGTATCTTTAAATACCTAATGATGCCCAAAATTAATGGTTTTCATTAATAATTCCAAATCATAAGACATAAAAATGATCGTTGAGAACCGACCCTAATGATCATCCCCAATGATCAGTTAAGGGGTTATCTTATCGGGGTGAAGTTAAATCCTTACTCCTGTTAGACAAGGTTAATGGCTTTGTTGTCGCCAACTTCTCCCTCATAGCCTAATTCGTATTCTACGTTTATAAGCAATTTATCTCAAATAGTTACTGATTATATCCGATATGCGGAGGTTTTCTTCTTCCGTGTAGTTAAAAGAAGAGATTTCGTCTTTTGTCGCTAAGAATAGGAACAACTCTTCATGTCCATTACCCATACTGCATAAAATCTGATAAGGTAAATCTTCATCATTTGGGACGCACCATTTCCTTTTATAAAAATCAAATAGGCCAACTGAGATATAAGAGTAATAGTTTTCGCTTTTGTATGAAGGCATTTTAACTCTATTACAAATGCTTGTGACATATTCCCATTGAAGAGATGAGGGAAATGAAAATTCAACTTTTGTCAGCTCTTTCAGCCTCCTAAGTAATAGAAGATAATCATCCCATTCGACTCTTCTACGAAGGCTTTCTCTTTCTCTGTCATTCATTAGTATTTTCCACAACTCTATATTCAGGGGCATCTTTGTTATATAAAATGTTTTTACCTGAACAGGACTATTGTGGATGGAATTGTTTTTTATATTAGTCAATTTCCCATCCTTTATTTCAACCAATCCCATAATTTCTTCAAAAAACACTTTAATGGGTTTTTTGGGGGCCAATCATATATGTGAAACATAGCACTTCTTATTTAATAGTCATTTCGAAATCAATGTATTTTGAATGTCAGGTCAAGCAAGTTGATACCTGCTTTTTCTATCAGTTTCCTTTGGGAGGAGGTCCTGCTACGTCGGTCTTTGTGAACAGTTCCTCCAGCAAAGATCATGTCACCTCCAGAGTTGAATGTGAACGTGCTCATGGCTGCCGTGGCAGGAGCGATGACATCATAACCTTTGATCATAATCACGTCAGTTATGGCCTGCAAGCCACGGTATTTGTTGTAGAATGGCATAAATTCTCCATTGTCCTTATACCATCCGGTATCTATGTTGTTCACATAAAAATGAACCATGGTATGGCTAACACTTCTGTTCCCAAAAGTTTTGAAGTCATATTCGTCAGCTTCTTTTACAATATCCATATCCTTGCGGAACTTGTATTTCCCCATTCCTATGGTTCTCATCCGAGGATCCATGTTTGTCCATTCATCCTCCATGGAACCTTTAGAGAGATATTCCACATATATACGGTCTTTAGCTTGCCTTTTTACCATATTCAATACCATTTCAGCAACACGATAAGAATAGCCACCAACACGAACAACGATATGTTTCGACTCTTTGAAAATCTTGTTTATGATATATGCGTATAGGTACTCATATTCGCAATAATGGCAGCGTGCAAAAGCCTTTCCTTCATCGAACATCGTCAGAATGGCGCCAGGTTTGTCTATTTCTAGTATAAAGTTCTTTATCTTCTCTTTCATTTCCGGCGATGGTTCTTTGATGTAATAATCAGATGATTCCTGTAGATTCTCATCTTCCAGAAAGGTTTCCACTGGGACGTCTGTTCGTTGTTGGATATTACGTTCCAACAGGGAGAGAATCATTTCTTCCAGTCCTTTGCGTACTAAACTCTCAATCATCCATTTTTCCACGGGCTTCTCTTCTCCCCAAAGATACCATCTTCTATAGTACTTAATACTATTTCTGAATATGGAAATGGCAGAGGTAGGATGGCCACATTTATCCATCACCTTTGCATCAGGAACAGCCCCTTGATTGAGCAGACGGATAATTTCTCCTGTGTCTTTCTTTTCAATGGCAATGGAAAGAGCATAATCCATTTCTCTCGCGCCAGAATGAAGATAATCTTTCAACAGTATTGTTTGAGGGGTGATGACGGTATCTAAAAGATTATCAGGATTGTAATGATAGGGTTGATAGGAATGGTAGCAATTGTTCAGATTGATGAGTTCATCCGTGTTTAGATGGAAACGTTCTTTCCAGATAGAAAGTATATCGTTAACGGGCTTTCTTGCATCATCGAATTCCCTATCTCTGAGCATGTAGTGATAGCATATCGTGAGCCAGTATAGCGGGACGGAGACTTCCCCGAAGTCTACAGGTTCGGTGACCATGGATGGTTCGAAACAGTCCATGTCGATGAGCCATTTCAGTTTTTCCACGTTATTGTGATAGATGGCGACAAGAAGTTCCTCCTCAAATGTCAGGTCTGTTTTTTTTACTTTTTGCATAATATGTAGTAAGAATAATTTCGCAGAAAAGATAGTGTGTTATATCATATAGAGTTTTCATCAATCATGTTTCTTTCACTGGATCATTGGGGATGGTTCTCAATGATCATTTTTAGCATTGAAAATCACTCCGTAGGCAAATGAACATGGTTGCTCATCAGGCAATAAGCGTACATGGTGCAGAGGGGTGTCAGGAGATTCCCCTGTTCGTCGTGCCTATCAACTAAAGAATGAAGAACTTTAGAAAAAACATGAAGTCCTCATCATCATCGAAAATGTTTTGCTTGTTGATTCCCCGCATCATGATATGATAAATACCAGTTCCGCTCTTTTCCCTATTTCTTCTTGGCATAAGTGTGTCTTTAAATACCTAATGATGCCCAAAATTAATGGTTTTCATTGATAATTCCAAATCATAAGACATGAAAATGATCGTCGAGAACCGTCCCCAATGATCACTCTTCATTCCCTTTGCTACTTTTTCCTGATGGCAACTAGGTCCGATGAGCTGATATACGATGCGGGTATCACCACCTCCTGCCTTCCGAAGTCAATCATCCAGCCATGCTCGGCCATGAAATAAGTGCCAATGATGCCGGCTACAGGGAATCCCATGTCCTGTGACAGACGTATGATGGCATCATCATCTTCCCTCAGAAGAAAAGTCATTTCATACTCTTTTCCGCAAAGAGAGATAGAACCGCAAGCACAATTGGTAACAGTCGGTTTCCCGTCTATTCCATACAGGTTGCGCTGCATCTCAACCGGCTTCAGATATTCTTCAAGTTGGTGGTAGGCGTAGCCAAACAAGAGGTTGTCGTTTGAGCCGGTGTCTATCATCATAACAATGTCCTCGAAATCTCCCATTGCTATTTGGATAAAAGGCAATCCTTTTTCAATGGCATCGGAATAAAAACGTATTCTCCTATTGCCCAATTCATCCTCTTCTATAGCCTCGCGGGTTTCCGAACATTGCTTCTTCTGCGTCTTTACGCGAACATTCCAATCCATGGGCTTGTCGGTCTTACGCCTGTAGATGACCTTGTTCCCAAAGTCGAGCACCCATTTCTCCCTTGCCATGAAAGAGGAACCGATGATACCCACCACAGGAGGCAGATGCACACCGTCCTTGTCACACTCATCCTCATCGGGAGGGAGTAGATAATGGGGAGTCACCTTGAAAAGGTCCTCATGATTCATCACATCGGTAGCGTCCTCAGTCAGTGTTAGGAGACTGAATTTCATCATGGCTTCCTTTGCTTCAGTCTCGCCTGCAATTCCGGTAATCATGTCGGTAGAGCCAAGAAACCTACAATCAAATCCATTTTCCGTTATGGATTGCGAGGCCATAATATTGTTGGTGGCACCAGTGTCAGCCAACACCATCAAGTCATTTCCATTTTGTCTGACCGCCACGACAGGGATGCCATACCTCTCCAGACCGATTTCCATTGGGAAGAAGAAATCACATGCTGAAATGGGGAGACTGTCAGGACTGACGCAGGATGTATGGAGCGTATAATCGCTGTAGTCTATTGCCAGATGATACTGTTGCATGAACAGATTGCCAATAATACCTATGATTGGCATACCATTTATTTCCGGGGCAATCTGGATATCACCCTCTTTGATGCAGAACGACTCATGAAACTGTTCGCCCCCAAGAACGAAATTGAATTTGGCAAGACTGGTCGTCACTATTTTATTGCATGCTCCTCTAACGTCCACAGTGCCATCCTCTTCTTGCAGCACCAGTCCATGCCTCTCTGCCCGTGTCCCGAAAAGGACGTTATTGCAGCTGCACGAGTCCACCACCATCAACGCAGTATGCTCATTTCCCTCCTGGTCCACATATTCAACTTTGACGAGCGGAAACCAATTGTCACCCTCCACTCTTATCATCCGCACTCTCATCTGCTTGTTTTCGTTTTTCATATATCCTTGGTTTTTAAGTTTTGCGGTGCAAAGGTAGGGAAAATGTGCGAATGCTATGTTCGTAATATGGAAGTTCTATAATATTTCTTTTGGTTTTATGATTTTATCTACAAATCGGCTCTTGGAGAAGAACTCATCATAAATCGGATTATTTATATTTATGATAAAGAGATAATTCTGACATCTTGTAACTCCTGTATATACTAATTCATCTGAAAATGGAATTGGTTGTTTTTGATTTTTCAATTGTTTACTAGCATTTATGGTATTTTCAACAACAAGAAATAAAGCAGGACTCTCCCATCCCTTAAAAGAATGTATTGTACTTAGCTTAATTGTTCCTCTATTCATCCAAAAGTTAGCTTTTCTATTTTTACGAATTTTATTAACCTCATTTTTTTGTTCCTCAAATGAATAATATGATTGAGAAATTTTATCGTATTCTTCTTGGGTTTCAAACATTATGTTAGTTTTCTCTTTGCTTTCAATCCTTAACATTTTGTCTAAATATCTTAGCATTGCAATTCTCGATGAAAGTACTGTTACATCATTAGAGTTTAATTTGTGTTCCAATATTTGGCCATAAATATATTTGGCGATGTGAGAGTCCTCATTGTTTGTATCAAGTGATTTATATAGATGATACTCTATGTATGGGTCGTATAAATCCAAAGTTGCATCAGATTCGATTTTTTCGTCAATCACATATTTTGTTGAAAAAAAATACTTCTGGAATTCAGAGACAAGCAAAGCAATCTTTTTTGATAATCTATAACTTATATTCAGCTTCCTATCCCATGGTCCTACCTGGATAGGTATAATAGGCATTTTTTCTTCATCTAATTCTCTTGAATAAATGTTCTGCTTTTCGTCTGCAAAAACTACAAATTCTGCATCTTCTGTTGCAAAATATTTTTTTATTATTCTAATCCAATTCTCTTTGTAATCCTGAGTCTCATCAATTAAAATGACATCATATTTGGGTAATTCATCTTTGTGTCCATCAAAAAGATGAAGGTTGGAGTACACATTTATATCAGCTAGTTTGGTAAAATCATCTTCGTCATTAAAAAATAGTCTTTTCCCATTTTCATTAGTTGCAAGAAAGTCGAATTCTAATCCCACATTATTCATGTTTGATGTGATAAACTCATGGTAATTGCTAATGTGAAAATAGTTCCAATCAAATTCCTCTCTAACTGCGCTAATCTTATCGTGTATATAATTCCTTAACGTTATGTTGTAAGTTAAAATAAGAACCAATCCCTTTGTCCTTTTATGAGCATTTACTGCTCGTTGAGCTAAAACTAAAGTTTTCCCAGAACCTGCTACTCCTTTTATACGTTTTCTTGCTCCCCCCACACTCTTTGACAACGCTAATTGTTCTTTTGTTAAATTGATAGGCATTCCTTGCTCTATCGTATGAAAGGAAGGATGTAGTATTCTAGAAAAGCTATCGTATAAATCATCTGTAAAATAGCGACTTCTTCTACTTATCCATTTTTGATCAAAGACCCTATCCATTTTTGATTTTGACAAAAAGTCATGCCCTAATATGGATAAATTTTTATTTAGAAAGGTTTTGTATTTAGGAGTTGGATTAGAGCCAAGACATTTTTTGTAAGCTTCATCTGTGGAATGACAATGAAAATATATTGCACATGATGCTACATACCAATATTTGTAATCTTTAAGTTTTAAGCTAAGTAAAGAATCAATGTGTAGGTTATATAAGTTCTCTTTATATTTAAGAACTTGTTTTAAAGGAGTGTTGTTAAGAATTGCACCATTAGCATTTACTTTCCATTTCCCGTCACTTAAAATAGTGTAATTAGACAAATCCCAATCTTTGACTTCGAAAATCATGACTCCGTCCCCTTTATGCATGAGTATAACGTCAGGTAGGTCACCATTGAGAAATGGTTGATAAAAAATCTCGTATTCATCATTATAATTTGAACACAAAAAATCGACTAAAGCCATTTCTCCTTCTGTTGGAATAGGTTTCCTCTTGTTTATAATTTCTATTGAAGGATATAGTTTTGCCATAATATGAAGACTGAATTTATACTTTTATTTCAAAACTATGCACTTAGAGTATGTTATGATTATTATATTCTTCAGCTTTCTTTTATATTGTTTATGATTTTCTCGACAATTTTGAATATATTTTCAACATCTTCTACAGAAAAGAAAGTAAGATTACCTTCTGGATGTGTGAAATCATTTCGTTTGTCTACCAATTTGGCAATTTTATCATCATATGTATTTACATGACATAAGGTATTTGCGATTTTTTGGCTCCAACTCGGTATGCCTTTTAATTCTTTTCCCGGTCTCTTGGACTTAGAATCAATAACGCGAAGTGGGGCACCATCATCTTTAAAAAAATACTCAAATCCATATGGCAACACCTTCTTACCAATCCATTCATTAGCGGTAAGTTCAATTATTGAGAACAAATGAATAAAAGCGTAATCTAAAGAATGCTCTTGATTGATGTCAAATAGAACATCTTCTGCCATTTTCGATAGTGTCAATAAATTATCTGCATATTTCTTTTCTATATCGTTGAAGTTTGAGAGATATTCTATTCGCTTATTTAGTTTTTGGATTTTAGGCCACAGTTCTTTCTTATATAAATGATTAGAACAATTATTAATCAGTTTTATGAAGTTTGAAATAGAATCAAAGGTATAATCAGTATTGGCACTATTTTGGGGTGACTCTTTCATTAAAAAGCCATTAGCTTCCTTCGCTTGTAAAGCTTGCAAATTCCAAATTTTATTGGTTGCAGAGAAAACCAATACCTGAATACCGCGGTTATAATGTTTGATTTCATCTAATATTTTGTAGCCTGTAATATCTGAAATATTTGAGGAGAAGTCATCAGAGTGTAGCCTAAGGTCTAATATGACCAAGTTGATATTCTTATTCTGTTTTATTGTTTCCATTACAATATCAATGATTTCATCTTGTGATTTGGATTTAAGTTTGTCTCCCAAATAGTCAAAGTTTGAAATATTATTGATATCATAAAAAAGATGACAAAGTAATTCATACCATCCTTCATCTGCTTCATCATCCACATATAAGATATTAAATTCTGGTATACTCTTGTTAATATCAAGATCTTTCTTATCTATTTGAGTAGTTTTGGAAGGTGGGTACAACGCTGCTAAATACTTAAAATATAGAGAATTGATTATTTCAAAAGAAATCTTCTCTATTATTTCATCTGTGTCATCCAAGACTTGTGACCAGCGATAGACTCCCCATCTATTTGATATACTATGGTTATCTCCTATATTGGAAGGAATAGGTAAATGTATTTTTTCTAATTCTTTTCGATAGAGTTCGGCAGAAATAGGCACCGTTTTTTTTGACACATCAACCAATGAACGGGGAGCACTTGAAGACAGGTAAACACCTGTCATTTTCAATATGTCAAAACAGTCATTATTTTGAAGTTCAAATATATTCACTTCGCCATAAATGATAATGGGAACATACTTGTTTGGCGTATCAGAAAATTTAATATGCATCGCTAATCTAAGCCCCAAGTAATCAGAAAGAGAATCACCAAAACATAACGGTAGAAATATACAATCATACCGTTCTTCTGCAAAACACTTGGTGACAAGTGCTTGAAGATTGGCATCAGTTATTGTGTCTTTGGAAAAATCGTATTCCCAATTTTCGTCTATTTTTGGATTGGAAAATGGTACTTTTATTGGTTCCTCTGAGGTCAAGAAAAAGAAATATTTTCCAGAAACCTTTAATGTAGGATACTCAACGTTGTCTATATTATTATTGACAGCCCGAATTCTATCAGACAAGGTTTTCTCTATTTCATAATTGTTGCCATAAGCAAGGTAACTAAAGTTAGTTTCTCCTTCAATGTGCTTGATGAGAAAAGCTTCCAAATTAGGATATAAGAATGAGGGAGGGAGCATACAACTATTGTCTTCTACCCATCTGGAGAACTTACTTCCACTAAACCGAGCTACATATAAATCTTTCTCTGATAAAGATAATTGTTGTTCAAATGCCTCAATTACTTGTTTTTTCTCGACTTCAACAGACAACGAAAACGAGTCATGGAAAAGAACAATATTACCTGGTAATAATATCTTTTCCTGAAGAGAAATTAATTCTGAAATGGTTCTTATGACACAAAGAGTATCTTTGAATGATGCTATCTTGTCATCAGTCCAACCATAATCCGCCTGCCTTGACTTTTTATCATCTATTAAATAAACCATAATCAAAACCTTAATATATATTTGACACCTTTTATCATATCAGTTTTTGTACCTTTCATTTCTGTTTCAGCATCCCAAAGATTAACCCTTGCAAATTCACCTTGACCAAAATCCGCTTCAATAAACAAATCGCAAAGACCATTAATTTGAGATTTAATAAGTCCACTTTGGTCTACACCAATTCTTTCCAGAGCATTTGTTAATGATTTTCCATATTTTGAATTCTTATGGTGAACTACGAAATATGTTTCATCTTCTTTATTATAGAACGATAAAGTAATAATGGGTTGTGATTCTTCATCTTTATGGTTGGCTTTGCACATATTGATGATTTTCCTAAAGGCCTGAACAAGCTTATCAACATCCGTAAACAACTCTATGTTATCATAAAAGTTGTCTTCCTCAAAAGACAGTTTTATGTCTTTATAATTGTCTTGATGTACTTTGGTTTCGTGATTGATAATATCTCGTAAAGAATTATCTCTTCTAATATGAAAGAGACTCTTAAAAAACAACACGAGATCACTGAATCTATATACCCGATTCCCTGAATGTTCAGCTATGAATGAATCCGGAAGGGTATAACCATTGCTCTTTTGCTTTCTCGCAATGTTCTTTCCTGGATTAGGAACAATTCCAGGATTCTCTTTGGCCCACTTTCGAATGTTGACATCATTCCAACTGTCGCCTATTTTATTGCTCGACCACCTATTAAGTTTTCCTCCTAATTCTCCTGTTAAGTATGAATTGATGAGAAATACGATTTTATATCTTGGCCAGTTGTGCTTTTTCTTTAATTCTTTATAATTTTCTGCAATTAGTTCCACATGCTTCTCAAAATTGTATTGAAAACATTCTGTCTTCTCACAGATTTGGTCTATAGCTTCTTGAGTGTCAATCAAATGACATGTATATCTTAGGATCTCATCTTGATTAAAATCCAGTAAAAATTGTTTTAAACCTTTTGGATTAAAGTAGGATGATTCTACGCCAAGACGATGATTTGTCGTAGAAGTTTCCTTACTTTGAGCACTTGGTTCTTCTCCAGTGGAATCTACACCTGTAGCAGTTGGAACTTTTGCTTTTGGTTTTACCACATCCCTGGCAAGCAATTCATCACGTTTTGCTCGCTGCTTTTGAGTCAAATTCTTACTATGCGTGAAGAAATATATAAATTCTTCTATCTGATTCATAATTCTTTCGTATGTTTAAATGTTGTGTAATTGCTTTATGTAAATTACGACATCATTTATGTTATATTTCATCTGATATCTATTCAGAATGGTTATCTTGTTTTCCTAATTCAGACTCTCTAGAATTGAATTCTTCTAATACAGCAAATATATCCTCTTCAGGCATAGAGTCAAAAGGAAAAAGTGATTTTTTTCGAGAAGATATTCCCAAATCATCCAAACCAGGAATGGGAGTGCCATTCATTATAGATTCATGAAAAACACTAGCTGCAAATTCTACACCTTTCTCTTTCCAAATTTGCAATAGGTCATCAACGTTAATCTGGACATTCTGAATACTCATGCATTGTGACCTCTTCATGATAGATTTTGAGATGAGCCAAAAATTTTTTCCCTTGGCTCTGCAAAGGGTGACATAGCATTCTTGCAACAAATCACTATTTACCTGCCCACCTGGAGACATTAAATGTATCTGTGGACACAACAGCTTTTGAGTAGATTTACTTATAGAAATGACCTTGTCAATTCCCCCCAGGTTACATTTTCCTATCAATTTGTTCTTGGAGGAAACCACTAAGAAAACTTTTGTTTTAAAATCATTTTGAAATTCTGCCATTGTATATGGCTGAACATAAATGTATTTTGTACCCTTCTCAGATTCCAAATCAGCAAAGACAACCTGCTGAAGCATATTGAATCTTTCCAACAATTTTAAATATGTTGGATTCTTGCTCCCTTTCACCATGGCAAGATAATTCAATTTTCCTCCAATGACATTCTCCATAACAGGCTCGCCCTTCTTAATATACCCCTTTTCTCGTTTGTACAAAGGATAGAAATAGCTGTATGCTTTTGCATAACCTTCTTTTTCCCAAACGTGGAGAATACAACGAAGATCCCTGACGTATTTCCTGGCAACATTTACACATTTATTGACAGTGAGTCCTGTTACTTCTTGTCGTTCTCCATCCTTTAGCAACCGGGTTTTATCGTTATTAATCTTAAATCTCTGTTCCTCGATAATACGTTTCACCTCCTCTATGAACTCACCATTCTTTTGATATACATTGTGCATACTTGAGAATGTCATATCATCTGCATATCTGCTATAATGGACACCAAAACGTTTTGCGACACCTTTCAGTCGTCTATCAAGAGCGTCACAAACAGCATTAGTAAGCAAAGGAGATGTGGGTGCACCTTGTGGAAGAACATTTAAAGTTCCTTCCTCATTCAGCGTACAACACAATCCTGCCAAAACACTTGCCACTTTTACCGGGAAATTAAATGGTGGAAGCTGAAGGCGCTTCCAAACTCTTGATTGAGGTATAGATGGAAAAAAATTCTCTAAATCTATGTTTAGAACATAATTATGACCCACATGCATCCTAGCATTATCAACGATAGACCGTCCTTCGGTAAAACCCATGGCTGACTCACTTGGAGTGTATAAAGCTTTAAGTACGATATTTGTTAAATATAGTAATATCTTCAATTGATAACACGGGGCATTAATTTCCCTGAGTTTTCCGTTTTTTTTCTTTATATGAAACGTTTTGTAACGATTTGGGACAATTCTGGAATTACAGAAATGCAAAAGTTGCTTTTCCGTAATCTTGTATTTTGGAGTGCCGAATTCTTCCTGCTTGATCTCATCAAGAAGATTAGCAAAATCTGATACAGTCTTTATCTGTCGAACTTTTTTAACAATTTCTATCTTCTCCATGAATTGATAAATAAAGGTGGTCTTGTCGGTTCTGTGAAACTAACGTTTTTCTTTGTTTTATATCTCTTGATCTGTAGTGACCTAAGGTCAAATCAGTCAACGACTGTAATAAAATAAAACGTTGGTTTATCAATTCTTTTTTTAAAAGAATGACATCCGACGATAACATCGGACCAGATTCAAAATTTGTTTCGTTTCACCAACCTCAAAGACCACCAGTTTTTCATTTCTGCTGCAAAGATATAGCTATTTTGCGAATATTACGTTCGTATTCTGGAATATCTTTCTTGATGTGCTGAAATTTTCTCAAAAATCTGATTTTGGAGGTATTTGGGGCTTAAAACAAGAAGCCCACCTGCAAATGAACTTAGCTCACGAACCAACTCAAAATTTTTAAATTCATCATCTTTCTCACAGTTCAATTCACAAACATAAGTGTATAAATCAATAAAATGCCCACCTGCTAATTGGGGGTATTGAGCACGAAGTTTCTTTTCTTCAGTCCCTACAATATTGGTTTGAAACCTGGTTATATGTTTAGTATTTACATAATTGAATGTAGTATCATCTACCCATATAATGATATGCTCCATTTGGGCATCTTTACGTAAGGTAATTCCTATGACGTCTTTATACCTATCATTGATATCTCCTTCAGCATAATCCCTATAGATGATTTTATCCATTATACGATAATCCTTGATACGGTCTATCGCAAAATTGATGATGAAGTTATCGCTGTCAATGGCACCTATCAGATACCATCGACCGTTGTATTCTTTCAAAAGATAAGGATGAATGATGTATTCGTTGGTCTTTCCATCAAATGGTCTGTATGAGACATTTATTACCTGTTTATTTGAAATGACCTCAAATAAGCAAGGAAGCCACTTCGTGCCTTTCAACTCTGCTGTTGATGTAAAGCAGAGTATCGGTTTCCTTTCTTCTGCATTGAGACCAATCATGTACTTTTGTATCCACTCAAAATCCTTAAGGCCGTCAAATTGCCCCAACGTTCTCAAGACTTCAGAGATAAGTTCATGTTCTTTCTCTGACATGTTTTCAGGAAACAAGGTAAAATCTTCAGTATAATAACGAAACCTGCCATCAAAATTGATGGGCGCATTATACCTTTCCTTCATCTCCTTCAAATCTTTTTGAATAACACGAAGTGTCACTTGGGGCCTGTCTAGCTTACCTAACTCCCTGTTGACTATTTCATGGAGTTGGATGGTTGTCCTGCGTCCTTTCTGAAGGAGCTGATCTAATATTTCCAGCCTTTCTTTTTTGGGTAAATCCATATTAGCTATAATCTAAGGTTATTAGTCCGATGATAATAAAGACCTGATAAATGTATTATATTCCTTTTTAATCTATGTTGAAACATGCGTCAGGGTCACCTTCAAATGCATCATTAATAACATCATCACAAAATCCCATCACATCCTGTGCATAAGTGCCAGCATACTCACCGTATGAAACTCCATATGTATCGTGTTCAAGATCTTCGTTATGCTTATCATGACTTCCATCTATTTCTTCTATTTCTTTAAAATGAATATTCCTAACAATAACAGTCCCGTCATTTCCTACCATCATAATTCGTGAATTGTCATTTGAAAAAGAAGCTGAAGCGACAGATTCTCTTTGCATCGTATCAGCAATGCCCATCTCAGACAAGTCATTAAAAGCCAGTATTTCAACAAAGGGATTTTGTGATCGTCTGATACTTACCAAGGAAGAGGGTTGATGTCCCCAATTTTCTCTAATTTTACCATTTTGTTTCCTATATGGTATATAACCTTGTTGAGAGCAAGCAAAATACTTGCCATCTGGACTAAAAGTCAAAAAACTGTAATGTTCAATTCGATTGTCACCTGATGCAGCATTCATGTAGTCATTAACATGAGTTGCAAAAAAAATAGTTGGCTCAGATGTATAAGCGGCTATTGCATCATTGGTATTAAAAGCTACAGACCATACGGCATAAGAATTGGTTTCTTTTGCAACCACCTTCTTGTTTATTAAGTCGTAGACTAAAAAAAGTCCCCATTTATTTGATTCTTTTGGATACCTCCCAGCTATGGCAACGTAGTTAGAGTTTTTTGAAAATGTCACATAGTTGAGATACTTCAGTTGTTGTCCTAACGAGATTCTTGCGACCTCTGAATCATCAGCAACTCGTTTAATTACAGCTACGCCTCTTTTTTCAACAAACAAATCTACAAATTCACAATCTTTAAAGCATTCTGATAATAGAGTTTCTATTATATTTTCTTTGGATACCTTTTCATATGCTGGACACTTTTCCTTTATTCTTTTATATATACAATCATAGTGTTTTTTTATCAATGATAATCGTTTTTGTTTAATCGTGTTTTTTTCTTCATCATTCGCTTTATACGGATAAACATAATTGCTAGATAGTTGAAGATAATCCTCTTTAGATATCAATTTGCCAGATATTAAGTTATAATATTCGACATATTTTTCTAATGTTTTATCAGCATATAGTTGATTGTCTGGACTAATAAACCGATATTCTGTTAACAATTTATAATCAATAGGTTGTCCATCTATAGGATTGATTAGAATTGCTTGGCTAGTTTCTATTATTCTAACAAAAGGCCGAATACCATTGATATGATTAATATATGATAAGTTCTTAAATTCTGTCTTTTTCCCAGTTGCAAGGTCAAGTATAATTGAGACATTGTTGTCCCTACAAAGAACTTGTTTTCCACTTTCATCCAGAAGAACATTCGTGTATTCACTTGTGTCATAGATATCTTTCAATATCATTTGCTTATTAAATTTCCTCTCCCTATCAACAAATCCCCAAAATACGCCTGATTTGTCAATAAATAAACCATATTTATTTTTACTAGATAAATACTGGGGACAGCCTTCAGCAATAGTTATGACTCCTCCACCTTCGTAAACATGGTAATTTCCAATTAACAAATAATTAATAGGTTGTTTTTCCGATGTATAAATATGCTTGCCTAACTTAATTCCGTTAAATAAATATGACCATTTGTCTTTTCTCTCAATTATTACACCATATAATTCAAATTTTGAAAAATCTAAATCGCCATTATATTGATTTTTATTTTCCCAAAAGCCAAATCGATTTAAAATGTGACATTCTTTCTCACATTGAAGGATATAGGAACTATTGAACTTATAGACTGTGCCTTTATTACGATATTTAGTTCTATGTGGATAATCAAATGGTATCACAATCGATTCCTTTGCGTTATAAAAAAGGAAAAATCTATCTGAAATGCACACCTCTCCTTGTATATCTTGAAGCTCTTGTATAAAACCGGATTCTAATGATTTTAAAAAGACCGTATCTTCTTTTTTTGCAATATTATTGTACAATCCTTTATATGAAGAAATGTTAGTTGTCTTCACTGTATACAAAAGTTTCCCCCAATTACAAGGGTAAATATCCAATTCTGAATACGTGCAACTTATAGTGACCTCAGGTAATTCTATTGAGTTAAAATCAAAATGTTGAATACTCTGATATTTTGAACATACATTATATATTACTTTGTCATTGATTCGTGCCAGTTTACCTTCAAAAGGTATTATACCAATTTTCTGTGAGTTAGAAACATCATATATCAATAAACTCTTGTAATCATGAGAATAAAAAGCAGCATAATGTTTCTTAAAGAATGATACAAATCTATTCTTATTCTGAGATTCACAAATTGGTTGTGAGTTAGATAGTAATCCAAGTTTATATATGCTTTTTGATAATTGATAATATAAATAGCGATTTTCATTATCAAAGATGTAACTTTCATAAACTATCCGATGAATTATTTTTTTTTGCTCGAGAGAAAAGACATATAAGATTTGTCTTTTTGAATCTTCCTCGTGTTGATCAGACCAACAAAGGACTTCCCTATTATAAAATACTACATTTTTAATCCATAGAATTGGTTTTTGATCAAATAAAGAGTATAAAGTTACGACATCATCTTGGTTCTTATTCTCAAATATAACATAGTCTTTAGATACTTCTAGAATATTGTCGGGGGAAATAACTTCTACATAGGATTCACCGTTATCTCTATTATAAAAATAAGTACGATCGTGCATAATCACAAATGCCCAAGGACAGTTGTCAAAAACGAATGCCGATTTTATTTGATTACCTCCATATTTATAACCATCCTCCACATAGATTTCATTTTGAGTACCATTGTCAAATTGTATTTCAAAAACACCTGCACTAGGCATTTTTATCACATGTGGTTCATTAGGGAAAACTGTTCCCTGACAAACACTTATGTCATGGTTTTTAATTGCTTTATTGAAAACCTTATAACATATAGGGTTATTTCCAGTTACATAAATGCGAAATGAGGTATTCAAATAACCTTTGTACGGATGAATGGATGCTGGCATAGATGATTTATAAGTTATTACTTTGCAAAGATAATTATATATTTCCGAACATTATGTTCGCAATTCAAAAAAAGGATGAATATACAATCATTTTTCCTCACAATATAAAAAGGTGGGAGAAATACAAGTCAATTCTATATAAATATCCGCATATTTCTAAGTTTTATAGTATATTTGCATCAAAATCCATAATTTGCACTAATGACATAGAAAGGAAAATTGTAATGGCAACAGTTAATGTATATCTACAATATTTCGCCGCTGAATGCACTTTCAACGGTGTTGAACGCCGTGCTGCCTCGGTGATGCTGATAGCCACTTCCAAGGAAGGGCGAATCAAATATGAGGTGGCGGTTTCTTTCTTCCCTCATGTCTCTGAGGATGACTTTGCTGTTTCTTACGACGCCTATTTCTCCAAGGTGGTGTTCGAGGCACCTGGCCGGAGGTCGAAGAAGCGTGAACAGCAGTTCATGGAGAAGATACAAGAAGAAGCTGACTCATTGGCCGACGAAGCCAATGGAAAGATATATTGGGGCAAACCTCTCATAGAAGCAAGGAGAGGATGATGCCCCAATAAAAGTTGTGCGGGTGCCTAATCAGTGCTTTTGTATTTTCCTCAACAAGTCGACCTTTCCGTCGTCTATCAACTTGAGAATCAGTTCACCGAAGAGCGTATTCTGCCATGCAAACCATGAGCGGGTGTAGTTGGCTGCGTCATCTTTATTGAATGACTCATGCATGAATCCCGTGCCATTGTCGGTATCCACCAGCATCTGCAGACATTGCGCTATTTCTCTGTCATCCTGACTGGTGAATGCCCTCATCATGATGGACATCGGCCACACCATGTCGTGTCCGATATGCGGACCACCGATGCCCTCGCCCACTCTTCCACGGAAGAAATAGGGGTTGTCCTCACTCCACACGAAGCGTCTTGTATTCTGATAGATAGGGTCGTTGATGCTGACATCTCCCAAATATGCCATTGCCAACAGGCTCGGCACATTGGCGTCATCCATCAGCAGATGGTTGCCGAATCCGTCTACCTCAAAGGCATATATCTTTCCGTATTTCGGATGGTCATAAACAGCATATTTCCTCAAGGCTGCCTCCACCTCATCGGCAAGTTCCACAAACTCCTGAGCAGCCACGCTATCATGGTTGACCTTCGTCAGCACCTCGGCAATCTTGCGCATGGAAGTCACGGCGAAGAAATTGGAAGGCACCAGATAGAGGAATACGGTGGCATCATCGGATGGTCTGAACACTGAGGCAATCAGTCCGACAGGTTTGGCGGGATTGCCATAACCGTCGTTGCACACCGTGTCATACTGCCGGTTAGTGGTACGCATAAAGCGGTACGGTCCCTTGTTCTCTTTTCTCTGCTGCTCACGGAATGTCTTCAGGATTTTGCCTATCGCCTCGCGCCACACTTCGCCAAAAATAGAGTCATCGCCCGTCACCTGCCAGTAATAATACGCCAGTCGGATGGGATAGCACAGTGAGTCAATCTCATATTTCCTCTCGTGGAGGTAAGGGTTCATATCCGTGAAGTCGGATACCCACTCGCTGCCGGTAGGTCCGATATTGAAGGCATTGGCATAAGGGTCGAGACAGATGCATTTCAGCTGTCGGAGGATGGTTCCCCTCACCATACGGCGGATTTTCTCATCGTTTTTGGCAAACTGCACATACGGCCACACCTGCGCACCGGAATCTCTCAGCCACATGGCGTGGATGTCGCCTGTATAGACAAACGTATCATCATCACCATTCTCCGCCACACTGTAGTGCACCGTAGTGTCGAGTGTGTTGGGGAAACAGTTCTCAAACATCCAAGCCAAATAGGGAGCCTCTTTGAGCAGTTTCGTCACTTCCTTGATTTTCTTCTCAATGGTCTCGGAAGAGAACAGCCTCTCCCCTACTGGCGGACGCCTGGAAACTCTGATATTGTCTGCCGGAAGGGCTATCGACTCGGCGAACGATTTGGGTTTCGAGTCATTTTGTGCAATGGCACAACCCGCCATCAACAACATGATAGCCATTAAGAGAAAACGCTGTTTTTTCATATCAATAGGTGTATTTTGATGAATTTAAGTTATATACTCTGCAAAAGTAATCAAAATTATGCATATTTACACCTATTGGGCATATTTTTTCACAAAACGGCAATCAAAGCTTAAATCTTAAGTAAAATAAATAACTTGGTATTATTTTTACATATAATTACCATATAATGAATCATAAATTGCTGTGCGTCAGAATTTTTGGATAATTCGAGATAATTCGTGTTCTTTATTATTCATCACAACAATTTTTACAATTATCACTAAATCCCCCAAATTAATTGTCGTGCAAACCGAGTGCTGACGAAATCTCAAATCTCAAATCTTAAATCTTAAGTAAAAAATAACTTGGTATTATTTTAACATATAATTACCATATAATAAATCATAAATAGCTGTGCGTCAGATTTTTTGGCTAATTCGAGATAATTCGTGTTCTTTTTTATTCATCTCAATTAATTTTATAATCGTCACTAAATCTCAAAACTCAATTGTCGTGCAAACCGAGTGCAGACAAAATCTTAAATCTAAAAACTCAAATCTCAAATCTTCAAAATCCTCAGTATCCACGGAGCGATGTCTGTCTGACGGATGGAGTCTTGACGGCTGGGAGAGATGCCGGGGCCATAGGCAATGAGCGTGGTGGCATCCTGTCCGCTGATGAATCCATGGGTGCCGCCCTTGCGCTGTGCCACCACCTCACCGGTGCGTTCGTTGGTGACTGCCACGCCCACCACCGGTTCCAATGCCAGCACCACAGCAGGGTCTGCCCCTTTCGCCGTCAGTTCCTCTTTCTCCACCACACGGAAAAGGCTGCGCTCTGCCTCAGGCAGGCTGTCGAGCAATCGTCTGACTCGCCGCAGCGTCTTCTTGTCATCACCCTTGCGCAGGTAGAGAAAACTGGTGTTGCCACCCGCATAGAAGCATGCCTTCCAATCTCCTCCCGGCCGCTCACTGAGCAGTCCGGCACGAGTGAGCCACACATTGGGACTGAGAGTCTGACTGTAATCGCAGAAACCATGGTCGCCCATGACCATGATCACCGTACTGTCCAGTCGGTGTGTCAGCCGCAGGTTCTCTATGATGGTTCCCACGGCATGGTCGGCACTCGCCACGTCCTGCAGCAGCCTTTGGCTCTTGGTGCCCAAGTCGTGCTGACTGTAGTCTGTGGTGATGAGGTGGATGGTCATCAGGCGCGGTTGGTAGTGGTTCATCAGATAGTTCGCCATGGCTGCCGTGCGCCCGTCGCGCTGCAGCGACCCAGCCTGATAGGTGATGGTGTCGAGTTTTCCACATGCGTTCCGCTCCAGTTCATCAAGGATGCCCAGCGGCGTGCATGAAGGTTTGATATACTCCATCTGGTCGCAACTGTAGTCGAGCGACCAAAACTCCGGCACGTTGTAGTCGATATACGGACATCCCGTGGACACCGGCCAGAAGAGCGAGGCAGTCTTCATCCCTGCCTCATGAGCCCGCTGCCATATTGTCGGGACGGCGATGCTGTCGGCATACCAATAGCTGATGTGCGCCGTGTCTTTGTTCCATAGGAACGGCCGGTTGTAAAACACCCGATGGCGTGCCGGCACCTCACCGGTAACCAGTGTGGTGTGTGAGGGATAGGTGGCGGCAGGCGGCACACCTATCACGCGCCCGACGCGCAGTCCGTCACGGCTCATCATCTTCAAAAAAGGTGATGGCATCAGTGGGTCGTCAATCATCTCCGCCCGCAGGCCATCGATGGTGATGAGGATGACATAGCGAGGCTCTTGGGCATGGGCTGCCACGGCAAACCATGTCAGCAACACGGCCACTGCCAGTCGACCGATGGGGTTGAGCATCTTTCTCATGTCTTATGCGTTGTGTTCATTCAAATGGTGCCACATCAGCAGAATGTGCGTTCTCCGCTATGATGCGGTTCATGTTGTGTGTGATGGTCACGGTCTTCGCCTCATCGTCTACAGTGAATTCATCGAGGCCGTAGTTGCGGGGCACAAACTGCGGTATCCACGCCTCAATATATGACTTCCCATTGGAGGCATTGGCAGCCTCCACCTCACAGAGAGGCAGACGGATGCCCAGGTCGGCAGGACGGCGTCCCTCAGCGAAAAACACCTCCTGGCGCATGAGGTAGACGAGTTCGAGCGCGCTGTCGTGGTTGTCGAGACCGTCTATCATTGCCTGTGTCACCGATGTGCCCGAGATATAGGGAATAGCGATGAGGCAGGGCGGGCGGCGGTCGATGATGAGGCCGCCTCGCAGCGAGTCGCTGGGCGAAGCCTGCACCCGGTATGTTGGGTCGTTGGGGAACACCTTCAGTCCGCCGTTGTATCTTCCCTCAAGTTGGTCGTTGATATCGGTCTGCACCGGACGTGCCTTCACCAATGCCAGCAGTGCCGAGAGTTGTTTCTTGGCTTCTGTCAGGTTGTTGTCAGCCAATGCAGCCTCAGCAAGGATGAGGTAGTTCTCCTCTGCCTTGGCGATGGTAATCGGACATTGGTCGTTGCTGGTGAGTTGGAAGTATTTGGGGTCGAGGAAATCGAGGCGGGGCAGCGGTTGGAACCAATCGCTCCAGATGGCCTCCTGTGCCCTGCTGACCACTCCGTTCTTACTGTCGAAGCGCACCTGACGATAGAAGTTGCCTGATGCTGCCAGAGCCTGTCGGGCGTAGTCCACCGCCTGCACGCGGTTGCCGATGCGGTGTGCGGCACGGGCATACAAGGTATGCACGAAGGCAAGGTCGTCGTTGGTCTGAGCCAATGGCAGTGCCTCATCGAGCACCTCCATGGCCTTTTTCATCTGACCGTCCCATTCCACCGCATCGCCCCCGTTCTCAGTGGGCAGGGCACGGAAGAAGTCACCCGCCAGCACGAAGGAATAAGCCTTGACGCACAGCAGATGGAAACGGTGTGCATCGGTGGTGCTGGCATCGGCCTTCGCCACCGTCTTCAGTCCGTAGTCGGCCATCTCGCGCAAAGCACCCACATGGCGCTGGAGAGCGGTGACATCGGCATCGGTATAGAGCAACTGCGGTATGTCGAACACCTTGCTCGAGCGGGTGTAGTTGTTGAAGTAGTTGTCGGAGAGAATCTCCATCAGTTCCACGAAATCCGACATATGGAGGGCGAGTTCCTTCTCCGTACCGTTCACCCAGGTCTCCATGGGCTGGTCGGAATGGAGGAAAGTCGACTCATCGACATTAGGATTGATGATTTCGTCGGGACTGACCAAGTCGCAGCTTCCCATCAGCAGTGCTGCCATCATCATGGGGAAATATCTCAGTTTCATCTTGTTTCTTTTACAATGGGTGTGACAATCGACTAAAAACTCACTTTTGCCGTCAGCACGTACTGGCGCGGCAGACTGTAACTGCTGTAGCTCAGGCCACCGGTGGCCACGGCACCCTGTGTGCGGGCGCCGCTGAGCACAGCCTCAGGGTCTACGCTGCTGCTCGTGAATGAGAGCGGGTTGTAGATGTTCAGAGCCAGACTGAGGTCGTGGATGATGGATTTCGGGAATTGGAATGCATAGTCCAATCCGATATTACGTATTTTCAGGAAGTCAGCCTTCTCCACGAAGAAGTTGGTGAAATTGAGCCATGTCTTTGCCTGTGTGGTACCCTCGAGGGCGGCTGCGGGGATGGCATCATCCTTGATGCCCTTGGCGAAGCGGAACTGCCTGTCGAAGGAGTGTACATAGGCACCGGTCTGGTAGTCGCCCATGATGGTGAGTCCCAGCTTGCGCCAGCGGGCAGAGAGCGAGAAGTTGCCAAACAGTGTCGGAGTGGTGCGCCCCAGGTCTTGGTTGTAGAGCACCTCATCAACAGTGTTGTCGGCATTCAGCTTGGTGGCAGTGCCACGGAGGAATCCCACTGGTTTTCCCTCCTCCACCATAGTGACGATGGTGCGTGAGGAGAAGCCACCGATGGCGAAGGGCACCAAACCACCTGTGGAGAGCACCTTGTTTTTGTTGGTGTTGAGCGAACCGCGCACGCTGAGTCCCCAGTCCTTGGTGTCGATGATGTTCACGCCAAGTGATGCCTCGATGCCTCGGTTGAGTATCTTACCGATATTGGCAAGATATGAACTGCTCTGTCCTGATGACGGCAGCGTGGGCACGTTGAACAGCGCGTTTTTCGTCACGGCATAGTAGTAGGTAAAGCCGATGTTGACCACATTGCCGAAGAAAGTGCCCTGCAGACCACACTCATACGAGTGTTTCTTCTCTGGTCCGAGGTTGGGGTTGCCGTTCTTGCCAAAGGTGTTGGCCTGTTTGTCGAGATACGAACTCACGTTGATGGTGCGTTGGTATTCGAAGGCTGGCGGATTGCTGCCCGCCACACCATAATTGGCCATGAGTTTCAGGGTGTTAACCCATCCCTCGTTGACGAGCGGCTGCATCCACGGCTCATCGGACACGATATACGACAGTCCCACCTTTGGATATGCCTGCCATGCCACTTTCTCGCCGAAGGTAGTGTTGTGGTCCACACGCAGTCCGAGGTCGAGGAAGTAGCGGTTGCGCCATCCGAAATTGTCCTGCAGGTATAAACCATAGCTGTGAAGGTAACTCAGCCACTCATCGGCATATATCGTACCTGCTCCCGACATGATGCGAGCACCGTCGCGCACGTTTTGTCCTTTGTAGAGACTTTGGTGGTCGTGAGTGCTGAAATATTGGAATCCTCCAGTGACGATATTGCTCAGCAGGTCGTCGTAGTAGTATTTCCACTGTCCGTTGATTTCGCCCGTGATGCCATAGTAGTTGCGGTCGTAGTTGCCCACGCTGCCGGCATCGGTGGTGTTTTCTGGCTTCATTTGCGTATGGATGAGGTAACGGTTGGTCTCCACCAACTTGTCGGTGTTGTAGCGGTAGTCGAGACCCAAGGTGGCATGGAAGGTGAGGTTGCGTATCGGGGTGAACTCCAGTTGCTGAGATGTCTGGAAGCGTTTCACCTCTTCCTTATGGTCCTGCAGCGCCTCAGCCTCGGATACGAACTCCTTCATTTTGCCGAAGACATAGGGCGATGCGGAGTCGATGTCAGCGGGGAAGTTATGCAGCGCACCGTCCTCCCCCATGTAGGTGAAGTTGGCTGCCGCACTGCCTTCAGCAAACCACAGTCCGGTGTAGTAGCCTTGGTTGCCGTTGCGGTTGCGCTTGTATTCTTCTGTCACCAATCCGAAGGAGTTGGTGTATTTCAGCATTGAATTCATGCGTATAGACGAGCCGAAGCGCAGGTCGTATTTCTTCTGCTCGTTGCCGTTGTGAATCAGCGTGCCGGTGTTCTGACTCATGCTGGCGCCGAGGGAGTAGCCCATGCGCTCGGTACCTCCCGAGAACGACAGTCCATACCGCTGTTGGAAACCCGTCTGATGGAGCAAGTCCTTCGTTCGGTCGAAATGATAGAACTGTGTGTTGGCAACGTCGACGCCCCACTGTGTGGTCACCGATGCGTTGAAACGTCCCGTACCATGATTTTTCGTGAAAATCTGTATCACGCCGTTCGCCGCGTCAGAGCCATAGAGTGTGGTGGCAGCGCCACCTGGCACATACTCGATATGGTCTATGTTCTCCATTGGGATGTCGCCGATAGCGCTCGATGCCGCTGTCTGACCATTGATGTCGCCATAAGCGTTGTTCATCACGTTGAAGAGGGCCGAACCCGTGTTGAGGTTGTCCACACGCACACCGTCGACATAGATGACCGGGGTGGAGTTGATGAAGGCCGATGACAGACCACGCGATTTAATCATCGATGTGGTGCCTGGCTGTCCGTTGGTCAGCGTGATTTGCATGTTGGGAACAGCATTCTGCAACATCTGGTCGATACGGCCCGTGGGCAATTTCTCCAGGTCGGCAGCCATGAGTTTTGTGACATTGGAGGAGAGACGTCGCTTCGCCACGCCACCGCCCTGACCGCTTACCACCACCTCATTCAGTTCCTTGCTCCACACATACTGCGTGTCGGCAGGGTTGATGGTCTGAGGAATTGTCTCCAAAGTGTCAGGAGCCTCCAGAATCTCTAAAGTCTTTGAGGATTTTAATGTGTCTAGATTTACACTGCCTGCTTTCACTCCTATGGGCAAGAGCAGGAACGCCCAACTCAAAATGGTTAGTTTTTGCATTCTACCTTTGATTTGATAAACATACTATTTACCTAACTACAATACCTATTTTGCGTTTCAGCGTGCAAATGTCGGCATTTTATTATGAATAGTACAAGTTTTATGCCGTTTTTTTCATTTCGCATGTTAATTCATGCCAAAACGCGCATATTTATGCCATTTTGACGTATATCTATATCAAAATGGCGTATATTTATGACATTCTTGTCTTGGAAAGTAGTCGGTAATGCCGATTGTTGAGACCACCAATGGTCAAGCGTCATGAAAAATTCCATCGTATCGCAAAGGTCAGAAAGCCCAACATTTCTCCATATAGCACAAAAAAACCGATATTTCTTGCTTTTTTAAATAACATTTTATATTTTTGCAGTGTTTTATAAAATTACATTTAACATTATCGGATTTTTATATCATATGCCTATATCAAGAAACATACTGCGACAAGTACTGCTCGATAATCAGAAAGATATTGAACAATACAAAATATTTCCCAGGAAATATGACCTTGACTCATTCCCCTTGCAGGTTTTTGTAGGAGTAAGGAGGTCGGGGAAATCATTCCTACTCTTCCAGAAAATCCAGAAAATGCTAAACGAAGGACATGGATGGGATGAGATGTTGTATCTCGACTTTGAGGATACGCGGCTGGATGGCTTCACAGCAAACGACTTCAACCTGATTCTCGAATGCCATCAGGAGATGTATGGCAAAAGACCCATGCTCTTCCTTGACGAGATACTGAACGTAGAAGGATGGCAGAAATTCGCCAGAAATCTTGCGGACAAAAAATACTGCGTATTCATCACAGGCAGCAACGCGAAGATGTTGTCCAAAGAAATTATGACCACTTTGGGTGGAAGATATATCCCCGTCGAGGTGTACCCCTTCAGCTTCAAGGAGTATCTCTCCTTCTCCGAAGTAGCATATGACGAACTGTCATTGACCGCAACCGAAACAAAAGCCCTGTTCATGAAAGCATACCGGGAATACATCACCTGGGGCGGGCTGCCCGAATCTGTGAATTTGCAGGTTAAAAGGGCATACTTGTCGAGTTTGTTCCAAAAGATATATCTCGGTGACATCGTCCAACGCAACGGCATATCCAACCCAAGGCTGCTGCAACTGATGGTAAAAAAAATGGCAGAGAGCGTGATGCAGCCCATCTCCTACACTCGGATGTCAAAGATTCTCTCTAGCGTTGCGGGACGCATCAGCGTACCAACGGTATCAAGCTATGTGGGATTCTCCGAGGATGCTTGGCTTCTATTGCGACTGAGAAATATCGCATCAGCTTTTGCAGAAAAGGAGAGTGTCTGCAAATACTATTTCATAGACAACGGACTGTTGTCGCTCCAACTGCTCCAACCAGACACTATTCTCTTGGAGAATGCCGTGGCACTCTCCCTATTCCGAAAATACGGACACGACCCTGACAACGAGCGAGTGTATTTCTACAACTCCAATATCGAATTAGACTTCTATGTCCCTGATGACGAACTGGCCATCCAGGTGTCATATTCCATTACAGATGAACTGACAAAGACAAGAGAGGCAAACGCGCTGGTTAAACTGCCTAATGTCCATCCCTGCCGCCGACGAATCATTGTCACCTTCGACGAAGAAGACACGATAACCGACAAGCATGGAACCATTGAGGTTATCCCTTGCTGGAAATGGTTTATGGAGATTGACCGCTAGAGGGCCCTGAAAAAAAAATCCACACCCCCAAAAAACGAAGGTGTGGAGAGGATAAGAGGCTAATGCTATGCCAAAGAATTCAAAATCATTACGGTTGCAATGTGAATCCTATAACCAGGTAGGCTTTCTGTGAACATGGGTTGGCGACGACTTGCCCGAATACCGGAACGGAGAACGTTTCTGTCATCTGGATGTCCTTAGTTGCTTTTAAGGCAAGATTGGTGACGGCAAAGCCATCCGTTCCATAAAAGTCGGTGCAAAAGGGGACGGCACCAGCTGTGGCAGTCCAGTCAACATTTGCAAGTTTGAATGGTACTGTGAGTTCGACGTAACTGCTGTAGGCCCGTTTTCCGTCCTTGTTCACGCCGTCATTGCCTGCGAAATTGGTGAACCACTGCAGACTGGCAGGTCCGAAATCATAGCCGACATTTGCCTCGAAGACATGGTTCGTCCCATGGGCATCGTACTTGAAATATCGGTTCTCCGGGTCGAGTCCATTATTGAACCAGTAATCGGTAATGCCGATGTTGAAACCACCAATGGTGTAGCCAAGCGTCATGTCAAATTCCTTCGTGTCGGAAGGGTCAGACAGTCCGGCACTTCCCCATGCTGTCAATGAAAGGCCCTTATAGCCTATACCGAGAGTCGGCTGCAGCGACACATTTCCCAAGTCCTGGCCACGCCAGATGTAACTGCTCACGACATCACCACAAATGGTGGTCTCTACTTTCTCCTGTGCAAGGGTGGCCAAACTAACTGCCAACCCCATTGCAAAACAAACAATCTTTTTCATACCTTTTCTTTTTAGTTATAACAAGCCTCGCCGTGTTCGTAGATGTCGAGACCTTCTTCTTCCACGCGGGAACCTACCCGGAGACCATGCGCTTTCTTGATGCCGAAGAACAGCAGGAAGCCACATGCGGCTGCCCAGAGGTCAATGACAAGGATACCAAAGCACTCGGCTCCGAAGAATCCCCAGCCGTGACCATAGAAAGCACCGTTTGAGGTGGAGAGCAGCCCCGTCATCAGCGTCCCGAGGATGCCGCACACGCCATGTACCGAAGAAGCACCCACGGGATCGTCGATGTGCAGACGATGGTCGATGAACTCAATGGCATAGACAAGAACAGCTCCACATATCAAGCCGATGGCAACAGCACCGACGGGCGAAACGAGGTCGCAACCTGCCGTGATGCCTACCAATCCGGCCAGAACGCCGTTGAGCGTCAGCGAGAGCGAGGGCTTGCCATATTTCATCCACGTGATAAACATTGTAGCCGTTCCACCTGCCGCAGCAGCGAGGTTGGTTGTCAGGAACACGTGACTGATGGCAACGCGGTTCACCACACCGGAAGCCGCCAACTGTGAGCCAGGGTTGAAGCCGAACCATCCAAGCCAGAGGATGAATACACCGAGGGCGGCCATCGTAAGGTTGTGTCCGGGAATGGCACGGCTCTTGCCGTCTTTCCCATATTTGCCGATACGCGGGCCAAGTGCCATTGCGCCAACGAGTGCCAGCACGCCTCCCACACTATGCACGATGGCAGAACCTGCGAAGTCATGGAATACATCGCCGAAGGTCGTCATCATGAAACCATCAGACGCATCATTGCAGAGCCATCCGCCTCCCCATGTCCAATGGCCTTCGATGGGATAGATGAACAGCGAGATGACTGCGCTGTAGATGAGATACATCGAGAACTTCGTCCTTTCCGCCATGGCACCGCTGACAATCGTGGCACTCGTGGCACAGAATACCGTCTCGAAAATTAAGAACCCCTCTACGGGAAGGTCGCCCTTGTAGAAACTCAGGTCGCCCCAGTTGGGCATGCCGATAAAGCCTGCTCCCTCGCTGCCAAACATGAAGCCAAAACCGAGGAAAAAGAACAGGAGCGAGCCGAACATGAAGTCCACGAAGTTCTTCATCAGGATGTTCGCCGTGTTCTTGCTTCGTGTGAAGCCTGCTTCGCACAGTGCGAATCCTGGCTGCATCCAGAAGACCAACATGGCAGCCAACAACATCCATACAGTGTCGAGTGATAATCCTATTTCGTTCATAATCTTTCTGTTTTTTAGTTATCCTACTACTTATTTCTTGTCTCTCAATACGGTGTCGCCGTGTTCACCGGTTCGGATGCTCCAGGTGTCAATCATGTCGCTGACAAAGATGCGGCCATCGCCGACCTCACCTGTATGGGCTACATCCAATATCACCTTCACCGTTGGCTCCACAAACTGGTCACGGCACACGATAGTCAGTGCCACACGCTCTATCACATCTGTCGAATACTGAACTCCACGGTAAATGCGTTCCTCACGGCTTTGACCTATGCCGTGCACGTTGTGATACTCAAACCAGTTGATGTCAGACTGGAGCAGTGCTTCCTTGACATCCTCAAACTTCGTCTTACGGATAATCGCTTCAATCCTTTTCATAATTTTCTCCTTTTACCTTAACAATATTACACTCTATTATGTCACAGGGACATCATTTTGCCAATTGACGGTGCAAAGTTACGACATTATGAAACGAAAACAAGGAATAAAAATACATTTTGATTCAAAATTAATTATTTTACTAACATATCGTAATAATTAATTTGATTATTCTAACAATATGTTTTAAATAACCTGCAAAAACAATCATTTTGTTACAAATTGCCAAATCGAATAAAAGTATAAGCAATTACAGACTATTATACCCCAAGGGCTAAAATGAATATCTATATCAAAATGACGTATATTTATGACTTTTTTGTCTTATCAATGACTTATTTCCAAGTTGAAAGGAGATAAAACAGCAATTAAAGGAGTTAAGTTCACCATTCACATCTACTATTTTTGGATATTTTTTGGTGGACCCTATTTTCCTTATTACATTTGCAAACTCTCCAGGCGAGGCAGGTTTTTGAGCCGAATTTGTTACAAAAGCCCCGTCGTGGAGATTTTATTGTACAATTTTGCACAAGTTGAAGGTAGTTAAGCCATATGATTCCTTTCTGGATTTTATCCTTTTGTGGCAACTATATGTTGAAAGAAAAACATGAATTACCATCAATCGCTCATGAATTTTATCATCAATTTTTTCTGTCTTTTTGCGAGTGCCTTGGCACTTTTTCTGGCTTCGCTGTACGCCAAGGATGTGTTTTTATTTCTTTTTCCTAAGCGTAGCGGTTTTTTATTTTCTCTTATCTTACCTCAACTATTCTTCGTTCACTCGTTCATCGGGATTTGCCGCTTTTTCCTCTAAAGAATCCCGATGCATAAGACTATAACAACTGTGCCACCATGGGGATGGTCAGCACGGATAGCAGGGTGCTGATGAATGTGATTTCTGTGATGAGGGTGGTGTCGCGTCCGTATCTCAGACATAGGATAGTGCCATAGGTTGCCACTGGCATGGCGATGATGAGGGTATTGATGTTGACCACCAGCGAGTCGAAACCGATGACACGGAAAATGACATACAAAAGGAGCGGAAGGATAAGCAGCCGGAAGGCGGTTGTGGCATACACCACGCGCGAACCCAACATTGTGCGCCAGGAAAGCCTCGACATCGACGAACCGATAATCAACAAGGCACCAGGAACAGTGATGTTGCCAATCATCGTGATAGGTTGGCTGACGACATCAGGGATGTTGTCAATGCCCAAGGTCACTATCAGGATGGCAAGATAGGCAGCAACCATCGGCGAACTGATAAGGATTTTGGGTTGGAAAAGCATTCGCCGCTGTCCGCCGTTGACCAGCATGACACCGATGGTGAAGACAGCGAGGGTATTGACCACATTGAGGATGGCGGCATAGAATATCGCCTGGTGACCGAAAATGGCTCCGACGATAGGATAACCAATGAAACCGACATTGCCGAACATCAGCGCGAACCCCACAGGTCCGTGGTCCTCACTCTTTTTGGTCAGGAACCTCGGCAGACCGAAAGCCACGGCAGTGAGCAACACGTAGGTTAGCAGACTGATACCCAGCAACGGCAGGATGAGTCGGCGGTCGGGAAGCGTTCCTCCCATTGTCGACGACAGGATGAGCGCCGGACAAGTAAAGTCGATGATGATGTTGGAAAGTCGGCGGTCAAAGTCTCCTCCCATATACTCCAACTTGCCCGCCACGTAACCCACGATGACGATGGCAAGGAGTATCAGCATGATATTGATATTCTCCAATTTTCAAAAATCTCTAATTCGGCCGCAAAAGTAGATATTTTTTGCGAAATACAAAAATAATCCCTAAATTTGCTTTCGTAATTCATTAACAGAAGAATATGAATAAGGAGAACAAAGAACAGGTTTCGAGAATACGCCAGATGGAGCGCAAGTTTGTGCAAGCCTCCTCTGCTGTGAGACGACTTTCAGCAGCACTTGAGAAGTATGTGGCTGCCCAAGAGTCAATAAAAGCACTCAATGATTATTATTCCAGCAAAGAATGGCGACAAGATTTTGAGGACGACGAGGCGGGACTGTTGCCCGATGGATTAAAACGCGGCGTGCTCTCAGAGGATGGCATCTGGAACTTGCTGTCAGACTGTCAAGAGCTACAAATCCTTCTCAAGGAGACAGCAGAAAAGACTTTGGCATGAGCAGGACAATCAGAAAAGCAATTGCCACAGACATGGATGCCATCATGCTGGTCATGGATGCCGCTAAGAAAATCATGAGGCAATCGGGCAACATGTCGCAATGGGGTGACGGCTACCCTTCAGAAGCCGTCATCACTGCCGATATGGAAAAAAGTGGCGGTTTCGTCATCGTGGAGGATGGGGGAATAGTGGGATATTTTGCATTTCTGCCATCACCAGAACCCACCTACGATAAAATATATGAAGGCCAGTGGATAGATGACGAGACACCCTACCATGTCGTTCACCGCATTGCAAGTCTACCGAGCGCGCATCGCATCTTCTCCAACATCATGGACTTTTGCTTCATGCATGACAGCAATATCCGTATCGATACCCACCGCGACAACACCATCATGCAGCACGTCATCATGAAATATGGGTTTACATACTGCGGCATCATCTACCTGCTCTCCGGAGACGAGCGATTGGCATATCAAAAGATGAAGGATGAAGAATAAGAGATAAAAAACAAACAAACTTTACTTTTTTTCTCGCTTATTCGTATCTTTGACTGCGCCGAAGATACTTTCGCTCGAAAAAAACAAACAAGCTTTGCTTTTTTTTACTCGCTTATTCGTATCTTTGATGCTGCGCATCGAAGACAGGCGGCGGCTCGGAAAAACTCAAAAAAATTTTGGTTTTTCGCTCGCTTACTTGTATCTTTGGGCATTCGCCCGAAGATAGGCGGCGGCTCGGAAAAGAAAACAAAAAACTTCGTATTTTGTTTTGCTTTTCGCTCGCCTTGCACTATCTTTGTAACCGCTATTGAAAGAAAACACTTGGAAAAGCTCTCTATTGAAGAGAGGTACATGAAAAATAGTGCCTGAAGGCACGATGAAATGACACCGTATATCATAGCCCCTTTAGTAGGCAGCGTGATAGGCTATATCACCAACGCCCTCGCCATCCGGATGCTGTTCCGCCCCCATCGGGCGAAATACCTCTTCGGACACCGCATACCATTCACACCCGGCATCATCCCTAAAGAGAAGGGACGCATCGCCGCTTCAGTGGGTGGTTCCATCAGCGACAATTTGATGAATGAGGAGGTGATGGAGAAAAACCTGCTCTCTGATGAGTTGTTGGAGAAACTGAGCAACGGCATCGACCATTTCATCGACGCCCAGCGCAAGAACGACGAGACTCTGCGTGTCTTTCTCTCCCATTACCTTTCGGAGAAGGAGATTGACGAGGCTGCCAGCAAAGGAAGCGATGACCTGACAGAACTGATTTACAAAAAACTGGCCGACAGCGATGTGGGCGACAAAATAGCCCATGCCTCCGTGGCTCATGTGATGGCAAAGATGCAGCATTTCGGCAGCGGCCTGCCAGGCGGCAACCGTCGTGAGGGCATCGGCGACCTCATCGGCAAAGGCATCAGAAAAATCTTCGGACAATCAGGTGCTGATGCCACATCACAGCTCATCAACAGTCTGGCAGAACCTGTGGAGCACGCCCTCGCCGGCAACATCAACGAAATCCTGCACAACAACTCGAGGGAGATTGTGGGCAACCTGATTACGGAGGAGAGTCAGGCACTGCTGTCGCGGAAAATCTGTGACCTGCTTGCTGGCAAGGACCATGAACTGGCACAGGCACGCGACTCACTGGTGCAGTTGTATGTAAAAATGATTAGGGAACGGCTCCCGAGGATACTCGCTGCCGTCGACATCAGCAAAATCATCGAGGACCGCATCAACGAACTCGACATGGCGGAGGCAGAGCGGCTTATCCTTGAGGTGATGGACAAGGAGCTCCGTGCCATCGTATGGTTGGGAGCAGGACTGGGGTTCATCATGGGCTTCATCAACTGTCTGTTGTAGCCCAACTTTCTATTCCGACAACAATAAACACATAACATAGTAACATATGAGCGTATTATCAGAACAACAAGCATTTGGTTCATACACCGTGCAGACCTTCATCAAGAAAGGCATGTATGACGAAACCTACATTGTAGCTAATCCCGAAGGAAAGCGCTTCTTCCTCAAGCTGTTTTTTCCTGCAGAAGTACCAGCAATGGCGAAAAACAGCGAAGGACAGATTTGGGAGATTGTCCTCTCCCAGCGACTGAACCATCCCAATGTCATCACTCATGTGGAGAGTGGGGTGCAACTTGTCGATGGCACCGAGTATCCTTATTACATCACCCCATTTGTTGAAGGCGAACTGCTTGAGGCGAACCTGCTCTGGGGAAAGGAACGCTGCTCCGTACAACATACCCTGCAGTTGGGATACGACCTGCTGGGTGCGCTCATCCACATCCACGGAGCAGGTTTGCTGCATTGCGACATCACCCCGCGCAACATCATCATCACCTCACAGCGACCCGAGATGCACGGCGTACTCATCGACCTCGGTCACCTCGCAGAACATCCCTTGCAGAATATCACATTCCTCACAGAAGACCTGTCGCCTTGGTATCGGGCATCAGAAACCTTCTATGGTCATTATGGTCCAGAGAGCGACATCTTCTCCACAGCAGCTGTGCTCTACACCATGCTCTATGGCAAGGCACCATGGGAGAATGAAATTCTGCCCATAGAGGAAGGCGATGACGCAAAAACCGTGCGCAGCAAGGTACACCTGGCACGTAAGAAAACCCCTCTCTCATTCAAAGGCCGTGACGATGTGCCGAAATGGTTGCAGGACGTTCTCAAACTTGCCCTTCAGCCGAAGCAAGAGGACCGTCTCAACTCAGCCGACCTATTTATGGAGATGCTTGCCAAAGAGGGCAATGTGGAGAGGTCTGAGAAAAAGTCTGAAAGCGGTGGCCGACGAGAAGAGAGAAGTGACAACCAGGACAAAGGCGGTGGTGGCAGGGATGAGCGCGGTCAGGTCAGCACCACCAGCGAGTTCAAGGTGGCAAGCGGCAAAGGCTTTGCCGATGTTGCCGGCATGGACGACTTGAAGACACGCCTTCAGCAGCGCGTGCTCTTTGTGCTCAAGAACAAGGAAAAAGCAGAGAAATACAAACTGACTCCTCCAAACGGCATGCTGCTCTATGGTCCTCCGGGTTGCGGCAAGACCTTTTTTGCAAGCAAATTCGCCGAGGAGTCGGGATTCAAGTTCTGCATGGTGAAGGCATCCGACCTTGGAAGCATCTATATCCATGGTTCACAGACGATGATTGCCGACCTGTTCAAGAAGGCTGAGGCTAATGCCCCCGCCATCATCTGCCTCGATGAGTTTGACGCCATCGCTCCCCGACGCGGCACCCGCGGATTGGAGAACACCGCCGGAGAAGTGAACGAAATCCTGTCGCAGTTGAACGAGTGCGGCAAGCGTGGCATCTTTGTCATCGGCACCACCAACCGTCCTCAGCTCATCGACTCTGCCGTGCTCCGCAAAGGCCGTCTCGACATCATCGAGTATGTCCCTGCTCCCGACAAGACCACCCGAAAGAAAATGTTCGACCTCTACCTGGCAGAGCGTCCTTGCGCTGATATTGACACCGAGCAACTGTCGGAGAAGACCGAGAATTATGTGGGAAGCGACATTGCTTATATCGTCAACGACGCCGCACTCATCTCAGCGCTTCGCGACGAGCCAATCAGTCAAGACACGGTGATGAACTGCATCCGCAACACACGTCCGTCGCTGAATGCCAAATTGATTGAGGAATACCAGCGCATGAACAAGGAATTCATCGGTGAGGCATCAAAGACCAACCCAGTAGGTTTCAATGCCATCTTAGCCAAGGACAACAAATCATGAGCCGACAGTCAAAATCATCCAGCAACACACCAGAGAGCATCAGCCAACTCAGCGACAAGGAAATAGTGGATGCCATCATTTCCAGAGACGCCGAGGTCACCAAACTATATCTCTACGAGAAATGCTATCCGCTGTTCAAGTCGGTCTTTGACAAATACGAGACCGACTGCACCGACTGCATAGAATTCATCAATGAAATCTATGTACACATCATGATGAAAAGCAGCAGGTCCGGTCTCTCCAAACTTGAGGGTTTCGGTTTCAACTGCAAGCTGACCAACTGGCTTAAAATCGTCATAGAGAACTACTGCCATCAGGTTTTCAAGAAGAAAAAAAGGATGCCGATTTACGAAAAAACCGACGGCAGTGATAGTTTGAGCGAATTATCCGACTCTATAGGTATAGACCTCAGCAGTCTTGAGATAGGAGACCTCAACAAACTATTGGGGATGATGACCAATGAACGCTACCGCCAGCTCATCATCTACCGATATGTGGAGGGGCGTACCAATGAGGAGACTGCCGGTCTGCTGAGTATGAATATGAACAATTATTATAATAAGCACCGGCTTGCCAAGCGGCAATTCCGGGAAGTATTGAAGAAGGAGGGACTGATATGAAAGACAGACTGGGTCTTTATGCAGAAGTATTGGGTGCATATATGGAAGGAAGACTGCCCAAGGGTGAGATGTCGCTGATGAACAAGGTTTTGGAAAGTGACAAGCAACTTGGTGATATCATCAATGAAATCAACTCCACCAAGGTGGACTGGAGTGACAATATCCGTGAAGACTATCCGGATTTTGACGAGCGTTTCTCGCTTCCTCCCATTCCCGAATCACCCATAGAAAGTGACCCACACAAAGGAATAGTAGGCCTGATGGCCGCAGAGATATAATTTTTATTCATCAATCAAAAAATTCAACACTATGGACAACGTTTTTGAAGTTTACGAACAATGGTTCAAGAATGTCGGCATCATCTACAACATCGATGAAGACGGCGACCTTCACTTCAAGTATCAAACATGCAATTTCTACATCCTCAACCCCAAGAACGACACCAATTTCCTGCACATCATCCTGCCCAACATCTGGTCGATTGACAGCGAGGAAGAGCGTACCAACGCACTGAAGGTGGCCAACGAGTTGAACATGAACCGCAAGGCGCTGAAAGTGTTCATCACAGAGTCCAACACCATCCTCACAGTGGAGATGTTCATCGACAGCACCCCTGACGTGGAGGACTTCATGGAGCGCATCCTCGACATCCTCATCAGCGGACGCACGTTGTTCGCTCAGAAGATGCACGAGCTTCAATAATCCGGCATCCATCACCCGGCATCCGGCAGGAGGACCTTGCCGGATGCCGATTAGTATTTAGTCGGAAGTGGTAAAATAGTTGAGCTACTTAACTATTTGGAAACGCTAAACTTGATTTAGGAAAGAATGTATAAACTATTTCATTGGCTCTGGATACCCCTGTTGGTCGTGTTGCTTCTGTTGATGATTCGTGAGAGCGTCATCATCGTACAAGCAATATTTTTCCCATCGCCCCCGATGACAATGCTTGGCAATCTGGAGATGTACCAATGGACTGGCATAGGCATCGTCATATATGTGCTCGCCAGAGGTCTTTTGCGCAAGAACCTGAGCTGGTTGGAGGTTTTCTCGCATGAGCTGACCCACACTGTCGTATCCATGATGCTGTTTAGAAAAATCCATTCTTTCCGCGCCGGCGACCAAAGCGGTGAGGTGTCTACAAGCGGCTCCTCATACAACAGGGTATTTGTGACACTCGCTCCCTATTGCCTTCCCATCTTCACCTATTTCTTTTTGTTTTTCCGTCCGCTCATCAAGGCCGACGGATTTTGGCTATACGACATTTTCATCGGTGTGACGATAGGGTTTCATGCCATCTGCTTCAAGACACAGACTGGCAACTATCAGCCCGACATCAGGAGTTTCCCCCTACCCTTCTCCTATCTGTATATCTTCACCGCACTGCTTTTCAACATCAACACCATCCTGGTGTCGTATTGGAGCAGCAAGAACATCTTCACCGCCCTGTGGTATTCTGTGTGCAACATATGGGAAGGGCTGGTTGCCTTTTATGGATTAATCTTCTGATTCATGGCCAAGAAAGACACTACAGGGAAACGCCCCAGACGTAAGAAAAAAAGCCAGCGCAAGTCACGGTGGACCATCCGCCGTATCATCAGTTGCGTGGTGTCCATCATCTTCTTCATGGTGCTGTGGAGTTACCTCAGTCCCTCCACCTGGCGTGCTTTCAAGTCGTGGACCCATGTCGATGAGATTATTCCAGAAAGCAAAGGCTACGACGGCATCGACGTGTCGAAGCATCAGGGGAAAATCGACTGGGAAGAGGTGGCCAAGGACAAGAACATACAATTTGTGTATATCAAGGCGACAGAGGGGCGCACGATGCTCGACAGGCGCTACCGTGAGAACATCACCGGAGCGCGGAAGGCGGGTCTGAAGGTTGGCAGTTACCATTTTTTCACCAGCCGCCGTTCCGCCCGCGACCAGTTTGAGAATTTCCGCAGCCACCTCAACCGCAGCGAGCAGGACCTCATCCCAATGGTGGATGTGGAGGAGTCGGGCTGCAAGAGAGCCACACGCAGCGAATTGCAGAAGAGCCTCGGCGAGTTTATGGAACTGATGAAGGCCGAATACGGATGCTATCCCCTGCTCTACAGCCAATACCGTTTCTACAACGAGAAATTGGCTCCCGAATTCAACAAGTATTTTATCTTCATGGCACGCTACAGCAGTTCGGAACCTGTGCTCCACGGCCAGGGCAAGCACAACATCTGGCAATATACCGAGCGCGGCAAGATAAAGGGCATCAAAGGCCATGTCGACCTCGACCGTTTCGTCAACGGCACCTCCTACAGGGATATCAAGTGGTGAATGGTTATTTTACCGGCATTCCTGTAAATCATTACTTTTGCATAGTAATCTATGTTCAACCAGTCAATCAAATGAAAATCATCAAAAATCACTGCTATGATACAAGGTCTTTTGAATTTCTTAGATGCCTCACCTGTTAATTTCCTCGCTGTCAGGAATATCGCCACTGCACTTGATGAGGCAGGCTACCGCCGCATAGACCCCCAGCAACCGCTTGGCAAGGTAAAGGCAGGCGACAAACTTTATGTGACAAAAAATGACTCATCCATCTATGCCTTCCAAATCGGCAAGAAACCTCTGTCGGAAGCCGGATTCAGGATGATATGCGCCCACTGCGACTCACCTACGTTCCGCATCAAGCCCCATGCAGAAATGCTCTGTGAGGGTGGTATTGTGAAACTCAACATTGAGAAATATGGCGGTCCCATCATGTCAACATGGTTTGACCGTCCGCTCACCCTGGCAGGAAGAGTCATTGTCAGAGGCGAGGATGAGTTCCATCCCCAGACGTTGCTGATGCACGTGAAGCGTCCGTTGCTGCAAATCAGCAATCTCGCCATCCATTTCAACCGACAAGTGAACGACGGTGTGAGACTCAGTTGTCAGAAAGACATGCTGCCCATCCTGGGTGCCATCAGCAGCCAGTTGGAGATGGGCAATCTGCTGATGAACATCATCTGCGAGGAGGTGAGCAAAGAAACACCAATCACTCAAAACGACATTCTCGACTTTGACCTCTATCTTGCAGACGCCACACCAGCATGCACTTTCGGAGCCCACAATGAGTTCTTCTCCTCCGGCAGGCTTGACGACCTGTCGATGTGCTATGCAGGCCTCATGGCACTGCTCGCCTCCACCGACAAGGAGACGACCAAGGTGCTTGCCATCTTCGACAACGAGGAGACCGGTTCGCAGACCAAGCAAGGTGCAGGCAGTCCGTTTCTTGCTACGATGCTGAAGAGAATCGCCATCTCGCAAGGCGGCACAGAGGAGTCGTTCTACCAAGCCGTGGAAAGAGCCTTCATGGTCTCCGCCGACAATGCCCACGCCTGGCACCCCAACTACAGCGAGAAGTACGACCCCACCAACCATCCTGTCCTGGGCGGCGGTCCGGTCATCAAATTCAATGCCGCACAGAAGTACGCCAGCGATGCCATCTCCGCAGCCGTTTTCTCTGAGGTATGCAAAAAAGCGGGAGTTCCTTGTCAGCGTTTTGTCAACCACAGCGACGTGGCTGGTGGCAGCACACTGGGCAACATCCTGGCCTCCTCCATCCCGCTCCGTGGTGTCGACATGGGCAATGCCATCCTCGCCATGCACAGTTGCAGGGAAACAGGCAGCGTAGCCGACCATCTCTACTGCGTAAAAGCCTTCATACAATTCTACGGATAAAAACCATCCTTAAAATAGGTGCAGGACATACTGGGAGTGAACGAAAAAACAAGTTTTTTTTGGCGTTCCTCTCAGTATGTACTATCTTTGCACCCGATGAAGAAAGCGGAGCGTAGAAGGATTTTGATTTCACGGATACTCTTGGCAGTATTCGTGCCTATGTTGCTGCTCTCCGCACTGCATATCCACACAGAAGAGACAAGTGCTGATGATGGTTGCATCGAATGCATGCACCATGTGCGGCACAGTCATCTTACCACTGGCGATTTCTGCATCGGGCAATGTGTGCTCTGCCAGTTTCAAACTCTTCCCTTCATTTTAGCGGCGCTGACCACGATATGCATTACGCATATGGTGCGTCACCATGTCAGACCTACCACCCACATCTTTTTTCCGGTCAGCGCCATCAATCAACAAAAGCTGCGTGCCCCTCCTGCAGTTGATGTTCTTTTGTAATCATAAAGAAGTTAAGTAGTTAATCATGAACTACTTAACTACCTGAAAGTTGAGCATGCTCAACTTGAAGATTTATTCATCAACTAACAATGGAGAAAAACAATGTTCAGATATTTTTTCATTCTGCTGTTCGCATGTCTAAGCCTGAATGCAGCAGCAGAACATGTGGTGCCTGCCACCACACTCAGCGGCACGGTGACCGACGCAGTGGATAATGAGCCACTGACAGGTGTCACCATCCAGATTACCGAACTCAGCATGGCAACCATGACCGACATCGATGGCCGCTACCATTTTGAGAACCTGCCCCAAAAAACCGTCACCATACAGGTAAGCTACATCGGCCACCAGACCATCATCAAAAAGGTGAACCTGTCAGCAACCACCCATCTTGACTTCACGATGCATGAGAGCAATGCCATGATCAACGAGGTGGTCGTCACCGGCATCGCCGGCAACACCCTGATGAAAGAGTCGCCCGCTCCTGTGTCCATCGTCACCAACCGCGAACTGCAGACCACCTCATCGACCAACATCATCGATGCCATCGCACGCAAACCCGGTTTGGCACAAATCACCACCGGCAGTGGCATCTCCAAACCCGTGATACGTGGCCTGGGCTACAACCGCATTGTGACCGTCAACGACGGCATCCGCCAGGAAGGTCAGCAATGGGGCGACGAGCACGGCATAGAGATTGACCCCCAAAGCGTGCGGAGCATAGAAATCCTGAAAGGTCCAGCCTCACTCATGTATGGTTCCGACGCAATGGCAGGAGTGGTCATCTTCCACGGCAACCCCATCGTGCCCAACGGGAAAGTGCAAGGCAGTGCCAACATGGAGTATCAGTCCAACAACGGACTGATAGGCTATTCGCTCAACGTTGGCGGCAACCACAACGGCTTTGTGTGGAACGCCCGCTACTCTGGCAAACATGCCCATGCCTATAAAAACAAATACGACGGACACGTCTTAGGCTCACAGTTCCGTGAGAATGCAGCCAACGGCATGCTGGGCATCAACAAGCAGTGGGGATTCAGCCATCTCAACCTCAGCTATTACTATCTCACTCCAGGAATGATTGAAGGGGAAAGAGACGAGGCCACAGGAGATTTCATCATGCCTGTCTGCGACAATGGTGAAGCCACCGAGCGCATCGCCACACACCACGACCTCACTACCTATGCCCATGGCTTCCCCTATCAGCAAATCCACCACTATAAGGCAGTGCTCGACCAGTCCTTCTATATCGGTGACGGTACGCTGAAAACACTTCTTGGTTATCAGCAGAACCGCCGACAGGAATTTGAGGAGGTGGAGGAACCCGACGTGAGCGGTCTTGATTTCCAACTTCATTCCGTCAACTATGATATCCGCTATTCATGGCAGAACCACGCTGGATGGAAAGTCAACACCGGAATCGGTGGAATGTATCAACAGTCGGTCAACAAAGGAGAGGAATTTCTCATTCCCGCCTACAAACTTTTCGACATCGGCGCATACGCCACCACAGGCTACAACATTGGCAGGTGGAATCTTACAGGCGGACTGCGCATCGACCAACGCCACTTGAACTCTGACGCTCTGCAAGAGCACTTCGAGCAATTCTCACGCACCTTCCGCGCACTAACCGGAAGCATAGGGGCGGTATGGGAATGGCGTGACGACATGCGGCTGCGAGTCAACCTGGCACGTGGGTTCCGTGCCCCCAACCTCAGCGAACTGGGTTCCAACGGAGAGCATGAGGGAACTTTCCGCTATGAAATCGGCAACAAAGACCTCAATCCGGAATACAGTTGGCAAGCCGATGCAGGATGGGACTACACCTCATCTATCGTCTCTGCTCAGGTGTCGCTCTTCGGCAACCTCATCGACAACTATATCTTTGCCCATCGTCTGGCAGATGTGGAAACCGACGAGCTGCCAACCTACCAATTCACCCAAGGTGACGCACGCTTGTGGGGCGCTGAGCTGAGCATCGATTTCCATCCCATCGAACCACTGCATTTCGAGAACAGTTTCTCATATGTCAATGCCGTGCAGTTGCATCAACCCGATGACCGCAAATACCTCCCTTTCACTCCTGCCCCTCGCTGGGTCTCAGAACTGAGTTATGACCTGATACGCGACGGCCGTGTGCTCAACAACACCTATGTCAAGCTGGGACTTGAATGCAACCTCCGCCAAAATCATTTCTATGCGGCAGACGACACTGAAACCGCTACACCATCGTATACACTGCTCAACGCCTCCATAGGCACCGACATCCGCCACAAAAACCGCACTGTCTGCACCATCAGTGTAATCTGCGACAACCTGACCGACCGTGCCTACCAAAACCATCTCAGCCGTCTGAAATATGCCGATGTCAATGCAGTCACCGGGCGCAGGGGCATCTACAATATGGGGCGCAGCGTCACGATGAAAGTCAACATTCCATTCTGAAGAATGAAATTCTTTATTCCGAGTAGTCTATAAGTCCATTTTTTTATCTAAATTTGCAAACTGAAGATAAAAGCGACACAAACGGACAGAAATCATGACAAGGAAACTGATACCGCTCCTTTTTCTTCTCTTGCTTGCCTGTTGCAAAGGCAGTCAACCATCGGAAGAACAGAAGGAGCCCCCAGCAAAAGAGGCAAAGAAAAGCCGCGCTGACTCCATCGGTATGCTCGTGGCAGCCGTGCAAAACAACTCGCGGCTCTACACCAGCGAGTTCCACATCCACAAAATCATCACGCACGCTGATGAGTCGAGACTGAAAGGCAGCATCTTGGGGTTGGACTACGACTTCGGCATCCCCGCTGGCAGCCGCCGCATCGCCATCCCGATGGATGCCACCCTCAAGGGATACATCGATTTCAGAGATTTCAGCAGAGACAACATCATCTTCGATGAAGACCGCATTGAGATTATCCTTCCCGACCCTGCGGTGGAAATCACCAGCGCGAAAATCAACCACGACGAAATCAAATCGTATGTGGCATTGCTTCGTTCTGACTTCAGCGACAAGGAACTTGCCGCTTTTGAGGCCCAAGGCCGCGACAGCATCATCGCCGCCGTACCCTCGCTGAAAATCGCTGAGCGAACCCGCAGCAGCGCAGCCAACATCCTCATTCCGATGATTCGCCAGTTGGGGTTCACCAATGACGAGATTGTCGTCATCTTCCGCAAGGATTTCGACGAGGAACATCTGCAAACAACCATCAATTAGACCATCATGCAAGAAACCCAACCCACGAAAGAACATCCTCTGCTGCGTCTGTTCCTCTCAGCCGCCACACTGATAGCATTGGTGGTGATGGTGGTGGTGCTCGCCACCAAAGGCACCCGCAACAGCATATCCCTCGGTCCCGACAACGAAGGCATCAGCATCGACTCCACCCAACTGAAGTCAGTAAGGGACATCGGCCAATGGGAATTTCTCACCGTGAGCGATGAGGAACTGGTAGACTCGACCGCAGGCCGCTTGCTGGGCAGCGACAGGCAGATTACACGCATCTACTATGGCACGCTGCGCTTAGGCATCGACATGACAAAATTGGGCGACAAAGCCATCCGCCTCCATGAGGACACGCTCGACGTGAAGTTGCCTCCTGTGCAGTTGCTCGACCAAGAGTTCATCGACGAGACACGCACCCGCTCGTTCTACGAGAAAGGCAGTTGGAGCCACTCCGACCGCAAGGCACTCTATGAGAAAGCCAAGCGGCAGATGGAGTCGCGCTGCCTGACCGAGGACAATTTCAACATCACACAGGCAAGGGCTGTGGAGGAAGTAGCGCGTCTCTTCGAGTCGATGGGATATGCCTATGTGGATGTTCATTTTTAAACCCTAAGCTAATCAATGGATATTATCAATAATTTCATCAGCAGCATCAATGGCGTGCTCTGGGGCTGGCCAATGATTATCCTGCTGCTTGGCACCCACATCTACCTCACCATCATCCTGCGCTTTCCACAGCGCAAGATTTTCAAGGCCATCAAACTGTCAGTGACCAAGGACCCTGGTTCAGAAGGCGACGTATCGCAGTTTGGCGCCCTTGCCACTGCCCTTGCCGCCACCATTGGCACGGGTAACATCGTGGGAGTGGGCACTGCCATCGCCCTGGGTGGTCCCGGTGCCGTGTTCTGGTGCTGGCTCACTGGTGTGTTCGGCATCTCCACGAAATATGCCGAGGGACTTCTCGCCATCAAATACCGTGTGAAGACCTCCAACGGCAAGATGCTCGGCGGACCGATGTATGCCCTGGAGCGCGGACTGGGATGGAAATGGATGGGTGTGCTTTTCGCCCTGTTCTGTGCCCTTGCCTCCTTCGGCATCGGGTGTACGGTGCAGGCCAACGCCATCTCCACCTTGTCGTTTGAGAGTTACCAGATACCCAATTATGTGATGGGCGGTATCATCTGCGTGCTCACCGCCGCCGTCATCATCGGTGGCGTGCGCAGCATCGCAAGGGTTTGCGGAGCCTTGGTCCCTTTTATGGCCATCTTCTATGTAGTGGGTTGTTTCTACATCCTGTATGTCAACTCATCCTACCTCATCCCAGCGCTGAAACTGATTATCGAGTGTGCTTTCAATCCCTCTGCCGCAGGTGGCGGTTTTGTTGGTGGCACCTTTATGATTGCCTGCCGCTACGGTATCTCACGCGGTCTGTTCTCCAACGAGTCGGGTATGGGTTCGGCTCCTATCGTGGCAGCCGCCGCACAGACCCGCAACCCGGTCCGCCAGGCTCTCGTCTCCAGTTCAGGTACATTCTGGGACACGGTTGTCATCTGCGCCATCACCGGTCTGGTGATTGTCAGCAGTGCCCTTGCCCACCCCGACATCAACTTCACCGACGGTGCCATCCTCACCAAGTCGGCTTTTTCCAAGATTCCCCTTGTTGGTGAGCCTCTGCTCAATATCGGGCAGTTTACCTTTGCCTTCAGCACCATCCTCGGATGGAGTTACTATGGTGAGCGCGCCGTGGAATATCTTGGCGGCAAGCGGCTCAACCTCCCCTACCGCATCCTATACATCATCGCAGTCTTCGCAGGCAGCGTCATCAGCCTGAACATCGTGTGGAACATGGCCGACTGCTTCAATGCGCTGATGGCCATCCCCAACCTTCTCTCACTGCTCTTCCTGAGCAAAGTACTTGTTGCAGAGACCCGCAAATATCTATGGAAGGGAAACCTTGATGAGACGATGGAAGAAGAGGGGGAATAAATGAAAGATTAAAGATGAAAGATTAAAGATGAAAGATGAAAAATGAAAAATGAAAGATGAAAGATTAAGACAGATAACAATGGGAATCCGATTATTACTGGCATGTGGAGTGATGCTTTTAGCCTCATGCGGCAACAAGACTCCGAAAGCCACAAACGATAACCTCAATTCTAACGATATGGATACTTTTAAGACAAAAAACGGCAAGACCGTAACATTCACGCCCATCAAGCATGCAAGCATGGAAATCAACTTCGACGGGCGCATCATCCAAGTGGACCCAGTCATTGAAGGAGCCCTTCCTGTGACCAACTACACGAAATGGCCGAAGGCTGACTACATCCTCGTCACCCATGACCATTACGACCATCTCGACACACAAGCTGTGGCCGACCTCTGCAAGGAGTCGACCGTAATCGTTACGAATGCCAGCTCAGCTGAGATACTGGGAGAGGGCAAGGTAATGGCCAATGGCGACAGCCTGCGCCTCGCCGATGACCTGATGGTGTATGCCGTTCCTGCATACAACACCACACCCGGGCACACGCAGTTCCACCCCAAAGACCGTGACAACGGATTCATCCTTGTAGCCGACGGCCTGCGCATCTACATCGCCGGCGACACTGAGGACATCGAGGAGATGGCCGATGTGAAGGACATCGACGTGGCTTTTATGCCCTGCAACCAGCCCTACACGATGACTCCCGCACAGTTGCGCCATGCTGCCGACATGGTGAAACCACGCATACTCTATCCCTACCACTACGGCGATACCGACCCCGAAGCGATGAAGGAAGCCATGGAAGGCTCAGGGATTGAAGTGAGAATCAGAGATTTCCAGTAAAAACGTAGGTTTTTCCTGCCTTGGTGTCAATGTCATATTCATAGACCTTGCGCAGTGGCAGGACAGAGAAGTCCTTCAGTTCAGCCGACTTCAGCGGTGACTTGATTTCAGGAGCTTGCAGCAGAGCATTGCTGCAGGCTCCTTTTGCTTCACGCAGTCCCTTGCCCTTCAGCGGGACATATGAGCGCAGACGGAGCGTTCCTCCAATGGTGGACTTCACAGTGGCAGTTGTCACATTGCCATTATTCCATGACATCGACACCTCAAAACCACCACGGGCTTTCAGACCGCTGACGCTGCCCTTCTGCCATGCAGACGGAAGGGCGGGGAGCAGATGCACGGCACCGTCATGGCTCTGCAAGAGCATCTCTGCCACACCAGCTGCGAAGCCGAAATTGCCGTCAATCTGGAAAGGCGGGTGTGCGTCGAAGAGGTTGGGGTAAGTGCGTCCGTCGGGATATTGGCGTGCCGCCCTGTCATTGGGCAGGAGATGCAGCATGTTGGAGATGATTTTGAAGGCATGGTCACCATCCAGCATACGTGCCCAGAAATTGATTTTCCATCCGAGGCTCCAACCCGTCGCCATGTCACCACGCTGGTTGAGCGTGTTGGCTGCTGCCGTGAACAAGTCGGGGTGGCTGTAGGGAGAAATCTGGTTGGAAGGATAGAGTCCGTAAAGATGTGAGATATGGCGGTGCTGGTCGCGTGGGTCATCGCCATCCTGCAACCATTCCTGGAGTTGTCCGTGGCGACCTATCTGCATCGGTGGCAGTTGGGCGATGGTTTTCCGCAGTTGACTCTGGTAAGCGGCATCCTCACCGAGGATTCCCGCAGCCAGCAACGTGTTGTTGAGAGCGTCAAACACAATCTGGTTGTCCATAGTGCAGCCAGCCGTTACCGGGGTGCGCTTGCCCATTGGTCCATGCTCCGGCGACACCGACGGCACCACCACCAGCCATCCATACTGCGGATGTACCTGCATGTAGTCGAGATAGAAATCGGCTGCGCCCTTCATGATGGGATACCGCTCGCGGAGGAAAGCCTTGTCGCCTGTGAAGAGATAATGCTGCCAGATGTGCGTCGCCAGCCATGCACCACCATTGGGGAACATGCCCCAGGGAGCACCATCCACCACTCCTGCGATGCGCCACAGGTCTGTGTTGTGGTGAGCCACCCATCCACGGCAGCCATACATATCCTGAGCGGTCTTTTTACCGGTCACGCTGAGGTCACGTATCATGTCAAACAGCGGCATCTGTGTCTCACTGATGTTGCCCACATCAGCAATCCAGTAATTCATCTCTGCATTGATGTTGATGGTGTATTTGCTGTCCCAAGGTGCATTGGCACTGTTGTTCCACACACCCTGGAGGTTGGCAGGTTGTCCGCCTGGCTGCGATGAACAGATGAGGAGATAGCGGCCGTATTGGAACATCAGCGACACAAGTCCTATATCATTACTTCCGGCGAAAGCAGCCACACGTTTGTCAGTGTCTATCGTGTTGTCATCACCCAAATTGAGGCTTACGCGGTTGTATTGCTCCTGATATTTGCGGAGGTGATTGGCCAGCAGTTTTTTGTATGGTGTGCCCGTCACGCTCGCCAGCGACTGCAAGTTGCGCTCTGTGGCATTGCCTGAGATATCGTGGTAGTTGACATAGTTGGTAGCAGCCACGACATAGAGTGTGGCTTCCGTGGCGTTGGACACCTGCACCTGGTCGGCTGCGTCGGATACCTGTCCGTCACTCTTCACCAAGATGCGGCACTCTGCCTTCAGTCCTGCTTTGATGCCTTCATGGTCAACACCGTCAATCTCAGCAATGAGGCAATGGTTTTCAACCTGATGACGGGTTTGGAACTCACACTGGTGATTAAGTTTAAAAGCCAAAGCACCCTTCTTGCTCGCCGTGATGCGGACGATGACGGCATTCTTGTCCATCGAGGCAAAAACCACTTGCGTATATCGCACATCACCTTTGCTGTATGTCGTGGTGGAAAGCGCTTCCGCAAGACTGAGTTCACGTTTGTAATCCGTCGGTGCCGACTTATCATCGAAATCAATCCTTACATCGCCAAGCGTGAGGTATTTCATTCCATGAGGACCGGGAATGAAATGCTTGTCGATGAGACGGGCTGCCGCCTCCTCCTTCCCGGCAAAGATGGAGTCGCGCACCTGCTGCAGGTATGCCTTCGCCTCCTTACTGTCGTTGTTGTGTGGCGAACCCGACCAAAAGGTCTCCTCATTGAGTTGAATACGTTCCACATCCGTACCGCCATATACCATGGCTCCGAGATGTGAATTGCCGACGGGCAGAGCCTCCAACCATTGGGTAGCTGGCTGACTGTAACGGAGGGTCTCATTGGTATGGTCCGCCAATTTGGAGCAGAATCCCACGGTAGGGATAGCCATACAAGCCAAGATGGCAAGGAGTCGCAGTGTTTTCATTATTGGAATTTCTATTGATTAGTGGATGATGGTACAAAATTAATCATTATTTCTTAAAGAGCACCTAAAAGTAGTGAAAAACATATACAAACCCACTTTTATAAAGTCGGACATGTCAGACTCGTCCGACTGGTCCGACAAGTCCGACTGGTCCGACTGGTCCGACAAGTGCAAAAAATCTCAATATCTACAAATCTCCTTGCCATTCTTGTCTGTCTCCATGACGGTGAGGCCGACCTTTCCCAAAAAGACGAGATCGGTGATGGCATGGCGGAGCGGAGCCATATTGAAGCGGGCAGCCCTGGCACGTATCTGGTCCGCCTCCTTGCTGCCGTTCGTGACTGTCGGGTTGAGGAATGCCAGCACCACCTGTTTGTCCTTCTTGACTACAACCGCATGGCGGGGTACTTGATCAAAGAACATCATGAAATAATCGCCCATGGCAAGAAGTTCCTGCAAGGCAATGCTGCCTGGCGTATAATAGAGCCTTGACTCCTGACTTCCTTTCTGAAAGGAGAGGTAAGACTTGCCGTCTTTCCTGCAAAAAGTGAAACTGTGGTTGTTGCGAAAACTCTTGTCGATGAGGCAAAGTCCGTAACTGGCGCGTTTCCTCACCTTCACATCGACATGTCTGAATCCCAAGGAAGCCATCATCGCACGGACGGCAGAAATCCCTGCTTTCTCAGCCTTTTTATAGCAATCGTCATACTCGCATTGTCGGCGCATAAGTGCCTCAGCCCGGTTGCGCAACGTGGTCAGTTCCACCGCCGACCACTCCCCTTCCTCGATGGCGGTACGCTTGCTCGCCTCATCGACGGAATGCCCCTCCTTGTTGAGAATCTGCACTGGCGGCAGGATGACTGTTGCCGTGTCGCCATGCGTGCGGATGCTGTTGCTGTCACATCGTGTCAGGTCAAAGCCGAAATGCAGGGTGGCGGGATAGATGATATAGATGCGTTCCTCCTTGTTGCTGAGCAAACTCGAAGAATAGCGATGCTGATGGGCCAACACCTCCTTGTGAATGGTGAGTACCTTCAGTTTCTCCGTCTTGGCGATGTCGAGCACAGTGATGGGACCGACACTGTAGTCCAAGGGTTCGGACGGCCTTGTCAGTCTCACAAACAAGAGCACCAATCCCACTATCACAGCAAGGGTGACAGCGGAGAGGAGCAATTTCATCAGTTTGTTCATGTCATCCATTGCCACCTCCTATTCTTTGACAAAACGGATAAGTTCGCGCTCATCATAGATAGGGCGTGCCCTGAACACCGGCGTATAGCCCATGCTGAGGATGAGGTTGGCCACTATCTGTTCAGCATGTTCCTGCGCTGGCACGATGAGGTCGAGGTTGCCCATATCCTCCAGTATTTTTATTCTCCCCTTACGCGTGAGGAATTCCTTCTCACGGTTGGTGAACTTGTCGCGCAGTCCCGAGACACTCGCCACTACCTTCTCCCATGGGATTTCAGTGCTTTCTATCTCTATCACAGGGTCGGGCAACAGCACGTACACCTTATCTCCCTTCACCTCGACATCCTCGATTTTCGACAGGTCAATACCTGCCTTGAGATAAGCCTTCACTGGTACGATGATGTCTCGAGAACCGAAGAACGATTTCCATTCCGCAGTGCCGTTCTGCCCATGGCCCTCCACCAGCACCTCCACCTCCGCTTCTACGGTGTAGAGCATCGGGAGGCGGCTGATTTCGCTACGCAGTTCCTCCTCATCGGGAGCCGCTGTTTTGGTGTTGTCTGCACAACTGAAGAGCAGACACACAAAGAGCGAGAGAAGCAGAAATGAGTATTTGGTGCTGTCGGATGTCATCAGTTCAAATTTGTCCGTTCAAAATCAAATAATTGAAGTATCGAGAAGAGTTAAGAAGTAAAACCTACGGTAGGTATGATAAAGAAGGCTAATGTCTAAACTCCTAATCTCCTAAACTCCTAAACTCCTAAATTCTACAATTGAGTTATTGTTTTCTCAAAGTCAGTTGCGCCATCATCACCGCAGAGAGGGCTGCCGTCTCCGTTCGCAGGCGGCACTCACCCAGCGATACCGGCACATAGCCGTTGTCCATCGCCAGGCGCACCTCGCCGACAGAGAAATCGCCCTCTGGTCCCACGAGGATGGTCACCTGCGGGTTATCGTCCTCCATTGCCATAAGGGAATTGAAGAGGTCGTTGCGCTCTATCTCCTCATAGCAGTGGGCGATGAACTTCACACCCTCGCGGGGAGTCCTGACAAATCGTTCAAAGGGCATCATCTCGTTCACCACTGGCATCCATGCCTTGCGGCTCTGCTTGACGGCTGCCACTACGATGCGCTCCACTCGGTCGGTCTTCACCACGCGGCGCTCCGAGAAACGGCAGTCGAGGAACGAAAGTTCGTCAAACCCAATCTCTGTCGCCTTCTCTGCCATCCACTCCACACGGTCCATCATCTTGGTGGGAGCCATCGCAAGATGGATGTGCCCACGCCATACGGACGTCTGCGGAATAGTTTCCAACACCTGATAGGCGCAATGCTTGGAAGAGACAAGCGTCACCTCGGCTCGGTGGAAATTGCCCACTCCATCGATGAGGAAAATCTCATCGCCCTCACGGAGACGCAGCACACGGATGGCATGCGTCGCCTCGTCGTCGGGCAACTGTCCTGCCGTGGATGCACCAGGCACATAGAAATAGCGTGCCTCCTTCATGGTTTCAAATCCTTGCCGCCTCTCCTCAGCAACTCGTCGCGTATCTGCGATGCCTTCTCGTAGTCCTCCTCCGCCACTGCCCTGTCAAGCGCTTTCTGGAGCATGTCGTTGCTGATGACGTTGACGGGAACAGAGATGCCCGTGTCGGAGTCACTGTAGGGGATACCTTGGCGCAGTAGCAACTGCTCCTCGATATAGATGGGTATGTTGGAGACATAGGCGATGAGCACCCCGTCGCTGGCACGGACAGGAATGGCCTGCAGGATGTCGGGCATGTATAGAAGGGTCTTGTACTGTCCGTCGTCCAGGTCGTTGATGATGATTTGGAAGCGGGTGTCAAGATTGCGTGAGATGACCTGCCACAGCACCTCTGGCGCCAGTTTCGGCACCACCTCTGCCTGTTTCATGCGCAGGCCGAACTGATAGACGGTGTTGGCATCGCAGATGACGGAGAGTTGACGTGTCTGCGCCTCATCGCAAAGCGTCAGCAGCCCCACGTCATCTGAAGCGACAATCTCCGACACCCCCTTGAAATACAGTCTGACCAATCCCATTAGTTCTCCTTCTTCTTCGGGTCAAAGACCAAGGCAAATGCCACACCCACCACAAGGGCGAAAATGGCGAAGATGAACCAGCAGGTCTGCCAATTGCCGAGGAGGAAACTTTGGGTGACGCCATTCACTACCACGTCCTGCCATGTGCAGTAGGAGTTGATGATGGCACCGGCTGCCAATGTACCGACCGTGGCACCCACGCCGTTGGTCATCATCATAAACAGTCCCTGTGCCGATGCCTTGATGCTCGGCTCGCATTCCTGGTCGACAAAGATACCACCCGACACATTGAAGAAGTCGAAGGCGACACCATAGACGATGCAGGAGAGGATGAAGAGCAGCACACCCGGCATGGCAGGATTGCCCAATCCGAAGAAGCCGAAGCGGAACACCCATGCGAACATCGACATGAGCATCACCACCTTGATGCCGTAACGTTTGAGGAAGAACGGAATCATCAGGATACACAGCGCCTCACTGATCTGTGAAATGGAGGTGAGCAAGGTGGCGTTGTTGGCGGCGAAGGAATTGGCGATTGCGGCATCCACGCTGCCCTTGAAACTGGTGATGAACGGACCGGCATAGCCATTGGTCACCTGGAGACACATGCCCAACAAGGCTGAGAAGATGAAGAACAAAGCCATCCTCTTGGTCTTGAACAGTTTGAAGGCGTTCAGGCCAAAAGACTCTGCCAGCGACTTCTTTCCCTCATTCTTGACCAACGGACAAGCGGGCAGGGTGAAGCAATAGGCGAAGAGCACAAAACTGAGCAGGCCGGATACAAAGAACTGCATGTAAGTGTACTGGAACTTATGCGCATTCTCACCCAAGGTGAACATGAATGAGCCGCCGTCCCATACGGCGCAGTTGACAAACCACATGGTGGCGATAAAGCCCACGGTGCCCAACACACGGATGGGCGGGAAGTCCTTGACAGTGTCCATACCGTTGCGGGTCAGGATGGAGAATGCCGTCGTATTGGCGAGCGCAATGGTAGGCATGTAGAAGGCTACACTCAGGGTGTAGAGTGTGATAAACGCTGCCTTGTCGGGTGTGGGATTGTTCATGCCCATCCACCAGCAACCGAGCATGAAGGCACCAGCCAAGAGGTGGCAGATGCCCAACAAGCGCTGCGGCTGGATATACTTGTCAGCAACAATGCCCATGAGCGTCGGCATAAAGATTGACACGATGCCCTGGATGGCATAGAACCATGCGATGTGCTCACCAAGTCCTGCCTTTCCAAGGTAATTGCCCATACATGTGAGGTATGCACCCCATACGGCGAACTCCAAGAAGTTCATCAATGCTAAACGTACTTTCAGATTCATACTTTTATAGGTTTAAGATTTATCCAGTAAAATATGGGCAAAGATAATGAAATTATGTGGAAAGCAAAATAAAAATCACAAATTTATTTTTCCAAATTTCGTTAGTAGAAAGTGGTTGAAGAAGTTAAGTAGTTAAAGAAGTTAAGTAGTTAAGCCATATGATTCGTTTGTAAATATTTATCCTTGTTTGAAATGACCTCCAGTCAATCAGGAGTAATGGCCTAACTACACAGCGAAGCGATAACTTCTTTAACTACTTAACTATTTGAAAGTTGAACCTTACAGCAGATATCCGAGGCTTTTCAGACGGCGGTCGAATTTTGACTTGTTGGCGGTTTCTACAAGGATGAGAAACTGCTCTGCCCTGATGACGAGTGAGCGCAGCACAGGGTCGTTGGCGAGAAGATGGATGAGCGGTTTGTTGTCGGGCGAGATGCGATAGACGACGTACTCATCCTGTGCCACACTGGTGAGTGGATTGCAGCGCTTGAGCAGACTACCGAAGAAATCGGTCCACACTGGGGTGAGGTCGCCACTGATATAGCGTTTGAAGAACTCGATTTTCCCCTCCACGTCGCTCTTGTCGGTGCATCGGGCGAGGAATGTCTCTGCATTCATCTTATACCGTCTGTTGCCTATGGGGACACATGTGTCGGCAAGCAATCCCTCGTATGGATTGCTGTCAGACAAAGAGCGGATGATGAGACGTTGCGGGTCGAGTTCGAAATACACCTTGTCGTCTGAAGCGAGCGGCACCTCATATTTTTCGGTCACACCCAACACGTATGCGCCAAGCGGCGTCAGCCTCACCATCTCCAAGGAGTCGTACGGACTGATGTCGTCGTCATCATACTCACGGCATCCGATGTCGAACCATCCCCATGCCGCCATGCAGAAGAAGAGGCCCTTGATGAAAGGAAGGCCCAATTCCTTAGGTGCCTGGTCGAGGCTCACTTGCCGCACTTCATCATGAAATTTATTGGACACGTTTGGACGCCTGAAAATGTATGGACGAAGCAATTCGAGTTTGGCACACCGTGCCGTACTCAGGAAATAGCGGCGGATGATGGAGTTGAACTCTATCCACTCCCCCACCCTCATCTCTGGAAAGGCTTGATGGAGGGTTTTCAGGATGTCGTTGCCCATAAGGTCACTATAATATGACGGTCCCAATCCCGACAAGTGGTCGAAGAGGATGGGATACAAGTCGCTCACATGATAGGAGAGTTGATAATACATTGCCTTGAGCATATCCTCCGGAGTGGCTGGTTTCTTCCCTTTGACGATAAGATGGTATACATTTCCCATCGTCTGCAGCATGATGGAACCACGCATATCCGTCATCGACTTAGGTACTCCCAGACCGGTGAAAAATTCCTCGGCACCCAGCTGGCGGCATCCCTTCCTTACCGAAGGCACGGTGAACTTGTTTGCGCCTTTCTTCAGCACTTCTTGTTCCATCAGTGCCTCCACGACGGGCATGAGCATGAGGGTGGAACGCTCAAAGCACCCCTCTTGCAAATCATCCGGCAGTTCCTCGGTTGTAATCATGTCACGCTCTCCTGGCAGGAGGGTATCATACATAATCTCCCGAAACTCATCCTGCAAAGAGACATAGAACAGCGAGTTCATCCTTGCGTCGTAACCCGCAAGGACGTATTCCACAAATAAGAGATTGATTTTTACAGTTTGTATGCCGTAGACATATCGATAGCCCTCGTTTCTCTCCGGCATGCCCAGCACCATCCGAATATCTTCCAACTTGCAATACTGTGAGCGGAGCAGCATCGTATAAGCCTTCTTCTCCTCTTCCTTCATATGCTCAACGACAAAGGAGAAGTTGCGCTTGTCTCCCACCATCAAGGCGGTGAAGTTCTGCAGGAGCGGCTTCTTGGGGAAAGTCGTGCCCAACAAATCCCGCATGAAATAGCAACTGATCATGTACCCCTCATGGTCATACATCACCACCTGCATATCCCTCATCGACTGCAGCATGGGTGATGCCCATTCTTGGAGGTCTACCTTGCTGAATTTCTTCCCGACATAATCCGACAGTTCGCGGAACCGCTTGGGCTCAGGGAGATATAGTTTTAGTTCTGAGTTCATAGTTAACTATTCATTGTTAGGGCTGCAACAGTTGCAGCAAAAAGACACGGGATGAAATAATAAAAATCAATCTTCAATCATCCAAGGATAAACTCAATGTCCTCCTCGGAGAGTTGCTTCGACGAGGTGGTGTCGCTGCCTATCAGACCATCAAAAAGCTCGGCCTTCTTCTCTTGCAGGAGGCGTATCTTCTCCTCGATGGTATCACGCATAATCATGGAGTAGCTCATGACATTCTTTTTCTGCCCTATGCGATGGAGGCGGTTGATGGCCTGCTCCTCGGCAGCCCTGTTCCACCACGGCTCGAAGATGAAGACGGTGTCGGCCACGGTGAGATTGATGCCCACACCACCTGTCTTCACCGTCATCAGCATCACCATACACTGCGCGTCGTTGACGAAACGCGACACCACACTGCGGCGGTCGTGGGTGGAACCCGTCATCGTGGCGAAGTCGATGCCCATCTGCTCCAGCCGCTCACTCACCAGTTCGATGCCGGCGATGAAGTTGAAGAAGACCACCACCTTGTGGCCGTTCTCCACAGCCTCGCTGATACCCTCCATGAGTTGTTCGATTTTGGGCGAGTGCACCTGTCCGTCGCTGAGACTCTCAGGCACTGATGCGATGCGCCGCAACTCGCTGAGTGCTTGCAACATCACAATCTGACTTTTGGCAATGCCGTTGACAGAGATTTCCTTTTTCACCATCTCATGATAGTAGCGGCGGCGCTCCTCATAGAAGCGCTTCTGCTGCTCCGACATCTCACAGTAAAGTGTCTGCTCCGTGCGGTCGGGGAGTTCAGTTAGCACGTCACGTTTCACCCTTCGCATGATGAAAGGGAAGATTTTCCTCCTCAGCGCACTCATGGTTTCCTTGTCGCCATTCTGCTGGATGGGATAGGTGTATTCGTGGTTGAACTCATCGAGCGACCCGAACATCGCGGGATTGAGGAATCGGAAGAGCGAGTAGAGTTCGGTGAGATTGTTCTCTATCGGTGTGCCACTGAGGGCGAGTCGGTGCTCTCCCTGAAGCAACCCCACCGCCTTGGTGGTCTGCGCCCCCACATTCTTGATGTTCTGGCTCTCATCGAGGATGATGTAGTGGAACTTCTTCTTGCAGAATGTCTCGATATCGTTGCGCACCAATGCGTAGGTGGTGAGCACAAGCTGGCTCTTCATCGCCTCCTTGAGGTCGCGTTGGGCGCCATAATAAACGGCATAGGAAAGTTGGGGAGCAAACTTGCCCAACTCATCCTGCCAGTTGAACAACAGGGTGCGCGGCATGACAATCAGTGAGGGTTTCTTCACTTTAGGGTAGATGCGGGCAAGCATGGCGATGGTCTGCAGTGTCTTGCCCAGTCCCATATCATCTGCCAAGCAACCGCCCAGTTTGTTCTCATAGAGGTAGTTAATCCACTTGACACCCTCCTGCTGATAGTTGCGCAACTGTGCCTTCACCTGTGGGAAACGCATTTTCTGGTCCTTGAGGCGATTGAACCCGTCGAAGACCTCTCGGTGGTGTTCGAAAGCCTCACCCTCCATACGCTGCTGCATGAGTTCTTCCACCTCAGGCAGGTCGAAGAAACTGACACGCAGTGTGCCGTCCTTCTGCGCCGAATGACGGTAGAGCCTCTCAAGGCTGCGCATGAATCCCTCGTCGACAATGGCACGGTTGCCATCTGCCAAGGTGATGTATTTGTCCTTGCGGTATTGCGCAAGGAAGTTGCGCAGCGAGAACTCCTCGTTCTCGATATTGACAGTTGCAGAACCCTCAAGGAAGTCGATGCCCGAACCTATTCTGAGGTTCAGTTTGGGCTGTGCCGACTTCACCTTGTAGCGTTTCAGGCTCTCCGACCCCACGATGCGGTAGTCGCGCACTATCTCAGGCAGTGCTCCGAGGAGGAATGCGCCCGCCACCGCCTCTGGGATGATGAAGAGGTCGTCCTCAAGATAGATGTCCCGTTTGTCGGTTGCCTTGGCATACTTGAAGATTTTGCTTTGCAACTGCTTGATGTCCTGTGCCATGTCGCGGTGGGCAATCCTCTGTAGGAGTATCTGCCGCTCCATGGTGAGCCTTGCCACATAGACGAGGTCGAAGCGCTGCATGAAATCGTGCTCAAAGCCTTCAAGTCCCTGTACCAACCTCATGTAGAGTGCCATGTCCTCGTCCACCTTCTCAAAAATGATGGTGGGGATGGTAGCCACAGGATGGTCGCTGTACACCAATTTGTAATCGCCAAACACCGGCACGACATTCTCCATATAGGAGAAGAAAACCGAGAGGTAGGCCTCCGTCCAGTTTTCTGGGAAACGGATGACGAAATAGCGCAGCGATGCGAAGTTGTCGCCGATAGGCTTCAGGGGATAGATGGTGTCGTCGGCAAGCACGAAGTCGTCGGTGAGGAGTTGGAATTTCTCGGCTATGATGCCGTCTCCATACACATCGACAGCGGTGGAATACTCACCCTGGTCGGCCAGTGTAATATGCAGCCTCAACTGAAGTGTTGTGTCCGCCACCTTCAGAGGACGCATCTTCTCATCGACAAGGTTGCTGCACCGCATCAGTTCGTAGAGCACCCAGCGCCACTCATGCAGGTAGACGCGCTCATTGCCCTTGCCCCACACAATCTTCTCACGCAGCTCCTCATGTGCCTTGGCGATGGAGCGCAGCACGTTGAACAAGGCATCGGTATACAATCGGTAGTCGGTCTGTACCTCCTCACCTTTCTTGTCTACCACTTTAACGTATGCAAAACCCTGCTCATCGAAGCAGAGCATAAAATAAATCTGTTCGTTGCGCCTCAAGGAGGATGACGAACTGATATTCAGGTTCTTATTCTTATGAAAATGCTTGAGGAATAGTTGTTGGTCGAAATCCATTATAGTTTATTTAAGTAAGTTATTAGGCAAGAGTAACAAAGTTATGCTTTTCTTCTCAACATGCTCAATATTTTTTAGGATTATTAACAATAATTTTGAGGTTTGAGGTTTGAGATTTGAGATTTGAGATTTGAGATTTAAGCTTCGCTTGATTGTCGGCTGCACCTCGGCATACTGAAAGCAAGCTTTCGTCTGCACTCGGTTTGCACGACAATTGAGATTTGAGGTTTGAGATTTAAGCTTCGCTTGATTGTCGGCTGCACCTCGGCATACTGAAAGCAAGCTTTCGTCTGCACTCGGTTTGCACGATAATTGAGATTTGAGGTTTGAGGTTTGAAATTTGAGGTTTCGTCTGCGCTCGGTTTGCACGAGAATTGAGATTTGAGTTATTTCTCTTTTTGCGAGTCATTCTTTGGTAGTTCCAAATAAAGTATTATTTTTGCACCGAACAAAATATGATTGCTTATGAAAAGAATTCTTTTTTCTCTGTTATGCATGCTGTTGTTGTGCACAGGTGCATCCGCACAAGTAAAAACCTTTAAGATGGTGGTGGAAGACGATGCCATGGCGGTGAATGCCAGCGACTGTGTCGACCGCATGCCCAAAAGCTACCTGTTGTGGGTGCGCTACGACTACAAAGACAAGAAAGCCTGCAAGAAAGATGCAAAGCGTGATGGCGTGTACGGCAAACCGGTAAGGGCTGAGGTGCTTTATGAGTTTGACCAGCCGCTTCTCACCTACCGCATCATCTCAAAGAAATATTATGACAAGAACGATGTGGTGGTAAAAGAGATTCATTATTTCAATGCTCCTTGGAATCAGGTCGGCGACTTCGACTACTCCCTCAAGTTGGGCATCTACATGACCGAAGTCTTCGACATCGTTGCCGGCTGACAGGTGAAAAGAACAAAGAAAATTCGTGAATCATTCATGCTTAACTCATGTATAACTTACACACAAAAGGCATGAATTGTTCACGAATTTTCTTTTGAATGATTATTGTCTTAGTTAAGACCTATTAGCTTTTACTCCCAGACATCTTTCATTTGATCCCAATGGGTTTGGGTCCAAGAAGTCTCCTCATCCTCCCAGTCATCGGTATTGAATCCTATTGACAACGCCTCGTCGGTATGTTTTTCTTTCGAGGCTGGCAGCATCAGACCCTCCTGCATGCAGGATGGTTGCACTTCTATGAGTGGCTTGATATACGTCTTTCTCATCGTTCTATCTGATGATGATGATTTGTCCTTTTTCATTCTTTTTCCACATAGTACCCTTGCCATTTACCTTGCGGCCCAGCACGTCAAAAGCCTGTCCGCTTTGCTGCGATGCTGGTGCAACATCATTGACTGACGTGGCGTCATCTTCAAAGATGGCGAAGCCGCTCGCACCAGCAGGGAAATCAGCGATGTATGCACGGTTGGCAGGGATAGTGGTACCTGTATAGAGCCAGAAGCCTATCTTGCCCTCCTCGAGAGAGTGTCCGAGAGTCATCACACTGTTAGCTTCAACTTTCAAAGGTTCAGTGGTTCCCTCAAAGATGTTGTCTGGAGTATCGACATCGCCTTCAGCGACCCGCGACAGCCACTCATAGCTGTCCATTCCCTTGCTCTGCAGCAGCACTGGTGTGTTGGCTCCCAAAAGGCTTCCTTTCGCCTGCTTCATCTTGAGTTGGCCGTTGCCCATACCTACCACGTTCCATATAGTGACTCCTTCTGGTACCGCTGCGTTGTAAGGCAGGCAAGTGGTTGCCCATCCCTCGCTGCTTGGTTTGGTGACCACTGGCACCGGCAGGGTGATGACGTATGGATCGGAAGGTGAGCCAACAACCTTGTTGTATTCATAGCCGAGGTCACCTCGGTTCACCTCAATAATCTTGCCTTTTATGGCGACCTTACAGTGAAGTAGGTCTTTTGACATGTCACCATACACCGTGAGGTAGGCCACGCCTGGATAATCAGGGTCATCCGGACTGCCCTTGCCTCGTATCTGGTCGCCGCAGTAGATGGCAATAACGACGTCCTCCGTAAGTACCTGCCCATTCAGAACCGCCTTTGCAGACATCTGCATATTGCCGAAATACTGACGGTAGGGTACATCAGGGAAAGGGTCGGTTGTTTGGCCCTGGATACTGGCACTCCCCATGATGAGGAGTGCCAGCAGGCCATAGATACGATTGCTTAGTCTCATTTCACAGTCTTCTTTTGTCCGTTGATGATATAGACACCCTTTGACAACCTTTGGCTGTTGTCATCCAGTCTAATCTTACGGCCTTGCAGGTCATAGACAGATGCATTCCTGCTGTCGCCAAGAATCTCCCAGATGCCAGTCAACTCGCTCAGGTCGATGATGAGCGGATGCTTGGGCGAGCCATATACACCATCCACCTCGAAGTTGACCGTCGTTTCTGCGTCTACAATCTGGTTGCCTATAGCCACCTTGAAGGTGAGTGTTGCCTCATCGTCGCCAGGGATGGTGAGGAAGGCAATTCCCTCATCATTGGTCACGGAAGCCGTACGGCATTCATCACCGGCAAACACACCCAGTTCCACATGGCCCAATGCTCTGTCGCCAGCCACCACCTTGGCAGCCATGATGGCATTGTTGGCATAGTTGCGGAAGTTGACAGGCTTGAAGGCATTGCATTCCTCGGTTGCCGGTGCTGCCTTGGCTCGTTTCATCACCAGGCTTGGACCAGAGAAGGCCGAGGTGGGATAGCTGAACTGTCGGTCATCATCGGTGATGCTCTTCAGCATATAACCGACACCAGGTTCCATCATATTGAGCGTTCCTGCCCACTCATAGTCGTCGAAGTAGGTCACGCCACTCTGTCCCTTCAGAATATCGCTGTCCTCAGGTTGCAGACCGGCAAGGGCATTGCTCACTGAGGATACCTGACGGCCGTAGTAGCCTATCCAGTTCCAGCCATTGCCCACAGTGATTGAGGTCTTATTGGGGTCGACCGGCTTGCCCACGATGCGGAGGGTGCGGTTGGCATCGAGTTGCACAGCATACATCTGCTCATTGTATAGCTTACCCAAGTTACCGCCCCAACTGCCTTCCTCGTTAGTCAGCCAGCCGTCACTTTGGCTCTTGACATTCAGCACGTTGTCGGCAATCTTCTCGAAGACACCGGGCACCGTCATATTGTCGGTGACGACATAGAGCGAGAGCCAGTTCCAGCCCTTCTTCAGTTCGGTTTGCTGTTCAATCAGGTCTTCTATGGTAAATACCACAGGATTGTCGTACTTGCCCACAAGAGCCAGCGGTACAAACGTGATGTCGCGGTCGGGCGTGACTACTGGGTAAAGGGTGCCCGTTGAGGCATCGTAAGCACGGAAGGTCACTTCCTCGCCTGCCTCGTCGTTGCCATAGATATCCATGGTGATGAAACTTCCGTCGTAGCGTTCCATATAAATGGGATGTGCCACGCCGCGGCATTCCTCTCCAATGAAGGCTGCTACGATGTCGTCCTCGTCATCCATAGGAATGTTCTTGATTTCCACTCGTCCGATGACGTTCATCGAGAACTCGAAGTCCTTCGGGTTCACCGACCAGTCGGGAACTGCGCCCGTCACAGTGATGTTCAGCGTGAGCGGTGTCTCGATGCCGTTGTTGCCCTTCAGATAGACGGTCTCCTCGTACTTGCCGATAGGCGTCGACTCGCTGACAGTGAAGGTGATTTCTGTCTCGCTCCTTGGATTCGTGGTGCCATACTCCGTACTTGCCGTCAGCCATGAGGGCAGGCCACTGAGCGTCCACATCTGCTGCTGTCCACCCTTGTTGATGATGGTGGCGGTGATGCTTTCCTCTGCCTTCACCTCTTTCTCCAAGCTCAGCACATCTTCGCTCCACTCCAGTTCGTTCTGGTTGACGAAGGCTGTCCAGAAGGTGTTCTCGGAGTAGTTGCCGTTTTCGTCTGGGATGTCATGGACATTGAAATTCAGTGTGCAGCCATCGATGGTGGCGGGATCCTCATCAATTTCTATCACAATCTTCGTATCTGATGCCACATAGGAGAAACTGACATTTGTCTCTGTGGGTTTTGTGCGAAGGGTTGGAGCCTCGTCTGCATAAATGAGGTTTGAGGTTTGAGAATTGTGACTGACAAGCTGTGCCGTCAAACCGCTGCCACAAAGGTCCTCGTCAGTAGGGATGGAGACCACCTGGTTGTTGCCGTCGAGTTCCTTGGTCTCGAACGGATAGTAGGCCACCAATCCGGGTTCACTGCCTGTGAATCGAATCTTACGGTTCTTGGCAAGCAGGTCACCGTTCATAGTAGCGCTCCACACACGAACCTCGTCAACCTCGCCCTTGAACGGACGGTCGTATTGATGGGTCTCGGAGGTATATGTCACAGATGGGTCATCGGGCGAAGTGGTGGTGACAGTGGTCACAGAGCGGCGTGCGCCGAGCAACATGCTGCTGCCGTTGATGCTGCCCACGTTGGCTGCATGAGTAGTGAGGACACGTTTGCCATCCACATAGACAGCCGCGGCTCCCTGGCGCAGCACATTGAGTGCCACGTGGTGCCAGACATCATCTGTCAGTTTGCCGCTGCTGGTGGCAATCGCTGTGGATTCTGCAGGACTATAGGCATTCTTGCCGGTGAGTTGCAGCATACCGTCGGATGTCAACCACAGGGCTACCTCACCCATTTGCAGCAGTTGGGCATCACCCGACTGCTCGCCGCCGCGCATCCACAGTTCCACTGCATAGTCATCGGCCGTGGTGATAGGCAGCATGGAGGTGTTGATACTGACGTAGTTGTTGCCGTCGATGCTCACCGCCTTGTTTTCATTGTTGATGTACCAGGTCTCTTTGGGCATGGTCATGTGACGGTTGCGGGCATAGTCGCGGATGGATGTGCCTTCGCCTTCGTCCATCTTCCAATAGCCGATGAGATGACGGGTCGACGGACTCTTCGTTTTCGAGCGGTTGTTCAACGCGACTGTCATGTCGTGTGCCTCGTCCCACAGCAGCAATTCGTGTATGGCTGCATTGATGCCACAACCTATGCTCAGCGGACCGTTGCCCTCGTAGGCGTCGGTGGCTTCTTCGTTGAAGAGCAGGGTTTCACCTTTCTCATCAGCCACGTAAGCATTCAACTTGCCTTCGGCCTTCATGTTGAGGGTAAGGAACACCCATTTGTCCGTAGGCACGCTCTTTGCAGATGTAAAGGTCTTGTCGCCAATGGTCACCACGAGTTTGCCATTGCCTTCGGTGCCGACTGTCATTTTGTTGACACCCTGTCCATGGCTGAGGAGCGTGCCGGCACCATTGATATGAACCCATGCATCGAAGGAGAAGTCCTTGCCTGACAGGTTGATACCTGCCTCAGTCTTTGCCGACGGCGATTGCTGATTTCCTCCACTGGTGCTGAATGCCGTCTCATGGGAGACCGCTGCACCATTGAGCACGCCTGTAATGAAGAAATTCTTCAGCGGAGTGAGCTGCCCCCTTAGGAATGGCTCGTTGAAGGTTACGCTTAGTTCGTCGCCGATATCGAGCACTCCGTCGGTCGGTTCAGGCAGTCCGAGCGGACGCGGGCGCTGCATGTCCTTTACCAGAGCGATTTCATCGCTGTAACGATAAACCTCGCCTGAGCCATATGTACTTGCCGAGACACAACGGAACAAATAGTTGCCATCGGTGAAGTCACCAATGTCCTGTTGATAACTGACATTGGCACCACTTCGTGGCAACAGCTCGTTGCTCTGAGTGACATCCGTTTCGTTGAGCACATATTCTTTCAGCAACGTCCAATCAGTACTTCCCTGTTTCTTGTACTGCAAACGGAAGGCTTTGAGATTATGGAAGTTGCGGTCAAAACCAGAGAATGTCAGATTGAGGTCTGTTTTCGTATTGGTGTTGATTGTCGTCTTCGACAGGGCGAGTTCCACAGGAGATGATGACGGCACGAAGTAAGCCTTGATGAAAATGGTGTCAGCGATATCCTCAGGCTGTGAACTTGAGGCGAAGACGATGCCGATGCCTCGTTTATAGAGCTCGTTGTCCTTATGCAAATCATCATCAATACCTTCGTAATTGAGAATGCTGGGGTTGGTCTGCCTCAACTGCAGAGTCTTGGTCAGCATCTGGTTTCCTGGCACCTTGATGAGTCGTCCATCGGTGAGCACCTTGCCGTCAATACTGAGTTCTGCGCCATAGGGGTTGGTTTCATCGAGGACAAATAGTTGATATGCTACGTCTGCACCAATCTCTGATTGGTTTTTCAATTGAAGCGTATAGTTGGCAGCCGCACCGACGGGTATATCACTGACAGTGTTCTCCACCACGTCGATATCAGGCACCTCTATCTGCATCGTGGCCTCCATGATGGTGGTTCCTGGCTGGTAGTACTTCGTCACCACCTTACCCTCATAGGGATTGCTGGTCTGTCCGCCACGGGTGCGGAAGATGGGACCATATTTACCATATTCATAGACATCCACCGTCAGGGCATCGATGCCCTCTTCTGCCAATGTATAGCTGTAGCTGACCACTTTCGTTGTGTCTACCTGGTCTTGGAAATGTTCACCACCTCCAGTTTCTGTGGCAACATCCCACATGACACCATTTTTATTGATGGCACAGCCCGACTCAAAGCCGAGAGTGACGATATCTGTCACCGTACACTCATAAGTAGAACCTTTGCCTGTTTGAGTTTCAATCGAGTAAGTAATCGATGCGCCACCGTCAAACGAGTTGTTGGTTGCATTGAAATCCTTTGAGTCTCTTAGGTCGTATGCTTGTGCCTTCTCACGTTCATTGAATGCTAAATGGCCTTGCCAGATTTTTATCTGGTTGTTGCACCATTCCACACTGTCTTGATAGTTCTCTTTCGAACCATCGGGGATAATCATCTTGTAGGAAGGTCCATCGCCGCTGGGGGTTTTAGTTGCCCTACTGCCCCATACTTCCTTGTCATGGTTGCTTGAACCATATTTCTCATCATCAGGAGAGAGTGTGGTCAGATAGATGGGTCTCTTGCCTGTGTTCTTGTGACCTTCTATTGAACTGACGGTCTCAAGTTTGCTGTTTCGCATCAGCTCAAGATTCGGAATCAGCGTGTTCTCGATATATCTCTGGGTATAGGCAAATTCCGTCTCAAAGTCCAGACCTGTCGTCACCGCATCATGCAGAGTCAAATCCACACCATCGTCATCATTTGCACGTACAAAGCCGACGTTGCGTGCCAGACCGAATATGATGTTGGTTGAAGACCCAATGAACACATCGCCGTCAGCTCCCACGAAGTCGGGGTCTTCAGAGGTGCTGATGGCTCGCGTTGTGGTCACGCTCCGGCTCCATGTACTGGCGTCCTCACCTTCGCAGTTCACCTGGGTGCCTACTTTCAAATCAAATACGGTCTGCAAATCCGAAACTTCTGCCACACCAATGCCCTTGACTATTTGAGTTGAAACACCGAGTTTAGAGGTAGTCTGGACATGTGTCTCACTGCTCCAGACACCACCACGGGAATGTGCTTCAGAAACCACAGTGCCAGTGCTCCACTCAGCCTTTGAGCCTGTGCCCGGGGGATCGCGCAGAATCATGTCGAGCAGGTCAGGACCTGCCGTAACAAAGTTGTTGCCAGTAGGAAGTGCTCCAAGGATAATACCATTGAGCGGACCGCCATTCCAGTGATATGTACGACCACCAACCTCATAATCTATAGAAATGGTGCGCCAATAAGGCTTTACAATGTTCGGGAAGCCCGCCTTCCATTTGTAGTATGCATAGCCAAGACTGTCAAGCCGCAACTGGTTGCTGCTCATTTGGTAGACACTGCCTGGGGCGGCACCGTCTTCATTGCCTTCGATATAGACTTTCTGTGATGCCGACAAGGCATTGTTGATGGTAACAAGCACATCTTTCAGCGGTACAAGTGAGGAAACGGGCTGGTCGCCGTCATAGTTCACATATTCTTCGAAACCTTTCATCTCGAAGGCATACGAATCGTCCTGAATGAATATCGCCGCATCAAAATATTTATAGGTCACCTCGCCATTGGCGTTGTCGACACTGTAGATATCATCGACAGTGATGGTGCCTTCGGCATCTGTAACCTCACATTTGTCGATACCGAATGCGCCATCGTCGTGCCCTACCTGTGTGACGGTGAACGACGGCTCATTGTGGTAAGCATGACAGAGTTTCTGGCTATAAGTGTAATATTTCCAGCCTTGTTCGTTCTCCAAAGAGTCCGTGTAGGTGATGAGCGTGTTGGTAAGGTCAATGTATGACGGTTCGCCTATCTCCTTTCCTGTCTTCACCACCTTGATGCTTCCAATGTTATAAGAAAGCGGCGGCACCATGGCTGAGAACTCACCCGTTTCTGGGTCGGTGTGGATGACAATGCTCTTGCACTCGGCCTCAGTGGCACCACCCGTACGCCACGACTCGCTATTGATGCTCGTGGTGTCAGATACAACCTCTATTCTGTCGGGATTATTCTTGTATGCTACGGTGGTCCCTTCTTTTTGCTTCTTGACATTGAGACGATAAATATCGTTGGTAGGCGAAAGGATAAGTTCGGCGACACCGATATTGTTCTCGCTCTTTCGGAAGCCCACGGGATAGCTGTTCTCTATGTCGCCTCCCACGACACGACCGGAGAAGTTCACCAATGTCTCATCTGTGAACTCCAAATCAGGAATGGCCTTGTTGAAGGTCTTTCGCAGGCCTGTTGCGTTAGGGTCAGCGGGATAACGCCCATTGTTGGCAAAAACATGTCCGTTTTTCGCCACGGTGATGAAATGGTCGCCGATGGGAACGCTGATGGTGAATTTTCCTTCCTTATTGGTCTGTATCACATCACCATTTTTTGAACAGACAATGCCGTCGACATAGAGGCTGACGCCCTCTACTGGGTAGTCAGTGCCGGCATAGAGAATCTGACCGCTGACAGGGAATGATGAGATGTCCTCGAAATCTATGCCGCTGTGGACAAGTGACTGCGCACTGATGAAGCATGTCTTTGCCGAGGGCGAGAACTCATGGATGCCTTTGCTTGGGATGATGCTGTAGGCAGTGCCTTCGCCCACAAACGGGATGCCGCGCACGGTGTAGTTGCCTAATGTATCGGTGTAGTTCATCAGGCACAGCTGGTTCTCGTTGGGAATAATCTGGCTGCTATAGGCTGTCACCTTGGATATTGCATGGCGGCCATTGGCGATGCCATTGGTCTTGGAATAGTCGTAGGCGATGGTCTGCATCTCCAGTCCTTCATCGAAGGGATAATAGATGGCGAGGCCTTCCTCACTGCCAGAGAGCGGGTGGTTGTAGTTGCGCTCGATTTCTCCGTCGGTCAATGCCTTGGTGAAGAAGCGGAACTCGTCCAAGTAACCGAAATAACCATTGGTGCCAACGCCAAGCCTGAAGTCAGTAGCACTCAAGGCTTTTTCTGTCCACGGAGATACTACTTTTTCTTTAGTGACCGTCTTTGTCGTTCCATCAGGCAAGGTCACCACTGTCCTGAGAAGACTGTTCCCACGTGAATAGGAGACCGTGATGTGGCTCCATTTGTCAGCAGGAATATGGATGCCAGAATTCCTATATCCATCTAACCATGGGATTACCTCGTAGGTGCTGTCGCCTTTGCATTTAAGGTATATGCTAAGAATATTATAGGTATCGAAGAGGAAATAGTTGGTGTTGGTGGTTGACATCTTCGAATAGTCAGGACGCACCCACATTTGTACAGAGAAGTCGCCTCGGTAAAGGTTATGAATCTCCGTGGTATCTGTTTTATATTGGAATAGCGTCTCTTCGCTGACAAATTGCAGCGAGTTCATTCCTGCCGCTGTGATGTCGCCGTCGCCATTCTGCTGTTTCAGCACCACCTTGACACTATCTACGGCGGTACCTGTACCATAAGTGATGCGTCCGCTCACCACGCCGGAGGAGTAGGTGAAGCCATCAGTAGTCAATGATGTTGATACAATCTCGTTATGAGTTGAATCTACCCCCATGATAGACACCATGTATTCGTTGTAAGTTCCGGGAAGGGCCTTGTTGTCATCATAACTGTAGGTGGTTCCTGTTCCCGAAGTGGAGTAGATTTTCGTCCATTCCTTTTCTTGTATGAAACCAAATGGACGGCGGAAGACAACGAATTTCGTTTCTTTTTCACCCACCTGCTTGACTGTCCATGTCAACTGCACCATGTTGCTGTAGGTTCCTCGTGTAGCCGTGAAACCCGTCAGCTTCGACCCGCCTAATTTGACAGATGTCGACTCCTTGCTGTAGTCCTTTCCCAGCACATTGACCACCAACATGTATTTGTAGGAATGTTCGGATACAAGTCCGCTATTGTCCACATAACTGCCAGTGGCAGTGGAGCTGCTGTTGATGGAGAACTCCTTGATAGATTCCCACTGGCCTCCATCGTCCGACCTGTACAATGTGAGCTTGTAGGTGTTCGTGCCCGAGGCATCCTTAATAGGATCATGCACCCACGACAGGCTGATATGTGAATCATCATCGATGAGACTGATATCAAAAGAACTGATGGTCCATTTGCGTTTCAACACCATTTGTTTTACTGATGCGGTAAGAGAATTCACATCAACACCCTCAGGGGTATTCTTGGGAACGAATTTCACCATGTATTCGTAATTGGTGTCATAATTCACCTTGTCGTCGAGATAGTGTTGATTATCGTAGCTCAAGTTGTTGGCCAACAACTCACCATCCCGGTATACGCTCCATGTTCCCTCTTTGCTGCGACTGTCGGCTTCATCAGCACTCCATTTGACATCAAGTGCCTTATCCCACATCTTTTCATCCACGCCCACATTGTAAGGTTTGACGAAACCTGGAACATTGACATTGAACCATTCGTAAAGGGTGGTCGAAAAATCGTCGGCCGACACACCCACAATATACTCTAAAGCAACCGTCGAGCCGTTGGCCTGCTGATTGATACTTCGGTTGTGCGTATGTGTCAGCCCACTGAACTTAGTTTGTCCTTTATCGAAAGGTTGTTTGGAAGCCAAACTTCCAGCAGCCACGTAGCCCTTGTTTTTCGATACACTTCCTTCATCAGCCTGGAGGATACCTACTGTCGTTGAACCATAGTTCTTGTTGAGCGAACCACTCACCGACACATGATTGTAGTCGGTCATAGTTGCCACAAGAGTCTCACCATCCCATGGACTTGGTACAGCATCAGTGGTCATTGAATGGTTGATTTCGTAGGTTTTAACATTATTGATTTTCCAGAAACCATGGATTCTTACTTTGTGGGTGGAACCGACAGCCATTCTGCTGATATATACACGCATGTGAATGGCATATCTGTCGCTGTTGATTTTCCATGGGTCTCTGAACTTCAATTGATACGTTATTCCATCAAAAGTGTTCGAATAGGTACTTCCCACCCAACTGTCATTATCACAGTATTTTTTCGCGCCTGTGCCGTTACCTGTATTGTCGCCACCTGGCCATGCCAGTTCGCTGTCGGGTGCGCCAACAAAATGTTCGTCGACATAGATAGCGGGACCGTCATACTTCTTGTAGGTATTGGCAGCAGAGCTCCATACCCACGTGTCTTCGCCTTGATGAGTGAAATAACTGTCATTACCATCCGCATCGTAGAAAACCATACGGACTCCGATGTACGGCTCACTCAACGTTGGTTGGTGTTCAATGTAGCAGTTGGGTTCGAAGCTAACCGACGCCCACAAGCCACTACTGCCTCCGAAGAGGCATGCAAACAGCAATGTCATCATTAGCCAACATCGCTTTTTTCTGGATAGGTTTCGTTTCATTTGGTTTAATTGTTAAAGGTCGTTCTTTTTATTCAACGTTGATCATGTATAGTGATAAGATGAGTGCAAAAAATAAGGCTTCTCCTGCCTTATGGCAAAAGAAGCCTTATAGATACACTGGCTCGCGCAAAATTGATGATATATTTACTATTGAAGATTATTGTCTGAGTGAGTTTTTTCCTTTTCATATAGCTGATAGCACGCCCATGACCGTCTTTTGCAAAAGAACGGCCATACTTTTGCTTCTGGTTAGCTATAGACGTTTTCACCCAACAGTCCATGGGAGGATAGGTATTGAATAGTTGATAGTTAGTTCGGTTACAAATATAACACTTTTTTCGATTGCTGATGCTGATAAATGAAGATTTTTTTAGAAAAAAGAACGAAAATGCACTAAAATGAAACAAAAACGAAATAAAAGAACACGCATTTATTACATATTTACTGATGATTGACATGATTGCGATGGCGACTTTGCCTTGACATATACCTCATCAGTGGTCAAATTGTCGGAGGTTGAGACAATGACCGTCTGTTTGCCAAGGAGATAATCGACAATGACCATGGCGTCGGTGATATCAATGGCGCCATCGTCGTTGATATCCGCATTGTAGGCAGCAAACACTGTCAGCTGCTTCGAGAGCACATAACCAACGATGCACATGACATCAGTGACGTCAATCCTTCCATCAAGATTGACATCACCCAGAAAGCGTCCAGCGGAATGGGAACTGCCACCTTGCACATATAAAGGGGCAAGCATAAAGACCAAATAAAGACAAGCCTTTTTCATCCGTTTTCGGCTTTTAGTAAAAAAAATAACTTGGTATTATTTTAACATATAATTACCATATAATTAATCATAAATTGCTGTGCGTCAGAATTTTTGGTTAATTCACGGTAATTCGTGTTCTTTATTATTCATCCCAATTAATTTTTTAATCGTCACTTAAAACATAAAACCAAACTTGCTGAGTCAAATCAGATTGAGTCACATTCACTTGCAAAAATACACAAATATTTGCAACAAATCTGAATCCTTCTTGCTTTTTCATATGAATAATTTGCCTAAAAAGGGAAAAAATACTATATTTGCCAACAACAACCATCAATACTGAAAAGCCAACAACTATGAAGAGGGAAAAGCAACAATGGATATGTCTGGCAGGGTGCTGCGCCATCCTATTCTTGATGGTGCTTATGCTCCAGACAAGCTGTGCCACATCGGAAGCGGCAAGGGCTGCAAAAGCTGAGCAACTGGCCATGACGAAAGCAAAAATAGAGGAAGGATTAGCCAACCGCCAATTCACCATCGACATCGAGCGCGCCCAGCCGCAGGCTCCCATGGGAATAATCAACCTCTCGAGTCCTTATAGCGTGACGGTGGATGGCGACACCCTGAAGTCCGACCTCCCGTTCTTCGGACGTGCCTACAACATCCCCTATGGCGGAGGAAAGGGACTGCGCTTCAAGGCGCCCATCACCAAATACGGTGTGGACAGTTCGCACCGCAACCGTCATGTCATCTATATCGATGCCGTAGACACGGAGGACACCTACCTGTACATCATCACCTTGTTCAGCAATGGCAACGCAACAGTGAGTGTCACCCCACGCGAGCGCAGCAACATCGACTTCACAGGTCAGTTCAAAACGGATTGAGTTGAGAGGGTTAGGAGTTGAGGAGTTTGATTCTAAGGAGTTTAGGAGTTTAGACAAATGATAGTATTGTCTCGGAATTCTTTAGACCCTTCGGGTAAAAGCGGCAAAGCTGAGCGGCAAATCCCGATGAAAGGACTCCTACAAGAATGCGCCATTCGGACACCTCTCTCAAATAATAAACTCTGTGTCTCTGTATCTCTGTGTTGAAATCAATTCTCAAATCTCAAAATAATAATGAAAAAATGGATTTTTGCCAGCATGGTTGGCTGCGTCGGCCTGCTGATGGCCTCATGTTCAGGCGACAGTAAAATCAAGGCTTTTGCCGAAGAGTTTGCCACCGCCGTCGCCAATGGTGACCGCGCCACCATCACACGGATGTATCCCGATGCTGAGAAAGCCGACTCTCTGGCAGTGACATTCAATGCCGACAGTGTTGTCATCACAAAGGATGAGGCACAGAAGCAGACCACAATCACCCTCAGCAAGGGTGTCGATTTGGTGGTGAGCGAGAATGCCGACGGCGAATTGGTTATCCAGTCCTCACATGGTGTCTTTGCCTACCCCGCAGCAGAAATGGCTTTTGCGAAAAAAACTGGTCAATGGAAAGAAGGACTGACCGATACCGAACTGGCTGAGCGCATGGCCGACAAAGGACTCGCCGATTACCTGTTTGAGGAATTCAACAACAAATTGAAATCAGCACTCTCCATTGCCAACACCGGCACCTGGGGCGACGACTACTACGAAGGCGAATGGGTAAGCTCAAAAGGTGCTGTGTTCGATGTGAAAAACTCCTCGTCGATGGACATCCCTGGCAGTGCGTGGAACATCATCTACAAGGAAGGCTACTGGGGTGGCGGTGAGATGGCGACCGAGGAAGTGCCGGGTGTCGATGTGAAGGCCGGAGAGACGGTGACGGTGAAGACAAAAGAACTTGGTTCGAGCATGGAGAGCGAGACTGGACAACGCCTCAACATCAAAGGTTTCACTAAGGAAGAGTTCATGACCGCCTTTATTCCCACCGGCAACGAATACGATGAATATGTCAAAAACAACGGCAGACATGAGGCTGTCGGCGAGTCGCTGGTTTTTTTGTTAGAAGGACTGATGGGTGGTTGTGCCACCCGACTGTCGATGGACGAAGACAGAGGTATTTTGATGTACACCACCAACAGCAATGAACTGGAGGTAGGAACAAAGGAACAACGCGACGTGAAACTCGTCTCCTATGACCCATCAAGTGGCCGCTTGGTGCTTCGCGTGAGCCATCCTGACGGAAAAGTAACGGGCAACCTGGTGGGCACCTATAAGAACGGTGAGTACAAAGGACAATTCCAGAATGTCAACGGCAAATCGTCGGCATTCTCTTTTAAATAATTTTGTCGGACCTGTCAGACTTGTCGGACCTGTCGGACTTGTCGGACTCGTCGGACTATTCCGACTGTCCCGACAAGAAGCGGAGCTCTGCCTCGAGCATGGCAAGGCGCGGCATATCATATCCAGCTGCCCTTGCCTCCTCTATGGGACGGGTGTATAGGTAATAGATTTCCATCGGGCGGTGGAAATCATAATCCAAGCGCATGCTGGGTGAATATGGCGTCATGACTTGTGTTGTGGCAATCATTTGGTGTGCGAACGCCTCATCGAGACCGGTGACACCGAGATGCTGAGCTGCTCCGATGACCTCCATCATCTGCTCAAAAATAAGCTTTTCGGTGACGGGGTTGGCAAGGAGACGGTCGGTCTGGGTGTGCAGAGCCACTGTCATCCCGTTGAAAGGCATGTTCCACACCGCTTTCTTCCACCTTGCCTGATAATACTCCACAAGGTTCGCTTCTATGCCCGCCTCGCGGAAAGCATCCACAGTGCGTTGCATCAATTGTTCGTCACGGCACGAGTAATTGCCGAAATTGATGCTCCCGTAACACTGGTGCGAGATGCGCCCCGGTTCAGTCTTCGACGAGCAGATGAAAGCCAGTCCTGCCGCCAGCCAGAGGTTGGGGAAATGCTGCTGAAGGTCATACTCCAACCCGATGCCGTTTTGGATGAGCACGACGAGCGTGCGCTCATGCAGCAAAGGTCGCAGCAGGTCGGGCAACAGATGGTTGTTGACCGACTTGAGCGCCACGAGGACGACATCACTCTGCGGCATATCAGCAGTGGAACGGTAGATATAAGGGGACTGCAGGTGGAAACTGCCATCGCATGAGTCCACCTGCAATCCATGCTCTGCCACAAAGTCGTAATCGCTGTGCAGCAGAAAATGCACGTCATGTCCGGCACGTGCGAGCCTGGCACCATAGAAGCCACCGATGGCTCCGGTACCGATGATAGAAAATCTCATTTTAATTATTCACTGAACCACCCACGATGTCCAGCAACTCGTTGGTGATGGCCTGCTGACGGCTCTTGTTGTACTGTAGGTTGAGCTCGCGCAACAGTTCATCCGCGTTGTCAGTTGCGGTCTGCATAGCCACCATCCTTGCAGCATGCTCCGAGGCATTGCTGTCGAGCAAGGCGGTATAGACCATCAGGTGGGCGTATTTCGGTATGAGCACACCCAGCACGGTGTCCATGTCTGGTTCTACGATGAAGTTGTCATTGAGTGGCTTGGCATCCTCCGATTCTCCATCCTCATGCTTTTTCTTACGTTTCTTGAGGTAGTCCTGCGCCTTCTTCGTGATGATGTGCGAAGAGAGGTCGCGCTCATGGTCGGCCTCCAGTTCCGACTCCAGGTCAATGGGCAGGAGCGTCTTTCTGGTGAGCACCTGCGAACCTGCACTCTTGAAGTGGTGGTAGATGAGCTCCACCTTGTCTATCTCTCCCTCCTGGAACATCTTGCCCAGTTCGGTGGCGATATTGATGCAGTCCACCGAGTTGGGTTTGTCGGCAAGAGCGGTGAAGTCGCCGGCTGACTGGTATCCCAGTTTGGCCACTTTCTCCGCCACCTTGCGCCCGATGGGATAGATGATGATGTTGTCGCGGCCGAGGTGCTCATAGCTCTCCACCGCCTGCTGCATGAGTTTGATGATATTGGAGTTGAAGCCACCGCAAAGGCTGCTGTTCGACGCGAAGACGAGGAGCGCCACCCTATGCACCTCGCGCTGACGCTCAAAGATGGAATGAGCGTCGGCGTCGGAGGCGAGGAAAGTCTTGAGGATATGCTCGAGCATGCTCTCATAGGGCAGCATCCTCTCTATCTGCACCTGTGCGTGGTGCAGCTTCGAGGAGGCCACCATCTTCATGGCACTCGTAATCTTCCGTGTGCTGTTGACAGAGGCGATGCGGTTTTTTATCTCCTTTAGCGACGGCATAGGCTTTTAGTTCTTAAATTGTCCTGCAATGTCTGCCATGGCGTCCTCAATCACCTTGATGCAGTCGTCATCAATCTTGCCGCTTCCCAACACGGCGAGGGTCTCGCTGTGTGTGGAGCGCATCTTCTCGAGGAAGAGTTCCTGACAACGTCTGACCTCGGTGACAGGCACCTCGGCCATCAGTCCGCGTGTGCCGCAGTAGAGGATGGCAATCTGCTCTCCCACGGGCATCGGGCTGTACTGCGGTTGGATGAGCAACTGGTTGTTCTTCCTTCCTCGGTCAAGGGTCATTGCAGTGACGGCATCCATATCGCTGGAGAACTTGGAGAATGCCTCCAACTCACGATACTGCGCCATGTCGATTTTGAGCGTACCAGCCACCTTCTTCATACTCTTGATCTGTGCCGAACCACCCACACGGCTCACGGAGATACCCACGTTGATGGCGGGACGGAAGCCTTGGTTGAAGAGGTCGCTCTCCAGATAAATCTGTCCGTCGGTGATGGAGATGACGTTAGTGGGGATATATGCCGACACGTCGCCTGCCTGCGTCTCGATGATGGGCAATGCGGTGAGTGAACCACCACCCTTGACATGTCCGCGCATGCACTCCGGCAGGTCGTTCATCTTCTCAGCCACCTCTTGCTGGTCATTGATACGTGCGGCACGCTCCAACAGACGGCTGTGGAGATAGAACACGTCGCCAGGGTAGGCCTCACGTCCTGACGGACGGCGGAGAATCAGCGACACCTCACGGTAGGCAACAGCCTGCTTGGAGAGGTCGTCGTAGACCACCAGTGCCGACTCGCCCCTGTCGCGGAAATACTCGCCGATGGCGGCTCCTGCGAAGGGAGCGTAGTACTGCATGGCGGCGGGGTCGGCTGCCGTTGCCGAGACGATGATGGTATAGGGCATGGCACCATGCTCCTTGAGGTTCTGCACAAGTGCAGCCACGGTAGAAGCCTTCTGTCCGATGGCCACATAGATGCAGTACACCGGTTTGCCTGCCTCATAGAAGCTCTTCTGGTTGATGATGGTGTCGACAGCGATGGCTGTTTTACCCGTCTGGCGGTCGCCGATGATGAGCTCACGCTGTCCGCGCCCGATAGGAATCATTGAGTCGACAGCCTTGAGACCCGTCTGCAGCGGTTCCTTCACCGGCTGGCGGTAAATCACACCTGGAGCCTTTCTGTCAAGAGGCATCTCGAAAGCCCCGGTGAGGTCGATGTCGCCCTTTCCGTCGATGGCTTGTCCGAGTGGGTTGATGACACGTCCGAGCATATTGTCGTTGACCCTGATGGACGCGATGCGGTTGGTGCGCTTGGCCACCATACCCTCCTTGATGCCGGAGGTGGTGCCGAGCAGCACGCATCCCACGTTGTCCTCCTCGAGGTTCATGACGATGGCCATGGTGCCGTTCTCAAACTCGAGCAGTTCGTTGGCCTCAGCGTTCTTGAGTCCGTAGATACGTGCCACACCATCGCTCACCTCGAGCACGGTGCCCACTTCCTCGAACTGTTCCTTGCTGTTGATCTCGCGCAGTTGCTGGAGCAACACCTCGGAAACTTCGCTTGGTTTTATTTTGTCTGCCATTAATTCAGTTTTTACTTGTGAAAAATCTTTACTTTAGTTGTGTGAGAATGCTGCGGAGCTGGTTTTGGATGCTCGCATCCAGTCTGTAGGTATCATACTCGAGGATGTAGCCACCGATAATCTCGGGGTTGGTCTCGGTCTGAAACTCCACAGTACCATTGGTCTTGCCTTCCACCTTCTGCCTCATTTTCCGCTCGATGTCGGCGGTGACGGGAACAGCGGTGATAAGCCTTCCGCGCGTAATGTTGTTCTGCTTTCTGTAGAGCGTGATGTAGGAGGCAGCCATGAACTGCATGTTGCTCTCCCTGCCCTTGTCGACGACCAAGTCGATGAACCGGCGTGTGAGGGGTGCGATTTCGCTCCCGCAGGCAGTGGCCAGAAGGGTTTTCTTCTGGTCCTTGGCGAGCATGGGATTGTCGATGGTGAATCGCAGCTGCGGCACCTTGAGGTAGCTCTGTACCATGGCCTGCATCTCGCCATACACCCTCTTCTCTATTCCCTGCTCCGTGGCGCTCTTGAGCAGCGCCCGTGCGTAACGTACCGATATAACACCTATCTCCATGGCGGTCACTTCTTGTTGTTGCCGACTTCAACCTCATCGAGCAGTCGGTCGATAAAATCCATCTGCGCCTTGTCGGTCGATAGTTTCTCGCGTAGCACTTTCTCAGCGATTTGGACGGAGAGCTGTGCCACCTGAGCGCGAATGTCGCTGATGGCGTTCTGCCTCTCGTTCTCAGCCTCAGCCTTCGCCTCTGAGAGGAGGCGCGCACCTTCGGCCTTTGCCTTGTCCTGAGCTTTGCCCACGATGGCGTCGCGTGTCTCGGCTGCCTCCTTGAGGATGCGTGCCTGCTCTCCGCGAGCCTCCTGCAGAATGGATTCACCTTCTTGTTGTATGTTGGCGAGTTTCTCGTTGGCCTCATGTGCCTTGTGCAGACTGTCATCGATGAAAGCCTTGCGCTCCCTCACCATATCAGTGATGGCGGGGAAGCCCCACTTCCACAGAATGAACAGCACGACAAAGAACGTGATGGTCATCCAGAAGAGCAAGCCACTACTCGGAATCAATAAACCCATACGCTTCTATACGATTGGTTGTGAAAAAAGCTGACAGAAAGTCTTATCCTACGCAGAGGAAAGCGATGACGGCTGCGAAAAGTGCAACACCCTCGATAAGGGCTGCTGCCACAATCATGTTGGTGAACAGTTTGTTCATGACCTCAGGCTGACGAGCCATGGCGTCCATGGCCTGACCACCGATTCTGCCGATACCGATACCTGCACCGATTGCTGCGAGACCTGCGCCCACGGCAGCACCGAACTTAGCGATGCCTTCTACTGCTAACAATAATGAAATCATAGTTGTAAAATTTAAATTGTTAATTATGTTTGTTGATTATTCTTTATTTTCTCCATTACTCATGCTCCGGCTCATGGCGTGCGAGGCCGATGAAGATGGCGCTGAGCATGGTGAACACCATCGCCTGGATGAAGCAGACAAGCACCTCGAGGGTGGACATGAACACACTCATAATGATGCTCACGGCACTCATGCCGAGGAAGACGCCCAATGCTTTGGTGGAGACGAGGAAGATGATGCACACCAGCGAGATGGCGATAGCGTGTCCTGCCATGATATTGGCAAAGAGACGGATCATGAGTGCGAAGGGCTTGGTGAAGATGCCTACGAACTCTATCGCCGGGATGAGAGGGAAGGCCTTGAGCGCCATCGGCACATCGGGCCAGAAGATATCTTTCCAATAATGCTTGTTGCCGCTGAACTGCACGATGATAAAGGTGCAGAGGGCGAGGAAGAAGGTCACGGCGATGTTGCCGGTGACATTGCCGCCGCCCGGCGGGAACGGGATGAGTCCCATGATGTTGCAGGTGAAGATGAAGAAGAAACAAGTGAGCAGGTAGGGACAGTATTTCTCATATCCCTTGCCGACGCCCGGTTTGATGATGTCATCCACCACATACATCACCAGCATCTCAATGAAGCCGGTGAAGCCGCCGGGTGCCTCGTCGCTCGCCTTGTGGCGCCTGTACCACCTGGCGGGAAGGAGGATGCAGAGCAGCAGTACAATGACGCTGATGAACATCGTCGCCACCGTCTTGGTGATAGAGATGTCGAAAGGCCGTTTCTCCTCGCCGTTCACCAGTTCCACAATCTTCCCCTCGTTGTCGCCCTTTGTGGCGATGACGAAGTTGTCGGGTCCCTGCCGGTAGCCGTTGGCATCGGCATGATGCTCGAATGCAGAACTGCAATACACATGCCATCCCGTGGTGCCATGGACGATGACGGGGAGATGGATGATGATGGGTTTGCCGCCGATGTCGGTGACATGCCACTCATAGGAATCCTGGATATGCTCCAGCACGATGTGCGAGATATCCAGTTTCGACTCCTCCCCCTCTGCAGCCATGGCGGGCACAGCCACCCACAGCAGCCATGTGAGGCAAAGCAATTGTCGGATGTATTTCATTTCGTTCTAATGTTTAAATATTATCGTGACGACAATCATCGTCAGGTAGAGTCCGAGTATAAGCGCCGCGAAATGCACGGTGTCCTCCCTTGAGGGCGACAGCAGGGCGAAGATACCCACCGCCGTTATGGCGAAGATGAACCTCACAGCGACCATGATGAAATGGAATTTGATGAGGTTGTCGGGTGAATGTTCCACCACGAAGCGCTTGCCCTTGACGTAACCCACCGTAAGGAGTGTGAACACCAAAACGGCGAAGAATACGACCAGCGGACTCATATTACCTCAACGCAGAGGCTCACCTGGTTTTTCTTCACCTCCACGAAGCCTCCGTTGATGTCGAGTTGGTGGCGGCCCTCACTGTTGACGTATTCCACCACCCCTTTCTGGAGTGCGGAGATGATGGGAGCGTGGTTGTTGAGTATCTCGAAGCTGCCCAGGATGCCAGGCACCTTGACAGACTCGGCCTCACCATTGTAGGCCACTTTTTCGGGAGAGACAATCCTAAGGTTGAGCATAAGGTTTCCTTGTCTTAGTCCTACTGTTGTTTATCCCTTGGCCTGCTCGAGGAGTTTCTTACCCTTCTCGATGGCATCCTCGATGGTACCGACATTGAGGAATGCCTGCTCCGGCAGGTAGTCCACCTCTCCGTCGAGAATCATGTTGAAGCCCTTGATGGTATCCTCGATAGACACCATGACACCCTTGACGCCGGTAAACTGCTCGGCCACCGAGAACGGCTGCGAGAGGAATCGCTGCACGCGGCGGGCGCGGTTGACGGTGAGCTTGTCCTCGTCGGACAACTCATCCATACCGAGGATGGCGATGATGTCCTGCAACTCCTTGTAGCGCTGGAGAATCTGCTTCACGCGCTGTGCGCAGTCATAGTGCTCCTTGCCCACAATCAGCGGGTCGAGGATACGCGAGGTACTGCCGAGGGGGTCGACGGCGGGATAGATGCCCAACTCCGTAATTTTACGGCTCAACTCGGTGGTTGCATCGAGGTGGGTGAAGGTTGTGGCAGGTGCCGGGTCGGTAAGGTCGTCGGCAGGCACATAGACAGCCTGCACGGAGGTGATGGAGCCTCGCTTTGTGGAGGTGATGCGCTCCTGCATGGTACCCATCTCGGATGCCAGTGTGGGCTGGTAGCCCACGGCAGAAGGCATACGTCCCAGCAGAGCCGACACCTCAGAACCAGCCTGTGTGAAACGGAAGATGTTGTCGATGAAGAAGAGGATGTCGGCAGCCTCGCCGTCCTTTCCTCCGTTGTCGCGGAACTCCTCTGCCACGGTCAGTCCGGAGAGGGCCACAGAGGCACGTGCCCCCGGCGGTTCGTTCATCTGTCCGTAGACCAGTGTGGCCTGGCTCTTCTTGAGTTCCTCGGGGTCAACGAGCGAGAGGTCCCATTTGCCCTCGTCCATCGCCTTTTTGAATTTCTCGCCATAGCGCACGACGCCCGACTCAATCATCTCGCGGATGAGGTCGTTGCCCTCACGGGTACGCTCTCCCACTCCTGCGAATACCGAGTAGCCGTTGTGTCCCTTGGCGATGTTGTTGATCAACTCCATGATAAGCACGGTCTTGCCCACACCGGCACCTCCGAAGAGTCCGATTTTTCCACCTTTCATGTAAGGCTCGAGCAAGTCGATGACCTTGATGCCAGTTGAGAGCATCTCCTTCTGTGTGGAAAGTTCATCAAACTTAGGTGCCTCTCTGTGGATGGGGTACGCGCCTTTCATGTCGAGCTGTGCCATACCGTCGATGGGCTGTCCGATGACATTGAGCATACGCCCCTTGATTTGGTCACCAGCAGGCATCAGGATGGGTGAACCGGTAGTGATGGCCTCGAGGTCACGCCTCAGTCCGTCGGTATTGTCCATGGCGACACACCTGACGGTGTCCTCACCGATGTGCTGCTGCACCTCCACGATAAGGTCGCGTCCGTCGGGCCTCACAATTTTGAGGGCATCATGAATTTTGGGTAGCACTTTCTCCGGATCTTGTCCGTTGGTGTCATATCTGACATCAATGACCGGACCGATGATCTGGGATATGCGTCCGTTAAGTTGTGACATAAGCTTGTATTTTAGATATTAAATTTATGATGTCTTTATAGATATAGTCTTCAAAGTGATTCGCAAAAATAACAATATTTTTCTTTCTCCACAAATTAATTGCGAGGAAAATTCCTTAAAGGCAATATTTTATTTTGAATCCATCTACAATAGGGATGCCTTAAGAGTTGGACAAGTCAGACAAGTCGGACTGGTCGGACTGGTCAGACAAGTCGGACAAGTCGGACAAGTCGGACTGGTCGGACTGGTCGGACTGATTTTCAAAACTAAATGCTCAGTTCGTCCAGCACCTTGATGAGTTTCTTGTCGAAGGGCTTGTCACTGCGGATGGCCTCGACGAGCGGCACATAGACAATCTCATTGTTGCGCACGCCCACCATGACGTTGCGCTGTCCCTGCATGATGGCCTCGATGGCACCCACACCGGTGCGGCTGGCGAGGATGCGGTCGTGGGCAGTGGGGCGTCCGCCGCGCTGCAGGTGTCCGAGGATAGACACACGCACGTCGAAGTTGGGGAATTCCTTCCTTACACGGTCGGCATAGTAGAGGGCGCCGCATTTGGGACTCTCCGAGACGATGACGATACAACTCTTCTTCGACTTGCGGATACCTCTCTCCATGAATCGCGCGAGTTGGTCGACATGCACGGATTCCTCTGGGATGATGGCGGCCTCAGCACCACTGGCGATGGCGCTGTTCTGCGCAAGAAAACCAGCGTCGCGTCCCATCACCTCGACGAAGAAGATGCGCTCGTGGCTCTGTGCCGTGTCGCGGATGCGGTCGACACAATCCATGATGGTGTTCATCGTCGTGTCGTAACCGATGGTGGAGTCAGTGCCGTAGAGGTCATTGTCGATAGTGCCGGGCAGTCCGATGCAGCATACGTCGTATTCGCGCGCGAATTCCATGGCACCGGTCAGCGAACCGTTTCCACCGATGACGATGAGGGCGTCGATGTTGTGCTTCATCATGTTGTCGTAGGCCTTCTGCCTGCCCTCCGGAGTCTGAAACTCCTTGCTGCGTGCAGTCTTGAGGATGGTGCCACCCGACATGATGATGCCGCTCACATTCTCTGTGGTAAAGGGCTGTATCTCATCGTTGATGAGTCCGTCATAGCCCCTGTATATACCCATGATTTTAAAGCCATTGCAGATACCCGCCCTGGTGACGGCACGGATGGCTGCGTTCATACCCGGTGCGTCTCCGCCTGAGGTCAATACGCCTATCGTCTTGATTTTTGCCATAGTATTTTGTATTTTTGAGGTTTGAAATATCTGATATTTTTGAGATTTGAGATTTGAGATTTGAGATTTAAGATTTAAGATTCGCTTGATTGTCGGCTGCACCTCGGCATACTGAAAGCAAGCTTTCGTCTGCACTCGGTTTGCACGACAATTGAGGTTTGAGATTTAAGATTTGAGATTTGAGATTTGAGGTTTGAGATTTTCCCATCTCCTTTCCCATCCTCATCTTTCATCCTTCATCCTTCATCTTTCATCCTTCATCTTTCATCCTTCATCCTTCATCCTCATCTTTCATCCTTCATCTTTCATCTTTCATCCTTTCTCACGCCCACAGTGCGATGAAGACCATGATGACCAATCCCAGCACCCATCCCAAGAGTGCCTTGATGCCCACGTTCTTCATATACCACATCATCGGCATGCGCTCCATCTTGAGCAGCGCCACCCCACTCATCGAACCGATGGCAAGCACGTTGCCGGCAAGGGCAGCGCAGTAGGCCACTACCTTCCAGTAGTAGCCGTTGGTGGTGAAGGCTGCCTGATAGGCGTCGGCTGTTGGAAGCGCCTCCTCCACAGTGTGCAGTGAGAAGAAGCTCAAAGCGGTGGCGAAATTGTCGAGCATTGAACTCACCACGCCCGCAATGGCACCCATCACCCAAATGCTGTGTACATAGGCGTCGCAGCGGTCGGCAAGCCACCTCACGGCTCCCGTCTCCTCCACCACGCCCACGGCGAGCATCAGTCCCATAACGTAGAGTATCATCTGCAGCACGCCATACTGGAGTGCCTGCGGCATGCGCCGCTCCGTCATCTTGTTGAGGTTATAGAGGCGGTGGTTGAATATCTCATTGACAATCCAAAGCACCGACAGCACACACAAAGCACCGAGGAACGGACTGAGTTTGGTGATGTTGTGGAAGGTGGGGATGAACCACAATCCGCCGATGCCCACGAAGAGCATGAGGGCGCGCTGCCATGTGTTGAGGTTGGTGTCATCACCCCTGAACGGCATGGGCTTCCATGCGATGTTCACCCTTTCGGGCAGCATCCTGCTGAGCAGGAAAGTGGGCAATGCCCAGGCAGCGAGACACGGGAGCAGCAACGACATGGAGAAGTTGGTGGCAGTGACTGCCCCCATGTTCCACAGCACGACGCCCGCCGGGTCGCCAATCACCGTCATCGCACCGCCGGCATTGGCTGCCAGCACCACGGCACTACCATAGACAAACCGCGCCTTCCTGTCTGACACGAGGTTGTGCGTCACCACCAGCATAAGCGATGTGGTGGTGAGGTTGTCGAGGTTGGCGGAGATAAAGAAGGTGGCGGCTGTCAGCGTCCACAGCAGCCGTTGACTGTGGCGTGTTCTGACCATCGGCGTGAGGAAGTCGAAGCATCCGTTGTTGTTGAGAATTTCTACGATGGTCATGGTGGAGAGGAGGAAGAGCACTATCTCCGCCGCCTCGCCCACATATTTGAGGAAGATGTTCTGTGCGATGTACTGTTTCACCGCCGTGCTTGTCGCCACGGCACCATTGAGGAAGCCGACGTACTCTCCCTGATGCTCGCGCATGACAAAGTCTGTGCCGTAGCAGATATACAACACCCACCCCACCGTTCCGGCAAAGATGGCCACCGCCGCCTTATTGACATTGGTGAGATGCTCGGTAGCGATGAGCACGAAACTCAGGAGCAAGATTGCTACAATGATTAGCGTCATCTTCTTTCTTGTTTTTCAGCCGATTATAAAGTAAAGATAGTGCAAAGATACGAATAAGCGAGAGGAAAGCAAAATAAAAAAGCAATTTTTTATTTTCTTTACCGAGTGAAAGTATCTTTTCCGGAGATTCCGGAGATTCCGGGCTTTCCGGAGATTCCGGAGTTTCCGGGCTTTCCGGGGATTCTGTTTTTTCAGAGGCATCTCCTCAGGGCGAAATATATCTCCTCCTGCAGCCGGAAGAGCCACCACATTGGGCGGAGGGGCATATAGCCTGGTTTGAGGCGCAGGGAGCGGGGGATGCGCCTTGTCTCGATGCTGCCCCATACACGGTGCATCTCAGAAAGGCCATAGGCGCGGTCGGCAGCAGACAACTCCTTTCTGCTGTTGAAATAAAACATATAGGTGTCTATGAGGTTGAGCCATCTCATGCGCTCATAGACAGAGAGCAACCGGTCGTCGGCACCTGCCTCCTCCATCTGGCGCCGCATACTCTCGTTGGCACGCAGGTGGTCGAAGCGCCTCACGCTCACGCCGTGCGTCACCGACGCAGCGTGCTGCCGGTAGTAGTAGATGCCGCCGCATTGCCTCACCTCACGCGAGCGCAGATAATGTATCCGTGTGGTGTTGTCGTCGCTGTAAGCCCGTGTCGTCTCATCATAGGGATACTGTCTGTGCAGGTCTGCCCTGACCATATACAACCCGTGGAGTGTCCATGTCAGACTCGCCTCGAAAGCCTCTTTGCCCGTCATCCGCTCAAAATCGGGCAGCGGATAGCGGCGCGTATGGTCGGCATACACCTCCTCCACCTGGAAGAGCACGCTGTCGGTATCGGGATATGCTTCGAAAACGGCGACCGCCTGCTGCAGGGCGTCAGGCGACAACCAGTCGTCGCTGTCGAGCATGCAGACATACTCTCCTTTCGCTTGGGCAAGTCCCACATTGCGGGCATGCGCCTGTCCTCCGTTCTCGCTGAGCGCCACCACCTCGATGCGGTTGTCTTTAGCCGCATACCGTCGGAGGATGTCCAACGTGCCGTCGGCAGAGGCATCGTCGACACACACTGCCTGAAAGTCATGGTGCGTCTGAGCAAGCAGGGAGTCAAGGGTTTTCTCCACATATGCGGCGGCATTCCAGCACGCCATCAGCACAGTCACCTTACTCACGGCTCAGCCTCCTTTTCACTTTTGCCGTCAGCGACTCCCACAAATTGGTTTTCTGGCGGAGGATATGCAGCGACACTGCCGTACTGACAAGACCAATCAAGATGCCCGCCGTCCAATATACCCAAGGCTGACTGACAAGGGTGACGAGATAGGCAAGGATGCCGAAAGGCAGTTGGATGGAGGCATACAGAAGCACAGGCTTTGAGATATGGTAGCCATAGCGCCACCGCGTATAAAAGAGGATGATGAGGAAGTCGAGGATACCCACTGCGGTGATGGCGATGCCGCATCCTGTCAGCCCCCACCAGCGGAAGGCGAAGACCACCGCCACGACAAGCAGGATGTCGTAAATGGCTTCGAGCAGGAGATAGGAATAGGAGTCGCCCTTCGCCAATGGCAGGTATGCCATGGGGAGTTTGATGGCCCTGAAATAGATGGCGATGCCCATCACCTGCATCATGCCGATGGCTGGCGAGAACTTCCCGCTGTAGAGCATGGGAAGGAGGATGGGCATGGCGATGGTGAAGAAGACGAGTAGCGGCGAGACGAGCAGCAGCGACACCTCTATCTGCCTGTTGACCACGGTGTTGGTGGTGGTGTGATGCTTATTGCTGGCCGACAGACGTGGAAAATAGTCGCTCTCCAAAGACGAGAACGCCACACCGGCATAGGTCATAATCATCATATAACCTGCCGTGTAGAGGCCGACAGTCTCCAAAGAGGCACTGTAACTGAGGAACGAACGGATGAGGAACTCCGCGCCGCTGCCGAGGATGCCGGCGATGACGAAGGCGATGCCGAGCCTCACCATGCCCGAACCCTCACGGAGCTGTCGCCGACCGCCACGGAAACGCAGCGGGAACAGGCGCAGGGAGAAACTCAGCGTGAGCACCATCTGCACCAAAGCCATGACAACAAGTGAGGGAACGATGGCTGTCTCACCAAAGAAATAGTAGAGCGGCACCGTGATGACCAATGCCAACACGACGTGCCACACCGAGACGAGCGCGAGGGGTCGCAACCGCCGCATCCCCTTGAGGATGGCCATCTCACCGCCTGTGACGGCAAGCATGCCCACGATGGGCGACAGCAGGATGAAATGCAGGGTGTGGTTGCCCCAACCGAAGGTCCAGTAACTGAGCAGCGAACTGAGTGCGATACAGAGCACGACGCCGGCGAGTGCCGTGAGCAGGCACCATGAGCGCACCGTGACGACGAGGTGCTCCAGGGCGGCGCGGTCCTCACGGGCGTTGGCCTCTGAGATGTTCTTCACCGCACTGATGGGGATGCCGAGGTTGGTGGAGTTGGCTATCAGGTTGATGGTGGAGTTGAACAACGAGATAAGACCCATGCCTGACGGGCCGAGAATCACCGCCACCAACTTGTTGCGGATGATGCCCACCAGGATGTTCAGTCCCTGTACACCGCCAAACAGTCCGGTGTACTTCAAAATATGGGAATAGCCTTTTGTCTTGTCTGTCTTTTCCACGATTTCTTCTTAAAAACGAGGAATCATGGATTTTATTTTGTGGCAAGGACAAAACCTCACCAACGAAAAGCTTGTTTCTCCCTCTTCACACCTTATCCGTCATATATCACACCACATATAATAATGTGGCCATGTCTGAAGGATTCGGCCTGTATGGGCATCAATGAAACAATAGCCCTCAGCACTTTCACCTTTAAACATCAATCCATACACCAGACGGGGAGCCCATTGAACAGAACCTTTATAAAGAGGAAACTCAGCTATCATCAATGCGTCATCAAACCAATACAATATTCCCGAGCCAATATGATCGGCTGAGACTTTCAAGTATTTGGCATAGATTTCTTTTGCTTTCTTTTCATCAATGGTAGGCACCACATCAAGATTGTCTATCTTGATAAATGTTCCACCGGCTTCTGTCACCTTTCCAGATTTAAAATGCACATCATATTCTCCATTATATACAATCACACCCTTATACTGCTGTTGATAGCACTCTATGGCAGGGGGATTCTCCACAAAGTTGAACACTTCACTCCTAAAAAGCCGGAAATTTTCCTCAAGGTCAATCTCCATATACTGGCTGAACATCTCTGAGGCTGATGACGGAGCGTTATCATTTCCAAAGAAAGAAATATATGTAATATATCCAAACGGATCGCGTATAATCTTATCACCATTTGGGTCAGTATATACCTGGCGGTTCGCATCCCTTGGATTGTTTCCTAAACCCTCAGAAAACTCAGGTTGAGAATTGGCTTCCTCATACTCGTCATCTTTATTGCAACTGCATAAAAAGAAAAACGATATGACACAAACTAAAATAAAATGAATCTTTTCCATGACTTGTTTTTTTACTAAACACAGGGCAGTACAAAACATTGTATGGGAAATTTGGGGAAAAAGTATTATTTAATTTTTTTAACAAAAAAATTCTATACTCTTTCCTAAAATGCGATTTACAGGGAAAAAGGGGAGGCAAATATAATGAATGGCTTGAGAAAAGAATGGAGCTCCCCTCCCCACGCGTGGGGAGGGGTTGGGGTGGGGAATTATTTTTCTGAAAAACAAGAAGTTACATACCCCACCCCTGCCCCTCCCCTTCAAGGGAGGGGAGTTGCTGGCGCACAAGGTTTTTCCTTTTTGACACCCCCTGTTGACTGTGCTATGGGCAGGTGGTAAGCGGATTGGAGCAAATCTTGTCGATAGGCATCCACCCCGTATAACGCTTGTCGGTGGTCTCCACCTTAATCCATTCTCCACGAATCTGAAGTGGACGCAGGCCGGTTTCCTCCAAATAGGTAGCACCTATCTTGAGGGGCTTGCCCTTTGGCGATGGAGTAGCACGCAACACATTCTCGGGGTCGCCAGCGACACCGAACTGTATCACGGAGTTGTGCAACCAGTAGCCTGTTTTCGAACCTTGAAGTTTTAACTCTCTATCCTCGTCGCCGTAGATTTCAATAACAGGGTCAATCCTCCACCAGTTGTTTTTCACTTCGAGTAGTTCTACCACATAGCCGCCATCCACATCGGGTAGTTTCTGCACCACCTTGCCATTGGGGGCATTACGGACATTGGTGGGTGTGCCGCTTTTGTCTAAAATATAAGCAGATGCACTCGTCTGGGCATACGCAGAAATGGCGAAAACCATAATCAGGGTGGTCAAAAAAATCTTTTTCATATCCTATCCTTTTTGGTGATTGATTCTTGTGACGAGGCAGTAAAGCAACAAGCCATTGCCTCAATGCCGCAAATATATGAAATTGTTTTTACACGAGCAAGGAATTTGCAAGAATAACTACTCAGTAATTGAAGTTTTACGTCGCTTGCGACAATAATTCTTCTAAATTCTCTTTATCAGTTTACGAATTCTCAAATTCTTAAATTCGTGATTAACATATTCGATGAACAGTCACTCTGTATCTCTGTCTCTCTGTGTTGATACACCAACCCTCCTCAGCAATGCAAAATCAAAAAAATGCTTTTTTGTTTTGCATTGCATTCGGCTTTCACTGCTTTGACTGTCGTCGAAGATAGGAGGCGCCTCAGCAATGCAAAATCAAAAAAATGCTTTTTTGTTTTGCATTGCATTCGGCTTTCACTATCTTTGCAACAAGAATGAAACTGAGCATCGTCATCCCCGTCTATGGTGTGGAGAACACTTTGGCGCGCTGCATCGACAGTGTGCTCAAACAGTCATTCTCCGACTATGAAATGATATTGGTGGACGACGGCTCGCCCGATCGGTCGGGTGCCATCTGCGACGAATATGCGGCACGCGACAGCCGCATCCATGTCATTCACAAGAGCAACGGCGGACTGTCATCCGCCCGCAACGCCGGCATCAACATCGCAGAGGGCGAGTACATCACCTTCATCGACAGCGACGACTTTCTGGGCGACAACACGCTGTCGATATTGATGACGCGCCTCAGCGCACATCCCGACTACGACATCCTCGAATACCCCATCTGCTGGCACTACGGCGGTCATGACCAGACACTCGTCAAGTTCGGTGCCCGTGAATACCACGATATGCGCCGCTACTGGTTGGATGGAAAGGCATACGCCCATACCTACGCCTGGAACAAAATCTATGTGCGCCGCCTCTTCGACGAGGTGCGCTACCCCACCGACCGTCTCTACGAGGATGCCCATACCCTGCCACGCCTGCTCAGCCACGCGCACCTCGTCGCCACCACCGAGGAGGGACTGTATGTCTATGCCAGCAATCCCGATGGCATCACCATGTCGCCCGACGGCAGGGGACTCTCCGACCTGCTCGACGCCCATGTGCAGCAACTGCATGACCTGGGCATCGCCGACCAACTCACCGAGTATTACTGCCATGTGCTCAACATCCAACTCGATGTGTACCGCTTCACACGGCAGGCTCCCATCATCCCCGTGCCCTCCTTCTCGTCGGCCGAAAGACGGCATCTGCCTGTCAACCGCAAGATGCGCTTCAAACTCAGAATGCTCAAATTATTAGGTATCAAGAATCTATGCAAAATCCACCGACTCCTCCAGCCGAGACGAAACAGCCGCTGATCAGTTTCATCATCACCTACTACAACCTGCCGCCGCAGTTGCTCGACGCCTGCATCGACAGCATCCTCGCCCTCTCGCTCACCCCCGAGGAGCGTGAGATTATCGTCATCGACGACGGTTCTGAGGAGTCGCCCATAGAGGCACTCAAGGAGAAATGGGACGACATCCTGTATATCCGGCAGCACAACAAGGGACTGAGCGCGGCGCGCAACCTTGGCATCGAGGCATGCCGCGGCACGTTCATCCAGTTTGTCGACGGCGACGACCTGCTCATCAGCAGCATCTATGAGCAATGCCTCGACATCGTGCGCCAGAAAGACCCCGACATCGTGGCGTTCCACCTGTCGGACAAAGAGGAGCACAATATGACGGTGGAATACGAGGGTCCCATGGAGGGTGCGGAGTATATGCGGCACAACAACCTGCGGGCGTCCGCCTGCGGCTACATTTTCAGGAAAAAGACGCTGGTCAACCTCCGCTTCACCTCTGGCATCCTGCACGAGGACGAGGAGTTCACACCCGAACTCTTCCTACGTGCCGAGAAGGTCTACTCTACCAACGCAAAAGCATATTACTACCGCGACCGCGGCCATTCCATCACCCGCAAGAACGACAAGGAATGGGTGAAAAAACGCCTGGAGGACACCAAAGGAGTGCTCTACAGACTGGTGGAGCGCACCGACACCCTCCCGCCTGCCGAACGAGAGGCGATGCAGCGCCGCATCGACCAACTGACGATGGACTATCTTTATAATGTCATCACACTGACACACAACAGCAGCTTTTTGGAAGAATGCGTAGCCGAACTGACCCAAAAAGGGCTGTTCCCCCTACCCGACCGCGACTACACACAGAAATACAAATGGTTCAGACGTGTCAGCAAAACCCGACTGGGACGCCGCCTGATGTGCATGACGCTGAAATAAATAGAAGGATGAAGGATGAAAGATGAAGGATTGATAGATTTACGAATGACATGAGAATCCTGCTTCTGGGCGAATACAGCAATGTGCATGCCACGCTGGCACGGGGACTGCGGGCATTGGGACATGAGGTGACCGTGGCATCCAACGGCGACTTCTGGAAGAACTACCCGCGCGACACCGACCTGGCTCGAAAACCGGGCAAGTGGGGCGGCATCGCCCTGCAACTGAAGGTGTGGCGTGAACTGTTCCGTTGGCGTGACTACGATGTGGTGCAGCTCATCAACCCGATGTTCCTCGAACTGCGTGCCGAGCGCATCTTTCCCATCTACGACTATCTGCGCCGCAACAACCGCCGCATCATCCTCGGCGGATTCGGCATGGACTGGTACTGGGCACACACCTGTGTCGAGGACAAGCCGTTGAGATACAGCGATTTCAACATCGGCGACCAACTGCGCAACAATCCAGAGGCACTCACGGAGCGGAAAGACTGGATAGGAACCGCCAAGGAAGCGCTCAACAAGCATATCGCCGCCTCCTGCGACACCATCGTAGCAGGACTCTACGAATACTGGGTATGCTACCGCCGCGCCCTTCCCGACAAGACGGTGTATATCCCCTACCCCATAGAGATGCCCCAACCGCGAGAGGACGATTTCAACGGACTGCTGCGGGTGTTCATCGGCATCAATTCTACACGCAGTGCCTACAAAGGCACCGACATCATGCTGTCGGCAGCCGAGGAGGTGGCGGCACGCCATCCCGACAGGATGCAGCTGCGCGTGGCACGCTCCGTACCATTCAATGAATACCAACAGATGATGGACGGTTCGGATGTCATCCTCGACCAGCTCTACAGCTACACGCCTTCGATGAACGCACTCCTGGCGATGTCGAAAGGCATCATCTGCGTCGGCGGCGGAGAACCAGAGCACTACGACCTGCTCGGCGAGACACAGTTGCGCCCCATCATCAATGTGCAGCCCTCACGAGAGAGCGTGGTGGAGGCCCTCGAATGGCTCATCGCCCATCACGACCGCATCCCGCAACTGAAGCGCGACAGCATCGCCTATGTGCGCCGCCATCACGACTACATCGAGGTAGCAAAGAAATACGAGAAATTTGCACTATGAACTATGAACTATGAACTATGAACTATGCACTATAAGACGAGGTTCATCTCCAATGCCGACCACTACAAAGAGGTGCTCTCACGGGTGCAATGCGTGAAGCACACACTTTGGATTGGTACGGCAGACATCAAAGACCTTTATATAGAGATAGGCAATGAGAAAAAGCCGTTTCTGGCACTCATTGCCCAACTCATTCGGCGGGGTGTGGCGGTGCGGCTTATCCATGCAAAAGAGCCCGGACCGAACTTCAGGGAAGACTTCGACAAATATCCGGTACTCTACGACCGATTGGAGCGTGTGCTCTGTCCGCGAGTTCATTTCAAGATGATTGTCTTCGACTGCACGGAAGTGTATATCGGAAGCGCCAACCTGACTGGTGCGGGTATTGGGATGAAAGCAGAATCGACCCGAAACTTCGAGGCAGGTATCCTGACCGACGACCCAGTGATAGTCGAACAGGCGATGAATCAGTTTGATGAAGTATGGATAGGCAAGCACTGCAAAAAGTGCAAGCGCCGTGACTTCTGCATCGACCCTATCGTATGAGAGACAAAAAAACTGTGCCAGGGAAACCCTGACACAGTTCATTTTGTTCATTGACAATGTGGATTATGCCTCTGCGGGAGCCTCGGTCTCAGCCTCTGCGGGAGCCTCTGCCTCAGCAGCAGCGGCGGCAGCAGCAGCCTTCTTCTCAGCCACCTTCTTGGCGATAGCCTCGTTGGTTGCCTTCTCAGCCTTCAGCTTCTCCTCAAGGTCCTTCTTGGCCTTGGCGGCATCGGTGGTGCGAACTTTCTCGTCGCCCTTCACCTTGGCTTCTTTCCAAGCGTCAAATCTCTTCTGAGCCTCAACCTCGTCGAATGCGCCCTTCTTCACACCACCGCGGAGGTGCTTCATCAGGAGAACGCCCTCATGACTGAGGATGTTGCGCACGGTGTCGGTGGGCTGAGCGCCTACCTCAATCCAATAAAGTGCGCGGTCAAAATTCAAATCCACTGTTGACGGATTGGTGTTGGGGTTGTAAGTACCAATCTTCTCGATAAATCTACCATCACGTGGTGCTCTGGCGTCGGCGATGACGATGCTGTAGAAAGCATAGCCCTTGCGTCCACGACGCTGCAATCTCATTTTTGTTGCCATGTTCTTTTGTAATTTGGTTTGAATTAAATGCTACTATCTCGTAATAGCGGCTGCAAAGGTAGTAAAAAACCACGATATAGCACTATAGGAGATGGCCCAAACAGCGTTTTTAATGATTATTAACAAGCGTGCAGAGGTATATTGATTCCGAAATGATGCTTACCTCACTCTTGCGAGGTCGTCGAATGAGGTGATTTCCACGCGTTGCGACTGTTCTTTTTCAGCACTATTGTCACCGGCAAAGTCATTGTCATCACTGCATCCGGTAATACCGGGCATCAATGCGACTGCGAACAGCAATGCTGCTGAAGCCTTGCTGATTTTGTGCAGTCCTACTGTGTTCATTGTTTTTAATCTGTTTGTTCTCATACTTATACTTTCTTTTTTAAATGAATAATAATGTCCTTACAATCGGATGCAAAATTATGAAGCTCATTAACATCACAGATATCTGCAATCCTTTTTTATCTTGTTTAATAGCGACAACGGCCTATACATGCGTCAAATAGGAAGATAGCGTTTCTCTATGTCGTGCGAAGGAATCATATGACTTAACTACTTACCTTCTTTAACTACTTTCAATTTGAGAAAGTTGAATTAGTTACATACCAATACAGAAAATCCCCTGCCACGACGATGGCAGGGGATTGCAGATGGAGATGCTGTGTGCACTTATTTCAGGGCGAACTTGTAACCTATGGTCAGCTGACCGCTTCCGTTCATGAAGTCCCTGTCTTTCATAGCCTTGGTCCTGCCTGCATCGAGGCGAAGGTCTAAAGTGAGACCGCCAAAGTCGTACGAAATACCTATCGGTGTGCGGAGGTCGAAGCTCTTGGCATCGCCAAACATGTACTTTGTTGCACTGAGGCCGGCGGGAATATCATATTTCTCGTGCACCTTGAACGCAGGTTCAATACCTACCTTCAGAGCAAGTCCTTTCCATACGTAGAAATTGGCCATGACAGGAACTGTGATGTAGTCAAGGTTGGCTTTCTCCACCAGATTCAGGTCCTTGACCTTTGTCTTGCCGCCTTCCTGGGAATACATAGCTCCTCCAGAGAGAGCGAACCACTTTGCCATTCTGTATTCGAGTTCGGCACCGGCGACCATACCACCCGCATTCTGATAGTCGAGATTCTTGTCATCCATATAAAGCACGGAAATGTTGCCACCAAATTTGGGCTGAATGGTAAGAGAACCAACCTCACGCTGTGCGGAAACACTCATTGCAACTGTCATCAACATTGTTGCAGCCAAAATCATTTTTTTCATTGTTTTATTCTTTTTTATGTTATTATTATGTTTATGTTATTGTCAATTCTTCATTTTTGTCTGATTGACGATGCAAAGTTATGCCCGTTTTCCAAGCACCGGAAATTTTTTCCTGTTTTTCAGCCTCACTCGTTGCGACACACCCGCCCCTTTGCGACAAAACGGCAAAACCCGTGCAAAATCTGTCGCAAATGAGATATTGCCAAGGCTGCAGGGCATTCGGCTGTGGGCTTTTCCCACCATTATATAAGAATGTATGTGCTTAGTTTGTACAGGGTGTGCCAAAAAGGAATGGCCTTGTGCGCCAACAACTCCCCTCCCATGAAGGGGAGGGGCAGGGGTGGGGTATGTAACTTCTTGTTTTTCAGAAAAATAACTCCCCACCCCAACCCCTCCCCACAGTGGGGAGGGGAGCTCCATTCGGCTCACGGCGTCCTTTTCTCAAGTCGTTCATTATATTTGACACCCCCTCAGTGAAATACAAGTTTTTCATGGAATTCTTGGTAGAAGACGTGATGTATCAAGTCTCTACGATGTAGCACTGCTCAATCAACCTCTGACCTCCAGTATGCTTCGTCTTTGACAATCGGTCCCATTATCTCGAATGATATTCTGTCAATGCCGTCTTTGTTGTGCGAAAACATGTTTACGTTATACCCATCCCATACTATTTTTACCACGCCTTCTTCTAAATCCCAAAAATAATTCATCTCATGAGGTTTTGGTGAGATTCCAAAACCATTATAGTCATATCGTGGCCTATCGGGAAGATTATCTTTTACCTGCTCAAAGATTTCCATCATTTCTTCTTCCGTATATTTCTTCTCTGTGGTAAAGACAATTCTTCCTATTGAATTGTTGCCCCATATTCTTAAATGGCATTCACCTAATGGTTCTATTATTCCCTTTACAACCAAACGCTCTGTGCCTTCTTCTTCAATGGTGAAACTTTGTTCCAATAACATCTTCTTGGCACTCTCTATTGGAAGTCCCACGTAAATGCCTTTTACGTTGACACGCCCGTTTGCCAACGTAAAAACCTGCTGTTTGTTCACCATAATAATTATTCTTTGGTATACTTCAATTTACCATCACATACAATACATCTCTTTTTTGAAGTGCTAATCGGATTTCCCATCAGTTATCACTTTCCTGAAAAGAAACATTTCATCGTCTTCGCTCCAGTGCCCTTCTTCCTCCTCAGGGATGGCGGGACCGTGGAAATGCTTGTTCCAAAACTCCACGATATGAAATCCGCAACGGTTGACATAGAAATGTATGTTGCGCTTCTCGAAATAAGGGGTGATGGCCTCCCAAATCTTGATTTCGGGATGCATCTGCTCAATGGCTTTCCATGCCGCTTGACCGATGCCCTTGCTGTGAGCACCCGGGTTCACGAAAAGCAATTCCAAATCTCCTTTCTGGGCTTCCTTGTCAATGCTCAGGACAAGGCCGCCTACGATTTCTCCATTCAGGACAATCCGGAAGGTTTCTGCTTTCTCACCATCAATTGACCGCTCGATGGTGCCACGAGAAATCACCTCGTTACCCTCCTCACAACGCTCGTCACGCATCCCGAACTGACTTATGGTCGAATTCCTGCCCGACTCGGCATTGTCCAAGCGAGCTTGGCTCTGCTCTCGCTGCCTTGCCATTTCCTCTTGCGCGCCATACTTGAACGCACGTTGATTGTCCAATATGAATTGCTCTCGGTCATCTTCCTTGAGGGGAACGAGACTTATTGCTTCAACCTTTTCTTTCATCTTCGATATTTATTCTTTTTCGATATTTATTCTTTCAAAATCGTCTGGCACCCAGACTTGGCCGCCGAATGCCGTCTTTGCCTCTGCAGTATATCTCTCTTTACGAGTATCGAGGGTGCTGTCCTCTGTGTGATAGAGTATGAGGTTCCTGACGTGTAGCTTCTCTGCCAAGCGTGCGGCATCGAGTACGGTACTATGGTGCTTCTCGTAGGGCTTGAAAAGCTCACGGTCTTCATACAAGCAGAAAGCTTCACTCATCAGCCAGTCGGCACCTTCTGCATAATGCTCGCACAACGGATTGTAGGGTTCATCGCCCAGGCAGCAGAACCGTTGGCCATTGGGCAGCAATGCCGTAAAACCGAACTGCCTTTCCTTCTTGGAATGGATGTCGAAGCATTGCAGACGCAGGTCGCCCACCTCAAAGCGGTCCCCATCCTCTATCTCATGCATCGTGACGAGGTTGCCAATTTTCTCAGCCTTCTTGGATGGCAGTATTTGAAGGCAGATGTGAGTCAGCAGATTGAGCACTTTTCTATGACTCCATACACGGAGTCTCTGCTTTTCTTCCAAGGCCATGCGAATCACCCATACCACCCCCAAAAGATGGTCGGTGTGAGCATGAGTAACAAAGATATCATGGAAATCGGCAAACTTCAGATTTGCTTTTTCCATCTGATTGAGTATGCCGTTGCCGCCTCCAGCATCTACCATAAGCACGCTGCCACCACTGCTGCACAATGTGAAGCAGGTGTTATAGCATCGCATAGCATGCGCATTGCCCGTACCAAGCATGGTGATGAAGTTCTTGCCTGTATTCAACTTCTAAATTTCGATTGATTTGTCATTATACAAAAGTATCCATATCATTATTAGGTGTTGACTTCAGATTCTGCTGCCATACCCATTCGCTCTCCTCCGTTGTCAGCAGATGAACTTCCATCCATCTCCTCAATGTCCTTCTTCCTAATTCCGAAGGCTACGACGAAAAGATACATCGTGGTCAGCACATTGATGGCGAAGTCGCATTCCTGCTCCGTGGCGGTGGGGGCTTGATGGGCTTGGTCATTGCGCCAGTCACGCACCATGTTCAGGTAGTCACAGAACTTCTTGTCCGCTTCACTCTCTGAGAACTTCAGGCGTTTCAGACACGGCGTCTGGAAGATGCAGTCGGCCAACGTGGCTTTCATCCCCTCCTGCCCGTGTTTGGTGCTGACAATCTCTGAGTTGTTCTTGATGTAATAGACTTTCTTCAGGAACACCTCGAAACGACTGACAAGCGTGTTGAAATGCTGTTTCTTGTCCACCAGCGGCACCTTGGCAGGACTGCAATACAGACGGTTGAAGGCATTCTGAATCACGTCGTTGGCACCATCGATGTCGTCGGTGGTCTTCGCGGCAATGACTGCCACCAGGTCATCGGCAACTTGTTCCTTGCTCTTAGGCATCATCCTGAAGACGGCAAACTCCCGTTCTATCGTGGGCATAATCTTTTGCTTGAACCGCTCCGGATTGAAGATGAGCGTCTCGCCTTCTGCCCGATAGTTCTGGTACATCAGGTCGGCCATCTGCGTCATGATGCTGTTGTAGAGTTCGCGGTTCTGGAACAGGCGGTCGAAAGCTCCCACACTGTCGTCATAGCACTGTTGGGCGGCCCGCTCAAAGATTTCCGGAAAAATGCTCTCGGCAAACTGCTTCGGGTCGTTGTTCTTGGCCTGTTTGGTGAGTTTCTTCTTCGCCGCCGTCGTACTCAACTTGTCGTAGATGGCTTCCACAATCACACGGTCGGCAGGTGAGAAACTGCCCTTGAACATCAGGTTCACCTTGTCGATGATGTTCGACAGCAGGTCCTTGTTCTCGTCGGGTTTGCCCCCACCTTTCACGTTCTCGCCCTTGATGCCGCCCTGGCCGCGCTCCAAGACAATTTGTTGCGTCTTTCCTTCCTCGATGCGCGAGTTGATGAGTTGGATTTGTTTGTCCAAATCCACCTTCTCGTGGGGAGTCTTGGGCAGCAGGCGATAAAGTAGGTCGCAGAACATGTAGGTCTTGTACAGGTCGCGGTCGTAGGTGCGCTCCACCTGCGCCATATAGGCATAGAAGCGCACGAAGTTCTTCACTAATGAGCGCACGGTGAAGCGGGTCTCTTCATCGAGGTCTAAGAAGCGGTCAACGATGGGCTTGAACGCATTGCTCAGTTTGCCCAACCTGTTTTTGTCTCCCTTGGTGGAGGTGGCCAACTTGTAGATGGCATCCTCTTCTATTGGACTCCACAGATGATACTGCGCGATGTCGTTGCGGAAATTATACACGCCATTCACATCTACGGGACGAATCAGTTCCGTGGCCGTATAGAAGGGTTCGAAGGATTTCTTGATGTCCTCAGGGGCATTGACGAAGTCCAACACATAGGTGTCCTCTTTGTCCTTGTGCGCACGGTTCAGTCGGCTCAATGTCTGCACGGCCTTCACGTTCTTCAGTTTCTTGTCCACAAACATCGTGTGCAGCAGCGGTTCGTCAAAGCCCGTCTGGTATTTGTCGGCCACCACCAGCATGTTGTACATGTCGCTGGAGAAGTAGAGCGGCAACCGCTCCTCACTGATGTGCAGGTCGGTCGTGCTGTTCAGTTGGGGCTCGGTGTATTCCTCCTCATCGTATTTCACCTTGCCGGAGAAAGCCACCATCGGATGCACGTCGGTATAGCCCTTCTCCTCGCAGTATTTCTTGATTTGCAGGAAATAGCGCAGCGCATGGGCGCGGCTCGATGTCACCACCATCGCCTTGGCCTGTCCCTTCATGGCATTAAGGGTGATTTGCCGGAACTTCTCCACGATGATCTCCGTCTTCTGGTTGATGACGTGCTGGTGGTTGTCGTGATAGGCTTTCACGGCTTTCGTGGCGGGTGTCTCCTCGTAGGTGGGGTCTTGCGAGATGCGTTTCTCTATCTCGTAGGTCACGCTATACGGGGTGTATTGCAGCAGCACGTCCTTGATGAAGCCCTCCTCGATGGCCTGAAGCATCGAGTAGATGTGGAAGGCGCGATACTTGTCTTCTTCCGTAGTTCGACCCTTTTCCACCAAGACTCCAAAGGTCTGCAGGGTCTTGGGCTTGGGCGTGGCGGTGAAGGCATAGAACGACAGGTTGGTGTGCTGGCCCTGTGCCAAGAGGTCCTCCATCATGCTGTCGCGCTCCTTCTCCAGTTCTTCCTCGGTCTTCTCTTCCAGTTCCGCCATCTCTCGCAAGGCTTCGTCGGTGTCGGCCAGTGCCGTCTTCACCTTCTCGGCACTCTTGCCGCTCTGACTGCTGTGGGCTTCGTCCACGATGATAGCGTAGCGCTTGCCGCTCCTCGATGTCACCTCCTGATAGATGACGGGGAAACGGTGCAGCGTGCAGATGACGATGCGGGCGGCTCCCTCGTTGATGACATCACGCAACTTGGTCGAGGGGTCTTTGTCGGTGATGGTCTCTATCTGCCCTTCGATATGGTCGAAGCCGAGGATGGTGCTCTGCAACTGGGCGTTGAGCACGCGGCGGTCGGTGATGACAAATACGGCATCGAAGATGCTTTTCTGGGCGGCATCGTGGAGTGAGGCGAGGCGGTAGGTGAGCCACGCGATGGAGTTCGACTTGCCGCTGCCTGCTGAGTGCTGGATGAGGTAGTTCTGTCCGCTGCCTTTCGCTTCGGTGTCGGCAATCAGTTTCTCCACCACGTCCAACTGGTGGTAACGTGGAAAAATGATTTTCACAGAAATGTCCTTTTTCTCCTTGATTTTCCCATGCTTGTCGCGGACGAGTTTGATTTTCTCCTCTTCCTGGCGCGAGATGTAACGTTGCAGGATGCTCAGAAGCATGTCACGACGCAGCACCCGTTTCCAGAGATACGACGTGGCGTAGTCGCCATCTTCGACTGCTCCCCTGCCTGAGGGGAGCTGGCCATCGGCCTGAGGAGAGGGAGGGTTCCCTGCCCCACCCACATTGCCGGCGCCACCGCTGCCTTGGTTGAAGGGCATGAAAAACGTCTTTTCCTTCTTCAGTTCGGTGGCCATGATGGCTTCGTATAAGTCCACGCCGAAATAAGCCAAAATGCGGGTGTTGGCATGGAACAGCAGTTCTACTGGGTCGCGGTCGTTCTTCCACTGCCGGCGTGAGTCCTCCACGTTCTGTCCGGTGAGTTGGTTTTTCAGTTCCAGTGCCACCACGGGGATGCCGTTCAGC
>CACXIP010000010.1 GCA_902767775.1 uncultured Prevotellaceae bacterium | reverse complement strand
TTGATAACCCATCGTCCTGTCCGGCTATTACCCTCCCATTCCAAACGACCAGCTTTGCGGAGTTTGTTGATATGGTATTTAACGCCATTAACCGTCATTCCCAAAATCTTGCCAATCTCGGCCCTTGTAATATTTGGTGTAGCCCTAATAATCTGTATGATTTTATCATCTATACTCGGAACGGGGGTAGTAACGGGGGTAGTAACGGGGGTAGTACTACCCTCGTTCTTACTTCCAATTTTCGGACGGTAATAAGTGACGGTGGACGAGTCGATGTCAGAGTCAAAAGTCACTTTCTCGCCAGTCAACTGCTCCCAACCCATCATCTTATGTATGCCATAGCCTGCGTTTTCCCCCAACTTTGCGTATCTGAAGAACTTGATGATGCTTGGGTTTCTTGGGTTGGACTTGATGACCTCACGAAGCGTTTTCATGTCTCGCATGAAACGGCCTGGATTCTGGAACTCAATGCGGTTGTATCGGCATGAGCCTCCATGTTGACCAATCCTTCGCGCAGCGCATACAACTGTGAGTTGTCGTCTGGAGAGAAACCGTTGGGGCCAGCAGTGAAAGGTGCATCGACGTGAAGGCGAAGACGCTGGATGAGGGTCTCGTAATAATCCCATAAGTTGTCCTGCTCCGGCATCCGGTAGGTGTATCTAGTGGCTGCATCCGTGTAACTTGTGCCAGGGATTTCAAGATAATCAATCCAGAAGTTGTTGACATGGCGTTGCACGCACAATCTCTTGCCGAACATTAGGATGCTGGCGTAGGTCAACTTCCCATCCTTGATGATACCTATGTTCTCACAAAACTCCTCATGAGGCAGGCTCTTGAAAGGAAACTCTGGATTGAAGTTGACGATATGGTTGCGGTAACTATTGAGTGATTCGGCTTTGATGTCATCGAGAGAAGTGCCGTCGACTGCCATCTCGCTTCTCACCCCAAAAGCCTGGTCGCGCATCATCGCCGAGATTTCCGACTCATCGGCTTGGCGGTCGCCACTACCCGAACGGATAAATGTGTTGATGGGATTGCCGAAATAGATAGGCTTCACCTTCGAGGATTCCACAAAGAACGCCAGCACCAATTTCCCGTCAATGTAATACTTCTTGCATTTGGGGTGTATCTTGGTGTTGAACTTCTGCCCATTGCGCAGTATGTTGAGGAAATCAGACTCAGTCTTCTCCCCGTTTTCCACACCTTGCACCTCAAACCGCTTGCCTTTCTGCTTGACTCCGAACACAATCCATCCGCCGGACGTGTTGCTGAAAGCAGAGACGGTTTCCCAAACATTGTTCGGCATCTTGTTCTGGGCTTCCTTCACCTCGAAGTCGTCCCACTCTATATCTGTCAGTCTTTGAAGAAGTTCTTCCTTAGTCATGGCTGTATATGTTTTTAGACCTACATTGCAAAATTACATGTTTTTCCCGAAACCTCAATCCAGAAGACTCACCAAATCCTTCTTGATGTCTTCGTCGATGTCACGATAGCGGGCAAACGCCTTGCTGCCTTCCACGTGGCCAGAGAGAGCACCCACCAGATTTGGGTCTTTCACCTTTTTATAGAGGTTGCCTATGAATGTCCGTCTTGCCATGTGGCTGCTGGCCACATCGTAAATCGGGTGTTGTTCCTCCTTGCGTGTCAACGGGTTCAAGACGGTGACCATGCGGTCTATGCCGGCCATCTTCAAAATCGTCTTGATATCCTCATTGTATTGTTGTTCGGCGACCAGAGGGAAGAGGCTGTCCCCTGGGGTGTCCTTGTATTTCTCCAATATCTCCAATGCCAGGGCGTTCAGCGGTACCCGTATCGTACGTGGGTTGTTCTCAATCGTCTTGTCTTGAATGTATTCCACAGCCCCATCCACGATATTCGACTTCGTCAAGCCGTACAGGTCTCCCACGCGGCAACCAATCAACGTCTGGAACACAAAGATATCGCGCTGCCGCTCCAACCGAGGATGATTAGAAAAATCGAATGCGTACAGTTGGTTGCGCTCGTCGAGATTGATGTAGAAGGGTGTGCCGTAAATCGCCGTCCCGACCTTGAATTTATCGAATGGCCGGTTGGTGGTATAGCCATAGTCATAGCACCAGCGGAAGAAGGTGCGTATCTTGTTGAAATAGTCCACCAAGGTGTTCTCTCCTCTTTGGGAAGGCTCTCTTGATTCGGGGACGAGCGTGAAGAGCTTCTTGAAACGCTTGTAGTTCTCATTTGTCTCATCGGCATACTGATACTCCGTCCTGAAATACTCCTTCATGGCGGCGAGGTCATCCTGCGTGATGGTGTCGATGTCGAGTTTGATCCTCTTGTCCCGTTTCTTGATTTGAAGGAACAGTTCATAACGTTGAAGCACACGTTTGATCACCATGAAATTCTTCTTCCTCACATCCGACATCTTGTGCTTCGACAAGAAAAGGTCAAAGAGTTCCAGCAGCATATAATGCTTCTCTTCTTCCTCCACCTCTTCGACGAAATCTTCAGGATGATAGTAACGTGCCACAATGTTATTGGGCCATTCAGCATCCACGCTGTTGCGCTCCTTCTCATATCCATCCTCGATGAAACGGCGCAGTTTCTTTACCTCGCCATCGACATGCTGCCGCATGGCTTCGTCACAGACCACACGCTTCTTGACACACTCTTCCCTTGAGTCCCAATAATTGGGATTCACCATGATGCGGGTGGGAATCCATTTGTCAAACTTCCGTCCTTCACGCATCCTGACATATATCGGAACCTGTGTTTCAAGGTCTGTTGCCTTGGCTTTTTTTCGGATTAGGAATAATAGTTTCATTGAGATGTGTTTTTTATGCGGGGCAAAGCAGTGCAAGGCGAGAGAAATGCAAAGCAAAATGCAGTTTTGTTTTCATATCCGAGCCGATGCCTGACTTCGCGAAGCAAAATTACAAAATCTTGCTCCACATTGCTCCACATTTGCTCCACATCTCCTGATTTATAATAAATATTAACATTTGAAAACAATTTAATACAATTCGTGTAAATAATTGATTTTCAACAATATTAAACCATTTTCAACCTTTAATTTTGTTTAATCTTATTCAATATCGTTTAATACCTTCAATCTCGGCTCTGGGTACTGAGGCGGGGAAAGATGAATCTTTCCCCGCCAACTTTTTTGTTCTCGTAACTCAATGGTTTGCTGAGTAACTGGGGGAGTAACTGAGGGAGTAACTGAGGGAGTAACTATTCCCGCCGCCATTACGCCAGTAGTGTAAATAGAACTGTGTCAAGGCGAAACGCACAGGACATCTATTTTTGTATATTATTGGCTTAGTTGGGTCGGGTATCCAATGCCTTAGTTCCCATATCTTATCTAAATCTTCTAAAAATTTGTTCGAGAAGAGAATGGTATGAGGTACCGTAAGCACTTTGTAAGTCATTGATTTACAAGGCGTTTTTATTAGGTTCTCTTATTGTCTTTCCTGCAAAATATTATCCCCGCACCCTCCAAAATCTTGGAGGAGCGGGGAATGGTTGTTGCCTTAGATAACTTCAGAGTCGAGTTACTCCGACTAATAATACCTATCTGTCCCCGTAATCCCGGTTTATCTCGCTTAAATTTCACGTAATGTCATTATTATCTAAATTCAAAAAATCATCTGATTATCAATGAATTAAAAATGAAAGTAATGGTTTTCCTGTCTAATTCATCATCTTTTCTCGCTTAAATCTCACTTAAACTCGCTTAAATTTTCATTTTGCTCGCTTAAATGCCAAAGACGATTTTCGTCTGTTTGAATCTCTTTATTTTTGCGCATTTTTGTAAGCAAATTACCAATTTTACGAAGTTTCTGTTCTTCTGTATAATCTATTGGCAGTTTGCTCCACAATAATTCATTGATTTGCTGTCGGCTTAAAACCGTATGGTCTTTGAGGGCCTTGATTATCCATTCACGGCATTCTACATCGTCAAATCCCTTTCTCAGTGTGTATTCCACTTCTTTATTGGTTGCTTTTGCTATTCGTTTGGAGACATATAGATGGGGTTTGCGCCCCTCAATCAGTTTCCTTTTTCGAAGCATCTTGATGGCATCATCGCTGATGGGCTTTCCCTTTTGCACTTTATCCAACAAAACCGCTGTGGTTAGGTCGATGTCCGCATTCTCAATAAGCAAGAGGCTGTAGTTTTCGTCTATCACGTTACCCGGAATGGTCAGAACAACATTGGAATCGTCACTCTTGTCATAATCTGGCATGGGAAGAAAACGTTCTTTCTGTGAGACATACATCTTATGGATGCCAAACCCTTCGGTATCTCTCACTTTTTGTCCTCGATGGTTCGGAATTTCAGCAACCACTCGTTGCATTTTTCCCCAGTGCAAGTGATATCAAAATTTCTCCACCAACTCGGTGGAGTTTCGCATTGGCAAATTCTGCACCAAGCTGGTGCAGTTTTGCTTTGTTCTGATTCCCGAATTGTTGCAATTGTGAAACAGCCCGTTTTAGAAATTGACATTCCTATTCCAATTCTTCACCAGCTTGGTAAAGTTTTATGGTGTCTTGGCTTATTGACATTTGTATTTCTCCAACGATACGTTGGAGTTTTTAGAATGCTTAGTCTGCACCATTCCTATATATACGTAATCCCTACCGAACTTGTCTCACTCGAATAAATATTCGGCTTTATTATAATTCCGCATCTGCTTCCTTGTGAATACAGATAACTTCTTTTGCGTGAATAGTTTCTACTACTCTCTTGATGGTGCTTCTGTCGGCATGTCCAGATGTGTGGATGTCAACCACATTGTGGAACATCTCACGATACTCCTTGTATTTAGGATTCACTTTCACTTGCTCAGGGTCCTTGTAATAGCCATCCCAGGAAGAGTATATCAGGAGAGTTTCACCTTGTGGAAGATTGTCAAGAAGTTCTCTGACTCGATCTATCTGCGATGTTCCAACAATCATTGCAAATCCTTTGCGTTTCAGTTTTCTGTACAACCGTTCTCTATAGAATAGAGGGGTAAATGCAAACAAGCCATACGACAATTTCGATTCACGCTCTGTAAATAACCCCATTGTCCTCTTCATAAACAAGGACCAAATATACAAAGGTTTTCCTGCGCTTTTGGCGGCTTCCTTTATGGTAGCCAGTCTTTCTATGTCTGTGGCAGACGCAAGGACAAATACATATTTGAAAGCTTGCATCGCGCTCGCCATCTTCTGTGAGACTTCACGCTCGTGAATGCATTTGTCATCTCTTTTCAACATTGTTCCTTCTATGATCAGCACATCAATGTCGGTGGCATATTTCTTCAGTGTAGGAAACAGCCCCTTACCCATGTATCCATGCTCACGGTAGTCGCCTGTGTGCCATATGCGCTTGCCGTCGGCCTCGATGAGAAACATGTGCGAATCATATATGCTATGGCAGTTGAAGAACGGAGTCACCTTGATGTCGCCAACGACAATGCCTTCTGGTTCCTTTCGAGGTGGAGTCTTTGACCATACATTCATCCTGTTAAGAAGTTTACGCTTGTTGTCTGCATTGACGAGACTGTTGATGGCTTCACTATATTCCTTCTCCTCACACTCTTTGGTTTGCAACTCCTCGACCTTCAGTTTTGCACCTTCATACAATACATCATATTTTATGGAAAGGAGAGCCTTGGTCCCTTCGCTCATGTATTGTGGCACATTGTCTGGAATGTACTCAAACAAGCCAACATGGTCCTCATGGCCATGTGTATAGAATACCGCCTCATATCCTTTTAGGTTACTTGCGAAAATGCTTGCAACCAATTTTTCGTCTTCTTCTGGTGTTGTTGGCTCGCCATTGCCAGGCAGATTTTGTCCAAAGTCGATGAATACTCTTGATGTATCTGTCGAAATTTCGGTTATGCAACCGCCTATCTGGTCAAGCCCTCGATGAATCTTGACTTCTGCCATTTTACAAATCAGTCTTAATACTATATTCTATTTTTTCTCGTTGAAGTATCTCCTGAAGTCTGCGTCTATGTGTGTCTCTTCCTGGTGTATTCTTTTCCCATGTATCAAAGATAAGCAGATGGGGTTCTGGTTCTATGGATGTAGGACGTGATTTTGGAACAGGAAGTTCGAGTTCAACCTTTATGTCGTAAAGCCTTTGATAATAAGCAAGCAGTTCGTTGGAATACCTCATTATAAAATCACGGTATCGTTGCATTTGCTTAACAATCTCTGGTGATTCATCTGTTTTGTGAAGCATCCTGCCATCGCTCATCCTTTTTAGTTCAACGAATGTAACAATACCATCGGCACAATTAACGAGGTCTATTCTGTTCTGAGAAATATCATCGTTATAGGCAAATTCCGAATCAAGATGGAATGCTGATGATTGTACAATTATAGAGCCTTGAATGTATTTCTCAGACCACTTTTGTTTGTCTATCACTCCGTTAATTGCATGCTTCTGTGAATAACAGGTCTTCACCCTTTCTATAACTTTATCGCAAACCAAAATCTCAGAATCTTTCTTAATTGGTTTCTCAATGATGTCGCTGCATTCTATGTATGCATTACTCTTTGATGGTGCTGGCAGATTCAGATATTTATGATGTGTAAACACTTGCAACTTCTTATGCTTACTGCAGTAGTGAATACGTGCAATGCTTCCGCCTTCGAAATACACGTTGACTTGATTGTCCTTGCGAATCTCTATGTAGAGAGATTTATCATTCTTGAATCTTGTCCACCAAGACGGATTCTTTTTGAGTTCTTCAAATATCTTGGAATCGCCCTTTAGTTTATTAAATGTAATGTTCATAATATTTGGTTTATCTTTTTTCTTTTCCTAATATATCGGATGGTACGCTCTCCGATTTATATTACTCGATCCCAGGCGAGTCATATTTGAAGTACTTCCTTCTTAGTTTGATTATTGCGATACATCTTATTTGCAGAAGACTTGGTTTTGTCAGGCCAAGTTTTTCGCAGATTTCCTCATCCGTACACTTGTCACAATCTATGCCATAGGTGAGCAAGACTATTTCTTTCGATTGAGGTTCGAGTGTCTCAATGGCAGATGCAACGTCCTCGGTAAGATGCCCGCTTTCAAGGAGGTGTGCAAATGCTTCGTTTTTCGCGACTCGCTCTTTTTCTTTCTGCCACACCTTTTTACCCTCTTCATTACCAGAGTCTTGAAGAGCATTTAAGATAGCCTGTCTGACCCACCAAATAGCATAGGTGACAAACTTATAACCTCTGCTTGCATCGTATCGGTGACCAGCAACAACAAGTCCCTCCATTCCAGCAGAAAGGAGTTCATCGTCGCTTATTCCCATGTCCAAATACTGCTTTGCAAGGCTCGCCACAAAACGAATATTTGCCTTCTTCAGTTCTTCCTCAGCTTCTTTGCTACCTTGTTGGATTCGAGCAATCATATCCATTTGCTCCTCCGTTGTAGGCAATGGGACCTCTATCACCTGAGGGAAGATTGCCGTTGTTGGTTCACTCCTACGTCCTTTAATCATGTCCTTTTCCATATATCATATTTAGATGTGCCTCTATATACTTTATACGAAAGAGGAATGGGGATTTAGGGGAAATGCCCGCCTTGGTATGCATAAACGCTGCACACGGCTAATAAAATAGTTTATTATTGTTCGAGATAAAAGAAAAGATATGTTTAGCCAAACATAATAGGATAGTTACAAGTTAAATGAGTAGCAACTCGTTTCGGATGCGTCTTTTGTAATGGTTACAGTGACTTTTTTTATCCAGCAATCGATATTTTCTTTGACATCGTGGAATGGTTTGTAACTAGCATCAACTGCGTTGCAAAAACACTTGAAATCTTCATTATTTTTCTCAATTCTCTTTAGATGATCATTATCAAATTCGATATCACCGTCGAAAACAATTACCAAAAAAATGCACTTCTCTTTTTTGTTGTTGATTGCTGAATTGATTGTGCCTCTAGTTCCTGTAAAAAGTTGATAACCTATTTTGTTGACATTTTTTATATCAACTTCAAAATATTCGCATAGCTTGTCGGCTCTTGTCTTGTTATCATCTTTTTCATCCTTTTTTTGGCTTTTACGTTCTTCTCCTAATTCCTTATCAAATGATTCGTCAACTTTGGCTTCAATGCCAATGATACAATTTTTATTGCCCACCATTAACAAATCATGATTTCTGCAACCTCCACTTTTAAAGCCCGTGCCTAAACTGCTTGTCGCTTCAGGCTCACATTCAAAATCTTGTTCTTCAATGCCACACGACTTCAGAACCTTTGATATCAAATCATGGAAAGAATCTATGGATTTGAATGCGAACTTTGCAAATTCTTTCGAACTCCTACCGTCTTTCCAATGCTCTTGTTTTTTGGGTTTCCATAATGACTCCCAATTGTTTTCGATTATGTCAGCCCCATTTTTCTTAAAAGTAATTTTCATAATCTCTATTTGTATTTAGTTAAACAATCTTCTAATCTCCTTTTAATCTCCTCTCTCAACTCCATCGGTTCCAGCACCTCTACATTCTCACCCATTGCCAACAATTGGGTGGAGAGTTCAGGATTAAGACATAGCCGATACTGAAATTCACTGAACTGCTCATGCTTGGTCAGCACTTCTTCTTGAGAACGGTGTAATGGAAGTGTACGCAGATACTCCACTTGTTTTCCATAGACACGGATGCGTACCTTCTGGGGCTTCATGTCTTCATTCACGAAAACACCAATGGTATTTGCGTAATACTTTTCTGCATCGAATGAATTTGGCACCTCATACGAATCATCAGTCATCTCCATCTCCATTATCCTGTCTAATGCAAGTTGCCGGATAGCATCCTGTTCTTGAAGCCTACCTACAATGTACCATCGTTGATGGTATACCTTCATGGCGTATGCCTCTATATGGTACGTTTTGCGATGTTCGCTAAACGATTGATAATCCAACTTCAACACCTTGTTCTGTTGCATTGATTCAATCACTGGTTGCAGATATTCTGTGCCACGAGGAACGTTCTCAAATAGAATTCTGCCATTCATATTGTGCCCAGCAATAATCATGTTCGACAGCGAGAACGAATTGAGCAGCCATCGACGGGTTCTGTCATCACACATCGCCTGGGGATTGTCGATGAAATATTGATAATTATCTTTGAGGTCGCATTTGATTTTCACTCCAAACAATTCCTCAATAGCATCGCGATGCTGATGAAAGGTACGAAGCGGCAGGGGTTTGCCATCCCCGATACCGCTCTTTCTCCATAAGTCGCTGATTTCCTCAAAGGTCAGTTTCTTCTTCTTTTGTAAGGTATCCAGCAGCCAGATATATCGATTGATTGTTTTACTTATCATGTTTTTTCAATGTATCGTATGCAAAGGTATAAAAACATAGGAATAATGTATTCATACCATAAAGATAACCGGGATTTTTTAATTTATTTTATATTCTATGCAGCGTTTTTGCATACTTATATGGCGATTTTACCCTCTAAAGGAAAATTCTATCGTATAATATATAAGGCAGACGTCAATATTTCATTTATTATGGCAAAGAAAAAGAATCAGAAAAAAAGAGATGTTCTCTCAAAGAAGAGAGCCGTTGAGACCCTTCGTTTTCAAACTCATTGGGGACTGAAGCAGTTAGGCCACGCAGAAGGAAGCATGTTGCATCAGCGTGTGAATACAGAGATTGACCTCATCGCAGAATTGGAACTTGCTCAAGACCTATTGACACTCAAGTTGTTTATTGATGATGTAAAGAAAAATCTTGCAACAACTCCAACACCAGAGAAAGGAGATTTGGTAAAAAGTCCCACGGCAATTGCCCTTGGAATAGCCTCTGTCGGTGATATAGAGGCTATGGAGACGCCATTGATTTGGAAGGACATGGTTGACCAGAAACTCCTATCTATTTACTACCCAGGGGAAAATCGAAATGACATTGTTGATTGGGCAAAGGTCAATGGATATAACACTTCAACCTACCTTGGCCGGCCAATATTGAAACTCAGCAAGTTGTTCGTTATGATAGAAAGGACACGAGAATGAAAAGAAGTGACCATGATCACTTTGATTATTTTTCAATCTTGTAAGGATTGATTAGGTTTTCCAAAGCATGGGATATATGATCATTGGGGACTGTCCTCAATGTGATTTATTCATTTTGCCCCAATGGTCTGCTTTCTGCAACGACCCGTTGCATTTTTCCCAGTGCAATTGAAATCAGAATTTCTCCACCAACATGGTGGATTTCACATTGGCAAATTCTGCATCAAGCTGGTGCAGTTTTGCTTCGCTTAGACTCTCTAATTACAGCAATTCTGAAACAGCCCGTTTCAGAAATTCACATCCATTTTCTAATACTTTACCAATTGGTAAAGTATTATAGTGTCTTGGTTTTTCGACGTTTGGATTTCTCCAACGATGCGTTGGAGTTTCTTTGACAGTTTAGTCCATCCCATTGCTATATATACGCAATTCGTACCAAACTTATTATCGGGACAAAAGGGAAAAAGAATAATTCCTTCCTTTCCCTTTTGTTAGACATCAGCTGCCTATATGTACAAGGTGATTTTATTAGTTTCCCTTGCCGTCCATTCAGCAAAAAATATCCCCGCTCCCTCCAAATCCTGGAGGAGCGGGGAATGGCTGTTGCCTTATACCGTTATGGGCTTCTCTTACTTATGCCTTCTTCACATACATGTATTTGGGATACTTTCCTAATACAAACAGGGTGACAGGGCAAAGCCAGATGTTGCGGTTGAAACCCTCGAGATTGCGCACCTCATAGGTGGAGCCGCCTGTCAGCGAGTGCTCCTTCTGCACCAATTCGGCATAGCCTTCGAGCTGGAGGCGCTTGTTCGACGGGCGCACCAGAACTTCAGTGGTGACATCGTCGTCCGACAGGAAGGCGCACATCTCATCGGCACCATTTACCATCAGGAGATTGTGATGGTCGAAAGGCCAGTTGGGGAAATCCACATACCAGAGACCATCGTCCTCGTGGTTGAACTTGATTTGATACTCGTCTCTCTTACCAAAAACACTTCTCGACATGGCTTTTGCGCCCTTCAGCAAATCTTGAATTGTGTACTGCATAAATTTTCTTTAAAGATTAAACATAAAGCATTGCGTAAAATATACGCAAAAACCGTGCCAAACTTTTTTCCCCTGTTTTAGTGTAAAAAACATGGAACTTGTGACAATTTGTCATGGGTACATAGGATTTGTGCCGCCGCAGGATGTCATCGAGCTGCTCTTTCTTTAGCTTCTGTATGTCAGCCGCTTAAAATGTCTGTGTGATGACGATTATCGTATTTGACAATGCGTGGACTATGACAGAAGCGCAGTAAGCCATAATATGGCAGATGATGAGGTTTCTGATTTTGGAGCAAGTACTTTTGCTGTTGATATTGATCAACAAAAGCATTTTCCATGTGAGGCAGAGGATGCATATATAGGTTATGGCCAAAATACACCCCGTTCCACCCTGCATGAGGATATTGTGGTAGCGCGGGAAATCTGATAAAGGACTCCAATGCTTGGCGCCGAATATCAACTGAATGTATATGATGGAGGCTACAGACAAAAGGATGGCAATACGTTTTATCCATTTGTTTTTCAAAAACACGATGAGGAGAGATGATATCAGAATTGGCAGGAGCCTCCACACCAATTCTTCCTTGAACACGCAGAGTGTGACTCTTTTGATGTCCTCTGCCCTGTTTTCTATGATGAAACAGCGTGACCCATCGTAAAGCAAGTTGTTGCAAGTGTCATTCCAAATAAAGGACAACAGCAACATTGTTCCTACAACCAAGACATAACCTATGAGGTAAAAAACAAGTATTTTTTTCATTACGAGAGCTTGTTTCTAAGAGTCAGTAAGTTGATTTCAGGCCATGCGCCTAATCTGAAGGGGATTCTTCCTCCAACGCCCATAGAGACATAGAGCATCCTCCCTTGTTGGGTGTATATGCCGGCAATTTCACGGCATATCAATCCGGCAGGAGAGAACCAGCCTATCTTGAGCTGACCGCCATGGGTGTGTCCTGACAATGAGAGTTGAATATCTGTTGTGTCGAGCACTTCCATCCTCCAATGGGAAGGGTCGTGGGTAAGCAGGATTTTAAACGCATCATTAGGGACACCGGCGAGCGCTTGCTTCAAGTTTCCTCTTGACTCGAAAGGCGGTTTTCCAGTGTGCTCCACACCGATGACGTAGATGGTGTGCTGCCCCTTGTGCATTTCGGTATGGCTGTCCATCAGCAGGTTCCACCCCATCTCCTTTTCGGCTCTCACCACATTTTGTGTGTCCATGTAGTCGTGGTTTCCCATGATGGACAGTTTCCCGTCCTTGGCTTTCAACTGCGACAGCATTTGTGTAAAGGGCTTGATTTCACTTACGCTGGTGTTGATTAAGTCACCTGTGAACACGATGAGGTCGGCATTTAGACTGTTTGCCGTAGTGACCATTTTCTCGATGAATTCTGGATGATTGGCGAATGTGCCTATATGAAAATCGGAAATTTGGAGAATCCGATAGCCATCAAACGCATCTGGAAGGTCAGGAAAAACCCAATCCTCCTTCTTGACGGTCAGCTTCAGCCAACCATAAGTGGTGGCATACGTGAAGAGAATGATGACTATAGCAGACACTATAAGTCCACACACCCATCCGAAAGGCCAGGCGAAGACGGAGAACACCAGTTTGGGAACTGCCAAAAACAACAACGAGCCGATAAACAGCTGCAAGCTTCGGTTGCCTCCATGACCTGAAATGACTGCAACCATCAGGCAAAGGATAATGGCAGTTGGCAGACACACCATCCATTTCCAAGTCAAGTCTAGTGAAGGAAACACCCCATTCCAGATGATGATGTCCGAAATCACCGTCACAAGGATGACAGGCGGAGTCAGCAACCACATTTTATAGGGATTGCTCTTGTTTTGACTTCTCTCTGAAATGGTTGAGTTGTTCCGCATGAGGAAAGCATTTTTTCATCATCAACTGTGCAAAAATAAGTCTTTTGCAGAAGATTCACAAGTGGGGCAACAAAAAAAAATGAATCATCGAGAACCATATATGCCATTTACTTTATATTTTTGCAAGCACATTGCATACCACACATCACCCATCATGAGACAAACAGTCGCATTATTTTTATTATGGGCCGCCACCATCCCCAGCATTGCACAGACGCCGCTCGCCTACGGTTTCGACCATCCGCAGGATACGGCACGCACGAAGGTATGGTGGTTTCATGGTGAGACTGTCGGAACCCATGAGGGCATCACTGCCGACCTCGAGGCTTTCAAGCAGCAGGGGGTTGGCGGAGTGGTCTATTACGACCAGGTGCATGGCGATGGTGAGGGGGCATCCAAGGTGTTCTCGCCTGAGTGGTGGGACGAACTGCTGTTCTCTTCACAGGAAGCCCGGCGGCTCGGACTCAGTTTCGAGGTCAACTGCAGCAATGGCTATGTGGCTGGCGGCAAGTGGATCACACCCGACAAGAGCATGCAGTCGCTGGCCTGTACGGAGATGATTGTGGAAGGAGGCCGCGACCTGACCTTCCAAATGCCTTTGCCGGAAAAGATGCCTGGCAATTGGCATCACGATGTGGCCGTCATCGCCCTTCCTTATCAGGAGGAGTTGTTGGAACAAGTACAAATGCCGGAACTGTCAATCAACTTTGAACGGCCCTTCACCGCCCGTAGCATCACCTACGAGGTGTCGGCACGAGGCAAGGCCCGCACCTCATCCATGCAGGTGCCGCCTTCGCATTTCAAACTCGATGCTCGTCCGAATGAATTCTTCGGATGTGGATTCACACCGCTCTCATCTGTGGCGGAACTGCAGGCCTCTGAGGATGGCGTTTCCTTTCATAAGGTTTGCGACCTTCGTCCCCGATACCGCAACCTCGGCGGCATCAAACTCCAGACGGTGGCTTTCCCGAAGGTGACGGCCCGCTGGTTCCGCATCGTTCCGACAGACTCTACCCTCAAGTTCAACCATATCACCCTTTCTGCCCGTGCCTCTGTCGATGCCTGGCAGCAAAAAGCCAGTCTGATATCTGAGTTCATCGATGCTGACCAGACGCCACGGTATGCGCCGGGAGAGTTGGCCGACTTCTCGCGAGCCATCGACCTGACATCCATGGTCGCTGCCGACGGCACGGTCTCGTGGCAGAAAGTGCCTCAGGGCAAGTGGCTCGTGCTGCGTTTCCTCTCCGTGTCCAACGGTGGCCATACCAAGCATGGCCGCAAGGAGGCCCTCGGTCTGGAATGTGACAAACTGTCCGTGGAGGGAGCGCGCCTGCAATGGCAGAGTTATGTGAAACCCGTCATCGACAGCATACGTGCCCATGGCGGCGTGCTCCAGGGCATCTGTATGGACAGCCATGAGGCGGGTCCGCAGAACTGGACTGTGGGTTTCGAGGACGAGTTCCGTCGGCTCCGTGGCTACGACATGCGGAAGTATCTCCCCGTGATGGCGGGCTTTGTCGTTGGTTCGGCCGAGGAGTCCGACCGTTTCCTATACGACCTGCGCCGCACCATCAGCGACTTGATTACCGACCGATACTATGGTGAGATGAACCGTCTTTGCCATACAGAAAAACAGATTGGCGACGGAACATCGGAAGTATGCCTGACACTTACCGCCCAAGCTGTCGGCGGTGCGCTCTGCATGGCCGGCGATGCCATAGAGGTAAAAAAACTGTTGGACAAACCGCAGGCAGAGTTTTGGGGCTATCAGACCGAGGGTAACTACGACATCAAGGACTGCTCATCATCTGCCCATCTTTATGGCAAGTTGATTGCTTCTGGCGAGGCATTCACCGATGCCACCTACAAACACACCCTGGCCGACATCAAAAACCTGGCCGACTATGCCTACTGTTTCGGTATCAACGAACTCGTGGTCTGTGCCGTGGCGTACCAGCCTTGGCTTGACAACCGCCTGAATACTGCCAATGGACGGCAGTACGTGCTCAACCGTAAGAACACGCTGTGGCCCATGAGCCGCCCCTTCTGGGACTATCAGGCACGCTGCTCATGGATGATGCGCCAGGGCAAGCCTGTCAGCGATATCTGCATCTATCTGGGTGACGACGTTCCCATGCGCACCCTGAGCCATCGGTTGCTCGAACTGCCACAGGGCTATGATTTCGATGCCTTCACGACCGATGCCCTGCTGCATCGCATGACCACGAAGGATGGCCGCATCTGCCTGCCCGACGGTGTCAGCTATCGCATGATGATTCTGCCGTCGGAGGGACAACTGACCACCCAAGCCCGACAGCAGATTGACTTCATGCGCCAACAGGGCGCCGTCATCTACGACCCACAGACAGACCATCGAACTTTAGCTGAGGCTCTTCGCGATGTAGACATCCAACCCGATGTGGAGACGCCTCACGGCGAACGCCTCTATTTCGCACACCGCCGTACAGCCAATGAGGACATCTATTTTCTCAACAACCATAGCGACCAGTACATCCAAGGGGTCTTCACCTTTGCCACCGCAGCAGATGGGGCAGAACTGTGGGACCCTGTCAGCGGTGAGAGACACCACCTGGCAACAACAAGAGCCAATAGCCGTAATACCATACAACTCAGCATGGCACCCCGTGAGTCTTTCTTCGTTGTTTTCGGCAATCGAAATCAGCAGCATGACAATCAAAAAACCGGCACGCAGGTGATACCTGTAATACCGTCCGAATGGACAGTATCTTTCGACGCCACGATGGGCGGACCATCTGAAACCATCCACATGCAGACACTCGGGGACTGGACGCAAAGCGACGACCCTCGCATCAAGTATTATTCGGGAACCGCCATCTGCAAGGCATCATTTAAAATGCCCCACTACAATCGCCGGCACAGTTATCAGCTGAGTCTTCCATTGTTCAACACCGCCACCGAGGTCATCATCAACGGGCAGTCGGCTGGCATCGTGTGGTGCTCGCCCTGGACCGTCGATGTGAGCCGCCTGCTCCGTCGTGGCAGCAACCAGATAGAACTGCGGATGCCCAATTGCCTCTGGAACCGTCTGGTGGGTGATGCCCTCTTGCCTGAGTCCGAACGCACCATCCAACAAAATTACCCATTGGCAAAACCCACCGACGAACTTGTCCCCTCAGGCATCTCTGGTAACATCACGATAATCCATCTTTGACTTACGTCGAAGATACTTTCACTTCCATATATAAATACAACACAGAGATACAAAGACACAGAGATAAATAAAAACTCTGTATCTCTGTGCCTCTGTGTTGATATTGATATTCGGGGCTTCATTTTAAGTGTTGCCCAATCCGTTACTCGGAAAAGCAAAATTCAAAAACTCCGTTTTTTATTTTGCTTTCCTCTCGCTTATTCGTATCTTTGCAAAAATTGTTTCAAATGTAAAATTGTTGATATTATGGAAAAAACTTTAGTATTGCTGAAGCCCAGTTGCGTTCAGCGACAGTTGATTGGTGAGATTGTGAACCGTTTTGAGCGCCGCGGACTGCGTGTGGCAGGCATGAAGATGATGCAACTCTCCGATGAGATTCTGCGCGAGCACTATGCCCACCTTGTAGACCGTCCCTTCTTCCCCTCTTTGGCTGCCTCCATGCAGGCATCACCAGTAATTGCCCTTGCCCTTGAGGGTGTGGATGCCGTACAGGTGGTGCGCACCATGACAGGTTCCACCAACGGACGTGAGGCTGCCCCCGGAACCATCCGTGGCGACTACTCAATGAGCAATCAGCAAAATATCGTCCACGCCAGTGACTCCACCTCTAACGCCGAGATAGAACTGAAGCGTTTCTTCCGTGATGAGGAGATATTCGACTATCCCAGCTGCACCTTCGGCTTCATCTATGGTGATGGAGAGGCAAAGTAAAGACTTGGCAGCATAATTCCCGTTAAAAAAGAGGAGTATGGAGGCAGAAATGCTGTCTCCATACTTAGCTGTTTTTGTCAACCTTTATACCAAGAACGATTGGAGAGAACATGAGAAATTGGGGATATCATTTGTTGGCTGTCCTAACCATCGCCATCTGGGGTGTGACATTTGTCAACACCAAGGTATTGTTGCAGCACGGACTGCAACCGATGGAGATTTTCCTGCTCCGGTTCATTGTGGCCTATCTATGTATCTGGACCATCTCCCCCAAGACCATCAGGTCGCAGTCATGGACCGACGAAGGGTTGTTCTTTATCTTGGGACTGGTAGGAGGAACTGTGTATTTCGTGGCAGAGAACACCGCCATTGGTCTTACCTATGTCAACAATGTGGCATTCATCGTATGCACCGCCCCACTCATCACCATGCTCCTTGCCATCCTGTTTATGAAGAGTGTGAAAGCGACTGTCCCGCTGATTTTGGGTTCGGTGACAGCCTTGGTAGGGGTAGGAATGGTGGTATACAACGGGCATTTCGTGCTCCAACTGAGTCCCCTGGGCGATATGCTTGCCCTTGTGGCTGCTTTCAGTTGGGCCATCTACAGTCTGGTCATCAAGAGAGTGTCTACCCGCTATAAGGCCACTTATATTACCCGAAAAGTTTTCTTCTATGGCATTCTGACAGTTATCCCCTTGTTTTTACTGAAGCCATGGAGTTTCCCATTGGAACAGCTGCGACAACCCACTATTTGGATGAATCTTTTGTTCCTTTCCGTTGTCGCCTCTTTTCTGTGTTTCCTTTGGTGGAGTGTTGCTGTAAAGAAAATCGGTGCCATTTCCACCAGCAATTATGTCTATCTGAATCCCATCACCACAATCATTGCCAGTGCGTTGTTTCTTCAGGAACCCATGACGCTGATGGCGTATATTGGAAGTGCCCTCATCCTCTTAGGAGTGTTCGTTGCCAATCGCAAAGTGAGGGAGGATGAATGACAACTCTACACAGACTTTTTGTTCGCTTATCGGAATTTTGCACTATATTTGTTACACGAATATAGGATGCATCTCGGCAATGAAAGTAAAAAACTTCGTTTCTTCCTTTGCATTGCGCTCAATTTAAATAAATTCCTTGCGCTCAAAAATGCAAATTAATTTGTATTTTGTTCGCTTAATCGGAATTTTGCACTATATTTGTTACACGAATATAGGATGCGGTTCGGAAAAGCAAAATCAAAAAATTTGTTTTTTATTTTGCTTTTCTCTCGCCTTTCACTATATTTGCTCCGCGAATATAGGCTGCATCTCGGCAATGAAAGTAAAAAACTTCGTTTCTTCCTTTGCATTGCGCTCAATTTGCACTATATTTGCACGTCAAACAGGCAATCATGAGAAAAATGACTGAAAGCCGAGGCATGAGACGACCGTGGGTCGCACTGCTGATGATGCTCATTTTGATGATGGGCACCATCTCATTGTCTGCTGCCTCTATTGAGAAGGCGGAAGACGGTTACCCCATCTGGAACGCCGACAACATCCCGATGGTTTTCCTGACCGACTCCACGCAGTTTGTCTGCGACCCCGACAACATCCTCACGCAGGAGTACCGCGACAGTGCCAACTACTATCTCCGCAAACTCAACAGCGAACTCGACGTGCAGTCTGTGTTCGTCATCGTCAATCATGTGAGTAACGGCGACGCCTTCCGCGTAGCGCAAGACATAGGCAACAAATACGGCGTGGGTTATAAGGACACCCGCACCGGACTGGTCGTCGTCATCGCCGTGGAGGACAGGCAGTACTTCATCGCACCGGGAATGGGACTGGAAGAGTATTTGCCCGACATCACTTGCAACCGCATCGCCACCAACTTCATCAAGCCCAATATGAGGGCTGGCAACCCCGACCTTGCCGTGTTTCAGACGAGCAAGGCGGCCTATACTCAGTTGAAGACAGGAGAACTGCCACCAGCCACATCGATGATCATCGATGATGACGAAGGCGGCGGCGACCTCCTCACCCTCATCATTCTCATCATCATCATCATCTGGCTGTGGCGCCACAACGGCAACATCTTCATCGGAGGCGGTGGAGGTGGAGGCTATTCCGGCGGCAGCTTCGGCGGTGGTGGCTGGAGCAGCGGCGGTGGCGGCGGCTTCGGAGGAGGTAGCTTCGGTGGCGGCAGTTTCGGTGGCGGAGGTGCCGGCGGCAGCTGGTAAAAGACATATCCCCTTGGTAAGAAAAAACATAATTATCAACCCATAAAAATCATCAGAAAATGAAAAAAACAACCATCTTAATCATCGTTTTGGCCGTCATCGCACTTTGGGCGATTAAAGCCTATAACGGCATGGTGGCTATCCAAGAGCAAGCCACCAATGCATTGGCCAACGTACAGTCTGCTTACCAGCGCAGGGCCGACCTCATCCCCAACCTCGTGGAGACCGTGAAAGGTTACGCCACACATGAGGAGAAAACCCTCACAGAAGTGGTTGAGGCTCGCTCCAAGGTTTCGCAAATGACCATCGACCCGAGCAACTGCACACCCGAGCAACTCGCTGAATATCAGAAAGCACAGGGAGAACTGGGTCAGGCTCTCGGCCGACTCATTGCCATCTCGGAGAGTTATCCCGACCTAAAAGCCAATGAGAATTTCATTAACCTGCAAGAACAGTTGGAAGGCACCGAAAACCGCATCAATGAGGCACGCAACAAATTCAACTCTGCTGTGACTGAATACAACAGGCAGATACGCTCATTCCCGAACAACCTCCTGGCTGGCATCTTCGGATTCCAGACCATGGAAAAATTCGCTGCTGATGAGGGGGCACAAAATGCTCCTAAAGTACAATTCTAATGAGAAGTATCCTACTTATCGCTACAATGCTGATCGCCTGCTCTCACCCACGGGGGGAGCAGGCGACAGTGCTTGCTGCCGGAACCTCTGCCGACACCACTCTTGACACAGCGGAGGAGAGAGACACGGCGGAGAAGACCAAAACAACGGCGGTGGAGAGAGACACGGTAACACTCAGCGCCACGGCACTGTCGATGGAGCGCCAAGGCATGGTCAATGTGCAGCAGCTCGACCCCACCATCGAGGTAAGCCTGATGTACTCTCGTCCCGACAACTTCACCGGCCGCATACTCTACGATGACCTCCGCGAGGGATACCTGCATCCGAAAGCTGCCCAGGCGCTCGTCAAAGCACAGAAACGGCTTAAGGAACTGCGTCCCGAACTGAGCCTCATCATCTTCGACGCCACCCGTCCCATGCGCATCCAGCAGAAGATGTGGGATGTAGTGAAAAACACGCCCAAATACTTCTATGTGAGCAACCCAGCACGCGGCGGCGGCATGCACAACTATGGCATGGCGGTAGATATCTCCATCTGCCGCGTGGGCGGCGACACCATCCCCATGGGCGCAAAGGTGGACTTCATGGGCGACCTCTCGCATATCGACCACGAAGCCCAACTTGTAGCAAAGCATCGGATGACCGAAGAGGCCAAAGCCAACCGCGAACTGCTTCGCGAGGTGATGGCAGCCGGGGGCTTCCGTCCGCTGCGCACCGAATGGTGGCACTTCAACCTCTGCACACGGCAGGAGGCAAAAAGACTTTATAAAGTCATCAATTGATGACTTTGGATGAAGGTTGAAAGATGAAGGATGAAGGTTTATCTATCTTGAATGGATTAGAAGACTTCATACGGGAACACCGTTTGGATGATGTGCGGCAACTGGCGCTGCAAGCCAGTAAATATGCTGACATCGACGTGCCCTTTGCCATCCAACAGATTGACGGATGGCAAAGGGCACGCACCAAACTGCCCTCATGGGCTGCCCATGATGACATTCTCTATCCTCCGCACCTTGCCCTTGAGCAATGCTCCTCTGAGGTCACCGCACGCTACAAAACAGAAATCTGTCTGCGCCTGCTGCAAGATTTCGACACTATGGCCGACCTCACCGGCGGCATGGGAGTAGACTTCTCTTTCCTTGCCCCCTTGTTCAGACAAGCGCATTACATTGAACAACAGGCGCATCTGTGTGAGGCTGCGCAACACAATTTTCAGGTACTCGGCATCAATAATGCCACAGTGACAGAGGGCGACGGAATTGAGGTTTTATCTCACCTACCCCACCAAAGCCTTGTCTTTGTCGACCCCGCACGGCGCGACTCCCACGGTGGACGCACCTTTGCCATCAGCGACTGCACACCCGACATCCTGCCCGTCCTCCCCATGCTGATGGAGAAGACCGACCTCCTCATGGTGAAACTCTCACCCATGCTCGATTGGCACCAAACCGCCATACTGTTGGATGCCGCCTGCCCTGGGGCACTACGCGAAGTCCACATTGTCGCCACTGGCAACGAATGCAAGGAACTCCTCGTGGTGCTTGACGCACGGCAGCACAACCCTTCCGTTGCCCTCCATTGCGCCAACGATGACAACCGTTTTGTCACCAACACACAGGAGGAACTGGTGCTGCCCCCCTGCCCCACCCTATCCAATATCGGAGAAACAGCAACGGCATCATGGCTCTATGAACCCAATGCCGCCATCATGAAGGCAGGGTGCTTCGCTGCCTTGGCACATCACTTTCCCATCCGCGCCCTTGCCGACAACAGCCACCTCTTCGTAGCCGACCGACACCTGCCCGACTTCCCCGGGCGGCAGTTGCACATCCTCCACACCACAACCACCAACAAAAAACAATTGCGAGAGGCATTGAAAGGCATCGACCGTGCCAACATCACCGTGCGCAACTTCCCCATGACTGCCGACCAACTGCGGCGCCGACTCCATCTCGCCGATGGCGGTGACACCTGGCTCTTCGCCTCCACCATAGGCCGACGAGAACATGTTATTTTTATATGTGAGAAGTTTAGGAGTGTAGGAGTGTAGACAAATGTAATCATAATTCTTACTCCTTAATCCATAGTTTGGTTAATTTTGCCGTAAAATTTGGTCATTTCGGCAGAAAACCTTAATTTTGTCATTCATATCCATGTGTTATTCTTTAGATACATTCACTTCACACCAAACAGACTATGTCCGCCATCACTATCAAGAAAGTAGAGAGCAAAAAAGACCTCAGACGGTTTATTGAATACCACTACGACCTCTACAAAGGCAACGAGTATGACGCTCCCGTGCTCTACAGCGATGACCTCCACACCTTGAGCAGCGACAAAAACGCCGCTTTCGAGTTCTGCGAGGCGGAATACTACCTCGCCTACAAGGATGGGCGCATCGTGGGGCGCGTGGCCGCTATCATCAACCACAAGGCCAACGCCAAGTGGGACCGCAAGGTGGTGCGCTTCGGATGGATAGACTTCATCAACGACATCGAGGTGTCGGGCGCATTGCTCAAGGCTGTCGAGGACTACGGACGCAGCAAGGGAATGACAGAGATTGTGGGACCGCTGGGCTTCACCGATATGGACCCGGAGGGCATGCTCATCCATGGCTTCGACCAACTCGGTACGCTCGCCACCATCTACAACTACCCCTACTACCCCGAGCATATCGAGCGCCTGGGTGGATATGAGAAAGACAACGACTATGTAGAGTACAAGCTCTTCGTTCCCAAGGAGGTGCCGGAGCGCTATGCCAAGATAGCCAGCATGATAGAGCGTCGCTACAACCTTCATGTGAAAAAACTCACCCGCAAGGAGGTGTTCGAGGGCGGCTACGGGCAGAAAGTGTTCCGTGTGCTCAACGAGTGCTTCAAAGACCTCTATTCCTTCTCCGAACTCACTGAGCGGCAGGTCGACCAGTATGTGAAGATGTACATGCCGATGGCAGACCTCAGCCTCTTCACCGTGATAGAAGACTGGAACGTGGAACCCCATAAGGTGGTGGGAGTGGGCCTTACCCTTCCTTCACTTACCCGTGCCCTGCAGAAATGCCGCAAGGGACGTCTGTGGCCTTTCGGTTGGTGGCATCTGTTGCGTGCCATCAAATGGCACAAGACCAATATCGTGGACCTCTATCTGGTAGGTGTGCTGCCTGAGTACCGCAACAAGGGAGCCAATGCACTGCTCTTCTCCGACCTCATCCCTCGCTATGCCGCATATGGTTTCGAATGGGGTGAGACCAACGTGGAGATGGAAAACAACACCAATGTGCAGAGCCAGTGGGGCGAACTCAAGACTGAACTGCACAAACGCCGCAGGTGCTACAGAAAAAAGATTTAAACCTCTTCTCCCATTTTTCTTTTTTTCCCTTTTTCATTTGGAGAAAAACGGGAAAATGCCTAACTTTGCACATTTAGAGGAATATGTGTAAATGGCCGTGTTGTGGCCCTATCCGAAGAAACAAAACAGACATGCAAGAAGAGAAAGACATTTTCGATCCCAGTCAGCAACAAACAGACTATACAGAAGAACATATCGTCCATCTGAACGACATGGAGCACATCCGCACCCGCCCCGGTATGTATATCGGTCGCCTGGGCGACGGTTCGCTTGCCGAGGACGGCATCTATGTGCTGCTCAAAGAGGTCATCGACAACTCCATCGACGAGTTCAAGATGAATGCCGGCAAGCGCATTGAGGTGGATATCGAGGACAATCTGCGCGTGCGCGTACGCGACTACGGACGAGGCATCCCCCAGGGAAAACTCATCGAGGCGGTCAGCATGCTCAACACCGGTGGAAAATACGACTCCAAAGCTTTCAAGAAGAGCGTCGGACTCAATGGCGTCGGCGTGAAGGCAGTCAATGCACTCAGCACCCGCTTTGAGGTGCGCTCCTACCGTGAGGGAAAGGTGCGCTGCGCCTCTTTCGAGCGAGGAAAACTTCAGAACGACAATACCGAGGACAGCACCGACGAAAACGGCACCTACATCTGGTTTGAACCAGACAACACCCTGTTTAAAAACTACCGCTTCCATGATGAGATAGTGGAGACGATGCTCCGTAATTATACCTACCTCAACTATGGACTGACCATCATGTACAACGGCAGGCGCATCCTGAGCCGCAACGGACTTGAGGACCTGCTCAACGACACGATGACCAGCCAGGGCATCTACCCCATCGTCCACCTCAAGGGCGAGGACATCGAGATTGCATTCACCCACACCAACCAGTATGGCGAGGAATACCATTCGTTTGTCAACGGACAGCACACCACACAGGGAGGCACGCACCAGAGCGCCTTCAAGGAGCACATCGCCAAGACCATCAAGGAATTCTCGGGCAAGGCTTTCGAGTATGGCGACATCCGAAACGGCCTTGTCGCCGCCATCGCCGTCAATATCGAGGAACCGATGTTTGAGAGCCAGACGAAAATCAAGTTGGGCTCCCTCACGATGAGTCCTGATGGCGTGTCGGTGAACAAGTATATCGGCGACTTCATCAAACAGGAGGTGGACAACTACCTGCACCGCAATGCAGAGGTGGCCGAGGTGATGCTGCAGAAAATCGCTGAGAGCGAGAAAGAGCGCAAGGCCATGGCTGGCGTCACCAAGATTGCACGCGAGCGTGCCAAGAAAGCCAATCTCCACAACCGCAAGTTGCGCGACTGCCGCATCCACTATAGCGACACGAAGAACGACCGTAAGGAGGAGAGCTGCATCTTCATCACCGAGGGCGACTCCGCCAGCGGCAGCATCACCAAAAGCCGCGACGTCAACACCCAAGCGGTATTCTCACTCCGCGGCAAACCACTCAACTCCTACGGCCTCACCAAGAAAGTGGTGTATGAGAACGAGGAGTTCAACCTGCTGCAGGCTGCCCTCGACATCGAGGACGGCCTCGACACACTGCGCTACAACAAGGTGATTGTTGCCACTGATGCCGATGTCGACGGCATGCACATCCGACTGCTCATCATCACCTTCTTCCTGCAGTTCTTCCCCGACCTCATCAAGAAAGGCCATGTATATGTGCTGCAGACACCGCTCTTCAGGGTGAGGGCGCGACGCACAAAAATCAAAAACAAGGAGGTGATTGCCGAGGCTGATGCCAACCGCGCTCCCGGCGAAAAACGCAGCGACTATATCACACGTTATTGCTACAGCGACGAGGAGCGCATCAATGCCATCCGCGACCTCGGTCCTGACCCGGAAATCACACGTTTCAAGGGACTCGGCGAAATCTCTCCCGATGAATTCGTCCACTTCATCGGACCAGACATGAGGCTCGAGCAGGTGACGCTCCACAAAAACGACCAGGTGCAGCAGCTGCTTGAATACTACATGGGCAAGAACACCATGGAACGACAGAATTTCATTATCAACAACCTTGTCATAGAAGAGGATATTCCTGAAGAAGAGGCAGTATGAGAAAAGCCATCATCATTACACTCGCCCTGCTCGCAATAACAGCAGGCACACATGCCCAACTGCGCTTGGGCGACAACAATCCCAAGAGCAAACTCCACATGGCAGAGATGGCCATCACCAACCTGTATGTGGACAGCGTCGACGAGAACAAACTCGTAGAGGATGCCATCCGAGGCATGCTCGAGAAACTCGACCCCCACTCCGCTTATTCCACCGCCAAGGAGGTGAAGGAGATGACAGAGTCGCTGGAGGGTAGTTTTGAGGGTATCGGGGTGCAGTTCAATATGATGGAGGACACGCTCGTCGTGATACAGACCATCACCAACGGACCGTCTGAGAAAGTGGGCATCATTCCCGGCGACCGTATCGTGGCAGTCAACGACACCGCCATCGCTGGCGTGAAGATGTCGAAAGAGGAAATCATGAGGCGCCTGAGAGGTCCGAAAGGGACAAAGGCATATCTCAAAATCGTCAGACCCGGCATCAAGGAGCAACTGCCCTTCACCGTCGTGCGCGACAAGATTCCCGTGCTGTCGATTGATGCCTCCTACGTCATACGTCCCGGCTTAGGCTACATCCGCATTGGCAATTTCGGTGCCACCACCTACGATGAGTTCATGGCTGCCCTCGGACGTCTGAGGGAGAAAGGCATCGACCGCCTCATCATCGACCTGCAGGACAATGGCGGCGGTTACCTGCAGGCTGCCGTGATGGTCATCAACGAACTGCTCAACAAGGGCGATATGATTGTCTATACCGAGGGACGTGCGGCTCCACGCCATGAATACCATGCCGACGGCGGCAACAATCCCTTCAAAGGGCGTGTGGCTGTGCTCGTCAATGAGTTCAGTGCCTCCGCCTCGGAAATCCTCTCAGGAGCCATTCAGGACCATGACCGCGGCATCATCGTAGGCCGTCGCTCATTTGGCAAGGGACTGGTGCAGCGACCCATCGAGTTTGCTGACGGGTCGATGATTCGACTCACCATCTCCCACTACTACACCCCCTCAGGCCGATGCATCCAGAAGCCCTATGTCAAGGGTGGACAGAAAGACTATGCCAAGGATATTGACAACCGACTGAAGAACGGTGAGCTGACCAATGCCGACAGCATCCATTTCGCCGACTCCCTCAAGTTCCAGACCCTCCGCGAACATCGCACGGTGTATGGTGGCGGTGGCATTATGCCCGACTATTTCGTGCCGCTCGACACGACGCGCTACACGCCGTTCCACCGTCAGTTGTCGGCCAAGAGCGTCATCATCAATGCCAACCTGAAGTACATCGATGCCAACCGCAAGAAACTCAAAAAACAATATGCTACCTTTGAGGAGTTCAACGCCAACTACGAGGTGCCACAAAGTTTCGTGGATGACGTCATCGCAAGAGGAGCGGAGGCCAAAGTGAAACCCAAGGACGACGAGGAACTGAAGACCACCCTGCCCTATCTGCGCACCCAACTCAAGGCGCTTGTCGCCCGCGACCTATGGGATATGACAGAGTACTTCCAAGTGATGAATGAGACCAGTGACATCGTGCAGAAAGCAGTATCATTAATGACTGAAAATTGAGAATACCATCTATTTTCATCCTGTTGATGCTTCTTGTCGCTTGTACAGATAAGGGCAGCCAGCAGCAGCAAACAAAACCGGCCGATGACTTCGTCACCGACGTGATGCTGCGCACCACTCCCGTGAAGGAACAGGGACAAAGCAACCTCTGCTGGGCATACGCCATGCTGGCCACCGTCGAGACAGAGCACATCATGCAGGGCGACTCTGTCGACCTCTCCGTTGCCTACCTCGCCTATCACCTGCTCGCCGACCAGGCACGACAGCGCTATGCCTCTGGCGGCAACCACCCCATCACCATGAGAGGCATGGCAACCACAGCCCTGCATCTGCTGCAACTCTATGGGGCCATGCCCTATACTTCTTACCGCCAGCGCGAGGAAGTCAGTTACCGTGGCCTCTGTCAACAAGCACAGCGCATCGCCGACCAAGAACTCGCCCATCGCAAGGGCATCAGTCATCTCGACAAGACCACAGCCGCACTCCTCGATGAGGTCATGGGCACTCCTCCATCATGGGTGTTCATGCTGGGATGCCAATACACTCCGCTGGAATTTGCCCACAGCCTGTACCAACCCTATGAGTATGCGGCACTGACCAGTTTCACCCACCGGCCATTCGGCACCAAGATGGTCATTGATGTTCCCGACAACATCTACCATGACACCTTCCTCAACGTGCCTCTCGACTCTCTGATGCACTATGCCGAACATGCCCTCCGCACTGGTCATCCCGTGTGCTGGGAGGGCGACGTCTCCGAAACTGGTTATGACCAGCACCAAGGCGTGGCAAAACTCTCCCACGACCATCCCGCCGTGACACAGGAGAGCCGTCAGCGTGCTTTCGACCATCAGCAAACCACCGACGACCACTGCATGGCGATGATTGGTATCGCACATAACTCTGAAGGCCGCAAATTCTTCATCTGCAAGGACTCACGCACCAACACCCTCCGCCGCGGACTGGTGTACCTCGAGGAGGACTATGTGCGCGCAAAGACCATCGCCATGGTCATCCCAACAGCAGCCCTGCCTCCCATGTCGCAGCTTATTCCTGAACCAAGCGACCCTTTCATACCCAGCACATTGTAACACCCCATAACCCCACCAAACATGAGAACCCGATGGACTGAAGAAAACTGGCTCAAGCTGATGCAGGTCTACCTGAAGAAACCTGCTGGCGTGAAACCCCTCTACTCACGCGACATCGTCAACCTCGCCCTCGAACTCCATTTCTCACCCCAGTCGCTGTACCGCAGGATGGTGAGTCTGAGACGTCTCAACACGCCGCAGATAGAGCGTTTGTGGAACACATACGCCAAAAACCCGAACAAACTCTCCCGCGAGGTGGAGTTGCTCCGAACCATGGAGGGATTCAACAATGCCGAGGCTTTCTATGAAGGAGTGGAGGTGAACGAGTCGTTTGAGACCGATTTCCGTCCGATACCGGGGTTTCCGACGCTCACACCAGTGATGCTTGTCCTTGTTCTCGACTTGTATTTCCGGCTCACCCCCAACACCATGGTACCAGAGACACCGGAGGTGGCAACACTGGCCAAGGCATTGGGCATCAGTGCCCAACAGGTGGCTGACATCATGGAAATCTACCAGCAGTGCGACCCCTACCTGCGCCACAAACAACCCACCGAAAGTCCGCTGACCGCACCATGCCTCGCTGTCTGGCAGCGCTATGGCAACGGCGACCCCAGCGACTTGGCTTCATACGCCACCCAACTGCAAGAATACTACCGACAGACATGGCCAAACAAACGATAGGACAGACAGAACGACAAACCCAACGGCAGAAACAAAAACTCACACCGCTGCAGTTGCTCGTCGGACAGATGATCGAGAAACCCATCGACCAACTGACCGACTATGTAAACCAACAACTCATTGACAATCCTGCCTTGGAAATCAAGACTGATGAGGAAGAATGGGACATGCCACAAGAGCCCGACTTTCCGATGGAGGGGGATGAAGAAAAAAAAGAGGATAAAAAAGACGACAAAGAGGAAACCGGTGATAGTGACTTTGACAGCAGTGACATGGACAGTTTCGATGACAACGAACTGCCTGTCTATGAGCAAAAGGAATATCAAGACCCCTCCAACACCATCTCGTTCTATGACAGCCTGAGGGAGCAAGTGGGCGAAATACCACTCACCGAGCGCCAGAAGACAATCATGGAATATCTCATCGGGTCGCTCGACAACGACGGTCTGCTGCGCAAGGACCTCTACACCATCAATGACGAGATGGCCATCTACCAATATTTCGACACCACCGTCGAGGAAATTGCAGAAGTGCTCAAATATCTGCAGCAGTTTGATCCTGCCGGCATCGGAGCCCAAAATCTACAGCAATGCCTCCTTCTGCAGGTGGAACGTCGCCAGGATGGCAGAATGAAAGATTTGCTGCGGCGCATCATCACCAATTACTTCGACGACCTGCTGAAAAACCATTGGAACAAGTTGCAGCAAACTCTCCATCTCAGCGAAGAGGAGAAAGAGGAGGTGCGCAACGAGGTGCGCAAACTCAACCCCAAACCAGGCGCCGCACTGGGAGAGGCACAGGGCGTCAACATCCATCAGGTCACACCCGACTTCATCATAGAAACCACAGACGACGGACAGGTGAGTTTCACGCTGAACCGAGGACGCCTGCCCGACCTCATGGTGTCGGAGTCCTATCTTGAGACCATCGGCAACCTGCGCAACCTCTCTACCCGCGACAAGGAGATACTGCCGCTGCTGCGCCGCGACATCAACAATGCCCGCATGCTCATCGACGCCCTTCAGCAGCGCCAGGTTACCCTCATCAAGACCATGGCAGCCATCATACGCAGACAGAAGAAGTTTTTCCTCGACGGCGACGAGGCTGACCTAAAACCCATGGCACTGAAGGACATCGCCACCGATACAGGGCTCGACATCGCCACCATCTCGCGTGTGACCAATGAGAAATATGCCGAGACCCACTGGGGCATCTTCCGCCTGCGCTTCTTCTTCAGCGACCGCTACGACAACGACGGCGATGCCGTGTCGACAAGGAAGGTGAAAAGCATCATGCGCGACATCATTGACAACGAGGACAAGTCGCACCCCCTCACCGATGCACAAATCGAGGAAGAGATGCGCCGACGAGGATACCAGACCAAGCGACGCACCATCGTGAAATACAGAGAACAGATGAACATACCCAAATCAAGTCTGAGAAAACAATGAAAGAAAAAGACATCGTCATGATGGCCAAGGTGCTCAGCGCGGTGTTCAACCCCTTCTTCCTACCTGTTGTAGGATTGCTGGCACTTTTCATTTTCAGCTACCTCAGTTTGCTCCCATGGGAAGCCAAACTGTACATCCTCATCCTTGTCGCCACATTCACCATCCTGTTGCCCACCACCCTTATCCGACTGTTCAGACGTTGGCGCGGATGGTCGGTGGCAGATATCTCTCTCAGGGAGCGGCGCATCGTGCCTTACATCATTGCCATCATCTGCTATCTGCTCTGCTACCATATCATCACCTCCAACCATATCCCCTACACCATCGGCAGCGTCGTGATGGCATCGCTGATGATACAGGTGGTGTGCGCCATCATCAACCACTGGTGGAATATCTCCACCCACACCGCTGCCATCGGCGGCGTGGCGGGTGCTATCATTGCATTTGCCGAGATATTCTCCTTCAATCCCATATGGTGGCTCTCCATCGTCCTCCTTCTGGCAGGCATGGTGGGTACGAGCCGCATGATTCTCAAGCGGCACACCCTCGCCCAAGTGGTGACGGGCTTCCTCATCGGCATGACCTGTGCCATCCTCGCCGTGCTATTTATATAGATAGCTCTAGAGAATCTAAATTATTTAGAGAATCCAGAGAGAAAAACTGTCAACTCTAAACCATCAAATAATATGACCCCACTTGTCAGCATCATCATGGGCAGCACCAGCGACCTGCCCGTCATGGAGAAAGCCATGAGCCTTCTCGAGGAAATGCAAATCCCATTCGAGGTGAATGCTCTCTCCGCACACCGCACACCCGAAGCCGTGGAGCAATTTGCACGCGGTGCCAAGGAGCGCGGCATACAAGTCATCATCGCCGCTGCCGGTATGGCCGCTGCACTGCCCGGCGTCATCGCCGCCTCCACCACCCTACCGGTCATCGGCGTACCCATCAAGGGCATGCTCGACGGACTGGATGCCATGCTGAGCATCATCCAAATGCCTCCGGGCATCCCCGTAGCCACTGTTGGTGTCAACGGGGCGATGAACGCCGCCATCCTCGCCACCCAAATCATCGCACTCAGCGACAGCGACGTGGCTCAGCGTGTGGCAGCCTATAAGGCACGTCTCGGTGAGAAAATCGAAAAAGCCAACCGCCAATTGGCAGACATCAAGGAATATACCTACAAGACCAACTGATTCCGACAAGTCCGACCTGTCTGACTTGTCTGACCTGTCTGACAAGTCCGACTTGTCCGACTTGTCCGACAAAAAACAAAAAGCTATGACCGACCTGTTCAACTACCGCCGCCGTGCATCCTCTGAAGTCCATGTTGGCGACACACCGATGGGTGCTGACCATCCCATCCGCGTGCAGTCGATGGCAACTGTCTCCACTAACGACACCGAAGCTTCTGTGGAACAAGCCATCCGCATCATCGAGGCAGGTGGCGAATACGTGAGGTTCACCACACAAGGTACACGTGAGGCCGACAACATGCGCAACATCAGTGCGCTGCTCCGAGAAAAGGGCTATACCACCCCTCTGGTTGCCGACGTGCATTTCAATGCACGGGTGGCTGAGGTAGCCGCCCAATGGTGTGAGAAAGTGCGCATCAATCCCGGCAATTACGTCGACCCCGGCCGCACGTTCAAGCACCTGGAGTACACCGATGAGGAATATGCCCAGGAACTGCAGAAAATCAAGGCCCGTCTGCTGCCTTTGCTCAGTCTCTGCCGGGAGCATCACACCGCCCTCCGCATCGGTGTCAACCATGGTTCGCTCTCCGACCGCATCATGTCGCGCTACGGCGACACACCTGCAGGCATAGTAGAGAGTTGCATGGAGTTCCTGCGCATCTGCAAGCGAGAACAGTTTGGCGATGTGGTCATCTCCATCAAAGCCTCCAACACGGTGGTGATGGTGCATTCCGTGCGCCTCCTTGTCGCCGAGATGGAGCGTGAGGGAATGTGCTACCCCTTGCACCTTGGTGTCACTGAGGCCGGTGAGGGTGAGGACGGCCGCATCAAGAGTGCGGTAGGTATTGGTGCGCTGCTCGCCGACGGCATCGGCGACACCGTGCGTGTGTCGCTCAGCGAGGCTCCAGAGAATGAGATTCCCGTAGCACGCCATCTGGTGGACTACATCACACAGCGTGCCGACCATACAGTGATTCCTGCACAGGTCGCCCCTGGATTCGACTACCTGCACCCTGAGCGACGCTCCACCGCCGCTGTGGGACTGGTCGGCGGCAGTCAGGTGCCCGTGGTCATCGTTTCAGGACAGGGAGACGAGGTTTTCGACAACGACCAGCGACCCGACTTCATCTATACGGGCAACCAACAGCCCAAGATGACCGACGGTCAGCAATATATCGTCGACTTCAGCATCTACGATGGAGCGCCAAACACCTACCCCATCTTCCCCCATGCCGCCATGCCGCTTATCGGCAGTGTTGCTGCACCGATAAAATTCCTCGTGCTTGAGTATGGGGTATGTCCCGACGATTATCTCGCCTGTCTGAAGGTCCATCCCGAGGTAGTGGTGGTGTGCGTAAGCCGCTATACCAACCGACTGGGTGAACAGCGTGCCCTTGTCCATGAGATGATGAGGGCAGGCGTAACCAACCCCGTAGTGATGTGCCAAGCATACAACCACAGCATACAGGAGAAAGGCGACCTACAGATAGAAGCAGCCGCCGATATGGGAGCATTGATGATAGACGGTCTCACCGACGGTCTGTGGCTGATGAACAACGGCAATATCTCCCTCGCCGACTTGGCCAGCACTGCCTTCGACATCCTGCAGGCAGCCCGTCTGCGCACCACCAAGACTGAGTACATCTCCTGTCCTGGCTGCGGACGCACACTCTACGACCTTCAGGCCACCATCGCCCGCATCAAGGCAGCCACCTCCCATCTCAAAGGACTCAAAATCGGCATCATGGGCTGCATCGTCAATGGTCCCGGCGAGATGGCCGACGCCGACTACGGTTATGTGGGTGCCGGTCCAGGCCGCATCTCCCTCTACCGCCGCAAGGAATGTGTGGAGCGCAACATCCCAGAATCAGAAGCAGTGGAAAAACTCCTTCAACTGATTAAAACAGACCAAGGATAAACCCTCACCCCTCAAATCTCTCACCCCCCACCTCTTATGAACACCAAACTTCCTTACATTGCTGCTGCCGACCGCTATGCGAAAGCAGAGACATTCTACCGCCGCTGCGGACACAGCGGGGTATTGCTGCCAAAGGTATCATTAGGATTCTGGCACAACTTCGGCGACGTTGACCCCTACCAGCGCAGCCGCGACATCACCCATTATGCCTTCGACCATGGCATCACCCATTTCGACCTTGCCAACAATTACGGACCACCTTATGGTACGGCAGAAGAGACAATGGGCCGCCTGATGGTGGAGGACTTCGCCCCATACCGCGACGAACTATTCATCAGCAGCAAGGCTGGCTACGACATGTGGGAAGGTCCTTACGGCAACTGGGGCTCGCGCAAGTATCTCATGGCAAGCCTTGACCAGAGCCTGCGCCGCATGCATCTCGACTATGTCGACCTCTTCTACAGCCATCGCTATGACCCTGAAACGCCTTTGGAGGAAACCTTGCAGGCCCTGGTCGACATCGTGCGGCAAGGCAAGGCTCTCTACGTCGGCATCTCACGCTGGCCGCTTGAGGCACTGCAATTTGCCGACACCTATCTGCGTGAGCGCGACGTGCCGTTGCTCATCTACCAAGGCAAACTCAACCTGCTCAACCGTGAACCGCTGGAGGACGGCACACTCAAATACTGCCATGAGCACGGCATCGGGTTCATCTCCTTCTCTCCCCTCGCACAGGGCCTGCTCACCGACCGATATCTCAACGGCATCCCCGCCGACTCACGAATGTCGCGGGGAGGTTCGCTGCAGAGCGATGTGCTCACTCCCGAACTCCTTCAGCAGTTGCGCGACTTCAACAGTCAGGCACAAAAAAGAGGTGAGAGCCTCGCTGAAATGGCTCTCACCTGGATTATCGACCTGCCCGGCATCACCTCTGTCATCGTAGGTGCCAGCAGTGTTGCACAACTAGCCAAAAACCTGGCCAGGTTCTAAGGTGGGCATACCCCACCTTATTGCCTGTAGGAAAAGCGGGGCGATTATTCCACCTCGCTGAAGTCGTCCTTGCCCACTCCGCAGATGGGGCATACCCAGTCCTCGGGGATATCCTCAAATGCTGTTCCGGGCTCGATGCCGCTGTCGGGGTCTCCTACTTCGGGGTCATAGACATACCCGCAAATGTCGCATACATACTTTTTCATGTCTTCTTATTATTAAATAGGTGAATAAATAATAGGCTGCAAGATTTGTTTTACTATCTCTTGATGTGTCCGTCGAGCACCTGTTCCACACGTTCCACCACTTTTTCAGGAGTGATGCCTGTCATGCATGCCATATCGCCACGATGGCACGGTTTGTCGCCGAAGACGCTGCATGGGCGGCATGGCAGATTGATTTGCACGGCGGTGTCCTCTGTCTGCCGCCACCCCATGAACCCCGCATAGGGATGGGTGGCGCCCCAGATGTTCACCACCGTCACGTCGACAAGTGAGGCCAGATGGGTGTTTGCGCTGTCCATCGACAGCATCACATCGAGGTGGCTCATGAGGATGAGTTCCTGACTGAGTCCCTTGGCAATATCAGAAGCCATCACACACCGGGGATAGCGGCTGCACCAGTCGCTGAAGCAGCGCCGCTCGCGTTCGCCTGCACCGAAGAGAAGGATTCTCGCACTGGGATGCTTGCTGCTGAGTATGTCGATGACCTTTTCCATCCTTTCCAAAGGATATACCTTTCCGGGGTGAGCGGCGAACGGTGCTACACCTATCCACTGCTGGAAATTCTTTTTCTCCGTGAACTCCTTCTTCAACAGCTGACGGAGGTTGCCCTTGGCAGGGAACACCGACCGGAATTCCAACTTGATGGGGTATCCGAGTTTCGCGAGCACATCGGCATAGTTTTGAAACGAGGTGGGCTGCTGCACCAAACTCTTGTTTTCTTTAGCTGTCAGGCGTTTTTTCCCCGCCCTGTGCTTGTCGATATGAGCGGTCTTGAACCGGTCGAAACGGAAACGCATTCTCAGGTATTTGGAGCGCAGCACATCATGCATGTCGGCGATGGCGGTAAAGTGCTTCGCCTTCAGTCTCCTGTACAGTGCGTTGAGTACGGGCAGTCCCTTGTGCCCGTCATTGAGTTCGGCATCCATGAAACCCACGTTGGGAGCCAGACCATCGAAGAACGGTCTTGCATTGTCACGGCTGAGCACAGTGACACGCAGGTGTGGATACTGCTGTGCCAGGGAATACACCACAGGGACGAGCATGGCAATGTCGCCCAGGGCTGAGAAACGGATGATGAGAATGTGCTCCGGTTTCATTTTGTCTGTTCTCCAACTATCGTGTCAGCGGGTTTTATTTGTTCTTGTAGAGCACTGGATTGGTCGATGGGTCGTTGTACATCTTCATCTGCCGGTAGGTCTTCATATATTTCCTTCCTGCCGCTATATCCTCAAGGAGTTGGTCGATGGCAGTGGACAAATCGCACTGTTGCTCCTTCAGCACGGCAAGTTTTGACCTGCATTTCTCGAGATGTGCCGCATCGGCATCCTTTCGCTCCACCTGTTCTGCCATGTGGTAGATTTTTAGTGCCAGAATCGACAGCCTGTCGATTGCCCATGCCGGACTCTCCGTATTGATTCGTGCATCGGGCAATACGTTGACGTCGCTGTAGAGATGGAGGAAATAGCTGTCTATCTGCTCCACGAGGTCGGTGCGGTCCTGATTGCTGCGGTCGATGCGCCGTTTGAGCGACAACGCCTCAATGGGGTCGATATGTGGGTCGCGGATGAGGTCCTCAAGATGCCACTGCACGGTGTCAATCCAGCATTTCAGATATAGTCTGTTCTCCAGGGAGTCTCTGTTGTAGGGGTTATTGATGGGAGTGTCCACGTCATCCGTGATATGATAGTCGCTGATGGCCTTGTTGAACACTTGATTATAGTTGTCTGTGTTTGTCATAATGATGGCTTTATTACTCCATGCAAATATAGCAATTAAAGACATATACCGCAAATTATTGGCTTTATTTTTTGTAAAACCCCCATTTTTTTGCACACTTAAGGGTGGTTTGTGCAAGTGAAAATGCTTTTTTTAATAAAATATTTGCACACCTAAATAAAAATTCGTTCCTTTGCACCCGAATTTCAAAACAGAACATTTATTATAAACATTTTAAATTTTAAATCATGTCAGAAATCGAGAAACAAGTAAGAGACATCATAGTTGAGAAACTTTGTGTTAGTGAGGACGACATCAAGTTGGAGTCAAAGTTCCAGAGCGATCTGGGTGCAGACTCTCTCGACACAGTGGAGCTCATCATGGAGTTTGAGCGTGTTTTCAATGTTTCCATCCCCGACGATCAGGCAGAGAAAATCGCTACTGTTGCTGATGCCGTGAAGTATATCGAGGATCACAAGAAAGGCGAGAGCCTCTAATCAATCAGAAACATTTTAAGGTAAAAGAATAAAACGAGGATTCACGCCTTCATTTGATAATTTATGGTTTATAGACCTCGGCTAAACTTTGAGTGAACCGTGGCTATAAGCCATAAATTCTTTTACATCACCATAAGATTTTGAGATGGAACTGAAAAGAGTAGTAGTGACAGGACTGGGTGCCGTCACTCCGTTGGGCAACAATGTGGAAGAAACATGGAAGAATTTGCTGGCAGGAGTGAACGGTGCTGCAGAAATCAAGAATTTTGACTCATCAAAATTCAAGACACATTTTGCCTGTGAGGTGAAAGACCTCGATGTGATGGGATTGCTTGGCAAGGATGCCCGCAAGATGGACCGCTACACACAGTTGGCAATGGTTTCCGCCTTTCAGGCTGTGGATGACAGCGGCATGGATCTTGAGACAGTGGACAGAAACCGCATCGGCGTCATCTACGGTGTGGGCATTGGTGGCATCAACACCTTTGAGAGTGAGGTGAAGTATTATGGTATTCACCAGGAAGACGGACCGAAGTTCAGTCCTTTCTTCATCCCGAAGATGATAGCCGACATTGCCTCCGGTCAAATCTCCATCCATTTTGGTTTCCACGGACCCAACTACACCACCACTTCCGCCTGTGCATCATCGAGCAATGCCCTTGCTGATGCCTTCAATCTGATTCGTCTGGGCAAAGCTGACGCCATTCTGGCAGGAGGTGCCGAGTCGGCCATCTGTGCCTGCGGTGTGGGCGGCTTCAACGCCATGAAGGCCCTCTCCACACGCAACGACGACCCTCAGCGTGCCTCACGCCCCTTCAGCAAGAGCCGCGACGGTTTTGTGATGGCTGAGGGTGCCGGCTGTCTGATTCTTGAGGAATTGGAGCACGCCAAGGCACGTGGAGCCAAGATTTATGCCGAGATGGTGGGCGAGGGCATGAGCGCCGACGCCTATCACATCACCGCTTCCCACCCCGAGGGTCTTGGAGCACGCTTGGTGATGGAGAACGCCCTTGCTGATGCCGGTCTTCGTCCCGACGAGATTGACTATATCAACGTGCACGGCACATCAACCCATGTGGGTGATATCTCCGAGGCAAAGGCCATCAAGGAGGTGTTTGGAGATGCTGCCTACAAACTCAACATCAGCAGCACCAAGTCGATGACAGGTCACCTGCTGGGTGCCGCCGGTGCTGTGGAGGCCATGGTGACACTGCTTGCCGTGAAGAACGACATCGTGCCGCCGACCATCAACCACGACGAGGATGACAAGGATGAGGAAATCGACTACAACCTCAACTTCACCTTCAACAAGGCACAGAAACGCCTCGTCAGGGCAGCCCTGAGCAACACCTTCGGCTTTGGCGGCCACAATGCCTGTGTAGTATTCAAAAAATATGCTGAGTAATATTATTGACAGGATAAGGCTCCCTTTCCGGAAGGAGAAGGAGCTTTATCTGTCTTTATACAAAATTCTGGGCTTCTTCCCTAAGGACATCCATTACTACAAGCAGGCGCTCATGCACAAAAGTATCATGCGCCGCGAGAAAGGGAAGCCCATCAACAACGAACGCCTGGAGTTCCTCGGCGACGCCATCCTCGGTGCCGTCGTGGGACATATTGTATATATCCACTTCGACGGTAAGCGAGAGGGATTCCTCACCAACACACGAAGCAAAATCGTGCAGCGGGAGACTCTCAACAAACTTGCCCGCGAACTTGGCATCACCGACCTCATCTTGTCATCAGGACACTCTTCCTCACACAACAGCTATCTCGGCGGCAACGCCTTTGAAGCCCTTGTAGGAGCCATCTACCTCGACAAAGGCTACAAAGCATGCATGCAGTTTGTGGAGAAGCGCATCCTGGGAAATTTCATCAACATCGACAAGGTGGCGTACAAGGAAGTCAATTTCAAGAGCAAGCTGATAGAGTGGAGTCAGAAAAACCGTGTCAACATCGATTTTAAGGTGGTGGAGGAGAAGAAAGTGGAGGGAGGCAGTCCCATGTTCGTCTATCAAGTGCTCATTGAGGGCATCGAGGGTGGCATAGGACGCGGATACACCAAGAAGGAGAGTCAGCAACAAGCATCGAAAATCACCCTGGAGCGCCTCCGCAAAGAACCACAGTACATCGATGCCATCTTTGCGGCTAAGACCAACCGCACGAAGATGGAGGAGATGCCAGTGCAAACAGTACCCGACACTGAACCTACCGATGACTTCATCCTTACCCAACCCGCAGAGGAGAGCAACCCTCCAAAGAGCCGTAAGACCGCCCCAAAGCAGCCAAAGCAAGACAAACTGCCCAAGCAGCAGGAGGTCTCCTTACAGGATGAGGAAGAGAAGGAGGATGAGTTTGATTTGAGTGACATCACAGCCACACCAGCCAAAGAGTCCCGTGAGGACATCATAGCAGCGGCAGAGGAAGCCGCCTTCGCTGATGAGGCCAACCACCAATAGTATCAGCATGAGCATAACAAAAATAGTCGAAAACATCTTTTTCAAAAACCGGCAGCACAAGCTCGAGCGCCTCTATGCCCCTCAGGCCGAACTGTTGCAGCAGGAGGTTTTGCAACGTCTTCTGAGTAAGGCGAAGGATACGGAATATGGTGTGCGACATCTTTTCGGCACCACGAAAGGCTACGACGACTTCATCATCCATACTCCCCTCAACACCTACGAACAACTCAAGGGTGACATCGACCGCATGCGGCATGGGGAGACCGACATCCTCTGGCCAGGACGCGTGAGATGGTTTGCCAAGTCATCGGGCACCACCAGCGACAAGAGCAAGTTCATCCCCGTCAGCCAAGACGGTCTCGATCATATTCACTATGCCGGTGGCTTCGACTCCATCGCCATATATTTCCGCAACAACCCAAAAAGCCGTATGTTCGACGGCAAGTCGCTCATCTTAGGAGGAAGCCACCAACCCAACTACAACTCTACCGACAGTCTGGTGGGCGACCTGAGCGCCATACTCATCGAGAACATCAACCCCATCGCCAACATCGCGAGGGTGCCCAAGAAGAAGACGGCACTGCTCTCCGACTTCGAAGTGAAGAGGGAGCGCATCGCACGCGAGACGATGAACAAGGATGTGACCAACCTGTCGGGAGTTCCATCATGGATGCTCTCCGTCCTCACCCGTGTGCTCGACCTCACAGGCAAGAAGCACATCTGTGACGTATGGCCCAACCTCGAGGTGTTCTTCCACGGCGGCGTAGCGTTCACACCCTACCGCCAGCAATACGAGGAACTCATCAATCTCCCCGGAATGCGCTATATGGAGACCTACAATGCCAGCGAGGGCTTCTTTGGTCAGCAAGATGACCCAAATGACCCATCGCTGCTCCTCATGCTCGATTATGACATCTTCTATGAGTTCATTCCCATGGAGGAATTTGGCAAAGATCAACCTACCGTGGTGCCCCTCTCCGCTGTGGAGACAGGAAAAAACTATGCCATGGTCATCTCCACCTCATGTGGCTTGTGGAGATACATCATCGGCGACACCATCATGTTCACCTCAAAAAACCCATACAAATTCCTGATCACCGGGCGCACGAAGCATTTCATCAACGCTTTCGGCGAGGAACTCATCGTGGACAATGCTGAGAAAGGTCTGGAACATGCATGCCGCCTGACGGGAGCCGAAGTGCTTGAGTACACCGCAGCACCCGTGTTCATGGATGGCCGCGCCAAATGCCGACACCAATGGCTCATCGAGTTTACCAAGGAACCCGCTGACCTGCAGCAGTTTGCCGATATTCTTGACCGCAAGCTGCAGGACATCAACAGCGACTATGAGGCAAAGCGCTACAAGGACATCACCCTCCAGCACCTGGAGATAGTGAAAGCCAAACACGACCTATTCAACCTCTGGCTCAAAACCAAGGGAAAGCTCGGCGGCCAGCACAAGGTGCCGAGACTCTCCAACAACCGCAACATCATCGACGAATTGCTCAAGCTCAACCAATGAGAATGAGGCGTGACCATATATTACTGTTGCTTGTCGCCGTCATGGCGCTTGCCGGCTGTGCCAAGATGGGACAGCCCGATGGCGGTTGGTTCGACGAGACACCTCCACACGTCATCGCCACCTCCCCTGTCGACCAGTCAACCAATGTCCACTCACGCCGCATCAACATTCTTTTCGATGAGTATATCCGACTCGACAACGCCACGGAAAAAGTGGTCATCTCACCACCGCAGATAGAGACACCCGACATCAAGAGCGGCGGCAACCGCATTGCCGTGAACATCAAGGATACGCTGATGCCGTCTACCACCTACACCATCGATTTCTCCGACGCCATCTCTGACAACAACGAGGGCAACCCGCTCGGCAACTACACCTACAGCTTCTCCACTGGCGACCATATCGATACCCTTGAGGTGGCTGGCTATGTGGTGGAGGCGGAGAACATGGAGCCCATCAAGGGTATCCTTGTGGGCCTCTACGCCAACCTTGAGGACAGCGCATTCACCACCCAGCCGATGCTCCGCGTGGCACGCACCGACAGTCGCGGCCGCTTTGTCATCAAAGGCGTGGCTCCCGGCGAATACCGCATCTACGCCCTTCAGGATGCCGATGCCAACTATATGTTCTCCCAAAAGAGTGAGAAACTCGCCTTCAACCACGACATCATCATACCATCATCGATGCCAGATATCCGACAGGATACCATCTGGAGCGACTCGCTGCACATCAAGAGCATCGACCGCGTGGGCTACACACATTTCCTGCCCGACAATATCGTACTGCGTGCCTTCACTGAGGAGCAGACCGACCGTTTCCTCGTCAAGACCGAGCGCACCGACCCAGCACGACTCACCTTCTATTTCTCCTACGGCGACTCCCTGCTGCCGCAAATACGCGGACTCAACTTCAATGAGCAAGATGCCTTTATCCTGGAATCTTCTGAGCACCGCGACACCCTCAGCTACTGGTTGCGCGACACTCTGCTCATCAATCAGGATACATTAAGCATGGAGGTAACTTTTATGAGTACCGATACATTGGGAATACTCAGTCAAAAGACCGACACCCTTGAGTTCCTCGCCAAGACTCCCTATGAGCGCCGCATGAAGGAGCAGCAGAAAGAACGCGAGAAATGGGAGAAAGAACAGGAGAAAAACAAGAAAAAAGGCAAGAAATTCCAGACGGAGATGCCCGTGGAACCTCTCGCACTGAAAATACAGCTGGTGGGTGACATGATGCCCGACTCCTATTTCTCCTTCCAATCACCCACACCTATCCTCACTGCCGACACCTCGCTCATCCACCTATACACCAAGGTGGACACCATCAAGGTGAACAAACCATATATCCTCGCCGAGCGAACCATCATGGCCGATTCCCTCCTGCCAGCCGCACGCCGACTATACGTGCTGCGGCCCGACAGCGTAGGCAACCTGTGGACACCTGGTACGAGCTATACCCTTGAACTCGACTCGGCTGCCTTCACCGATATCTACGGCAATGTATCCAAAGCCGAGCGCAAGGTCATCAATGTCAAGAAAGAGGAGGACTACACCTCCATCGTCTTCCATGTGACAAGGAGCGAGGACGTGCCATACGTGGGTCAGTTGCTGAGCAACTCCGACAATGTGGTGCGCCAAACTATCTCCGACACCGGTGACCTCACATTCAACTATGTGAAGACAGGTGAATACTACTTCAGAACCTTTGCCGACCGCAATGGAAACGGTCAGTGGGACACCGGAGAGTATGCCGCCGACCGACAGGCTGAGACAGTATGGTACTACCCCGAGAAACTGGAGTGCAAGGCGAAATGGCCGGTGGAGAGAAGTTGGACTCCCACCACCACCGTCGACCGTCTCAAGCCCTCTGCCATCACCAAGCAGAAGCCTGACCAAAAAAAGAAAATCAAAAACCAGAATATGGAAAGGGCCCGTCGCCTGGGCATCATTTATATACCCAAAAACCATTGATATCATGCGAAAGACAGCTTTTCTCCTCATTATACTCGCAGCGTTGCTTCCCACATCGCTCAAAGCCCAGTGTCCGTTGGAGAACACAGCATTCTCCTCTGGCGAATATCTGTCCTACAACCTCTACTTCAACTGGAAATTCGTTTGGGTGAAAGTGGGTTACGCCTCCCTCTCCACCGTCTCCACCAAATACAAAGGGCAGCAGGCGTTTCGCAGCAGCCTCATCACCCGAGGCAACGGCAAACTCGATAAGTTCTTCATCATGCGCGACACCCTTTTGGGCTATGTCACCCCCACCCTCTCGCCGCTCTATTTCCGCAAGGGAGCAGAGGAGGGCGACCGCTACTATGTCGATGAGGTGTGGTATGACTATACCGGCGGCAAGTGCAAGTTGAAGATGCACAAACAAAAACATGACAAGACGCACGAAAACAGTGAGAAGACCATGGACCAGTGTGTCTACGATATGCTCAACCTCTTTACCCGTGCCCGCAATTTCGACCCCACGGGATGGAAGAAAGGCTACACTTTAAAATTTCCAATGGCTGATGGCAGCGGAGTGCTCACAGGTTATCTTCGCTACAACGGCCGCGAAAAGGTGAAGGGCGACAATGGAGTGAGTTACAACTGCATGAAACTCACCTATATGGAGTGGAGCGAAAAGAAGAATAAATTCCGCGAGTTTGCCACCTTCTTTGTCACCGACGACAAAAACCATGTGCCCGTGCGTATTGACATCACCCTCAACTTCGGCAATGCCAAGGCGTTCGTCACCACCATGAAGGGCACCCGCAACCCCCTCACGGCAATTACCAAATAAAGGGGCATTCATTAAAATTGAAGGTTATTGCTGTGCTGCGATATCTTTGATGTCCTTTAATGTGATGGCACCCATGACATTGATGATGGCCACTTCGTCCTTGTCCTCTGTAAGCAAGACAAACTCATTCTTGCCTTCTTTCTGTGTGCGTTGGTAGATGGTCACTTTCTCGTCATCATCGTTCATCTTCATGATGGTCTCATAATTTCCCGACCGTAAGATTTTTCTTGCATCATCAATGATCGTGGCCATCAGAGATGCTTTCTCACATGAGAGAATCCGGATATAGTCAAGTTTGGTGGCTATTTGTCCGATACGGTGCTTTCCTGCCTTCACATCAGGAATCATGCCCAGCATCGTTTTGGATATATAGATGGTGGTCACTCCATTAGTGTCCTCATACTTATCAAAAAGAGCCTTTTGGGCTGACACATGAGTGAAAGCGAACAAAGCAGCTACGAAGAAAAGGATATGGAAAAAACGCTGTTTCATGATGTCTCTATTTTGCATTGTAACATGTAGCCTTGTTGATGACTTCGGAAAATTTCAACAGAGCCTGCTCTGCCTCGGTTGCCGCTTCCTCAGGGTTGTCGAAAGTATCTTTTTGCACCACGGCAGTAGCAGTTGTCTTGTCAGGGTGTTCGAACCAGAGTGTAATAGAAAATAACAGCAACAGACAGGCGGCGGCAGCCAAAGCAGTGCGAAGCCATACTCTGCGTGACTGATGAGAGCGGGAAGTATTTTCCTCCTTCTCCCAGGCATCTATCTGCGAGGAAAGCCTTTGGCTAAGATGATGAAGGTATTCATCAGCTACCCTCATCTCCTCTTCCGTAGCCTCATTGTTGGCTATTCGCCTTAAAATATCATCTGTTTCTCTCATTTTTGCTTAATTCTTAAACAGTTGTCTGATGGTTTTCCTCGCACGGCTCAGAAGCACTCTGATATGTGTGGGGGCCAGTCCGGTATGCTGATGTATCTCCTCATTCGACCAGCCTTCCACATCATGCATGGTGACTATCTTGCGTTGTTGTTCGGGCAATTGTCCTATCAACCTCATTACTTGCTCACAAGCCTGTTTCTCTACCAAAGCATCCTCCAAACTGTATATGTCGCCAACAGCATGGACTCCAATCATATCAGTGGTTTCCAACCGCTGCTTCCTTGTCTGATTGAGATATAGGTTCCTTACAAGTACACTGCAATAGGCGATAGGATTGCTGATACCAGACAGTGACTCCCTTTTTGTCCAAAGTTGGGCATATACCTCCTGTGTCAAGTCCTCCGCCTCCTCAGCATTGCCTGTCAGCCGCCACGCCATCCAGTAAATCTGGCGAGACAGAGGCAGGAATAGTTGCTTGAACTCAGATGCTTGCATTGACATATGGAAGAGAACCCTTTTTACAGGCAACAGTGGAACTTGATCCTATGAAAGGTCAGTTGAACGTAGTTTGCAGACCTTTTATATCATTGGAATTGAATTTACCCCTCAGTTGTATCAGAGCACATTCCGATGGTTCCAAGGCAAGAATGACCATCTCTGTGATGTAATCACCTTTTGTCTTCACCAGTATGAGGGCTTTCTCATTGTCCTCATTGCTGTTCATCATGGTTTCATAGCCTTTTTTGTTCAGATTGGCAGCCCTGGCTTTGAACTCCTTGCAGACAGCGTCATTGTTCTCTATGCTCAATATACGGATATGGTCTATCTTCTTAATCAAGTCGTTGCCTTTTTCCTTTTTCATCATTCCAGAGGCCATCGACATCATAGCTTTTGGAATCTCCATGCACTCCACGTTATCTTTGTCCCTGAACTCCTTAAAAAGGTCATCCACTGTTTGGGCCGAAATACTCATGGTGAAGGTGACAGCACACACGATTGCAAATATAATCTTTTTCATTTTCTATTCAGTTTTTTGTTAATAATGAAGATAATTACTAAGCGCTTACATGATGATAGACACCAAAAAACACAAAAGTGTTACAAAAATAATGTTTTTTTTCTCAATCAATAAATACAACTTTCTCAAGTTGAGGGTAGTTATACTATTTACTTCATATATGTCCGTTGTCTGGAAATTACGAAACCACGATAGTTGTTGGTGACTCGACGCCCAATGAGGTCATAACAAGGAGAAGACGACGTATGGCGAGGTGAACATATGGATATCTTCCTGACAGACAATGTGCTCACCATATCGCTCATCCATGTATCCCTATCGGTAAACCAACGGATGGCAGCCTGCCCCATCTCCTCCACACTGGCTCCCGTATGCTGCCACCGTGACAAGTCCCATTCATTGGATATTTGAAGTGCTTCAGCCTTCTCACTTTGCAGGAAGTTTTGCAAAAACTCCACCATCTGCTGCGGCACATCACTGCCTACCGTCTGCCATTGCCTTAGATATGCATCGACCAAAGGACCACTATGTCCTGAAGCAAGACATAGCAGGTAATAAATATAGAAATCGAATTTATCATGTACGGTTGCCCATTCCCCTTCCGTGTCCATGATAGTGTCGAAATCCCATAGTGGGCCCATTGCCACTTTACTTTCTGATGTGTTGTCGTATTTAGTAAAAAAGATGTTGGAGCCATAGGCATCATAGGTGCCCAATATGTCGTGCGCCATCAGCCAGGTCGACATACTCTCCACATCAAGCAATGAGGGATAGGCACCTGTCCACACAGCATCCTCCAAATCATCGAGGATATCCTTGATATAGTCTATTTGTTCTGTCGTCACATCATCGGAGTCGGGATACTTGAACGTGTATCTCTTCTCATGGCGCGTAGTGGAGAAACACACGTCCTCATTCCACCAATAGGGGTCCATCTCCACTATATAACCTGTCTTGTCTACGTTGACTCTGCTTTTCTCATTCCGCTTCACCGACTCACACAGCATATATACACCACGATAGTCGCCGTTCACCGTCAGGTTGACAAACTGCGCCTGCGGTTCCCAGGTCACACCACAGAGTTCAGCTGCTTTCAGTCCTATCATCATGTGGAGCAACTTACCACCTTTGATGAAATACTCGTCCTTCATCAGCAGCCATTCCTTATCCTTACAGGCATCGTCGCCACGGCACAACAAGTCGGCTTTCTTCTCCAACTTCACCTTATAGGGTTTCTTCGCTTCGTAAGCACTGCTGTTGCCACGTATTTTGATGGTCATACCGCTGGTGTCTTTCACATAATCGCCACTGTCATAGACATATTCACCACCAGCGGAAATACGCAGACGTCCCGGCACCTTGGTGGCATTGGTAATGCCTGTACCAGCGCCACCCTCAGGTGGTGAGACATAATCACAAGTGGGTTCCTCACCCCCGACAGTGGTGATCTCCACCCATGGCAGTCCCACAGACATCAGTTCACTCGCTGTGGGCGACTGGGCATTCAAGGTGACTGTCATCATCAGTGACAACAGCAATAAAAGAAAACAATGATTGATGACCATTTTCTTGAAATCGATTATTATCATCTATAATCATGCAAAAATATCCATAATCTTTCATAAAATGAGTTTTTTACCTTTTTATTTTGCATTGCTCTCGGTTTTCACTAACTTTGTCGGTCAAAATCAAAAGTTACAATAACAATGGATTACAATTTCAGAGAAATCGAGAAAAAATGGCAGAAAAGATGGGTAGAGCGCAAAACCTATCAAGTGACAGAAGACACAAGCCGCAAGAAATACTATGTACTCAACATGTTTCCCTATCCCTCGGGAGCCGGACTGCATGTGGGTCACCCATTGGGATACATCGCCAGTGATATCTATGCACGCTATAAGAGGCAGCAGGGATTCAACGTGCTCAATCCCATGGGATATGATGCTTACGGACTGCCAGCCGAGCAATATGCCATCCAGACAGGACAGCATCCTGCCATCACGACGGTGAACAACATCAACCGCTACCGTGAGCAACTCGACAAAATCGGTTTCTGCTTCGACTGGGACCGTGAGGTGCGCACCTGCGACCCCGGATATTACAAATGGACTCAGTGGGCATTCCAAAAGATGTTTGGCTCCTTCTACTGCAACAAATGTCAGAAGGCACAGCCTATAGAGAAACTTATCGAGCATTTTGAGACTCAAGGCACTGATGGCCTTGACGTGGCCTGTACTGAGGAACTCTCCTTCACTGCTGATGAGTGGAAGGCAATGAGTGAGCAAGAGCAGCAGAAAGTGCTGATGAACTACCGCATCGCATACCTCGGAGAGACAATGGTCAACTGGTGCGCCGGATTGGGCACAGTACTTGCCAATGACGAGGTGGTGGATGGTGTCAGCGTGCGCGGCGGATTCCCCGTAGTACAGAAGAAGATGCAACAGTGGTGTCTCCGCGTATCGGCATATGCCCAACGTCTGCTCGACGGCCTCGACACCATAGAGTGGACCGACTCTCTGAAAGAGACACAGCGCAATTGGATTGGCCGTTCCGAGGGAACGGAGATGCAGTTCCGCGTAGCTGACTCCGATATAGAGTTCACCATATTCACTACCCGTGCCGACACCATCTTTGGCGTCACCTTCATGGTGCTCGCACCTGAGAGCGAACTGGTGGCTCAACTCACCACTCCCGAGCAACAGGCAGAAGTGGACGAATATCTCGCATATGTGAAGAAACGCACGGAGCGCGACAGACAGATGGATCATAAGGTGACCGGCGTTTTCTCTGGTTCATATGCCATCAACCCACTTACAAATGAGAAAATCCCCATCTGGATTGCCGAGTACGTGCTGGCCGGCTATGGTACGGGTGCCATCATGGCAGTACCTGCCCACGACTCACGCGACTATGCCTTCGCACGCCATTTCAACCTGCCCATCATCCCCCTGATTGAGGGTGCTGACATCTCCGAGGAGAGTTTCGACGCTAAGGAGGGCATCGTGATGAACAGTTCAAATGGTGAGTTCTCCCTCAACGGACTGACCGTGAAGGAGGCTATCCAAAAGACCAAGGAATACGTGACAGAAAAGAAACTGGGAAGAGTGAAGGTGAACTATCGTCTTCGCGATGCCATCTTCTCACGCCAGCGCTACTGGGGTGAGCCATTCCCCGCTTATTACAAGAACGGCATGCCCTATATGATTCCAGAGACATGCCTGCCGCTTGAACTCCCTGAGGTGTCGCAGTATAAACCCACTGAGGACGGACAACCGCCGCTGGGTCACGCTAAATGCTGGGCATGGGACACCGTCAACAACAAGGTTGTGGATAAAAACCTTATCGACAATGTGACAGTCTTCCCGCTCGAACTCAACACCATGCCGGGTTTTGCTGGTTCAAGTGCCTATTACCTGAGGTATATGGACCCACACAACGACAAGGCACTTGTTGACCCCGCAGTAGATGAATATTGGCAGAATGTAGACCTCTATGTGGGTGGTACCGAACATGCCACCGGGCACCTTATCTACTCCCGCTTCTGGAACAAGTTCCTCCACGACCTGGGTTATTCCTGTAAGGAAGAGCCATTCCAGAAACTCATCAACCAGGGTATGATACAGGGTCGCTCCAATTTTGTCTATCGAGACAACATCGCCAGTCAGGAGAAGGGTCATCCCGTCTTCGTCAGCTACGGTCTGAAAGACAATTGTGCCGATGTCACCCCCATTCATGTGGATGTCAATATCGTGAGCGCCGATGTGCTCGATATCGAGGCCTTCAAGGCATGGCGCCCCGAATATGCGGATGCTGAGTTTGTGTTGGAGGACAATAAGTACATCTGTGGCTTTGCCGTGGAGAAGATGTCGAAGTCGATGTTCAACGTGGTCAATCCCGACATGATCGTCGAGCGCTTTGGTGCCGACACCCTTCGCCTCTATGAGATGTTCCTCGGTCCGGTGGAGCAGAGCAAACCATGGGATACCAACGGCATCGATGGTTGCCACCGCTTCCTCCGCAAGTTCTGGGCACTCTATTATGGTTCAGGCAAGGAAAGCAGCGACTCACTGCTTACCATCGACCAACCTGCCACCCCTGAGATGCTCAAGAGCCTGCACAAACTCATCAAGAAAGTGACGCAGGACATCGAGGCTTTCTCCTACAACACTTCCGTCGCTGCCTTCATGATCGCAGTCAACGAACTCAGCCAGCAACGCTGCCGCAACAAAGAAGTTCTCACACAGTTGGTGAAACTCATCGCACCATTTGCTCCCCATATCGCAGAGGAACTGTGGGAGGCTCTTGGCGGAACAGGTTCGGTGTGTGATGCCGCATGGCCGAAATATGATGAGAAATATCTCGTTGAGAGCCAGATGCAGCTCACCATTTCGTTCAACGGTAAGGCACGTTTCCAGATGCAGTTTGCCGTGGATGCTGACAACGCCACCATCCAAGAGGCAGTACTTGCTGATGAGCGCTCACAGAAATACATCGACGGAAAACAGGTGATGAAGGTCATCATCGTTCCGAAGAAGATTGTCAATGTGGTGTTCAAATAAGGTATTTCATGACCATCGAACGAAAGAAGTTCATCAACGAAGTCAAGGACTACATATACATCACCCTCGGACTGCTGCTCTATACCATAGGGTGGACAGGATTCCTGCTGCCTTATGAGATTGTGACGGGTGGTGTGACAGGTTTCTCCGCCATCATCTTCTATGCCACCAACGGCAACGGACATGGCATACCCATCATGTATTCCTATTTCATCCTCAATGCCCTCCTCCTCGTACTGGCACTGAAGATATTGGGATGGCGCTTCCTCATGAAGACCATCTATGCCATCTTCATGCTTTCGGCAATGCTGGGTGTGGCTCAGGACATCGTCACCAATGATGATGGCAGTATGGTGAAATTGCTGGGCGACCAGGACTTCATGTCGCTCATCATAGGTTGCTGCATCACGGGTACGTCTCTTGCCATTGTCTTTTTGAACAACGGCAGTACGGGCGGCACCGATATTGTTGCCGCCGTAGTCAACAAATACCGCAACATGTCGCTGGGCACAGTGCTCATCTTCGTCGACCTTTTCATCATTGGAATGAGCTTCCCGATGTTCATCTATGCCCGTGACTTCACCACCACGCAAGCACTCTACAAAATCGTGTTCGGTCTATGCACCATGGTGGTGGAGAACTTCATGCTCGACTACGTGATGAACTCCCAAAGAGAGTCAGTGCAGTTTTTTATCTTCTCAAAGAAATATCAGGAGATTGCCAACGCCATCGGAACGGAGATGCAACATGGCGTGACCATCCTCGACGGTCACGGCTGGTACTCTGGAGCAGATATGAAGGTGCTCTGTATCCTCGCCCGCAAAAGGGAGAGCATCACAATGTTCCGTTTAATCAAGTCTATCGACCCCAATGCCTTTGTCAGTCAGAGCAGTGTAATTGGTGTATATGGCGAGGGATTTGATGAAATGAAAGTGAAAGTTGAAAAGAAAGAAGAAACAACAGAACAACAATGAAAATAGTATTTGCCACCAACAACGAACATAAACTGACTGAGATACGTCAGATATTGGGTAATGACTTTGAGGTACTTTCACTTGCCGATATCAGTTGTCATGAGGATATTCCCGAGACAGCTGATACCATTGAGGGAAATGCCTTGCAGAAAGCTCAGTATGTCTTTGACCACTATCACCTCAGCTGTTTTGCCGATGATACGGGTTTGGAGGTGGATGCACTTGGCGGTGCACCAGGTATCTATTCTGCCCGATATGCCGGCGAAGGACATGACAGTGAGGCCAATATGCGAAAATTATTGCATGAATTAGGAGAAAATAACAATCGGAAGGCACGATTTCGTACGGTTATTGCGTTAATACAAAAGGAAGAAGACAATGATTCTTCTCCAGCTGAACAAAAAATCAATTGTTTTGAGGGAATCATTGAGGGACAGATTATCCACGAGAAAAGAGGTGATGAGGGATTCGGTTACGACCCCATCTTCCAACCTGATGGATATGAGGAGACTTTTGCACAATTGGGTCCGCAAATAAAAAACCGTATCTCCCATCGTGCCTTGGCAGTGGAAAAACTGGCGAAATTCCTGAAAGGAAAGAAGGAGATAAAAAATTAAAGATAAAAAATTAAAAATTAAAAATTAAAAATTAAAAATTAAAAATTGGCTGCTTTGCGCATACTTTTTATCCTGTTGATGACAGTGTGTTCCGTTGGTGTCCGTGGTGCTGCCATCGGCACATGGACCAGTTATCTGGCCTATAGTGACATCACACAGATTCAACCGGCAGGAAAGAAGGTGTTTGTGCTCAGTTCAAAAGGACTGTTTTCTTACAACACTTCGGATAAGAGCGTGGAGACATATGACAAGATGAACGCGCTCAGTGACTGCAACATCAGCCATATAGCATGGTGCAAGGATGCCAAACAACTCATCATCATCTATGACAACCAGAACATCGACTTGCTCAATGAAGATGGTGATGTGGTGAATATCTCTGATTTCTTCAATAAGTCGATGACGGTCGACAAGACGGTCAATGACATCACAGTGACAGGCACCACGGCTTATCTTTCCACCAATTTCGGTATCCTTAAACTCAATGTAGCGGATGCGGAAATCAGTGCCACCTACAACCTCGGTAAAAAAATCTACTCCACCGCCATCCATCAAGGATATATCTATGCCGCATGTGGTGACGAAGGCATCATGGCAGGCAATATGAAAGACAACCTGCTCGACAAGAGTTTTTGGAAGAAGGACAGCGACAACAAGGTTGAGCATTTGTTTTCATACAACAACCGATTGCTGGCTGCCACTCCAGGAACTGTTTATCACCGCACCAACAAAGGATGGGAAACTATCTATCAATGTAGTTTTACCTACACCACACTTACTGACAACCGCCTCATCCTCGGCAGCAAAGAATATGCGTGGATATTCATGTCTGATGGTGCTCCCACACTCATATCAAAGGGTGCCGGTCATTTCAAAACACTTGTTTACGACAACAACAACGACTGCTACTGGACCAACCAAAGCGACGGAAAACTTTGTTCGGTCACCATCGAGGACGGTGTATTCACTCCAAACACGACAGACATCAATCCCGACGGACCGAAATACAACTACTTCGGTTTTCTAAAATATGCCAACAACACACTGTACAGCTGCGGTGGCGGTTATGATGCCTTTGCCGAACTCCACCGACCGGCTGTTGTACAGACTTTCGCCAACGACGACTGGACCATCTATCAGGATGATATGGGTGATATTGTGGGCAACAGCATGCAGGACATCACCTGCCTCGACTTCGACCCTAAAGACCCCAATCATGTGTTCGCCGGAGGAAGGGCAGGCATCTATGAATACCTCAACGGACGGTTTGTGCGCCATTACAACCCCAACAACAGTCCGCTGATGTTTTCCACACCCAACAACAGTCCCAACCACATCCTCACCCTCGGACTGAGATTTGATGCCAAAGGCAGCCTATGGTGCCTCAACAGTCTTGCGGAAGCTGCTTCTATCCTTGAATTGAAGTCTGATGGTAAATGGGAGTCACACCACAACAAAATACTCATGGATGACAATGACCGCAGTCTTGCCAACATGAAATGCATGATTCTCGACAGTCGAGGACTCTTTTGGTTTGTCAACAACCACTGGGCACTTCCATCTTTCTATAGCTATAATCCCAACAATGATGTTATCAACCATTTCACCACTTTCGTTAATGAAGATGGTACGACACTCAATCCCAACGGTGTGAAATGCATTGCCGAGGACAAGGATGGAAATATATGGATTGGCACCAATGTGGGGCCGCTGATGCTTCCGGATGGAGACATCGACAATGGGTCGAATCTTGTGCTGCAGCAAATCAAAGTGCCCCGAAACGACGGCACCAATTTTGCCGACTATCTGCTCAGCGGTGTTGACATCACCTGCATCGCTGTAGACGGAGGTAACCGCAAATGGTTTGGCACCAACGGCAACGGTGCTTACCTTATCAGTGCCGACAATATGACACAGGTGCAGCACTTCCTCTCCTCCAACAGCATGCTGCTCTCCGACAATATTGAGTCCATCGCCATCAATGACCAGACAGGTGAGGTGTTTTTCGGTACCGACAATGGTCTGTGCTCTTATATGAGCGATGCCAGTGCCACCAATGAGACAATGAACAAGGACAATGTCTATGCTTATCCTAATCCCGTGAAACCAGATTATACGGGATTGATTACCGTCACCGGTCTGTCAATGAATGCCGATGTGAAAATTGTGACAGCCAATGGTGCTGTGGTGGCAGAGGGTGTCAGCAACGGTGGTACGTTTACCTGGGATGGCCGTGACGAAAAAGGCCGTCGGGTGGCATCTGGTGTATACATGGTGATGACTGCCACTGCTGAGGGAAAGAAAGGCACTGTGTGCAAGATAGCCATAGTCAACTGACGCAGCATGGATGACATAGCTACACCGACACGTCTCACATGGGCGGACAGGGCAAGAGGCCTCTGTATGATGGCCATCCTGCTCTTCCACACAGAGAAATATTATGCCGGTGAGGAAATCATACCCTATGCTTTCTACGTCAACAATGTTCTCATCACTTTCTTCTTCATCTCCGGATACCTTTTCAACAACCCTGAAAAGGCCTTTTCCGTGCGCCACAAGCTCCTCAGTGTACTCAGAGGTATAATTCTACCCTATTTCATCTTTACTGCCGTCATAGCCCTTCCAAAGGCGTTGGTGCATGACGACACCACACTGATAGATACCTATACGGATGTGCTTACCGGTCATGCGTCATGGTTTGTGGCTGCCTTAGCGGTAGCTGAAGTGGTTTTTGCACCATTGGTGAACAAATGGGGTGGTCGTATGATGATATTGGGAGTATGGTGTGCCCTACCCTACCTTATCATGGCCATTGCCTATCATCTGTTGGACAACGACCGTTGGTCGGCAACCAATTTTTGGTGCTGGCACAATGCCCTGCTGATGATGCCCTTCATTTTTACTGGTTTTGTTTTCCGACGGCATAAGGAGTGGATGCATCTCATCCAACGGCCATCAACCATATTACTATTGGTTACCATAGAGGCTGTCATCAAATGTACTGTGTGGAAACAATCCCTGCTGCTCACCTGCCAACCCATCCATGTTGATTCTTTCATTCTGTTTTTTGCAGACGGTATTATCGGCAGTCTGATTATCATCTCCATCTGCCATCACTTGCCACGGCTCCGTTGGATGGAATGGACAGGCAAACACTCTCTTATCTATTATTTCATCTGTGGTGGTGTTCCACTTCTGGTCACCCGCTGCCTCACAATATGTGGATACCCTTATCACAACAATTATTATATGGTGATTGTCGCCTTCATGCTTGTCTATGTCATTTCCACCATTCTTTCTTTTTTTATTTTATTGATTTTTCAAAAAAGAAAATAAAAATTTAAAGAAGAAAGGGTGTTGAAAATGTGGATAACTTTTAATTAAATAGTTATTCATGGTTATCTACTGGTTATCCTCATTGATTGTGTATTATAATTTTTTGATTTTCAATATTTTATTTAGTTATCCACAATTTTTATAGAGTGTGGAAAACCAAGGTGTGGAAAATCAATGGAATATTTTTGTGTGGATAATCATTGGAAAGTGATGTGGAAAAAAAGTGTTTTTTACACACTCTAAATATTTACGAATGGCGATATGGATAAATTGATGCTTTTTTAATAGTTTTCCACACAGTTTTCCACAGTGATTGTGGATTTTTCATTAACTTTGCCCATTGTAAAAAAAACGATTGTTCACCGCATGGCAAAGAAAGAGAACGGACTGACTCCCATGATGAAGCAGTTTTTCACGCTGAAGGCAAAACATCCCGACGCGCTGATGCTGTTTCGCTGTGGTGATTTCTATGAGACATATTGTGAGGATGCTGTAGCTGCCTCTAAAATATTGGGTATTACCCTGACACGACGCAACAATGGTGGTTCGACAGGTACGACGGAGATGGCGGGTTTTCCACATCATGCGTTGGACACCTATTTGCCAAAATTGATTCGTGCTGGCAGGAGGGTGGCTATCTGCGACCAGTTGGAGGACCCGAAACTCACCAAAACATTGGTGAAACGTGGTATCACGGAATTGGTGACTCCTGGTGTAGCGATGAGTGACAATGTGCTCAATTACAAGGAGAACAATTTTCTTGCTGCCGTACATTTTGGAAAAGGTGCTTGTGGAGTGGCTTTTCTGGATATCTCGACGGGAGAGTTTCTTGTCGGTGAGGGAATATATGACTATGTGGAGAAGCTCATGGGTAGTTTCCAACCCAAAGAAGTGCTTTATGACCGTGCCAAGAAAGGTGAGTATGAACGACATTTCGGTTCAAAGGCTTGTGTGTTTGAATTGGATGACTGGGTGTTCACCGAACAGACGGCACGGCAAAAACTGCTCCATCATTTCAAAACCAAAAATCTGAAGGGTTTTGGTGTCGACCATTTGGTCAATGGTGTGGTGGCAGCGGGTGCTATCCTGCAGTATCTTGAACTGACGCAGCATACGCAAATAGGACATATCACTTCCATCTCACGGATTGAGGAGGAACGATATGTGAGATTGGACAAGTTCACCATCCGTTCCCTTGAACTCCTTTCACCTATGCAGGAGGAGGGACTGTCTTTGCTCAATGTGATTGACAAGACCATCACCGCCATGGGTGGCCGTCTGCTGCATCGCTGGATGGTTTTTCCGCTGAAAGATGAGAAACCCATCAACGATCGTCTCGATGTGGTGGAGTATTTTTTCAGGCATCCTGATTTCAGGCAGTTGGTGGATGAGCAACTTCATCTCATCAATGATTTGGAGCGTATCATCTCCAAGGTGGCTACTGGCAGGGTATCACCGCGTGAAGTGATGCAGTTGAGAGTGGCGTTGCAGGCTATCGAACCCATCAAGACGGCTTGTATGAGTTCTGATAATGAGGCATTGCAGCGCATTGGTGAGCAAATGAATATCTGTCGCTCCATCCGCGACCGAATTGCCCGTGAGATACAGCCCGACCCACCCTTGTTGGTGAACAAGGGAAATGTCATCAGCAACGGAGTGAGTGAAGAGTTGGACGAACTGCGCAATATTGCTTACAGTGGTAAGGACTATCTGCTGAAAATTCAAGAGCGTGAGGCAGCAGCCACAGGTATCTCTTCTCTGAAGATTGGCTACAACAATGTGTTTGGCTATTATCTTGAGGTACGCAACACCTATAAGGACAATGTGCCGGCAGAATGGGTGCGCAAGCAGACATTGGCACAGGCAGAGCGCTATATTACTCAGGAACTAAAGGAGTATGAGGAGAAAATATTGGGTGCGGAGGATAAGATTATCTCTTTGGAGACAAAGTTGTTCAATGAACTTGTCATGGCGATACAGGAGTTTATCCCTGCCATTCAGATTAATGCCAACCTCGTGGCTCGCATCGACTGTCTGCTGTCATATGCCGTGGTTTCTGAGGAAAACAAATATGTGCGCCCGGTCATCGACACCTCTGAGGTGATTGACATCAAACAGGGGAGGCATCCTGTGATAGAGACACAATTGCCTTTGGGTGAGAAATATGTGCCTAATGATATCTTGCTTGACAATGAGCGGCAGCAAATCATCATCATTACCGGACCCAATATGGCAGGTAAGTCGGCTCTGCTGCGTCAGACTGCCCTTATTGTGTTGTTGGCTCAGATAGGTTGTTTCGTACCGGCAGAGGCGGCGAGAATCGGTATGGTGGACAAGATTTTCACTCGTGTGGGTGCATCAGACAATATATCAGTGGGTGAGTCTACCTTCATGGTGGAAATGACAGAGGCGGCGAATATCCTCAATAATGTGTCATCCCGCTCTTTGGTGCTCTTCGATGAGTTGGGACGTGGCACATCTACCTATGACGGCATCTCCATTGCTTGGGCGATAGTGGAGTATCTCCATGAACATGTAAGGGCGAGGGCACGCACACTGTTTGCCACACATTATCATGAACTGAATGAGATGGAGAAGAATTTCTCACGTATCAAAAACTACAATGTCAGTGTGAAGGAGATTGACAATAAAGTGATTTTCCTGCGCACATTGAAACGGGGTGGTTCGGAACACTCTTTCGGTATCCATGTGGCTGAGATAGCAGGTATGCCGAAGAGCATCGTCAAGCGTGCCAATGTCATCCTCAAACAACTGGAGGCAGACAACAGCAATGTGGGCAGTGTGGGAAAACCCTCTGCGCAGTCGCTCAATCAGTCGAGGGAGGGCATGCAGTTGAGCTTCTTCCAATTGGATGACCCTGTGCTCTCACAGGTGCGCGATGAGATATTGGGGTTGGACATCAACAATCTCACACCGGTGGAGGCTCTCAACAAACTCAATGAGATTAAGAAAATAGTGAGTGGGAAGTCGTAGATACCACTCCTAAACTCCCAATAATACAAAAAGTCCCAGCTGAATGGCTGGGACTTTTTGTAACGGAATATCATCTTTAATCTGCCAGTTTTGCCTTGATGAACTCTCGGTTGAGTCGGGCAATATTGGCGATGGTCTCGTTCTTCGGGCACACAGCCTCGCAGGCGCGGGTGTTGGTGCAGTTGCCGAAACCAAGTTCCTCCATCTTGGCCATCATGGCCTTGGCACGTTTGGCAGCCTCAGGACGGCCTTGTGGCAGCAGGGCGAGCTGGCTCACCTTCGAACTGACAAAGAGCATAGCGGAACCATTCTTGCAGGCAGCAACGCAGGCACCGCAGCCGATGCATGAGGCGCAGTCCATAGCCTCGTCAGCATCCTGTTTCGGGATGAGGATGGCGTTGGCATCCTGTGCCTGTCCGGTACGCACGCTGGTATAGCCTCCGGCCTGGATAATCTTGTCGAATGCACCACGGTCAACCATGCAGTCCTTGATGACGGGGAAGCCGGCGGAGCGCCAAGGCTCTACGGTGATGACGTCACCGTCGTTGAAGCGGCGCATGTAGAGTTGGCAGGTAGTGGCTCCACGCTCGGTCTTTCCGTGTGGTGTACCATTGATGTAGAGGGAGCACATACCGCAGATACCCTCACGGCAGTCATGGTCGAACACGAATGGCTCACGGCCTTCGTTGATGAGTTCTTCATTGAGAATGTCGAGCATCTCGAGGAATGAGGTATCATCTGGGATGTCCTTCATCTCATGAGTATCAAAATGACCCTTCTCGCGAGGTCCGTTCTGACGCCAAAATTTTATCGTAAATGATATATTCTTTGCCATAGTTGTTAGTTCTTATAGTTTCTCGTTTGTACCTTGATTGCTTCATACTCCAGAGGTTCCTTGATGAGTTCAGGAGCTTTGTCCTCGCTGCCCTGATACTCCCAGCAGCCTACGTAGAAGAAGTTTTCATCATCACGCTTGGCCTCACCTTCCTCAGTCTGGTATTCCTCGCGGAAGTGTCCGCCGCAGCTCTCGTTGCGTGAGAGGGCGTCATAAGCCACAAGCATACCCATGGTGAAGAAGTCACGGAGATGGATGGCCTTGTCAAGCTCGATATTGAGTCCTTCCTTGGTTCCGGGGATGAACAGGTTGGTGTCGAATTCCTTGCGGAGTTTCTTGATGAGTTCGATACCTTCCTTGAGTCCCTCGGCGGTGCGGCCCATACCCACATGCTCCCACATGATGTGGCCAAGTTCCTTGTGGATGGAGTCGACACTGCGCTTGCCCTTGATGTTCATCAGACGGTCGATTTCTGCTGCAACACCCTTCTCAGCCTCCTCAAACTCAGGCAGGTCGGTGGAGATGCGCGGCCAGATTTCCTGGTCAGCAAGGTAGTTCTGAATGGTATAGGGCAGTACGAAGTAACCGTCGGCAAGACCCTGCATAAGAGCGGATGCACCGAGGCGGTTGGCTCCGTGGTCGGAGAAGTTGCACTCACCGATGGCGAAGAGGCCTTTGATGGAGGTCTGCAACTCATAGTCTACCCAGATACCACCCATGGTGTAGTGTACGGCGGGGAATATCATCATGGGATGATAATAGGTCATGCCATTGATCTCACAGGCTTTCTCTCCAGGGAATACATCAGTGATTTCCTCATACATCTCGAAGAGGTTGCCGTAGCGCTGCATGATGACGTCGATGCCGAGGCGGTTGATGGACTCAGAGAAGTCAAGGAACACAGCCAGACCCGTGTTGTTGACACCGAAGCCCTTGTCGCAGCGCTCTTTGGCAGCACGTGATGCCACGTCGCGGGGCACAAGGTTGCCGAAAGCGGGATAACGACGCTCCAGGTAATAGTCACGGTCTTCTTCGGGAATCTCATATCCTTGTTTGGTACCTGCCTGCAGAGCTTTGGCGTCCTCCAGTTTCTTAGGCACCCAAATACGTCCGTCGTTGCGGAGCGACTCCGACATCAGGGTAAGTTTCGACTGCTTGTCACCGTGAACGGGGATGCAGGTCGGGTGAATCTGCACGTAGGATGGGTTGGCAAAATAGGCACCCTTGCGGTAGCACTGCACTGCTGCGGTGCAGTTGCAGCCCATGGCGTTGGTGGAGAGGAAATAGGTGTTGCCGTAACCGCCGGTGGCGATGACCACGGCATTGGCGGAGAAGCGCTCGAGCTTGCCGGTGACAAGGTTCTTGGCGATGATGCCGCGTGCGCGTCCATTGACGATGACCACGTCCTCCATCTCATAGCGGGTGTAGAGCTTCACCTTTCCTGCCTGCACCTGTGCGCTGAGCGAGGAGTAGGCACCGAGAAGCAGCTGCTGTCCTGTCTGTCCCTTGGCATAGAAGGTACGCGACACCTGAGCACCACCGAAGGAGCGGTTGGCGAGCATGCCGCCGTACTCACGTGCGAAGGGCACACCCTGTGCCACGCATTGGTCGATGATATTGTTCGACACCTCAGCCAGACGGTAGACATTGGCTTCACGGGCACGGTAGTCACCACCCTTGACGGTGTCATAGAACAGACGGTAGATAGAGTCACCATCGTTCTGATAGCATTTGGCGGCGTTGATACCACCCTGTGCAGCGATGGAGTGTGCGCGGCGTGGTGAGTCCTGAATGCAGAGGTTGATGACATTGAAGCCCATCTCTCCGAGACTTGCCGCAGCACTGGCTCCTGCCAGTCCTGTACCGACGACGATGACGTCGAGTTTCAGTTTGTTCTTCGGGTTCACCAGTCGCTGGTGGGCCTTGTAGTTGGTCCATTTCTCTGCTACTGGTCCTTCGGGAATTCTTGAATCTATTTTCTTAGTCATGACATTCGAGATTTTAAAGTTGCTGATAATGGATTAGTAAGCGCAGCAAAGGCTCGGTGCGCATTTGAATGCAAATGCAAGCACGACAACGAGGAAGCCAAGCATGAGGAGGGTGACATAGACGTAGCCGATGACACGCCAGCGGTTGAACCACACCTTACCGCTCCATCCAAAGGTTTGCATAGCACTCCAGAATCCGTGTGTGAGGTGGAGCCAGATGGCGAAGAGCCAGATGATGTAGAGGACTACGTAGACAGGATTGCTGAATGTCTGTTTGATCCATTCGAAACCATCGCTGGGTGAGTAAAGAGTTTTCATTTCTACAAGTTCTGCGAACATCATGTTGAACCAGAAGTTGAAGAGGTGGAGAAGCAAGCCGAGCAGGATGATGATTCCGAGCACAAGCATGTTCTGCGAAGCCCATTCCACTTTTGCCGGCTTGTCGGTCACGGCATAACGCTCACTGCCGCGTGCGCGACGATTCTGCATGGTAAGCAGAAATGCGTAGACAATGTGGATGACAGCGAGTGCTGCCAGTCCCAATGTAGCAACTACCGCATACCAGTTGGCACCCAGCAGTTCACAAATCATGTTGTAGGCCTCTCCCGAGAACAATGCTGCAATATTCATACAGCAGTGGAACGTCAGGAAGAGAATCAGTGCGACGCCTGTGACTGACATCACGACCTTCCTACCGATAGAAGAATTGATTAACCACATAAATGATTGAAATTTAAATAATTAGAATTTAGATAATGAAATTTCTCTGTGTGATAGTATATATTTTGGGGTTAAGAAGGCTGAAAAATCATCATAAATGAGGATTGACAGACCTAAATTGACATGCAAAAATAATATAATTTTGGGATTATTCAAAGTAATTAGCAAAAAAAATGCGTACTTTTGCGTTTGGTTATGTACAAAATGAAATATGATGTGGTGGTGGTGGGAGGTGGTCACGCTGGTTGTGAGGCTGCCACTGCTGCTGCCAATATGGGTGTCTCGACACTTTTGGTGACAATGGACATGAACAAGATTGCGCAGATGAGTTGCAATCCTGCTGTTGGCGGTATCGCCAAGGGTCAGATAGTCCGTGAGATAGATGCCCTCGGTGGTCAGATGGGTATTGTCACCGATGCTACGGCGATACAGTTCCGCATGCTCAACCGTTCAAAAGGTCCTGCCGTATGGAGTCCGCGTGCACAGTGCGACCGCGGTAAGTTCATATGGAAGTGGCGCGAGGTTCTCGACCATACTCCTAATCTGGACATCTGGCAGGACCAGGTGGATGAGTTGCTGGTGGAGAATGGCGAGGCTGTTGGCGTGCATACCATCTGGGGTGCCGAAATCCGCGCCAAGTGTGTCATCATCACTGCCGGAACATTTCTCAATGGTCTGCTGCACATCGGACGTTGTCAGGTGCCAGGCGGACGTATTGCCGAACCTGCTGTGGCGAGGCTGACCGAGAGCATCACGCGTCATGGCATCTCCACGGCGCGGATGAAGACGGGCACACCGGTGCGCATCGACCGGCGCTCAGTGCATTTCGAGGACATGGAAATCCAGGAGGGGGAGAACGACTTCCACCGTTTCAGTTTCATGGGCAGCGACCGTCCGCTGCAACAGTTGACGTGCTGGATATGCTATACCAACCCTGAGGTGCATGAGGTGCTTCTTGGTGGGTTGGAGGATTCACCGCTCTACAACGGTCAGATACAAAGCATCGGTCCGCGTTACTGTCCTTCGATAGAAACCAAGTTGATGACTTTCCCTGAGCGGGGCCAGCACATGCTTTTTCTTGAGCCAGAGGGTGAGACGACCAATGAGATGTACTTGAATGGTTACTCATCAAGCATGCCGATGGATGTGCAGATTGCCGCACTGAGAAAGATACCTGCCCTGCGCGACTTGAAGGTGTATCGTCCAGGTTATGCCATCGAGTATGACTTCTTCGACCCGATGCAGTTGAACCACTCGCTGGAGTCGAAGGTGGTACCTTGTCTGTTTATGGCAGGACAGGTCAATGGCACGACGGGTTATGAGGAGGCTGGCGGCCAGGGTACGGTGGCGGGCATCAATGCTGCCATCCGCTGTGGCGGCGGCAACCCCTTTGTGATGCGCCGTGATGAGAGTTACATCGGTGTGCTTATCGATGACTTGGTGACCAAAGGCGTGGACGAACCCTACCGTATGTTCACGTCGCGTGCTGAATACCGTATCCTGCTCCGTCAGGATGATGCCGACGCACGACTCACAGAACGCTCTTATCAGTTGGGTCTTGCTACCCGTGAACGTTACGACCATTGGATGGAGAAGAAAGAACATATCCGCCATATCATTCAGATTTGTGAGGAGTCGCATATCCGTCCGAAAGAGGTAAACGGCATGCTGGAGTCATTGGGCACTACCCCACTCCACTATGGCTGCAAGGCTGTCGACTTGCTGGGACGTCCGCAGGTGAGCCTTAACGAACTGATGCAGATGGTGCCTGCCTTGGCTGAGGCTGTCGCCTCGTTGCCCAATCGCCGTGAAGAGATTGCTGAGGCTGCCGAGGTACTGATGAAATATAAGGGATATATCGAGCGTGAACGGCTGGTGGCTGACAAGATGCACCGTTTGGAGGACATCAAGATTCGTGGCCATTTCGATTATCCAAATATGACGCAGATATCCATCGAGGCGCGTCAAAAACTGGCGCGTGTCAATCCGGAGACCCTGGCGCAGGCAAGCCGCATACCCGGCGTGTCGCCCAGCGATATCAACGCCATGCTGGTGCTCATGGGAAGATGATGGAAAAAGAATTGAAATCATGATTAGCACAGCATGTGAAGCAACATATAGGGACGTGATTTATCGCGTCGGCAAAATCAAAAATGCTTGCAAGCAGATATAAAACATCAACTTTAAAACTCCTAGACTACCATACTTTCAAAATAATAAAAATGTAAAATATTTTTATTGTTTCACGTGAAACATTCATATTCAAATTATCAATAAAATGAACAACAAAGTATTATTGGAGAATCTCCGCAGTATTCCTGACTTCCCGGTTAAGGGTATCAATTTTAGGGACGTCACCACCCTTTTCAAGAATGCAGAGTGCCTGCAGATTATGGTGGATGAACTTTATGAGATTTACAAGGACAAGGGCATCACGAAAATCGTGGGTATCGAGAGCCGCGGTTTTGTGATGGCATCCGCCCTCGCTGTCAGGTTGGGCGCTGGTATCGTCCTCTGCCGCAAACCCGGTAAGTTGCCTGCCCAGACTGTGCAGGAGACCTACACCAAAGAGTATGGCACCGACACCATCGAAATCCATGAGGATGCCATCACATCCGACGACATCGTGCTGCTCCATGACGACCTCCTTGCCACTGGAGGAACGATGAAGGCCGCCCTCAACCTCGTCAATAAGTTCCATCCCAAGAAGACCTATATGAACTTCCTTATTGAGTTGGTCAACGAAGGTCTCAACGGCCGCCAGATCTTTGGCGACGAGATAGAAATCACCACCCTCATTCAGGTGTAGCAGAGAGGTCACATGGCAGACAAACAGGAAGTCAGGGACAGGCTTAAAAACATCGTGGACAACATGCCCGAACAACCCGGTAGCTACCAGTACTGGGATGAGGATGGTGTCATCATTTATGTGGGCAAAGCCAAGAACCTGAAGCGCCGTGTGGCCTCCTACTTCCATCGGGAGGTGGACCGTTTCAAGACCAAGGTGCTGGTGAGCAAGATTCGCAACATCACCTATACCGTGGTGAAGACAGAGGAGGACGCCCTCTTGTTGGAAAACAGCCTCATCAAAAAATACAAGCCGCGGTATAACGTGCTGCTCAAGGACGGCAAGACCTACCCCAGCATATGCGTGACCAACGAACCACTTCCACGTATCTTCAAGACACGCACCATCAACCGCAAATGGGGAACTTACTTCGGACCTTACAGCAATGTGGCCTCCATGGTCGCCATGCTTGAAGTCATCAAGAAACTCTTCAAGCCGAGGCCCTGCAACATGCCTATCCTTCCTGACAAAATCAAGGAGGGTAAATATAAACCTTGTCTGAAATACCATATCCATATCTGCGATGCTCCTTGCATAGGTAAACAGTCGTTGGAGGACTACCAGCAGAAAATCACGATGGCTCGTGAGATTCTCAAGGGCAATACACGTGACCTGCTCCGCCAACTCACCGAGGAGATGATGAAAAGGGCTGCCGAACTGCGCTTTGAGGAAGCGGAAAACATCAAGCAACTGGTGGCGCTGCTCGACAACTACTGCGCCAAAAGCGAGGTGGTGAGCCACACCATCAATAATATAGATGTTTTCAGCATCACCAACGACGACCACCGAGGAACGGCATTCGTCAACTACATGCACGTGACCAACGGCAGCATCAATCAGGCGTTCACCATCGAGTATAAGAGAAAATTGGAGGAGAGTGATGCCGAACTCCTTGCCTTGGCAATTCCGGAAATCAGAGAACGGTTTAAGAGTTCTGCCCGTGAGGTCATCGTTCCCATCCCCTTGGAGTGGAAACCCGAGGGTGTTGAACTCTTCATACCGCAGAGGGGAGACAAGAAACACCTGCTTGAACTGTCAGAGATGAACGGGCGCCAGTATAAGGTGGACAGGATGAAACAGACAGAGAAACTCAATCCTGAGCAGCGCCAGACACGTCTGATGAAGGAACTGCAGATGGCGCTGAAACTACCCAAACTGCCTTTCCAGATAGAGTGCTTCGACAACTCCAACATCAGCGGCAGCGATGCAGTAGCGGCGTGCGTGGTGTTCAAGGGAATGCGCCCAAGCAAGAAAGACTACCGAAAATACAACATCAAGACAGTGGTGGGGCCGGATGACTATGCCTCAATGCAGGAGGTGGTACGGCGGCGTTACTCCCGCATGCAGGAGGAAGGCACTCCCCTACCCGACCTTATCATCACCGACGGTGGAAAAGGACAGATGGAAGTGGTCAGACAGGTGGTGGAGGATGAACTGCACCTCGACATCGCCATCGCCGGACTGGCGAAAGACGACCGCCATCGCACCAATGAATTGCTCTTTGGCTTCCCTCCGGTGGTCATCGGAATGAAGACCGACAGCGAACTTTTCCATATCCTGGCACAGATACAGGATGAGGTACACCGCTATGCCATACAGTTTCACCGCGACAAGCGCAGTAAGCATGCCTTGAAATCTGAACTCGATGAAATCAAGGGCATTGGTCCAAAGACCCGAGACGCCCTCCTGAAGAAATTCCACTCTGTGAAACGCATCCGCTCAGCTTCCTTGGAAGAACTCACCGACGTGGTGGGAGCAGCAAAGGCTAAAATTATCTTTGAGGCATTCCATAACTCATAGTTTTTTCAGAGATTTTTCCTCAAATCCTTTGTTTTACAGCAACTTTTTGCTAATTTTGCTTTCAGTATGCTGAGGTGCAGCCGACAACCAAGCGAAGCTTAAACCTCAAACCTCAAATCTCAAATTTCAAACCTCAAACCTCAAAAATCAGATGAGACTTGTTATTCAAAGAGCATCACATGCATCAGTGACTATCGAAGGACAGGTAAAGTCGCAAATAGGATGCGGTCTGCTTATTCTCATAGGCATCTGCGATGAGGATACACAAGAGGATATTGATTGGTTGGTGAGAAAGGTTGTCATGTTGAGAGTCTTTGATGATGAAAATGGTGTGATGAACCGTTCGGTGATGGATATCAACGGCGATATAATGGTGGTCAGCCAGTTCACCCTCTATGCTTCCTACAAAAAAGGCAACCGTCCGTCATGGATAAAGGCCTCCCACCCTACTGTAGCCATCCCGCTCTACGAACAGTTCTGCGAACGCCTCTCAGCAGCCCTCGGTAAGCCCGTCGCAACTGGTGAGTTTGGAGCGGATATGAAGGTAGAACTCGTCAACGATGGTCCGGTAACCATCTGTATGGATACAAAAAACAAGGAATAACTATGAGCGCAAATGATTTGACCATACGCGATATGCAGCGAACAGTCGACCAATGGGTCAAAGAATATGGAGTAAGGTATTTCTCCGAACTCACCAATATGGCGTGTCTGACCGAGGAGGTCGGTGAATTGGCACGTGTGATGGCACGGCAATATGGAGACCAGAGTTTCAAGGCTGGAGAACGCGCAAACCTTGGTGAGGAAATGGCCGACGTACTCTTTGTATTGGTTTGCCTCGCCAACCAGACGGGAGTCAACCTCACCGAGGAATTCCATAAGACAATGGAGAAAAAGACCAATAGGGATAGTCTGCGGCATATCGCCAATCCCAAACTGAAAGCTTAAAACAATTGCAACATTTTTATTATATCACTTAAATCCTATATTTATGGAACTGAAAAAAATAGGTGCTCCAGTGAGCAAATATGAAGAAGTATTGCAGAAATACAACTGTAACCTCAGCGATCAGGAGGTAGCAGAGGCTGTGAAGAAACTCATTGAGGAAAAAGTGCCGGAGAATGACACTCTGGAGATAAAGAAATTCCTCATGGGAAGTGTGGAACTTACCTCACTCAGTACAACTGACTCCGACCAAAGCATTATGGCGTTTACGGAGAAGGTCAACCAGTTTGACGATGCCTACCCTAACCTACCCCACGTTGCCACCATCTGCGTCTATCCATGTTTCGCCAGTGTGGTGAGCAACACATTGGATGTCGAGGGTGTGGAGATTGCTTGTGTGTCGGGCAGTTTCCCCTCCTCTCAGGCCCTTATTGAGGTCAAAGTGGCAGAAACAGCCCTTGCTGTGAAGGACGGTGCCACCGAAATCGACATCGTGATGCCCGTGGGCAAGTTCCTGAGTGGCGACTACGAGGGCGTATGCGACGACATCTCTGAGATGAAGGGAGCTTGTGGCGATAAGGCGATGAAGGTAATTCTTGAGACAGGCTGTCTGAAGACCGCATCCAACATCAAGAAAGCCTCTATCCTCTCCATGTATGCCGGTGCCGACTACATCAAGACTTCAACAGGCAAACTGAGTCCGGCAGCCACGCCTGAGGCAGCATACGTGATGTGCCAAGCCATTAAGGAGTATTATGATGAGACAGGTATTCAGATTGGTTTCAAGCCCGCTGGCGGCATCAATACGGTCACCGATGCCTTGATCTACTACACCATCGTCAAGGAGATTCTGGGCGAGCAATGGCTTACCAACAAGTGGTTCCGCTTGGGCACAAGCCGCCTTGCTAATTTGCTCCTCAGTGAGGTTACTGGTGAGGAAGTGAAATTCTTCTAATATCTACTTCTCACAAATGAAAATCGCCACAGTCTAAAAACTGTGGCGATTTTATTTGTGCCAATTATGAACTAAAATTCAGTTTTTTCGTAATGCTACAAACTCCAAATAATGTGTGAGGGCATCACGGATATCAGATTGTTTCACGTGAAAATCGATGTATTTTTTCGCTTGCTCACTGAAGTCATTCATTCTTTTCTCGGCATATTCGATGCCGCCATTCACCTTGGCGAAGTCAACAAGAACAGCAATCTCATCGCTGTTGATAGTGCCGTTCTTCACCTTCTTGGCGAGACGGTACATCGACTCATACCCCGCATTTTTCAGCGCATAGATGACGGGTAGTGTCAGTTTTCCCTCTGCCATATCATTGCCGGTGGGCTTTCCGATTTCCTTGGAATCGAAATAGTCAAAGATATCGTCGCGTATCTGGAAAATCATTCCTATCGCCAAACCGAAGTCAAACGCTGCCTTTACTTCTTCTGTTGATGCTCCCACGGAGAGTGCACCGTTTTGTGCGCATGTGGCGAAGAGAGAGGCGGTTTTCTTGTTGATGACTTGATAATACACCTCTTCTGATATTCCCTCATCCTTGAAGTTGTTCATCTGAAGTAGTTCACCACTCGACAGAGTTTGTCCCAACTGTGCCAGGCTTGTGATAATCTGCGTATTTCCTGTTCTGGAGACATAATAGAGGGCTGTGGAGAGGATATAGTCACCTACAAGCACCGCTACCTTGTTGTTGAATGAAGCGTTTACCGATGGCTGTCCGCGCCGCTCTCCGCTCTCATCCACCACATCGTCATGAACCAAACTGGCAGTATGGAGCAGTTCGAGTCCCACGGCGGCATATTGTGTCGTTAGGTTGATTTCACCGAGGTTCTTCGCCATAAGCAGGGTGAGGATAGGGCGCATGCGCTTGCCACCCCTTTTGCGAATATGCTGCAGGGTGTCGCTGAGCAGTCCGTCGGTGTGTGAGAGTGACTCATCGAAGAGCCTGACAAACTCAGCCAATTCGGATTCTATTGGTTGTCTAATCGATGTTAGATGATCCATTGTGTTGAAATTTGAGACAAAATTACTCATTTTTCTCGTAATTAATAAAAAAAATAGTAATTTTACACAGAAAAAATCAACACTTATGGACAAGTTATTTCTGCTCGATGCCTATGCATTGATTTATCGCTCGTATTACGCCTTCATCAAGAATCCACGAATCAACTCCAAGGGTTTGAATACATCTGCCATTTTGGGCTTTTGCAATACCCTGCATGAGATTCTCAGCAAGGAGAAACCGAAATATATCGGAGTGGCTTTTGATCCTCATGGACCTACATTCCGCAGTGAGGCATTCCCTGAGTACAAGGCGCAGCGCGAGAAGACACCGGAAGATATCTTGCTTTCGGTGCCCATCATCCGACGAGTGCTGGAAGCACTGAAAATACCAGCATTGATGGTGGAAGGCTTTGAGGCAGACGATGTCATCGGCACCTTGGCCATGCAGTCTGAAGGACAGGGGGTAGAGACTTATATGCTCACGCCCGACAAGGACTATGGACAGTTGGTCCGTCCCACAGTACGTATTTACCGTCCTCGTTTCGGCGGTGGTTATGAAGTGCTTGGGGTAGGGGAGATACTTGAGAAATACGGTATCAGCAATCCCCTTCAGGTAATTGACTTGTTGGCGTTGATGGGTGACTCCGCCGACAATTTCCCCGGATGTCCTGGGGTGGGGGAGAAGACAGCTGTCAAACTGATAGGTGAGTTTGGTTCGGTGGAAAATCTGCTCAACCATACCGACCAGTTGAAGGGTGCGCTGAGAAAAAAGGTGGAGGAGCATGTCGATGATATCCGTATGTCGAAATTCCTCGCGACCATCAAAACGGATGTTCCTGTCGAACTCCGTCTTTCCGATTTGTTGCTGACCGACCCCGATGAGAAAAAACTTAGGGCAATCTTTGAGGAACTGGAGTTTCGTTCGCTCACCGACAAGTTCCTCCCCAAAGTGCCAAAAACTGTTAAAAATGTCCCTCTACAACTCGATTTATTTGGCGAATTTCCGACCGACGGGGCGGAAGGTGGCGAAAATTCGAGTTTTGAGAGCCTAAAAACAGTTACTCACGATTATCAACTTATTGAAAATAAGGATGATATCTTAAAATTGCGTGATTTTTTATTGACAAACAAAATTTTAAGTTTAGACACGGAAACAACTTCCACGTCTCCCATCGAGGCAGAACTGGTGGGATTGAGCTTTTCAGTGAAAGAACATCAGGCATTTTATGTTCCGGTGCCAGAAGACAGGACAGAGGCTCAGCAAGTAGTCGAGATTTTCCGTCCGGTGTATGAACATCCCGACATTCTCAAGGTGGGACAGAACATCAAGTACGACATGCAGGTGCTCGCCAACTACGGCATCGAACTTCAGGGTAGTCTGTGGGACACCATGATTGCGCATTATCTCATCCAGCCTGAGTTGCGTCACAACATGGACATCATGGCTGAGGCATACCTCAACTACAAGACCATCCATATCGATGAACTGATAGGTCCGAGGGGAAAAAGCCAGAAGAGTATGCGTGACCTGTCGCCCAAAGAGGTGTATGAATATGCTGCCGAGGATGCCGACATCACACTTCAACTGAAAAACAAACTGGAACCGCTGCTCAAAGAAGTAGGAGCCGAACAACTGTTCTACGACATAGAGATGCCGCTCGTCAGGGTGCTGGTCGACATGGAGCGAACAGGTGTGCGCATCGACACCGACTCCTTGGCGGAAACATCACGTGTTTTCACAGAGCGCATGCACGAACTCGAGCAACGAATCTACGAACTGGCTGGGGAGGAGTTTAATATCGCCTCGCCGCGCCAGGTAGGTGACATTCTGTTTGGCAAACTCCATATCATAGAGAAACCCAAAAAGACCAAGACAGGACAGTATGTCACCTCTGAGGAGGTGTTGCAGACCTTGAAGGGCAAGCACGAGATAGTGGAGAAGATACTTGCTCACCGCGGACTTAAAAAACTGCTCGGTACGTATGTGGACACGCTGCCCACATTGATCAATCCTAAGACAGGACATATACACACCTCATTCAATCAGACCATCACCGCCACAGGCCGCCTCTCATCAAGCGACCCCAACCTGCAGAACATCCCCGTAAGAGGTGAGGACGGAAAGGAAATCCGAAAGGCGTTCATCCCTGACGAGGGCTGCCTGTTCTTCTCTGCCGACTACAGTCAGATAGAACTGCGTGTCATGGCTCATCTCAGCGGTGATGAAAACATGATAGAGGCATTCCGCGAGGGTCATGACATCCATGCCGCCACGGCAGCGAAAATCTATGGCAAGGACATCACGGAGGTGGGCCGCGATGAGCGCAACAAGGCGAAGCGTGCCAACTTCGGCATCATCTATGGCATCACCGTCTTCGGACTGGCGGAGCGGTTGGAAATAGAGCGTGCCGAGGCGCGCCAGCTCATCGACGGCTATTTTGAGACTTTCCCCAAGGTGCGGGAATATATGGAGGAGAGCAAGCAGAAAGCCCGCGAACAAGGCTATGTGGAGACCTTCTTCCACCGCCGCCGCTATCTGCCCGACATCAACAGCCGCAATGCCACCGTACGGGGCTTCGCAGAGCGCAATGCCATCAACGCACCTATACAGGGTTCCGCTGCTGATATCATCAAGGTGGCGATGATCCGTATATATAACCGTTTCCGCGAGGAAAAGTTGCGCTCCAAGATGATTCTTCAGGTGCACGACGAACTGAATTTCAGCGTCGTTCCAGAAGAGAAGGGTAGGGTAGAGGAGATTGTCCTCCATGAGATGGAGGCCGCCTATCCTCTCTGTGTCCCTCTCCTCGCTGACGCCGGCTGGGGCAACAACTGGCTCGAGGCACACTGAATAGGGCAATGCTTGTGCCATGGAAATCGGCAAAGACGAGTAGAAAGGAAGCAAAAAGTTTTGCATTTTGCTCGCTTAATCGGATTTTTGCACTAACTTTGCTTTCTCAATTACAAACAATCACTTTGCTGTCGCAAATACAAACATTTACATCATATTATGGCATTAAAATGTGGAATTGTGGGACTGCCCAATGTCGGTAAGTCCACCTTGTTCAACTGCCTGTCGAGTGCTAAGGCACAGGCAGCTAATTTTCCTTTCTGTACGATAGAGCCCAATGTGGGCGTCATCACGGTGCCTGACGAGCGCCTCACCAAGTTGGCCGAACTGGTACATCCTGGGCGTATCGTCCCCGCCACCTGTGAGATTGTCGATATTGCAGGACTGGTGAAGGGTGCGTCGAAAGGAGAGGGCTTGGGCAACAAGTTCCTCGGCAACATCCGCGAGACCGACGCTATCATCCATGTGCTCCGTTGTTTCGATGATGACAACATCACTCATGTCGACGGTACCATCGACCCCATCCGCGACAAGGAAATCATTGATACTGAGTTGCAGCTCAAAGACTTGGAGACCATCGAGGGGCGTATAGCGAAGCAGCAGAAAGCTGCTTCTGCCGGCAACAAGGATGCCAAGATAGAAGTTTCTGTGTTGGAGGCTTATAAAGCTGTGCTGGAGCGTGGCCAGAACGCCCGTGTGGTGAGTTTCGACAGCCGTGAGGAGCAGCAGGTGGCACACGATCTCTTCCTGTTAACCGCCAAACCGGTGCTGTATGTCTGCAACGTCGATGAGTCGGCTGCACGCGATGGCAACGAGTATTCGCGGCGTGTGGAGGAAGTGGCTCGTGAGGAGGGTGCCGAGGTGCTCATCATCGCCGCCAAGACTGAGGAAGATATCGCCAGTTTTGAGAGTTATGAGGACAAGCAACTTTTCCTCGATGAACTGGGTCTTGAGGAGAGTGGCGTCAACCGTCTCACCAAGAAGGCTTATTCCCTGCTCAACCTCGAGACGTTTATCACTGCCGGTCCGATGGAGGTGAAGGCATGGACCTTCCATCGCGGTTGGAAAGCACCTCAGTGCGCTGGTGTTATCCACACCGACTTTGAGAAAGGGTTCATCCGTGCCGAGGTAATCAAGTATGAGGACTACATCCAATACGGTTCGGAGGCGGCTGTCCGCGAAGCTGGCAAACTTGGCATCGAAGGCAAGGACTATGTCGTTCAGGACGGCGATATTATGCATTTTAGATTCAATGTTTGAGTCTCTCAAACATTGAATCGTGGATGAAAGATGAAGGATGAAAGATGAAAGTTTATTTGAATGTGCTACAACAGTTGATATATCTTTTTTCAGAATATAGCAGATAATATGGATGCATTTTATTTTAGAAAATTGGAAGTATATCAGAATGCCAAAAAACTTTCCCGTTATGTATGTTCTTTAATAAAAAAGTTTCCAATTGAAGAGAGGTTTGATTTATGCAGCCAATTGCGCAGAGCAGTGATGTCAATACCAATCAATATAGCGGAGGGTTTCGGCCGTTTTTCTGCAAAAGAAAAAGCACATTTTATAGAAATTGCTTTTGGTTCATCCACAGAGGTTCTTTGCGAATTGGAAATAGCTTTAGATGAGCATTATATCAATGAAGAAGAATTTCAAGAAGCAGAAGCTCAATTGATTCTTATATCCAAACAACTCTCTCGTCTGCGTTCGTCAATTTTAAACAATGGGGATTCTTTCCTGAAATAAAAACGAAAAATATATAGATTTTTAAGAAGTTATGGTATTAAACCTTCATCTTTCATCCTTCATCCTTCATCCATTATATATCAATTGGAATCCCAATGAGATAGCATTCAGCATTTGGTGGTTTTCATTCAGGTGGTACTCACTGTGCTGGCTGGTGGGATTGCTGCTGGCATATATAATTGTAAAGAAACTTTACAAGGAGCAGAAAATCAAGGACGAGTTGTTCGACCCGTTGTTCATCTACTGTTTCCTCGGCATCCTTATCGGAGCACGTCTCGGTCACTGCCTGTTTTATGAACCTGGCTATTTTCTGAGCAGCGGCACCCATATCATCGAGATGTTCCTGCCCATCCACAAGATGTTGGATGGTTCATGGAAATTCACTGGTTATGAGGGACTTGCCTCACATGGAGGAACGTTGGGCCTGATGATTGCCCTTTGGCTGTACTGTCGGAGGACAAAGGTTGGACTATGGCAGGTGCTCGACAACATCGCCATTGCCACCCCCGTCACCGCCTGCTTCATCCGTTTGGGCAACCTGATGAATTCAGAAATCATCGGTAAGGTGACCGACGTGCCTTGGGCGTTCATTTTTGAGCGTGTGGGACCGGAGCCACGTCATCCCGGACAGTTGTATGAGGCAATCGCCTATTTCATCTTCTTCTTTATCGGATGGTGGTTCTACCGCCGCCGTCCCGAGAAGGTGGGCACGGGCTTCTTCTTCGGTCTCTGCCTGACACTGATTTTCACCGCCCGTTTCTTCATCGAGTTCACCAAAATCAATCAGGTGGACTTCGAGAACTCCCTGCCCCTTGATATGGGACAGTTGCTCAGCATCCCCTTCGTCATTCTCGGTGTGGGCTGCATGGTGTATGGAATGAGAAAGAAAGGAGCCTAAGAGCTGCGAAATATGAATAATGAACTGTATGAAGTGATGGCCCCCGTGGGGTCGCGTGAGTCGTTGGTTGCTGCCATTCAGGCAGGAGCCGACTCGGTGTATTTTGGCATCGGACAGCTCAATATGCGTGCCCATTCCGCCAACACATTCACCATCGACGACCTGCGGGAGATAGCCGAGGAGTGTGGCCGGCACGGCATCAAGACCTATCTCACTGTCAACACCATCATCTACGATGGCGACATCGATACCATGCACACCATTGTCGATGCTGCCCATGAGGCAGGCATCACGGCTGTCATCGCCAGTGATGTGGCGGTGATGACCTACTGCCGCCGCATCGGTCAGGAAGTGCACCTCTCCACCCAACTCAACATCAGCAATGCTGAGGCGTTGGAGTTCTATGCGCAGTTCGCTGATGTGGTGGTGCTCGCCCGTGAACTCAACCTCAGTCAGGTGGCTGACATCTACCGCCAGGTAGGGGAGCGTGGCATCTGTGGACCAAGTGGAAACCCAGTGCGCATCGAGATGTTCTGCCATGGTGCCCTCTGCATGGCCATCAGCGGCAAATGTTACCTCAGTCTCGACAATGCCGCCCGCTCTGCCAACCGAGGCGAGTGCATGCAGCTGTGCCGACGGTCGTACACCGTCACCGATAATGAGACAGGCACGCAGTTGGAGATAGACAACAAGTATGTGATGAGTCCGAAGGACCTGAAGACCATCCGTTTCATCGACCGAATGATGGAGGCTGGTGTGCGGGTGTTCAAGATAGAGGGCCGTGCCCGTGGTCCGGAGTATGTATATACTGTGGTAAGGTGCTACAAGGAGGCTATTGCCAGCGTTCTCGACGGCAGCTTTACTGAGGAGCGCAAAGATGAGTGGGATAAGCGCTTGGCCGCTGTCTTCAACCGTGGTTTCTGGGATGGCTATTACCTCGGACAGCGGTTGGGTGAGTGGAACAAGAACTATGGCAGCAACGCCACCGTCCGCAAGGTGTATGTGGGGCATGGCGTGAAATATTTCTCCCGTCTCGGTGTGGCAGAGTTCACCTGCGATGCCGCGGAGTTCAGTGTGGGCGACCATATGCTCATCACGGGTCCCACCACGGGTGTGATGTATGTCGATGTCACTGAGATACATGATGACACCAAGGCGGTAACCACGGCTCAGAAAGGCACGCGTGTCTCCTTCCCCGTGCCCGACAAGGTGCGCCCCAGCGACAAACTTTTTAAATTAGTTTCTCCAGATAATCCGGAATGATACCCATAATACTCAACAAAAAATGAAATCTATCGACGAACTGCAGGAAGAGGTGATTGAGGAGTTCTCCGACTTCACCGATTGGATGGACAAATATCAGTTGCTCATCGACCTGGGCAATGACATGCAGCCCCTTGAGGCGTGCTACAAGACCGACGACAACCTCATTGAGGGATGCCAGAGCCGGGTGTGGATTCATGCCGACTATCGCGATGGACTGCTCCATTTCTCTGCCGAGAGCGATGCGCTTATTGTCAAGGGACTCATTGCCCTGCTGCTGCGGGTGCTCAGCGGTCACACACCACAGGAGATACTCGATGCCGACCTCTATTTCATCGACAGTATCGGACTGAAAGACCATCTCAGTCCTACACGCAGCAATGGTCTGCTCGCCATGGTGAAGCAGATGAGGGTATATGCCATCGCTTTCAAAGCCAAGGAGGATGCGGAAGCTTAGGACCATAGAGATGCAGCGCCTCACGGTGGAGGAATTCAAGGCTTCCGAGAAACTTCCTCTAACGGTGGTGCTCGATGATGTGCGCAGCCTATACAATGTCGGCAGCGTGTTCCGCACGGGTGACGCCTTCCGTGTGGCGGAGGTATGCCTGTGCGGCATCACCGCTTGTCCGCCACATCCCGAGATTCACAAGACAGCCTTGGGTGGTGAGGACAGCGTCAGTTGGCGCTATTTCCCCACTGCGGTGGAAGCAGTGGACACCCTACATGCCGAGGGTTGTTTTGTCTATGCCGTGGAGCAGGTGGAGGGCAGCACCCTGTTGGGTGACCTCCGTCCCGACCCAGAACGGCACTATGCCGTTGTATTCGGCAATGAGGTGAAGGGAGTGCACCAGGAAGTGGTCGACCGCTGTGACGGCTGTCTGGAGATACCGCAGCGTGGCACCAAGCACTCGATGAATGTCTCCGTGACGGCCGGCATCGTCATCTGGGAGTTTTTCCGCCATCAAAGCATTTAATTGTTTTTTTTACATTTTGGGGCAAATATGCCTCCACCCGTTTGCATTTGTAATATTATTTTTCTATCTTTGTCCTTTGAAAATCATTTTCAACCTTTTAACTAACCTTTTTAGATTATGGTAGCAGTATTATCAATTATTTTGGGCATCATCTTGTTTTTGGTGATTGCCATTGCCTTGTATATTTTCAAAACCCAGCGCACGCTGGTCAACCTCGATGAGTTGTGCAAAAATGCGATGAGTCAGATTGCCGTTCAGCTCAACTCCCGTTGGGATGCTCTCCTCGCTCTTGCCAAGACAGCAGCACAATATGCCAAGCATGAGTCGGAGACCATCATCAGCACCATCAATGCCCGTCGCCAGAACCAGGTCACCACGGCTGAGGAGGCTAAGCAGCAGCAGGGTGAGCTCACCCAGATTATGGGCAGGCTGATGGCTATCGGTGAGGCATACCCCGAACTGAAAGCCAACGACTTGTATCTCAAGACGATGGACAGTGTGAACTCCTATGAGGAGAATGTGCGCATGAGCCGTATGGTGTACAACGACACCGCCACCAAGATGAACCGCATGGTGCGTATGTGGCCGTCATCGTTTGTCGCCTCCATGCTCAACTTCCGTGAGAAGGCTTACCTGACTGTTGACGAGGAGAAGAAGAACAGCTATCCCGATCTCGATGAGGCATTCAAGAAGTAAGCACCGCATAGGACTGTTGCTCCTGATGCTCGCCGCCTCGCTTGGGGCGGCAGCGGAGCCTGTTCTCCGTCACCTCGACATCAAGGTGGTTCTCCGCAGCAATGGTGATGCCGATATCGAGGAGACGCGCCAGATGGAAATCGATAACGAGGGTACGGAGTGCTATATCGTCATCGGCAACCTCAACGGCAGCGACATCAAGAACTTCTCGGTGTCTGACAACACGGGAACCACGTATGTCAACGAGGGTTCGTGGAATGTTGACCGCTCGCGGCAGCAGAAGGCGGGCCGTTGCGGCATGGTGAAGAAAAGCGATGGCTATGAACTGTGCTGGGGACTTGGCGAAAGCGGTTTTCGTTACTATACGGTGAGGTATACCGTTACCAACATGGTGCGCTCCTACAAGGAGAGCGATGGCTTCAACTGGATGTTCGTAACCGATGAAATGAAACCTGCACCCCAGTCGGCAGAAGTCTCCATCTTCGCCAACACTGAGGATGGACTGCCTGAAGACTCCGTCAAGGCATGGGCATTCGGTTTCAAAGGCGATGTGTCGTTTGAGGACGACGGCGTGGTGGTGAGGACCACCGAACCGATGACTTCCGAGATGTCAATGATTGTCATGGTAGAGATTCCAAAAGGTCTGCTGCATCCATCCATGAAGGGCGAGGGTTCATTCAAGGACGTGCGCAAGAAGGCGTTTGAGGGCAGCGACTACAAGGAGCAGACCTGGTGGCGAAAGGCATGGAATGCTGTTACGGCAGACCTTGATATGCTCTTAGGTGTCCTCTTCTGCATTTTCATCGCCATAGCTGCCATATGGTACGGGGTGAGAACAAGGCGTGAGCGCAAAAAACTCCTCGAGACCGTGGATTGGTACCGCGAGATTCCCGTCAACGGCAATCTGGTGAGGGCACGCAGCCTCCACGATGCTTTCTATGTGAGTGGCGGCATCAAGACTGAGGACCTTATCGGAGCGATGATAATGAGACTCATCCGCACCAATACCCTCCGCATCGAGCAACAATTCTTGGAACCATCGGGTCTGAAAAAGATGATGGGCGGTAAGGGTTCTCTTCAAGATTGTATCACTATCACTGACTTCAATGACCAGAACCGTCTGATTAACACCCCTGAAATACGGAAACTCTACGACATCTTCTATCAGGCAGCTGGCGAAGATCATATCTTGCAGCCCAAGGAATTGAGGCGGTGGATGCAAAACCACGAGACAGAAGTGATGGACTTGATGAGAAGCATCGATAAATCATGCTCCATCAAGGAGGCGAAACGCACCATCGACGATACACGCAAAGTGTTCGGTCTCAAGATGTTCCTTAATGACTTTACCCTCGCCAACGAGCGCCATCTGAGTGAAGTGGCATTGTGGAACGACTATCTCGTCTATGCCACTCTCTTTGGCATCGCCGACCAGGTGAAGAAAGATATGAAACAGCTCAATCCGGAATATCTGGAGATGAACCAAATCACCCGTAACCTTACCAACAATACGCTGGTGCCCGTTCTTATGGCGACCACCTACAACAGTGCCCACTCTGTGCAGTCGAAGGTCGATTCACGTAGCAGCGGTGGTGGCGGTCGCTCCTCTTTCGGTGGCGGCGGCGGCTTCAGCGGCGGCGGTCACGGTGGCGGCGTGAGATAACTGCTCAAACTCAGCGATGAACGGCATCAGAAAGATACACTCATTGAGATTCTTCCTTTGGAGCGGCATCCTCATGATGCCGTTCATTGCGATTATTGCCCGTGCCGAGGCCCATGCCGACAGCCTGACCTGCCCCTTTGTGAAGATTGATGTGGAGCGGTTGCCCAACCTCAACATTCCCCGCAGTGGGCACAATATATTCTGTGTCAACGGCGAGGTGACAGTGGTGGGCGGCCACACCAAGGATTTCAAACCCACAGCCACGGCGGAATACTACAGCCACGGTAAGTGGCACCTCATGGAAACGGTATATCCTCATGACAACGGCCTCTGCGTGGTGCTTAGTTCGGGAAAGGTGATTCTCGCCGGAGGACATGAGAAACCCTTGGGTATCGGCCAGACCTACCCTGTGGAGGAGTACGACCCCGCTACCCACTCTTTCCGTGGCTTCAGTAGCCTGGACACGAAGCGCACTCTGGCCATAGGTACGGAGATTGACAGCGGTAGGGTAGTGGTGGCAGGCAACTGGTATGCAGATGATGCCATTGAGGTCTTCGACGGTGACCGCACATTCTCTTTTGTCAAGAAACCTTCCGCTGACCGCAGCACTCCCTATATCTTTCGCACCACAGCCGATGATGTCCTTGTTATGGGGTGCGTCGATACCCATGGCAAATATCTGAATACCGATGTGGTCGACCGTCTGCGGGGCGAGCCTTTCCAAGTCCCTTTGCTGAAAGAATGGCAGCCCTTGTCCTTCTGTTACAATTATTCCAACAACATCGGCTTCATCGGCAATGAGGCAACAGGAGACTATACCCATCTGCTTGCCCTGCAGGAGTGTGACGATTCTGGTACGGCTTTTTTTGGAAAACCCCACAAAATGGCTTTCGCACTGGTGCGTGACACTACTTTTACCCTTCTGCCCACCCTTTGTCCTGTTCCGACTGTCGGTCCTTATGGCACGTTCAATTTCTCCACCCCTCTCATCACCGACAGGGTGGCGCATCGGGGATATTGTGTAGGCTATGACATCGACAACCGCATCTACGTGCTGTGCATCGAGTATGACAAGTGTCCCGCGCCGCTCACGATATATTATACCGACCCTTTACCTGAGTGTGGTGGAGTCTCTGTCCTGACAGATGAGGGTGACCTGATGATTGCCGGTGGTTATGTCTACAATAAGACTATTGGTGGCAATTTGGATAATGACAACTTTTCACCCCTATCCTCGGCATTTATCCTGCCTTTAAGTCAATATTCCAGGCCGGCATCACCTAAAAAGTCACAGGGATGGCTTTGGCTCCTGCTGCCCGTGGCAGTGCTGCTTTTGGTTTCTGTTTTTGGCCTTTTGTGGCTGAGAAAAAAGCGAAGAGGCATGGATGCACAATCCACCTCGTTCGACCAGTCCGACTCAGAGATTTCCGATCTTCTCATGCTTCGCATCATTGCTCTGATGGAGCAGCAACAGGTCTATCTCAACCAAAACCTGAAATTGAATGATGTGGCAGTCATGCTCAACACCAACCGAAACATCATCTCCAATTGCATCAACAGTCAGAAGGGCATTTCTTTCTCACAGTTTGTGAGCAACTATCGTGTGGAGCATGCCCAAAAACTGATGCGCCAGCGACCAGACCAAAAAATTACCGAGGTGTGGATGCGTTCAGGCTTTTCATCTGAGTCAGCCTTCTTCCGCTCCTTCAAGAGCGCCACAGGCATGACCCCCAGTGAGTGGAAGGAAAACAATCATCAATCTTGAAGCCTAAGTACTTGCAAAACATCATCTGCAAGTTAAAAAAGATGATTTGCAAGAAAATTATCCTTATAGTTTACTATTTTTGTCACAAATTGACAGAACATTATTTTGTCGGATATTTGTGAAAAACATTAATAATACTTAAACAATACTATAAGGATATGATGAGACGACTACTTCTGACCATGATGTTATGGATGACAGTCATGGTTGTAGCCAATGCCCAGTTGGGGTTGAACGTCACCGTCAACCTGACAGAGGCAGGCACCTTGTTTGTGAAAATCCAGGAGCAGATAGAGGAGATGGGGGAACTCTCCGATGTGACATCACTCACTGTTTCTGGTCGCCTAAACCGAGATGACTACAACGTCATCCGCAACCAAATGAAAAATCTGGCTTACCTTAATCTTGCTGGTATCGACGAAGAGAGTACCCTTCTGATGAGCATCGGTGGACTGAAACGTCTGAAGACCATCATCATCTCCAATGTTGCCACCGAACTCCCTGGCTCATGCTTCAGCGGTTGCGACAGCTTGCAGAGCATCACTATCCCCAACACGTTGAAAAAGATTGGCGGCAGTGCCTTCAACGGCTGTAAATGTCTGTCAAGTTGTAAGCTTCCAGACAGTGTTGCCGTCATTGAGTCACGCCTGTTTTGGAACTGCAAGAGCCTGCGCGAGGTGCAGCTGCCCAAAGCCCTGACCACCATCAGGGGACAGGCATTCGACGGCACCGCACTCCCCACCTTCACTCTGCCGCAGGGGGTGGTCATCGATGGTGACGGGGCCTTTGCCAACAACGACTCGCTGCGGAGTTTCTATTTCCCTGATGGCCTTGTCAACGAGAAAGAGGTGGGCACCTCCACGTTCAGCGGTTGCACGAACCTGACCACGGTGCGGCTGCCGCAGACGCTGACTACCATCCCCAAAAATTTCTTCGCTTACACTGCCATCCCCAACCTCAACCTGCCTTCCACCGTCACCTCCATTGGAAGTGGGGCATACTACCGTTGTTCCGCCTTGAAGAAGGAAACACTGCCCAACACACTGAAGTCACTGGATTCTCAAGTTTTCTCAAGCTCATCGTTGGAGGAGGTGGACTGGCCCGCCAGCGCCACCATCATACCTGCCGAGGCGTTCCGCAGCTGTGTTCAGCTGAAACGTGTCAGTATTCCCGAGACGGTGGACAGCCTCGGTAGGAATGTTTTCCTTTATTGCAGTGCTATCACCAATGTACATCTTCCCGAGGGCATCCGCACGCTCGATGGCACCTTCAATGAGTGTGAAAGCCTCACGGAGGTGAACATCCCTTCCACAGTTACCTATCTCTCCAGCCATACGTTCTCCAACTGCAAGTCGCTTACCCATATCGACATCCCCGACGGGGTGACCTACATTGGCAGTGGGTGTTTTCAAAAAACTTCCCTGACCGAGATAAAACTTCCCTCAAAGCTCCAGAATATTGGCGGCTATGCCTTCAACGGCACCAAGTTGAGGCGTGTCGTGGTCCCCGAGGGATGCCGCAGCATCGGCACCAGGGTTTTCTACAGTGATAGTTTGAAGGTGCTCGATCTGCCGTCAACACTTGTCTCCCTCTATGGCACCATTTTAGGTGACAATTCCTATTTCCATCCTGACAGTGTCATCTTCCGCGCCATGACACCACCCTACGCAAAAGAAAATGTGTTCACAAATCGTGAGACACAGACCACACTCTATGTGCCTGCAGCGTCGCTATCGCTCTATCAGGCCAACAACCGATATAATAATGTGGAGAACATGGGCACCATCAAGGGGTCTACATCTGTTATGAATGTGCTCGACTTTATGTCCATCGACAAGAACAGCGGTCTGCAGCAGGGGAAATATGATGTCAACCTCATCGACACCTATTGGGCGGGCACTACATTGGAGGTGAAAAACGACCACCATCCGCGAATGGCTGTCGAGGAGGGGGCACAATTCCACATCGGTACGCTCAGCATGCAGATGATTGCAGGCGACCAGTTCTGGTTCACTGACAACAAGTGGCAGAGCTTCATCAACAGGGGCACCGTCACAGCAGATGTGATAGACCTGAATTGGAATATGGCTCCGGAACACTTCTTCACCCCGTCCTTCGATGTGCGCCTTAGTGAAATAGTGCCCGAATATCCCAACACACCCTATGGCTTCTACCGCTATGACAGTGGGGCACGTGCCGCAGGCAATTTCAATGGCACCTGGGTGCGTGTCGGAGCGGATGAGACGTTGCATGCCGGACAGGGCTATGCCTTCCGCTGCGGAAAGACACCTCTTAAGAATGATTACACCAGTTTGCACCACCGTTGGATTGCAGAAAATGCCCATTCCCTGAATAGTTATTTCCTCGCCACCAACGACATCACGCTGTCCCTGCAGCACTTTAACGGCGAGTTCCCCCACAACCGCAACTGGAACTTCATCGGCAATCCCTATCCCGCTTTCCTCGACATACGGGGAGTGGACTTCGACGGACCCATGCTGGTGCGCGGCGGTAAAATATGGAACGCCGTGAGTGCCCTCGACGATGAGTTCGTGCTCGACCCCATGGGTGCCATCTTCATGCAAGCACCCGACGGCACCAACAGCATCTCCTTCAGTGCCGCCCGCCGGCAGCATACCGTGAAGTTCAACAAGGATGCTGCTGTCAACGGCCGTATGGAACTGCGCCGTGCTGACCAGAACAGTCATCGTGTGGTGTATAACTTGATGCTGTCTCATGACAACGAAGAGGTAGCGCGCACACGCTTCGTCATCAATCCAGAGACAACAACAGGTTATGACATAGGTCACGACTTGCCGGTGATGAGCGAGGGCGACACTCAGACGCTGCTCTACACCCAGGCCAAAGGACTGGCGTATGCCATCAACGAGCGGCCTTTGGACGACGGTATCGTCCGACTGGGTCTCCAGGTGGCAGAAACAGGTACTTACACCCTCTCGCTCAGCATCAAGGGCAACAATACTGATGAAGTGTGGCTCATTGACAACGAGACGGGCGAACGCACCCTGCTCAATGACCAGACGGAAGGCTATTCCTTCTCCGTCGCAGAAGCGGGCATATTCAACCAGCGCTTTGTCATCGCATTAGGCAATGCCGACCCCACCGGCATCAGCGACGTGGAGACAGTCCAGCCCATCATCTCGTCAGGCATTTACAACCTTAACGGACAGCCTGTATCTACACCGCAGCGCGGCATCTACATCAAGGATGGGAAGAAAGTCATCTGGTAATAGCATAGGAACAGTATCACATATCAATTTATAGAATCATGAAGAGACTATTCAATATATTTCTGATGGCCCTGCTGTCGCTCACTGCCATGGCGCAGAGCGCAGAGACACGACACCTGCGTGTGAAGACACTTCCCGAAGGAGCCTTCAACACCATGTACTTGAGCTACTACGACTACGACAACAGTAAGACGGTCAAGATAGAGCAAACAGCCATCTCACTCATTGAGGCTGAGATGCCCGTCGGCAAGGAATTCGACATTGTCGTGCCCAGCACCAATGGTTATGTGCTGAAACAGTGGACAGAGAATGGACAATTGTATGACATGAAATACACCTACAATGCGTCCAATAATATGTTCTACAAATATAAAATGCCCGACAAGGATGTGGAACTGGTAGCATTGTATGAATACAACCTTGACCCACCCACCTATCAGCCTGGAGCAGGCAGCTGGGACCCGGAGACGGGTACGCTCATCTGCGACAATGGACCTTATAGCAGCACCACCTACTCCATTCCGGGTTTCAACTACAACGAGGATAGGAATAAGGTCATCACCTACGTTTTGGGCAACATAGGAGGTACTTATGGGGTTGGCGTCGGCTCCCAATTCCCCAACTGTGTCACAATTGACCTGAGCCGCACCACCATCGAGTCGATGGGATCATTAAAATATAGTAAAGCCCCTACCACTCTCAAGGAGGTCATCCTGCCCAGCACCCTTACTTCCTTTCCACAATATTCCATGGATGGCGTGCAGCTGCAGACACTAATCTGTTATGCCATGACACCGCCCGAACTGTATAAGTCTATCACTTACAATCCGGAAACAGGTTATTATGACCCTGCGACACAAAAGGTGTTCCTCAACTGTCCCGATATGGTGGTGCGTGTCCCCGCCGAGGCAGTGCCGCTCTACCAGGCTGCCGATGGATGGAAAGATTTCACCATCGTGGCTATGGACGAGGGCTATGCCAACCTGAGCGTGAATCTCATGGCGCAGCCCGACAACAATACACTGCAGCTCTTCAAGGACATGACGCTGCAGCTCACCAACTTGGGTTCAGGACAGGTGAGGCGCCTTCTTGTCACTGGGCGCAACAACTATGAGTTCCGCTACCTGCCGCAGAACACCAACTACCGTCTGTCGCTGCAGGACAACCATGGCAGTGAAGCGGCAAGTGTCGATGACATCTTCGTGGGTGAGCAGAACCAGCAGGTGACACTGTCCGACTTGAAACTTCCCAACCGCCTTTCCCTCACGCTCACCGCTGACGGTAAGCCCGTTGATGGTATCGACTACACCACCACGTGGTTGACTGTTGCTGGCAACTATATCTCCCGTGGTACGGAGATTGACCATGTTTTCGACAATCAGCGGCTGCTCTGTGTCACGACTTTGGGGAGCAACCTCGCCCAAATCTACCAGCAGCCCGACACGCTCCTCGTCACGGTCAGCGCACCCTATGACATCACGCTGCCCCTTAAGCCGTTGGAAATGACCACGGCGACCTTCACCGTCGTTGACTCCCTTACTAACCGTGGCATCGACAAGGCGGTTATCCAGGTGATGCAGCAACTGCCAGGAGGCGAGACAGGTGCTTCGACCACACTCACCACCGCCACCAACGGTGTGGCTACGGGAAAGGTGTTGGCAGCACTGAGCACCGTAATCGTCACCTCACCCTCACATGGTTCCAAAACCTTGCACCTCGACTTGGCGGAACAGCAGGCCCTGCGCATCAGTTTCCTGCCTGCCAACGGCACGAGCGTGCAGGTGAGCCACACCTTCAAGCCTGCTGTGGCAGAGGGAGAGGCGGAGCAGTTACTTCCTGCCTATACCGACGCGCGCAGCCTGGAGTACACCTTCACCGCCACGTTGCCCAACGGCCGCGACAGCGTCATCACCGAATACCTCACCAACAACCAGCTCTACACCTTCTACAGCGACCTGCCCCAGGGCACACGTCTGCATGTGGGTGTCACCAGTGCCAAGGATGACATAGAGCCAGTGGGGGCGGAGGTCACTGTGGGCAGCGACAATACCCTCAACGTCCTGCTGCCTCTCGTGGAGCGCGGCAGTATCGTGGCCAAGTATATGCGAACGGAGAGCAACAAACCCGCCTTGCTCGTCATCGACAAGGAGACGGGACAGGTGGTGCGCCGAATGACTTTCGATATCGATGAGAAAGCCATCACCATCAGCAATCTGCCTCAGGGTGACTATGTGATAGCTGTTTTGTCGAAAGGTACACAATTCGCGGGCATCTCCACCTTGGAGCAGTTGGAGCAATATGCCGAGGATGAGGACTATGTGAGTGAAGAGGTCAGCGTCAGCGACGGACAAATCGTTCAGACCTCTTTCTACAATGTGCCTCTCTGCACGAAACAGTTGGATACCAACCTGTCTTCACAACGGGCACGATTCAGAGAGGTCGAAATCACACTTGGCAATAATGCCAATATTTCCGTGCTTGCACATTTCGCCAACATCACCACCAAGGCTAATGATGGCTACGGCGACCCCAACCTGCCCACTGACTGCAAGTTGGAGATGGTTGTGCCCGAGGGCTTTACCCGACTCTCGGCATACCGGTCCTACAGAAAGTATATAACACACAATGACTATATTAGAAAAATTAATAATTATCTCATTTTAAATTATTGTACTATCGATGAAGTCATGAAGAGTGACAATCCATCATCTTACATGGCAGATGATTTAGGCTTAACCCCCGCCAACACCTCTTGGAACGAGGCGGAACGTAAGCTCACCATTGACTGGCCACACATCAACGAGGGCGGACAGATGAGCCTGAGCATGCTACCCTCGCTGGCGGGCACGTTCAAGCCAGAGATGTACCTTACCTACACCCTCCATGGCAAGAAGTATCGCGAGATGCTGGAGACCAATGAGATTACCGTTTCACGCTCGGGCATCAAGGTACCGGAAACCATCATCAATCCTTCCTTCGTCGCCACTGGCTATGCCATGTATATCGATGAGTCGGAATTGAACAACACCACAGAATACACCAAGGCCAATGGTCCTAAGAAGGCTGGCGCTACATCCTTGCCAACAACTCGTATTGAACCTAAATACTACGAGGTGACAGTGATGGATGGTGACCAGCCCATTGGCAAGGCGCAGATTAACGCTGAGGGCAAGTGGCAGGCGCAATGCAAACTGGTGAACCCATACGCCCTGAGCAAGCACAATATCTATGCCGTGATAAAATACAAGAACGGCTTCAGCTACCAGACCGAAGCATCGACGGTGACCTACGACCCCTATGCCGTGGTGCCGCTGAATGTGAAGATGTCGTTCTTCAACCACCATCCCGTACACTTGGTGAACACGGTGGTCAACTACAACTTCAAGACGGGTTCTGCATCACCTACCTCTTATGGTTTCGACCTCAGAGAAGGTTACAATACGGATTTCACCTTTGAAATCAATCTGTCGAACAATGACACCACGAAAGTATATGCCGTTGACCTAACGATCTCCACCCAGGGGCCTGATGCCGAGGAATTTACCATTCCTGCCCACTACAATGCGCGCAAGAACCGGTGGATAGCCTACGACAAGTTCAATACCCGCTCGCTGCCCTATACGGTTGATGTGAAACCTTACTACCACCATGACATCATCGGCTCTCATCAGGAGATAGAGGACATCATTGACATGTACAACAACTCATTGCAGTTGGATGCTGAGGTGGGTCAACTAAGGGGGTCGATAGACCAAAAGTTGGAAGAGATGCAGGCTCAGGTCAATGCAGGCAATGGTGATGCCGCTGAGGCCATAGGCAACGAGATAATGGCACTCCTTGTCAAGATGTCTGAGTTGGACGGTGTGACCATAGAGGTGGCTGATGTGACAGAGGATGATGAAGCCACCATGATGCCCGACATCGATAAGTTAATTAACGAAATGACCTATTTCGAACAAACCATGGGCGACAATGCTTTGTCTTTACAAGAAATAGGTAATATGATGGAGGGTGTCACCGTGGGACCGGCCACCGGTATGACCGAAATGTCGCTGCTGGCTGCCGGGTATGAGGAGCTCCTGCTTGATGACGGCTCCAAATTCTTCATCCGCGCACAGGAAGACAACAGCTACAGCATTGTCAGCCTCACCGACAACCTGGCCTATACCTACAGTCCTGGTGCCGCCAATACTGCCAGAAGAATAGCCAGTTTCGGCTGGAAAGACATCCAAAACATGATCAGTGAGTTCCATGATAAATTAAGCAAACTCAATGAATACGTTTCAGAGATTTCCAACTGGTGTGACGTGGCAATCCAGTCCATCAAGATTTACACCAACAATTTGCTAAAGGAGCAATCGAAGCTCATCAAATGGTATCAGATTACCCAAAACACCACCAAACTGAACGCGATGGAGAGGGCGGCAATGAACCTGACCCGTCTGAAAAAACTGGCAGTAATAAGTACCAAGACAAGGTGGGCAAGTAAGATCAGTTCGGCCATCAACCAATTCAAGGTTGGGGATGGAATAGGTACATTAGGTGGCATCATCAGTCTCGTGGGAGACTATATGACTTTCAATAAGGAGATTGATCGTCTGATTGCACTCAACAATTCGTTGCCCTCACCTTGTCCCGAGGACCAAAGACGTTGCGACGAGTTGTCGCAAGACATCTTGACGTTCACCGACTATTCACTAATTTACAATACAGCCAAGATTACTGGTGACTTGGTAAGTATTGGTGGTGCCTTGGCCAGCCTGATGGGGTGTGCCTCGATTGTGGCAGCACCAGAAGGTGGACTTGGGTTGTTCTTCTCTCTCGGACTGATGGCACTGAACTATATGGGAGGGAAATACTACGAAGCACGATTCCAGGAAGAGTGGAATCATTTCGTGTACGAGAAGAGCCAGTTGCGCTGCAACAAAAAGAAGAAGAGAGGCTGCACAAGCAATTGCGGTGGCTGCAAAGGTGGAGGTTGTACCACTCCCATCCTCGACCCCTCCGGCTATGTCTATGAGGGCGTGCCCTCCAACCGAGTGGAGGGCGTGACGGCAACCGTGTTCTACAAGCAGATAGGCAAGAACCAGTTTGGCGACGACGTGGAGAAGGTGATGGTGTGGGATGCCGAGCGCTTCGCACAGGAAAACCCGCAGTTCACCGACGAGAACGGCGAGTACGGCTGGATGGTGCCTGCTGGTCTGTGGCAGGTGAAGTATGAGAAGCAGGGCTACCAGACGGAATACTCCGAGTGGCTGCCCGTGCCTCCGCCTCAACTCGACGTCAACCAAGCCATGGTGCAGTTCAGCGAGCCGCAGGTGAGCGGCGTGAAGGCCACGACACAGATGGTGCAGGTGAACTTCGACAAGTACATGATGGCCGACAGCCTCAACTCGAACACCATTTTCGTGGCGCAGGGCGGCAAGAAGGTCAATGGCGACATTGACACCATGATTGACGACGAGGACCCGATGGCCAAACGGCTCACCAACAAGGCGCGCTTCCTGCCCGCCACACAGCTGCCCGTGGGACAGACACTGACGCTGACGGTGAAGCGCAACGTGACGAGCTATGCCGGTGTTCAGATGAACCAGGACTTCTCGCAGGAGTTCGACATCAAGGCCGACGTGCTGCGGCTTGAGACCGACAGTGTTGTCCATGTCATCTACGACCAGCAGACGGAACTCACCATTTATGCGCTGCCCGCTTCGGCAGCAGCCGGGAAGAAGGTGAGAGCGAAGGTGCTGAGCGACATGATCGCCACCGCCGACGCCACCGAACTGACCTTCGACGCTGAGGGCAAGGCGGTACTCACGCTGACTGGCGAGGCGAGCGGCACCACGGCCGTCGTCTTCCAGTTGTTGGACGACAGCAGCATTGAGGCCGTGACGATTGTGATGGTTAGGGACGAAGACGGCTTCATCTGTCCGATGCCTGAGGCGAACTATGTCGACGGCATCGAGTTGACCTACGGCACGCTCATCGAGTTGACCTGCGAGGTTCCCGATGCTGTCATCTACTACACACTCGACGGCACGTGCCCGTGCGACAGCAAGTCGGCAATGCGCTACGAGGGTCCGATAGCCCTGACTGGCGAGATGACGCTGAAGGCCTATGCGGTGGCCCCGGGCTATGCCGACAGCGACATCGCGGAGTACAGCTTCTTCCTCAACGCCATCACCGAGACGACCATCAACAACGAGCCTATGGTGAGGAAGGGTGTCTACGACCTGCAGGGCCGCAAACTGTCCGACGGCACCGACGTCAATGTCAAGATGAAGAAGGGCATCTATATCATCAACGGTGAGAAGGTGGTGGTGAGGTAAAACTCTCCCCACCCCTCACAGGGGAGGAAACCCATCCCAAAAAGCAGGGGCTGACCACTATGGCCAGCCCCTTTGCGATTTCTAAATGCAAGGTGTGGGGAATCGCATTATTCTTTCACATACTCTGCGAAGTCGGTCAGACGCATGTCGCCCTTGCGGCGCAGGGTGTCGTGCATGGCGAAGGCGCAGGGCAGACAGTGGCGGGTGTGACCGCCGGTGCCCAGTTTGAGGTAGTCCCAGAGCAATTGCTTGTAGTCGGGATGCGCGCACTTCTCGATAATCAGTTCGGCACGCTGCATCGGACCCTTGCCGCGGAGGTCGGCGACACCCTGTTCGGTGACGATGATGTTGACATCGTGCTCCGAATGGTCTTGGTGGCTGACGAAAGGAACGATGGAACTGATGACACCACCCTTGGCGACTGACGGACAGGTGAAGATGCTCAGATAGGCATTGCGCTCGAAGTCGCCCGAACCGCCGATGCCGTTCATCATTCTCACGCCACTGATGTGGGTGGAGTTGACGTTGCCGTAGATATCGGCCTCGATGGCGGTGTTGATGGCGATGACACCCAGACGGCGGATGACAGCCGGGTGGTTGGATATCTCACTCTGGCGCAGGGTGAGGTGGTCTTTGAAATAATCCATATTGTTATACACCTGCATGAGGCACTCGTTGCTCACGGTAAGCGAGCAGGCAGAGGCATCTTTCACACGGCCGGTGAGCATCATGTCGATGACGGAGTTCTGGATGACCTCGGTGTAGATGTTGAAGTCAGGAACATGCTTGTCGGCACCGAGGGCACCGAGGATAGCATTGGCGGTGCTGCCCACACCGCTCTGCAGCGGGAGAAACTCTTTGGGGATACGCCCGGCATGGAGTTCTTCGACAAGGAACTCAGCGGTGAGGTAACCTATCTTGTCGGTCACAGGGTCGCTGTCCTTGAAGGCGCGTGCCTCGTCGGGGATGTTGCACTGCACGACACCCACCAGTTTGTCCTTCGGTATCTCCACATAAGGCTTGCCGATGCGGTCGCCTACCTGGTAGATGGGGATGGGTTTGCGGTAAGGAGGGTCGAGCGGCTCATACACGTCGTGGATGAACTTGGCGTTTGGGTTGTGGAACGAGTTGAGCTCCAGAATGACACGCTTGGCCAGGCGGGCTGCAGTAGGACTGATGCCACCGGCTGCAGTGAGGTATGCCTTGTAGTAACCGTCGGCTTCCTCGATGTCGCACACCTCGAGGATGGCCCAGTCGACATCACCATAGAAGCCATAACGCAGTTCCTGTGCCATATGGCTCAGGTGCAGGTCGTTGTAAGGTATCTCACCTGCGTTGACATGCTTGCGGAAGTCGTTGTTGGTGGTGTAGGGAGCACGGTATTTGATGGCATTGGCATTGGCAAGGTCACCATCGGTGCTCTGTCCGGTGGAGGCACCGGTGAAGATGCCTACTTTGAAGGGACGGCCAGCCTCGTGCTCGGCGATGGCTATCTTGGCGAGTTCCTTGGTCACGGCCTTGGCCACACCGGCGGGTGTGAAACCACTAAGGGCCAGGTTTTCTCCGTTTTTGATGAGAGATGCTGCTTCGGCAGCGGTCAGAAGTGTATATGCCATAAGTATGATTTTTGTTAAATTGTCCACAAAGGTAGGTCAAATCGTGCAAAACGGCAAATAATTCGCACTTTATTTTGGATTTTAAGGCAAGGTAGAAAAATTTTTGATACTTTTGTGCCGCAAAACGTATATACAAGAAATAATATGAGCAAGCGGATTGTGACTTTCGGTGAACTGTTGCTGCGTTTTTCAAAAAAAGGAAACAGGCGGTTCACACAGGGTGAGGAACTATTGGGTAACTTCGGCGGCAGCGAGGCCAATGTGGGCATCTCGCTCGCCACTTTGGGTGATGAAGTGTCGTATGTGACGTGCCTGCCCAAAGGGCAGATAGGTCTCGCGGCGCTGATGATGCTCCGTGAGTACGGACTCGATACTCGCGACGTGCTCATCGGCGGCGACCGCATGGGGGCCTACTATTTCGAGGGAGCCGCTGCACTGCGCAACTCGTCGGTCACCTACGACCGTGCCAACTCCGCCTTCGCGCAACTCAAGCCAGGCATGATCGACTGGCATAAGGCTTTCGAGGGAGCCAGCGTCTTCCATACCTCGGGCATTGCCGGCGCACTCACGCCCGATGCCGCAGAGGCCACCCTTGAGGCACTTCAAGTGGCAGATGAGATGGGGCTCACCATCTCGTTCGACATCAACCATCGCAAGAACCTATGGCGCTACCCAGGGGCACAGCCCATCGAGATGCTCAGCCGTATGTTGGAGTATGCCGACGTGATGTTTGGCGACGTCATCGAGTTTGAGTTTCTCTTCTCGCATCCGAAAATACCATTCAAGGCACTTACGCCAGACTATGAGATGGACCTGCAGCCCTACCGCGAGTGGTTTGATGACATCAGGAAGCGTTTCCCACGGTGCCAGAAATGGCTCATGGGCATGCGCAACCAGGTGAACGCCAGCCATCACCTGCTCACCGCCCTGTTGTGTACCGACAGCCATCTTTACTCCACACGTATCTATGACATTCAGGATATGGTCGACCCGATGGGTGTGGGTGATGCCTTCGCCGCCGGACAGATACACGCCATGCTCCAATGGCCTGATGATAACCAGCGCATCCTCGACTATTCCCTCGCCGCCTCTACGCTGAAATACTCCTTCAATGGCGACTTCAACCTCGCAACGGATGAGGAGATAGAAACTCTGATAAATAGTTGAATGATGTAATTTTCAACCATATTAAACTTTTTCGTTTTGGCTGCGTCAAAGTTAGCAGAAAGATATTTTTAACAATAAGCCAAAACAATGGAGATACACCGATATGTTGCCCTTTTGGCAACATTGTTGTTGGGCATCCTCCCATGCGCAGCACAGAATGAGACTATAGCAGGACGTATTGTCGACAAAGCTGATGGGGGTGCCCTGGACAAGGCCACCCTGCAGCTCTATGAGTTGAAGACATCAAGAAACCGAAGGGACACCACCTATGTGGCAGGCACCCTTACGGATGAGGATGGTTTTTTCACTTTCAATTCCGTCAAAAACGGCACCTATCTGATCAAAGCCTCTTTTGTGGGTTACAAAGAGTGGTCGAGACGGGTGACAAAAGTCAGCGGACAGGCCCTTTCGCTGGGTGAGATAGATATGGAGTCGGACGCTATCCTGCTCGATGGCGCTACAGTGGTTGCCAACATCCCCAAGATGGTCATCAAGGATGATACGGTGGTATATAATGCTGATGCCTTCCGCGTGCCCGAAGGTTCGGTCATTGAGGCATTGGTGGAGGCACTCCCCGGAGCAAAGATTGACGATGACGGCGGTGTGACCATCAATGGCAAGAACGTGAAGCGTTTTAAGATGGACGGCCGTGATTTCATGACAGGCAACAACAGCGCGGTGATGAAAAACCTGCCTTCTTACGTCATCGAACAAGTGAAGGCATACGATGAGAAGAGCGACCTGTCGAGGCTCACCGGCCTCGATGACGGCAATGATGATTTCGTGCTGGAGTTTGTCACCAAGCGGAGCGCCCGCAACGGACTGCAGATGAACCCCGATATCGGCATCGGAACCGACCACCGCTATGGTATCCGTCTGACTGCCATGAAACCTTTCGGGGCGATGCGCTACACCTTCATGGGCAACGCCAACAACGTCAACGACCGCAACTTCACCGGACGTGGCGGACGTGGACGTGGCAACAACCAAGGACAGCGCCATACGAAGACAGGTGCGCTTGACATCAGCTATGAGAACGGCAAGGACATCCGTCTCAGCGGACGTGTCACGTGGAACCACAACAATACCGACAACTGGAACCGCACGGGGTCGGAGAATTTCGTCAATACCCGAGGCGGTGCCTTCTCCAACAGCATCAGCCAGAACTACTCCAGGACAAACAGTTGGACGGGCAACATGAACCTCCAGTGGACCATCGACTCTGCAACCACACTGTCGTTCCGTCCCGACGTCAGTTTCTCCACCAACGACGGCAGGGGATTCTCCACCTCGGCATCATTCAACGCCGACCCCTTCGAGTTTGTCCACGACCCGCTGAGCTTCGAGGGAATGCTCGACATGGACTCCCTCGGCCTCATTGTCAATGGCAGGCAGAACAAATCGATGAGTTATGGAAGCAACAAAAGCCTGCGCTCACAACTGCAGCTCTACCGCCGATTTGGCAGAAACGGGCGCAACCTGGCGCTGAGCAACAACATCAACTATGGCAACGGCAACAACCGTAACGCCAACCTATCCATGGTGCATCTTTACCAACAGCCCGACCGGTTTGGCAATGACTCCACCTATCAGACGAATAGGTACACCTTGTCGGGAAGCAATAATTTCAGTTTTTCACTTGGCGCCACCTATACCGAGCCCCTTTACCTCTTCAAGCCCAAACCCGTGGAAGCGGATACTACGGCCAATGCCAATCCGTTCTGGATGGGACCGCAGAACAGGGGTGGCAACAGGCGCAGAGTGGGGGTTGAGGGTATCTTCCTGCAACTGAATTACCGATATAACTACAGTCATCAAAAAAGCGACCCTTCAACATACGACTTCCCCGACTACAGCACCACGGCATTTCAGGAGGTGCTGCAGGAATACCGCGACTGGACACGCCTGTTCGGTTTCCTCGACAATCCATATGAGTCGTATCTCTCCACCGAACTCAGCCGTTATTCTGAGCGCACAGAGCATGGACACAATGCTGATGTGCAACTGCGCTTCGTTCGTGAGAAATACAACATGAACATCGGTGTGTCGGCACAGCCGGAGCGCTCACACTATATCCAGCAGTATCTCGGCATCCCCATCGACACCGTCAGGACGGTCACCAACGTGTCGCCAACATTCAACCTGCGCTACCGCTTCAACCAGCAGACCAACTTGCAGATGAGTTACCGTGGGTCGTCGTCGCAGCCGTCAATCACCCAACTGCTCGATATTTATGACGACACCAACCCGCTGAATATCTCCATGGGTAATCCAGGACTGAAGCCCTCGTTCACATCCAACTTCAACGTGAACTTCCAGAAGCAGCGGACGCCGACTTTTGTGACCGACAGCATGGGATTCAACGTGCCCAAGGCCCAGCGTCACTGGAGTTTCAGTGCCAACGGCAGCTTCAATACTACCCGCAACTCCATCGGCAACGTGGTGACTTACAACGAGTCGACAGGTGGACGCATCACCCGACCGGAGAACATCAACGGCAACTGGGGCGCCAACGGTGGCGTGACATTCAACATAGCCCTCGACACTCTCAACAGATGGGATGTCAGTGGGTCGGTCAACGGCAACTACCGCCACCAAATCGGATATGTCAACCTCAACCGTACAGCTATTCCCGACCGCAATGTCACCCATACGTTCAACCTGTCGCCGCAGATGTCACTGAGTTTCCGCAACAGTTGGCTCAATTTCTCCGTCAATGGCAATGCCACATATGCACATACGGAGAACAAGTTGCAAGCATCACGAAATCTCTCCACATGGAATTTCTCTTACGGAGGCAATACAAGAATTACCTTCCCATGGGGCACCAACCTGTCGACCGACTTCCATATGTTCAGCAAGAGGGGATACAGCGACCAGACACTCAACACCAATGAGTTTATATGGAATGCGCAGCTCTCGCACAGCTTCCTCAAGGGAAAGAAACTCACCGTCATGCTGCAGTGGTATGACATCCTCAACCAGCAGACGAACTTCTCACGCACAGTGAGTGCCAACGGATGGACCGACCGCGAGGTGAATGCCATTACCTCCTACGCCATGATTCATGTCAGTTACCGCATCAACACCTTCAGAGGCAGACAGGGCGGCGAAGGCGGCCGTGGCAACTGGGGTGAAGGCCGTGGCAACTGGGGCGGTGGAGAAGGTCCTGGCGGTGGCCGTCCTGGTGGCGGAGGAGGCGGTCGTCCCGGTGGTGGCGGCTTCGGCGGTGGCTTCGGTGGCGGCCGACCCGGAGGATTTTAATCAATCATTCATAGTCTTATCAATACAGAGACACAGGGAATAAAAGTTCCTTGTGTCTCTGTGTTTTTGTGTTGAAAATGAAAAGCTAAAAGAAAATTTGGCTTTTCACTCGTTTAATTGTATCTTTGCAAATTAAAACTTAACATGACTATGCAACAGACACTTTTGATTTATAATACGCTCACCAGAAAGAAAGAGCCGTTCAAACCCCTTCATGCTCCCAATGTGGGTATGTATGTGTGTGGTCCCACCGTCTATGGCGACCCGCATTTGGGACATGCCCGACCAGCCATCACCTTCGATGTCGTGTTCCGCTACCTGCGGCATCTGGGCTACAAGGTGCGCTATGTGCGCAATATCACTGATGTGGGCCATCTTGAGCATGATGCCGATGAGGGTGATGACAAGATAGCCAAGAAGGCACGGCTCGAGCAGTTGGAACCGATGGAGGTGGCGCAGTATTACACCAATCGCTACCACAAGGCGATGGAGGCGCTCAACGTGCTGCCACCAAGCATTGAACCGCATGCCTCTGGGCACATCATCGAGCAGCAGCAATTGGTGAAGGAAATACTTGACAACGGCTTTGCCTACGAGAGCAACGGCAGCATCTATTTCGATGTCAACAAATACAATGAGCGTTATGGCTACGGCATCCTGTCGGGACGCAACCTCGAAAATGTCATCAATGCCAGCCGTGAACTCGACGGGGTAGGGGAGAAGCACAACCAAGCGGACTTTGCCCTGTGGAAAAAGGCGCAGCCGGAGCATATCATGAGATGGCCCAGTGAGTGGAGCGATGGATTCCCGGGATGGCACTGCGAGTGCACCGCCATGGGGCGCAAATACCTGGGTGCCCATTTCGACATCCACGGCGGTGGCATGGACCTCATCTTCCCCCATCATGAGTGCGAGATAGCACAGGCGGTGGCAAGTCAGGGCGACCAGATGGTGAAGTACTGGATGCACAACAACATGATTACCATCAACGGACAGAAAATGGGCAAGAGCCTCGGCAACTTCATCACCCTGGAGCAGTTCTTCACCGGTGACAGTCCGACGCTCACACAGGCATTCTCGCCCATGACCATCCGCTTCTTCATCCTCTCGGCACACTATAGAGGAACTGTCGACTTCTCCAACGACGCCCTCAAGGCGAGCGAGAAAGGACTGGAGCGACTGCTCGACGGCATCGCCGACCTCGGTCGCATCACCGTCGGCAAGGAGTCGGACGCTGCAACCCATCAACTGGTGACAGAACTGCGCCAGAAGTGCTATGATGCCATGAACGACGATTTCCAGACTCCTGTGGTCATCAGTCTGCTCTTTGAGGCTTGCCATCAGGTGAATATCCTGCTCGACCACAAGGCAACCATCAGCAGTGCCGACTTCGATGAACTCTCGCAGACTATGCGCCTCTTTGCTTTCGACCTCCTGGGACTCAGACCTGAGAAGGGCAACTCCAGCAGTGCCCGCGAGGAGGCTTTCGGACAAGTGGTCGACATGGTGCTGGAGCTGCGTGCCAAGGCAAAGGCCGCCAAGGATTGGGCTACCAGCGACCAGATACGCGATGCGCTCAGTGCCGCCGGCTTTGAGGTGAAGGACACCAAGGACGGTGTGACGTGGAAACTCAACAAATAACAACCACTGAGAGGACGATGTCATGAAGAAAATGAGAAAATGCCCCTCCTGTGGGCGACAGATATACCAATATGCGCAGGTCTGCCCTTACTGCAAGGCCGAGACGCGGTTTGCTTCCTACGATGAGGAGATACCGCCAGAGGAGACTTACGAGGAACCCGTAGAGGAGGAACCAGAGGAGGTCAGCATTCCAGATGAAGGCGACACTGCTGCCGAGGGGGAGCAGGACAGCAAGTTTGGTAAATACATGCGCCATCTGAAGCAGGACACCGAGAAGGTGAAACACGAGTATGAGGAGAAAATAGCCAGCAAATACTCCACTTCTACCATCATCATTGGAAGTGTCATCGCACTGCTGTCGATCATCGTCCTGGGCATTTTCATCGCCGTGCAGATGATGGAGACAAAGACGTTCAGCCTCAACAACACTGTTGACAATTCGCTCAAGGCGGTCATCGACAGTGTGGAGACCGAACTTTACCAAAGTTCCACCATCGTGGCGAAATTCCCCGACCGCCAGCGTCACAGCATGGTCTATCTGCGCGACGGACGTCTGCATATTTATGATGCCGCCAACCAGTCGGACAAGGAGGTCGACCTGCAGGAGCTCAACAGCAAGGCCGTTGTTGACTATGAGGGCAGCGGCGTGCTCAATGCCTATCTCAGCACCAACGAGAAATACATCATCATCATCGCCTCACGCAACTCTGGCAATACCGAGTTTGGCTTCTACCGCATGACCACTACTCCCGACAATCCTTCATTGGAGATTCTCGACCATGGCCGTGTGGTGGTGGATAAGGATGGCTATAAGGTAAGCACCGACGTGCGCACGGCAACCTACGACTCCAATGGCGACAGGGTGAGCGGCCTAAGTAGTTCGGAATGGGAAAAAGTGGCTCCAAAGGTGGAAAAACAAAAGAAACAGGAGACGCAGGAGAAGACAGCCGAACCCGAGAAGGCTCCCGTCAAGGCGACGGAGCAGATTGAACCGCGTGCCATTGACGTCGCTCCAAAACCGGCTGCCCCCACCTCGCCCGATAAGATGGTCATCAAACCCGTGGAGAATTAGTTCATAGTTCATCATTCATAGTTCAGAGTTGTTGAGACGGTTTACGCTTGTTTTAACCTATCTGTTGGCAGTCCACGTAGTGGCATTGCTGATGACATCGCTGTTCCGTGTTGTGCAGTGGGTAGTGCTCCACGGCACGATGGGTAACGGCACCGCCTCAGTGACTCCGGCTTTCCTCCGTGGCGTATGGTTTGACAATGTCATAGGTTGTTATATCCTCATCGCACCGCTTGCCATACTGCTCCTCGCCGCCTCTTTCGGCTATTGTGCAGGATGGCTTCGAAAAGCAGCGGGATGGTGGTTCGGGATATTCTACACCTTGGTCATGGCAGTCTCCGCTGCCAATATTCCCTATTTCGCCTATTTCTTCAAAAACATCGATGCCAGCATCTTTGGCTGGTTTGGCTATGCGGGAACCACTGCTGGAATGCTGGTGGGCGAAGCATCCTATTGGGTGTATTTCGCAATGTTCATCTTTGCCGTGGTGGTGCTCATCGTCATTCTGCGATGGCTTCGGCGACGGACCGACCGCCAGGTAGAGGCTGCGCCGAAGGCTACAGGATGGGTGGGCATACCCGTGAGGCTCGTCATCAGCGCAGCTTTGATAGGACTGTGTGTCTTCGGCATCCGTGGACGCACAGGGTACAACCCCATCAAAATCAGTCAGGCATACTACTGCGACGACCCCTTCCTCAACCAATTGGGCATATCCCCTTCGTTCAACCTCATCACCAGTTCGTTGGATCGCATGAGGAAGGAGAATGCCGAACTCCACCTCATGCCCTATGGCGATGCCATCGCTTACGTCAGGCATGAACTGGGACTGACTGGAGTAGCCGACTGTACGGCACTGCTCCGCCGGCAGGTGGTGGCTGACACGGTGGCTGCACACCCCAACGTGGTCGTTATCCTCATGGAGTCGATGTCGGCGAGTCTGATGCAGACCTTCGGACAGCCAGCGAGACTTACCCCAACTCTCGACAGCCTATACCAGCACAGTCTGGCTTTCACCCGTTTCTATTCCGCCGGCATACATACCAACCATGGCATCACCGCTACGCTATACTCTTTTCCGGCACTGATGATGCGCAACCTGATGAAGGGGACGGTGACGCCACACCGCAGCGGCATCGCCACAGTGCTCCATAATGAGGGCTACCACAACCTCTTCTTCCTGACGCATGAGTCGCAATATGACAATATGAACGCATTCCTGCGCACCAATGGTTACGATGAGGTCTATGCCCAGGAGGATTATCCTGCCGAAGAGGTAGTCAACAGTTTCGGGGTGCCTGACAGGTATCTCTTCTCATACGCCCTGCCGGTCATCAACCGCACGGCAGCCATGGGAAAACCATTTATGGCAACACTGCTCACCATCAGCAACCATCCGCCGTATATAATACCGCCATCGATGCCTACCGTCACCAACGACCCGGAGACACAGATTGTGGAATATGCTGACCGCTGCATCGGGGAGTTCCTGGCACTGGCGAGGCAGCAACCATGGTATGACAACACCATCTTTGTCATCCTTGCCGACCATGGCAAACTGGTGGGGGAGATGGACTCCGAACTGCCGCAGTCGTACAACCACATCCCTTGTATCATGTTCGGACCGGGCATTCCTGAGAGACAATACGACGGACTCGCCACACAGATAGACGTGATGCCTACCCTGCTGGGGCTCATGGGACTCTCCTACGAGTATGACGGTTTTGGCACCGACTTGATGCGGCATCCACGCCAGAGGGTGTTCTATACCTCAGACACACAACTGGTGGCACGCGACACGGTCGCATGTGTCATCCACAACCCGCAGATGGAGCGTGACTTCTGCTATGAGGTGGGAGAGGGCGGACTGCTGCGGCCCACGGCACAGACAGCACGGCACGACTCCCTCCGCCGCTACGTCTTCGCGATGATACAGACAGCGGAATATATGCAGCGCCACAATTGAGTTCATAGGCATAGATACGAAGAATCATATGTCTAAACCCCCAACAACAATCATATGTCTAAACTCCTAATCTCCTAAACTCCTAAAAAATAACCTCATGAACAAATCAAAAATCTGGCTTACTTTAATGCTCCTCACCCTAAGTTTGAGCATAAATGCGCAGACTCTCTTCCAGCACCCCTGGCAGGGCAAGCGCGTGGCCTATTTCGGCGACAGCATCACCGACCCCCGCAACAGCGGTTCAAAACAAAAGTGGTGGAACTTTCTTCAGGAATGGCTCGACATCACACCATACGTCTATGGCATCAGCGGCAGACAGTGGAACGACATCCCCAACCAAGCAGAAAAACTGAAGAAAGAACATGGTGATGATTTCGATGCCATCCTCATCTTCATCGGCACCAATGACTACAATGCCGCCGTGCCTATCGGGGAGTGGTACACCATCACGGAGGATTCCGTCGAGGCGGCTGTGCACCGCGACAAGGCGAATGTGCTGCGCCGCCACCGCACGCCGTCGATGAACAAGGACACCTACCGTGGGCGCATCAATATCGCACTCAAACGAATCAAGGAGATGTTCCCCTCCAAACAGGTGGTGTTGCTCACCCCAATTCACAGGGGCTATTTCTATGGCAATGAGAAAAATATACAGCCCGAAGAGTCGTACACCAATGAAATCGGCGAATGGGTGGACGCATATGTGCAGAGCGTGAAGGAGGCTGCCAACATCTGGGCTGTGCCGGTGATTGACCTCAACGCCACCTGCGGCTTCTTCCCTCTTGTCGACGAGCATATCATCTACTGCCACAATGAGCGCGACCAACTCCATCCCAATGATGCAGGCCATATCCGTATGGCACGCACAGTGATGTATCAACTGCTCACCCTACCGTGCACATTTGAAGATTAAAAATTAAAGATTAAAAATTAAAGATTAAAGATTAAAATATCTCCGCCACTACAAGCAAATCATATGTCTAAACTCCTAAACTTCTAATCTCCTAAACTCCTATAAAACCTCACCTCATGAAAAAAACAATATTTCTGGCAATATCTCTGTTTCTGGCAATGAGTGCCACGGCACAGGTGACCAACCTTCAGGGAATGGAGGATGTCAACAAAGTGAAAGACCTCACGCTCGACAGCCTCGACAAGGTGCGACAGGCAAGGGTGGCACCTGGCAGCAGCCGAAAGGGCAACAACCCCGTGCTCTTCCTCGTGGGCAACAGCACCATGCGCAACGGTACGTTGGGCAATGGCAACAACGGACAGTGGGGATGGGGATACTATGCCGAGGATTTCTTTGACAAAAACAAAATCACCGTTGAGAATCAAGCCTTGGGAGGGACGAGCAGCCGCACGTTCTACCGCATGCTGTGGCCTGATATCCGCAAGGCACTGCGCCCTGGCGATTGGGTCATCATCAGCATCGGACACAATGACAACGGACCATACGACACAGGACGTGCGCGTGCCAGCATCCCGGGCATCGACAAGGACACGGTGCTGCATGTCAACGTGCAGGAGATTCATCGCACCGACACCACCTATCGCGAGGAGGATGTCTACAGTTATGGGGGATATCTGCGGCGCTTCATCAATGAGACACGGGCGGCGGGTGCCTTCCCTGTGCTGATGTCGCTCACACCGCGCAACGCCTGGGAGAATGGTCGTGTGGTGAGGAAAATCCACAGCGAATGGTGCCAAAAGGTGGCGGAGGAGCAGCAAGTGCCCTACATCGACCTCAACGAACTGTCCGCTTCACATCTGGAGGCCTTCGGACCGGAGAAGATGAACTACTATTTCTTTGGCGACAAAATCCATACCAGTAAATTCGGCGCCATGCTCAACGCCCGTTGTGCCGCCGAGGGCATCGCTGCCTGCGACCATCCATGGATAGCATTCCTCAAGTCGTGTCTCGTCAACGTGGAACTCCCCACGGTCAGCGTTCAGCGCGAGGAGGGCAAACCTGTCGTGTTCACCACAGGCGACAGTACGGTGAAGAATACCGACAAAGACAAGGATGGCATGTGGGGCTGGGGCGCCGTGGCTGAGGATATCTTCGACACCAAGAAAATCACCGTCGTCAATGCAGCCATGGCGGGACGCTCGTGCCGCACCTTCCTCAATGAGGGACGATGGGACAAGGTCTATAATAGTCTGAAGCCGGGTGACTTCGTGCTCATCCAGTTCGGCCACAACGACGTGGGGGCTATTGACAGCCTCAAGGAGCGGGCTGACATCAGGGGCACAGCAGACAGTTGCCATGTCTACAAACTGAAGTCCAACGGCAAATATGAGGTGGTCTACACCTTTGGGTGGTACCTGCGCAAGTTCATCAACGACGTACGTGAGAAGGGGGCAACACCCATCCTTGTGTCGCTTACACCCCGTAATATATGGCGTGACGGCCACATCGAGCGCCGCAACGACAGTTATGGAAAGTGGTACCGTGAGGTGGTGGAACAGACAGGTGTGGAGTTTGTTGATGTGCACAACATCACTGCCGATAAGTATGACAAACTGGGTGAAAAACGAGTGGCGGAGTATTTTAACCACGACCATACACACTCCTCACTCAAGGGGGCAAAGGCCAATGCCCAAAGTGTGCGCACAGGACTCAAGCAAATCAATTCTCCCCTGGCAAAATTTCTGAAATAGTCTGAAGCTGTTCGTTAGACCAGTTTGACTCGTCGGATTATATTTAAGTTTAGGTGATGCGGAAAACGGTCCTTTTCCTTCTTTGTCTGATGACAACCGCCGCTGCTTTTGCGCAGGAGCAGCGGCCGTGGGAGGAACTTTGGTCACAGCTTTCTACCGCAGAGGACATGGACAGCGAGGGGTGGGAGGATACTTATGAAATGCTCACCGACCTGGAGGAGAATCCGCTCGACATCAACAGCGCGACGAGGGAACAACTGGAGCAACTGCCTTTCCTCAACGACCAGCAGGTGGAGGATATTCAGGAATATATCTATCGCTATGGTGGAATGAAGACGACAGGCGAACTGGCGATGATACCGTCGATTGACTACACCACCCGTTGCCTGCTCACCCATTTCATTGTCTGTGGGGAGAAAAAAGTATCCAAAAAGTTGGACTGGAACAAGGTGCTGCGCTATGGTCGGCATGAGGTGGTGGCGACTGCCAATATCCCGTTTTATGAGCGAAGGGGTGACAAGGAGGCGTACTTAGGCTACCAATATCGCCACTCGCTGCGCTATCGGTTCTCTTACCGCGACCAACTCAAGGTGGGACTCTTAGGGGCACAGGACGCCGGAGAACCGTTTTTCGCCAACCGCAACGGTGCTGGCTATGATTTCTATTCTTTCTATGCTGAGGCTCATCGTTTGGGCTGCCTCAAGACCCTTGTCGTGGGACGCTATCGTGCGGCTTTCGGTATGGGACTCGTCATGGGCAACAGCTTTTCCTCGGGCAAGTTGTCGGTGCTGTCAAATCTCGGCAGTCAGGCTTATGGCCTGAGGGCACACACTTCACGTAGCGTGGCTCGTTACCTGCAAGGGGCTGCCGCCACCGTAGAAGTGGCGAAGGGCTTGGAGGTGAGCGCATACGCCTCATGGCGCAAGATTGATGCCACGCTGAGTGGTGACTCTGGCATCGCTACCATTCGCACCGATGGCTATCACCGCACACAGACGGAGATGGACAAGAAAAACAACGCGTCGCAGACGGCGGCGGGTGCCCATGTGGGATACCGTCTCGGTGGTTTGCGTCTCGGAGCCACGGCTGCCTATACGGCGTATGACCGTCCGTTGCAGCCCGACACCGCCATGCGCTACCGCCGTTATTATGCCATGGGCGACCATTTTTGGAATGCGGGCATCGATTATGGATATGTAAACCATTTGTTTACACTTCATGGTGAGACGGCAACTGGCGATGGTGGGGCACTGGCCACCATCAATATGGTGAGCATCACGCCCTCTTCCGACCTCACGGTGACGGCACTCTACCGTTTCTATGGCAAGAAATACCATGCGCAGCATGCACAAAGCCTGAGTGAGGGGAGCAGGGTGCAGAATGAGAGTGGCGCATACTTGGGTGCGCAGTGGCGCCCTGTCCGCAATCTGCGTCTGACCGCCTACAGCGACTACGCGTGGTTTCCTGCCGCTACCTATCAGGCACAGGTGTCGTCGCAGGCATGGGACAACCTCTTGCAGGCACAGTATGACGGAAAAAAGTTCTCGTGGAATGCGCGATATCGGGTTAAATTGCGCGAGGAAGACAACAATGGCGGAGATGCCCTCATCACACGCACCACACACCGAGCGCGACTTGGAGGAGCCTACACCAGTGGTTCCTGGCGTTGGGGGGCACAGGGCGACTGGGCATACAGCATGGCGGAGGAAAAAAGTCTGGGTTGGATGGTGTCCGCCAATACAAGTTATTCACATCAGTGGCTGAGAATGACGGCATCTATGGGGTATTTTGACACAGACAACAGCAACAGTCGTGTCTATGGCTACGAACAGGGGGTGCTTTATTCCTATGCCTTCCGGTCGTATTCTGGAGAGGGCATCTATGGTTCGGTCGCCGCACGCGCCGATGTGGGACCGCTGATGTTTATCGCACATCTCTCTTACACCCATTATTTTGACCGCGACCACATTTCTTCCGGATGGCAACAAATCAATAGCTCGTCAAAAACCGACCTTGAGCTGCAAGTGCGGTGGCGGTTCTGATGGATTTCTTAATTCTTGCCCAAAATGTAATCTATCACTATCATGGCATCCGTGATGTCGACAGCATCGTTTTCGTCGACATCAGCATAGACAATGATGAAGTTGCTGTTGATATGGCTTTTTAGTCCTTTCAGGCGGGCAGACCAATCTGCTTTACTCTTGCCTCGAAAGTGTCGCGGTCGGTGGCGGCACTGCTTTTCAGGCGCGCGCGGTAGTTGTAGATGGTGTTGACGCTGTAGTTGAGGAACTCGGCGATTTTTGAACTGTCGTCGATGCCGAGGCGGATGAGGGCAAGGATGCGAAGGCTCGTGTTCATCCGCTTGTTCTTCTCCAGTTCCATTTGCTCCTCAGGCTTGAGCAGTTTGTTCACCTCAATGACGAAATTGGGGAAAAGATGCAGGAAGGCGGCGTCAAAACTTTCATAGAGTTGCTCGAGTTGCTGTGTCTTGGAGTCCTGACCCCGGGTAGTGTCGTAGAGTGCCTCGTATTCGTGGTTCTTGATCATCTTGTTCACCCGCTTGCGGAACTGGTCCATCTTGTCGATGTAGAGTGAGCAGAGCCGCATGAAGCGCCCCACATACTCTTCCTTCACACGGTTGGACTCCGCCAGTTGGGCATTGAGGGCATGCAGTTGTACGTTGACATCCTCCAATGCCTGGTTCTTCTCCGACAGTTGGGTGTTGGCAGATGCCAGCAGGTCGTTGCTCTTCCTGAGATTGTGCTGTGCTGCAGCAAGGCGTTTGCGCTGTCGGTTGACATAGAGGAGGGTTGCCATCAGCAGGAGGGCGAGGATGCTGATGCCGGCTATGGTGTGTGTGAGGCGGTTGCGGTTGCGCTCGCTGCGCTTCTTATAGTCGTTGGCGATAGTCGACAAGAGGGGGGCGATTTGCGAGTTGCGCTGGCGCGACCCATAGCGGTTGGTGCAGTCGCTGGTGAAGCTGATGTAGCGGTACGACCGGTCGATGTCGCCTTGAAGCATCAGTTGGTTGGCCATCTCCCACAGCGAACCTTGGTCCATCGTGGCGTTGCGCACGTCGGCGAGGGCCGATTCCGAGAGCCAGTACATCATCTCTGTGGTGTCTTTCTGCGCCATGTATTCCAAATACCGGTAGAGGGCAACCAGGGCGTAGCGGTGACTGCCCCGCTTCACCTGTTTGAGCCATTGGTCGTTGATGGCCATCGACTGCTGCAGGTTGCCTTCGTTGCGGGCTACCATCTCGCGTCGAAGCAGGGCATCGTCGGAATTGGCTGGCAGCGTGGCGAGCATCAGTTGCTCATAGTGCTGCGCCTTTTCCAGATAATGCTCTCGCATGGCATCGACGCGCGTGTAGTAGGCGAGTTCGTTGTATACATGGTTGTTGGCTTCATAGTATTTCCCCAATGCTTCGGGGTCGAGCAGGGTAGGGTTGACCTGACTGAGGATGGCTAATGACTCATCATACATGCCGGTGTTGGAACAGCTCCGTGCGAGCAATGAGCGGCATCTGCCGGCATCTGACGGACGGTTGAGCTTCTCCGCCAGTGTAATGCATTCGGTGAGGTAATGGATGGCGGAGTCGTTGACGAAGGCATGATATTGCTCATAGAGTCTGTATGCAAGGCGGTAGCGGGCGCTGTCGCTGGTGGCTGTCTGCCATTGCTCGCGCAGGTTGTCGGCCTCCTGCTCGCGCGCCTCCACATATTGTGGAAAACGCTCAATCTCTTCATCAAGACATCGGTAGATGGAGTCGAGATTGTGCTGTGCCAGTGCCCGTCCCCCAAGGAGGACGAGCACCGCCAGCATACAGAGTTTTTTTAGTTTATAGTTCATAATTCATAGTTCATAGTCATAGCCTTAGTTTATTGGTCCGACAGGTCTGACGTGTCCGACAGGTCCGACTGACCTCTATTGGGTCACCTCAAACTTCCACTTGCTGGTGAGATGGTCGGAGGCATTGCCCACGAGGGCTTCGAAGGCACCAGGCTCCACCACCCACTGTTGGCTGCGGTCGTCATAATAACTGAGGGCGTCGCGTCCGAGGGTGATGGTCACATCGCGTGTCTCTCCCGGTTGCAGCCACACCTTGGCAAAGCCTTTGAGTTCCTTGCGGGGTCTTGGCAGCGATGACTTGAGGTCGCTGATGTAGACCTGCACCACCTCGGCACCAGCCCGACTGCCGGTGTTGGTGACGGCGACGGTGAAGGTGATGTTGTCGGTGGCGGTCATCTTCTTGCGGTCGGCGGTGACTTTCCCCATCTCAAATGTGGTGTAGCTCAGACCATGACCGAAGGCAAACAGGGGCTTGGTCTTGTAGTAGTCGGCGCCACGATAACCCATATAGAAACCTTCCTTGTATTCTTCGTCGATGATGTCGTGACCCTCGCGCCAAGTGCCTGGGTAGGCATTGAGGCGGTGGGCTGGCACGTCGTTGAGGTTGGCAAACCAGGTGAAGGGCAGCTTGCCCGAGGGATTGGCCTTGCCGGTGAGGATGTCGGTGAGGGCGTTGCCCGCTTCCGAACCGATGAACCAGCCTTGGACAATGGCGGCCACCTTGTCTTTCCATGGCATGGCGACGGCATTGCCCGAGATGTTGACGAAAATGAGGTTGGGATTGACCTCGGCGAGGCGCTCCATCAGTTTGTCTTGTCCGTAGGGCAGGCCATACTCCTTGCGGTCGTGACCTTCGCAGTCCTGGTAGTCGCTCTTGTTGAGACCTCCGAACACCACCACGTAGTCGGCGCCGCGGGCCATGGTTACAGCCTCCTCGAGGAGAACCTCCGGTGAACGTTTCTCGGCGATGCTGCGCCCTACGTTGACGCCGTTGTAACTCTGTACGGTGTCGCCCACATAGCCGCGGGCGTAGTCGCAGGTGACGCCGGCTGCCTTACAGCACTGCTGCAGGGCGTCGAAGGGAAGTATCTCGTGCTGCACCTTGAGCGATGAACTGCCACCGCCCACGGTCATCATCTTGATGGCGTTCTCGCCGACCACGAGGATGCGGCGCTTGCCATCCAACCGCATGGGGAGCACGTTGTTCTTGTTTTGCAGCAGGACGATACCCTCTTGGGCAATCTTCCGGGCTGCCTCATAGTGGCTCTCTGAGCAGAGGAAACCATGTCCACGGTCGGTGCGCATGTTGGTGCGGAAGAAGAGGCGCAGCACACGGCGCACCTTTTCGTTGAGTTCCTTCTCTGTATATTTGCCCTCGCGGATGGCTTTCTTGTAGGCATCGGCCATATAATAGAGGTCATAGGCATTGGTCTTGCCCATCGTCAGACCGTCGGTCCAGGTGCCGAACTCCAGGTCGAGGCCGTTTTTCACCGCCTCGTCGGTGTCGTGGCAACCGCCCCAGTCGGAGACGACCACACCGTCGAATCCCCAGTCGCGTTTGAGGATTTGGTTGAGCATGATGTCGTTGTGGCAGTTGTGCTGACCCTTGTAGAGGTTGTACGCGCCCATGATGCCCCAGGCGTTGCCTTCGGTGACGGCAGCCTTGAAGGCGGGCAGGTAAATCTCATGCAGGGCACGGTCGCTGACGATGACGTTCACCTGATGGCGGTATTCCTCATCGTTGTTGAGGGCGTAGTGCTTCACGCAGGCGGCGACACCGTTTGACTGCAGCCCTTGGATGTAGGGCACCACCATGCGGCTGGCGAGGTAGGGGTCCTCACCCATGTACTCGAAGTTGCGTCCTCCGAGCGGGGTTCGGTTGATGTTCACACCAGGGCCAAGAATCATGTCCTTGCCACGGTAGAGGGCTTCTTCGCCGAGGCTCCGTCCGTAGAGGAGGGCCATCTGGGGATTGAAGGAGGCGGCGAGACTGGTGAGGGCGGGGAATGCCACGCACGAGTCGTTGGTCTGTCCTGCCTGTTCCCACTCGTCCCACAGCACGTCGGGGCGCACGCCATGCGGTCCGTCATCGGTCCAGAACTCAGGGATGCCGAGCCGTTGGACACCTGCGGAGGAGAACTTGCTCTGTGCGTGGATGACGGCAATCTTCTCGTTGAGCGTCATGCGTTTGAGGGCATCCTCCACACGCTGCTCGATGGGCAGGCTGGCATTGAGATAGGCCGGCTGCTGGGCGTATGCGCCCAGTGCCGCCATGATGATAAGGGTTGTGAGGAGTTTTCTCATGGGTTACTTCTGGAATACGCGTATATAGTCAATTTCCATAACAGCAGGCAGAGCGCCCTCATCAACACCGTTCATGCCGCCCCAGGAACCACCCCATGCGAGGTTGAAGATGGGGTAGAAGGCATAGTGGAAAGGCCATTGGTTGTGGCTGTTGCCCATTTGTTTCTTAGTAGCGGTAAGTTGCACCTTTCCATCGACATAGGTGGTGATGGCATCGGCAGTCCACTCCAAGGCATAGGTGTGGAACTCACCCTCGGCCTTGTCGATGGTCATTGCGTGGGTTTTCTGGGTGCGCTTGGTGTGGTTGTAGTCTTGGGTATGGAGCGAAGACGACACCTCGTTGGGAACTGCACCCACCTCTTCCATGATGTCTATCTCGCCGCACATCGGCCAGGGATTGGTGATATAGTCGTTGCCCACAGGCATCATCCAGAAGGCGGGCCATGTGCCCTTGCCGCTCGGCAGTTTGATGCGGGCCTCGAAATAACCATAAAGCCAACCTTTATTGACCTGTGCATAGACACGCCCGGAATAGATTTTTCCGTTCTCCTTCAGGCAAGTGATGCGGAGATTGCCGTTTCTTACCTCGGTGACATACTGACCACCGGGAGTTTTGTGGTTGACGTAGTTCTGCAACTCATTGTTTACCCATCCTGAGCCCTGCACTTCATGGGTCCAGTCATTGCCATTGAGTTCTGTACCGCTCTCAAACTCATCGTGCCACACCAGCGAGTAGCCTTCGGGGGCATCATAGGCAGCCTTGGCAGCAGCCTGTGACACGGCAATCTCCTTGCGGGCGGTGCCCGACATCAGTTGGACGGTGCCGGTGCGGGGCTCTGTGGTGGGATTGCTCTTGACATTCACCTCGATGGTGCCGCTGGCGGCGGTGGTGCCTTTGTTCGACACCTCTATCCAGTCTTGGTTGGAGTAGGCGCTCCACTCCTTGCCGGTGGTGCTTACGTTGATGGTGAAGATGCCCCCCTCAGCGCCAGCCGAGAGATTCTCGGGCTGGCAACTGATGGTCACCTGCGGTGCAGGGGCGCTGTTGTCGTCATCGCCACCACCGCAACTGGCAAAGGCTGCCGTTCCTAACATGGCGAGGAAGAAAAGATATTTTCGCATTTTACTCTGCTTTTACCAGATAAATCTTGCTGATGCTGATGGTGTTGCCTGCTGCATTGCCACCAAAGTCGAAGAAGAGGTTGAGTTGTGGTGCGTCGGCATTGGGCAGCGACACTCCCTCCTGCTTGAAGATATATGGCTCGTTGGCTGTCAAGGCTACGCGAGGTGCGAAGAAGAAGTTGTTGTCATCGCCGTTCTGAGTCAGTTTCACGGTCACTCCGGGATGGTCGTTGTCGCTCTCGAGCACACAGTAGAAATTGTATTTGTCGCCTTGCTTGGCGGAGATGTTGGTGTCGAAGTGCATCTGTGCCATCCACTGGTCGGTAGTAGCCTGTGGCAGTGTGACGGTGTATACATCACCATCCTGTGAGAAGTCGGGGTCGGCTGTCTGTGCCCATCCTGGGGCATACCAGAAGACAGGAGCGAGTTTGCTGTCATAGACAGCTTTCCATAGGTTGTTGTCGGCTTTCCAGTCCCAGTCGAGACCGCCACCGCCGCCACCATTCTCGTTGTGCTTCTGCACGATGATGTTGCTCAGGTTGAGTTCAAATCCTGCGGGGCATCCGCCGAGGTCGATGAAGAGCTTGGCGGTGGAGAAGCCTGAGTCCGCGCCTCCCTTGGTGCACTTCACGCCGACAAACTCCACGATGTTGTCGCCTGCCTCAAGGGTGAGTGAACCGTTGTAGATGAGGGTGTTGTCGTCATCGTTCTCGTCGCAGATCTTGAAGGTGTAACGGCCGAGGTCACTGCTGGCGGTGATGGTGGCACGGATGTCATAGAGTTGTCCGGGCTCGATGTTCATCGCTACGTTGTGGATGGAGTTCTGTGCCTGCCATTCAGCTGCGGTGGCATCGTTGGAGATGATGGTGTAGACACCGTTGGAGAACGAGAACTGCGGGTTGCCAATCTGGCTCCAACCAGCGTCAGCCCACCAGAACTGCATCTCGCCCACCTTGTTGAAGCCTGCTCCGAGGTTGTCGGGGGAGTCGACGGCCACCCAGCTGACGGACGAGCCTTGCTCCTCATTGGGCAGGATGGTGCCGTCGTCGTTGGCATGGTCCTTGAGCACGATGTTGCGGATGTTGACGATAGTTCCTGTCTGGCAGCCGCCGAAGTCGAAGAAGAGATTGACGCGGTCCATGTCGATGCCGGGCATGTCGCTCTTCCAGAAGATATAGTCCTCGCCTGCCTTGAGGTCGATGCGGTCGGTGAAGTAGAATACGTTGTCATCGCCGTCCATCACGAGCTTCACGGTGACGCCGTTGAGGTCCTTGTTGGAGTTGAGGATGCACGAGAAGTCGTAGTTGTGGGCTGCCGAGGTGGAGATGTTGGTGGTCTTGAATGCCATCTGTGCCTGCCACTGGTCTGTGGTGGCCTCGGGCAGTGTCACGGTGTAGTCATTGCCGCTGGCCTGGAAGTCGGGGTCGGCTATCTGTGCCCATCCGGGTGCATACCAGAAGAACATGCTGTACTCGGCGGTCTTCCACATGTTGAAGTCACTGTTGGGGTCGAAGCCCTCAAATCCCTTCTCCTCTGCCTTGCTGGTGAAGATGTAACGCCAGGAGATGTTGTCGGCTGTGTTCTCATAGATGAGCACCATCTGCGAGGCAGTGAGGGTCTCTATGCGGAAGCGTGGCTCTTCATACTGACGGTCGGCACTGATGTAGGGGAACAGCGTGTTGGCGTCGAGGACGAGGTAGTCCACGTCGATGAGTTTGCCCTCTGCGTCGGTCCACTTGCCGCGCTCGAAATGCCAGCCCGAGGTCTGCTCCTTTGTCGGGGCGTCGAAGTCCTCAGCACCTGAACCCCAGTGGGTGGTGCCCTTGTTGACGTAGGTCATGCCGTCGGCACCAGGACTGTAGGTGAAGGTGCCGCCCTTGTTGGTCTCAGGGGTGAAGGTGATGCGGTCGTCGTAGACACCGAATGCTTTCTTCTCATCGGGACCAGCCGACCACCAGCCGGTACCGTCACCGCCGAGCGGACCGCATGCCAGGTGGGCCACCTCCTTGTTGTCGATGCGCCACTCCTTGCCCTTGATGCGGTTGAAGAGGTTGGTGTAGTTCACCTTCGTCTCATTGAAGGTGAAATGCTTGGTGATGCTGCCCTGGCTGATGCCGTTGCGGTTGCCGAGCTTCAGTTCTACGGGGTAGGTGCCTGCCTCGGTGTTCGACCATCCCACATTGCTGAGGGTGGAGTAGGTGGCTCCGTTGATAATCCAGATGGGATAGACGCCCTTGGTCTCAGGGAACTGGAAGGTCACTTGGTTGACTTCCTGGTCAACATTCATGGTGAAGTCGATGCCGTCCATCGTGGGGATGCCATTGGGGTCGGCTCCCTCAAACTCATCGGGCGAGCAGGCGGTGAGAGTCAGTCCTGCCATCACCACTCCTGCGATAAAATGATATATCTTGTTCATAATGAATTTCTGTATATGGTGTGTGGATTAATAAGCATTTTGTACCAGAGTGGGGTCGGCATCAAGCTCTGACTGGGCCAGCGGGATGTGCTTCTTGCTGGGCGACCAGGTGTTGGTGCGGTAGCCGTACTTGTCGGGCACGAGCATGGTGGTGGCCTTCTGTGTGGCTCCGGGGATGCCCTCGGCACGGACGAGGTCGAAGTAGCGCTTGCCCTCGCCGCAGAACTCCATGTGGCGCTCGGTCAGGATGTCGTCGATAGAGACGCTTGCAAGGTCTTGCAGACCAGCGCGTTGGCGCACCTGGTTGACATAGCCTGCTGCCTCAGAGGCACTGCCACCGGTCTGCAGCAGCAGTTCGGCTGCGTTGAGCAGGGTCTCGGCATAGCGGTAGACGCGCTTGTTGTTGTTGTAGTTGAGGTTGTGCGACGGTCCGGCATCGTTGCAGTTGGCGAGTTTGGGACGGTACTTCTTCAGCCACATATGGGTGTCCTGGTAGCGCTCGGTATAGGTGGTGCCGCGCACATCCCAGCAGGTGGCGTCGCGACGGAGGTCACCCTCGGCAAACATCTCGTAGGTCTCAAGTCGCATGGGCAGGAATCCCCATCCGTCCATACCGCTCCACTCGTCATCGGAGAAGCCGTTGGGTGAGATAAGCGTGGGGAGGACGCTGCCGCCTGCGTTCAGGGCTGCGACACCCCAGTCGCGCTGTGCCTGGTCGTCGTTGTAGTTGATCTCAAAGATGCTTTCTTTGCTCCACTCTCCGCTCTCTTCCCAGATATTGGCATAACTGGGGTTGAGGGCATACTCGCTGTTGGCAATGATTTCCTTCATGTAGCCTAAAGCCTGCGGGAAGCGTGCGGTGTCGTTCTGGTACATCACCATTTCGGCATAGAGCATGTAGGCGAAGGCCTGGCTGACGCGTCCTGACTCAGCGGCGGGCCAGCGCATCGGGAGCACCTTGGAGGCGATGATGGCCTCGAGCTCGGGCAGCAACTGGGCGTAGATTTCATCGGCTTTCAGCTGCGGCGCGGTGTAGGGCAGCGAGAGGTTTTCCAGGTAGAAGGGCACGTTGCCATAATAATGCCACAGGATGTTGTAGTAGTAGACGCGGAGCAGACGTGCCTGCATCTCCATCTTGTTGATGAAGTCTTCGCTGATGTTGCCTTTGTTCCAACCGGCATACTTGATGGCGTCGTTGCAGCGCTTGATGCCGCTGTAGAAGTCGCCCCAGAGGGTGGCAAGGGTATTGTTGCCGTCAGCTGCGAAGTTGAACAGGCGGTGCCAGTGCTGGTTGTCGGTGTTGTCTGAACCGCCCACCCAGAAGTCGTCGCCCATAATCTCGGCGTCGACGGTGAGGTCGTTGTAGGCTGTGTTGTCCCAGTCGGGCCAGTGCAGGGGAGCGTATGCTGAGGTGAGGGCCTCGTTGAGTGTCTCCTCGTTGGTGTAGTATTCCTCGAGAGGCTCACCTGTCGGATTCTTCACCTCCAGGAAGTCATCACTGCAAGATGCCAGAACAAAAGCAGCTGCAATGAAACTGGCTATGATGTTGATATGTCTTTTCATAATGGTTTTCATTTTATCTCGATAATGCTTGAAAAATCTTTAGTATCAATCTTTCATCTTTCATCATAATGCTTGAAAAATCTTTAGTATCAATCTTTCATCTTTCATCTTTCATCCTTCATCCATTAAAGGGAGATGTTGAATCCGACGGTGTAGGTGCGTGCCTGAGGATAGATACCGTAGTCCACGCCGAGGCTGGTGGCACCCGAACCGATTTCAGGGTCGAAGCCCCAGTACTTGGTCCATGTGATGAGGTTCTCGGCACGTGCGTAGAAGCGCAGGCGGCTGATGCGCACCTTGTTGGTCAGCCTGCGGGGAAGGGTGTAGCCCAGGGTGATGTTCTTCAGGCGGAGGTAACTGCCGTCCTGGATATACATGTCGCTGCACACCCAGTTCTTGGAGTCGCCGAGGGTAGGCACGGTGTTGCTGGTGCCATCGCCAGTCCAGCGCTGGAGCACCCAGGTGGGATAGTTGGCGGAGGCGATGTCCTGACGGAAGGTGGCGTCGAACACGTCGGCACCTTTCACGCCTTGGAAGAAGAGGGTGAAGTCAAAACCTTTCCACTCTGCCTCGAAGTTGAGACCGAAGGTCCAGTCGGGCACGCCGTTGCCGATGTTGGTGCGGTCGTCGGAGGTAATCTTGCCGTCGCCGTTGGTGTCTACGAAGCGGAAGTCACCGGGTTTGGCATCGGGCATGATGAGTCCGCCCTGTGCATTGGTGTAGGCATTGACCTCTGCGGTGTTCTGGAAGATGCCGTTGGTCTTGTAGCCATAGAAGAAGGGGAAGGGCTGGCCGTTCTCGGCGCGTGTGCCGCCGTCGGCGAACTGACTGATGCCGAAGTTGAGGAAACCGGTCTCGTTGCCGAGGTTCTTCAACTCGTTCTTGAGGTAGGAGGCGTTGCCCTTGATGGAGAAGTGGGCATCGGCGATGTTCCACTTGTAACCCAGCTCAAACTCCAGACCGCTGTTCTTCATATCGCCTACGTTGCCATAGGGACGGGCCTCACCGACATAGCTCGGGATGGGCATCTCAATAATCATGCCGTTGGTCTTCTTGATATAGTAGTCAACGCTGAAGGTGAGTTTGTTGCTCCACAGTCCGAGGTCGAGGCCGATATCGGTCTGCTCGCTCTCCTCCCATTTCAGGTCCTCATTGGCGAGGCGGTTGGCCTTCGAGCCATATATCATGGCTCCGGTCTGGCCGAAGTAGTAGTTGCTGCTGGCACCGAGCGATGTCAGTGTGGTGTAGTTGAAGTCGCCGATGTTGTCGTTACCGTTCTTTCCCCAGCTGGCACGAAGTTTGAGGTTGTTGAGCCAGTGGCGGTTGCTCTCCATGAAACTCTCGTTCATGATGTTCCATCCCACGGAGAAGGAGGGGAACGTACCGTATTTGTTGTTGGCACCGAAGCGGCTGCTGCCGTCGCGACGGATGGTGCCTTGGAACATATAGCGCTCGTCGTAGTTGTAGCTGATACGGGCGAAGAGCGATGTCAGGCGATGCTCGGTATAGGGCTGTCCCCATGCACCCACCAGGCTCTTGGCACCGGTTATCTTGCCGTCGGCGTCGGTCGACAGTTCGATGTCGCCGCCGGTGGTGTAGTTGATGCTGGGCTTGTTGACGTTCACCAGGTTCCAGTGTGAACCGCCCAGTTCGTCACCCTTGCTCTTCAGGGCACTCTGTCCGAGCACCACGCCGATGGTGTGCTTGCCAAAGATTTTGTCGTAGGTCAGCGTGTTCTCAATCTGCCAAGTGGTGCTGTTGCACTTGTTGGAGGTGGCAGAGGTATGGTCGGTGTTGTTGTTGCCTGAGAGATAGTATTTCTGCTTCACAGCTGCGTCGTAGCCCCAGAACGACTGTTCGGCGCTGAAGGTGAAGTGATATTTCAGCTCATCCCACAGCTGCAGGTCAATCGACAGTTTAGGCATGATTTTCTGACTCCAGTTTCTGGTGGGGTTGCCCTTCATCATGGCGACGGGGTTGTTCTGCTCCTGATAGCTGCCGATGAAGTTGGGGATGGTATAGGGGTTGCCGTTCTCGTCTTTATAGAGGTCATAGGCATAGTAGCGGTCAATCTGCTGCTGGCCGATATGGGGACGGTTGTAGTCGGGCTGTCCGTCGTCCCCCAGTTCGTAGCCGCTTCTGAGCGTGACGGGCAGGGTGGGGGCGAGGTAGAGTGCCGAACCGAGTGGTGCGCCCCATGTGCTGTTGGGGTCGATGCCCGTGTTGTGTACTTTCATATATGATACGTTGGCACCAAGTTCGAGCTTGTTGAGGAAGTTGCGCTCTTTGGTGGCGTCGATGAGGGTGTACTGGTTGTTGGAGCGGATGGTCAGACGGTCATAGTTCGACTGTCCGTAGTTGCCGCCCACGATACCGTCCTGGGTAAAGTATCCCAAGGAGAGGTAGTAGTTCATCTTCTCTGAGGCGCCGCTGATGCTCACGTCGTGCTGCACGATGGGGGCGTTGTCGTTGAAAATCAAGTCCTGCCAGTCGGTGCCGAAGCCTTGAATCTTCACTCCGTTGGCATCTTCCAGGTTGAAGGGGTCGTTGTAGAGGGGAGCGAGTCCGTTCTGCAGACGGCGCTCGTTCTGCAGGATGGCGTAGTCGGCGGCTCCAGTCACATCGCGCTTCTTCCACTTGCTCTGCCAGCCGTAGGAGAAGTTGTAGTTGATGCTGGCCCTGCCCATCTTTCCTTTCTTTGTGGTGACGAGGATGACACCGTTGGCGGCTCGTGCTCCGTAGATGGCGCCCGAGGCGGCGTCTTTCAGCACCTCGATACTCTCAATGTCTTCGGGGTTCACACACTCCATACCATACTGGTCGGTGGGCATGCCGTCGATGATGTAGAGAGGATTGGAGTCGTTGATGGTGCCGATACCGCGGATGCGAATCATTGACATCGAACCTGGCTGACCGGAGGAGGAGGTGACGTTGATACCGGCTGCCAAACCTTTGAGGGCGTCCTCAGCACGAAGGCGGGTTTTGCCGTCGAGGTCTTCGGCGCTTACCTTGGCGATGGCGGCGGTCACAACACTCTTCTTCTGTACACCATAACCGATGACCACCACGTTGTCAAGCAACTGTGAGTCCTCTTTCAGGGTGATGCGCATCGAGGGGGCGGCGGATATCTCCACATTACTATATCCCACATAGGATACCACAAGTGTGGTGCCGGGTGCCACCTCCACGGTGAAGTTGCCGTCGAAGTCGGTGACGGCACCGTTGGAGGTGCCTTTCTCTACGACGGAGGCACCGATAACCGGCAGTCCCTCCTCGTCATAAACAGTGCCCGAGAAATGCTGTTTCTGGGCAAATGCCGTCAGTGACACCACAATGGATGCCAGCAACGTGAGTAGAAATCTAGCTTTTTTCATTACAGTGATTTTAAGATAATTGTATAGGTTATTTTGTTTTCTTGGAGTAGGTAGATTGTTGAACAAAACGCCAAAAATGGCGGCTTTTGTCGGTTTCTGTGGCAAAGGTAGACAATATAAGAATACCAATCAATAGAATCAAACAAAAAAGTGGATTTTTAAAAAGAGTCAAAAATTGATAAATACATTATAACCAAATAGTTAAATGTATTTTTCAAATAATAAAAAGTGGATTTAATATAGATTTTTTAAAGTGGAAAAGTGGAGCAAAAACAGCGTTTTTATAGTGTGTTTTTTACACTTATGAGGCACTTTCAGACAATTTTTTAATAGCCTCAAATCTCCAATCTCAAACCTCCAATCTCCAACCTCAAACCTCAAACCTCAAATCTCAAATCTCAAATCTCCAACAGCATATCCCACACTGCGACGATGTGGCAGATGGAACCTGCAAGGACAAAGAAATGGAATACGCTGTGCATGTATCTCCGTTTGTTGAGACTGTAGAATACGGCTCCTGTGATGTAGCACACCCCTTCGGCGATAATCCAACTGATGGCCAGCATGCTCACGTTGTCGATGAGTGGCTTGAACGCCACGAGCACGCTCAGGCCCATGGCGACAAAACAAGCAGTCTCAAGGTTGCTGTGCTCCTTGAGGTGAATCAAACTGGTAATGGTACCGGCGACGGCGCATGTCCAGACGAAGATGAAAAGTCCCCATCCCCAGAACCCGTCGCCGCGCAAGGCAACGAGTGTGATGGGTGAGTACGACCCTGCGATGTGCCAGTAGATGGCGGCATGGTCCCACCGTCTCATGCGCTCCTTCCACTTGCTGCTGCTCGGCAGGGCATGGTAGACGGTGGAGGTGATGTATGAACCCATCATACCGAAAAGGTAGAGGATGACACCGGCGCGTGCCCATCCATAGCCCTTTCCGGCACAGATGACGAGAAAGATGACACCCACGATGCCGCCGATAACGATACCGGCGGCATGCGACCAGGTGTTGATGCTCTCCTCTTTGCGGTTGTAGTCAATCATCGTGTCGGTTCCCCCTTAGTCAGCCAGTGTGAAGTCGAGTTGCCGTTTCTCGATGTTGGCTCGTGCCACCTTGATGGTGATGGGGTCGCCGAGTTGGTATTTGCGGTGCCTGCGCCTGCCCACGAGGCAGTAGTTGCGCTCGTCGAAGTCGTAGTAGTCATCGTCGAGGTCGTGCATGGGCACCAGACCCTCGCAGTGGTTCTCGTCAATCTCGCAGTAGATGCCATACGACTGTATGCCGCTGATGTGCGCCTCATACACGTTGCCTATCTTGTCGGCCATGAACTCCACCATCTTGTACTTGATGGAGTCGCGCTCGGCGTTGGCAGCTGTCTGCTCCATGTCGCTGGAGTGCTCGCAGAGTTCCTCGTAATGCTCCTTGTTGGCACTGCGCCCACCTTGTTGGTAACGGGTGAGCAGGCGGTGCACCATGGTGTCGGGGTAGCGGCGGATAGGACTGGTGAAGTGGGTGTAGTAGTCAAAGGCGAGTCCGTAGTGGCCGATGTTGTGTACGCTGTAGCGGGCCTTCATCATCGCCCTGAGTGCCACGGTCTGGATGAGGTTCTGCTCACGTGTGCCGATGCAGTCGGTAATCAGTGCGTTGAGGCTCTTCGAGATGGCTCCCCTGGTGCCGGCGGTCTTGAGTTTGTAACCAAATTTCGAGATGACCTCGCGCAGGTTCTCAAGCTTCAGCGGGTCGGGTGAGTCGTGGATACGGTAGGGGAGCGTCTTTGCTTTGACCCCTTTGGGCACCTTTCCGATGCTCTCTGCCACCGACCTGTTGGCGAGCAGCATAAACTCCTCGATGAGTTTGTTGGCGTCTTTCGACACCTTGAAATAGCAGCGTATGGGTTTGCCCGTCTCGTCGATGTCGAAGTGGAGCTCCTCGCGCTCGAAGCGCACGGCGCCGTTGGCAAACCGTTTCTCACGCAGGAGTTTCGCCAGTCGGTCGAGGACGATGAGTTCGTCGGCATACTCTCCCTTGTATCCGCCCTTGGGCGCTTTGGGAGCGGGCTTGCCGGTTCCGTCCACCACGCCATTGTCCTCAAGGATTTTCTGCACCTCCTCGTAGGCGAAGCGGCGGTTGCTGCGGATGACGGTATGTACGAGCCGCCATTTCAGCACCTCTGCAGCATCGTCCATGACGAAGACAGCACTGTAGCACAACTTGTCCTCGTCGGGACGGAGCGAGCAGATGAAGTTGCACAGCCGCTCGGGGAGCATCGGTATGGTGCGGTCGACGAGATACACGCTGGTGGCCCTGCGCTGTGCCTCCTTGTCGATGATGGAGCCTTCCTGCACGTAGTGCGACACATCGGCGATATGGACACCGATTTCCCACAGGCCGTTGCCCAGTGAGCGCACCGACAGGGCGTCGTCGTAGTCCTTGGCGTCCTTGGGGTCGATGGTGAAGGTGGTCACCTCGCGGAAGTCCTCCCTGTCTCTCAGGTCGTCTTCGGTGATGTCGGCATTGATTCTCTCTGCTGCCTCCTCCACGTTCTTGGGATATTTGTAGGGCAGTCCATACTGTGCCAGGATGGCATGCATCTCCACGGTGTTCTCGCCGGTCTTGCCGAGCACGTCGATGACCTCGCCCACGATGTTCTTCGACTCGCGGCTGGGCCATTGGATGATTTTCACCACCGCCTTGTCACCGGTCTTGCCGCCCTTGAGTTTCTTCTTGGGCACCATGATGTCCATGGCGAGGTTGCTGTCGGTGACGAGGAAGGCGAAGTCCTGCTCCACGGTGAGTTTGCCGACGAAGGTGTCGCGGGCGCGCTCCAGTATCTCGGTCACCATCGCCTCCTTGATGTGGTTGGCGCGGCGGGCGTTGAACGACACGCGCACACGGTCGCCGTCGAGGGCGAACATCGAGTTGCGCTCTGCCACGAAAACGGGCTGGCTGCCGTCAGCGGGTATAAAGCTGTTCTTGCCGTTGGCCTTGCGGCGGAAGATGCCCTCCTGCACCTGTCCTTTGAGGTTGAGCTTGTACGAACTCCTTGAGGTCTTGGTCAGGAAGTCGTCCCATGAGAGTTCTTCCATCACGTCGATGGCGAGCATCTTGAGCGGATGGGTGTCGAGATGCAGTTGTTTGAATATCGTCTGGAATGTGAGGTCTTCGTTGGGCTTTGACTGGAACAGCGCCACCAGCGCTTCCGTCATCTGCTTCTTGTTCATGCGTTTGCCGCCTTTTTTGCCTTTAGCCATAGTATTTCGTTTTAATGATTATTCATTAGCAATGAGAATACATTCTTATTTTTAATAGTCAATACCTTAAGGGCGTTGATAATCAGAGTATGCAAAACTTGCAGATTATTTCACAAAATTAGGAAAAATCGCTTAATTTGCAAAATATGACGAATCTTTTTCGACGATTTTGCCTTCCAATGATGAAATAATCAAGGAAAAATACACCAATTCACATAAAAGTCCTCACAACCTCTCCTTAGTTTCAAATGAACAGGTCATCCATCGTTACTTGTTTCTGGACAATTCCGCTATGCTTGCCGTAGGCTTTCTTCCAATAATTGCACCCATACTTTTTCATATAATCTGCCGCAAAGAATGAAAATGTATAGAAACGGCAAAATATAATATACTATATTCTGCCGTTTCTTGGATTTTTTTATAAAAACGGCAGGTTTGAAGGAATTTTTTGCATCATCTGACTCGTTTTTATTGACCAAGTTTTTAATGTGACCTTTGTATGCTTCCAATAACGATGGGTATTATTATCTGGGTGAGCAAATCACGGAACCCGTTAGTTTTCATAATGATGTTTTTAAAAAGTTGATTATTATGTTTTTCCACCTTACAAGATGGAAAAGGGGTGGAAAAACAAATCCTAATCAACTGAATATCAGAGTGCGGCGTGCGGAATTCGTTTTCCACCCAATTTCCTTGTGGACTTCTCAAAATAGCCATAACTTTGCAGTCGAAAACAATAATCATTTTCGTATGAGAAGGAAGACAGTTGGAATCATCACCGCAATTCTGGTGCTGGTCTTGGCAGGTGGCATCGGGTGGAACTTGCGTGACTTGCCACAGAAACGTTTGCTCCATGCTGCAGAAGACTTGGTGTTCACGGATGCGGACAGTACATCACGGTTGTTAGCGCAGGTAGACACTACACGGTTGGCAGAAGGCTCACAAATGCTTTATGAGCTTTTGCAGGCTATGGTTGATGAAGAACGCTGGTATCTGCACCATGCAGACACGGCATCCTGCCTCTCCTCAGACGCTGAGACATGGAACTTCAAACGCGAAGCGGCCTTTCATGACGTGGATGGCCAGACATGCCCCGACGACAGCACCCTCTCACGCGTGTATCATTATTATGAGCAAGCAAGTCTCGGCGGTACAAACGATGACAAGGAAACCTTGCGGCGCTTCGGGCGCATCTGTTTCGTCCTGAGTCGCCGCCAAAGTGAAAAGAAGCAACCTTCGCAGACAAACCGACTCTTCCATCTGGCCATCCATTGCGCCGAGACCACAGAAGACCACGCCCTCGCCTACCGCGCCTATGACAAATTTGCGAATCACTTGTCTCATTCCCCCTCGGTTCAATCAGAGTTGTGCCAACGCCACGCATTGGAACATTATCGTCTGTCGCCTGACCAACCTCGTTGGCTGCTGACGATGCTCAACGACTACGGCTTCATGGTACTCCCCAACCCTCCCTTCGACCTGCACCACTTTGGCGCTTTGGAACACATTACCGACATTGCGGCCAGACATCGCAAAGAGCCTTCATCGCCATCGGTCTTGGATTCCATCTATCAGTGTCTGGATTCCCTTTGGACACAGCCTCATGTTGACATTTCACCAACATGTGCCTTAAGTATCAAAAAATCAGTTTCCATCATCGGGGATATCACCGTACCTATCGGCATGTATGAGGAGACTCTTCAGGAACAAAAAGAAGATTCTACGAAACATAGGCTTCCATCATATGAAAGCGCCAAGGAATGGGCTGAACAAGAATTTTCCATCAACCGCGATACTTACCTCGCACCAGGCTATGTGAAGAAGTCAGCCTCTCTACAGTCGCATCTGATGATGGCGGTCATCGTCATCCTCTTGTTGTGCCTGCTGCTTCTCGCTCTCCTCTTTTGGAACTGGCGCACCAAGACGCGACAACAACATCTGGCAGAGCAAATCGCCCAACAGCGCAAAGCGGACCAGTTGGCAGAACGTTTGCGGCAGAAGGACACCATGATAGCCATGCTGCGTGGACACATCATGGACAAGAGTGAAATCCTCGACATGCTGGAAGCAAAGGCTGGCAAGCGCACCATTATCAATGCCCGCAATTGGCGCGAGATAGAAATGACCCTCGACACCGCAGACGACAATTTCGTCAGTCGTCTGCGAGCAGAGCACCCCCAATTCAGCGAAGACGACATCCGCTTGTGCATGCTTGCCCGGCTACGGCTTTCCAATACCGCCTTGTCTGCCATCTATGTCATCTCCGTCTCTGCTGTTCAGCACCGCAAGCAGAAACTGAAAAAGGAAGGTTTCGGCATTACCGACCCTGCCGTGACCCTTGACCAGATCATAGCAAACTTCTAATCCCAAGAAATATGAAAAAGAACTGTTTTCGATGCGGAAACCTCCGCATCCTGCTACTGCTATGCCTTGTCGCAAGCATACAAGGAACCGTCAAGGCCGACATCGTCAAGGGACGTGTGGTGGATGCCGAGACAAAAGAACCGCTGCCCGAAGTTCAGGTGAAGTACACTCAACGGTTTGGAGACAATAGTTATTCGATGAGGAGCACCAAAACCGACTCATTAGGCTGTTTCACGTTCTTTGCCGATGGGCGAGGCAGTATTGATTTCTCCATGCTGGGCTACTACTCAAAATCAATGCCTGTGCTGGCCTTCAGTAACAGCAGCAAGGACACGCTCGACATCGGGACGATAGAACTGAAGATGTCGCCGCAGATGCTGAAGATGGTGGAGGTGACCGGCCGCGCCCGCCGTTTCACAGTCAAGGGCGATACGATAGTATTTCATCCCGAGGCTTTCCACTTACAGGAGGGGGCACGACTCGAAGAACTAATCAAGCAACTGCCAGGTGTGCAGGTCGATGACAAGGGAAGACTCTCATGGAATGGCAAGCCAATCCGCATAACGATGGACGGCGAGAGTCTTTTCGGCGGCGATGACTTGGTGAAACAACTGCCAGCCGAGGCCGTCGAAAACATCAAGGCCTACAACCGCCAATCGGAATTCAGCGAACGCACGGGCAAGGACGACGGAACGCAGGACATGGTGCTTGACCTGGCCATCAAGCCCGGCTTCCTCGACCGCTGGTACGGTGACGTGAAGGCATACTACCAATCACCAAAATACTACGAAGGTGAACTGTTGATGAACCGTCTGTCAAAGACTGACCCATTGATGGTCTTTGCCAATGCAAACAACATCGACAAGCATTGGCGGCGCAACATGAACGGGAGCATGGCCAACATGGGCAATGGTTTTGGCCAGGAGCAGGGCGCTTCTGCTGGCTATCAGCACAATTGGCAGCGCAAAGAGGGCACACATGATCTGAAGAGCTTCTACAGCATCACGGGCGGTATGGCGCACGATGATGACTGGCGCACCAGCCACCAAATGACAGAGAACTACTTCCCCAACGCCGCAGCCACACGCACCACCTCCGAGGAGTATCATCGCACTCACAGGTTGGAGCCACGGCTGAACGCCAACCTTCACTGGGTGTGTGACTCGCTGAACACCTTCTCGCTGAGCGCCAGTGCGGAGTATGGCAAACAACGCTCCCACAGCCGCCAAACCACCGAACAGGAGGAGGCTCTCGCCGCCTCATTGTCTCCAGATATCCAGTATGCAGCTGTCTTGTCTCAGCTCACCGCAACCCAAACTGACGGCCACCAAACCAAATATAGTACCAATGCCCAATGGGAGCACTACATCAAGGATGGCGCACTCGGAGCCAGCATCACGATGAACTTCCAAGACGGTCAGACTGATGGCCAGACCAACCGCACCATCACAGCGCACGGCCAGTCCTACACCTCATCGCAACTCACTCAGACCTATTCCTCGCCCACCAAACAATTCTCCACCACGGCAGAGGCACATCATACTCGCTGGCTCACCAAGAAATGGATGGCACAGGTGCAATATACCATGAATTACAACCACAACCGCAACGACCGCGACTTCCAGACCAACGGTATGAACGATGTTTCCAACAGTTACCGCAATCTGTATTCTCGCCATGAGCATAACCTGCGACTCTCGCAGACCATCAACCTCACACCTGTCCAGGTGATGCCTGCCGTATCGGCCCGATGGCAACGCGAAAGCCAAGACTACCAACGTGGTATGCTCGACACGGCCACCGTGCGACAAAACTTCATCATCGACCCGTCACTCCGAGCCATATGGAAGCTCAGCAAAACTGCAAGTCTTGAGTTGAACTACGGCTTCACGACCAAACTGCCCGACATCCTGCAGACCATTGGCTACCGCGACCTCACCGACCCGCTGTTCATCACCGAGGGTAATCCCGGACTGCGGAACACCCATACCAATGATGTGAAACTGACCTACAACATGGTGCTCGCCCATAGTCAGACCTCGCTCAGTGCCACTGTCGGCTACACCCACAACGACCGCGAGACCACCACCGCCCTCAGCTACGACCCCACGACCGCCGTCTATGTAAGCCGCCCTGAAAACATCAAGGGTAGCAAGTCTTGGAACTTCCGCCTGAATCTCGACCAAGGCCTCGGTGACAAATTCCGTCTGCAAAGTGACTTCGGCATGAATACCAATCAGCGCCATGGCTTCCTCACCCTTCTTCCCACACAATCCGAGCACATCCGAAACCGTCAAAACAGTTTGAATCTTCGTGAAAGGCTCATCTTCTCGCTCGACTACAACTGGCTAAAAGCCTCCGCTTTCGCAGAAATCAACGCCGACCGCCTCCGCTACACTGCCTCGCCCGGACAGAACACCACTCACTGGAACAACAATTACGGCTTGCGTGTCGAAGCCACTCAGGGCAAATTCTTCTTTTATACCAGCCTTACCGAGCGCACCAGCCGAGGCTACACCATCGGCAGCATGAACCGCAACATCCTCGTTTGGGACGGCTCCGTTGGTTGGATAATCCTGAAGAACAAAGTCCGCATCATGCTGGAGTTCGACGACATTCTTAACAACGAGGATGACCGATTGAGCCAACAGACAACTTATCAGCAAACCATCTCTTGGCGTGACTTCCGTCATCATTATCTCGGCGTCAGTTTCAGATACCATTTGGATGCGAAGAAAAAAGAATAATAATGAAGATCGGCAGACTTTAAAATACAGCAACTACAATTTCACATTTCATCAGCATGAAGGGTGGTGCTGTTGCATCATGGCAAATAATAAACAAAGGACCACTGGTTCTCAAACATATTTCGTACCTTTGCAGGCGCATAGTTTCATACCTTTTTCGGATATGAAGAGGATGGACTTATGTTAAAATAGAGTAGACACAAGAAAACAAAGAATATAAGCAAATAAAGAATTTGAAGATGAAAAGATTTCTTTTTTTGGCCGGGCTTTAGTGCTTTGCGGCATTGTCAATGTTCAGGCCGCAGGTGATGAGAAGAATGGACATGCGTATTTTACAAAGGCCCAATTACCCAATATGGCAAACATCCTGCCAGCCCCGCCGGAGTTTGAGTCGGCCAGGTTCGTGGCCGACCAGTCGCAGTATCTATGGGGTAAGTTGATGCGTCTCGACGAAGCCCGCTGTGACCAAGCCAAACGCGACGCGGTGTATAGCATGGAAACAATCATCCAGGAGTTCGGCGGTATCTTCGGTCTGGAGATAACCAAGGAAGATACTCCTGAGATATACAGCATCCTGCAGGATGTCTGCGCTTCGTGCGACAGTATTTATTCTGACGCGAAGGCTCACTTCAACCGCATGCGTCCCTATGCATACTACAACGAGGGCACCATCGTGCCTGAAAAGGAAGAGAAGCACCGCAACGAGGGTTCGTATCCTTCTGGACACACAGTACTTGGCTGGACGTCGGCATTATTGCTCGCCGACATCAACACCTCTCCAAAGGCAATGGAAGGCCTACTGACCCGTGGATATGAGTTTGGCCAAAGTCGTGTGATTGCTGGCTACCATTGGCAGAGCGACGTGGATGCTGGGCGAATGGCTGGCACCGTGCTTTACCAGATGATTCGCAACCATGAGCGTTTTATAGGCCAATTGGCCAGAGCCCGTGCCGAGTTTGCTGAGAAAACGGGCAACATGTCAAATATAATCAACACCCCAAGTGCCGTACAGCACGGAGGTTCTGCCAAAGTCTATCGTATCGATGGCACACCTGCCACCAACGACTCAAAAGGTATTGTGATAACTAACGGACAAAAAGTGGTGGTGCAATAGGATAATCACCGGGTGGGGTATGTAACTTCTTGTTTTTCAGAAAAATAATTCCCCACCCCAACCCCTCCCCACGCGTGGGGAGGGGAGCTCCATTCGGCTCACGGCATTCGTGGCGGTGAGACGCCATATATGGTCGTCTCTACCACGTTGAACCGCCATTCTTGTATGGCTATTGTCTAAACTTCTAAACTTCTAAATAATTCATGTGTGCCAGCAACTCCCCTCCCATGAAGGGGAGGGGCAGGGGTGGGGTGTGTAACTTCTTGTTTTTCAGAAAAATAATTCCCCACCCCAACCCCACCCCACGCATGGGGAGGGGAGCTCCATTCGGCTCACGGCATTCTTGGCTGTGAGACGCCATATATGGTCGTCTCTACTACGCTGCACCGCCATTCTTGTAGGGGTATTATCTAAACTCCTAAACTTCTAAACTTCTAAACTCCTAATTTGCATATAACTATGAACTATGAATTATGAACTATTCTTGCCCCTCCTAAACTCCTAAAAAAGTCTCCCAATCTCCCAAACGACTAAACGACCAACCTCCCAAACGACTAAACGACCAACCCCCCAAACGACTAAACGACCAATCCCCCAAACGACCAAACGACCAAACGACCAAACAACCAAATATTTTCAGTCAACTGCCGCCCTTGACAGCCTTTTTGAACAATTCTTTGACACGACAGGCTCATAATTCCCGAATTTTGACTAACTTTGCACGCAATTTGCAGGAAGCAATCAACTTAGAATTTTCGCAACACACAATTGGAGATAAAATGATGCAGAGGATATTGGTCACAGGAGCAAGCGGTTTCATCGGCAGTTTCATTGTCGAGGAAGCACTCAGCCGTGGCATGGAGGTTTGGGCAGCCGTGCGTGGAAGCAGTTCAAAGGCGTTCCTCACCGACCCACGCATCCATTTCATCACGCTCAACCTCGGCGACCCCGCACAGTTGCGTGAACAACTGAGCCAGCATGCCTTCGACTATGTGGTGCATGCCGCCGGAGTGACCAAGTGCCTGCATGCCGAGGACTTCCACCGCGTCAACACACAGGGCACCCAGCATCTGGTGGAGGCTCTGATGGAGACACAGCCGTCGCTCCAGCGCTTCGTCTACCTCAGTTCGCTGAGCATCTTCGGACCAGTGAGGGAACAACAGCCCTACACGGAGATTTCCGACTCCGACACCCCGCAGCCCAACACCGAGTATGGCCGCAGCAAGTTGGCTGCCGAACGGTGGCTCGACACCCTGGCCGCCCAGGGCAACAACTTCCCCTATGTCGTGCTGCGCCCCACAGGTGTCTACGGACCGCGTGAGCGCGACTACTTCATGATGGCGAAGAGCATCCGGCAGCATGTCGACTTCTCGGTGGGCTACACCCCACAGGACATCACTTTCGTCTATGTCACCGACGTAGTGCAGGCGGTGATGCTCGCCCTCGACCACGGACGCACGGGTGGCAAATATTTCCTCAGCGACGGCGAGGTGTATCGGTCACGCGCCTTCAGCGACTATCTACAGCGCGAACTGGGCAACCCGTGGCTGCTGCGCATCAAGGCACCCCTGTGGGTGCTGCGTGCCGTGACCTTCTGCGGAGAGTATTGGGGACGCCTCACAGGAAAGGTGACGGCACTCAACAACGACAAATACCATATCATGAGCCAGCGCAACTGGCGCTGCGACATACGCCCCGCCATCGACGAACTGGGCTACCAGCCACAGGTGGGACTGGAGGAGGGTGTGCGCCGGGCGGTGAGGTGGTATCAGGAAAACCATTGGCTTTAGAATGAAAAAACTGCTCAAATATCTTTTCTCACTGGAGAAAAAAACCAAGAAAGGACTCACCGGCTATGAGTGGGTGGTACTGGCCTATATGGCGTTCACCTTCGTCCTCGTCGCCTTGGGGTGGTCGCGGCTGCCCAATGCGGAGATGCTGGCGTGGGGTAGAATCAAGGTGCTTGCCATCACCCTCGCCATGTGGGGCGCATACCGGATGCTGCCCTGCGGCCTCATGCGGGTGGCGCGCGCCGTGGTGCAGATGTCGCTGCTCAGTTGGTGGTATCCCGACATCTTCGAACTCAACCGCCTCACGCCCAACCTCGACCATATCTTTGCCTCATGGGAGCAGACCATCTTCCATTGCCAACCGGCACTGCTCTTCTCACAGGTGATGAGTCATGGCATCTTCAGCGAACTGATGTGCTTGGGCTACTACAGCTACTACCCGATGATGCTGGTGGTTTCCGTGGCGGTGCTGATGGTGAAGCGCGAGGAGTTCGAACGCTCCATCCTCATCATCCTCGGTTCCTTCTTCATCCACTACATCATCTTCATCTTCTTGCCCGTGGCAGGACCGCAGTTCTACTACGAGGCGGTGGGGATGGACAAAATCGCACAGGGTGTCTTCCCCAACCTCCACGACTATTTCAACCTCCAGCAGATACGCATGGAGTGCCCGGGATATAAAGACGGCATCTTCTATGCACTGGTCGAACAGGCACATCAGGCGGGTGAGCGCCCCATGGCGGCTTTCCCCAGCAGCCATGTGAGCATCTGCGTGGTGCTCATGCTCATCGCATGGCGCAACCGTCTGCGCATCGTCTTCTGGGCATTGATGCCCTTCGCCGTCCTGCTCTTCTTCTCCACGGTCTATATCCGCGCCCACTATGCCATCGACGCCCTCGCAGGACTCGTCAGCGGCACGCTCTGCTACTTCTTCCTGGTATGGCTCACCAGCCTGCGGAAATGGAAATAGATTGAGGACTTTTACACTCAAAAATTTGTAGCAGTAAAAAAAATACTATATATTTGTGCCACAAAAGAGTTTTCAAAATGGAAGGAAAATACATCAACCCATACACTAACCGCCTCTTTGAGCAAGCAGAAATTGCCAAGCTCTCACCAGAGGAGCGTTTCGACTATGAGGAGAGTGTGAAGGTGTACCGTGATTTGCTCAATGTGGTGGAGACTGCCCGCCAGAAAGGAGAGCAATCCGGCATTGAAATCGGTCGTGCGGAAGGTCGTGCGGAAGGCCGTGCGGAAGGTATACGCTTGGCTAATGTGGAGAATGCAAGAAAAATGAAAGCAGATGGTTTGAATTCTGAAACAATCATCAGGTATACAGGTTTAACAGAAGATGAAATCAATGCTCTCTGACGATTAACAAATGAATTGTAATCTGCCATGAACGACAAAAATAACATCGTTTCGTGGCAGATTATAGGTTATATTTGACACAGTCAACACAGATGAAAAAACTATATATCGAGACCTACGGCTGCCAGATGAATGTGGCAGACAGCGAGGTGGTCGCCTCGGTGATGCAGATGGCGGGCTATGAGGTGACCGACAATGCGGAGGAGGCGGATGCCGTCTTCCTCAACACCTGTTCGGTGCGTGAGAATGCGGAGAACAAGATTTTCCGCCGCCTGGAGGTGCTCAACGCTGAGAACCGCCGCGGACACCGCCGCATCCTCGGGGTGCTGGGGTGCATGGCGGAGCGTGTCAAGGACGACCTCCTCGAGCACCATCATGCCGACCTCGTGGCGGGACCGGATGCTTACCTCAACCTTCCCGACCTCATCGCGCAGGCCGAACTGGGACAGAAAGCCATCAATATCCAACTTTCCACCACCGAGACCTACCGCGACATCATCCCGCAGCGCATCGCCACAGCGCGCATCAGCGGTTTCGTGAGCATCATGCGTGGATGCAACAACTTCTGCCACTACTGCATCGTGCCCTATACCAGGGGACGGGAGCGCTCACGCGACGTGGAGAGCATCCTCCGCGAGGTGACCGACCTCCGCGAGAGGGGATTCAAAGAGGTGACCCTGCTGGGACAGAACGTCAACTCCTACCACTTCGTCTCCGAGGGCAGGGACATCAACTTCCCCAGTCTGCTGCGGATGGTGGCGGAGGCGGTTCCCACCATGCGCGTGCGGTTCACCACCTCACATCCCAAGGACATGAGCGACGAGACGCTGCACGTCATCGCCGACACACCCAATGTATGCCGCCATATCCACCTGCCTGTGCAGAGCGGAAGCGACCGCATCCTCCAACTGATGAACCGCAAGTACACCCGTGAGTGGTACCTGGGACGTGTGGACGCCATCCGCCGCATCATCCCCGACTGCGGCCTGTCCACCGACATCTTCGTGGGCTACCACAGTGAGACGGAGGCCGACCACGAAATGTCGCTCTCGCTGATGCGCGAGGTGGGCTACGACTCGGCGTTCATGTTCAAATACAGCGAGCGACCGGGCACATATGCCTCCAAACACCTGCCCGACGATGTGCCTGAGGAGGAGAAGATACGCCGGCTCAACCAACTCATCGCGCTGCAGACCGAGATGTCGGCGGTAGCCAACCGCCGCGACGAGGGCAAGACCTTCGACGTCCTCGTCGAGGGCTACAGCAAGCGGTCACGCCAGCAGCTCATGGGGCGCAACGAGCAAAACAAGGCGGTGGTCTTCGACCGCGGCAACCACCACATCGGCGAGACGGTGCGTGTGCGCATCACCTCGTCCACCAGCGCCACCCTCCTCGGAGAAGAAATTGAAGATTAGGGTAGACGAAATGATGGAACAGTGAGAGCCGAATGATGCTCGCATCAATTAGGCCGAGTCGTGACAGAATTCGACAAAGGCAAAGCTTGCTTTCAGTATGCAGAGGTGCAGCCGACAATCAAGCAATGCTTAAATCTCAACTCTCAACTCTCAAATCTCAAATCTCAAATCTCCAACCTCAAATCTCCAACCTCAAACCTCCAACCTCCAACCTCAAAAAAATACATGCGTGAGTTCCTACAAGTGCTGAGGCGGTTTGTGCCGCCATACAAAAAATACCTGGCTCTGTCGGTGCTGTTCAATATCCTCTCGGTGATATTGAACATCTTCTCTTTTGCTGCCCTCATCCCCATCCTGCAGATTATCTTCAAGACGGGTGATGCCGAGACGGTGACATCGCTCATGGCATGGGACTGGAATCATGTGCAGGACGTGCTGATGAACAACATGAACTACTATGTCAACCAGATGATTGCCAGCATCGGACCCACCACCACGCTGCTCGTCATCGGTCTCTTCCTCGCCGTGATGACCTTCCTCAAGACTGGGGCCTATTTCCTTTCCTCCGCCACCATCATACCCATCCGCACGGGTGTGGTGCGCGACATACGCAACCAACTCTATCAGAAAATCACGTCGCAGTCGCTGGGCTTCTTCTCCGAGGAGCGCAAGGGTGACATCATCGCACGCATGAGCGGCGACGTGCAGGAAATCGAGAACTCCATCATGTCGAGCCTCGATATGCTCTTCAAAAACCCCATCCTCATCATCGGCTATTTTGCCATGCTCCTCTTCATCTCATGGCAACTCACCCTCTTCACCATCGTCATCGTACCCGTCATGGGGTGGTTCATGGGATTTGTGGGGCGCAAACTCAAGAGGAAGTCCATCAAGGCTCAGGCGCTGTGGAGCGACACGATGAGCCAGGTGGAGGAGACGCTGGGTGGTCTGCGCATCATCAAGGCGTTCTGCGCCGAGGAGAAGATGAACACCCGTTTCGACCAGGTCAACAGCGCCTACCGCAACGACATCATGAGGGTGAACATCCGTCAGTCGATGGCGCACCCGATGAGTGAGTTCCTCGGCACGGTGATGATTGTCATCGTCCTGTGGTTCGGCGGTACGCTGGTGCTCAACAACCAGACACTCTCAGGACCGATTTTCATCTATTACATGGTGATGCTCTACAGCATCATCAACCCGCTCAAGGAATTCTCCAAGGCGGGCTACAACATCCCCAAGGGACTGGCATCCATGGAGCGCGTCGACAAAATCCTGTTGGCTGAATGTGATATCAAAGACCCTGAGAATCCCAAACCCATCCATGGCTTCGAACATCAGATAGAGTTCCGCCACGTGTCGTTCCGCTACGGAGAGCAATGGGTGCTCCGCGACATCTGCCTCACCATCCGCAAGGGACAGACCGTCGCCCTCGTGGGACAGAGCGGCAGCGGCAAGTCAACACTCGTCGACCTCATCCCGCGCTACTACGACGTGCAGGAGGGACAGGTGCTCATCGATGGCATCGACGTGCGCGACCTGGGACTTCACGACCTGCGCTCGCTCATCGGCAATGTCAACCAGGAGTCTATCCTCTTCAATGACAGTTTCTTCAACAACATCTCCTTCGGTGTGCCTGAGGCGACACACGAACAGGTAGAGGAGGCGGCACGCATCGCCAACGCACATGAGTTCATCATGGCTTCCGAGAAGGGCTACGACACCTTCGTGGGCGACCGCGGCGGACGCCTCTCGGGCGGTCAGCGCCAACGGGTGAGCATCGCTCGCGCCATCTTGAAAAACCCGCCCATCCTCATCCTCGATGAGGCCACCTCTGCCCTCGATACCGAGAGTGAACGCCTGGTGCAGGATGCCCTGGAGCGGTTGATGAAGACACGCACCACCGTTGCCATCGCCCACCGCCTCTCCACCATCCGCAACGCCGATGAAATCTGCGTCCTCCATGAGGGACGTATCGTGGAGCGTGGCTCCCACGAGCAACTGCTCGCTGCCGATGGCTACTACAAAAAACTGCATGAAATGCAGGCGTGAGAATTTTTTTGGTCGTTTGGGGGGTTGGTCGTTTGGTCGTTTAGGAGATTGTCCTATAAAAATGCCGGTGCAGCGTAGTAGAGACGACCATATATGGCGTCTCCCAGACACAAACGCCGCGACCCGAATGGCAATTCATGATTCATTACATGGCAATTATATGTTTTTCTTTTCACACGAATGCCCACGAATAGCCCACAAATTATCACTAATTTTTCCTCCTTTTTGTGAGTGCCTTGGCACTTTTTCTCGTTTCCCAAACGCCAAGAATGGTTTTTCTATCTTTTTCCTAAGCGAAGCGTTTTTTATTCTCCTCTATCACAACAAGGAGTCATCCGTGTATCTTTGATGCAGGCATCGAAGATACTGCCGCTCGGGAAAGGAAATTTAAAAACTTTGTTTTTATTTTGTTTTCCACTCGCTTATTCGTATCTTTGCATTTTGTATGAGAATCATATATCCTATAGTCCACGCCTTCTTCTACGCGCTATCGCTGCTGCCCTTCCGAGTGCTGTACGTCATCTCCGACGCCTTCTATGTGCTCGTCTACTATATCGTGGGCTATAGAAAACGGGTGGTGAGAAACAACCTGAAAACGTCCTTCCCAGAGAAAAGCGCCGATGAACTGCGCCAAATCGAGCACGGATTCTACCATTTCTTATGCGACTATTTCGTGGAATCCATCAAACTGCTTTCACTCACTCCAAAGAAACTGCTGCAGCATATCGAGTTCCACGGACTCGACCAGATGGAGCAGTGCTTCGACGAGGGACAGTCTACTGCCGCTATCCTCGGCCATTACTGCAACTGGGAGTACCTCTCCACCACTGGTCTGGGCTTCCAGCGCTATAAGGGCACTTTGGTGGGACTCATTTACCATCCGCTGCGAAACGATGTGATGGACCGCCTTTTCATCGACCTGCGACAGCACCTCGGAGGAACGTGCGTTCCCAAGAAAGACATCCTGCGACAACTACTCAACCTCCGCCGTGAGGGGCGTGTGTCGCTCTTCGGATATATCTCCGACCAGACACCCAAATGGGAGAACATCCACCTGTGGCTGCCCTTCCTCCACCACGACACCCCGGTGTTCACCGGCGGCGAGAGAATCATGCGCAAGATGAACAACGCTGTCTTCTATGTCGACATGGAGCGGCCCCGCAGAGGATACTATATCGTCACCTTCCGACTCATCACACGGCAACCCAATGAGTTGGAGCCCGACGGCATCACACGGCGGTTCTTCGAGATGCTCGAACAGACCATCCGCCGCGACCCACGCTACTACCTCTGGACGCACAACCGGTGGAAACGCACCCACGAGGAGTTCGACCGCCGCTTCAAGGTGGAGCATGGCAAGGTGGTGCCCCGCAATGAAGAATGATGTCCGACCCGTCCGACCTGTCCGACCAAAAAACAACAATAATGGATAATATCTCAAATCGCAAAACCGTTTACTTAGGCATGATAGGCGATATCATGCATCCCGGTCTCATCAATATCATCAACGAGGGGGCCAAATATGGCGACGTCATGATAGGCCTGTTCACCGACAGGGCAATCGCCACACACAAGCGCATCCCTCACCTGACCTATGAGCAGCGCAAGATGGTGATAGAGAACATCAAGGGCGTGAGCTGCGTGGTGCCACAGGAGGAGTGGAGCTACGTGGAGAACCTCAAGAGATATCGGCCCGCATACATCATCCACGGCGACGACTGGAAGACGGGTGCCGACAGCGAGATACGCGAAAAGGTGTTCGAGGTGATGAAACAATGGGGTGGGGAGGTCATCGAGATTCCCTACACCCAGGGCATCAATTCGTCGGCTCTGGCAGAGGAAATCAAAAGCATCGGCACCACCCCTGAGGTGCGCATGAAGTCGCTCCGCCGGCTCATTGCTGCCAAACCCATCGTGAGAATCATGGAGGCACACGACGGACTGAGCGGCCTCATCATCGAGAACCTGCAACTGGAGCAAAACGGCATCATGGAGTCGTTCGACGGCATGTGGTCGAGTTCGCTCACCGACTCCACGTCGAAGGGCAAGCCCGACATCGAGGCGGTGGACCTCACGACACGTATGCAGGACCTAACCAATATCCTGGAGTGTACCACCAAACCCATCATCTACGACGGCGACACGGGTGGCAAACTGGAGCATTTCATCTTCACCGTCAGGACGCTGGAGCGCAACGGCATCTCGGCGGTCATCATCGAGGACAAGATTGGCCTGAAGAAGAACTCACTGCTGGGCACCGCTGCCACACAGACGCAGGACACTATCGAGAATTTCTGCAACAAAATCCGGGCGGGCAAGAACGCGCAGGTGACCAAGGACTTCATGATTATCTCACGCGTGGAGAGTCTGATAGCCGGCAAACCAGTGTCGGATGCATTGGAAAGGGCTTTCGCATATGTCGATGCCGGTGCCGACGGCGTGATGATACACAGCAAGGAGAAAAGCGGCGACGACATCAGGGAGTTCTGCATCGAGTTCCGGAAAGTCCACTCCCAGGTGCCCATCGTCATCGTCCCCACCACCTACGACCAGTTCCGCACAGAGGACTTCGAGCAGTGGGGCGTCAACATCGTCATCTATGCCAACCACATGCTCCGCGCTGCCTATCCCGCCATGGTGAGGGTGGCACGTTCCATCCTCGAGAACCACCGTGCCCAGGAGGCGCGCGACCTCTGCATGCCCATCAAGGACATCCTCGAACTCATCCCCGGCACAAAATAAGGCATCATCAGATAGTCCGACCTGTCCGACCCGTCTGACAAGTCCGACAAGTCCGACAATCAAGCGAAGCTTAAATCTCAAAACTCAAAACTCAAATCTCAAATCTCCAATCTCCAATTGCCGTGCAAACCGAGTGCAGACTAAAGCTTGCTTTCAGTATGCCGAGGTGCAGCCGACAATCCAGCGAAGCTTAAAACTCAAATCTCAAATCTCCAATCTCCAATCTCAAATTCCCCCATGATTTCTCCACATTTTTTCGTCAACTCACTGCTTGAGGCGGGCATCGACTTCTTCGCCGGAGTGCCCGACTCACTGCTCAAAAATATCTGTGCCTATCTGAAGGACAACGTGCCGGAGGAGAGGAACATCATCGCTGCCAACGAGGGTGCCGCCGTCGGACTGGCTGCTGGCTACCACCTGGCGACAGGACAGATACCCGTGGTGTATATGCAGAACTCCGGTCTGGGCAACACCGTCAACCCGCTGCTGTCGCTCACCGACGAGGAGGTGTACAACATCCCCGTCCTCCTGCTCATCGGATGGCGCGGCGAACCGGGTAAGCACGACGAACCGCAGCATGTGAAACAGGGCAAGGTGACCATCCCGCTGCTCAACGCCATGGGCATCAGAAACATGGTGATGGCTGCGGAGGAGAGTGCGTTGGCCACCCAACTCGATGAGGCGGTGACCTATATGAATGCCACCCACCGCTCCTTCGCCTTCCTGATACAGAAGGGCACGTTCAGCGACTACCAGTTGCAGTCGTCATCGCCCTCGCCCTTCACCATGAGCCGCGAGGAGGCCATCCAGACGGTGGCGGGGAGCATCAGCGACGAGGCGGTCATCGTCTCCACCACGGGCATGATATCAAGAGAACTTTTTGAGTATCGCGCCCACAACGGGATGGGGCACGACAGCGACTTCCTCACCGTGGGGTCGATGGGCCATGCCTCGCAAATCGCTCTCGGCATCGCCCTGCAGCAGCCCCAGCGCCCCGTCTATTGCTTCGACGGCGATGGCGCTACCATCATGCACATGGGGTCGCTCGGCATCATCGGCAGCATGGCACCAAAGAACTACACCCATGTGGTGTTCAACAATGGCGCACACGACTCCGTAGGCGGTCAACCGACCGTGGGATTCCGCATCAACATCCCCATGGTGGCTTCGGCTTGCGGCTACCGCTCCGTCACTTCGGTCGACAACATCGATGCCCTCCGCACCGCCCTCCAGGAGAAAACCGACGGTCCGCGCCTCATCGAGGTCAAGGTGAAACGCGGCGCCCGCAAAGACCTGGGCCGCCCCACCACCACCCCCATCCAAAACAAGGAAGCGCTGATGGAGAAATTAAAGATGAAAGATTAAAAATGAAAGATTAAGATTTAAAGATTTAAAAACCTCTCACCTCTCACCTCCCACCTCCCACCTCCCACCTCTAAAAAATATGACAGCAGTTATCATGGCAGCAGGCATGGGCACCCGTTTCGGACAGATGACCGAGACGATTCCCAAAGGTTTTATACAATGTGGCGGCATCTCGATGGTGGAGCGCAGCATACAGACGCTCATCGACTGCGGCATCACCCGCATCATCATCGGCACAGGATACCACAAGGAGAAATATGAGGCGCTCCGCGACAAATATCCCCAGATAGAGTGCGTCTTCTCGCCGAGGTATGCCGAGACCAACAGCATGTATACGCTGTGGAACTGCCGCGAGGCAATCGGCAGCGACGACTTCCTCCTCCTGGAGAGCGATCTCATCTATGAGCCGAAGGCACTCACCTCGTTGCTCGAGTGCCCTGCGCCGGATGTGATGCTCATCACCCCCGTGACGAAGTTCCAGGACCAATACTATGTGGAGTATGGCGAGCACAACAGGCTGACGCGCTGCTCCACCACAGCGGCCGACCTCGACGTGAAAGGTGAACTGGTGGGCATCCACAAACTCTCCAACAAGTTCTACCGCGCCATGTGCGAGGACTACGCCCAGAAGGCCGACGACCTTCCCAAACTGGGCTATGAGTATGAGCTTCTCCTCATGTCGCAGCAAATCATGCCAGTCTATGTCCTCTGCCAGGAGGGCCTCAAATGGTATGAGATAGATGATATCGACGACCTCCGCTATGCGGAGCAGCATATCTTGCCATTTCTTGAAACATCCAATCCGTCTGACCAGTCCGACCCGTCCGACTTGTCTGACTCGTCCGACCAAAAAATAACTATCATGCAAAAAATCAAGAGAAACATTTTGCTCAACCCCGGACCTGCCACCACGACAGATACCGTGAAGTATGCGCAGGTGGTGCCCGACATCTGTCCGCGCGAGAAGGAGTTCGCGGGCATGATGAGGCAGTTGCGCAGCGACCTGCTCAAGGTGGCGCACGCCCCGGAGGATAAATATACCTCGGTGCTCTTCTGCGGTTCGGGCACCATCAACATCGATGTGTGCCTCAACTCCCTGCTGCCGGAAGGCAAGAAGGTGCTGGTAGTGAACAACGGCGCCTACAGCACCCGCGCGGTGGAGGTGTGCCAATACTATGGTCTGCCGCACATCGACCTGAAGTCGTCGGTCTATGAACTGCCCGACCTCAATGAGGTGCGGCGTGTGCTCGACGAGAACCCCGACATCTATCTGGTCTACACCACCCACCACGAGACGGGTACAGGCATCCTCAACCCCATCCGCGAGATTGGTGCCCTGGCGCATGAGCATGGCGCCATCTTCGTCACCGACACCACCTCGTCGCTGGGCATGATACCCTTCGACATCGTGGCAGATAATGTCGACTTCTGCATGGCATCGGCACAGAAAGGACTGATGGCGATGACGGGCCTCTCGTTCATCATCGGCAACACAGAGGAAATACGCAAGTCGAAGGACTACCCGAAGCGCTCCTACTACTGCAACCTCTATATGCAGTACGACTTCTTCGAGCGCACCGGCGAGATGCACTTCACACCGCCCGTGCAGACCATCTATGCCACGATACAAGCTCTCAAGGAGTATTTCGCAGAGGGCGAGGAGGCGAAGTTCGCCCGTCACCGCCGTGTGTTCAACGCCATCCACCGGGGCATCGCCCGACTGGGTCTGAAGGATGCCATCCGCCACGAGTGGCAGTCGGGCTTGGTCGTCTCCGTCCTCTATCCCGACAGCCCCAACTGGGACTTCGAGAAGGTACACGACTATTGCTACGAGCGGGGCTTCACCATCTACCCGGGCAAAATCAGTTCCAACAAGACGTTCCGCCTCTGTGCGCTCGGCACCATCGACGAACAGGACATCGACGATTTCTTCGTCGTGCTCGAGGAGGCGCTCCGTCATTATGATATCAAGTGCTAACCCCATTCCGTTGGCTTAGTCTGACCCGTCCGACCCGTCCGACCCGTCCGACTTGTCCGACAAAAGAAAAATTCATGATGTATCGAATACTTTTTATCTTGGTGTTGTTGGCTGGTGCCTTCCTCCTCTGGTCATGCAAGGAGAAGGCACCCGAGTGGCATGAGTGGAATTACGTCGAAATCCAATATCCGACACAGAACTACTCCCGTGAACTGGTCAATGATGTGGAGGGCGTCATCCTCCACCACACGGCACTGCCCACCATCGAGGCATCGCTCGACATGCTCACGCTGCCGAAGAACATCGTCAGCACCCACTGTGTCATCGACACCGACGGCACGCGCTATATCCTCGCCTCACCCGGTATGGTGACGTTCCATGCGGGCAAGTCGGTGCTCAACGGGCGCGAGCGCTGCAATGAGTTCACCATCGGCATCGAGTTCCAGGGCAACACCCAGGAACAGCCGCTCACCGACGACCAGATACGCAGCGCCGTGCAGTACCTCGTTCCGCTGCTGCGCATGTACCACATCCCCCTCTCCAACGTGGTGACGCACGAGATGATACGCCACAACTATATGGAACTTTACCCCGACGACAAGCGTGTCAAGGACAAATGCGACATCACCCAGCCCGAATACCAAAGGGTAATGGCCGCCCTCCGGGAACAGATTTCAGAAGATTAAAAATGTTTTCTTGTCACACGAATGCCGGAGCATATTTTTTCTAGGAGTTTAGGAGTTTAGGAGATTAGGAGTTTAGACATATGCTTGGTTGTTTGGGGGATTGGTCGTTTGGTCGTTTAGGAGGTTGTCCTACAAGAATGGCGGTGCAACGTAGTAGAGACGACCATATATGGCGTCTCCCAGACAAGAATGCCGTGAGCATATTTTAAGGAGTTTAGGAGTCTAGGAGATTAGGAGTTTAGACAATAGCCCTACAAGAATGGCTGTGCAACGTAGTAGAGACGACCATATATGGCGTCTCCCATCCGTGTCATCCGTGGTTGAAAATTTTTCGTGCCCTTTCGTGAAGTTTCGTGGTTAAAGTCATCCGTGTTATCCGTGGTTGAAAATTTTTCGTGCCCTTTCGTGTATTTCGTGGTTCGTAAAATATCCGTGGTTGAAAATTTTTCGTGTCTTTCGTGGTTAAATTTTCGTGCCTTTCGTGGTTGGAAAGAGTTAATCCCCCCTTATCTTGCGGAAGTTGAAATAATTGTATATCTTTGCAACGGCAACGTGACCGATTAGTCCGTAGCCATCTCGCCAGACCTTTCAACCCAAAACCTCAATAAACAATGAAAAAACTATTCTTCTTTCTGGCAATCGTTGCCATGGCAGTGTGGACCATAACAGGCTGCACCAGCAAACCAGAGACCGACGACAACGTCAACAACTTCCGCATCAAACGAGGCACCAACCTCAGCCACTGGCTCTCGCAGTCGGAGGAGCGCGGCGATGAGCGCCGGCAGCACATCCAGGAGGATGACTTCGAGCGCCTCGAGCAACTCGGCTTCGACTTCGTCCGCATCCCCATCGACGAGGTGCAGTTCTGGGACGAGGAGGGCAACCAACTCCCCGAGGCGTGGGAACTGCTGACCAATGCCCTGCACCTGGCCGCCAAGCACCACCTGCGCGCCATCGTCGACCTCCACATCATCCGCTCGCATTACTTCAACGCCGCCAATGAGGGAGGTGCCAGCGCCAACACCCTCTTCACCTCAGAAGAGGCACAGCAAAACCTCATCCATATGTGGTATGAACTGTCCGACGTGCTCAGGGACTTCTGCACCGACTCCGTAGCCTATGAGTTCATGAACGAACCGGTGGCCGACGACCACGAGCAGTGGAACCAACTGGTGGCAAAGGTACACAAGGCACTGCGTGAGCGCGAGCCGCAGCGCACCCTCGTCGTGGGGTCCAACCGCTGGCAGGGCTACGAGACGATGAAATACCTGAAGGTGCCGGAGGGTGACAAAAACATCGTACTCTCGTTCCACTACTACAACCCGATGATTCTCACCCACTACGGCGCATGGTGGACACCGATAGGCAAGTACAAGGGCAAGGTCAACTACCCGGGCATCCTCGTGTCGAAGGAGGACTACGAGGCTGCTCCCGATTCGCTGAAGCCCGAACTGGAGCCTTACCTCACACAGGAGTGGAACATCGACAGAATCCGCCAGGACTTCAAGGACGCCATCGAGGTGGCGAAGCGCTACAACCTGCAGCTGTTCTGCGGCGAGTGGGGCGTCTACGAGCCTGTCGACCGTGAACTGGCCTACAAGTGGTACAAGGATATGCTGAGCGTCTTCGATGAGTTCAATATCGCATGGACCACCTGGTGCTACGACGCCGACTTCGGTTTCTGGGACCAGAAGAAGAACGACTACAAAGACAAGCCCCTCGTCGACCTGCTGATGGGTGCCAAGGGACTTGAGAAGGAATGAATATGATGCATGAAAGGCGGGTCTGAGCACCCACCCATAAAAGCAGTCTGCCATGAGTCGAGAGATTCGCTCATGGCAGACATTTTTTACTTAAACTATGTATTATGAAAAGTCATTACTTCAGGGTAAACTTGTATCCTACGGTCAACTGTGCGTATGCGTTATGCAGGTCATTGTGCTTCATCGTCTTGGTGATCGACGGGGCGATGCGCATGTCCAAGGTCAGTCCGTTGAAGTCGTACGAGATACCGACGGGCATCCTCCAAACCTGTCGTGACCACGAAAAAACCACGAATATTTTCAAACCACGAACTATATAAAACCACGAAATTCACGAAAGACCACGAAATATATAAAACCACGAATCCCACGAATCTCCACGAAAAATATTCAAACCACGAATCCAACGAATGACAAGAATGACAGTGCAACGTAGTAGAGACGTCCATATATGGCGTCTCCCAGCCAAGAATGCCGTGATATGAAGGAAATTCATGCTATATTACATGACAATTACATGTTTCCTTTTCACATTTGCCATGAATTAGTCACAAATTTTTCCAAAAATCGCATTAGGTTCACAACTTTGTGGTCCACAAAGTTGTGAACCTTGTTTTTTTTATATATTTTTGCACAGGAATAAATGAAAAAATCTAATTATGGAGAAAGCATTCGTATACGGGATGTCTGTAAGGGGTGAGAATTTCACCGACCGGATAAAGGAAACCAAGCGTTTGAGGTTGAATTTCGAGAACGGCATGAACACCATTCTTATTTCACCAAGACGAATGGGAAAGACATCGCTAGTCAAAAAGGCAATGGGCGAAGTGGACAATCCCGAAGTCAAAATAGTCTATATGGACATCTACGATTGCCGCACAGAATATGATTTTTATAATCGGTTTGCATCAGTTTTGATGAAGGAAACGGCTTCACGTTCAGGTCAGATTCTTGATAACATCAAAAAGTTTTTAATTAGGGTTTCCCCTAAAATTTCTTTCAGTCCGGAACCCTTGTCAGATATTTCCTTGTCACTGGGTATCACGCCAAAAGAGTATGAGCCTGAAGAGATACTGAATCTTCCTGAGATGATTGCCAGGGAAAAGGGAGTTCACATTGTGGTATGCATAGATGAGTTTCAGCAGATAGGTGAATTGCCCGACTCGTTGATCGTACAAAAACGTATGAGAGGAGTATGGCAACATCAGGAGCATGTTTCCTACTGCCTCTTTGGAAGCAAGAAGCATTTGATGACCAATCTGTTTCAGAGCAAGCGAATGCCATTCTACCAGTTTGGTGAAATGATGTTTCTTGACAGAATCCCCACCGAGGATTGGATACAGTTCATCATTGGAAGGTTTGAAAAATATGGAAAACAGATTTCACCATCAATGGCAGAAAGAATATGTACTTTTGTTGATGGTTATTCTTCATACGTGCAGCAGTTGGCATGGAATCTGTTGGCCGAAACCACCGATACCGCTTCAGACACCGATTTTGACAATGCCGTTGATGCCCTTATCGCCCAATGTTCCGGATTGTTTGTCGAACAGACGATAGGCCTGTCAGCTTATCAGCTCAATTTCATCCGCGCCCTTTGTTCGGGCATCCACACAGATTTTGGAAGCAAGCGGGTAACCAGTCAGTATCCATTGGGCACCAAGTCAAATATTGCCCGCATCAAGAAAGCGCTGATGGAACGTGAATTGATAGAGGAGCGTACTGATGGGGTCTTTCTATCTGATGTGGTTTTCGAGAAATGGTTCAATCGCGAGTTCAAGAAATAAAACTATCCCTACAAGAATGCTGGTGCAACGTGGTAGAGACGTCCATATATGGCGTCTCCCATCCACAAATGCCGTGACCCCCAGTTCGGTTGGATTTGCAATCCAACCGCACCGAGTATAAGCATTTGTAATGTGCTAGCCAAAGTCTATCATCCGAGCCCATCCGTGTCATCCGTGGTTTTAGTATTTTTCGTGCCCTTTCGTGTCTTTCGTGGTTTTAAAAAAATATCCGTGGTCCATCCGCACTCATCCGTGGTTTTAGTATTTTTCGTGCCTTTCGTGCCTTTCGTGGTTGAAAATCCGTGGTAAGTGAACATAAAAAAGCCCCTCCCCGGTCAGGGGAGAGGCATACCTATCAGAGTCAATTGTTATCTAAGCGCCAACTGTTGGACATCACTGCCCTGTTTCTCGGCTATGTTCTTATATTGCTTATCCAGAGCGGCAATCTTGTTGTCGAGTTTGTTGATTGTCTTCTCCAGGTTGGTGATTTCGGCGATGTCCTGAGCCGGTTGGAAGTACATCCCAGCCACCATTCCGTGGTCCTTGTTCCGGTCAGCCTTTGCCCTCTCGAGTTTGCCCATCACCTTTGCTTTCTTCTTCGCCAGTTTGACAATCTCCACATTGATTTCCTTCATCTGCTTCATGTCTGCGTTGCTGATGTTGTTGTCAGCCGTGCTGTTCATTTCTATGTTGTTGAACTTATTCTGGCTGTAATACGTGGTGCTTTTGTCGTAGGTCATCACGCTCCAGACGGCCACTACCATTGCTCCTGCCAACAGGAAGGCTGCTATCACCCTCGAACTGTTGTTGATGAAATTCTTTGCTTTCATAATTCCTTATTTTTTATTTGTTATTTTTGTTTTATTTCGTTTTGATGTTGCAAATATAACCTCCAAATCATCCCATCGCAACTTTTTTCCACATTTCCCTTCCATTATGATGCGACACCCCACCATATTTGCGACATTTTGCCACCATCCCCTCCAAACCTGTCGCGACCACGAAAACCACGAATAGTTTTTAACCACGAAACTCACGAAAGACCACGAAAGATAAAAAACCACGAAATTCACGAAAAACCACGAAATATATAAAAACCACGAAATACACGAAAAACCACGAAAAAATATCAAACCACGAAATTCACGAAAGACCACGAAAAAATATCAAACCACGAAATTCACGAATCTCCACGAAAGACAGGCTATTGTCTACACTCCTAATCTCCTAGACTCCTAAACTCCTAAATAAAAAACCACGAATCCCACGAATCTCCACGAACAACAGGCTATTATCTAAACTCCCAGACTCCTAAACTCCCAGTTTGCATATAACTATGCACTATGAATTATGCACTATGAACTATGCACTATGAACTATGCACTATGAACTATGCACTATGCACTATGAACTAAAAAATCAGTTCCTCGTTGCTTTCGATGAATTTCAGCTCCTTCTCCGAGAAGCGTCCGTGGACCACCACTGGCGCCGTGCGCACATCGATGCCCCGGTTGACATACTCCCGTCGTAGGTATCGGTAGAGGGCAGCCCTTCCCACCTCCTCATACCCCTCGTTGCTGTTGTTCACGCGCTGCTCCTGGCGCCCCAGCCGCTCCCGCCATTTCGGCAGGAACGCCTTGCCGCATGAGCGCAGCACGTCAGGCAGGTCAAACTGTCCGTAGCTGCTCTTATACTCCGTGAGGTAGTCCGCGAAGAACAGCAGCATGCCGAAGATTGACAGTTGGGTGCCAAACTTCCCCACGAAAAGCCGCGCCGTCAGTTCGATGGCCTCCCTGTAGAGCGGTTCCCTCGGTTTCGCCACGGTGAACAGTCCCACGATGTTGTTGACGACGACGTTCTCCGACACCTGTTTGCCGTAAATCCTGTCCACCATCGTCAGGGTCACTGTCGGCAGCATCATGCACCTCGAGGGGTTCGCCGAAGCCGCCGCCCATTTCGCCGGTGCGAAGTATGCTATCACCTTCTCCTCAGAGGGGAAAAATTCCTTGAATCTCTGTATCTCCGTTTTTTGGCGCTCTGATGGTCTGAAGCGAACGCTCAATGGCCCATTGTTGTGCTTCTCTGATATAGTCTGCTGAAGTGCGTTGCTGATAGTTGTTTCCATGGTAATTGGGTTTTAAAGATTGTGTTTGTTGTTGTGATGATTGTTTTTGTCTGATGAGCAGCCAGTTGCAGAAATGCCCCTGTGCGTCGCTGATGCTGTCGTGAGCCGTCTTCCCCCGGCACTCGCAGTCCGTGGCAAACTCCCCGATGAGTTGTTCCAGCTGTCCCCTGTCCAGATGGTGTTTCATGCACATGACCTCCATCCACGCCTCGTTGTCCCTCATCTGGTCCACCGCCTCCCTGATGCCCAGTTCCCCCCTTGGTGTCTCCTGTGGCAGCCATTTCCTGGCAGGTACCGTCGCGGTCACTGTCCCCCCCTTTTTCTCCTGAATGTCATCCTCCCTCGCGCGCGTGGTGGAGGGGGAGGGATTAATATAAATTTTTATATTATCCTCTTGTGTCATTTCTGCCGTCCTTTTCGGCATTTCTTCCGTCCTCAACTCCCCCTCTGCCCGAGAGGGGGTGGCTTTAGCCGGGGGAGTGGGAGTCTCATCCCCCATCCAGTAGGGCATCGTCTCGTCCGGCTTCACCTTCCTTTTCCTCGCCGCCACGGTGTAGTGTTGTTGTATGTCGCGGCTTGTCAGCACCTGTTGTCCCTCAAACAGGGAGCGGTCGAAGAAGTCCCATTCCACCAATGTCCTGACGATTTTCTGCATCTTCTTGATGTTGATGCCCGGCAGTTCTTTTAGGATGGCGATGCAGTTCTCCTGCGTCCATTCGATGTAGTATCCGTTGCGGTAGATGGCGCACAGCAGCATCACCACCGCCGCCTGTCCCTCGGTGCCATGCTCCACGGTCACCGCGCCCACTCTCGGGTCATCGAAGAAGTCCACGTCCAGCGGGAAGTAATTGAGTCCTGTCTTTGTTGGTCTTGCCATGTTTTTTGCAGTTTTTGTTATCCTTTATTCTGTTATCCGCTGCAAAAATACCGTCAATTATCCATCCCATGATGTCATTTTCACCCCGCCGTCTCATTCACACCACGAAAGACCACGAATAGTTTTTAACCACGAAACTCACGAAAAACCACGAAATATATAAAAACCACGAATCCCACGAATCTCCACGAATCTCCACGAAAGACAAGAATGCCACGAACAACAAGCTATTGTCTACACTCCCAGACTCCTAATTTGCATATAACTATGAACTATGAATTATGAACAATGAACTATTTTTGCCCTCCTAAACTCCTAAATAAAAAACCACGAAATACACGAAACTTCACGAATCTCCCGAATAACTATGAACTATGAATTATGAACTATGAATTATGAACTATGAACTATTATTTAGAGGTGAGCCAAAAGCCAAAGGCCAAAAGCCAAAGGCCATTCATGGATATTATATGTTGAAAGAAAAAAGACACAATGTCCGTCAACACCCCATTCATATACCATTCATTCATTTCTCCCCAAAATTTTTATGTCAACTTTTCGCAATTCTTGCGAAAAATGTGCTACCTTTGTGGTTAGAATGCAAAATCGGCTCTTATTGTAGGGAATGTAGTGTGTACATCCGTTTACGACAATAATAAATGTCGTCATTAGTGAAGTAGAAACGTTCATTCATGGAGTCTTACCACACTAACTATACTCCGCATAGTTCTTCTATTCATGATGAATCATAAAACGATGAACAGTATCATCGTTTCTTAGATACAAACCATTTATAAAAACAACCTAACCATAAAAATATAAAAAAATGAAATCTACATTTATTACTATTGCGTTATTAATTTCTCTTATTTTAATTCTTATTTTTACTAATGTTATTCCTTTTTCTGATAATTGGTCTAATAATTTACAAGCACTAGCTGTGGTGGGTGCTTTTGTTCTTTCAATTGTGGCCTTGTATTATGCTAAAAAAGAATACGATTATCATAAAATGAGCAAGGAAAAAGAATTATTATGCAAATATCTCGAACGTTATGCGGATGCTCCTTACATAAAAAAAGTTGAGGAATACATATGTGAAGTGGCATTGATGGATGAAGATGAAAATATAATAGGATTCGACAAAAACAAAACACCTTCATACAAACCTAGTATATGGGAAAAAGAAATGTTTATGCATTTTTTTGAAGAATTGCAAATTTTCATTAATAATAAAATGTTAGATAAAAATGAAATAATTGATTTAATCGGTTATTATGCTGGAATATTCCATAAATTTAGTGAGTATCATAGTGACATAACAGATTATGAAGATGAGCGATATTGGAAATATTATCTACAATTTGTAAGAAGTATTCCTGAAGATTTTTTATCTACCACATCTTGTTAATTAAAACAATTGTCATTTGTGTTCTGTAATAAGGTGTTGTTTCGTGAATTTATATCAGGGTTCTATTTAGCTAACCGAAGGTTGATAATAAAACAGAAACATTAGAGATATGGATAGACAAGGTTTTATAGATTTCAACACAAGGCTATCTGCTGTAAATTCAGGGAAAGCGGACAGTTATGCCCGTGCAATAATGATTCTTGACGAAGTGTTGCAACATCAAAACGTGATAGACCTTCACGGATTGTCACTCTATGAGATTTCTGACATAGCAATAATTGAGGATATATTACACTTGGTCAGAGATGAAGTGAAGAAGATGAGAAATAATCAACAGAACATTTTCGATGACTATGGCAAACCGAACCAAAGAAGTTACGCGAAAGATAATTTTTGCTCAGCAGCCCTGAAAAGTCTGAAACAATATATTGTATTTGAACAGGAAGTGGCAACGGCGGACGCAATTGTAGCAAATGAGACGAACCCCAAAACAATATCAAAAAAACTAATTTCCCATTTTGACATAACCAAAGAAGGAGAGGATAAGGTCTCAATATCAAAACAGAGAAAAGGACAAGATTATTTCCGCCGCATGATACTTGCCAACTACAACAGCCGTTGTGCCCTGACAGGGATAGACATACCTCAATTGCTTCTTGCTAGTCACATCATACCATGGGCAGATAAGTATCATAAAAGAGATCGTCTTAATCCCAGCAATGGAATCTGTCTCTCTGCACTTTACGATAAGGCTTTTGACCAAGGTCTCATCACTATTTCTCCAGATGATTACACTGTAAAGCTTTCATCCGCTTTGCGTGAATATGAAACTCAGGAATATTTTGACAAGCATTTCGGTTGCATCAGTGATAAGCCGATGATAATGCCGATAGAGCACAAACCTAATCGCGATTTTTTAGCGTATCATCGAGATAATATATTTCAACAATAAGTTACTGATAGGAAATGCTATGAAAATTGGTATATACGAGCAGATAATCAATCAGCTTTTTGAAGAGAAAATCTCTTCAATAGATCAGACGAGGTTTTACATTGGAGAGCGAACCATCGAAAGTCGAGAAGTTGTTAAACTGCTTTCGATGTATCTAACAAACATATTTGAACAAGTGCTTTCAGAAGTTGTTGAAATAGATGATGATGAAGGCGAAGAAGAAAATGGCAAGAAGAAAGATACTATAAAGAAAGGTATAGACTTGGCTAATGCCATTATTCGAAAATTGGTAAACGAGTTCCATTTAGAATCGGGAAATATAGTTTCGGCTCAAGCAAAGTTATTGACGGCTGTAATAGATAAGACGCAGTCAGACTATCCCGATCTAGCAAAACGTCTGGAGGAAATCATGCCAATAAAGGGATTGGTAAATGGAGAACTTTTTACAGGAAAGGGCATAAGGTTATATACCGAACTTCAGAAGGAGATTGCTTCAGCTGATGAGATTCAATTGATGGTGTCATTTATCAAGAAACGCGGACTTGCGTTGTTGCTGCCTCAATTAAAAGAATTCACAAATAGAGGAGGTTTATTGAAAGTAATTACCACCACCTATATGCAGGCCACAGATTTTGAGGCTATAAAGCAGTTATCTGCATTAAAGAACACAGAAATAAGAATCACCTACGACGAAACATCTGAACGTTTGCACGCTAAAGCCTATATTTTCCTTCGCAAAACGGGTTTTAATACAGCTTATATAGGCTCTTCCAATTTGTCGGAACAGGCTCTTGATACAGGTGCGGAATGGAATGTGAAAGTAACCCAAATGGAGCAGCCCCGGATGATGAAAACCATTTTGGGTTCGTTTGATGCGTCATGGTGGGCGGAAGGTTACGAGACATTTGTTGATGGAGAAGACGATGCACGTCTAAAGGCTGCTCTTAATGGAGAGTCAGACAATGAGATAGATTTCAATGTCCTTCAACTCATTCGGCCGTTTGACTATCAACAAGAAATATTGGAACGCTTAAAGGTTGAACGTGAGGTGCGAGGCCATTGGAGAAACCTTGTAGTGGCTGCAACAGGAACTGGTAAAACCGTAATGGCTGCAAGTGATTATAAAGCTTTTGCCGAGACTCATGATCATGCACGTTTATTGTTTGTAGCTCATCGAGAAGAAATCCTCAGACAAAGCCTTCAGACATTCCGTCAAGTTCTATGTGACTATAATTTTGGCGAGAAGTGGTATGCAGGAGAAGAGCCAGCTAATTATGAACATGTTTTTGCTTCGAAGGATACTTTGAATAATCGAATAGATGATTTACAGTTGCCTGAGAACTATTATGATTATATCGTTATCGATGAGGTACATCATGCCGCTGCATCAACCTATCGTAAGATTATCAATTATTTTAAACCCATGATTTTGTTGGGTTTGACTGCTACACCAGAACGAATGGACGGTGAGGATATCACTCAAGATTTTGATACATCAACTCTAATTAAAAAATCGCCAGCACGCGAAGGTGTTGAGCGTAACAAGTTGATGAATGTGGAGGCTATGTTTGTAGATATTATCAAAAATCGCGAAGAAGGGTCTACAACAGACTATGATGATAAGGCCCTTTCTCCAAACATATTCCAATGGGATACGCAGAATCGAGTACGGCCAGATTCTAAAGAAGGTCAAGCATATATCAATCAAACCCAGACAATGTTGTTGTTTGTCCGTGAGCAAAAAAACTTTGTTGAGGATAAATCTCGAACTATGGGTTATGTGTATTTAGGACGAGTCACCTTAATTGACTGGACATACAAGAACTTGGGAACACGAATGCAGATGCAGATACGTTGGAATATGATAGAACCTATTCCGGGAAGTGTAATGCATTTTGCTAGAATGAAAGAAGTTATATAATGTGATGAAAAGTATAGAAGTCGTAGCGGCAATCATCCGGAGAGAGGATGAAATCTTCGCCACCCAAAGGGGATATGGAGAATGGAAAGACTGGTGGGAGTTCCCTGGCGGAAAGATGGAGAAGGGGGAGACACCTGATGAGGCTCTTAAGAGGGAGATTCGCGAGGAACTATCGACGGAAATCAGTGTGGATGAATATTTGTGTACTGTGGAGCATGATTACCCGAAGTTTCACCTAACGATGCATTGTTTCTTGTGCTCATTGTTGACGGAGGCGCTTCATTTGAATGAACATGAGGCGGCGAAATGGCTCAGAAAGGAGAATCTGGAGAGTGTAAATTGGTTACCAGCTGATCAGAGTATAATTGAACAACTCAAGAAAAGAATAAATGATGAAAAATAACATGAAGAAAGCACTTTTATTTTTGGCTATGATATGTCTTCCTTTGCTTGCATCTGCACAATCTGAGGAAAAACAGTACTATATCTATAATATCGTCACTTTTTCTGGAAATTTACAGAATAAGGGTTTTAAGGTGTATTTAGATGATGGTAAAACAATAGAGAAACTTAAGGATAGCAAGGGAAACAAAATAACTTTTAATACTCCTGCCGCTGCACTAATGTATCTTTATTCCTTAGGATGGGAGTTGTTTGTGAATGGTGCTACTTCAGAGGGTATTTGGGGCATTAGTGATACCACATCCTATTGGATTATGCGAAAGCCTTGTACCAAAGAAGAATTTGAAAAAACAGTGGAAGAAGGAATAAGTAAATGATTATCATAGAGTGTTAGTCTAAAAATCCAATGTAGCTCATGGGCAACAACAACTCAAGATGGATTTGGGGCTTCATCGTCCTCGTCGGACTTGTTATCATTGGGTTCGCTGTGAACCGAAATGATGATAGCAGCTCTGATGAGAAAGGGGATTTGTATTCCTCGGATACCGTGAAGACTGATAGTTCTCTTGCGACAACAAGTGCCGACAGCCTGTCGTCGGCAGTGCCTCGAGTCCTTAGTTTCCCACCATATCCGCTTCTTGGGTCCACGCCAGAAGATGCTTATGAAGAGGGTTATGATGATGGATATGAACAGGGGGAAAGGGATGGTGATGATGATGAGAACCTTTATGATGGCGAATTGGCAACCTATTACGAGATGGGATACCAAGATGGATATGATGAAGGCTATAATGAGGAACATGAAAGATTTGATGATGATTAAACGATAAAATACCTTTAAAACATCATTTAATGGAATATTTAGATAATATAATGAATCATGTTATGAAGAAGAATTCTGTTCAAAGTGGTCGGATGAAATCTAATGTGTTGATCATGCTGCTGATTTGCGTTATTACCACAGCATCATGCAACGGCAAGCAAAAACAAGCGGGGGTAGGGAGCTCTGACGTCGCTACTGATAACCCGAAGGTTGAGAAGGCCAAGGAAGATATTGTAGGCTGTATCAAGGAACTGTATGCCGGGACAGACCGGATAGGAGAAAGTAATGAACGTTTTGCCTGTCATTCTTGGTGGGAAATGGTAGAAGCGGTTGATAAAAAAGATGCTGATTTAGAGGAAATCGGCTTCTTCAACGATGACCTTTGGACCCAGATGCAGGATAGCAATCCCGATGATTTTGAGGTTCGTGATATTAAGTTCCAACAGTTGGACGTTGAAAAAGGCACGGCTTTGGTCGATTTCGTGCTCTGGAGTTCCATTCAGACCGTTCACCAGAAGTTTGAACTCTGCCGTGAGGATGGTGATTGGCGCATACACAATATCATCAGGTACCGCACAGATTCTGACGGTAAAGAGGTTGAGTTTGACATGATGAAAGAAATGCGAAACTATCTTGCAGAGCCTCAGGAGGAAGCTTCATCGTCCTCGTAGGACTTGTTGTCATTGGGTTCGCTATGAACCGGAATAATGATGATAGCAGCTCTGATGAGGAAGGGGATTTGTATTCCTCAGATACTGTGAAGACTGATAGTTCTCTTGAGACAACAAGTACCGACAGCCTGTCGTCGGCAGTGCCTCGAGTCCTTAGTTTCCCACCTTATCCGCTTCTTGGGTCCACTCCAGAAGAAGCTTATGATGACGGTTATGATGATATGATGATGAGAACCTTTATGATGGCGAATTGGCAACCTATTACGAGATGGGATACCAAGATGGATATGATGAAGGCTATAATGAGGAACATGAAAGATATGATGATGATTAAACATCGGATTTTGACTAAATACCATACCCAATATGAAACGCAGGATTTATGTGGCGAGCAGCTGGAGGAACGAGTTCTACCCTGAGGTGGTGAGGAGGCTGAGGGAGGCGGGACACGAGGTGTACGACTTCCGCAACCCGCCGTCGGGGGATGAGGGGTTCAAATGGAGCGGTGTGAGCGAGGACTATATGGAGTGGTCGCCACAACAATACCGCGATATGCTCCAACACCCGAAAGCGGTGAGGCAGTTCAAAAACGATATCGAGGCGATGGAGGCGTGCGACACTTGCTTGCTGGTGCTGCCGTGCGGAAGGAGCGCGCACACCGAGGCGGGGTGGTTCGCTGGGAGAGGGAAGATGACCATCGCATATATCCCGGAGCGACAGGAGCCGGAACTGATGTATAAGCTGTTTGACGCCGTGGTGTGCTCAATAGAGGAGGCGCTGGAGGTAATGAACCACGAAAGGCACGAAATCTGCACGAACCACGGATAACACGAATCTCCACGAAAGACTGGCTATTGTCTACACTCCTACACTCCTAGACTCCTAGACTCCTAGACTCCTAAAAATATGCACCGGCATTTGTGGCAGGGAGACGCCATATATGGACGTCTCTACCACGAAGCACCGCCATTCTTGTAGGGGTATTAACTATGAACTATGAATTATGAACTATGAACTATTCTTGCCCCTCCAAGACTCCTTAAAGATTAGTGGAAAATCCTTGATTTTTCACTTTGCCTTGACGACAAACTCATACTTGTTGTGCTTGCCATCGATGGTGTACCATTTGACAGTGTACTGGCTGAGTCCGAGATCGAGTGCGTATTCACGCATAGTCTGTGCACCGTCGCTGTTGAGCAGCAACTTCTTGGTGTATTCCACCAGGTACTTGATGGTGCCCTCAGAGGTATCCGTCTGGTCGGCCAGCGACAGGCGGGGCTGGTAGAGGTTAGGGAACTGTCGCTGCAGATACTCTATGAGTTTGCCCTTGTCACCGTGATGGCCTGCCTGCCCAATCTCGGGGAAAGTGATGTCCATGTACCACTCTTGTACGACACGGTTCGGGGTCTTCAGCGAGTAGGTATTTTCGGTTGTGCCCATACCGAACACATCATTCCAATCCAAAGAACCATCTTTTTTTATCATCGACTGCATCGTCGGCATAACGTGATGCTTCAATTGATAAGAGCCGCTGGGGTTGCTGACTGACCAGCAGACCTGGTTCTCAAAATCCACATCGTTGATTAGAACATCAGGAGCCGACGGGTGACAATGGTTATTTTTGTTGTCCTTGTACGTGTCCATGTTCTTGCCACACTCGTATGTCCACGTCACCTCCGTGCCGTTGGTGTTCTTATTGCACTTCAGCTCCTTGGCATAGCTGGTGGTAGTCATGGAGAAGCTGGTACCGTCGGTCCATCCGTGAGAGTAGTTGATACTTGGATTGAAGCTGGCACCACTTGTCCCGAAAGCGCCACCCAGGGTGAAGCCCAAGGTGTTGGTCTCGGAATGGCTCTCGCCGATGGCTATCGCGGTGCTCACATTGTAGTTGTCAGTCGTGGGGATGGCCTCTTCCACCTTGATGCTGCCCGAACCAGTCAAGTCCATTTTTAACTCATAAGCGTGCAGCCAGGCACCATAGAACCATTTATAATGTATTCCACCAACATCATAACTTCCTATCCACCATGTGTCATTTTCTTCAGGTCCTTTATATAGGGTCGTGTTGTCATCCGGATAATTATCGCCCTTTTGTTTTCCACCTATTGACAGCCTTGATTTCTGCTGAACGTAGTAATAGTCCTTATTGGTCTTGGTATTGTGGACACCCCAGATGCGGATGGTCTCCTGATGTGCATTTGGCTTTTTCATAAATTCACCAGTTTCATTGCGACCATAGATACAAGTCTGGTATGTGAACTCGTCGCTGGCACTCATCAATTCATTGATGCTTTTGTTGCCATCAGCCCTGGGGACAGCCAGCCGACAGGCCTCTGCCTTGCGCTCATTCATCGAGCTGACACGGCTGTTGAGCCACTGGGCGACACCGTCAGCCATCCGACCACTCTGATAGTAGGTGTAATCCTTCTTGATTTCCTCCTCTTTGCTCAAAAGCGTATTGCCATCCTTGTCGCTGATAGTATAGTATCCCTTTTGACCCTCATAGCATTCGCACAGGTAGTAGCTGTCCAGAGCCAAGATGACCATCTCGCCAAGCACCTCCTGCATGGATGATTCATCATCTTCCTTTGCTCCACGCTTGGTGTAGGCCCTCATGTTGGCGATGCGGCTGTTCAGATGTTCAGCCTCCGACGAGGTCACTAAGCTTGCGGCCTCAGGACCGTCGGGCGTAATGGTCACATCGCCGTCGGCTGTCAGCAATTCGTTTTCCGCTTTTATTAAAACCGCTACGATGCCAATGGCAAAAGCCAGCATGTCTCCGGCCGTTGGCTTCTCAAAAGCCAAATAGCCTCCCTGGCAATAGATTTTTGCCATATCGAGCAATTCTTCATTCGAGAGGTTCTTGATGTCGCTTCCCTTCATGAGCATAAGCCTCGTGTCGTCATTAATCTTGGGAGAGGGTGTCCCGAGACGCTTGATAAGGGCAGCGCCCATCGATTTGTCGTCAAATTGTCCCTTGACGAAAAAAGGCATGTTGGAAGTCACCTTGACCAGCATCTGGTCTTCGGTGGGCTCCGGTATTTCCTGAGGAACCTTACCGATGGCTGTGCTTGGGTTGTCATCATCGTCAGAATGACAGGCACTGAATCCCACGGACAAGGCTGCTGTGAACAGAACGACAAGCATAGTCTTCGCACTGTTCTGGAAGAATCTCTTTATCATTGTTATTGAATATTTGGTATTGTTCATTTTTCAGATACAAAATTACATACTATTTCAGAAACCACCAAACAATATGTCTTAATCCTTGATATAGGTTATAGATTCCAAAGAGCAAATGCGCGGTAGCGTTCAAAACGCAAAACAACTCTTTACATCATAACCTTGTGCGCCAGCAACTCCCCCCATGAAGGGGCAGGGGTCCTTGTGCGCCATCAACTCCCCTCCCATGAAGGGAAGGGGCAGGGGTGGGGTGTGTAACTACTTGTTTTTCAGGAAAATAATTCCCCACCCCAACCCCTCCCCACGCGTGGGGAGGGGAGCGCCATGCGGGTCACGGCATTCTTGGCTGTGAGACGCCATATATGGACGTCTCTACTACGTTGCACCGGCATTCTTGTAGGACAACCTCCCAAACGACTAAACGACTAAAAAACCAAACAACTAAATAATCTCCTAAACTCCTTAAAGATTCCAACCACGGATAGGCACGGATTTGCTGGTGGTGAAAGAGAGATAAAAAAAAAACGCTTCTATATAACAAATTGTATATCATCAAGGATTCACTCACAGTTTGCCAGTTCTAATTCCATGCGTTTAAGGCGCTTATGTAGATATTCC
>CACXIP010000009.1 GCA_902767775.1 uncultured Prevotellaceae bacterium | reverse complement strand
GGGAACTGCAAGCAGTCCCCGTGCTGCCCCTCGACTTGCATGTGTTAAGCCTGTAGCTAGCGTTCATCCTGAGCCAGGATCAAACTCTCCATTGTATAATAATGTATTGACGTGCCTGCGGTCCCAAAGCGCCACAAACGGCGCAAAAAAAACCGAAGGCATCTTCTCTGTTCTCAGAACGCCTCCGAAATACCCAAGTTCAAAGCACCCTCAATCAAGTTAAAATTGACGGCTCGTATTCTCTACCCCCGGCGGGCCGATAAAGGCGGCGCCGGTGCTTCTTGTACTACTTCTCTGTCTTTATGAAATCCTATCAAAGAACGCTTCTCTTGATTATTTTCGCTACCCCTTTTCTCAAGCGCAGCGAATGCAAAATTACATACAATGTTTGGATTCTCCAAATATTTTTGGATATTTTTTACCGAAAAACAAAAAGTTTTCGGATTATTTGACAATACAATAGGATTTAGGCTCTTTCAACACCATTTTTCATCCATTATATTGTCATTTTACAAAATTGCAGGTACAATAATGTTGGGGGCAATTGAATATCATTCCTCGTTTTTATCTGCAAGGATGACGCGTATGCCATCCATGAGGTGATTGTATCCCACCATCAGGCTATCAATAGACTCATCAACATCGAGCGAACTGAGTTCTATTTTATCCCCTTCTACCTGTTTGTAGAAGGTAACCATCCTCTCCTCCCCGTTCACTTTACATTTTGTCATATAGGCAAGGCGGTTCTTTTTCCCTTCGGGATAGGCGAGATTGGCAAAAGCCTTGCTGTCGCCCAGTTGGGTTTTCAGTTTTCTTGCCAGGGCGTAAGCCGAATCGGGGTTATCCTCCAACAGTTTCAACAACGTTCCCCGATAGCCCATCAGTTGGATGGCATTTTGATCGAGTTGAGACATGGGGCAGAAAGCCGAGTCTATGGTCACATCACCAGAAACAACCACCTCCTTGTCGAAAAAGTTGTTGTCAATATAAGCCTCGATTTTCTTTTTGTCAGAGTTGCAGGCGGTCAGTGCGACCACAGCCATCAGTAGAAATAGTTTCCTCATTATTATATTTTTTAGGAGTTTAAACATATGACTCTTTTTAGGAGTTTAGGAGTTTAGGAGATTAGGAGTTTAGACATATGACTCTTTTTAGGAGTCTATGAGTTTAGACAGACGACCAATCAAATCTTACTCTACAAAGGTTTCTGAGAAATAGAACTCACGTAGGGGTTTGATAACGGGCTCTCCCGTTATAGCCACCTTCTCTTGCAGTCTGATATCAGCCGAGGAGGCCCCTACCCCAATGATGAAGGTTCCGGGCAGTATGTTCCACTGCCGCTGTCCCTGATGACTGTAGAAGCCAAACTGCTCTGTATAGAGTCTTACCTTTACCTTTTTGGTCTGTCCGGGTTTCAGCGACACGCGTGCAAATCCTTTCAGTTGGATAGGCCGTATCTGCTGTGTACTGTCAGAAGGTGAGAGATAAACCTGTGCTATTTCGTCGGCAGCCACCTCTCCGGTGTTCTTCACATCGAACGAGAGATTCACGCACATGCCTGTTGTCGAAGCCTCATTGTCTATTTTGAGGTTTTTGTACTCAAAGGTGGTATAGCTCAGTCCATATCCGAAAGGCCATTGGATGCGTGGGTCCTTATTGGTGGAATAGTTATAGCAAATCGGTTCATTGATTTCAGTGTTTGGGTAGCTGACCGAGAGTTTGGCAGAAGGAGCCACCTTTCCATAGAGGATATCGGCCACTGCATTGCCACCCTCTTCACCTGGATACCAGGCCTGAATGACCGCTGCGCATTTCTCCGCCAGGCCTGAGATGACCTGAGCCCGCCCGCCAAAGAGCACCAGCACGACCGGTTTTCCGGTTTTGACCAAGTCTTCGACAAACTGTTCCTGCTTACCCGGAAGGCGCAGTCCCTGACGGTCGCGGTTTTCTCCGCAAAGCATCACGTTTTCGCCCATAGCCGCCACGATGACATCGCACTCTGCTGCCATTTTGAGCGCCTCCTGTCTGTCGGCCTTCTCTCCCGAATCCACTTTGCGGTGCAGGATTTCATACTCCCACGCCCGCTCGTCACCCTCAACGGCGTATTTCGTCTCTATTTCTTCTGTCCAGTCGCATCCTCTCGAATACATGATGCTGACACCCTCAGGTTTTCGTTCCGTCATGCCCTCAAGCAGTTTCACGATATGAGGATGCTCAAGGTCCTCGGTCACTTTTTTCCAGAAATACGACATGGAGGGGAAGGAATAATCACCGCACATGGCCCACATTGAGTTGGCGTTGGGTCCTGTCACAAGGATATTCTTTGCCTCCTTGAGCGGCAGGATGCCGTTGTTCTCCAAGAGCACGACAGACTGTGTGGCTATGTCATAAGCCGTTTTCCTTTCCTCAGGAGAGTCAAGTGTTATTTTCCCCTCAGCATAAAGGTATGGTTGCTCATCAAAAAGACCTGCGCGGAACTTATGTCTAAGCACATTTTTCACAGCCCTTTCAAGCGTCTCAGGCTTCACCAGTCCCTGGTCGATAGCCTCCTGCAGATGCTCATAATTGGACCCTCTGGGAAAATCCACGTCATTTCCCCCATTGATGGCTGCCGCAGCCTTCTGCACCACGTTATCCAATCCGGGGATTTGGTCGATGGCGGTATAGTCACTCACCACCATTCCGTCGAAGCCGACGTAGTCTCTCAGAATTTCCTGCAATATCTCGCTGTTTGCCACACAGTTGGTGCCATGCACTGCATGGTATCCCGGCATGACCACCTTGCTGCCAGCCAAGCGAATCATCGCCTCGTGCGGCATCAAGATTTCCTCCATCAGTTCCTTTTCCGGCGCGTCACCTCCGCCACCATATCCGAGGTAATGTTTTGAGCATGTGCCCACGCCCTTACGAAGGTCACCCTGCTGCAGTCCTTTGGCGAAGGCAACGCCCATGACTGCTGACAGGTAACCATCCTCACCGTATGACTCCTCCAAACGATTGAAGCTCGGTGTGCGGCACACATCGACCATCGGTGAGAGTGATAGCACTCCGCCCATCTTTCGCATATCTGTGCCAGTCTGTTGGGTTTTCAGTTCTGCCAGCTCGGGATTGAACGAACATGCCTGTCCTATCTGCTGCGGATAGATGGTAGCACCACGTGTGTTGACACCGGAGAGCACCTCCTCATGGAAGAGCGCAGGTATGCCATTGGGAGTATTGTGAATGAGCCAGTCCTGCATTGCTGCCACTCGGTCGCGCAACACCTCTGGGTCGGTAGGTTTCTGACTGGCATATTGTGAGAAATGTCCGATGCCATTGGGTATCAGTTGTCTGCATTTTGCAGTATCCAACACGCCCTGCTCGTTGAAGAACTCGTCCATATATCCGCTTCTCAGTTGGGCGATACGCTCTTCCTGTGACATTCTGTCGTATAGTTCATTGATTTGCTCTTCCATGCCAGTGGAGCCACACCCCACCAACAGTGCTGTCGTGCATATCATTGCTATTCTCCTCTTGTTCATTGTTTCTAATTTTTGTGCAAATATAGATAAATAATTCTGATTTTTAAGTCAGTCGAATCAAGTTTTTCACTACCTTTGCACAAAACTTATCTTTCAACATATCATTATGGCAATTCATTGGCAAAAGTATTGGGCAGTTTTTTCTGTCATCTTCCTTTTTATTTCAGCGTCTATAATTTCCGGCTGCGGCAACAAAAATGACGCCAAGAGTGAGGAATCTACCTCAGCAAGTCAAGTGAAGGAAGGAGGTGCTGAGGCAGACATCGCTGGCGCAGAAGCCGACGTCCCTCAGCATCCAGACATCATTCCCGATGAAGGAGAAGAAGAGGAACTTTCCGAGGAGCCAGCATCCCCCCACCCCATCCACATGGGTGTTTGGGGTAACTGTGGTGGCACAGGTTTCCTTTTCGACATGAACGGCACCAAAGGCAGTTACATCCCATACGACATAGCAGAGGCGAAAGAATATGGTGCACGTCGCGATTTGGAATTGGTCTCCTACACCCCCAAAGACGGTAAATGTGTCATCAACGCCTATCTGCAAGGCAAGTATATCGGTCAGTTCAAAGGCATTTTTATGGAAGAAGAGGTCAACGTCGGCGAAAACACCAGCAATTTAATCCAATCCTACGACGGCATCTTCACCAGTGTGAATGGAGCGAAGCTTGACTTCCATTTCCATTACGACTGAAAGCAATCATCAGCGATGAACAAATTAATCAAATGGTTTTGCAACGACCGTCTGATGATGGTTGCCATACTGCTGAACACATCCATTATGTTTATGGGTGGTTTTTGGCCCGACAACAATTTGTTTGACCTTTCGGATGCCCTATTCACCCTATTGTTTATCGGTGAGGCCGCCGCCAAGATTTACCAATACGGATGGAAAGGCTATTGGAAGAGTGGATGGAACAGATTTGACTTCATTGTCCTTATCATCGCCCTGCCCTCGCTTGCCAGTCCATTCTTGGGCCGCAACATGGCCACCGACACCATCCTGGTGCTTAGAAGCCTACGGCTATTCAAGTCGTTCAAGTTGATTCGTTTCATCCCCAACATCCAAAGGTTGCTCAAGGGTTTGAAGTTGGCAGTAAGAGCATCTTTGCTGGTGTTCCTCGCCTTCATCGTGTTTCTGCTGATTTTCTCCATCCTATCCTCCACGATTTTTGGCAATATTGCCCCAGAATATTTCGGAAACCCCGCCATCAGTCTCTACAGCATCTTCCGCCTCTTCTCTATAGAAGGTTGGTATGAGATGCCAGAGGTCATAGCCACCAACGCAAGTCCCGGATGGGGATTGTTCGCGCGTTGCTACTTCTCCTTGCTGATGTTCTTTGGCGGCATCATCGGTTTGTCGCTGGTCAACTCCATTTTTGTGGATGCCATGATGGATGACAACAACGACGAGGTGCTGGAGAAACTGAAAAAGATTGAGGAAAGACTGAATATTGAAGATTGAAGAAACCCCATTTACATGGCATCTGGACAGGTGACTTACACAGCATTTTGTTCACTTTAAAAAAATATAAATATTTGCTAAATAAAGAAAAGATTATGGGGTGTTTTAGCATGGCATAAGGCCCTATTGGGAAAAAATGACTACTTTTAAGGCACATTAGCCGATATCCAGGAAATTATACAATTATAAAGGCTTATTATTCTATTGATTAGAACAACAAACAACACATAAATTATGAAGAAAACCTTTATCTTAATGCTCGTTCTGCTTGCCACACTGACAAGCACAGCGCAGTCGTATCCCTACCAGAACCCCAATCTGAGTGCCCGTGAGCGCGCCATTGACCTATGCTCCCGCCTGACACTTGAAGAGAAGGCGATGCTGATGCTCGACGAGAGTCCAGCCATCCCCCGTCTCGGCATCAAGAAGTTTTTTTGGTGGAGCGAAGCGCTCCATGGAGCCGCCAACATGGGCAATGTCACCGTGTTCCCCGAACCCATCGCCATGGCGTCATCGTGGAACCCCACCCTGCTCCATCAAGTGTTTGATGCCGCCAGCACCGAGTTCCGTGCCCAATACAACGAGCGCATGCAACGTGGGTCGGGCATAGATGAAAAGTTTCACAGTCTTTCTGTATGGACTCCCAATGTCAACATCTTCCGTGACCCCCGCTGGGGACGCGGTCAGGAGACCTACGGCGAAGACCCCTATCTCACCTCAGTGATGGGCACCGAGGTGGTTCGCGGGCTTCAAGGTCCCGAGGATGCCAAATACCGCAAGCTATGGGCCTGTGCCAAGCACTATGCCGTACACAGCGGACCAGAGTATACACGTCATAGCGCCAACCTCACCAATGTATCACCCCGTGACTTATGGGAGACCTATATGCCCGCCTTCAAGACATTGGTGGAGGATGCCAAGGTGCGCGAGGTGATGTGTGCCTACCAGCGCCTTGACGACGACCCATGCTGCGGTTCACAGCGACTTCTGCAGACCATCCTCCGCGATGAGTGGGGATTCCAATACCTTGTCGTCAGCGACTGCGGCGCCGTATCCGACTTCTACGAGTCGCACAAGTCATCGTCAGACCCTGTCCACGCCTCCGCCAAGGCCACCATTGCCGGAACAGACGTGGAATGTGGCTACGGCTATGCCTACCGCAGCATACCCGAGGCCGTCAGGCGCGGCTACATCACAGAGGCAGAAGTTGACAAGCATGTCGTCCGCCTGTTGGAAGGCCGCTTCGACCTTGGTGAGATGGACGACCCCTCATTAGTAGAATGGTCGAAAATCCCTTACTCAGCGATGGACTCCAAGGAGCACCGTCAGCTCGCCCTCAATATGGCACGTCAGACCATCGTGTTGTTGCAGAACAAGAACAACATCCTGCCGTTGCAGAAGAACAAGGAGCGAATCGCCGTCATCGGTCCCAACGCCGACAACGCCCCGATGATGTGGGGCAACTACAATGGCATGCCCAATCATACCATCACCATCCTCGACGGCATCAAGGCTAAGCAGAAGAAGATAGTGTATTACCCCGGCTGCGACCTCACCTACGACAAGGTGATGGACTGCCTGCTTGCCTCCCAATGCTCTTTTGAAGGCAAGAAAGGCATGAAGGGAACGTTTTGGAACAACCGCAGGATGGAGGGCAAGCCCGTCACCACCCAATACTACACCACACCCCTTGCCGTCACCACGGCAGGCATGCACAACTTTGCCCCCGGTGTACAGCTGGAGGATTTCTCAGCCAAATATGAGACTGTCTTCACTCCGAAGGAATCTGGCGAATATGTGGTAAACGTAGAAGGCTGCGGCCATTTTGAACTCTATATCGACGGTGTGCAGAAATTCCGCCACCATATCTGGCGCACCACGCCCAACCGCGTCGCCATCCAGGCTGAGCGAGGCAAGAGTTACAACATCGAGGTGCGCTTCTCACATATCCAAACCTACAATGCCAACCTGAAAATCAATGTAGCCAAGGAACAGCCCATCGACTATCAGCAGGTCATCAGCCAACTCAAAGGCATCGACAAGGTCATCTTCGTCGGCGGTATCTCCTCAGCTCTCGAAGGAGAGGAAATGCCCGTAGAGATTGAAGGTTTCAAGGGCGGCGACCGCACCAACATCGAACTTCCCTCCGTGCAGCGCAACTTCCTCAAGGCCCTGAAGGCAGCTGGCAAGCAAGTCATTTTTGTCAACTGTTCCGGTTCTGCCATCGCCCTGCTGCCTGAGACAGAGAGCTGCGATGCTATCGTCCAGGCATGGTATGCCGGACAAGAAGGTGGAACCGCCATAGCAGAAGTGCTCTTCGGCGACGTCAACCCCAGCGGAAAACTCCCTGTGACGTTCTATAAGAACACCGAGCAGTTGCCCGACTACGAAGACTACTCCATGAAAGGCCGCACCTACCGCTACATGACCGACAAACCCCTCTATCCCTTCGGTTACGGACTGAGCTACACCACCTTCTCCTATGGCGATGCCCGTCTTGACGGAAAGACACTCACCATACCGGTCACCAACACCGGCAACCGTGACGGCGAAGAGATTGTTCAAGTATACCTGAGCCGTCCCGACGACCCAGAGGGTCCCATCCAGACCCTCCGCGCCTTCAAGCGTGTCAGCATTCCAAAGGGCAAGACCGTCAACGTTTCGCTCACACTCGACAAAAAGTCTTTCGAGTGGTTTGACACAGAGACCAACACCATCCGCCCCCTGAAAGGCAAATACGTCATCCGCTATGGCGGCACATCCGAACAACAATACCAAAAGACCCTGAATTATGAACAATAACGATATCATGCGCGTCGGTGTCGTCGGCACGGGATGGATAGCCGAAAAAGCAGCCATCACCCTCAATGGACTCACATCGTGCAAGTGCCACGCCATTGCCTCGCGCACACAGGAGAAAGCCACTGCATTCGCCCAGAAATGGAACATACCGAAAGCATACGGTTCATATGCCGAACTCTATGCCGACCCCGACATTGACTTGGTGTATGTCGCCACCCCCCACTCTCACCACTTTGAGGTGACCCGCGATGCCTTGCTTGCCAACAAGGCCTGCTTGGTGGAAAAAGCCTTCATGGCCAACCATGCACAGTCGGCCGCCATCGTACAACTCGCACACGAACGGAGCATTTTCCTTGCTGAAGCCATCTGGACACGCTACCAACCCGTTGTCGGGATGGTGCGTGACCTGATAGCCAGCGGGCGCATTGGCACTCCTCGTCTTGTCACCGCCACATTAGGCTACAGTATGGGTGAGAAACCGCGTATTATGCGTCCAGACCTCTGCGGAGGAGCCCTACTCGACCTCGGTGTCTATGCCCTCAACTTTGTCCGCATGTTCTTCCCTGCCGACATCGTCAGCATCGAAAGCCAATGTGTGAAGAGCGCCACCGGTATGGACCTGACCAACGCCATCAGTCTGGTACTGGCCGATGGGATGCTCTGCAACCTCCAATCGAGTGCCGCATGTGTAGGCGACAACATCGGGGTCATTGCCGGAACTGACGGCAACTTGATTATCGACAACATCAACAACCCACAGAAAATCACAGTAAACACCCATGACCGCGAGTTTGTGGAAGACATCCATGTACCCCAACAGATTACAGGTTATGAGTACCAATTCATCGCCTGCCGCGAAGCCCTTATCGAGGGTTTGAAAGAACCCCGCGAGATGCCCCATCAAGAAACCCTATACATCATGCAACTCATGGATGACTTGAGAAAGAAATGGGGTGTGAGGTATCCTATGGACGATTTTTAGTTCATTTGAAGTAGTTAAGTAGTTGAAGGTCTAAACTTCCATTCTCCATCCCTCAAAAACAGCTAGACTCCAAAATTCAAAAATCCCAGAAAATACACTTTATGATTATGATGAAGAAAGCATTAATACTTTTCACAGGGCTTTTGACAGCCATGACCGCTTGTGCAGATGACCTGCGACTGAACGACCTCGGTTATTTTGAGCGCCAGGGAGTCAACGTACTTGTATTCAGCAACAGTTTCAGTGGCGGGTTCAACGATGAGAAGAACTCCGGCATCGAGGTCATCCATCATGGTGTGCGCACCGTGCAAGGCGGGGCCGTGAGACTCAACAATACACCCGAGCAGTGGGACCTTGTGCCCAAGATGACCAACCGCAAAGTAGACCGTGAGAACGGCAGCATTGAGGTGTCGTTGCGCTACGATGACTACGATTTTGACAGCCGTGTCGTGGTGACTGCGAAAGGACAGGCGGTGGAAATCGCAGTGTGGCTGGACAAGCCTGTTCCCGATGCCATCGCCGGGGAGGCAGGCTTCAACATTGAATTCCTTCCCTCTCAATATTGGCTGAAGACCTACACCGTTGATGGCAGGCTCGGCCGTTTGCCCCGTTATGCCACCAGTGCAACCATCACCCGTCCCAACAGCGAGAAGCCCCGCCAGTTCAAAGGGTTCAGAACCTATGATGACCGCGGAACGGGACGTTTCATCGACCCCCTGCCCATTGAAACCGGCCACACGATGACACTCGCCACCGACGACCCCGAACGTATGATACGCATCAGCAGTGAGGATGCTGAACTCAAGCTCTATGATGGAAGGATTCTCGCCCAGAACGGTTGGTTTGTCCTGCGCAGCATTCTTCCCAAGGGAAAGACCGGCAAGGTGGTGACATGGCTCGTGGAGCCACATGCCATCCCCGGATGGATACGTCAGCCCAATATCGGTTTCTCACAAATCGGCTACATACCCAACCAGCCGAAGGTGGCTGTCATCGAACTCGACAAGGCCGCCCAACCCCTTGCCACCGCCAGCCTCATGCGCATCAAGGAAGACGGCAGCAGCGAGACTGCCTACCAAGGCAATCTCCGACAGTGGGGACCCTATTTTAAATATAATTATGTCAAGTTTGACTTTTCCGAGGTAAAACTGCCAGGCATTTACTATATCCAATATGGCGACACCCGTACCAACGATTTCCTCATCGACGAGCACGTGTATGACAAAATCACCGACGCCACCACCGACGTATGGGTGCCTATCCATATGAACCACATGTATGTGAATGAAGGCTACCGTACCTGGCACGGCGAGCCATTCAAGGAAGGTTACCTACAGGCTCCTACCAGCGACCACTTCGACCTGCACCACCAAGGTGAGACCACCGATACGAAGTACAAGCCATTGGAACTTATCCCCGGACTGAACATCGGAGGTTTCTTCGATGCCGGCGACTTCGACATCGAGACAGGTTCCAACATCAATGTGGTGCAAAACTTCATCCGCACATGGGAATTGTTCAAGCCCCAGCGCGACGAGACCTTCGTGAGTCAGGAACAGCGTTATGTGGACCTCCACCGTCCCGATGGCGTACCCGACATTTTGCAGTTCATCGAGCACGGCACCCTCAACCTGGTCGCACAGGCTGAGCAAATCGGGCATATGGCTTCGACACTGTCCAACTCCGTGCTCGACAACTACCACCACCTTGGCGATGCCGCCAGCATCACCGACGGCAAGCATTATGAACCGAGCTTGAAACGCTATGAGGTATCTGCCGACGGCAAGCGCAGCGGTACCCCCGACGATATGTGGGCATTTACCACACGCAACCCCCACCTCGACTTCCGTGCCGCCACGATGTTTGCCGCCGCCAGCCGTGCCCTGGAGGGCTACAATGACGACCTTGCCAAGCGTGCACTCACCCAGTCGAAGCGGTTGATGCAGGAAGCCACCGACTTCCTCATGCAGAGGACACAAGAAGAGAAAGCCGCACTGGATGACCTTAGCTGGCTCGACGGCAACAGTGACACAGACAACACCAACAACACCAACAACAGGCAGCGGTCCAACAGAAACCGCAGGAACCGTCAGCAGACAGGCAACATGGCAACCAGTCTGCAACTCTACGGCGCCACCCATGAGAAACAATATCTCGACCAATTCATGAGTCAGATATGGGGAGCCCTCGACCGCAATGTTGCCAACAACATGCAGACCGCTCTCGACGCCGTTCCCTATATGGACGATGCCTACCGCCAGCGTCTGCGTCCCTATGTGGAGAAATACGAGACCTATATCAAGCATTTCGATGAGCAGAACCCCTACGGCGTACCCATTGGTTTAGGCAACTGGGCAGGCGGCAATGCCGTCCTCAGCTTTGGCACCACAGTTTGCTTCGCCCACCTCTACTATCCCGACATCGTGCCAAAGGAAGAGGTATACAGAGCAGCCAACTGGCTTTACGGATGCCATCCCTACCACAACTACTCGTTTGTCGCCGTCGTTGGCGCCACGCGTCCCAAAGCCGTTTTCTACGGCAACAACCGTGCCGACTTCTCGTTCATCCCAGGCAACGTGGCACCAGGACTTCTTTTCCGTCAGCCCGACCATTTCGAGAATTATGACGACTGGCCCTTCCTCTGGGGACAGAACGAGGGAACCATAGCCGGCAACACCCAATACATCATCTTCGGTTCGGCACTCAAAGGAAGCATCAACCCCAAACCATAATTAAACCAACAAGACATATTCACTCTATGAGACGCTTTTTCCTGTTCATGCTGCTACTGGCAGCCATGACCAGTGCCCATGCCCAGTCCAGGGAAAACCTTACCATCAGCGGCCACATCACCGATGTGGATGAGAAAGAACCCATTGAGCAGGCAACCATCCAACTGTTCCGCGTCAAGGACAGCACATTCGTTGGCGGCACACTCACCGACCAGCGCGGCAATTTTTCCGTTGAGGCACCTTCTAATGGTACCTACCGATTGAGGATATCTTCCATCGCCTACCAAACCATCGAGCGTGAGGTGACACTGCGGCGTGACCAAAGCGTCGACTTGGGTACCCTGATGATGTCGCCTGAAAGTTATATGCTGAAAGAAGCTGTTGTCACAGGACGTGTTCCACAAGTTGTCGTCAAGAAAGACACGCTTGTATACAATCCCGATGCCTATCGCACACCCGAGGGTTCCGCCATCGAGGAGCTCCTCAAGCGCATCCCTGGAGCGGAAGTAGATGAGGACGGCAACATCACCGTCAACGGCAAGCAGGTAAAGAAAATCCTGCTCGACGGCAAGGAGTTCATGCTTGGTGATATCGAGACTGCGCTGAAGAATATCCCCGTCTCCATCATCCAGAACATGAAGTTTTACGACCAGCAGAGCGACCAGGCTCGCATTACCGGCATTGACGACGGCAACAAGGAAACGGTCATCGACTTTACCATCAAGAAAGGAATGAACCGTGGCTACATGACCAATCTCGATATTGCAGGCGGCACACACGACCGCTATGCCTCACGCGGCATGGCCAGCAGTTTCACCGACAAGACGCGTATCGTCATCTTAGGCAACCTCAACAACAAGGAGGAAAATGCGGGTTGGTGGAACCGCCGTGGCTTGAACACCCGCAAGATGCTGGGCACCAATCTCAACTATGATGACGGCAATAAGTTGAAGGTGGACTTCAGCGTGAGGTGGAACCGCCGCGACGGAGACAACAGGACAGACAACACCAGCGAGAATTTCTACAGCGAGACCTCGCGTACCTTCTCCAACAGCCATTCACAGAACTATACCCGAAGCAACAACTGGAACGGCAATATGCGTGTGGAATGGCGGCCTGACAGCCTGACCAACATCCTATTTCGTGCCAATGGCAGTTATGGCAGCAACGACGGCACCACCACATCCGTCTCTGGCACTTTCAACGCCGACCCCTATCTCTATGTCCCCGACCCACTGGAAGCTCTGGAAACCCAAAATCCCGACAACCCCCTTGCACCATACCGAGTGAACCACAACGTCAATGCCAACCTCTCATATGGGGAAAACAAGAATGCGTGGGGAATGCTCCAACTCTACCGCAGGCTGAATCCCCGAGGACGAAACATCACACTGCGCGCTGAAGCCAGCGGTGGCGACAGTCAGAACAAGAACGTGTCGAACAACGATGTGCACCTCTTCCTCATGAAGAACCAAGCTGGCCAGGACTCGACCTACTTTACTGCCCGCTACAACACGACACCATCGGACAACAGCGGTTATGTGCTCAGCGCCACCTACAGCGAGCCCCTCTGGAAAGGCGCACATCTACAGGCCAACTATGAGTTGCGATACAACCAGAACAAAAGCGACAGACAGACCTATGACTTCAGTCATCAGTCACCCAACATCTTCACGGGCATCATCCCCGTATACCGCGACTGGGACACCTGGCTCTCACCTGTGCAGGACAACCTCGACAGTTTCCTTGACAACGCGCTAAGCCGTTTCTCGGAATACAAGAACTACACTCACAACATCCGTCTCACCCTGCGCCATCGGGTGGAAAAGTATGACTACAACATTGGATTCCTTGTGCAGCCGCAGCACTCCAATTTTATCCAAAACTACCGTAGGATTTATGTCGATACGGTACGCAACGTCACCAATTTCACACCGACTATTGACTTCCACTACAAGTTTACCGACCAGAGCAATATCTGGGTACACTACCGCGGTGACACCAGGCAGCCAGACATCACACAGTTGCTTGACATCACCGACGACTCCAACCCCCTCTACATTACAGAAGGCAACCCAGGTCTGAAACCGCAGTTCACCAACTCGCTGAACGCCTATTTCAACAACTACACCTCCCGGCACAAACGCTCGATAGTCGCTTATGCCAACTACCGCCAAACACGCAACAGCATCTCCAACCTCGTGCGCTACAATCCCGAAACTGGTGGAAGCGCCTCACGCCCTGAGAACATCAATGGCAACTGGAACATGGACGGAGGCTTTACCTTCAACACCGCCATTGACACGACAGCACACTGGAATGTAGGTACCGAGACGCGTGTGCGCTACAACAACTACGTGAGCTATGTGTCGCAGTACAAAGCCGACGCGAAGAAGAACACCACCCGTTCCATCAACCTCAACGAGCGTCTGACCGCCGGATTCCGCAACGACTGGCTTGAAGTGGGCATCGATGGCAACGTCAACTTCCAGCACTCCCGCAATGAGCTGCAGCCCAACGCCAACCTCGACACATGGCAGTTCAACTACGGTGGTCATTTCCTGCTGCGCCTGCCCTATGAAATAGAAGTGAGCAGCAATCTGCATGAACACAGCCGGCGAGGCTACAACGACCCATCGATGAATACCAACGAACTCATCTGGAACGGTCAGATATCCAAGTCGTTCCTGAAAAGCAAGACATTGACCGTCGCCCTCAACTTCTACGACCTCCTCGGTCAGCAGAGCAACTACGAGCGGTGGGTAAACGCCAACGGCCGCAGCGACACCCAATACAACAGCATCAACTCATATGCCATGCTCCATGTGCGTTACCGCCTCAACATGTTTGGCGGCAAGGTAGACTCCGAAGGACGCTACAACAAGAAATGGGGCAACAGAGACCGTTGATAACAATAAAAAACTCAAAACCCAAATCTCAAAATTCAAAACATGAAAGATTTTGTTTACTATGCTCCGACAGAAGTTGTGTTCGGAGAAAAATCAGAAGAGCGCGTTGCCTCTCTGACGAAAAAATACGGAGGAAGGAAAGTACTCGTTCACTATGGCGGCCAGAGTGCCATTCGCTCCGGCCTTCTCGACAAGGTTTGCCAGTTGCTCGGTGAAGGCGGCGTGGATTATGTCACCCTCGGCGGTGTCGTCCCCAACCCCCGTTTGTCGAAAGTACGCGAAGGCATCGCACTATGCAAGAAAGAAGGCGTAGACTTCATCCTTGCCGTCGGTGGAGGCAGCGTCATCGACTCAGCCAAGGCAATTGCGTATGGTGTATGCTATGAGGGTGATGTGTGGGACTTCTACCTTGGAAAGGCAGAGCCTCAACGGATGCTCCCTGTTGCCACCGTGCTGACCATCCCTGCAGCAGGAAGCGAGATGAGCGAGGCCAGTGTCATCACCAATGAGGATGGCGATGTCAAACTGGGCTACTCCAACGACATGTCGCGCCCGAAATTCGCCATTATGAATCCGCGTCGCACGTTTACACTGCCTCCCTATCAGACTGCAGCAGGCGTCACCGACATGATGATGCACACCATGGAGCGATACTTCAGCAAGGACGATGACATGGACCTCACCACCGACCTTGCCGAGGCCGTGCTACGAAGGATGAAAACAGCAGTGTTCTGTGTGCTGAAGAATCCTGAGGACTACCGCAACCGTGCCCAAATTATGTGGGGCGGCAGTGTCGCCCACAATGGTCTGACGGGCTGCGGCATCAGTGACGACTGGGCAACTCACCAATTGGAGCATGAGCTGAGCGGCATGTTTGACGTAACCCACGGAGCCGGTCTGGCAGCCATCTGGCCCAGTTGGGCCCGCTATGTGATGCACGAGAACCTCAGCCGTTTCGTGCGTTTCGCCGTCAACGTGATGGATGTCCCCAACGACTTCACCGACCCTGAAGGAACTGCCTTGAGAGGCATCGAGGCGATGGAATGTTTCTACCATGCCATCTGCATGCCCACCAACATCAAGGAACTGATTGGCCGCGACATCACCGATGATGAGATACGTGAGATGACCCGCAAGTGCAGCCGTGACAACACAGCCACATGCGGTTGTCTGAAAGTGCTCAAGGCAGAAGACATGGAAACAATCTATAAAATGGCACGAGGATGAAGATATTATTAATAGGTGGCACCGGCACCATCAGCAGTGCCATCACCCGACAGTTGGCCGAGGCAGGCCATGACCTATGGCTGCTCAACCGCGGCACACGCAAGGATGAAGTTCCGGAGAACGTGAAACAAGTCATCACCGACATCAACGATGAGAAAAAGGTTTGCGAGTTGCTCGGCGACACGCAGTTCGACGCCGTCTGCGAGTTTATCGGTTTTCTCCCTTCACAAGTGGAGCGCGACATCCGGCTCTTCTCAGGCCGTACACGCCAATACATCTACATCAGTTCAGCATCTGCCTATGCCAAACCCGCCCGCAGTCACCTCATCACCGAGGGAACCGCCCTTGCCAATCCCTATTGGCAATACTCTCGTGACAAGATTGCCTGCGAGGAACTGCTGATGCGTGCCTACCGCAATGATGGTTTTCCCGCCACCATCGTCAGGCCCAGCCACACCTACTGTGAGCGCAGCGTACCGGTGAGCGTTCATGGTGTGAACGGCAGTTGGCAGGTATTGAAACGAATGATGGAAGGAAAGCCCATATTGATTCACGGAGACGGCAGTTCGCTGTGGACACTTACTTGGAACGAGGATTTTGCCAGAGGCTTCATTGGTTTGATAGGCAACCCCAAAGCCATAGGAGAGGCTTTTCAGATTATGTCTGACGAAACGCTGACATGGAACCAGATCTATGAATGCATCGCCCAGGCGCTTGGTGTGGAGTTGCATCCATACCATGTATCCTCTTCTTTCCTCGCCGCTGTATGTCCACCGGAATACGACCTTATGGGCAACTTGATTGGCGACAAGGCAGTCACCGTATCCTTCGACTGCACCAAACTGAAGCGTGCCGTACCAGGTTTCTGTGCCACCACCTGTTTTGACACCGGAGTGCGCCACTGCATCGCCCATATCCTCTCCCATCCGGAACTGCAGGTTGAGGACCCCGACTTTGATGCTTGGTGCGACCGAGTCATCGCAGCGCAGGAAAAAGCGGCAAAGGAAGTATAAAGATTTTTTGATAGAAGTTCATCATTCATCGTTTTAAGTGGGTAAATATGCGCAAAATTGCATATTTACCCACTTTTATTGTATATTTAACAATTTTTAAATATATAATTGAATTTTTTCGAGCAAAATCCATTGTTATTTTCAAATTTGACATACCTTTGCGGCGTGAAAAGCGGAAATTGTGTCCGCACACAGTATTAAGGATAACGTCGTCCACGATTGGAAATATATGTTAGTGGCGACAGATTGTTTTATTTTAAAAAGGTAAAAAGATGAAAAAGATTTTTATGACTTTGGTAGCCGCAGTTGTGGCCGTGATTGTGAATGCACAGGTGTTCATCGGTGGTGGTGTTGGTTTTGCTAACACAAGCAACGGTGATGATGATGTGACGACCTACAAGTTTATGCCTGAGGTTGGTTACACCTTCAACGAAGACTGGGCAGCCGGTGTGGCTTTCGGATGGGAAGGACTCAACAAAGGTGGTGTCAAGACTGTGTCTGTGAACCCCTATGTTCGTATGAACCTCGTGAAGAGCGGTATGGTGAATGTGTTCATTGACGGTTCTGTGGGTTATGCTCACACCTACAATGCTGGTTATGACCAGGATGAGTTCTCTGTTGGTCTGAAACCAGGTGTGGCATTCAACCTGAACAGCAAACTGAGCTTCGTCACCCATATTGGATTTATTGGTTACGAGCATGAGAAGGACAACAACACCAAAGCCAAGCTGAACACTTGGGGTGTTGACGTCGACGGCAGCAACATCATTTTCGGTGTGTACTACAACTTCTAAGAGAGTACTGATATCAACTATAATACGAGGGCGTGTACTTAAGTATGCGTCCTCGTTTTGTATTTACACGATAATTTCCATGTATTCTACCTTATCCAGATATCAATCCTAATGGCAGATTAGGGTTGAACATCCTATTTTTCAACAACATACGGACATTAAAAAGAGTTTTATTCTTTTTGAGGGGGATGCAAACGCTTGAATTAGGATATCATTCTTTAAATATTCGTATTATAGAGGTATTTTCTGAATTCAGCGAAATATTTGGAGAATATTTCCACTATTCATACCTTTGCAGCGTAAAAAGTTTAATTTTTAAAATTTAGAAAGGATAAGATTATGAGTACAAAGAATTATCGTTTTGAGACTTTACAACTCCATGTAGGCCAGGAACAGGCAGACCCCGCAACCGATGCACGCGCGGTGCCCATCTATCAGACCACGAGTTATGTGTTCCACAACAGCCAGCACGCAGCCGACCGTTTCGGGCTTCGTGACGCAGGAAACATCTACGGTCGTCTGACCAACTCCACACAAGGTGTCTTTGAAGACCGTGTTGCAGCCCTCGAAGGAGGTGTGGCAGGTCTTGCCGTGGCTTCTGGAGCAGCCGCCATCACCTATGCCCTGCAGAACATAGTACAGGCAGGTGACCATATCGTTGCAGCCGACAACCTCTATGGCGGCTCATACAACCTGATAACCCATACGCTGGCCACTCAGGGCATCAGCAACACCATTATCAATGTGAACGACCTCGAAGCCCTCGAGGCAGCCATCCAGCCCAACACGAAGGTGGTCTATGCCGAGACATTCGGCAATCCCAACTCCGACGTGCTTGACCTTGAAGGAGTGGCAGCAGTGGCACATAAGCACGGCATCCCCTTCATTGTAGACAACACATTTGGTACCCCCTACCTCATCAGACCGCTGGAACATGGAGCAGACATCGTGGTTCACTCCGCCACAAAGTTTCTCGGTGGCCACGGAAGTTCGCTGGGTGGTGTCATCGTCGACGGTGGTAAGTTCGACTGGAAGGCCAATCCCGACAAGTTCCCCACCCTTGCCAAGCCCGATCCCAGCTATCACGGCATCGTATTTGCTGATGCAGTAGGTGCAGCCGCCTATGTGACCCGCATCCGTGCCGTCATCCTGCGTGACACCGGCGCCGCCATCTCTCCTTTCAATGCCTTCATCCTGTTGCAGGGTGTCGAGACATTAAGCCTGCGTGTGGAGCGCCATGTAGAGAACGCTCTGAAAGTGGTGGACTTTCTGAAGAACCATCCTAAGGTAGCCAAGGTCAACCATCCAGCTTTGGAGAACCATCGTGACCACAAACTCTATCAGAAATATTTCCCCAACGGTGGAGGGTCCATCTTCACCTTCGAGATCAAGGGCGGTCAGGAAGAAGCATGGAAGTTTATCGATGCCCTGCAGATTTTCTCTCTTCTTGCCAACGTGGCAGACGTGAAGAGTCTGGTCATCCATCCCTACACCACGACCCACTCTCAGCTCTCGCCTGAGGAACTCGCCGAACAGCACATCGCCCCCTCGACCATCCGACTGTCGATTGGCACCGAGCATATCGACGACATCATCGAAGATTTGGCCCAAGCTTTTGATAAAATCTAAAAAGATATTACCTTTGCACCACAAACTTGAATGATTAAAAATTTTTAAAGCAAGGATATGAGCAAAATTGCAAAGCAGCTGACCGAACTAGTCGGCAACACTCCACTCTTGGAGCTCAACAAATATTCACAGGCAAAGGGTCTTGAGACACCCGTGATAGCCAAAGTAGAGTATTTCAATCCCGGCGGGAGCGTAAAGGACCGCATCGCACTGGCGATGATTGAGGACGCAGAGGCGAAAGGCATTCTGAAACCCGGCGCCACCATCATCGAACCCACCAGCGGTAACACGGGTGTGGGACTGGCCCTGGTATCAGCCGTCAAGGGCTACCATCTTATCCTTACCATGCCCGAGACCATGAGCGTGGAGCGCCGCAACCTCGTGAAGGCCTACGGAGCCGAGGTACGACTCACCTCTGGAAAAGACGGCATGCCAGGAGCCATCCGCGCCGCAGAGGAGCTGCGTGCCTCCATCCCCGGAGCAGTAATCCTGCAGCAGTTTGAGAACCCCGCCAACCCCGCCAAGCACTACGCCACCACAGGTCCTGAAATTTGGCGCGACACAGATGGCAAGGTGGATATCTTCATCGGCGGTGTGGGAACCGGCGGTACCATCAGCGGCACCGGCAAGTTTCTGAAGGAGCAGAATCCCAACGTGAAAATCATCGCCGTGGAACCCAAATCCTCACCAGTGCTGAACGGTGGCAAGAGCGGTCCTCACAAGATTCAAGGCATAGGTGCAGGTTTTGTCCCCAAGACCTACGATGCAGACGTCATCGACGAGGTGTTTGACGTAGAGAACGACGATGCCATCCGCACCGGTCGTGAGATAGCCCAGCAGGAAGGTCTGCTGGTGGGCATCAGTGCAGGTGCCGCACTTTATGCAGCCACCCAGATAGCACTTCGTCCTGAGAACAAGGGAAAGAAGATTGTGGTTCTGCTTCCCGACACCGGTGAGCGATACCTGAGCACCATTCTCTACGCTTTTGAGGATTATCCACTTTAATGCTGAGCCATAGGAAATCAATAATATCTACAGCTAATTACTTCTAAAAAAACGGAAGGGTGCCTGAATCTGGCACCCTTTTTCGTTCGACATCCACTTTCATGGCAGCGATGTCTTCGAGAATTGTTTTTTTTGTTTATCTTTGCACCATCACAGCAAATCTAACAAAAACAAACATGAGAAAACTAATTTTGGCAGGTGTGCTGGCCACCGGACTGTTTATGGGCGCCAATGCACAAGGCTATCGCTCTATAGTGGAGGTGGAGAGCGTCAGCGTGGAGACACCTGTGGGCAATGCCCCAAGGCTACCCTATCAGTTGTGGGTGAAATACTCCGACGGCAAAGGCGAATTCCGGCAAGTGAAGTGGCTCAACTCATCGGAAGCCACCGAGAACGCCGAAGCCAACCCCACCATCAACCCTGTGGGTACGACATACAAAGTACGCGGGTTCATCATCGGCGACAACAGTACATCTAACGGATTTGGTGTTTCTGCAGAAGTGAAGGTTGTGGAACGAGCATATGCGGTTCCATCGAACATTCCCGTGGCAGAGCCGTTGCCTCTTGGTCTGGTCAGCATCGAAGGCGACAACCGCCTGACATGGAACCGTGACCTTGACATCGACCAACTCATCAGTCTGCCAGTCAAACAGCAGCTCTACAACTACCGCGACACATACGGGCTCTCCACCGAGGGCTACCCAGAGGCCGACGGTTGGGACTCGCCAACCACCAAGCTGAAGGGGCATGGATCGGGGCACTACATGTCGGCCATGGCATTCGCATTCGCCAGTTGCCAGAACCCTGTCAAGAAAGACATCCTCCGCAGCAACATCAAAACCATGGTCGACGAACTGCGCCACTGTCAGGAACTCACCTTTGTTTGGGACGAGCAATTGGGACGCTACTGGGAAGCCCGCGACTTCGCCCCTGAAGAAGAGCTGAAACAGATGCAAGGCACATGGGCCGACTTCGACCGATACAAGAAAGAATGCAGAAAATATGGCTACGGTTATCTGAATGCCATCCCCGCCCAGCACTGTGTGCTGATTGAGATGTACCGCGCCTACAACAATGAAAGTTGGGTATGGGCCCCCTACTACTCCGTGCACAAGCAATTGGCCGGACTCATCGACATCGCTACCTATATCGACGACAAGGCAATTGCCGACAAGGCGTTGCTCATCGCCAAAGACATGGGGTTATGGGTATGGAACCGTCTGCACTACCGCACATACGTCAAGAGCGACGGCAGACAAGACGAGCGCCGTGCCCGTCCCGGCAACCGTTATGAGATGTGGAACATGTATATCGCCGGAGAGGTGGGCGGCATGGCAGAGTCGCTGGCACGCCTGTCGGAAATGACCGGAACAGCTGAGGAGAAAGCCCATTTGCTGGAAGCCGCCAACTATTTTGACAGTCCGGCATTCTTCGACCCGTTGGCAAAGAATGTGGATGCCATCCGCACCCGCCATGCCAACCAGCACATCCCCATGGTGACAGGTGCGCTGCGCTCCTTCCGAAGCAACAACGACCCATACTACTACAACCTTGCACAAAATTTCTGGACGATGGTTCAGGGACGTTACCGCTACGCCATGGGAGGTGTGGGCAACGGTGAGATGTTCCGTCAGCCCTACTCACAGATTACCAGCATGTGCACCAACGTCACCAGTTGGGGAGGGCGCGAACTGCATCCAGAGCCCACCATCAACGAGACCTGCTGCGCCTACAACCTTGCCAAACTGACCAAGGAACTGAACTGCTTCAATCCTGATGATGCAAGGTATATGGACTACTACGAACGTGTGCTGTACAACCAGATTGTCGGTTCGGTAAATCCACGCAAGTACCAAACAGTCTATCAATATGCCGTAGGTCTCGACGCCTCGAAGCCATGGGGCAATGAGACCCCGCAAGCCACCTGCTGCGGAGGTACCGGCGTAGAGAATCATGTGAAATATCAGGAGGCAGCCTATTTCACCAACGACAACACCATCTGGGTGGCGCTCTATCTCCCCACCACTGCAAAATGGACAAAGAAAGGTGTCACCATCCGTCAGGAATGCCAATGGCCAGCAGAGCGCTCCATCATCCGCATCGCCAAGGGCAAGGGGTCTTTTGCCATGAAGTTACGTGTACCTTACTGGGCCACCGAAGGTTTTGATGTCAGGCTCAACGGCAAGAGCATCGCTAAAGAATACCAACCATCAAGTTATGTGGAGATTCCAACCCGCAAATGGACCAAGAAAGACGTGGTGGAAGTGATAATGCCTTTCACCAAGCACATCGATTTCGGCCCCGACAAGATGGAGACGGCTCCGGCATACGAGAAAGGCGGAAAGACAGAGTATACCCCGATGTGGGCAGGAGCCTTTATGTATGGACCGCTTGTCATGGCCACGACAGGTGTCACGAACTGGGATGATGCCACCATCAATGTGGCACCCGACCTCAGCGATGTCACACTCATGGGTGCCACGGATGGCAGCGGAGCAGACGCACATCTTTACAAGCTGAGCCATAACGGTCACACTTTTATCCCAGACTATGCCGGAGACAAGCACCTGACACACTATTTCCGTATGAATATCCCAGCCGACCCAAACGCCGTAGTCGCCAGTGTCGGAAATACAGCAGCTGACAAGTCGCAACTGCGCGAACTGCTGCTGATAGCCAAGAACCGCATCAACGAGCAACAAGCTTGGGAGGCCCTTACTGTGAAAGTACCCGAATACGCCCCATGGGCCACACATGGTTTCGCACGCATGGCAGAACAGTCTGAGAAAGTCCAGCCTTTGATGGAAGCCCCTGATGGCAAGTACAGTCAGGAAGAAATTGACAAGGCTGCCGGAGCATTGAATGCCGCCATCAACACCATGCGGCCAGGCAATCTCCCCGAGTTGGAAGACATGGATGAACTGATGCAATTGCTCGAGAATGCCAAGCAGTTGCCTGCCGACAACGAAAAAGCCAACCGCGCCATCTCTTATGCCGGGATGGTGATACGCTATGTCAGCGACGGCAGCGGTACAATGGACATGATACAGCGTGCCACCAACCAACTGAAGGAAGTTCTGAAGTAAAGGACTGTCGGATTGGTCAAACCAGGTCGGACAGCCGGACACAAAAAAATCCCCACTCTTGCGGAGTGGGGATAATTGTTGTATGTGTTTCTTTTACTTGATGATGCCTTGTTCGACGAAAATTTTCTTGAGCACCTGAACACCACGCTCCACCTGTTCCTGGGTATGTGTTGCCATAAGTGCGAAGCGCACCAACGTATCCTGAGGAGCACATGCAGGCGGTATGACCGGATTGATGAACACACCATTGTCGAAAGCCAGTTTGGTAACCAAGAAAGTTTTGTCCACATCCCTTACATACAACGGGATGATGGGGCTCTCTGTGTCGCCAATCTCAAAGCCCTCTTCACGGAATCTGCGGAGAGCATACTTGGTGGTCTCCCAAAGTTTCTCCTGACGCTCCGGTTCTGTGCGTATGATATGCAGTGCCTCCATAGCGGCAGCAGTTGCGGCAGGAGTATTTGATGCACTGAAGATATAGGTGCGGCAAGTGTGGCGGAGATAGTTGATGGTATCTGCGTCGGCAGCGATGAACCCACCTATGCTGGCAAGACTCTTGGAGAATGTACCCATAATCAAGTCAACGTCATCGGTCACACCGAAATAGTCGCAAACTCCTTTGCCTTCCTTTCCAAAGACGCCGATGCCATGGGCTTCGTCGACCATGATGGAAGCGTTGTATTTTTTCTTGAGCTTGACGATTTCCGGCAGATTGGCCAAGTCGCCCTCCATAGAGAAGACGCCATCGACGACAATGAGTTTGATGGCATCGGGGTCGCACTTCTGCAACTGTTTCTCCAAGTCCTCCATATCATTGTGGCGGAATTTGAGTTGCTTGGCAAAAGACAACCTTCTACCATCCACGATGCTCGCATGGTCGCGCTCATCGCAGATGATATAGTCCTCGCGGCCGCAGATGACAGCCAAAACACCAGAGTTGACGAAGAAGCCAGTTGAGAAGCAAAGCGCATCCTCTTTACCCACGTATGCTGCGAGTTCTTTCTCCAATTGTACGTGAATATCCACCGTTCCGTTAAGGAAACGACTTCCGGCACAGCCTGAGCCGTATTTGTCGAGTGCTTTCTTAGCTGCCTCAATAATTCTCTCGTCACCCGTGAGGCCTGTATATGCGTTTGAGCCAAACATAAGGACCTTATGGCCCTCCATCTCCACCTCAGTGCCTTGCTTACCAGATATTGCACGGAAATAGGGATACACACCCATCTCCATATACTTCTGCGGCTCACGGTATTTTTTATACCTTTCCTGTAATAGTCCCATGAAGAATTATTAATTTGAGAGTGCAAAGGTAACAAAAAAAGTCATAAATACATATGATTTTTCAAAGAAAAAACAAATAATCTAAAAAAATGGCCTTGATTGGAAGTTAAATGCCTAAATATTCTTAATTTTGCAGCCATCTATTCAAGAACATATTGATTGTGAAATGAAAGTATTGTTTGTGATGAATCCCATTTCGGGAGCCGTGAAGAAAAGCGGCATACCGAAATTGATTGACCAACATATAGACAAGGACAGATTTGAATATAATATAAGGTATACCGAGCGAGCTGGTCACGCAGAAATTATTGCGCGTGAGGCAGCAGAGGCCGGTATCGACATCGTTGTCGCCGTTGGAGGCGACGGCACCATCAACGAGGTTGGGCGCGGACTCATCCACACCACCACTGCCCTCTCCGTGATTCCATGCGGTTCAGGAAACGGTTTGGCCCGCCATCTCTCCATCCCTGTCAACATCAAGAAATCCATCTCCATTCTCAACAAATGTCAGATACACGAACTTGACTACTGCACCATCAATGAGCATCCATTCTTCTGCACCTGTGGCATGGGTTTCGATGCCTTCATCAGTCAGAAGTTTGCCTCAAGCAAGCGCCGGGGGCCATTGAAATACATTGAGGAAGTGCTCCGTGAGGGACTGAATTACGAACCTGAGATATATCAGATTGAGGATGAAGGCAGCCGCCATCGCTATCAGGCCTACCTGGTGACCTGCGCCAATGCATCGCAATACGGCAACAATGCTTACATCGCCCCTCAAGCCTCGATGAGTGATGGTTTTCTCGACGTTATCATCATGGAACCTTTTGGTTTCATGGATGCAGCGCAAGTAAGTTTTGACCTGATGAACAAGACACTTGACAAGAGCAGTAAGGTAAAGACATTCAAGTCGAAACATGTGGTCATTCACCGTCAGCACCCCGGACCTGTGCATTTCGATGGCGACCCACTCATTATGGGCACAGATCTTGAGGTGGCTGTCATAGAGCACGGCATCCGTGTCGTGTGCAATGAGGAAGCAGAAGATGCCAGCCGCCGGGAACCCAACGCCATCCAAAACGCTGTGAGTGAACTGCTCAATGACATCAGCGACGTACACAGCAGCATCCGGCATCAGCGTCGCAATGTGATGGCATTCAACAAACGCCTGTGGAGAAGGTTGAACAAATAGGCAGGCAAAAGCGAAACTTGTCAGTTACAAATAAAAATCCCTGGTAAGTGACTGATACCATGGGGAGCGCACACCAGGAGATGTTTCCAGCAAGCCCTCCTCCTGCTCCACCTTTTCAGGTGGCGATAGCCGAAAAGCCAACATATATCTTTTAGGCTGTTTGGTAGGTGTCGTGCGCACGGCGCATACCCTTGAAAGAAAGAAACCGCACAACGATGCCTCGGTCTCCAACCTTTGGCGATAATCAAAAGGTATGATGACCGAGAACTCCCCCTCCTTTGCCATCACTATTCGCACAGATGCAAACAATTGTCCAAACGGCAAGGCATCCGTATGGCGCGCCATGTTTCTCGCCCTCTCGGGAGCCCTCAGCGCATTCTCAAAAAACGGTGGGTTGCTGACAACCGACTGGAATGCACACTGCATCGCCGGCTGTTCGGCAAACTGCTGTACGGGCATATGCCACACCCTGACGTGGGAGGCGAATGGCGATTCCGCTACATTTGCCTCCGCCTGTGCACAAGCGTCGGCATCAATATCCACAGCATCCACCATGGCATCGGGGAAACGCTGCGACATCATCATCGCCACCACACCAGTACCCGTTCCCACATCTAAGATGCGGTTTCCACCACGAGCCCAAGCACCGATGAGCACACTGTCTGTACCCACTTTCATCGCGCAGTGGTCCTGATGAACAACAAATCTCCTGAATCTGAAAAACGTATTTGGCATGATGTTTGCAAAAGTAATTAAAAAAACAACTATTTGTAATATAAGCATGGAGGAAACTACTGTTAAAATCCTTTAAAAAACCATAGTTTTAACCTTGAGAGTAAGGGAAAGTGGTATAAAATGTTTACCTTTGCAGCGTTTTTCAGAAACACCTTAGATTTTCATCTCTTGAAAGTCAAAAATTCAAATCACATCTTATTATTTCTTATGTATAGCAAAGACGATTTATTATCGAAGGATATCCCTGAATTGTTGGATATCGCAGCATCGATAGGTGCAGACACGAAATCCAATGACCGGGACTTACTCATATATGCCATCCTCGACCGTCAGGCCGACGTAGAAGGCAGCAACCACCCCGCCACCACCAAGCGCAAGAGAGTGCGCATAGCTAAAAAGGACACCGACCACGTGTATAGTGTGAGTGGCAAGGAAGGCGAGAATTTCGACCTGAAGAAAAGCAAGGCAACCGAACCGCTTCCATTGTTTCCCGATGAGGAGATTTCCACAGTTGCAGCCGAAGAGCCCGCACCAGTGGTTGAGGAAGTGCCTGTGAAGGTGCCCGCCAAGCGTGGGCGCAAATCCAAAGCCGAGAAGGAGGCACTTGCTGCTGCAGAAGCCGCTGCAGCAGAGGAAGCCGCCAAGGTTGAAGAAGAAGAGGCTGTCACAGAAACAGAAGGGGAAGCAGTTGCAGAAGAACCTGTAAAAAAGAAGAGAGGCAGAAAGCCCAAAACAGAGGAGGCAGCCCCCATTGTTGAGTCAGACCTTCCCCCAGAGCAATTATTCTCTGATGTTCCCGCAGAAGGTGTCAGCAATGACGTGCCTGAGGCATCCTTCAATGCCGATGAGCCCACCGAGAGTGAAGAGTCCGACCTCTTGGCACAGTTGCAAGCCAAGGTAAAGGCCCACAACGAAGCCCAGGGCGAGAAATCCCAGGCCATGATTGACGGACTATGGGAAGACGACCCCGGCGACGGTACCGACTTCATCACGATAGTCGACATTCCCATTGAAGACCAGGGAGCCCTCCCGACTTACGACATGTTTGACAACCCCACCACTCCTGTCAGTCAGCCCACTCCTGCCCAGCATACATATCAGGCGCCCAAGGAGCAGGTGAACAGCAACTATAATTTCGACAACATCATCATGGGGAATGGCGTACTTGAGATTATGCCAGATGGTTACGGTTTCCTCCGCTCCAGCGACTACAACTATCTCTCATCGCCCGACGATGTATATGTATCCAGTCAGCAAATCAAGCAGTTTGGTCTGAAGACCGGTGATGTGGTGGAATGCCATGTTCGCCCACCGCGTGACGGCGAGAAATACTTCCCCCTCACAGGCATCGACAAGATCAACGGCCGTGTGCCCTCCGAGATACGCGACCGCATCCCGTTTGAGCACCTCACGCCACTGTTCCCCGACGAGAAATACAACCTCACTGGCGACCCGATGACGACCAATCTGTCCACTCGTGTCGTTGACCTGTTCTCCCCCATCGGAAAAGGACAGCGTGCCCTTATCGTGGCACAGCCCAAGACCGGTAAGACGATTTTGATGAAGGACATCGCCAATGCCATTGCCGCCAACCACCCCGAGGCCTATCTGATGATGCTGCTCATCGACGAGCGCCCTGAGGAGGTAACAGACATGGCCCGTACCGTCAACGCAGAGGTTATCGCCTCCACCTTTGACGAGCCCGCCGAGCGCCATGTCAAAATCGCCGGTATCGTGCTCGAGAAGGCCAAGAGAATGGTTGAGTGCGGACACGATGTCGTCATCTTCCTCGACAGCATCACCCGTCTCGCCCGAGCCTACAACACGGTGTCGCCTGCCAGCGGCAAGGTACTCACCGGTGGTGTCGATGCCAATGCACTCCAGAAGCCCAAGCGTTTCTTCGGTGCCGCCCGCAACATTGAGGGAGGCGGTTCACTCACCATCATTGCCACCGCCCTCATCGACACTGGTTCAAAGATGGACGAAGTGATTTTCGAGGAATTCAAGGGTACCGGCAACATGGAGTTGCAGCTCGACCGCACGCTCTCCAACAAGCGTATCTTCCCGTCTGTCAACCTGGTGGCATCGAGCACACGCCGCGACGACCTGTTGCAGGACAAGACGACACTCGACCGCATGTGGATACTGCGCAAGCATATCTCAGACATGAACTCTGTGGAGGCCATGAACACTATCCACGACAGGATGCTCCACACTCGCAACAACGAGGAATTCCTCCTTACCATGAACTCCTGACCGCCATCCGTCGGCAGTCGTTTGTGACCCAAGCATCCATGCCCAGCATCCGAGCCCTCCTCGCTTTTCTTACCGCAATGCTGCTCCTCGCAGGCTGCGGCACCACCACACGTGACCGCAACGAAAAGCAAAGGAGGGAACGGGCAACGCTTGCCCGCAAAGACTCTCTCGCCCTGAAAGTGGCCGTCACCCCCACACTCGACTGTCTGCCACTCTTTGTGGCAACCCAAACCGGTATCTTCGATACCCTCCATGTGGATGTCAGCCTGAAGGAGAAAATGGCCCATATCGATTGCGACGAAGCCTTTGCCAAAGGTGAGGTAGAGTGCATGGTCAGCGACCTGATGCGCACGGAGCGCCTTAAGCACCGCGGCACCTCACTTGACTACCTCACAGCCACAGAGGCCTATTGGCAGATGTTGGGCAACCAAAAGGCGCGCATCTCCGCCGTCAAACATCTCGGAGACAAGATGGTAGGCATGACTCGTTACTCAGCCACCGACTATCTTGCCACTCTCTGCATCGACAGCGTGAAACCCACGCTTCCCGTGTTCCGCATCCAGTTGAACGACGTTTCGGTCCGACTGATGATGCTGTTGAACAATGAGATTGAAGCAGTGATGCTCCCCGAGCCACAAGCCACCAGAGCCCGTGTGGCCAAAAACGTTGTGATGTATGACTCCCGCAACAAGGACATCCGTCTGGGAGTCATCGCCACACGTGGTGCATTGCGCAACGACCCCTACCGACGTGAGCAGACAGACAAACTGGTTGAAGGCTACAACCGTGCTTGCGACTCCATCAACACCCACGGGTTGCAGCACTACCGCAATGTCATTGAAACCTATTGCCATACTGATGCAGCCACCGTGCGGCAATTGCCCCAAATGACGTACCACCATGTTACCCCACCCCGCCAGAAAGACATCGACCTCACCAAGAATGTGAAATGGCGCACATATTAAACACCCATGGACAAGACTGCTCTCTACAATACCAAGAAAAGCCTCATCGCCAAGAATCTGGGTCAGGCCCTTCACCATATCCAAACGTTATTGGAAGACCGCAATTATGTAGGTTTGGATGAGCGCATCCGCAAAGTGAGTGATGACTACCGCCTCATGCTCGACTATATGCGCCAAGGCTATCCCGACCCCTCGCGAAGCGACGTCTACCTCTCGCTGCTGCGCCGTCTCGACCGTCTTACCAATGAAGCGACACTGGTGATGCGCGCTCTGCGTGACAGCCGTACCGGCAATTATGTGAGCAAGGCATCACGTGAGACGCTACCTTTCCCCGTCATCGTCCAACAACTGGAAAATTTTGTCAGTGAGGTAGCCCTCCTGGGACTGTCGGAAGACAACACTGAAGAGCGCAGCAAGCAAATCCACAATGACCACCACGAACTGATGTCATCTCTTTTCGAGCGCATCAGTTTTTCCCGTCAGTGGCACAGTGACGACAGAGAATTCTTCGAGCATCTCGTCCTCTCACCTACCATCGATACCAATGACGCCGCCCTGCTCGTGAGCGCCATCACACTCTCCTCCATCACCTATTTTGACGTACACAAGTACATCGCCCTTGCGCATATATACCAAGGAGCCACAGAGGAGCCTGTCCGACAGCGGGCATTGGTGGGATGGGCACTCACCACCACACGCACCCACGCCCTCTATCCCGAGGTCGCCACCCTCGTCGGTGAAATGGTGTCTGACAAGGAGACGTCACGTCTGCTGCTGGAACTGCAGACACAACTGTTCTTCTGCATCAATGCGGAGCGCGACCAAGCGGAAATCAGCCGTGAAATCATGCCCAACCTGATGAAGAACAAGGGTTTCGACATTACCCGACACGGCATTGTGGAAAAGGAGGACGACCCAATGCAGGACATTCTCGACCCTGAGGCATCCGACCGTGCGATGGAAGAACTGGAGCACAGTTTTGAACGTATGTCGGAGATGCAACGCAACGGCAGCGACATCTATTTTGGAGGTTTCTCGCAGATGAAGCGATATCCCTTCTTCTACACCCTCTCCAACTGGTTTTGCCCGTTCTACTCCGCTCATCCAGGTCTTGCCGCCACCCAGTCGAAATTGGAAGGCAATCCCTTCCTCGACACGCTGATGTCAAACGGTCCATTCTGCGACAGCGACAAATACTCCTTTGCCCTTGCTCTCGCCACTGTCATCGACAAGATACCCGAAAACATGCGCTCTGCCCTCAACGACGGAGCATCACTGGGTCCCACGATGCCCGCCGAACAACTGAGGTCGCCAAGCAACATACGCCTGATGTACCTTCAGGACCTCTACCGCTTCTTCCGTCTGAGCGACTTCCGCAGTTGTTTCTATAATCCCTTCGGCGGCGATGACAGCCTCAACGCGCTGTTTATATGCAACGACATCCTCAGAGGCCATATTGCCGAGGACGACGTGCTGCGGTTGGGCAATTTCCTGCTCCGCCGAAGTCATTTCTCCGCACTGAAGAAATTGTTGGCCAACAGCATCCTCAGCGAGTCAGCCAACAGCCATATTCTAACTGGCTACAGCCTGCTGCACGAAGGCGACACCACAGAAGCCCAAAGACATTTCGGTAAAGCCGTAGAATTGGAACCCGCCAACAAGCGTGCTCTATCTGGTTATGGCAGATCCTCCATGCTTTCCGGCGACTTTGCCTCGGCAGAGCAAGCCTACAGCCAATTGTCGCTGCTCAGTCCCGACAACCGCAATTATGCATTGCACCATGCCCTATCGCTCATCAGAAACGGCAAGGCATCGGAAGCCACTCCCCTGCTCTACAAACTCAGTTACGAGCATGAGGAAGATACCGACATCACCAGGGTGCTTGCATGGAGTCTTTTCGCCAGTGGCAAACCTGCACAGGCGCAGAAAGAATACAACCGGCTGCTCAACTCTGAGCAAGCAAAAGCCGAGGACCATCTGAATGCCGGCTACTGCCATTGGGTGAGTGGAGAAATCTCCGCTGCCGTCGATTGCTTCCGTCAATACCAAAAAATGACTGGCGATAATGCGCAGATAGAGGAGGAATTGTCAAAAGACAAGGACACGCTGATTGCCAACGGCATTACTGAATACGAACTCCATATGATGCAAGACCTATTGGAGATTGAAGATTGAAGACAGAGCACGATAATTGGAGAAAGGAAATGCCTACTATGTTGTTTTTTCGTAAAAAGGGAAAAGAAAATGGCAAATATGCATGGAATTTAGAAAAAAATAGTTATCTTTGCCTTTACAACTAACTTCTCCCCATAAGGGAACCCTAATGAAAGGAAAAACATCATGAACAAGAAGGACTTAAAGAAAACTATCAACTCCATTTGCAGTGATATTTTCGCCGAGTGCGTGGCGATGTCACTTTATCATGGGAAGACCCATGAAGCCAACACAGACGCTTTGCTCGCTTCCATCATTGCCACCCGCGATGACTTCATTGCCCGAATCTCACACCCTGAGCCAGGCATGTCGCCCAAGAAATACTACGACCATCTGGCCAATGCTTTCGCTGAGGAAATCTCTGAGATCATGGACAATATCACTAACATGAGTGAATAGAGATGGGTATCTGGAAGAATTTTTGCAACTGGCTATTGTACAAACACATGGGGTGGCGGAAAAACGTGACCGCACCCCATCCCGACAAATACATCATTTGCCTGGCTCCACACACAAGCAACTGGGATTTCCTGCTCGGTCAGCTGTATTCCGGAGCCGAGGGCTGGAAAATCAACTTCCTGATGAAAAAGGAATGGTTTTTCTGGCCTCTTGGCATTTTGTTCCGCCATCTTGGCGGCATTCCTGTCTATCGCTCTAAGCACACCAGTCTGACCGATAACCTCGCCGCTGATGCGAAAGCGATGGACACCTTCAAGTTGTGCATCACCCCTGAAGGCACACGCTCTGCCAATGCTGATTGGAAAAAGGGTTTTTTGGTCATCGCCAAAAAGGCAGACATTCCCATCCTTCTCTATGGGGTCGACTACGAGCGCAAACTGATAGAATGCACGGAAACAATGATTCCCTCAGACGATATCGAGGGAGACCTTAGGCGTATCAAGGCATATTTTAAAAACTTCAAGGGCAAGCACCCTGAGAATTTCAAGGTGTAAAGCCGCTGAATCCGGATGATTCCAACAATTTGGAATATCCGGAGAAATGATTATTGGAAATGTAAATGAGAGTATTGAGACATTTGACAACAGCCGTTGCCGCGCTGCTGATGACAGTGTGCGCAATGGCCCAGACTTCATCCGACCGCTCCAGCATGGAGCAGGCGCTGCGCAGTTATTTTCAGAACTATGGCAATGGCTATTCCGGTTTTCCCGTAACCGCCAGTCTCAGCAGTATTGATGTGGATGCCAATTCCCGTATAGTGAAGATAACAGCCACCGAGCGTTTTGGTGAGCAGGAGTTCACGCCCGATATTGTGAAGGGCATCTACTCGAGAATCAGGAGCATCATACCCAAAGCCTACCATAATTATGACCTTCGGTTATATACCCAAGGCAAATTGATTGACGACCTGGTGCCCAACCGACTGCGCGACCATAAGGACCGCAGCCGCCAATGGGGCCATATCGACTACAAGGGTAAACCCTGGGTGACCCGTGCCTCCCGACCCAATGACATCAGTCATGGACTTGACGGTCGCCACCTCACCATCGCTGCAAGCCATGGTCGATATTATGACCAGAAGGTTGGCCGTTGGAAATGGCAGCGCCCCAACCTGTTCTGCACCACCGAGGACCTGTTCACCCAGACAGTCGTCATCCCCTACCTGATGCCCATGCTTGAGAATGCCGGTGCCATCGTGTGGTCACCACGCGAGCGCGACTGGCAGAAGAATGAGGTCATCATCGACAACGACGACTCCCCCCGCCGCGGCTATGGCGAGCGCAATGGCAACAATCCATGGGGCAACACCCAAGAGCGCGGCTACGCCCGTCACAGTGGTACCTACGGCAATGGCGAGAACCCTTTCCACGCAGGCAGTGCCCGCATGGCGGGAACCACTTCCGGCAGCAAAGTCAGTCAGGTGTTCTACCAACCAGACATCCCTGAGGCAGGGCGCTATGCAGTCTATGTGAGTTACCAAACCGTCGCACGCTCCGTCGACGACGCCCTCTATAGCGTTTGGCACAAGGGCCGCCGCACAGACTTCAAGGTCAACCAGCGCATGGGTGGCGGCACATGGGTCTATCTCGGCACCTTTGAGTTTGACAAAGGCAGCAACAGCAACAACATGGTGGTGCTCAGCAACTCCAGCAAAGAGCGCGGTGTGGTGACCGCCGATGCCGTGCGTTTCGGGGGAGGCATGGGCAATATCGTTCGCGGTGGGAAGGTGAGCGGTGTCCCACGCTGTCTGGAAGGCACGCGTTACTTTGCACAGTGGGCAGGTGCCCCCGACAGCGTATACAATAAGTTTGGCAACACCAACGACTACAACGACGACCTCAATGCCCGTTCCCTATTCAGCAACTGGCTGGCCGGAGGTTCGGTCTTCGTTCCCAACCGCCGCGGTCAGGGTGTGCCAATTGAGATGATGCTCTCTGTCCACAGCGATGCCGGCTATGACAAAGCAGGCGGCAATGACCTCGTAGGAACCCTCGGCATCTGCTCCACCAATTTCTACAATGGCAAGCTCGATGCCGGCATCTCACGCATGGCATCACACGACCTCGCCGATGCCCTTCTCTACAATGCTTGGGCAGATATCAATGCCAAATACGGCAAATGGAGGCGCCGCGTCCTCTACGACCGCAACTACAATGAGACTCGTGAGCCCGCCGTGCCCTCATCCATTTTGGAGATTCTGTCGCACCAAAATTTTGGTGATATGCGCTATGGACTCGACCCCAATTTCCGCTTCACCCTCGCCCGCTCCATCTACAAGACTGTGCTGCGCTTTGTCAACGAGATGCACGGCGACAAGTGTGTGGTGCAACCCCTCGCCCCCCGCAATTTCCGTATGGACATGAACTCCCGTGGAAAGCTGAAACTCAGTTGGAATCCAGTGAAAGACCCCCAAGAGCCAACCGCCAACCCATCAGAATATATCGTCTATACTGCCATCGGCGACCTTGACTTCGACAATGGTGTCGTGGTGAAAGGAACGTCGTGCTCGGTGAGCATCCAGCCCGGACAACTCTATCATTTCCGAGTGACCGCCGCCAACAAGGGTGGTGAGAGTTTCCCCACCGAGGTGCTTTCCGCCTGCTATCAGCCTGATGCGCAGAAAACAGTGCTGGTGGTGAATGGTTTCCACCGGCTGTCTTCCCCCGCCGTCATCGACACGGGCGACAAAAAGGGCTTTGACCTCGACCTCGACCCTGGTGTGACACGTGGACGCATGGCTGGATGGAGCGGTCGGCAGCAGATATTCGACAACAGCCGTCGTGGCCGTGAGGGCGAGGGAGCCCTTGGCTACTGCGGTGAGGAGCTGGTGGGTACTTTCGTTGCCGGCAATGATTTCAACTATGTGCGTGAGCATGCCGCAGCTATCCAAAGTGCCAAGAAATACAATATTATAAGTTGCTCAAGCGAGGCATTTGAGAGCGGTAAGGTCAAGACTGGCGACATCGACTGTGTCGACCTGCTGCTCGGTCTGGAAAAGGACGACGGTCACTCCCTGCTGCTGTACAAGAGTTTCTCTCCCGCCATGCAGCAACGCCTCACCACCTTCACCCGCAACCACGGCAGTCTGCTTGTGAGCGGTTCATATGTGGGCAGCGACATGACAAGCGATTCAGAGCGCAGTTTCCTCGCCAATGTGCTCAAACTGCGGTATGATGGCAGCGACCGGAGCAACACCAATGGCAATGTACAGGGATTGGGCATGACATTCGACACATGGCGCACAATCAACGAGACCCACTATGCTGCCACTGCCCCCGACATCCTCAGTCCGCTCTCTACCTCCTATTGCGTGATGCGCTATGCTGACGGGCGCAATGCCGCCGTCGCCTACAGCGGCAGAGACTACCGTTGTTTCACCATGGGATTCCCTTTGGAGTGTATCAAGGACTCCCGCGCCCGCGGTGCCATCATGAGAGGCATCCTAAGCTATTTATTGAAGTAGTTTTTTAGGGGAGTTTAGGTGATTAGGTGATTAGGTGATTAGGAGTTTAGGAGTTTAGGAGATTAGGAGTTTAGACAATAGAACTTTATTCTGAAAATTCTGACGAAACAAAAACAACGGCCATTGCGAGAACAACTACGAAACGACATAGAATACAACAAAACAGACAAACCTCAAACCTCATAATATGTACAAAATCGTAACCAACCAATCGGGAAGCCGCACTATCGAAGTGAGCGAGTCCCATCTGTCCACCCTTGAGCGCTATCACCTGCTCGACCAGTTGGTGGGCAGCAACGGCATCATCGACGAGGAAGTGCTCGACAAGCTGAAGTTAACCATCCGCTCTATCCTGTCAAATGATGGCAGCAGCGACAAGGCATTGCTCGACCTGTGCTTCGACGTCATCTACCACAGCAACATGAAAGCCATCGGACTCACCAACCTGATTGCCCTCTACCAGCAATGGGAACAGGAGCGCGCGACTGACACAACATCAGAAGAACAGCCTGAGCCGACTGCAGAATAAAGACCATGGCGGAGCACCGGCTGAGCGAATGGCTTCCGACGACCAAGAAGGAAGTGGAACTGCGGGGATGGGATGAATTGGATGTCATCCTGTTCTCCGGCGACGCGTACGTCGACCACCCCTCATTTGGCGCTGCCGTGATTGGGCGTGCCCTCGAGGCGGCGGGATGGCGTGTCGCCATCGTTCCCCAACCCGACTGGCATGGTGATTTCCGCGATTTCAAGAAACTGGGGCGTCCGCGCCTGTTCTTTGGCATTTCGCCCGGTTGCATGGATTCGATGGTGAACAAATACACCGCCAACCGCCGTCTGCGCTCTGAGGATGCCTATAGTCCTGACGGACGCCATGACTGTCGTCCGGAATACCCCACCATCGTCTATACACAGATTCTCAAACAGCTCTACCCCGATGTCCCCGTGGTGCTGGGAGGTATAGAAGCCTCTATGCGCCGCCTTACCCACTACGACTATTGGCAAGACCGTCTGCGCCGATGCATCCTCTACGACTCCGGTGCTGACATGATTATCTACGGGATGGGTGAGCGCGGCATCACCGAACTCTGCACCCTTCTTTCGCAAGGGGGCAAGATGGCTGATGCCCACATGTTGCCACAGACCGTCTTTATCACCGACCGCGACAGCATCCCTGGCGGCATCACCGATGCCGACATCGTTTTGCACAGCCATGAGGAATGTCTTGACAACAAACGCTGCGAGGCAGAGAACTACCGCCACATTGAGGAAGAGTCGAACAAGATACATGCCCAGCGGCTTATCCAGCAGACAGGCAACCGCTATACGGTGGTCAATCCACCCTACCCCCCGATGACCACCGAAGAGGTGGATGCCTCGTTTGCATATCCTTACACCCGTCTTCCCCATCCCAAATACAAGAATAAGCGCATCCCAGCTTACGAGATGATCAAACATTCGGTGAATATCCACCGTGGCTGTTTCGGTGGCTGCGCCTTCTGCACCATCAGTGCCCACCAAGGGAAATTCATCGCTTCGAGAAGTAAGGAGAGCATCCTCCGAGAGGTGCGCGAGGTGACAGCTCTCGACGACTTCAAGGGTTACCTGAGCGATCTTGGCGGTCCCTCCGCCAACATGTACGGGATGGGAGGAAAGGACAAGACCAAGTGCGAGCGCTGCAAACGACCCTCCTGCATCCATCCTCAGATATGCCGTAACCTCGACACCAACCCCCAAGCGCTGCTCGACCTCTACCGTGCTGTCGACCAATTGCCCGGCATCAAAAAGACCTTCATCGGAAGTGGGGTCCGATACGACCTATTGCTGCATAAAAGTGGTGACCCAGCCACCGATGAAGCCACTGCCGCCTACACCCGTGAACTGATATGCCGCCATGTGAGCGGCAGGTTGAAAGTCGCCCCCGAGCACACCAGCGATGAAGTGCTGCGACTCATGCGCAAGCCCCCGTTCGCACAGTTTGAGACCTTCAAACGACTTTTCGATGACATCAACCGCAGCGAAGGTCTTCGCCAGCAGATTATCCCCTATTTCATCAGCAGCCACCCGGGCTGCCATGAGGCAGACATGGCGCGCCTTGCCCTCATCACCAAGCGCCTCGACTTCCAATTGGAGCAAGTGCAGGACTTCACCCCTACCCCGATGACCATCAGCACCGAGATGTGGTATACCGGACTTGACCCCTACACGCTTCAACCGGTGTTCAGCGCAAAGAGTCAGCAGGACAAGCTCGCCCAGCGCATGTTCTTCTTCTGGTACAAGCCAGAGGAACGGCAGCGCATAGAGCGTGAACTGCGCCGCATCGGCATGACAGAACTGATTCCGCAGCTGCTTGGAAACAGTCCACGACAAGGGCACGACACATCGCGCACCCACCCAAAGGACAGAACACACTCATATGAAAACAACAATAATCGAAAGTCGGCTGACCGGCAAAAAAAGTCCCGAGACGTGCGAGGACGGCATCGTCGCGACCGATGACTTCATCGCTGTAATCGACGGCAGCACAAGCAAAGCCGTCAAGCAGATGAAGCCAGGAATGCGCAATGGAAGAGCTGCGATGCTCCTCGTCAGCGAGGGACTGCAAGCACTTGCTCCCGATGCCACAGTGCAGCAATGCTGCGACATCATCACCAAACTGTTTCGAGACGCATACAGACAATATGAGGTGGACCTCAACCGACTCATCGCACATCCAGAGGAGCGTATGACTGCGAGTGCGGCCATCTACAGCTGTTTGCGCCATGAGGTGTGGATGGTAGGCGACTGCCAATGCTTAGTTGATGGCATCTACTACGACAACCCCAAGCCCGATGAGGACCGTATCGCCCATGAACGAGCAGCCATCATCCATGAGATGTTGGCAAAAGGCGAGGCAGACGTAGCCTCCCTACAGCAACATGATGTGGGGCGCGACCGTGTCGTAGCGCAGATTGTGCAGACCTGCCATGACCAAAACGTTCGCTTTTCGGTGTTCGACGGGTTCCCTGTTGCGATGGACAAGGTAAAAGTCATCCCCGTACCCCTTGGCAGCAAAGTGGTGCTTGCCACCGACGGCTATCCCTTTCTCCTGCCGACACTTGAGGAAAGTGAAGCAGCCCTCGCCAAACAACTCTCCACCGACCCGTTGTGCATTCACCATCATATTGCAACAAAGGCACTCATGGATGGACAACTGTCTTTCGACGACAGAGCGTATGTGAGATTTGAGGTTTGAGGTTTGAGATTTGAGGTTTGAGATTTGTATAGCAACAAACAATATGCAAGAGAAATCACTTATATATGATGACACCACGCTGGTCGTCACTACATACAACAAACCAGTATTCCTTGAGTTGGTGCTCAAAGGGATAATGAGACAACGGGGACTGCCATGCGAGGTCATAGTGGCCGATGACGGCTCCAAAGATGAGACGAGAAAACTGATAGAGCGTTATCAATCGATATTTCCTGTTCCACTCATCCACTCGTGGATACCAGACGAAGGATTCCGCCTGTCCATGTCCAGAAACGTTGCCATTGCGAAAGCCAAGGGCGACTACATCATCTTTATTGATGGTGACATTGTGGTCAGTCCCACGTTTGTGCAAGACCATGTGATGGCACGCGAAAAAGGCTATTTCATCAACGGGAGCCGTGCACGACTCACGGAGAAAGCTACACGCAGGCACTGTGCCAGTATGAATCCCAAATTCTCTGTTTTCACCAAGGGACTGAGGCGTCCGTTGGTGATGCTCCGACTACCCTGGCTTCATCGTATAGTGAAGGGAGCTAAGGGCATTGAGAAAATAAGGGGATGCCACATGTCGTTTTGGAAATCTGACCTCTTGACTGTCAATGGTTTTGAGGAGCGCATCACCGGATGGGGATGTGAGGATACGGAACTGGTGGACAGGCTCTACAATGCAGGAGTGAAACGCAAGAACATCAAAGGGTTGGCCCCCTGCGTACACTTATATCATCCCAAGTCGGCCGCCAATTACGAAACACACAAGGCGAACATTCTCATTCGTGAGGAAACAGAGCGTCTAGGCAAGATAAGAGCAGACAAGGGAGTAGACCAGTACTTATAATACTGAACAGAGAACCCCACAACCAACGAAATCACTTTTTTCAAAAAAAACAGTTCAAAAATTCTTTTATTTTGGAATAATCATGTAATTTTGCACCCCGAAACAGTCAATGTATCAGGAAAGGTGCTCGAGTGGCTGAAGAGGCACGCCTGGAAAGCGTGTAACCGTCAAAAGCGGTTCGTAGGTTCGAATCCTATCCTTTCCGCTTTGGAGTGAAAGAGGTTTTCTTTCACTCCATTTCATTTAATAACAGTGTGTTTAACGTGGAAAGCATTTCCGATTCTGCATCCTAAGTCAATACTTCAGTGCGGGTTTACCATCTACTACGCACCAGTGTTGTTTATTAGAACCACCAATGCTCCTGATGATTTCATCGGCATCGGTTATATTGGTAAGATTCATTCCTTGGTTTGTAGTGCAGCCAAAACTTTGGGTATATCCACTGGAGTTGATTGTTACATAATCATAATGATCATCATTCGTATCGGACAGAATTCTCCTACTGAATCCATAGAACGTACCGCTTGCATACGGCGAAACAAATTCATCATTAAAGTCTATGGTGGCATTCATAAGAGAATTTGTAATGGTTACAGGAGACTTCGAATTATCATCACTTATATACCCTATGAAGCCACCGCATCCATGAGTTTTCTTTCCGATAATCTCGCCATCAAACAGACAATTAGTGATATCGATTTTTGACACGTAGTCTTCTCCAATAAATCCTCCGATATGCCCCCCACCATCAATCGTCGAGTTGATGGACACGCTCGACCAACATTTAGAGATGGTAATGGTGTTTTCTGATTGTGTGGCCTTTCCAATCAATCCTCCTGTTCCCATATTGTTGGTCTGAATGCTGCCAGTGACATGCAGGTTGGCTATGGAGCATCCCTTCACCACGGAGAAAGGAGCACAGTTTCTGGCCGTACTGACATATGCAATATTCAACTGGTGTCCGTTGCCCTCAAATGTGCCGGTATAGGGATACTCATTTGTTCCTATCTTCATCTGAGAGTCGCCAAGGTCCACATCCTTGATCATGACTGCATTCAAATTGCTTTCCCCGTTGTTCACGAGCCCGGCAAACTCTTCCCATCTGGCGACATCGCTGATGATGAACCTGCCTTGCGGATCGTAAGTGGGAGGATACATCTCTGAGTAGAAATATCCCGTATGGGGGTTGGCGTAGGCACCGTCAACCTTTTCCGGGTCATAACTGATATGGGCAGAAAGGCTGGTACAGCCTTTGAACATATCATCGCTTACTGGAACGTCCCATGTGTTGTCGCAGAAAATGGTCTTTAATGCTCCGCAATTAAGAAACATCTCCTTGGTGTTGGTCACGTTGGTCATGTCGAACGCATTGACATCCAGTTCCTGCAGACCGGTGGTGCCGCCATTGTTTTGGAAATAGCAGCCTGCGAACATCGCGTCCATGTCGGTGACAGATGAAGTGTTGAGCGGACTGACATCGAGTGCGTTCAGTGACCGGCATCTTTCGAAAAGATGGCTCATCGTGGTGACCCGTCTGGTGTCGAGAGAAGACAAGTCTAACGACTGGAGATTTGAGCATCCTGCGAAGAGGTATTCCATATTGGTGACATTCGAGGTGTTGACGCCCGATAGATTGATGCTTGTGACCTTAATGCACCCATCGAACATATGGCCCATGTCTTGTATGCTGCTCATGTCGAGTGAACTCACATCAAGAGAGGTAAGCTCGACGCAACCATCAAACATGCTCCGCATGGAGGTCACCTCTGAGGTGTTGATGTATTCCAAACCGTCAATATCAGTGATGGAATTGTTGGGGTCACCTTTAAAAAATCCCTCGAGGGTCGGAAGATGTACATTGCGAAAACTGGGTTCGATGACCACATGCCGAATCAAGCTATTTCCACTCCATGCCCATGTCCAGTCGTCACCAGAGTGTACCACCTTGAAATCGTCGTAGGCATAAACTGCATTCACTATTTTCCCATTGTACTCGCTGTTTACGGCGATGGTCTCGGGTGTCCTGACAAAATAGAGGTAATCGTCAGCGCTGCCCACGCCATTGAGACGCAAGGCGTAGACATTGTTGTTGGTGTTGAAATAGCCATCATCTCCATTAGCCATCGATGCGTCAACCTTGCTGCTGTCGAAGCGTGGGAGTTTTTCGCATCCTGTGAACATATAGGCAGAGTAGGTCGGTGTCCATGCCTCATCGGCATGGATGGTACGAAGCGAGTTGCACCCATAGAACATCATGGTGGTATTGAAGATAGGCTTCATGTCGACTCCAGTGAAATCGATGGTCTCGAGAGAGGTGCAGCCGTAGAACATCTTGTTCATATATCCCGCTCGGCTTGTGTTGAGGTAGCAGAGTCCTCTCACTGTCTTCAGGTTGACGCAACCATGAAACCAACTGTAGAAGCCCGCCGGAACAACGAATCTGAAACTATGGTCTACAACCACCGTGGTGACCTGTTGGGGCACCTTTATTGCTCCGTCAGCACTATTCAGAGTGGTTCTTATCCATGCCGGAGCCGCCACACCATTGCTTAGGTTCTCATCGGTGATTTCCCATGCATAATCAATGGTGTTTTGATTATAGGAATCGGGCTTGGTGTCTGCTTGGACGAAATACAATGTGGTGTTTGCCTTGCACCAAAGCGCATATCCCCTCCTTGCCTTGGCAGAGATGTCGCTTACGGATAAAGAAAGGATAAGTGTCAGCACGAGTGCTGCGACCTTCTCGATGTTATATATTCTCGTCATTTCTGATGTTGTTTTATGTAGGTGAACTGAGGTCTTCACTTGATAGAAATTTTTCTGCCATTCTGTATGTATATACCCTTGGGTAGGCGGCGCAAGTCGGAACCCTCGGCTACCTTCCTGCCAGAAAGGTCGTAGATGGAAGAGGTGCGTTGAACGTCGGAAATGGGTGAGGTGATGTCGTTGGCATCCTCGATGGATATTCTTAAGCCATTGGCGGCAGAGAGTGTTTCTGCGACAAGATATGCCCTATAGGCGGGAATCTTGTTGGTGTCGCTTCTGAAGACGAAGAACCCCAGTTCGCCCTTACTGTTATGCCCCAGTGTGAGTATGCTGCCCTGTACTGTGCCTGATGAGCCCGATTGGTCGCCCACTATGAATCCTTCCTCACCGCTTCCTTGAAAGTAGTCGCAGAGGTTTTCTGGCTCTGTCATGTCCTCGTCGGATTCATACAATGGATAGATGCCTGCCTTGTTGCCGTAAATCAGAACCGGCACTCCACCATGCACTTTGCTGCCCAACTCATAAAACAGAGCCACACCCTTCTCCTTATCGTCTCTGTCATAACAATAGTAGGATTTCAGTCCCTTAGGTAATATGGTGTTGAAGTAGATGCACATGGTTGCATACTTTGCCGAGGTGACTTTCAACGGGAAATAACGTGCCAGGTTGTCTTCCGCATCGATGTATTGCCAGTCGCGTGACTCGTCGTAGCGGTAGGTGTCGATATAGGTGGCGTTGTCGGTAGCATCATTGATATACACTTGTAGGTTGGTGGGGATGGCATTCCTTTTAAGGTCGATGTAGTTGCCCTCGTCATCGCCGATATACAGTGTTTCCAAATGCTCTGTTACTTGGAATGCGCCAGTGAGGATGCCGTTGACAGGAGCGGTATACATATAGCTTTTCCCCTCTTTCTTAGGCGGGTATGCCACGATATACTCATTGTCATTGAAAAGCACTCCTTCGCGGCTCTTGAAATGTTCGTTGCCATTGTTCACTTCTATCTGTTTGATGCTGGAGGCTCTGAATGCATAGGGTTCCACACTCGTGAGGTTCACTGGCAATGAGACCGTCTCAAGGCTGCTGCACCCACTGAATGCGTCGGCAGCGATGGTTTTCAGTCCAAGGGGGAGTTCTACCTCCTCGAGACTGGAGCAGGTGCTGAGTTGGTTGGTGAGTCTGGTGATTCCCGAGAAATAGCGCATCTCTGGGAACGAGACAATGGCTGAGGATGATGAGTGGTTGATGAATGGAGTGAAGTCGGTGACGCTCATGGCTTGTTCGAGCGTGATGACACCGTTGCTGCCGAAGGCTTCCACGCATGCTTTTCTCGCCTCGGGGTCAACAAACTGTATCCCTTCCACGAAGTCGTCGGGCACTGTGATGAATACCATATTTTGCGACTTGTCATGTCCATTTTTGGAGTTCAGGGTCGCCGTCAGTCCCACTGTGCCTTTGGCTTTCGGCTCGGCGAGTCCATGGTCTGCATATAGGTTGAGGCAGGCCTCATTCGTAGGCATATCCCATTTGATGTTTCCAAGAGGCAGTTCAAGAATGTTTTTCGTCTCTGCCGAACAGTCGTTTTCATCGAAAGTGAGAGGCCGTGATATTAGCTTCATGTAGTCGGTCATGGCGAAGGTCTTGAGCACGGGATAGAAGTTGGCCTCGGCAGTCCATCTGCTAAGTTCCGAGAAGAGGCTTCCATCAGTTAGTTGTGCGGTTGACTTTCCGGCGGTTCCAGTCTTGTCGCATGCGGTCGTCATCAAGTCGAAATAACAGTCATTGTTGGTGTATCCATTACCTGGACAAATGCCGCCCGCCCATTTTTCGTTAAGTTCATCGTAATGGGAAATCCTGCCGATATTGAGGCAGTTGGCGAATGTTGCGTTGTCCGCTTTTCCTGCGATTCCGCCAATCTGACCTGACATGACATTACGCTCGGTGCTCATCACCGATGTGGCGTTGAGGCAGTCGGTGATGTTGCCGGAGGCTTTGCCGCAGATGCCTCCCGCGTAGAGCAGACCCTGCTGGGCCTTGAGCATGATATATCCGTTGGTGAAGCAGTTTTCCAAGGTTCCTCCGCTTTCTATGGTGCCTGCAATGCTTCCCACGTAGGACTCTTCATTGGAAATCCCCGAGAAATCGTCGGTGATGACTGTCTCCACCATTCCCATGTTGGCCACACGGCCTGTGGAGGCGATACTTCCCAGCAATCCGTGCTGATGGCTTTTGTCGTTTGCCGACTGCGTGGGCAGATACATGCCGTGTACGAGATGCCCGTCCCCATCGAGATAGGCTTTCCATGAGTAAACCGCTTTCTTGGTGTCAATCCACGGTATTGCCGCCTCGGTGTTGGTCAGTAGGTTGCGGTTGATGATAATGTCATGCCCAATCTTGTAGTATTCGTTTTGTTCGTTGTGCTTCACAGCATAGGCCAGCTGTCCCGCATTCATAATGAGATAGGGATTCTGCGCCGTACCATTGCCTATACTGAACACCTCGCCTTTCTCTCCGGTAGGGATATGTGCCTCACCCTCCCATTTGTCGTCCGAGTTGGCCATGAAGAGGTTGAGCCGTTTTACACAGGTGCCGGCAGTCAGCGTCAGTATCTCATATCCCACGGCATCCGACATCAGACGTAGTCCTATCACGCTGCCGTTGCCCACTGGTGCCGACCATGTGGCTGTTTGGCCTCCGTATTTGGCCTCCGTCAGAGTGACTCCGAGATACACGCGCTCGGCATTCTCATTTTCTTTGAAGAATATAGGAGTCACGGCAAGTGTTGACACAGGGGTGTCTTTTATGGATTTGAGCTGCGGATAACGGTTTTCGGCAAATATCCATTCCTCCTCGTTTGCCAGCGTGGTGAATTGTATACCCTCGCCGATGACTTCTGTTGTTTCAAATCCGTAGATATAAGACCTCATCTGCTCTGACGATTCCTCATCCATCAGTGTCTGATAGTCGGTGTCGTCGGTCATCAACTTTTTGTCGTAGAAACAGTTGTTGAATTTATACTCCATCAAACCGATGTCACCCTCGTAATTTCCAACCATGGACTTGCCATTTTTTTGTCCCAGCAATGTGAGCGTGCCGGCATAATAGCAGTTGGTGAGTTTTACGGTGGTGGTACGGTCCGAATTGTTGTTTTTAAGGATAAATCCTATTAGCCCGCCTGAACTGTTATAGGCATCGGAGACACCACCTGCAGCATAGCAATTAGTAAAATAAAAAAATGAGGACAAGGGAGCGAAATCGGTATACATATAACCAAACAGCCCACCTGTCCAGTTGCCTCCATAGACCCTGCTTACAGAACATAACCCTTCATAACTGCAACTGTAATCGCTGTTGTTGGAATATCCGCAGATGCCTCCTATCGAGATGTCCCATCTATCGGCCGAATTGGGTAAATCCGGCTCCACGACACGCCCCATCAGCATGCCCGACGAAGTACAATCCTTTAAGTCTAATAACTCTGCATACCCCACGATACCCCCGATTCTTGACCCAAGGGCGGTGGAGTGGATGTTGATGTCGGCATTCAGTCTGTTGGGTTGACTATGGTTGCCTGGATTGTTGTTGATATGGCCTTTATTGCAAATGGCCCCTGCTATTCCACCCACATTGATGTATCTGGTTTTTGAGGTCGCGCTGCTCTCATCGTTAATGGTTATTTCTCCATCCACGTTGATATTGTTTACCATACATTCGTCATAGCCAACCAGCGCTCCAACATTCACATCAAGTTTGTTTTCTGGCTCTGCCTCAAGTGTAACATTGATTTTTGTGTTTCTCAGATTGAGGTTGCTCACCATGGTGTAGTTGTCATCGTCGGTCCTTCCGAAGAGTCCCAGATAAACCTCATCGGTGCGTATGGCATCGATGCTTTTGTTGATGGTCATGTTGGAGATGGTATGTCCCTGTCCATCAACGATACCCTTGAAATACCACTTGTGTTGCGAGTCGTAGTATCGTATGGGTGCCCAGTTGGGGTCGGCTCCCAGGTCGATGTCGGCTTTGACCAACACATTTCGGTACCTGTTTTCAAGCGGGGTCAATGCCACGAGTTCACGGAATTCCACCAACGACTCGTAGCTGTCGATGATGAATGGATTTTTGTCTGTACCATCGCCACGGAGAAACACGAAAGTGTTGTCGCTCACCTGCGCTGATGCCGCACATGGCATGGCCAAAATCACGGCAAGGACTATTAGTCTGGATACTGAGATTGTTTTCTTCATCATGTCAGAACAGAAATTTAATACTTTCATCATTTGCGTTCAACACGAAGAACGCATGGCGGTTGATTGGGATGAACATCTCTGTGCCATTGGCCTTTCTGGTGAAAAGTTCCTTACCGTCGAGGTCGTAGAGTCTGATGGTCTCCTCTTTGTTGAGTCCCCACACCAGGATGCCGTTTTCCTTGTAAGCGAATGTGATGCGCTTCCCCTTCATTTGTTTGTCGGCCCTTAGGTCGGTTCTCACTCCGTCGATATAAGTGGGGATACCGCTTTCATGGAGTGTGACATACTGGTAGCTGTCGTTCGGGTTAATCTCCCGATATATGCTCATTTCCGATATAGATCGGGCGTTTTCGGGCACAACCGTTGCTGCCACTACCGCCTGGACGTCGTTTTTGACCGATGGTACTGTAATGGTAGTGATAAGTTTCTGGTACGTGCCATAGTCTCTCATCTCACTGGCAGGGATTTTCACCATCTTGGTCATCAAACTCTCCTCGCTCAGTCGTGGATTGTCCAAAACGGCCACCAAAATCGACTGGTCAGGGCGCAGTTTGACCTTCGAGTTGTTCACCACCTCCACTACGAGCGTATTGTTTCCCTTGTCATCGACAGATTGAGAGAGCACCCTCATCTCCGTATCCACATTGTTCACCGTAGTTACTTTAGTCATAGTGGAGCGGAGGTTGCTCACTTTTCGGCGGCTGTTGAATGTCGATTTGAAAATATTCTCATACTCCACGTCCACTTTCGAGGAGATATACCCAGTGAAATCATCATCCATCACATAGGACAAGATAAAGTACTTGGACTGGAACGGAGGAATAAACGCATCCTCCACCTCTATGGTCTGGTTGTTGAGATGTGCGGTGACCCCTCTGATGGCAGAAGTGCCGGTATTGTTCACCATAAGCACAAGCGGGATATAGACTCCATCAATCGCAGCCCTTTGGTCGAACATCAGGTCGTAGTTGAAACTGTTGCTGAAGTATTTCTCGTTTTCCACCACCACAGTTCCTCCGGCGAGTTCGGGGTCTGTCAATGTATAGAGTACCTTGATGCGGTCGTCGTCCAGATATCCGTCAAAATCGAGCATGACCAGGTCGTCTCTCTCCATGCCCACGGTGATGGGAGTGGCAGCGAGCAAATCGCCGGTGTAACTCATCCTGGCGGCGTTGATCACCCTTCTGTGTCCGCCAAGGCTTTCCCTGTTGCCATCTTCCTTGCTTTCCCTGTCGGTGTTCTCCATCCACATCAGCGCGAAGTCGGCCACATTCGACGCATTGGCAGCGGGCACTATGCGCGCTCCGATGGGCGAGTATTTCTGCAGCCCCACATCAGTGGCAGCTTTCCCGTTCGGCATGCCGTTCATATTCAATGTCTTCACATAGACATCATATTTGCAGGTGTCAATCTCATGGGTCAGACCGACGACATTGTAATCACCCACTTTTTTGATTGAGAAGTTAGTGACATTGATGGTCTCGGCAAAATAGTGTGATTGATATGGATTTGCTGGAATGGAGTAATATCGCAGTTCTTCTTTTGGAGTTTCTGCAGCAGTTTTTCTTGACTCTTGTACTGCCAACAGCACGGTGTCGTTTCTCATGATGGCCTGATAGTCGCCCACGGTATTATTTTTGAAAATGCGTGTGATTCTTATCGGTTCGCCCCATTGCTTACCATCGAAACGGCTGTAGAGCAGGTAACCATCCATGTACTGCCTCATGATGGAGTCGGTCTCTGCCATCGACTCGTCGAACGTCCCCGACTGCCATATCACGGCAGCTTTCCCGTCGTCCTGAATGGCGGCCACCGGCTTGATGTTAGCCTCTTTGCTCTGATACACCACATGCTTTTTCCATGTTCCGTCACTCTGGAGAATATTGGCGCAGATGTTGAAGTTCTTGCTCAGTTGCATAGCCCGCTTCTCCACGTTGTCATCGGTCACACTCTCTGGTTTTACAATGGTGTCGCACTGCTGATAAACGATGATTTTCTTGTCGCCCGATACCGACATGTCGTGACGAATGGCGAGATATTCGTCAGAGGAAATCTTCGTGGACTTGCCCGATTTGATGTCAACAACATCTATGCCGTCGTCATCATATATTTGACTGTCGTGCAGGTGATTGACGACGAACATGTCCTCACCCAGATAATCCGGATAGGCGTCGGATGCCACACTCTCGAGCACCACTTTGCCATAGCCGGCATCCACTTCGGTCTTGAGAGGCTTGTAACTGTTGGCCCTTGATCTAGAATTCTTCGGCAGCCAGTTGGGGAAGTCTTTATGATATGGATTGGTGTCGTCGTCGGGGAATAGTTTGCTGCCTCCCACGTCGAAAAAGTTACCGCTCTTGTGGTATCCTCCAATGAATGTGTCGATATTGATATAATATTGCACAAGTGCCAGTGCAGTGAGTTTCAGGCCCAGTCCGAAATTGTCGCCGAATGAGTGAACAAACTTTCCATATATGCCCAGTTTGCCACCGCCTCTTACGCCCACTGCGAAATTGATCACAGGATTGGTCGGCAGTCCGGCTTCAAGCCATGCGGCGAGGATGGCGTATGCCATAGCTTCCAAATAAAGGCCTCTGCCTTCGGCCTGGTCGGAATAGCCATCTCTTAATGTGGTGATGCCCATCTGACCGCCCACATAGCAATCGAGTTTGAATCCAAATCGAATAAACGTTTCAATTAGGTCAGCCCACGTGGCTGCCGCCTCCATGTTTTTCGCTCTGAGCAAGTTGCCCATGCTCGACAAGCTGTATTTAACGGAATATCCCATTGAACCACCCAGTTCTTCTACGAAATCAAAGAAATTGGTTCTGGCATGAACGCCCCATCCCTTGAATGGCACTTTTCCCGAAGCGAAGAACTTGAATACCCATCCCATGCCCGACTCAATGTTTTGGCTGAACATCTCGTTGAGCTCACTGTCTTTATCGGCTTTTCCGTCAATCATGTTGAGCGAAGTACTTTCACTGGTCTTGAAATTCTTGTATCCATTGACGGTCTTGTTTCGCTTTTGGGCTCTGTCCATCTTTTCACCTTGGTCTTCTTCAGGGTTGAAAAGCGTCAATGTGAGTTTCCAGTTGATTTCCATCTTGAGATAGTTCAATGTGACGGCGAGGCTCATCTTGACATTGTCACCGAATTTGAAGGAGAAATTGATGGGTACCCTCATTTCTAAGGCATCATCCATCTTCGATTTGGGATTTTCATTCTCCAACTCTTTGCCAGGAGCAACAGTTTCCTCCTCTGCTTTCTCCTCTATCTCATCCTGAGTGTAGGTGAAATTGCATAAAAGCGGAAACGCCTTGTCGTTCATGTCCCCGTTTCTGAGAGTCAGTGCTGCTGTCTCCCCTTCAGGGATACATTCGCTGAGGTCGTATTTGCTCACCACGAAACTGTGTGCCAACCCTGTATAGATATTGGCATCAATCACATCATCGCTTAGATGTGGGGCATATCCTTTGCCCTCACTGTCCTTATAATCAAGTTCCACGACACCTGCCTCTCCTAATGGTGCGTTTTTCGGCACGGCATAGTGGAGGTCGAGTGTGACATATTTCTCACGCAGTTCCCCGTCAGCCATTTTCATTTCTTCGGTACCTCCGTTTGGAGTGAAGAACACTGTCTCGGTGACAGGCTCTTTCACCAAGTCGAGAACCACGATGTCGGCATCCCATATTTTTTTCTTGGCATTCAGGTAATATTCTTTCTTGGAGAGGAACCTGAGTTCTTTCTTGAAGAATACCGTCTCGTTGTTATTGACATCCCCCTCTGTCATTACCACATAGTCAGAGATGCCTGTCTTCGACAACACCTTCGTCTCAGGGTCGGCGGCACCCGTGTAATGATAGAGCAGTGGCATGTATCCGTCGGCCTGCACCTCAATGTAGGCAGGATAACCCTTTGTGAGAATCATGTAGTCGCCTGTTTTCTCGTCAACGCCAAGGAAGCAGACGTCGGTGTCACTTACAGGCTGCTGGTCGTAGTCGATGCGCTGGATGTTGATTCTGGCGTCTTTTATCAGCTGCGACTTTGAGTTGCGCACTTGTAAGAAAAGGGTGTCGTACTGTGCGAAAAGCCCTGCTCCTATCCAGTTGAATGTGGCGAATTCAGCATTGTGTGTGGTGAAGTTACACTCTTTCTTCAGTGCGAGAGCGTTGAAGCTGGCTGCCAGTCCCACTCCTGGGTTCCATTTGTTGATGTCGAGTTCGAGTTTCTTCCCCGTCACGCCCAGATATGCCTTGGTCGGGTAGCGTTCGGATTGGGAGAAGACACACTGGAATTTCTGGTTGGTGATAGGTAGGTTTTCCAATGTCGAGTCACTCATAAGCACCTCAATATTGAAGGTGTCGTCCACTTTTTGGCATACCTTGTCGAGCTGGAACACGTAGAGACTGTCGTTGCCGAAGGGTGCCGACTGGCATTTGATGTGTATGGCTTTGTCGGGAGCATAGATGGATGATATGGTCAGTTCCACAGGTTCATCCGACATGGGCACGTTCATGAAAAAAAACTTGCTGGTGGTGAGTTTTTTTGTTATATTGCCATGCTTTGCCACCACATTGTAACTGTAATATTTTCCCTGATCGTCTATTTTGAAAGTAAGGATGGTGCGGTCGCGCATTCTCCGAAACTGATTGGCTTCTTCAAGTCCTTTGAGACCAGGAATTTTCATCTTCTGGAGGAAATCATTCACTTCCATGAAATTGCTGTAAATACCTCCGTCGCTCACTTCTATCCAGTCGGTGATTTTATCGATGGCCGTTGCTTTCTTGTAATCGGGCATCTCCATGATTGACCTCGACATAAGCAATCGGAACTCTTGTGCAAGGGAGCATGTTGTTCCTATGCACCAAAGCACCACCAACGTGACAATGAATTTGATATGTTTCATAGTATTATCATTTTTCCTTATTCGTGGATTCCTTCTCCGGGGTCATCATCCCAAAGACTACTATTGTCATTAGATAACGTTTCTGAGGTGAATTCGCCTGAATCGAATGTCACCTCTATATCGCGCGGAGTTTCACTCGGGGCGAGGATGGTAAAAACTTCCTGTGGCTCAATGGTTGTCACCGGGGGCTCGTATAGTTGATATTTGTGCATGGTAGATTTCATTTTTAATATTAGGTTTAAATTACAAATTTAAGAAATATGAACATTATTCCCAAGAAAAACGAGGAATTTAACGAGTTTTAATAATTGCTTTGCAAAGCGCAAAAAAACAAACATGTCAGGTATTTCAATAGTCGGATTGGGTTGTTAACATATCCTTTCCGAATCAATCAAAACCGCTAACTCATGTGGGTTAGCGGTTTGTTGTTGTATAGCTGAAAGTACATCTTTCAGTTGTTGCGCAAGCTCAGTCGCATCTCAACATTTCATCATCTCCTCAATCAGTTTTTTATGACGCCCGGCCAGTATGATATGATGATTGCCGATGGGGCGTGTAAGGAAATAAGACGCCGCCTCGGCCTCATCCAAGTGAACAACCAGTTGAGTGCGGCAGAGGTTGGGATTCGCCTGGCAACGCAGCAACTCACCCTCAGCGGCAAAGAATTCAGACAGGTCGCCAGACAGTTTGAACACTGTGACAGGCCCCTCATCCATGAACCCCCTGATGCCCACTCCGATGCCCGACTCGAAATGAGTGTCGTACTCGTAACGAGTTACCATATTGAGCGGAATGGTGCAATGTGCGAACAACACCTCGCCCTTGTTGACATCCACAGAGGCCGGATTGGCTTGGAAACCAGTAAAGCCAGTCAGTGCCAGCGCCATCATCATCGACAACATGGCAGGCACGTCGCCCTCACAACCCGCCACCACATTCTCCGCATTGAGTTTGGCAAGGGCAAGGCAGCCTGTGTTGTGAACCGCGGAGAGGAGGTCGAAACACCTCAACGTAAAACCATCCAACCTTTCGGAACCCACCAATTCCTTCAATGCCTTATAGATACGTTCTGCCCCTGGCAATGCTGAATGGACAGCCGGATTGGAAGAAGACTCCCCTGCCGGAATTGATGGAATAGTATCAAGAGTTTCCAACAACCGATTAATGGGGATATCCACCAGTTGGATGCCCAATTTGTCATGAACTGCCTTGGCATCCGCAGCACTGGCAATAAGCCAATCGGATGGTTTTCCGATAATGCCCAACCGGGAGCCTCGCAGTTTTTTCCTCGCCACCTGCACTTTCTCCAAAAGGCAGATACGTCGTGACAAATCCTCTATATGTCCATGCAATATCTCACCAGTGCACCCCTTCTGTCTCAGATAGGACAAGATTTCCATTGAGGCAGCCAATGAGTTGCTTTTCCCTGAGGCAAGCAGATAGAACGGCTGATTGGTTTTCTCCAGAAGCGATGGCATCAGTGACTGGAACAAACCCTCAGTGCCGCCTGTGCGGACATAGATGAGACTCAGCGGATAGGAGCCATAATTGGTAAAATCTCCCCCCATCCAATCATAATCGATATCCAGACCACCAAGGAACTCCTCGGTCATTTTTGAGACAGTCTGTTCATCATGCAGAGCAGACGTCAGTGAGAAGACTGCAATATTCATTTGACGACCTCCTTTCCTGCCGCGCTCCAAGACTGAATGCCACCCTTGAGATTAACAACCTGATAACCGTCATCTGTCAGCCGTTCAGCCGCGGCTACGCTGCGCCGTCCACTTCGGCAATACACTGCAATTATCTTATCTTTCGGCAGACGGTCGCGTGCAGCCATCATGAAAGAATCCGTCTTCACATCGATGAGTACTGCCCCACGGAGATGCCCCTCATCAAACTCACTCTTGGTGCGCACATCGAGGAGCACCACGTTGCTGTCGGTCAACAGCTGCTCAAACTCATCATTATCAACACTTTTGAAAGCATCGCTGCCAGCATTTCTTCCTTTCATCGCCCAAATGGCAAGCACCACGCCGAAAAGCACCAACAATAAAAACATTTTGTTCATAGTAGTAAGAAATCAATTTTTGGCTGCAAATATAAGGTTTTTGGAGGAATATGCAAGGAATAGGAATAAAAATTGTAATTTTGGCTTCGCCGAAGGTCAGCCACACCCCGAGAATGGAAATAAAAACTTGTTTTTTTGCTTTGCATTGTACTCGGTTTGCACTACCTTTGCAGTAACTTTGACATTCAACGAAAGACATCATGACCAACAGAACGATAAGAACCGTTGTATGTGCCGCATTGATTGCCGTCTCCGCCGCATCATCCGCACAGGACACCGAATATGCGCCCAACGGCAACAAGACCTCGTGCACCAGTATCATGGTGGGCAAAAAAGCCTCTGCCGACGGGTCGGTGATGACCTCACACACCTGCGATTCCTGGTATCGCACATGGATGCAGATGGTGCCCGCCAAGGACTATGCCAACGACACTGTTACCGCCGTCTACGATGGGAGGATGCACACACAGACCGCCAGCGACAGCACCAAGATGTACCGCAAAGGTGTCATCCCACAGGTGCGCCACACCTACCGCTTTCTCGACACCGCCTACCCATGCCTGAATGAGAAGCAGCTTGCCATTGGCGAGACCACCATCTCAGGAAAAGACATTCTTAGAAACAAGAAAGGAATGTTCATGATTGAGGAGCTGGCACGTATCGCCCTTGAGCGCTGCTCGACGGCACGTGGTGCCATCCGCCTGATGGGCGACCTGGTGAAGCAATACGGCTATGGTGACAGCGGCGAGTGCCTGACCATTGCCGACAAGGACGAGGTATGGATTTTTGAGGTATTTGGCGAGGGTCCCAAGAAAGTTGGCGGAGTATGGGCCGCCGTACGTATCCCTGACGATGAGATTGCCGTATCAGCCAACATCAGCCGCATCTCACATATTGACCTGAGCGACCCCGACCACTACATGGCATCAGACAATGTGACCGACGTAGCCCGCAAGCTTAATTTATGGGACGGCAAGGGAGACTTCTGCTTTTGGAAGGCTTATAGCGGAGGCAACTACTTCAACGAGCCCAAGAACTACAGCGTGCGTGAGCACTACATCATGAGCATGCTCGCCCCATCGAAGCACCTGAGCGACACTGTGGCCGAACTGCCACTGAGTGTGAGACCTGATGAGAAGGTAAGCGTGGAGCAAGTGATGCACCTCCTGGGGAGCTATTATGAGGGAACGGAGAAAAACCTCAGCGGCCGAAACAAGATACCCAACCCCAAACGAAAGAAGAGCGACGGCAGCATCGTGGAAAGTGAGCCTGACAGCATCGTCTCTCCTTTCTCCAATCCCTGGATGCGCCCAGATGAAATCAACATGTATTATGCGATGGGCGATTCAGTGATGAAGAACATCCGCACCGTCAGTGTACCTTGGTGTGCCTACAGTACCGTCATCCAACTTCGGTCGTGGTTGCCCGACGAGGTGGGAGGAGTGGCATGGATTGCTCTTGACAACCCCGGGGAAAGTCCCCGTTTCCCCATCTTCTGCGGTACGACCACCCTACCCCAGCTCCTTCAGGTCTGCGGCCAGCACAGCGACCGCGACGATGCTGCGTTATGGCACTACCGCAAGGCCAACCGCCTCGCCACGGTACGATGGGGCAACTACCGCAAGACAATAGAGTCTGCCCGAGACTACTTCATCGAGAAGGGGCAGCGTGAATTGCCTTTTGTCGAGAAGACCTGGCAAGACATCCAGTCGCGCTCCCCACAAGAGGCACAGAAGATGCTCAATGGATATGTGGCCGACTTCTTCGGCGCCACCATAGTGAAATGGGACGAGCTTACCCGCCAATTGTGGCGGCAGACATGGACAGGATTCTAAAAACCAACACAACAACAAGAAATCATCAGAAATGGAAGTACATGTCAACCAAATAGAGAAACGTTCATGGATTGAGATTGACCTTGCGCAGTTGAAATCCAACTATCTGATATACAAAAAGCACCTCAAGACCGATGCCGACATCATGGCCGTCATCAAGGCAGATGCCTATGGCCACGGCGACGTACAGGTTGCCCGCATGCTGTCGTGGTGCGGCTGCCATCTGTTTGCCGTGTCCAACATCGACGAGGCAGTAGGTTTGCGTGAGGCCGGCATTCAGGGAGAAATTCTCCTGCTGGGCTACTCCTCACCCTACTATGCCAAGACCCTATTCGATTACGACCTCACCCAAGCCATCGTATCGGAAGACTACGCGGAAGCCCTGGCCTCCACACCCTTCATGGTCAAGTGCCAGTTTGCCATCGACACCGGCATGAACCGCATTGGTCTCGACGCGGATGACAGTGAGGGCTGTGAGCAGATTATCCGCAAATACTACAAGAAGCTCAATGTGAACGGCATGTTCACCCATCTCTGTGTCGCCGACACCAACGACGACGAGAGCAGAGCCTTCACCTGGGGGCAGATCAACAAGTTCAAGGCGGTTGCAGACCGTATCGCCGACCTCAATCTGCCATATATCCATTGCTGCAATTCTGCAGCCGGCCTCCACTATCTCGACAACAGCGACACTTTCTCGGGCATTGGCAGCATCGTCAGATTGGGCATCATCCTCTTCGGTCTCCAACCTGACCCCAGTTTCGCCTTGCCCGAAGGCATAGCTCCTGCCATCGCCTGGAAATCAGCCATCTCACAGGTTAAGGACGTGATGCCTGGCGAGACCATCGGCTACGGCCGCACTTATAAGGTGGAGCACAAGTCGCGCATCGCAACCGTGACTACAGGTTATGCCGACGGCCTTAACCGCCACCTGTCCAACAAGGGGCATGTGCTCATCCGAGGACATCAAGCGCCCATCGTGGGCCGCATCTGCATGGACCAGACATTGGTGGATGTGACCGACATCCCCGGAGTGAGGATGGGCGACCGCGTGGTTGTCCTTGGCAGAGACGGCGATTTGGTCTATAGTGCCGACGACATGGCAGCCGACCTTGGCACCATCGGATATGAGGTGCTATGCACGATGAGCAAGCGTGTGCAGCGTTTCTATGTGAGCAGCAATTCTTCACTTTGATTAGGTATTGAGGAGTTGGAAGTTGAGACATTACACTTATATCATCTAAGGAAACAATATCAACCTTTTACACTATTTATACTATGATAGAAAAAAAAACACGGGAAGAAATCCTACAGCTGATTAACCGCGAGGTAGTGCCCGCTATCGGCTGTACCGAGCCCATGGCCGTATCGCTCTGTACTGCTAAGGCCTCTGAGCAATTGGGATGCCGACCTGAAAACATCCAAGTTTGGCTGAGTGGCAACATACTGAAAAACGCCATGGGCGTGGGCATCCCAGGAACCGGCATGATAGGTCTCCCTATCGCTATTGCCCTTGGTGCCCTCATCGGGAAGTCATCCTACGAACTGGAAGTGCTGCGCGACCTCACACCAGAAGCCGTGGAGGAAGGCAAACGCTTCATTGCCGAGAACCGCATCCACATCCAGTTGAAGCCGAAGTGTCCCGACAACCTATACATAGAAGTTTGCTGTGAATCAGGGGGCAAGTCTGCCACCGCCATCATCGAAGGCAGCCACACCCATTTTGTGGAACAAACAGGAGACGCCGTTTCCCTGGACACAGAAAAGAACACCAACGAAGAACCACAACTCAACCTGCGCCTCGTATATGACTTCGCCACCACTAGTCCGCTCGACGAAATCCGCTTCATCCTCAAGACCCGCGACTTGAACATGCAGGCAGCAGAGGACTCCAAGAAAGGCAACTACGGCCACTGTCTGGGCAAGACCATCGACCGTCCGTTGGCGCATGGCATTTTTGGCAACTCCATCTTCTCGCATATCATCTCCAAGACCGCATCCGCCTGCGATGCCCGCATGGGCGGTGCGATGATACCCGTCATGTCCAACTCCGGCTCAGGCAACCAAGGCATCTGCGCCACCAATCCCGTGGTGGTCTATGCCATTGAGAATGAAAACACCGAGGAAGAGCTTATCCGTGCCCTGACCTTGAGCCACCTGACCGCCATCTACATCAAGCAGAGTCTTGGCAAACTTTCCGCCCTCTGTGGTTGTGTGGTAGCCTCCATCGGTTCTTCCTGCGGCATCACCTACCTGATGGGCGGCGACTTTGAGCGTATCTGCCGGTCGGTGAAGAACATGATTGCCAATCTGACGGGTATGATATGCGATGGTGCCAAACCATCGTGCTCGCTCAAGATTTGTTCGGGTGTCAGTACCGCTCTCCTCTCCGCCCTCCTCTCCATGGAGGGACGCTGTGTGACAGCTGCCGAGGGTATTGTCGACGAGGATGTTGACCGCAGCATCCACAACCTCACCAGTATTGGAGCCGAAGCCATGCGTATGACCGATGAGATGGTGCTCAACATTATGACGAATAAGGATTGAGAGTTGAGATTTGAGATTTGAGATTTGAGATTTAAGATTTGAGCTTCGCTTGATTGTCGGCTGCACCTCGGCATACTGAAAGCAAGCTTTGATTCTGTCGAATTCTGTCACGACTCGGCCAAATTGATGCGAGCATCATTAGGCTCTCGCTGTTCCATCATTTAGTCTGCACTCGGTTTGCACGACAATTGATATTTGATAATTACATGTAAATAAATATGGAAAGAAAAATTGCATTGATTACAGGAGCGACTAGCGGAATAGGAGAAGCCTGTGCCCGCAAGTTTGCACAAGGAGGATATGACCTTATCCTCACGGGTAGAAACGAACAGAACCTGCAAGCTGTGAAGGAAGCAGCAGAAAGCGCAGGTGCACAAGTGGTGACCCTCCGCTATGACGTACGCGACCGCCAGGCATGCAAAGAGGCTGTTGCCTCACTGTCAGGCCGTTGGACCAAGATTGACGTGCTGGTCAACAACGCCGGTCTTGCCTTGGGACTGGATAAAGAATACATGGGCAACATGGAAGACTGGGACACGATGATTGACACCAACATCAAAGGTCTGCTCACCATGACCCGCCTGATTGTTCCAGGCATGGTGGAGCGCAACCACGGCCATGTCATCAACATCGGCAGTGTGGCAGGCGATGCCGCCTATGCCAACGGCAATGTCTATTGCGCCACCAAGGCCGCTGTGAAAGCCATCACCGACGGTCTGCGTATCGACGTTGCCGACACCAGTGTCCGTGTGACCAATGTGAAACCCGGTTTGGTGGAGACCAATTTCAGCGTTGTCCGCTTCCACGGCGACCAAGAGCGCGCCGACCGCGTCTACGACGGTATCCGTCCGCTTACCGGTGACGACATCGCCGATGTCGCCTTCTATGCCGCATCCGCCCCCGAGCATGTCCAGATAGCTGAGGTACTGGTACTTGCCACGCATCAGGCAAGCGGTTCGATTATCCACAGGGAGATTGAGGATTAATACTGCCATCAAATCAACTAACAAAATGAACAAAAAAATCTACATTTCACTTTTTTTTTGTAACTTTGCCAGCTGAAACAGTAACAATAATCCAATAAATCACCAAAATCCGTAAAAATCACATCATGTATTGGAACGAGAGCATTGAGTGCATGGACCGCGAGCAGCTTCGTGAGATCCAAAACCGCCGTTTGAAGAAAATTGTCAACTACTGTTATCACAACACCCCATTCTACCGGAAGAAGTTCCAGGAGATGGACCTCAGTCCTGAAGACATACAGGGTATTGACGACATCACCAAACTGCCTTTCACCGACAAGACCAACCTCCGCGACACCTATCCTTTTGGTCTTGCCGCCGTCCCGATGAGTCAGATTGTCCGCATCCATGCCTCCTCTGGCACAACCGGCAAGCCTGTTGTGGTGCTCCACACCCGCAAGGACATAGCAATGTGGACAGAGGCTATATCACGTGCTTTCACCGCCTATGGTGCAACGAAAGACGACATCTTCCAAATTTCCTATGGCTATGGTCTTTTCACTGGAGGTTTGGGAGCCCATGACGGAGCGACCAACATTGGAGCCAGCGTCATCCCGATGTCATCAGGCAATACCCAGAAACAGATTACGCTGATGCACGACTTCGGTACCACCGCCCTCTGCTGCACCCCCTCCTATGCCATGTTCCTCGGTGAGGCCATGCGCGAATCGGAGTGGCCCCGCGAGGAGTTCAAGCTCCGTTTTGGTGCCTTTGGCGCTGAGCCATGGACAGAAAACATGCGTGTAAAACTTGAGGAATCGCTTGGCATCAAGGCATACGACATTTACGGGCTCAGCGAGATTGCGGGTCCGGGAGTAGGTTTTGAGTGCGAGTGCCAGCACGGCACCCACCTCAATGAGGACTATTTCTTCCCCGAGATTGTCAACCCCGAGACCGGCGAGCCCATGCCCGAGGGAGAGTTAGGCGAACTATGCTTCACCCATTTGACCAAGGAAGGCATGCCCTTGCTCCGCTACCGCACCCACGACCTTACAGCCCTTCACTATGAGCGCTGTTCCTGCGGCCGCACACTGGTGAGGATGGACCGCATCCTCGGCCGTTGCGACGATATGCTCATCATCCGCGGCGTCAACGTCTTCCCGTCACAAATCGAGGCCGTCATCCTCAAGCAAGAGGAATTTGAGCCCCACTTCCTGCTGGAGGTTGACCGTGTCAACAATACCGACACAAGTATGCTCAAGGTGGAGGTTAAGGAAGAATACTTCACCGACAACATGGCCGACATGGTGGCACTGCAGAAGAAGCTCGAGGGTGAGCTCCGCAGCGTGATTGGTCTCGGCTTCAAGGTGAGACTCGTAGAGCCCAAGGGCATCGAGCGCTCCACCGGCAAGGCCAAGCGAGTAATCGACAAGAGAAAGCTATAAGTCAGTGCTTCGTGCACAGTTATGAGTATTTAGTTAATTAATATCCGATAAGACCTATGTTAGCAAAGCAATTATCTATTTTTCTGGAAAACAAGTCAGGGCGTCTGACTGAGGTGACTGAGGTATTGGGCAAGGCAGGTGTCAACCTGTCGGCCATGAGCATCGCCGACAACTCCGATTTCGGTATCCTACGCTGCATCGTAAGCGACCCCGACCTTGGCTACAAAGTACTGAAAGACGCACATTTCACCGTGAAGCTCACCGATGTGATTGGCTTCACCTGTCCCAACACACCAGGTTCACTCGCCGTGGTTCTGAAATGTCTCTCCGATGCAGGAGTGTTCATCGAGTATATGTATTCCTTCAGCAACGGCGACAGCGCCAACGTGGTGATTCGTCCCTCCGACCTGAAGTTGTGTGACCAAATACTGGAATCGAAGAAGGTGGACCTGATTGCCGCCAGTGACCTATACAAGCTATAGCCATTATCAACACATCAACTACAATGACAAACAAGAAATACGGACATTTTGATGACGCCAACCGCGAGTATGTCATCACCGACCCAAAGACCCCGTGGCCGTGGATCAACTATCTGGGCAATGAAGATTTCTTCTCGCTCATCAGCAACACCGCCGGTGGCTATTCCTTCTACAAGGATGCCAAGTTCCGCCGCATCACCCGTTATCGTTACAACAACGTGCCGATGGACAATGGCGGTCGCTACTTCTACATCAAGGATGGTGAGACCATCTGGAATCCCGGTTGGAAACCTTGCAAGACACCGCTCGACTTTTATGAGTGCCGCCACGGCATGAACTACACCCGCCTGACTGGAAGGAAGGACGGTATAGAGGCAAGCGTGCTCTTCTTCGTCCCGCTGAAGAGTTGGTGCGAGGTGCAGAAACTCACCCTGCGCAACACCACCGACAAAGTGCGCAAGATACAGCTTTTCTCATTTGAGGAGTGGTGTCTGTGGAACGCAGCTACCGACATGGAGAACTTCCAGCGCAACTTCTCCACCGGCGAAGTAGAGATAGAGGGTTCGGTCATCTATCACAAGACAGAATACCGTGAGCGCCGCAACCATTATGCCTACTACAGCGTCAATGTGCCGATAGATGGTTTCGACACCGACCGAGAGACCTTCATCGGCCTCTACAATGGTTTCGAATGTCCCGACGCAGTGGTGGAAGGCCGTCCGCGCAACAGCCATGCGCATGGCTGGAGCCCCATTGCCTCCCATTATATTGAGGTGGAACTTCAGCCTGGCGAGAGCCAAGACTTTATCTTCGTGCTCGGCTATGTGGAGAATGAGCAAGACGAGAAGTTCATCGCTCCCAAGGTCATCAACAAGAAGAAGGCATTGGACACCATCGCACGATTCGACACGACAGAGAAGGTGGACGCAGCCTTCCGCGAGCTCAACGACTATTGGGATGCCCTGCTCGACATCTATGTCGTCGACACCGGCAACGAGAAACTCGACCGGATGGTGAACATCTGGAACCAATACCAATGTATGGTGACATTCTGCATGTCGCGCTCCGCCTCGTTCTTTGAGAGCGGCATTGGCCGCGGCATGGGATTCCGCGACTCCAACCAAGACCTTGTGGGGTTTGTCCACCAGATACCTGAGCGTGCGCGCCAGCGCATCATCGACATCGCCTCCACCCAGTTCCCCGACGGCGGTTGCTACCACCAGTACCAACCTCTCACCAAGCGCGGCAACAACGACATCGGCGGAGGCTTCAACGACGACCCCTGCTGGCTCATCTTCGGAACCGTGGCATATATCAAGGAGACAGGCGACTTCTCCATTCTCGACGAGATGGTGCCCTTCGACAACCAGCCCGGCAGTGAGGTGACACTGATGGAGCACCTGCGCGTGTCGTTCAATCATGTGGTCGACAACCTCGGTCCCCATCATTTGCCATTGATTGGCCGTGCCGACTGGAACGACTGCCTCAACCTGAACTGTTTCTCGTGGGACCCCAACGAGTCATTCCAGACCACAGAAAACAAGACAGAAGGGTCGCAGGCTGAGAGTCTGATGATAGCCGGTCTGTTTGTGGTCACTGGCAACGAATATGTCGCCCTTTGCCGCCGCATCGGCAATGACGCAGAGGCTGAGCGCGCCCAGAAACACATCGACGCTATGGTCGACGCTGTGAAGCGCGACGGATGGGACGGCGAATGGTATCTACGTGCCTACGACTTCTACGGCCGCAAGATTGGCAGCAAAGAAAATGAAGAGGCTAAGATTTTCATTGAGAGTCAGGGATGGTGCACCATGGCAGGCATCGGTGCCGAGGAAGGCATGGTGGACAAGTCGCTCGACTCCGTGAAGAAATATCTGGAATGCGAGCATGGCATTGTGCTCAACAACCCTGCTTTCACCAAATATATCTATGAATATGGTGAAATCAGCAGTTATCCCGAGGGCTACAAGGAGAATGCCGGCATTTTCTGCCACAACAATCCCTGGGTCATCATCGGTGAGACGTTGGCCGGCCGTGGCGATGACGCCTGGAGCCACTACCGCAAGATTCTGCCGAGTTATGTGGAGGAGAAATACAGCACCCTGCACAAGGTAGAGCCCTATGTCAACTGCCAGATGGTAGCCGGCAAGGACGCTGCCCGTCCCGGTGAGGGCAAGAACAGTTGGCTGACGGGAACGGCAGCTTGGATGTGGCTCACAGTGAGCCAATATATCCTTGGTGTGAAACCCGACTACGACGGACTGCTCATTGACCCATGCGTGCCCAACACTGCCCAGGAATTCTCCGTGAAGCGCAAGTTCCGTGATGCAGAATACCGTATCCGCATCTCCAACCCGCAGGGAGTGAACCGTGGTGTGCTCACCGTTGAGGTAGACGGCGCACTGATTGACGGCAATGTCATCCCCTATTCACCCGGCAGCCACGAGGTGACGGTGACCATGGGATAGCATCAGGGGATGTGCAGTCATCTCAGTCCCAGCACTCCAGTTGATGCTCAATTTCCGGCAACTGGCTTTTATGGAATATGGGGTCTTTGACCCCATTTCTTTTTTGTGCCCTATAGTCATCAAGCAACCTGAACACATACTTGCCAAGTGAGACGATGGCGATGAGGTTGCAAGTCGTCAGCAGCGCCATGCAGAGGTCACCCAAATTCCACACCAGTTCAAGGCTGACCAAGGCACCAAACATCACCATCACTCCACCGGAGCATATACGGTAGATGGTGAGGACGGTGCCGCTGGATGTCATGAAGCGTATGTTCGCCTCACCGTAATAATAGTTTCCGATTATCGACGAGAAAGCAAACAGCAAGATGGCAACAGCTATGAACGTAGGTCCAGAGGAACCGATTTCAGAACCGAGAGCCGCCTGTGTGAGCGTGATGCCGTTGAGTTCAGGTACATCATAGAGTCCGCTGATGAGAATGACGAAAGCTGTACATGAGCAGACGAGCAATGTATCAGTGAACACCCCCAAGGCCTGAATCAGTCCCTGTTTTACCGGATGGGAAACCGTGGCTGTAGCCGCCACATTGGGCGCACTGCCCTCCCCCGCCTCATTGCTGAAGAGACCGCGTTTCACCCCATTCATGATTGTTGCTCCCAGTGCGCCCCCCACGCCCTGCTCCAGTCCGAAAGCATCAGTGACAATGACCTTCAGCACATGGGGTATATGTTCGATGTTCATGATGACAATCACAACAACAAGCAGAAAATAGCCTATTGCCATCAGCGGCACGAGCATGGCGCTAACGTTGGCAATACGGTGGATGCCTCCAAATACGATGATGAGTGCCAAGGCTGAGAGAAAGACACCCACTACCACCGGGTCCCATCCAAATGCCTCATGCATCGCCCCGCAGATGGTGTTGCTCTGAATGCTGTTGTAGGAAAGTCCAAAAGTGATGGTCAGCAGAATGGCAAACGTATAAGCCATCCATTTTTTGTGAAGTCCGTCTTGTATATAGTAAGCAGGTCCGCCAATGAAAGAGTCTTTATGCCTTTTTTTGAAGAGTTGGCCGAGCGTGGACTCCACAAAAGCTGTTGCTGAACCGACCAATGCAATCATCCACATCCAAAACACTGCTCCGGGTCCTCCAAGGGCAATGGCGGTGGCAACACCCGCCAGATTTCCTGTCCCCACCCTTGTGGCAACAGACACGGCGAATGCTTGGAATGAGGAAATGTGCCTATGTTGCATTGTCTTGTCATCGAGATTGCCGGTGGCCGAAGCAACGGAGTCAGTGAGCAACCTGAACATCTCGCGCAACATACGAAACTGCACGCCCTTCATCTTCCATGTGAACCACAATCCACACATCACCAAGGCAAAAATCAGCACATATCCCCAGATGGCATCATTGATTTGGGTTATCAACTCATTTATCATATCATATGTGGTTGGAGGCAATCATCTGTGAAAAACGAGATAAAATTACAGAATAATGGTCTGATTCTCTATTTGTTGGACTGAAAATTTGATTTTGGTGTTATTTTTTAACAATTCAATCCCTTATTTGATGAATATAGCCCACTAAACTATTGCCATACAACAGTGGTTATAAAAAAACGATATTTTATTTGGAAATAACAAGGAAAGTACTTACTTTTGCAACGAAACATCGAAGAAGCCCAATAATTCATTCACTAATACAATAGTATGAAAAAAGAGAAGAAAGCATTAACCTTGAAAACGCTCAACAAGAGCAACATCTGGGATCTGCAGGAGAATGACATCTTCCGCCTATGGGAAGCTGCGGAGAAAGATGCAGACATCAAAGACTATGTACGCCACTACCTCGATATCATCAAGAGCGCTTTTGATGTGGAAGAGGTGAAAGAAGACAAGCCAGAGGTTGTGAAGAAATACGAGTCGCGCGGGTATAAAGTGGGACAACTGAAAATGGACGATAGCGAGAAGACCAAATTTGCCATCAAGAAGCGCCCCATCCTACGTGTGACCGACCTTACCTACGAGAACATCCGCCACATTTCCACCACGAAGTTGCTCGAGGTTATCGACCGTAATTTCGGCGGTGGCTGGGACAGTCTGTCGCAAAGCATCCAGGACATCATCGAGAGCGGTTTCGATATCAGCACCACCACTTTGCCTAAGGACCGTCTGCACAAGCGCGGTGGCATGTATGAAAAGAAAGTAGCTGACGGCTTTGAAGTGCTTGAGATTACCAAGGGCATGTGGGTAGAGGCCATCTTCGCCAAGGCCAAGCCCATAGTGGAGCGTCCTCATATCCTGCTTGACGAAGATTTGGACAGTGAAGACGAAGACCGTGAGAATGATGACGAAGACATGGATCTCCCGGAGGAGGAAGATACCTACAACATGCCTGAAGAAGATGATGCATTCGACGAGGACAAGTTGACTGAGGAGAGCTACCGCACCACCTTTGATACAGACCCTGAGGACCTCAACTTTGAGGCAGAAAGCATCTCGGATGACTATGAAGATTAAAGATTAAAGATTAAAGATTAAAGATTGAACAATAAAAAGAGGCTTGTCTCACGACAAGCCTCTTTTGACATACTTACTAAAACTAATTAACCACTAAAAAAACTAATCTTTGTTCCTTGTTCTTGAATCTTGTTGCAAATATAGTCTATAAATATTTATTTATCTCTTTAAATTCGTTAAAAAAACTTCGATTATGAGTTTTCGAACAATATTAACGCCATTATAGAGAAGATTGCTCATTTAGAATGAGAATCCCATTGTGCACATGAGCTGATGGCGCTTGTTGTTTACTTCTACGAAGTTGGCGACATTGTCGAAATCATAATACTGACCATCCGTATAACTCATGAAGGGACAGAAGTCACCCTTGGCAACGGAATACTGGTAGGCGATGTCAAAATTGAATTTGCCTGTGGAGTAGCCCAATCCGCAGGTGAAGCGGTTGGTGTCCTTCCAGTTGGTGAAGTCGGTAGCTGTAGAGATATAGGAGCCATTCGACTGAATGGTGCCGTCTTTGAAACCATCCTTCTCATACATTGCGGTGGCGTAGTTGTAGCCAGCACGCAGGGCAAGTTCGGGAGTCACTTTGAGTTCGGCACCCACCTTGATTGTGCTTACCCCTTTGAGGGTTCTCTTAGTGTGCTCGTTCATGTTATAATCATTATGACTTGACTCATAGTAGTCATAGAAGTAATACTCTCCGCCATCGTTGATTCGAGTCCTGATAGTTCCATAGTCTGCATAATCGAAGCCGAAGCCCAATGCCAGTTGCTTACCGACGGTATAGCCAGCGCTCAGACCGAATTTCCAAGGAGTATAGATTTTGTAGTCGTATGACTCCTCAGACCAAGCATAATTATTGCCATCGCTGATTTCCGTATAATTGGAGGTGGTGAGGTCATACCATGTAGGTGTATGGACGGTAACACCAATCAGCAGCGGTGAGTACTCTATCGGGCGGAAGATGGCACCCACTTTAACATCCGCACCCTGTCCCTTAATCCTGCGTTCGTCATAGACATTGAGTTTGCTGATGTTCTCAGGATTCGACTGTATCATCTCAGTATAGTCGCCAATATGCTCATAATGCACATCGTGCAACCCCACTGTCAGGCCCAAATAGACGCGGTCGTTGATGTTGCCGCTGATATTGAAGTCATATTCTCCGATATAGCCTTTGTGGGCACGGTCGAAATCATATCCTGAAGCCTCGTAGAAATAGCGCTGTCCGTCACCAGCGGCATACAACAGGTTTCTCACATATATATCATCAAGCTGATTGCAAGAGCTGTAAGGCTCATCGATATAGACCCTCCCATTATCATCCATGGGGCATAACAGACCATTGTTCAACTTCATATAAGTCAGTTTGTTCTGCGATGCATAGACCGTTCCGTCCGGCGATGGCCGTCCGAACATGTCGTCAGCAGAGAGAATAAGGTTGAAGTTACGGCTCTTATGGAAGTTGAATCCCGCATTGATATACGATGAGCCGTCGACCGATGCAACAGCCCACACACCGCCGAGCTGGTCGAAACTCACTTTTGTGGCATCACCATGAGGATACTCAGCGGCATTAGCCTGTGAGACAACACTCACCGTGCCCTCTATCTTGCTCTTGCGGAAGCGTGCGATGCCAGCAGGGTTGGAACCGATGGTGGAGATATCTGCACCGAGTGCGTCAAGCGCGCCACCCATTCCCACATAGCGAGCTGTACCATTGAGGTCTTCTCCCGCGATTTTGGCGTTCTCGTAAGTCTCCTGAGCAGCAGCCTGTCCTGCGGACAGCAACGCCACTGCCATCAAAAAATATTTGATTTTCATTATTGTCGTGTTGTTTATAGGTTGAAAGATGTATATTTGCTAATGCCTCATAATATTACCTGCCACGGCCTCCTCCGCCGCCGGAGCCACCAGAGCGGCTGCCGCCACCACCGAAGGAACCGCCTCCACCGCCACTGCTGTAGGAGCCACCTCCGCCACTGCTGTAGGAACCGCCACTGTAGTTGCCTGACGACGACGGTGCGCTATAGGAACGTGCAGAAGCATTGCTATACGATGGGTTGTATGTGCGTGAACCACCTGCTGAGTAGGTTCGGTTGCCACCACCCAGAGCATTGGTTCTGGCTCCCGAGCGGCTGTATGAAGTGCGTGAGCCTGAACTGCTGGCAGAACCAACGTTGTTGCTGAAAGTGCCATTGCTCACCACACGTCCACCGAAGGTGCCATTGGATGCTACGGTATAGCCCTTGTTGTAGGACCTTGGTGCTACACTTGAACTTGATGTGGCAAGGTTGCCGCCATGGTTGTAGTGCACAATACCGCCACCGCCTCCATAATATCCATAGGGACGGCCGTAGTATCCATAGTAGCTGTAGTAGGGCCATCCAAGGTAGCCATAGTGCCAGGGTGACCATCCCCAATACCCATAGTAGAAGTCGGAATACCATGGATCCCAGGCCCATGGGTAGTAGCCATAATAAAATGGGTCATAAAAACCGTAATAGTAGCTGCGGTAGGGATAGAGCCAGGGGTTGTACCATCCGGCATAGCCGTCATAGATTCCCAAGCGTGCGCTGTAGCGGAAGTCCTCGTCATCACCTTTATACACGAAGACGGTGTCTGTGCCATAGACGCCGTTGCCAGTTGTGAACTCGATGATGTCGTTGCCCAACGAGTCTTTCCCCACGATGTCATAAGAGCTGCGGAATCGTCTGTTGTACTCATCCACATTCACATCACGCCCGATTATTGCAGGGCTGTTCTTGTAGGATACTGCTTTCTTGGTTGTCTCACCCTTCTTGGGGACATAGTACATGTCGTCCTGTGCGAAGATGGACAGCGGCAGGAAAGCCATCATCAATACTGTGATCATCAACTTTTTCATATTGCGACTGGTTTAAATGTTTTCACATTGCAAAAATACAACGACTTTTGATGCAAATATACGGAAAAACCCTAAAACGAGGTAGGTTTTTCCCTATTTTTTATAAATTTGCAGAAAATTATGAAGTTTGTGGATTTTGGAGTTGAGGAGTTTGGGGGTTCTGCCACTACTTCACTTCATCAATAATGAACTACGAATTGTGAATTATGAACTATTTGCAAGCCACATTTCACATCAGCGGTGCTGACATATCGCCCGAGCTGCTGGACACAGCCCGTGACCTTGTTATGGGTTTGGCATCTGAGGCAGGTTTTGAAAGTTTCAGCGAAGAGGATGGCATGCTTACCGGTTATGTCCAGGATGACCTTCTTCACCGCGAACTGCTCGATGCCTCCCTCGCCGACTTCCCCATTCAGGGCATCAGTGTGAGTTATGATTTGGAGAAAGCCGAATACCGCGACTGGAATGCAGTGTGGGAAGAGGAGGGATATGAGCCTATCGTTGTCGACGGACTCTGTGTCATCCACGACACAAAGCACCCCGTGGATATCGAAGAGGGGCAGCTGGAGATAGTGATTGACGCCAAGATGGCTTTTGGCACCGGCACACATGAGACCACCCAGATGATGGTTGCCCATCTGCTGCATTCCGAACTCCATGGCAAGCGTGTGCTCGACTGCGGCTGCGGCACCGGCATACTCTCCATTGCCGCCTCCAAGGCAGGTGCTGCCGATGTGGTGGCCTACGACATCGACGAGTGGAGTGTGGAAAACACGGTTCATAACGCACAACTCAACGGTGCCGACAACATCGAGGTGCTCATGGGTGATGTCCATGTGCTCTCCCATGTCAGCGGAGTGTTCGACATTGTGATGGCCAACATCAACCGCAACATCCTGTTGGCAGACATGGCATCGATGTGTGGTGTACTCGCCAAGGGCGGAAAGCTGATATTGAGTGGATTCTATGAGAGCGACGTGGCCTTGCTCACCGCCGAGGCCGAGCGTTTGGGACTTGTCTGTCAGTCAAAGTCATCAATAGACGACTGGGTATCGCTGTCGTTTCTCTCTGAGTAAGTGCTGTCGGCAGGGAAGATTTCTGCTTTTTCGAAATTTTCCTCACTGAGTGTGAGCCGCTCCAGGTCATAGTGGCTCCCATTGTAGATATCAAGGTCGACATACCCCTTGATGCCCGGCAAGCGCCCCACGTCGGTGTGCTGCCAGAATTTCCATTTCCCAGTATATTCCACCTTGGGCACATAATAGTGTGCTATCCAATAAGGATAGTCATCGAAGCGCTCATCGCTGAGGTATGCCTCCTTAAATTTATAATAGGTGTAGATAATGGGTTTTGCGTGATACCTGTCCTCCACGATATGGAGCCAAGCCAGTATTTCCATTTGGAAATCCTCGTCGGACATGCTTTCCGGTTTTGCCTCCACGTCGAGCACTGGCGGCAGGTCGCCCGGTTTCAGCTCCACGTTGTTGAGGAAGAAATACGCTTGTTCGCGTGCCGTTGAGAGCGTGCTCCAGAAATGGTAGGCGCCACGGATGAACCCTGTTGCCTTTGCCATTTCAAAATTTCTCTCAAAGCAATCATCGATATGGTCGGCTCCCTCTGTCGCCTTGATCATGACAAACCTGACGTAGGTTCGGTCAATCATGGCATTGCCCAGTTTGGTCCAGTCAATCTCTCCCTGATGATGGCTGATGTCGATGCCATGAATCTCATATCCCTTGGGATAGTTGGGGTCGCCATATATCGCCCTCCATCTGAAACTGATAGGTTCCACGAAATAGGAATACAAGACACATGAATAGACTACAGCCAACAACAATCCGCATCCCCACCATACCATGACGGGGATGCGGCGTAGTCGGTTGATCAGGGAGCTGTTACTCATCAAGCCTTCTCAAGGGCCAGTGTGATGGTGGTCTTGTCGCAGACCTCGCTCGGTCCCCAGTACTGAATTGGACCAGGATAAACGAAGCATGTTTCCACCGCCCACTTGTCGCGCATAGCGGCGAAAGCCTGGAACGGTTTGCCTTCGAGTTCTACGAGAGCCTTGCGGATTACCGGTTTCATCTTACCGTTGCGGCGCTCCATATTCATCATCATGGTGATGGGCACTCCACCTGCCTTCCACTCATCGTTGGGAGCGGTGGTGTTCTTCACGATGGCCATGTATCCTGTCTTGCCGTTGGCAATGAGGTGGGCGGCACTGCTGCCGAGCGCATAGCAATAGTCGGCATCATAGTTGGAAGGAGCGGCGCAGCGTCCCTCATAGCCGAAGAAGTGATGCAATGTGGCGAACTTGCCTTTGTATTTGCCTTCCTTTGCCCATTTGGCAAGTTTTGCCTCACACATATCAGAAAGCAGTCTTTCGGTCTCGATGAGCGATACCTGCACGTTGCCGTGAGGGTCTCTGTCGAGAGAGAGCTGGTGAGCTACATTCTCAGGCAGCGTCTCAAATGTGGCAGCGTTCTCCTTGCTGAGGTGTGCAAGGATATAAGCGCGCTGAGCCTCAGGCTCCAGGTCTTTGTAATCTGCACCATGAGCTGCAAGCAGGTCATTGAGTTCCTCGATGAGTCGTCCGATGGCAGGTATGAACTCGATGAGTCCCTCCGGCACGAGCACCACGCCATAGTTGAGGTTCTTATTGGCACGGGCAACGACAGCGTTGCATATCTGCTCCACGATATCGTTGAGTGTCAGGTCCTTGGCCTCCACCTCCTCAGAGATGATGCAGAGGTTGGGCTGGCATTGCAGTGCGCACTCCAAAGCGATGTGGCTGGCGGAGCGTCCCATGAGCTTGATAAAGTGCCAATATTTGCGTGCCGAGTTGCAGTCGCGCTCAATATTGCCGATGAGTTCGGAATAGGTCTTGGTGGCAGTGTCGAAACCGAAGCTTGTCTCAATCTGGTCGTTTTTGAGGTCGCCGTCGATGGTCTTTGGGCAACCGATGACCTGTACGCCATATTTCTTTGCTGCATAATACTCAGCGAGGACACATGCGTTGGTGTTGGAGTCGTCGCCACCGATGATGACGATGGCCTGGATACCGAGCTGTTTGATGATTTCATAGCCCTTCTCAAACTGGTCTACCTCCTCGAGTTTGGTGCGTCCGCTGGCAATCATGTCGAAGCCGCCTGTGTTGCGGTAATCATCTATGATATCAGCAGTAAGCTCCATATAGTTGTGGTCGACGAGACCACCGGGACCCATAAGGAATCCGTAGAGCTTGTTCTCGGGGTTGAGTTTCTTGACGGTATCGAAGAGTCCGCAGATGACGTTGTGTCCGCCGGGAGCCTGCCCTCCGCTGAGGATGATGCCGACATTCATTTTTTTGCTTTCAGCCACGTCGCCCGGTACGAATTCGACGAGCGGCATGCCATAGGTGTTGGGAAAGAGTTTTTTGATTTCCTCTTGGTTGTCAACACTCTGAGTAGGAGCACCCTCCTTCACTTTGACGGCTCCCTGCAGAGCCTTTGGCAATTTGGGCATGTAGGCTGCCCGGGCCTGCTGCAATGCGCTTTTTTCCATAATTGATGCTATAAAAAATAAGTTGAATGTTCCAATTGATTTACTTTACCATAAAATTGATGGTGCAAAGTTACTGCAAAAAAATGAATTTTGATTGAGAAATATCTATTTATTTGCATTTCCTGATGAAGAAAAACGACCGACAGATGCAACAATCTTAACAGAATGTCTCAGTTTGCAATGTGGGTCTCGCAAAGCGAATGAAAAAAGGAAACAATCTATAAAACCTCGCAATGTGGAGGTAATCGATAGCATTAAAGCATATAATTGCCATATAATTATTCTAAAATTTTTGTTGAAGGTTTCTCCCATATCCGCACCATGGCGAGGGTGTCAAGTTTGCTGTATTCGAGCATTGATTGGCGGGTCTACTCACACTCAGTAAAACTGATGCAAGCATCGCTCTACTTTCGCTTACTCGCTTTCTTCTCTTCTGGCAGTTCCACGATAAGGCTGTGCAGTTCTTCGGGCAGACGCTTCTTGTAGTAGTCGGCCTTTTTGGCGGGCACGTTGATGGTTCTCAGCATGGTGCAACCCTTAAAAGCTTCTTCGCTGATTTTCTTGATACCGACCCCCAAGGTCACACACTCCAATGCAGCACATCCAAAAAAAGTACTATCCATCAATTTAACAGGACCCAATACAGATGCACTTGTCAGCCCCGTGCAGTTATAGAAGGCACAGATTCCAATCTTCTGCACCGTCTTGGGGATGACGATGTTTGTCAGACCCGTGCAGCTATCGAAGGCTCCTTGTTCAATCTCCGTCACAGAGTCGGGGATGACGATACTCTTCAGTTCATTACAATTCTGAAATGCGCAGAAGGAAATCTTATTTTCTCCTTCAGGAATGATTCCCACACCGTCTTTTATTTCATATTCTGCCATAGGTCAATAGACGATTAGCCTTTACAACGTGAGGTTTTTAGGATGAATTCTATAGAGCAATATCGTTACATTTTGTGAGAAATTCAATTTCATTCGACATTTTTTTGGCCATCGAGGAGGGACTTGCGGGCGGCATCTGCCTCTTCGGGTGACATCTGGACGATGAGGGGATAGATGCTCATGCCCTCGCCTCCGTTGTGCCTCACTTTTCACTTGTCATTCATTTCTGCTCCCATGCTGAGGAATTCACGCTCTATACTGCGCTCCAGGGCATGAGTCAGCTTTGCCTTCTCTGTCCAGTAGCGTGCCTCGCAGAACAGCCGGTCCATTTCCCTGCTCATCTGCTTCCTGACCTCGGAGTCGGACTCGGTCACCAGTCTTCTCTGCAAATCCTTGGCTTTCTTCCGTGCCTCACGTCCTTTCTGCTTCATCTCCTCCTGAAGCATAGGCGGATTCAAATTCTCTTGTAAATTTTGATGATTCATCTTAATCGACATTAGGTTATTATCTATCTTATCAAAACGATTGAATATCATTCTGACCTAATATAGTAAGATGATGAGAAAAATTCAAAAAAACAAAGAAAAAAAATGCAGGAACGGCCAAGGTGATGATGGTTATGGCATCTGATTGATTTATCTGCGGAAGACACGGCGGCCGCCAGAAGATGGATCGGGCTGGGCAGGCTGAGCGGAGTTTCCGGAGTTACTAGGTTGACCAAATTGACCAGATTGACCGGATTGACCACGGCGTACAGGTTGGCCGGGCTGAGCAGGACGGCTCTGATTGCCCTGCGGACGGTAGTCGGGGTTGGGGCGCTGACCGTTGCCCTGCGGACGATAGTCGGGATTGGGACGCTGACCATTGCCCTGCGGACGGTAACCCTGACCGGGATGGTTTCCTCTACGCTGATAAACATTGGGAGCGTGGCCTCTGTCCGGTCTTGCACCTCTCTGAGGAGCGTAGTAGTTGCGGCCCATATAGAAACTCCTTGTACCCACGTTGCGCCCACCACGGAACGACACCCACGCCCTTGGTCTGGAATAATAGAAAAGGTGCGGGTCGGCGTATCTGCCATAGATTGCCAGTTTCCATGCTCCACGAATCCAGTTGAGCGGCCTGTAGAAATAGTTGGCCGACAGGTATATCTCATACTGATAGGGGCTCAGCACATACTGCAAGTCGATATTACGACGCTCCCAGAAAATGCCATAGAGGTCACTGCCCCTGTTGACATTGAGAAGATAGTCGAGATTAATCTCATAGACCGCCTCCATCTGCTCGGTGGAAAGCATCAGTTCATATGCCATCTTGTCGGTGAGGTATAGAGCCTCATGACGAGCCTCGTCGAAGGAGAGTGCGCTGCCTGTAGTGGCGATGGTTAGGAATGCGAAAAGGGCAATGAAATAGTGTTTCATAATGATAGATGTTTAATTGATTGTTTTCGCTGTCAAATTTAGGCATTTTTTGTGGTTCACGAAAATTTAAGTCGAATAATTTCACCATATTGGTATTTATTTGTATTTTTGCAAAAAATCACACATATTATCAAAAACACACGATATGATACAAGTAGGAGAAAGAGCCCCTGAAATATTGGGGCATGACGAGAACGGCAATGAAATCCGCCTGAGTGACTTCGCCGGCAAGAAACTGGTGCTTTATTTCTATCCCAAGGACATGACCTCCGGCTGCACCGCTGAGGCATGCAACCTTCGCGACAATATCGGGGCACTTGCCGAAGCAGGCTATGCCGTGCTCGGAGCCAGTGTTGACGATGCCAAGTCTCACCAGAAGTTCATAGCCAAGCATGAGCTGCCCTTCCACCTCATTGCTGATACGGAGAAGACCCTCGTGGAGCAGTTTGGTGTCTGGGGCGAGAAGAGCATGTATGGCAGGAAGTATTTCGGCACGTTCCGCACTACTTTCATCATCAACGAGGAAGGAATCGTGGAGCGCATCATCGGTCCGAAACAAATCAAGACCAAGACGCACGCAAGCCAAATTCTTGAAAATTGATATTTGAAGATTTTTGAGATGATCAACAGACAGTTATTACAGCCAGAGAGCATTGTGGTGATTGGAGGCAGCAACAACATCCACAAGCCAGGCGGCGCCGTTGTGCGCAACCTCCTCAGCGGAGGATACAAAGGAGTGCTGCGAGTGGTCAACCCCAAGGAAGACGAGGTGCAGGGCATCAAAGTCTTCCATGATGCCAAGGAACTGCCCCCCACCGACCTTGCCGTGGTGGTGATACCGGCGAAACTTTGTCCGTCCACCGTGCGGTTGCTCGCATCGGAGAAAGGCGTCCGCGCCTTCATCATCATCTCAGCCGGTTTTGGCGAGGAGACACCCGCAGGAGCCGCCTTGGAGAAAGAGATACTCGACATCTGCGAGCAGTATGGCGCCGCCCTGATTGGTCCCAACTGCATCGGATTGCTCAACTCGTGGCACCACAGCGTGTTCACAAAACCGATACCCCACCTCAATCCACAGGGAGTAGACTTCATCTCCGGTTCAGGAGCCACCGCCGTGTTCATCCTTGAGTCGGCCGTCATCAAGGGATTGCAATTCAACTCTGTGTGGAGCATCGGCAACGGCAAGCAAATAGGCATCGAGGATGTGCTGCAATATATGGACGAGCATTTTGACCCAGAGAAAGACTCCAAGGTCAAGCTGCTTTACATCGAGAACATCAGCAATCCTGACAAGTTGCTCTTCCATGCCGCATCGCTCATCCGCAAGGGATGCCGCATCGCCGCCATCAAGGCAGGCAGTTCGGAGAGTGGCAGCCGTGCCGCCTCCTCACACACCGGCGCCATAGCCAGCAGTGACTCCGCCGTCGAGGCATTGTTCCGCAAGGCCGGCATCGTGAGGTGTTTCTCGCGCGAGGAACTCACCACGGTGGGATGCATCTTCACCCTTCCACCCATCAAGGGCAAGAACTTTGCCATTGTGACCCATGCCGGAGGTCCTGGTGTGATGCTCACCGACGCCCTGTCGAAAGGCGGTCTGTCGGTTCCACCCATCGACCCATCTGTGGGCGAGGAACTCAAGGAGAAACTGTTCCCAGGCGCCTCTGTTGCCAATCCCATTGACATTCTCGCCACAGGCACCCCCGAGCAATTGGGCACAGCCATCGACTTCTGCGAGAACCGTTTCGACAACATCGACGCCATCATGGTGATTTTCGGCACACCCGGTCTGGTGCAACTTTACGAGACTTATGATGTGCTGCACAAGAAGATACTGGAGTGCAAGAAACCCGTTTTCCCCATCCTTCCAAGCCTGCACACCGCCGGTCCCGAGGTGGAGGAGTTTCTCAAGAAAGGCCATGTGAACTTCAGCGATGAGGTGACGCTTGCCACTGCCCTGACGCAGGTGATGCGCACGCCACCACCCGCCCCACCAGAGATAGAGTTGTTTGGCGTTGACGTGCCCCGTATCCGCGACATCATCTCCGGCATCCATGAGAGCGGCTACATCTCCCCCACCCTCGTGCATGAGTTGCTCGACTGCGCCGGCATCCCCATGGTGCCAGAGCTGGTGAGCGACAAAGCCGACGACCTTGTTGCCTTTGCCGAGCGCATCGGCTATCCCGTCGTTGCCAAGGTGGTGGGACCCGTGCACAAGAGTGATGTGGGCGGTGTGTCGCTTGACATCAAGAGTGCCAAGCACCTGCGGTTGGAGTTTGAGCGGATGATGCAGATTGAGGGCGCCACCTCTGTGATGGTGCAGAAGATGATAAAAGGCACCGAACTATTTATCGGAGCCAAATATGAGTCGCGTTTCGGCCATGTGGTGCTCTGCGGTCTTGGCGGCATCTTTGTAGAGACCCTCAAGGATGTGAGCAGCGGTCTGGCACCCCTGTCCTATGCCGAGGTATACTCGATGATTCGGTCGCTGCGCGCCTATAAGATTATCAAGGGCACCCGTGGCCAGGCCGGCATCAACGAGGCCCGTTTTGCCGAAGTCATCGTACGTCTGTCGACCCTGCTGCGCTTTGCCACCGAAATCAAGGAGATGGACATCAACCCGCTGCTTGCCGATGAGCACAGTGTCACCGCAGTGGACGCAAGGATTTTTGTGCAGAAAGGATAGCATGAAAAATCGGACCAGTCCGACGTGTCAGACAAGTCGGACTCGTCGGACAAGTCGGACTGGTCGGACTATATTATCCGCAGTGGAAATAAGTCTGGACGAGGTTGAGCACTTTCTTGATGTCGTGACCGATATCCTTGCGGAGGGTGCGGTCGTTGAATGACCTAAGATTGGCGATGATGCTGTCGATCATTGCCCGGCTGAACACACCATCGCGCTCGTAATATTCACGCTGTTGCTCCAGGCAGTCAGCAGAAGCCGCACAACTGTCGGGCAACTGAGCGAGTTGTGCGAGGCGCTGCTTGTTTGCCTCATCGTGAATGTTCACGTTGACATAGGTGCGCTCCGCCACCTCCAGGGCATCTTTCATCTCAAATCCGCAGCGGCATGCCACGCAAAGTCCCGCGATAAGCTGGTAGAGGTCGGCCGACCCATCGGGCGAGCGCATCTCCACAGTCTGTTTCATGGATGTATCAACATCTGCAGCCGGTTGTGCCGGATTGGCGGTGTGGCACATATCAGCACCCGTGCTCCATCCCAGCGGGACACGGACAAGCACCGACCTGTTGCGGTCGCCCCAGCACACATTTGTAGGAGCCTCCTGATGCGGTACGAGGCGGAAATAAGACATGGGGTTTTTGTTGCCAAAAGCGGTGATGCTGGGTGCGAGCATCATCATACCCGCTATCATGCGCCGTGCATCTTCGCTGAGTTGGCCGTTTTCCAACATGCAGTTGTGTCCGTCGCGCATCATCCGCATGTGTATGTGCAGGCCCGAGCCAGCCTTTCCCGCCGTGATTTTTGGTGCGAAGGTTACCTCAAGTCCCATCTGGTAGGCGAGGTTGCGGATAACCCATTTGGCAAGCATCAGTTGGTCGGCAGCCTGCTCTGCCCTTACTGGCAGAAATTCTATCTCATTCTGCTCATACACCTTGCCGTCGAGGACAAAGTTGCCCACCTCGGAGTGACCATATTTGATTTTTCCTCCCGCCTGTGCGATATAGAGCATACACTTGGCTCGGAATTCATTTGCCTTGGCGTATGGAGCCGACTCATGATAACCATGCTGGTCGATGGCGGGGAAGCGCCCATCATCGTTGAAGATGACGTAGTATTCCAGTTCGCCCATGGCATGAAACTCCATGCCAGTCACCTTGGTGAACGACCGGCATGCCTTCGCCAACGTCTGTTCCGGTGCGCTTGCCAACAATGCCCCATCTTTGTCGAAGAAGGAGCAAAGCATGCAAAGGGTGGGAATCTCCGTGAACGGGTCGACAAACGCCGTGGCGTATCGGGGTATCACGTAAAGGTCGCTGCTGCCAGCCTCGACAAAGGAGAAGAGGCTGCTGCCATCCACGCGCTCGCCACAGGTGAGAATCGTGTCAAGGTATGCGCCATCTGTAATGACAAAATTGAGGGTTTTTAGTTTTCCATCACCACCCGGATACATGAAATTGACCATCCGTATGCCGTTGTCGGTAATGAAGCGGATAATGTCTTCTTTAGTAAATTCCTCGGGATTTTTCTTCAAAAATGCCACCACAGGGTTGGCATTCAATGTTAAGTGCATGTTGGTCATGTTTTTATGTTTTATTTTTGAGATTTGAGATTTGAGATTTGAGGTTTTAGATTGGAGTTTTGAATTTTGAGATTTGAAGTTTAAGATTTAAGCTACGCTTGATTGTTGGTATATTTTTTGCAAAAGTATAGATTATATTCGGTTTATCCAAATAATTGTGAAAATAAAGGTGACAGCCTGCATGAGAAATCTCCATACATTTGCTTGTTTCATTTTTTTGTTGTAATTTCGCAGCCGCTAAAACAGAAGACACATCATGCGATATAAAATTACTGCTCCGGAGACACTTGACACAGACGTCAAGTTGCCGGCTTCGAAAAGCATCAGCAACCGTGCTCTGGTGATTCATGCGCTCACGGGAGGCGACCTGATGCCCAACAACCTATCCGACTGTGACGACACGGAAGTGATTGTGCGTGCCCTGCGAGACATGCCCTACACCATCGACATCAAGGCCGCCGGCACCGCCATGCGGTTTATGACCGCCTATCTCGCCGTCACCGACAGCGGGGAACACGTCATCACCGGAACAGAGCGTATGCAGCACCGCCCTATCGGCATCCTCGTCGAAGCCCTTCGCCGCCTTGGTGCCGATATCGAATACACAGGCAGCGAGGGTTATCCACCCCTACGCATCCGCGGAAAACAACTTGACGGCGGCGCTGTGGAGATGGAGGGCAATGTGAGCTCACAATTCATCTCCGCAATGCTCATTGCCGGAGCCGCCATGCGTCAGGGCATGGAACTCCGTCTGACAGGCAATATCATCTCACGCCCCTACATCGACCTTACTCTATGCACTATGCGCGATTTCGGTGCCGAGGTGGAATGGACAGGCCCCAACACAATCAAGGTGAGTGCACGCCGCTACCACCCCACCTCATATTTCATTGAAAACGACTGGAGTGCAGCCTCCTACTGGTATGAGATGGTGGCACTGAGCAATGGCAAATATCATGTGCGGCTGGAAGGTCTCACCGACGGTTCACGTCAGGGCGACTCTGTGGTGCGCTACCTGATGAGTCTGCTCGGCGTGCGCACCAAGTTTGGTGTGCTCGACAAAGGCGTGCCCACCACCGTCACGCTCAGCAACCACCCTATCCGTCTACCCCGCATGGAGTACACCCTCATCAACCAGCCCGACCTTGCCCAGACGATGGTGGTGACCTGTGCGCTGAAAGGCATCCCCTTCCATTTCCGAGGATTAGGCACGCTTCGCATCAAAGAGACCGACCGTATAGAAGCGATGAAACGTGAGCTCGCCAAATTAGGATTTGTTGTGAAGAGCAATGCGGACAACGACCTCATCTGGGACGGCACCCGATGCGAAGCCGACATTCACCCAGTGATTGACACCTACGACGACCATCGCATGGCGCTCGCCTTTGCCCCGGCCGCGCTGTGCTTCCCTGAACTGCGCATCAACAACCCATCGGTGGTGACGAAGTCATACCCCCAATATTGGGACCATCTGCGTGCCGCCGGTTTTGTCATCGAAGAAGAACCATGACCACCATCCTGATGGCTGTTTTTGCAGGCATAGGCGCCATAGCCATCCTGCTCATCGCCCTTGTCCTCCTTGGGGGCATCGCCGCTCTTTTGGGCTGGTTCTCCAAGGATGATGGAAAGGGCATCACCGAAGGACCATCCTGCGACACCTGCGACGGCACAGACACACGTTGCGAACAGGTTTGCATGATGGAGGCATCGGTAAAACCCATCGAATATTTTGAGGACGAAGAACTCGACTCCTTTGCCGGTCGCCGCAGTGATGGCTATACCGACGAAGAAGCCGAGCAATTTGAGGAAGTGCTCACCACCCTGCGCCCCGAGGAGGTGGCAGCGTGGAACCGCAGCCTTATCCTGCGCGGCATCAGCGTGCCCGACCAGATAAAGGACGAACTGCTGATGCTGCTTGGTAATTAATCCATAGCAATTCTCACTATCTGCATGACGTCATTGGTTTGTAATATGTGCTAAGATAGCATTTTTTTACTATTCATTGCAAATATTAAAGGGCTTTTTGTACTTATGCAGGTCAAACAAGTCTTCATTGTTGTCAAAATCTCAATGAAATCCCCATTAAAGGCAATAAAATAGCCTTTTGCGTGTTATTATATATGATGCGAAAGACAAAAGCCATCATTCCTCTGTTGCTGGCAGTCATACTGCTGGCGGGTGCGTCGTGCTCTTCAAAGAAGAACACGGCGAGAAGCCGTTTCTGGCAGGCGTTCACCGCAAGGTACAACACCTACTACAACGGCACGCTCGCCTATATTGACGGGTCGCTGGAGAAGGAAAACGGCAACAAGGACAACTACACGGAGATAATCCCCCTCTATCCCGTTGGCAACAAACAGAGTCAGCAACTGGGGTCCGGCAATTTCGACCGCGCCATTGAGAAGAGTCAGAAAGCCATCAAGCTCCACAGCATCAACAAGCGTCCCGAATGGACAAAGAGCCGCAGGAAGACCGCCCGTGATATCGAGTGGCTCAACCGACGAGAATACAATCCCATGCTTTGGAAAGCATGGATGCTGATGGGGCGCTCGCAGTTTCATAAAGGTGCTTTCGATGAGGCAGCAGCCACCTTCTCCTACATGAGCCGTCTCTACCAGACTCAGCCCGCCATCTACGGCAAGGCCCGCGCCTGGCTTGCCAAATGCTACATCGAACAAGACTGGCTCTACGATGCTGAGGACGTGATCCGCAACATGAGCCGCGACTCCATCGACTACCATGCCAAAAAGGAGTGGGACTACACCTACGCCGACTACTATGTCCACACCGGAGAATATGAGAAGGCCATCCCCTATCTGCGCAAAGTCATCAAGCATGAGATGCGTAAGAAACAGCGCGCCCGCGAGTGGTTCCTCATGGGGCAGATGGAGGCAGCCCTCGGTCACCGCGAACTCGCCTATAAAGCCTACAAGAAGGTAGTTGCCCAGAACCCCGCGTATGAACTCGCTTTCAACGCCCGCATTGCCATGACCGAGGTGATGGCAGCTGGCCAAGCCAAGAAGACCATCAGCCAACTGAAGCGCATGGCAGCCTCGGACAACAACAAGGACTACCTCGACCAGGTGTATTATGCCATGGGCAATGTCTATCTGTTGGAAAACGATACCACCAACGCCATCTCAGCCTACGAGAAAGGCAACGAGAAATCCACCCGCAACGGTGTGGAGAAAGGAGTGCTGCTGCTACGACTTGGCGACCTCTACTGGGCAAAAGAAAAATTTGGCGATGCCCAGCGCTGCTACGGAGCCGCCATCGGCATGCTCGACAAGGAACGTGAAGACTACGAGGAACTCTCCTATCGCTCAAAGATTCTCGACGAGTTAGCCCCCTTCACCGAAGCCATCCACCTGCAGGACTCACTGCTTGCCCTCTCCGAGATGTCAGAGAAAGACCGCAACGCCGCCATCGACCGAGTGATTGAGGCACTGAAGAAGAAGGAGAAAGAGGAGCGCCGCAACCAAGCTGAGGCCGAAGTGCAGCGTGTGCAGGCTCGCAACGGAGGGAACACCGGCCGCACGCAGAACCCTGTCGCCCCGCAAGCCAACCAACAACAAAAAGGAGAGTGGTATTTCTACAATCAACTGGCAGTGACACAGGGAAAGACAGCCTTCCAACGACAGTGGGGAAAGCGTGAGAACGAGGACAACTGGCAACGGTCGAACAAAACGGTGGTGAGCGGCCTCTTTGAAGACGAGGAACAAGCAACCGCCATGAGCGACTCCCTTGCCTCTCTGCAGGCTGCAGAGGACTCCCTCGCCACCGTGCAGGACAGCGCACAGAACGACCCACACAAACGGGAGTATTATCTCAAGGACATCCCATTCACCGAGGAGCAGAAACAAGGGTGCCACGTCATCATCGCCGACGGTCTTTTCAACTCCGGAGTCATTTTCAAGGACAAGTTCGACAACCTCCGGCTGAGCGAGAAGCAGTTTGCCCGCCTCACCATGTCGTATCCAGAATTCGAGAAGATGGACGAGGTATACTACCACCTGTTTCTCCTGCATTCCCGTAAAGGTGACACCATGACCGCCGACTCATACGTGGAGCAACTCAAGGAAAAATTTCCGGAAAGCCAATGGACCACCATCCTATCCGACCCCTACTATGCAGAGAACTCCAAATGGGGCGAGCAGATAGAGGATTCGCTATACGCGGCCACCTACAACGCTTTCAAGGCAAACCGATATGAGGAGGTCTTCGGCAATGCCCATGTGTCGGAAACCAGATTCCCGCTGGGTGCCAACCGCGACAAGTTCATCTTCATCCGTGGTCTGAGCCGGCTCAACAACAACGATGCCGACGGATGTTTGGAGGATATGAACGATGTGGTGAAAAACTACCCCAGCAGCCGCATCAGTGAGATGGCTGGTATGATAGTCAACGGTGTGAAGGCTGGCAAGCAGCTGCGCGGAGGGAAGTTCGACCTCAGCGATGTGTGGAGCCGCCGCTCCGTGGTGCTGAGCGACAGCGATTCCATCGCCGCACGCACCTTTGTGGCAGACCGCAACAAGGACTTTCTGTTCATTCTCGCTTACCATCCCGACTCGCTCAACGAGAACCAGTTGCTGTATGAGATGGCTCGTTTCAACTTCACCACCTTCATCGTGCGCAACTTCGATATCCAGTTGGTTGATGCCGATGGGCTCCACCTGATGCAAATCTCCGGTTTCCGCAACTTCGACGAGGCACATCAATATGCCACAGAGGTACACAAAAACACCAACGTGGTGAAGCGCATGGGCAAGGCACGAACCATAGTCATCAGCAGCGACAACCTCGAGCTATTGGGCAAGCAATACAGTTACAACGACTACGACGAATTCTACACGAAGCATTTCGCCCCGCTGCACGTCATCACCGACGACCTACTCAATGAGCCAACAGAAATCGGCTATGAGAAAGAACCTGACCTCAAGAAGCCTACACAGGAAAGCGGAGAAGACGGCGACACCCCACCAACCGATGACGGCCAATACATCGAAGACAACGGCATCATCGAGCAGGGCAATGTCATCGAGGACAACGGTATCATCGAGCAGGGCAATGTCATCGAGGACAACGGCATCATCGAGCAGGGCAATGTTATCGAGGCGCCCGGAGAGCCCAGAAAGCCCGGAGACCCCGGTAAGCCCGGAATATCCGGAATATCCGGAGAGCCTGGAGCGCCCGGAATATCTGGAGAGCCTAGAGAGCCCGGAATATCCGGAGAACCCGGAATATCCGGTGGCAATGACATCACACTACCAGATGACAACGGAGGCATCACACTGCCAGATGACAACGGAGGCATCACGCTGCCGGATGACAACGGAGGCATCACACTGCCGGATGACAACGGAGGCATCACGCTGCCAGACGACAACGGAGGCATCACACTGCCAGACGACAACGGAGGCATCACGCTGCCAGACGACAACGGAGGCATCACACTGCCGGATGACAACAGAGGCGTCACAAAGCCAAAAGAAGATGACGGTTTAATCATCGATGAACGCCGCGAAGTGAAGAGACAGAGCACAACATTGCCACCCACCATCAAGGCTGAGCCAGTACAGAAGGGTATCACACTGCCTAAGTCGGACAAGGCAGAAAAGTCGGACAAGGCTATTCGTCCCATCATCAAGCAGGAAAAACCTGTGGTCAAGCAGGAAAAACCTGTGGTCAAGCAGGAGAAGCCGGTAGTCAAGCAAGAGAAGCCATTGAAGAAGACAGAACCCAAGTCTGAGCTTATCAATCCAGACCGTGAGGACACGGGTATCGTGTTTGATGACGGCTTTGGCGAGGAACCCACTCCGACAACAAACAAGAAGGAGAAGAAAAAAGAAAAAGAACTGGACGACATCTTCTTGGACGATGAGTATTATGAATTAGACGGATTTTAGAAAGAATCAGACGGATTTTACATATGAGCAACGGACAATTACTGTGGGTAGATGACGAGATAGAAGTGCTCAAGGCCCACATCCTATTCTTACAAAAAAAAGGCTATGACGTGACCACCGTGAGCAACGGCACCGACGCCATCGACCAATGCCGGCAGCAAACCTTCGACCTGGTGCTGCTCGATGAGATGATGCCCGGACTCTCTGGACTGGAGACGCTGCAGAAAATCAAGGAACTGCAACCCTCCACTCCCATCGTGATGGTGACCAAGAGCGAGGAGGAAAACATCATGGACCAGGCCATCGGCTCAAAAATCGCCGACTACCTCATCAAGCCCGTCAACCCCAATCAAATCCTGCTGACGCTGAAGAAAAACATCCACCGCAAGGAAATCGTTACAGAAGTGACACAAATAGGGTATCAGCAGAATTTCCTCGATATATCAACACGCATCAGCGACTGCCGTTCCATCAAGGACTGGATGGACATCTACCGAACTTTGGTGCACTGGGAACTTGAACTGAGCAGCACCGACAGCAACATGACCGAGATGCTCCATACACAAAAGGAGGATGCCAACAACGGCTTTGCCAAATTCATCAAAAACAACTACCTCAATTGGGTTTCACCATCACAGGGAGGACGCGAGAACGACCGTCCGCTGATGAGTCCCGACATCTTCAAGCGCAAGGTATTCCCCTTGCTCGACAAGGGCGAGAAAGTGTTTCTCATCGTCATCGACAACTTCCGCTTCGACCAATGGCGTGTGCTGTCGGAGGAAATCGGCGACCTCTTCGACATTGAGGAGGAAATGTACTGCAGCATTCTTCCCACCGCTACGCAATATGCACGCAACGCCATATTCAGCGGTCTGATGCCCGACCAAATAGCCAAGCTGTTTCCCGACCTATGGGTGGATGAGGATGAGGAAGAGGGCAAAAACCTCAATGAAGGACCGCTCGTGCAGACACAAATCAACCGCTACCGCCGTCACCACAGTTTCTCCTACCATAAAATCAACGACTCAGTAGGAGCAGAGAACCTCATGCAGCAGTATCGCAGTCTGGAGAAAAACGACCTCAACGTGGTGGTCATCAACTTCATCGACATGCTCTCACATGCCCGAACGGAGTCGAAGATGGTGCGCGAACTGGCAAGCAACGAGTCAGCCTACCGCTCCATCACGCTCAGTTGGTTTCGACATTCCGTCATCTCCGAACTGTTCAAGGTGCTCTCACAGTCGGGCTACAAGATTGTGCTCACCACCGACCACGGCAGCATACGTGCCTCGAAACCCATCAAGATTATCGGCGACCGCAACACCAACACCAACCTGCGATACAAACTGGGAAAGAACCTGAGTTTCAGTCAAAAGGATGTCTTTGTGGTGAAAAATCCCAAGGCAGCACAGTTGCCTGCACCCAATCTGAGCACAACATACGTGTTTGCCACATGTGCAGACTTCTTTGCCTATCCCAACAACTACAACTACTATGTCTCTTACTACAAGGACACATTCCAACACGGCGGCATCTCCATGGAGGAGATGCTCATCCCCATCGTCACACTTACCCCACGAAAACGATAACCTATGACCACCATACAGATACCCTCTCTTGAAACCATACGTGAGAGCGCACGCACATTTATCAACAATATGGGCGACAACACCATCTTTGCTTTCTACGGCAAGATGGGTTCGGGCAAGACCACTTTTATCAAGGCACTGTGTGAGGAACTGGGTGTAGAAGATGTTGTCACCTCCCCCACCTTCGCCATTGTCAATGAATACCGTTCCGCCACCACCGCAGAACTCATCTACCATTTCGATTTCTACCGCATCAAGAAATTGGAGGAGGTATACGACATGGGATATGAGGACTATTTCTACAGCGGCAGCCTTTGTCTGATAGAATGGCCTGAACTCATTGAGGAATTGCTCCCTGAGGATGCCGTCAAAGTGTTTATTGAAGAACAGCCTGACGGAAAGAGGGAGGTAAGGATTGAGAATTAAAAATTAAAATTAAAGATTAAAAATTGAAGATTGGGCCTTCACTTTTTGTTGTGTTTTTTCGGAGAAAAGGATTTGCGATGTCTGTAGAAATAGCGAGACACTTTATATAATCCAAAACCGAAGAGCAACCAAATGCCTATCCAGATTATCCATGTTTTCAAAGAGGACGGCCAGCAAAACAGTTCGTGCAATAGGTCAAAGAGATCTTTCAGTCCAGAGAACACAGCCAAAAGCAATACGCTGAGTGTGATATACACCCCAAAGCGCTCCTTTGCGTCAGCTTCCTGTTGACGTTGCCTTGCATCATCCTTCTGCATCTTCTCCTTCTGCTCATCATACTCCTGCTGCAGACATTTGTTAAGAATATTCATCTTGTTATCCACTTCATCAAGCAGCAATTCAACCCCAAGATTGCGTGTACAAAGTCTGTAGAACTGATTATGCTGCGAGATATCGGAAACCGCTGAGTAGAATGTGTTGACCTGAATTCTTGAGAGGCGTTTGTAGAGGTCGCGCAGATTGCGCAGCGGCACGATGATATTGCCGTCCTTGGTGTTGTCTATGCCGCCCAATTCGCGCACCATATTGAGCAACGACATACGCTGTATATAGGCGAGGATATAAATCCAAAAATAGCGTTTATCGACAGACTTCTCCTTGAAACGCTCGATAAACTTCCCGTCGTCGTTACGTGAACGCAAGGTAAGTATGGAACTACCTTCCACACTCGCCCCCATATATATGTTGCGAAATGACTGAACATACACCCGCTCATGCACATTATCAACTATTTGGAAGTTGGCATGCTCTCCCCTGACAATACGAATGAAATCGCAGTGAAAATCGGTATTGCCCATCCCATTCATGGGCACAGCCTCCTCATCAATTTGAAAATAAGTGAAAAGGTGACTTTTCTTCTTGTTAAAACGAGATATATGGATTCTTGTCAGACTGAGCAAGAAATCAATGATATCAGAGAAGTTGATGGAAAAATTGGAACAGTCTGCCACTCCTTTTCCACTGGTGGGATTGTCCATGTTGAGCACCTGATAGATAGTATTGCATGTATTGACCAATGCTTTCCTCTCATGTTCAAGGAAGCTCTCTGTCTCAGATGTGTGGTCCTTTTCCTCCATTGACTCCATAATCTGAATTCCGCAAGAACGCAAAGGCATGACGCTATGACGATTTTTCTTGCTTTTCACCATCACGTTGTTGGCAGCCATGAAGTCATACATGGTGACAGGAGCCTTAAGTTGCTCAGGCATTCCCGTCTTTCTGACGATGTTCTTGCCTACAGTATTGAATGCCACAGGGATGACCAATAATCCGACAGAAGCATCTGGATAAATCATCAGTTTAGGCGAGTCGAACGTCTGCGTCTTAGTATTGTTGGCAATCTTGAATGGAATATATCGATAAGACGGTGTATCCAACCGTAAGCAGAACTCCTGTTCAAGTAGTTTGTTGACCATGATTTTCTTCAGCACCAACGGATCATGCTGCATATAATACTCTGTAAGCACCTCCCTACGGATAGCCCTGCCGGTCTTTTTCCATCTCTCGTCAAGCAGTTCTGCATCAGCATCCGTCAATCTGAAAGCCTGATGGCGAAGAACGAATTTTCTGAAATCATCATCATGTCGAAGCATCCCAGCAACATCTTTACGCAACGGTGACTCTTTGAGGGAATAAACCAGAAACTCATAATTAGGCCTACTCCCCGTTCCCTTTCCCTTTGTCACAGATGACATAAGGAAATCCTGAATATGACAGTAGAAGACATCATTGTCGGTCCTCATCACAGTGCGCTCCCAAAAGGAATCTTCGGGCATGGTGAAATTATCTGCTCCTATCTTTCCCTCAAGGGCGAAAGGAATGATATGGTAGCTAATAGCTTCATAGGCGACTACATTCTTCAAATCATAGCTCATAGCAGAAGGTCTTTTCATGCAAAATTAAAGAATAAAAATGAGAGACCAACTTTTTCGACCAATTATTTTGATAAACGGCCAAAAAGTTTTAACTTTGTCAACTTATAAATCAAAACTTCATCTACTATAACCATCATGCCCCAATCAATAAGAGCAATATTATTTACACTCTTACTCACCTTAATGGGTGTTTCGCCCAGCATCGCCCAGCCGTCGTGGACAGCCGACAATGGCAACGGCACCTTTACCAACCCTTTGTTTTATGATGAGTTCAGCGACCCCGACATCCTGCGTGTGGGCGACGACTATTATCTCGCCGGCACCACGATGCATACTGTTCCTGGACTTGTGATACTCCACTCAAAGGATTTGGTCAACTGGGAAAACATCTCTTACTGCTTCGACCGCTTCGACTTTACCGAAGACCGTTTCTCACTGAAGAATCATGAGGAAATCTATGGCCAAGGAGTTTGGGCACCATGCATCCGTTATGCCAACGGCCAGTTCTACGTCTATACCAACGTCAACGGCAAGGGGCTGCAATGCTACACGTCGAAAGATATCCATGGTCCGTGGGAGCATCACAATATGAAGGGAAACATCTATGACCTGAGCGTGCTGTTTGATGATGACGGTAAGATTTACGCCATCCATGGTTATGGCGAAGTGAAATGCACAGAATTGGAACCCGACATGAGCGGTCCGAAAGAAGGCACGACCAAGACTATTATCCCTGAAGGCAACGGTGTGGGCGAAGGTCATCACATGTATAAAATCGACGGGATGTACTACCTGATTTCCACAGACTACCGTCCCAACGGTCGCACTCTCTGTTCCCGTTCTCAATCAATATGGGGTCCGTATGAGACACGCGTCATCACCGCCGACGAGAACTACGGTTATCACGCCGCATCGCTCACACAAGTGCCAAGAGGCGAGAAATACCGCATCGGTCATGATGGCACCAAATTCGGGTTGGGACCAGTGGACAAAAATGCCACCGCCTGCTCCAACGCCCATCAGGGTGGCATCGTGCAAGCCACCGATGGCACATGGTGGGCCCTGCTCATGCAGGATTTCCACTCTGTCGGCAGAACCGTCTGCCTGATGCCCATGACCTGGGAAGACGGTTGGCCAATGGTGGGACTCAAAGGCAACCTTGGACGCGCGCCCCGCACCTGGCAGAAACCCGGTTCGCAGGCTGTAGAGCCACATGCGCCCTACATACGCAATGAGAATTTCGACGGGAAAGCACTCGGTCGCGTATGGCAATGGAACCATAATCCTGACGAAAGGATGTGGAGTCTGAAGGGAGGTCGCTTGCGACTGAACACGATGCCCGCCGAGCAACTGATGTGGGCACGCAACACACTCACCCAGCGCGTCATCGGTCCCCAAAGCATCACCACAGTGGAACTCAGCGTGAAAGGTCTGAAGGATGGCGATGTGGCCGGCCTGGGCAACATCAACGTGCCCTGCTCATGGATTGGAGTGGTGAAAAATGGCAAAACACTCATCCTAAGATGTTATGAGCAGTTGACCAACGACACTATCGACATGGATATCGACCTGCCCAGAGGCAAAATATGGCTGCGGATGACAGGCGACTACGACAACGACCAAGCACAATATGCTTATTCCACCGACGGCACCACTTTCCAATCATTGGGGCGCATGATGCCACTGAGTTACCAGCTCATCACGTTCCAAGGTTCCCGCCATGCCCTTTTTGCCTTCAATGTCAGAGGAAAGAACGGCGGTTATGCCGAATTTGACAATTTCACAGTCGAGGAGCCGATGGCCGACCGTTCTGTCAACATCCCCTATGGCAAAACTTTTAGGATAATCAACTTGGCGACAGGCCGTCCAGCCATCTGCGACCCGCACGGTCTGCTCTATGACACCCGTGCCGATGACCGCAGGCCCCAGACGCTTTTCCAACTCATCGACCTTGGTTCGGGAAAAGTGTCGCTGAAATGCGCCGACGGCCGCTACATCAAGGTGTATGGCGAAGGGCTCCCAGGCGATGTCCGTTTCACCAACGACCCAAAAGAAGCAGAAGTCTTCCTTTGGCAGGACTATCTCAACCACGAGTTCATGCTCCTCTCCCTGCGCAACCACCTCTATATCGGCAAAAGCCCCACCACTGGAAGTCCCTATTCGATGGACTTCAAAGGCAGCGACCCAGCACGTCTCAATGGCAGCGTATTTAGGTGGGAAGAAATCAACGAATAGCCAAACAACAAAAACAAAAGATATGAAACGACTTTTTATGATTTTATGGGCCATTGTCCCCCTTACCATGATGGGACAAGGCACGATAACAATGAGACGCGTATCAGTACACGACCCGTCGATTGTCCTTAACGAAGGAAACAATTACTGGTATATCTTCGGAAGTCACCGTGCATCGGCATGGTCGAAGGACCTGATGAGTTGGACCACTTTCACCGCAAATTGGGCCAATGCCAGTTCTACGAACGCACAGAACCGTGTCGCATTCCTCAGCCAAGAAGTCAAATCGGTGACCATCAAAGGTCAGGAAGTGGATTTTCCCAACTTCAACGCCATGCAGTGGTCGGCTGCCTACGGCGATGGCTACAACATTGATGGCAACATGTGGGCACCCGACGTCATCTGGAACAAGAAGATGGGCAAATGGTGCATGTATCTGAGCATCAACGGTCCGAAATGGAACTCCAGCATCATCCTGCTGACGAGCAACGACGTGCGAGGCCCATACCGCTATCAGGCACCTGTGGTAATCAGTGGTTTCAATGTGAGCGACGACGAAAGTGTCAGTTACAAAAAGACCGACCTTGAGTTGGTAACGGGTCCGCTATCCACCCTGCCCACCCGCTACAAACGCGGCAACAATTGGGGCTCATACCTCCCCCACTGCATCGACCCCTGCGTGTTCTATGACGAGGAAGGCCAATTGTGGATGTCGTATGGCTCATGGAGCGGCGGCATCTGGATACTGCGCCTCAACGAGAACAACGGTCTGCGTGACTACGACACTACATACAACATCCAAGGTTCGGGTCAGAACATGAACAGCGACCCCTATTTCGGCAAGAAGATTGGCGGCGGATGGTATGTCTCGGGCGAGGCCAGCTATATCGAGCACATTGGCAACTACTACTACATGTTCATCACCTATGGCGGGCTGGAACAGGCCGGAGGTTATCAGATGCGCGTGTTCCGCTCTCAGAATCCCGACGGTCCATACACCGACCCCAAGGGCACCAACGCCATCTACACATCGTATAAGCTCAACTTCGGTACTGGCAGCGACACCCGCGGCGAGAACATCTTCGGAGCCTATGGCAATTGGGGCAATATGAGCGACGGCGAGCGCTCACAGGGCCACAACTCCATCATCGCCGCTCCCGACGGGCGCACTTATCTCGTCTACCACACCCGTTTCCAGAATGGTGGCGAGGGGCATCAGGTGCGTGTCCATCAGGTGTTCCTCAACCAAGACGGATGGCTTTGTGCCGCCCCCTTCGAGTATACGGGAGAAATAACCACCGACGACGACATTGCCAACAAAGAGATGTTCAGCACGGCCTATATTGCCGGCGACTACAAGTTGCTTGTCCACCGCTATGGCCTCAACCACGAGAAGAAGGAATTGGTGACACCTGTCAGCATCACGCTCAATGCCAACGGCACCATCAGCGGCGACAGGACAGGACGCTGGGAGATGGTGCCTGGCACCTGCTACATCTCCATGACCATCAACAATATCGCATACAAGGGGGTAATGGTGATGCAGACCATGGAACCCAAGCGCCAGCGGGCTGTTGCTTTTACTGGTGTGAGTTCCACAGGCAGCACGGCATGGGCATACAAGGAAGTCAATGCTGAGCCCACCAGCATCATGGAGATTACCAAGAATACCAGTCGTTACAGGAAAGGCGTATACGACCTTCAGGGACGCCAACTGCGAGGCAAGAGCACCAGCACCCAAGGTCTCACACCTGGTCTTTATATCGTCAACGGCAAGAAAGTGGTGGTAGGAAAGCACTGATGGCACAACGAAAATGGTTAATTATCATTAATTTATAAAGAATTGCCCTCACAGCAGAAAATAAAACGCCACAAACACTCTTTTGTTTGACAAAAAATGAGTAATTTTGCAGCCGATTTTCGATCAACATAAAGTCCAACTTTATTAATTCATTTATTTTTTTAATTAACATTTATGTCTAACTTTAAAAATGTCCAGCCACTCGAGGGCTTCAACTGGGAAGAATTTGAGAATGGCACAATGGGCGAAACAAGCCAAGAAGAGCTTGCAAAAGCTTACGACGAGACACTCAACAAAGTGAGCGAGCATCAGGTTGTTGAAGGTCGCGTCATCTCTTTCGACAAGAAAGAAGTAGTCGTGAACATCGGCTACAAGAGCGACGGTATCATCCCCGCCAGCGAATTCCGCTACAACCCCGACCTGAAGGTTGGTGACATCGTAGAGGTTTACGTAGAAAATCAGGAAGACAAAAAAGGTCAGTTGATTCTTTCCCACAAGAAGGCTCGCCTGAGCAAGAGCTGGGAGCGTGTCAACGCCGCCCTCGACAACGAGGAAGTCATCACCGGTTACATCAAGTGCCGCACCAAGGGTGGCATGATTGTCGACGTGTTCGGCATCGAGGCTTTCCTCCCCGGCAGCCAGATTGATGTGCACCCCATCCGCGACTACGATGTGTTCGTAGGCAAGACCATGGAGTTCAAGGTGGTGAAAATCAACCAAGAGTTCCGCAACGTGGTGGTTTCACACAAGGCACTTATCGAGGCTGAGCTTGAGGCACAGAAGAAAGAGATCATCTCCAAGATGGAGAAGGGTCAGATTTACGAAGGAACCGTCAAGAACATCACCACCTACGGCGTGTTTGTCGACCTGGGTGGCGTAGACGGACTCATCCACATCACCGACCTGTCATGGGGCCGCGTGAGCGATCCTCACGAGGTGGTGGAGCTCGACCAGAAGATCAACGTGGTGATTCTCGACTTCGACGACGAGAAGAAGCGCATTGCTCTCGGTCTGAAGCAGCTCACTCCGCATCCATGGGATGCACTCGACGAGAACCTGAAGGTGGGCGACCACGTGAAGGGCAAGGTAGTCGTCATTGCCGACTACGGTGCATTTGTTGAGATTGCTCCGGGTGTTGAAGGTCTGATTCACGTTTCCGAGATGAGCTGGAGCCAGCATCTGCGTTCTGCTCAGGAGTTCATGCACGTGGGCGACGAGGTGGAGGCCGTTATCCTTACTCTCGACCGCAACGAGCGCAAGATGTCTCTCGGCATCAAGCAGCTGAAAGAAGATCCATGGGAGAACATCGAGGAGAAATATCCTCTTGGTTCAAAGCACACTGCCAAGGTTCGCAACTTCACCAACTTCGGTATCTTTGTTGAGCTTGAGGAAGGTGTCGACGGTCTGATTCACATCAGCGACCTGTCATGGACCAAGAAGGTGAAGCACCCGTCAGAGTTCACCCAGGTGGGTTCACCCATCGAGGTGATGGTGCTTGAGATTGACAAGGAGAACCGTCGTCTGAGCCTTGGTCACAAGCAGCTCGAGGACAATCCTTGGGACACCTATGAGACCATCTACACTCCGGGTTCCGTCCATGTCGGCAAAATCACCGAATCTATGGACAAGGGTGCCGTGATTGCATTGAATGAAGGCGGTGAGGGCTTTGCCACACCGAAGCACCTGGTGAAGGAAGACGGCACTCAGGCCCAGCAGGGCGAGGAGCTCCCCTTCAAGGTGATTGAGTTTGTCAAGGAGACCAAGCGCATCATCCTCTCCCACAGCCGCACCTTCGAGGAGGGCAAGGAAGAGAAGAAGCCGCGCACTGCTGCCCGCCGTCAGGCTCCAAAGGCAACAGAGGAAGCTCCTACCATCAACAATGTGACTGCCAGCACCACTCTCGGCGACCTCGACGCTCTTGCAGCGCTGAAGGCCAAGATGGAAAAAGGCGAGTAAACGACCACTTTCTAAACGATAAGAGCCTGTCCTCACGACAGGCTCTTTCGGTAGAAAGAGGAATGTGAGAAACACTATTCATTAACCAAATAAACTACTTTATTATTTATGGAAAGAACATGGCGTTGGTTTGGCAAGAAGGACAAGATTACTCTTGCCATGCTCCGGCAAATCGGTGTCGAGGGCATTGTAACAGCCCTTCACGACGTGCCCCTGGGCGAAGTATGGACACGTGAGAAAATCCGTGAACTGCGTGAGTATATCGAGAGTTACGGCATGCGCTGGAGTGTGGTTGAGTCGCTGCCCGTGGTTGAGACCATCAAATATGGCGGTGAGGACCGCGACCACCAGATAGAGGTTTACAAGGAGTCGCTCCGCAACCTCTCAGCCGAAGGCATCCACACAATCTGCTACAACTTCATGCCGGTGCTCGACTGGGCACGTACTGACCTGCTTCACCAGAATCCGAACGGCTCGACCAACCTCTACTTTAACTACGCGGAGTTTGCCTATTTCGACATCTATATACTCAAGCGCGCAGGCGCGCGCGAGGAATGGGCAAAGTTTGAGTTCCCCGCAGGTGTCGGTGAGGGCCGCAACGTGCTTGCCGAGGCTGATGCCCTCGCCAAGACGATGACTCCTGAGAAAGACCATGCTCTCGTGGAGAATATCGTCATCAAGACCCAAGGCTTCGTCAGCGGCAATTTCAAGGAAGACGATGAGGCACCCATACAGAAGTTCCGTGAATTCCTCGACCTCTACAAAGGCATCGACAAGGCACAGCTTCGCGCCAACATGAAATACTTCCTTGAGGCCATCATGCCCACCTGTGAGGAATGTGGCATGAACATGTGCGTGCATCCCGACGACCCACCCATTGAAATCCTTGGTCTGCCGCGTATCGTGCGCACCGAGGAGGACATCCAGTGGTTCCTCGACGCTGTGCCCAACAAGCACAACGGACTGACTTTCTGCGCCGGTTCCCTCTCCGCAGGAGCTTACAACAACGTGGTGGAGATGGCCAAGAAATTCGCCTCACGCACCCATTTCGTACACCTGCGCTCCTGCCACATCTTCCCCAGCGGCGACTTCACTGAGGCAAGTCACCTCGGGGGCAGAGCAGACATCATAGAACTCGCCCGTATCTTTGAGAAGGAGAATCCCGAACTGCCCATGCGCGTGGACCATGGTATGACCTTCACCGACCAACCCGGAGGCATCATGGACGAAAGCAGCCATGGTCACAATGCCGGCTACACCCTATTGGGACGTATGTTCGCCCTCGGACAGGTACAGGGCATCCTCGCCACTGTAGACCGTGAGTTGGGTATAGAATACAAACAACCCGGATTCTTTGACTGAGAAATACTCAACACAATCATTAATTATGAAACTGAACGATATTCTTTCTGGCAGCTATAATGCTGCAGAATGGGAAGCAAAAGGCTATCAACTCCCAAAATTTGACAGGAAAGCCGTCGCGCAAAAGACCCATGACGAGCCTACATGGGTGCATTTCGGTGGTGGCAACATCTTCAGAGCCTTCCCCGCAGCCATTCTCAATGACGCGCTCAATACGGGCAAGTATGACCGTGGCGTGATTGTCGCTGAGACGTTCGACTTCGAGGTCATCGACAAGGCCTACGCACCCTATGGCAACCTCTCGCTGCTCGTCAGCCTGCAGTCTACCGGCACCATCGAGAAGAAAGTCATCGCCTCCGTCACCGAAGCCCTCAAAGCCGACTACCAATTTGCCGACTGGCAGCGACTGGTGGAGATTTTCCGCAACCCATCGCTGCAGATGATTTCCTTCACCATCACAGAGAAAGGTTACAGTGTGGCACCAGCAGACCTGGAACGCGGACTGCAACCTGTCCTCGCCATGGGTAAGGTGACAGCCCTGCTCTTGGAGCGCTTCCAAGCAGGGTCACTGCCGCTGACCGTGCAGAGCATGGACAACTGCTCGCACAACGGCGACAAAGTGAAGGCAGGTGTCTTCGCATACGCTGAGAAATGGGTGAAAGACGGTCTTGCTCCCTCCGCATTCCTCGACTACTTGAAAGATGAGACAAAAATCACCTTCCCCTGGTCGATGATAGACAAAATCACTCCGCGCCCCCATCAGAAGGTGCAGGAGATGCTGGCTGCAGACGGTTTTGAGGACAACAACTACATCGAGACCGAGAAGCACACCTTCACCGCTCCGTTTGTCAATGCCGAGGAGGTGCAGTATCTCGTCATCGAGGACAACTACACCAATGGCCGTCCCCCACTCGACCTCGGCGGTGCCCTCTACACCACCCGTGAGACAGTGGACAAGGTAGAGACGATGAAGGTGACGACATGTCTCAATCCTCTTCATACCGCCATGTCCATCTATGGCTGTATGTTGGGCTACACACTCATCTCCGCCGAGATGGCTGATGACGACCTGCGCAGTTTCATCCAGAAAATCGGCTATATGGAGGCGATGCCCGTGGTGACCGACCCAGGTGTGCTCAATCCCTACGAGTTCATCGGTGCTGTCATCAACAGGCGCCTGCCCAACCCGTTCATGCCCGACGCTCCACAGCGCATCGCCATGGATACCAGTCAGAAACTGCCCATCCGCTTCGGCGAGACCATCAAAAAATACATCGCCCGCGGACTCGACATGAGCAACCTCCAACTCATCCCGCTGACATTGGCTGGCTATGCCCGCTACCTCAAAGGCATCAAGGATGACGGCACTCCATTCGAGCCATCTCCCGACCCCATGCTGGCAGAACTGCAGGCTATTGTCGAGCCTTTGGAGATTGGCAAGCCCGACCAGGATTACTCCTGCCTGCGCCAACTCTACAGCCGTGCCGACGTCTTCGGCCTCGACCTCTATGAGGCAGGTCTTGGCGAGCAGATTGAAGGCATGGTCAAAGAACTTTACGCCGGACCAGGAGCTGTTCGTGCGACACTGCACAAATACGTGGCAGCAAGATAAAATGCAGGAACATATTCATATCATACCAGGATGCGGTTTTTGTTCGCATCCTGCTATTTTTGTCTATCTATTCTTATCCGGATGGAAGCACAATCTGGCAAAGAATAATCAGCGCAAACCTTTTCGTTTAATTTAACAAGCAGAACGCTTGTCGTTTGGGAATAAATGCCTACCTTTGCATTAAGAAAAACAATCAACAACTTAATCTATAAAACAAATGAAAAGATTGCAAGAATTGAACAAGCGGACAGCACCCAAGAGTGTCATGCCTGAGAAAGTCATTCAGTTTGGTGAGGGTAACTTCCTCCGTGCTTTTGTAGACTGGATTCTGTGGAAGATGAACCAGCGCACCGACTTCAACGGCAGCGTGGTGGTGGTGCAGCCCATCGAACGCGGCATGGTCGACTGGCTCAACGGTCAGGACTGCCTCTATCACGTCAACCTTCAGGGCCGCGAGAATGGCGAGGCCGTCAACAGCCTCGAGCGTATCGACGTCGTATCACGCGCCATCAACCCCTATACCCAGAACTGGGCATACATGGCACTCGCCGACCAGCCTGAGATCCGCTTTGTGATTTCCAATACTACTGAAGCCGGCATCGCTTTTGACCCCGCCTGCAAACTCAGCGACGCACCCGCCAGCAGCTATCCCGGCAAACTCGTGCAGTTGCTCTACCGCCGCTACCAAACCTTCGAGGGCGACCCCACCAAGGGTCTCATCATCATGCCCTGCGAACTGATCTTCCTCAACGGCCATCACCTGAAAGAGTGCATCTATCAGTATATCGAACTGTGGAAGGATGACTTTGGCGCTGACTACGAGGGATTCAAGGAGTGGTTCACCAAATACTGCTACGTTTGCGCCACCCTCGTCGACCGCATCGTTCCTGGCTTCCCCCGCAAAGAAATTGCTGAGATTCAGCAGAAAATCAGCTATAAGGACAACCTCGTCGTACAGGCAGAGGTATTCCACCTCTGGGTGATTGAGAAAGCCGAGAACATGACCTGCGAGGAGCTGCGTGCTGAGTTCCCCGCCGAGAAGGCTGGTCTGCATGTGCTCATCGCTGAGAGCGAGAAGCCCTACCACGAGCGTAAGGTGACGCTGCTCAATGGCCCGCACACTGTGCTCTCCCCCGTCGCCTACCTGAGCGGTGTCGATATCGTACGCGATGCCTGCAACCACGAGGTAATCGGCAAATACATCCACAAGGTGCAGTTTGAAGAACTCATGGAGACCCTCAATCTCCCGATGGACGAACTGAAGAAGTTCGCTGCCGACGTGTTGGAGCGCTTCAACAACCCGTTTGTCGACCACCAAGTAACGAGCATCATGCTCAACTCCTTCCCGAAGTTCTGCGCACGCGACCTCCCCGGCGTGAAGGTGTATCTCGAGCGCAAGGGTGAACTGCCCCAGGGATTGGTCATGGGTCTCGCAGCCATCATCACCTACTACAAGGGTGGCAAACGTGCAGATGGTGCAGAGATTGTGCCCAACGACGACCAGAAGATTATGGAACTGCTCAAAGAGCTTTGGGCAACCGGCGACACCCAGAAGGTGACCGACGGCGTGCTTGGTGCCACCAGCATCTGGGGTGAGGACCTCCATGCTATTCCAGGTCTGGCAGAACTCGTGAAGAAAGACCTCGACCTGATTCAGGAGAAAGGCATGCTCGAGGCAGTGAAAACCATATTGTAATAATAAGCTGGTATAATAACAAGAATTACCACGAATTGTTCATTAATGCCATAAATATGAATTCATGAATCATTAATGGTAATTATATGTTAACAACATCAACTTCCTAGCTTATCTATTATCGTCAAAACTTTTGCGATGAGCAAAGAACGCGATACCGCAAACGCATACCGCAAACAAGCGAATGAAGGCGACCCCAAGGCGATGAACAACCTTGGGGTCTGCTATATGCGTGGTCATGGTGTCACTGAGGACCATGAGATGGCGTTCCAATGGTATCTTCGTGCTGCCTCTGCCGATGACCTCTATGGCTGCTTCAACGTGGCGGAGTGCTATTACCGTGGCGATGGTGTGGAGCAGAACATGACGCTCGCCTTTGAGTGGTATCTCAAAGCCGCCCTGAAAGGTGATATGCAGTCGCAGGTCAATGTGGCCAACGCATACTATCTCGGCAGCGGTGTCGAACAGGACCACACCAAGGCTTTTGAATGGTATCGCGAGGCAGCATTCCAAGGCCATGTGCAGTCACAGAAAAATGTGGGTGCTGCATACTGGAATGGCGACGGTGTGGAGCGCAACCTGGAGGAGTGCGCCTTCTGGTATGAATTGGCCGCAAACAGCGGTGATGCCCAGGCACAATTCGCCACCGGGTGGTTTCACATGACCGGCACCGGTGTAAAAGAGGACAAGGAAACCGGTTTGCGATGGATGAGGAGGGCGATGACCCAAGGCTACCGTCCCGCCATAGACTGGTGCAAGGAGAACGGGTATCGGATTGTGTGAATCTACCTAACTATTGATTACCCCCATCCTACCTATTTTCCATGGCTATTTCATAGAGTTTCCAAAGATTGGAATTGAGCTGCTCATCGTAAACCACAGTTGAAATATCATATTTCTTCAATTGGGCATTGGAGCATATATCAACATGTTTCATCAAACTTTTTTGACGTTTCTTTTCCGGTCTTACAATTTCTTTGCTCTTATTCTTCCATAGCCTGCACCACTCATCCAATTCTTCCTTATATAACGGTCTCATACCCAATAGCAATCTTTCTGTAATCCAGCGATTATGCTCTGTTGTCTGGATGACGTCCTTATGAACATCAACGGCATGTTCTATCTCATCACGTGTAAGTGGTTTTGTCGTATCCAATCCCATGAACCGCAACTTGACAAAGAGCATGTTGGCACAATAGTTGCTTGAGCATCTGTCAATCGATTCCGCACTTTTCCAACTATTCTCAATGATTGCATTATCATCCTCGGAGTCATCAAGAGCACATCCCTTGTACAAGCCATTGATAAGCTTGCCATACTTGTCTGTATTTAGGTTCTCCTCATAGCAGTTGCTCATCATTCCAAATGCCCTGATATTCTCAAATCCATATGCTTTTCTCAACTGCTCTATAGCCACATCACTCTCATTTTGCCTGACCAGAATCTCATTAGCAGCTATTCTTATAGACTCTGGGAGAGAGAGGCATATAGTACTATTTACATCCGAATTCTCAAAACTCAAGGCAATTGTTGTGACAGCATTTTTATCTTCTGCACAAATCTCCAAATACTGCATGATGTGGTCTTCGTACACATCTCCTTCTATGAACTCCCATTGGATGTCCATGAAATTGACAGGACCAAGATGTTTGAAGGGAGAACAGGAATCATCATCGCCCAAAGGATCGGTCCAATATTTCCCCGTTTCTACACACTGTTCCGCCGTGACCATCCGCCAACGAGCCATATTAAACAGATGCTGGTATCTACTTCGAAAAGCCCTGCTTTTCTCACCTGCCTCAGAATCAATGATGGAAATTGTCGAGCATGTGTCAAAATTGCCTTCCACAAAATTAGGGAAATGAAGGATGTGCGCAGCATTGACTGCCATTGACCAACTCATTGAATTGAGCCCAACAATAATCAGGTGAACATGCTTGTTGCTTCCTCTTCCAATGCCCTTGCCATCAAGGGGCTTGTAATACATTTTGCCAGGAGTTGTGGCCAGAGCATTTAGCGCCCATATCTCATTGAAATTGAATGGTAGGAAACTGAGTTTCTCTGTAATATCCTCATCAGCCTTAACCTTTTGCAAGACCGTAGTCATCGAATCAGAAAGCATTTGGACATGACATTCGACTTTTGCGTCGTTTTCCTTTAACAGTTTGGATATCATCTTAACACATTCCAAATTGACAGCATCATGAGCAAGTTCATCTTCTTCACCCAGGATGAAAATTTCCTTGACTTGATGTGTTAGTCTAAGACGCTCGAGATCATACTCTGCATTCCTGACTCCATTCATCAGGATGACAGAATCCATCAGTTCTCTACTCACATTAGCATAAAGCCAGTCACGGATGGAATTGATATCCTGATTGCACATGATGACCAAGTATGAATCTGGATATTTGTTCTTCATCGTTGCCAAAAGAGACGGGATACTCTTATTGAACCCCAGAATCACGACATGGTGGTCAAAACGATAATCTGTCTCACCTTTCAAATAACTCTCCACACGCCGCTCCAACACGTTGCTAATCACTGAAATCAGCATTCCGCTGAATATGACCAGTCCAAGTATGGCACAGATAACCGTAAATGACGATGACATGGAACGACTTCCCGACCCTGGGTCAATGAGCACCAACAAGATATCCCTAAACCGGTCGTACCAATGGGGTATTTCCTCGTTGTTTGGAGTGTATAAGAACTCCACGTAACTCAAACTCGCCAGCACTGCATACACAACAAGCATAATTCCGGCAAGCCACAAAATCTGCTGGTATACCCCTTTTGAAAAATGGCGGTCAAAATGGAGGCTCAACAATTTGAATGGTTTCATTATATCTTTATTTATATTTCACCCGTTTACCGTTGATTTACCAAACTCTTTTTATGTACAGGCAAGCGAACCCAAAATGAAACTTAGTGGCTGATGAAACCACTACACTTCATTTTGCCAAGCCATCCATCAAGCCATTGAGTTCTTTCTCCAAATCATTTCCCATTTTTTCCAAGTCGTTTCCAAGTTTCTCAAAGTCTTTTTCATTAAATTCACTCTCAAAGCCCTCTTTGAATCCCTCGGTAAACGAACCGATGCCTTCCATCAGTTCATGCAGATGGTTGCCTGCTGTTTTTGCACCTTCTTTAGCCAAAATAAGGGCCAGTTTGCCTTCCTTGCGACCGATTTCCCTCAATTCTTCCTTGGTGAAATCACAGTCTGCCATCTCCTTGTGAATCTGCTCAAACTCCGCAAGAGCGCTTTTCCAGTCATTGGAATCAAAATTCTTACTGTTTTTCTCAACCCTTTCGGATAAATCATCCAACTGACTGATTACTTGTTCCTCTCTCGATTTACATGAGGAAATAAAGAGCAAACCGAAAAGTATGGCTGCTATAAAAAATACTTTTCTTTTCATGATTGATATTTATTAAATAGTGTGATAATTCTTCAGCTATGGTGTCATGAGACATCTTGATAATCCATAAAAGGACGCCTATAAATAGCCAATGCACATGAACTCTCTTGCCAGTAATTCTTTTAAACTCCAAATTTACCATACCTACCGCCGACATCCACATGATGATACCAGCTCTTACGACTCAGCCATGTGAATCCATGGTTTTTGGTGATAATAGCCAAGTCGACAGGCCCGCCTACACCTTCATCACGGAATTTCATATGACGTTCCAGACTTGTTATTGCTACAAGGTTTTCTGCCAATTGCGCCATGTCTTGCAAATCATAGTTTCGAAGTGTTTTAAGCCATTTCTTACTGGATTGACTCGTTATTTTCTTATCATATTTTTCGAAACTACGGGATAAATCCGAGTATTGTACCTTTTGGAGAATGTAGGAGAAATCGTCATCGTTCTCTTCACCGCACACTTTTTCCCGAAGGTTTTTGGCAAAGTCCATAAACATCCGTGAACCGCGCTCGCAAGCGACCTCGTGGAAAACAGGAGTTGCTCCAGTAAGCAATGAATACATGATATCTGTCTGTGCAAACGGACAGATGGCAACGGGTTTGTCGGGCGAGACATGTACAATGTCTTCATCCGTGATATGAAAACCTACACGTTCATCAAACCCATCATTCACTCTTGCACTGATAAGTGTAGGGTAATCTTCTTCTTCTCCATAGCCAGTGAACACCAGCGTTGTACCTTCTTTCTCAGAACGAGTCGTCACATAAGACATCAGACCTGCCATCAAATCATCACGTATTGACAGGTAAACTTCAAAAGGACAGGAGCTAACATCAAATTTCTGTACATTTATGTATTTATCTATAATGGATGACGTCTTCTCCGCAAACTGTTCCAATGTGTAATTCTCAAACATAGGACATTTACCAAGTTTGGCATTTGAAGCTATGCTCTTTTTAATTTCAGTCCTGAAAGCCCTGATAATAGTGTCTTTATCGTCTTCCTCCATGTCTACGTAAGAAACTTTATCTCTTAGTTCTTCAAAATAGAGAATGAGTGATCTCCTCAAGAAATCTTTCTCATAAAAGTCTGAAAATAGTTTCTTTTCAGAGACCATATACGAAAAGAAGTCATCTACATATGCTTGCACTGTGGGCAACGACACCTTATCTCTTTTCTGTCGATAGCGTCTGATGATGATGTCCCAGGGCGTTCCAAGGAAATCTAAATAACCGCATATCATCACACTGACGGGTTGGGATGATGACAGTCTCAGCATTTTATTTGCCGAATTAGCTATCTTACGGTCATTGGCACGTGTTATTGTCACTGCGCTGTCAGCTGCTATTGCAGCGCCACGAATATTCAAAACACCAACTAATGCTGTCATAATTATTTCCTCCAGATGATATTAAACTCCATACAAACAATGCTTAATCCAAACCACTCCTTCCACTCGAGTAATAACTGCCAGTTCATTAGTACTTCTAAGGACCCCATTTCCTCCATTCTTCAAATGAATCAACTGGTCGTTGCTGTCAACAAACATCTCAGCAACTTTGACCATATCTTCTATATTGAAAGAATCTATGGCCATAAACAGACGCTTTTGGTGTGCCCCAATCATCTTTGTCAATTGGTTGGTAAATTCCTGTCTTTCATCATACTCAGAAATGTACTCATTGACCGCCTGTTCATATTGGGTTCCTTTGAAAGCATCAGCCACACGCTGCTTGTAAATCTTGAAGCAATCCACCTGCTTTTCTAGGAGCTTCTCGCGTAATAGTTGATTACATCCGTATATAACAGACTCCACATTTTCAAAATGGCTGAGAGTAAAGAAATTGGAATCTGCTTCATGACTGATACCAAACTCAGTAATGAAGTCACATTTCAGTTTTTTATCTCCACCATCATATCTCACCATGATATCCACAGCCGAAGGAAAGATATCATCGGTGCCATAGCCCAAAAAGATAATATTACTGTCATCTTCTGACAAATTATCCCACTTACCGTTGCCTTCGACTGTCAAAAGATAGTCAGCAAAATCATATGCATAGTCTGTAAAGTTCTCATGCAAAGTGATGTCGCCTCTCCTTAGATAACTGTTGATAATTGTATCCCACGGAATGGGGGAATAGGAATTTACCGCTATCGCCACTGGCTCACGTTTCGACAGGGCATACAGCGTCATGTCGGTGTCCGATGCACACGCTATGCCCCTCATGTTCATAAATGCCACAAATGACGTATTCATATAACTCGTTTTTATTGTTTCATTAGTTTCTTCAAATCCTCTATCTTTTCTTCGGTCTCATGGATACTTTCTTCCGATGCCCCTTGCTCCTTTTGCAGTCCAACTCCTCGGAGGAGGCAAGGAAAATCTTGATGGTTTTCATAAAAATAACTAAAGTTTGCTATTTGACTCAGATTTAAAACTGACCGACACCGCAAATATAATAAAAAGAATTGAATATAGTGCTATTATTCGAGATTTAATTACCTTTGCAAAAAGAATGCTTTTGTTGATGAGAAAAAACATACTGATGATGCTTGTGGTGGCGATAGCCATAGCAAGCGAAGCGAAGGGACAGACGACGGCGGCACTGCAAGTGAAAGAGATGACACTGAGCAACGGCATGACGGTGTGGCTCAACGAGGACCACAGTCAGCCGAAGGTTTTTGGGGCTGTGGTAGTAAACGCTGGTGCCAAGGACTGTCCTGACACCGGCATAGCCCACTACTTCGAGCACATCATGTTCAAGGGCACCGAGGAAATAGGCACCATCGACTACGAAGCAGAGAAGCCCTGGCTCGACTCCATTTCAGCCAAATACGACCAATTAGCCGCCACTACCGACGAGGCACAGCGGCTCGTCATCCAAAAGGACATCAACCGCCTCAGTCAGAAAGCCGGTGAATACGCCATCCCCAACGAGTTCGACCGTCTCATCTCCAAATATGGAGGTACCCAACTCAATGCAGGCACCAGTTGGGACTTCACCTACTACCACAACACTTTCACCCCACAATACATCGAACAGTGGTGCCAGCTCAACAGCGACCGCCTCATCAATCCTGTCTTCCGCCTCTTCCAAGGCGAGTTGGAGGCAGTATACGAAGAGAAAAACATGTATGCCGACGATATGCTCTCCACCGCCCTGGAGAGGATGATGAAGGAGGTATTCGGCACCCTACCCTACGCCTATCCCATCATCGGGAGCACAGAGAACCTGAAGAACCCACGGCAGTCTGCCATGCGTGACTTCTACAACAAATACTATGTGGGATGCAATATGGGACTGGTGCTGTGCGGCGACATCGACAGCGAACACATCCTGCCGCTGCTGGAACGTACCTTCGGACGAATCCCAAAGGGTACACCACCCACCCATGTGAGTTCTGCCCTACCCGACCTCACCGAGGAACGCACCATAGAGGTGAAGATTCCCATCCCTGTGGTCAGCATCGAGATGCTGGCATACAAGGCCCCTACAGAGTTCGAACCCGACGCCAATGCCATGCAAATCGCCATGTCGCTGCTGTACAACGAACAGGCAGGCATGCTCGACTCCCTCTGCCATGAGGGTACGCTCATGAACGCCATGGCAGCCACTCAAGGCCTCAACGATGCCGGGGTGGCTTTCATCCTCGTTGTGCCCAATCTCCTCGCCTCATCGGGCAAGGCAGAGCGGACCTGTCTCAGTCAGGTGCAGCGCCTTTGTCAGGGCGACTTCAGCGAAGAGGCGTTCACGGCACAGAAGCAAGAGGCGTACCGTGAGGCACAAAGGGAATTGGAAACCATCAGCGACCGTGCCATGAAGATGGTCATGGTGATGTCGTCTGGGCACACATGGCAAGAGTATCTTAACAAGGTGAATGCCATCAGTTCGCTCACCAGAGAAGATGTCATCGCCGCATCAAAGAAATACTTAGGCGCGCCATTCGTGAGATTCAAGAAAAAGAATGGCTCATATCCCAAGGACAAAATCAGCCAACCCGGCTATACGCCCATCGTACCTCGCCATAAGGATGCTGAGTCGGCCTATGCCAAGCGATTGGACAGCACCGCCGTAGCTATTGGCACTCCACGCCTCATCGACCTTGAGCATGATGCCCACACCACACCACTCGGCGGCGAGGCTACCCTATACACAGTGAGCAATCCTGTCAACAACCTATTCAACCTCACCATCACATGGAACAAGGGACTCAAGGCCGACCGGCGGTTGGAAGCCGCTTGTTCACTGCTCAACACAGCAGGCACCGACTCGCTCACACGGCAGCAACTGGAAACCCGATTGCAATTGTTGGGCTCCGCCATGCTGTTCTCCACCGACTACCAAGCCACCCAACTCAGCATCAGCGGCACAGACCAGCATTTTGAGGAAACGATGTGCCTCATCGACCATTTCCTGCACCATGTGCAGCCCACTGCGAAAAACCTTAGTCAGGTGAGGGAAGAGAAGAAGGCAGAGGCAAAAGCCATCGGCAAAGAAAACAGCGAGGTGCTGAAAGCCCTGCGTCTCAAAGTGATGTTCGGCGAAGCCTCCAGTTACCTCAACCACCTCACGTTGCAGGAAACCAAGAAGCTCTCAGCCAAAGAGATGCTGACAGCCTTCGATGAGATGCTGGAGAATGCCTGCCACATCGTATACAGTGGCACTTTGGCAAGTAATATCGTGGAACAAGCGGTGCGCCAGCATCTGCCCGTCGACCGCAGCCGACTGCCCTACAAGGACTACACCATCGACCCACTGGACTATAAGCAACCGATAGTCTACGTCTACGACATGCCGAAATCACGCCAGACCCTCTTCTTCACCTACGAACAGGTGCCCGCGCTTCCCACCAGGGACGCCCGGTTGCCATTCCTGCTGCTGAAAGACTATTTCGGGGGCAGTATGTCGTCGGTGCTTTTCCAAGAGGTACGTGAGTTCCGCTCTATGGCATACACCACGCAGAGTTACTATTTCAGCCGACCACAGATGCTCGCTCCCGGCAGTCCCCTCGCCTTCGGCACCTTTGTCGGCACACAAGGCGACAAATCGCTGACCGCCATTGCCGTGGTAGACTCGCTGCTGCGCGACATGCCGCTCATGCCCAACAATTTTGAGGCTGTCAAGCGGGATGCAGTCAACCATATCAACAACAACTATCCCTCATTCCGGCAAATAGGCGGTCGCATCGCCTCGCTGAGATGGAACGGATATGCCAAAGACAGCAACGAGGGATTGGCAGAGCGCTATGCCAATGCCACTATGGAGGACATGCAGCGATACTACGAGACACACATCCGCCACCATGAGGGACACCGTGTGCTCGGCATCGTAGGCAACAAAAGCAAATTGGACATGAAAGCCCTCTCCCGCTACGGAAAAGTCGTGATGGTGAGAGAGAATGACATTTTTAGGCAATAAGGCTATACCCCCTCGTTGTCATTCACCATTGTGGAGTCACCCTCCGGAACCTTGAAGGCAGCCTTCTCTATCCTTACCTCCCCCAACTTGTTGATGTGCACATTGAAAGGCACAAACTCCTCAGTGAGGATATCGGGATTGCCCACGCTGCCCAACAGTTCAATATCCTTCTCCGAACCATTGTATACCAACCCGAGCAACACGCTGTGGGCCAAATAATCCTTGTCCAGATAAGGTTCAAAAGCACTCTTGGTGAATTTTTTGTCGAAGAAGACACTTCCGTCCTTGCGCTTGATGATGACATGAATGATATTGTTGCGCACACGTTTTCCGTTGTTGTCGGTAATAAAGGAAAGACTGTCGGACGTAAAGCGGTGAGTATCAATCTGGTAAACACTACCCAGCCAATGGGCGGTGTCGGTGGCATCAATGACATTCATCTTGTGGATGATGGTATCGGGTACAACCTCCTCATGAGGAGGCACCAATATGTTGTTGACGGTAGACTTCTTCTCTTTCTCACAAGCCATAAACACCCCGGCGCACAAGACAACCGCCAGGACGGCAGAAAATTTTCTCATGATGTTTAATATTACTATTTCCAATACACGAGCAAAGGTAATGCAAATCACCTTAAAGCCCAAGCCTGACCTGCACAAAAAATGTTAATGCGAACTCGGTTTTTATTTCTTGTACTCCCGAGGCGTCATACCGTAGAATTTCTTGAAAATGGTGGAGAACGATGCCAAATTGCTGAAACCGCAGGCATACATCACCTCCGTCACATTCATGTCGCCATTGGAGAGCAAGCGCGCTGCTTGCTTGAGGCGGATGTTGCGGATGAAGTCGTGAGGCGTCTGTCCGGTGAGTTCCTTCATCTTGCGATGCAGGTGCACACGGCTGATGCCCACCTCAGCTGCGATGCTGTCCACACTGAGGTCGCTGTTGGAAATATTCTGGTTGATGACCTTCATCACTCGCTCCAACAGTTTCTCATCGGGTGACTTCAGTGCCACCTCCTCCACCTGACTCTCCAACTGGTCGTTGCGGCCAAACTTCAGCTGCAACTGACGGCGGGAGTTGATGAGGTTGGCGACGGTGCGCTTCAGGATGTCCAGGTTGAACGGTTTCACGATATAGGCATCAGCACCAGTCTCCAATCCTTCCAACTTGTCGTCGTCACGGTTTTTCGCCGTGAGCAGGATGATGGGAATATGGCTGGTCTGTGGATTGGTCTTCAATGTAGCCGACAGCGTGTTGCCATCCATTTTTGGCATCATGATATCGCTGATGACCAAGTCGGGCAATGACTTAAGAGACTCGGCAAGAGCCTCCCTACCGTCGGCACATGCCCTAACATCATAATCTGAGCTGAGGATTTCACAGAGATATTCGCGTATCTCATCATCGTCCTCAGCCAACACGATGGAAGGTCTTCCGCTGAGAGACTGCTCTGCTATAGGTTCATCAGGCATCAGTTCCTCCAGGTCATGAGCCATCAGAGTATGGGTCTCCGTCTCCTCTGCCGACATCATCTCGTCCTCACGCAGGTGTTTGTTCCCCAGCGGGATAGTGACAACAAACTCACATCCTTTATCCAGGTTTCGGGCGATGATGGTGCCATGGTGCAGTTCCACCAACGAACGCGTCAGGTCGAGCCCGATACCTGTTCCCGTATTGGTGTCGTTCACCGACGATGCTGTTTGGTAGAATCGTTTGAAGATATGCTGCAGCTTATCCTCCGGGATGTGCTCACCGTCATCACTGATGGCTATAGTGGCATGCTCCTCATCGTGCTTGAGTTTGATATTGATATTCCCACCCGATGGTGTGAACTTAAACGCGTTGGAAAGGATGTTGACAATCACCTTGTCAAACTGCCTGCGGTCTATCCACACGGGCAGTTCCTTCTCATCATGCTCAAAAACGAAATTGACATTCTTTGTCCGCGCCTGGTGCTCAAAGAGGGTATGAATGTCGTTGATAAACGCCACCATGTCGGTTTCCGACATACGCATCTGCATCATTCCCTTGTCAATCTTGCGCAAGTCCATGAGTTGGTTGATGAGGCTGAGAATGCGCTCCGCATTACGCTTGATAATCACATATACATTGCGTCGGTGCGGGTCGTCGTCCTGCTTCATCAGGGTGAGCAACGGCGTGAGGATAAGCGTCATAGGTGTGCGTATCTCATGACTGATATTCATGAAGAAGCGCAGTTTTGCCTCACCCATCTCCTCGGCGTGAATATGCTCCTGAAGGCGCAGTTTATCCTGCTCCTGGCGGTTACGCATCTTCACATACTGCCAAATGGCTGCTGCGATGAGCGCCAGGTAGAGGCAGTAAGCCCACCAAGTCTTGAACCACGGACTGTGGACGACAACGGTGAAGGTGCGCTCAGCAGTCTGCTGTGCATTTCGCTCCGCCTTGATGCGGAACTTATAAGTGCCCGGCGAGAGATGTGAGAAGGTGATTTCGTTCTGTCCCGGTTGCAGGCGTACAAACTGCTCGCCATTAATGCTGTAGAGATAGGTGATATGCTCCGGATTGTCGTAGGTAAGTGTGGACAGCTGGATGGCAAATGAATTGTCGCGGTAAGAAAGATTGAATCGGTCGCATGAGATGACCGTCTTCTTGCACACTTGGTAATGTCCCGACTTGGTTGAGGGGTCAACGGGATTTCCGTTGATGAGAAATGCCGTCAGTTTGACGCTGGTCTTCCACTCTGTCGGCTGCAACTTCATCGGGTCGAACCAAGTGACGCCTCCCACACCTCCGAATGCCATAATTCCGCCCGGAGTAAACCATGAGGCACCATCAGAGAATTCATTCGACTGCAAACCATTATCCACGAAATAGTTGGTGGTTTTCTTGGATTTCGGGTCGAAGCAGCATAACCCGTGGTCGGTAGACAGCCACAGCCGCCCGGTCTTGTCACGCTCGATGGATGCGATGCCGTTGTCTGACAATCCGTCATCCGTACCGAAACGTGTCAGTTCCTTTGTTTTAAGGTCATAGCACAGCAAACCGTCGTTGGTGCCTATCCATAGATTTCCGTCATATTGTCTGACAATACGTGTCGGAGTTCCATAATTGAGACAGTTGCCCCCGAAGACAGATGTCCAACTGTTCTTCTCCGTGTCATAGCAGCACACGCCCACCGTGGTGGCCAGGAACACTTTCTTGCCGTCCTCGGTTATTGTCATTTTTGAGATATAGTCATTGGGGATGCTGTTGATTTTCCTATCAGTGTCGGCACCCTTCTTCATCGTAAAGGAAGTGATGGCACCGTCGGATGCAATGCGAATCAGTCCGTTTCCCATCGTGGCGAACCATATATTGCCCTTGGAATCACTGCATACATCAAACACGCTGACATGGGATTCCTGCGGGAATGACTGAGGATGATAGTTGCCACCCTCATCCATCCATCCGCATCCTTCCTGGTAACTTCCCAGCCACACTCTTCCCTGATGGTCCTCAGACAAAGCGAGGATAGTGGATGGGACATTGGCCAGATGGTGCCTCACCAATTGCTTGTCTTCTGAGAGTTGATAGAGTCCGTCCTTGTCGGTACCTACCCATACACGTCTTTTGGAGTCGATGAGCGTACTGGTGACACACGCCTGTCCGATGAGGTTACGTGTCCCCAGTTTGTTGCCCATGTAATTGAAGTCGGTCTGTTCCACCGGCTGCATATAGACGCCTTTCTGACGAATGCCCAACCAGACATTGCCACCAAGGTCCTCGCTGATGGAAACAATTTTTGCCAAAGAGAGGTCCACCTCGCGGCTGAAATAGGGATTGGCTATCATACTGCCGTTCTGTGGGTCATAGATACCCAGTCCGGCTCCGTCATATCCCACCATCATCTTGCCATCACGGTCGCAATATAGTGCTGACACTGACACCTTCTCCGAATTCTCCACACGGTTGAAGGTATTGCCCTCCAGTCGGAAAAGTCCCTGATTGGTCACACCAACATAGATGCGGCCATCGTGGTCCTCACACACCGTAAGGAGGTCGTCGCGCATAGTGTCATCCTGGAAATAACGCGTCACCACCTTTCCCTTATCATATACCAACAGACCGTTTCTGTCGGTGACAAGCCAGAGGCGTCCCTTGCTGTCCTCCATCATCTGGAGTATAGACTCTATATTGCGCAGGTCGCCGTTGACCTGATGTGCTTTCCCCTCCGACTCCATTTGGAGCAAGCCATGTCCAGATGTACCTACCATGATTTCGCCCGTCTTACGCTCCACAAAAGAGGTAACATAGCAGAAAATCTCATGCCCGCTCAGGTCTGTCACCTTTACATCCTTGAATGCTGTTCCATCGTATGTCTGGAGAGCCCCATACATGCCGATATAGAACAGCCCTTTGCTGTCCTGCAGGATGCAATTGACATAGTTGCTCGCCATGCCTATGCCATTCTCCTTTTTGTAGATACGGTGCTGATAGCCGTCATAACGGCTTAGTCCATTGCGTGTGGCTGTCCAGATAAACCCGTCGCGGTCAAGATACACCTGATTGGTAAAACTACTTGATAATTGATTGTCGGCATCAAACAGTTTACCCATCTGTGCGTAGAGGCGCAGACACGGCAACACAGACATAAGAAACACGCAAAAAAGAACTTTACGCTTCATGGTAGGTTATTTCATTATGCAGTTATATAGAAATCGGGGCAAAGATATAAAAAATTTTGCGAAACGCAACATTTTTTTGTTACATTTCGCAAAAAACAAAAAATAATAAATTTTGGAGTTTGGGAGTCTAGGAGTTTAGGAGTTTAGACATCTGAATGATTATACTATTTTGTTTTCACTTTTCCCATAACTGTACATGTCAATGTGTGGTTTTCACAATAATGACAAAACCACCACGCGGTTGGAGTTTCATGAGCGATGGCACATCTTCCGCAGAATGAATGTTCCATGGTTGTTGTTTGCTCTCGCCATCCTCAAAAACCTGTATATCGTGCGGTTTTCTCAGGAAGTCCAGATTCAGATTGACAGTCTTTAGGGCATCAGTTCCATTGATGCCTGCCACCCACCAAGCATCACCCTTTCGGCGGGCAATGACAGCCAACTCCCCTGGGTATCCGTCAACCAGGAGTGTCTCATCCCACACATTGGGAAGATGGCTGAGGAACTGCTGAACCTCCTCGGGTTGGGCGAGATAACTCTCCGGTTTGTCAGCCAAATGCTGAAGTCCCGACTCATAGAGCACGGTGAGTGCCAATTCGTGTGCATTGGAGGTGATGTGCGGATGCTGTGAGTCAGAGAACGTACACGGAGTATAATCCATCGGTCCGATGACATTGCGTGTGAATGGCAGAGTGGCGTTGTGTGCGGCAGCCTTTTTGGTGAAAGTGGGTACGTTGTTGTACCATTCCGCCCCATATACAGCCTCCGTGGTCAACAGATTGGGATAGGTGCGCTGCCATCCTCTCGGTATGGTGGCGCCATGGAAGTTGACCAACAGGTGATGGCGTGCAGCGCACTCCATCAGGTCGATGCAATATTCCATATTCATCTGGGTATCACCTGAGAAGAAATCGATTTTCACACCTGCAACACCCAACCGCTCACACCATGCGAACTCCCGCTCACGGTCTTCTGGTTTGTTGAGACGGTATTTGGGACCGGGTGCGCCGTCCACCCATCCTACCGATGAATTGTACCATATCATGGGTTTTATGCCTTTCGACTTGGCATAGTTGATAGCGTCCTCCACGGTCTTTCCATCCTTCATCTCATCCCATTCCGCATCTATCAGCACATAGGGCAAATGGAGTGCCACCGCCATGTCAACATACTTGCAGATGATGTTGTAGTCATTGGAGCCATGGTTGTATGCCCAGTAAATCCACGAGACACATCCTGGTTTTATCCACTCTATATCGTTGTTCTGGCTGGGAGCAGAGACATCGGTAACCAATGTAGACTGCACGACATCAGCGAGTGTGCCGACAATAATCACTCTCCATGGAGAATGCCATTCACCATTGAACTTGAGTTGGTTGTCGTCAGGGCAAACCCTGTATCGCTCGCCATCGTTGTACAAGCTTGAGGCACTTTGCAACTTCTCCATATTGGCCTCGGTGATGAGTGCGAATACCCCCTCTGCGGGTTGGATAAGTGCCGGATAGCCCCAATGGTTATTGAATCCTTCAGGAGAAAGCGAAGGTCGGGAGAATCCCCTTTCAGCCCGTTGTTTGTAGGAGGTAGTCAGTGGGAAGAAACCCTCATAGGCATCCGACCATTGCTGTATCCACCTTTTCGTTCCCTCGGGAATCAGATAAGTGGTTGCCTCCTTTGGCAGCTGCTCATCTTCAAGTTCTGACAGTTCATAACGGAAAGCCACACCATCGTTGTAAAGTCTGACCACCATCCTCACTCCAGTGCCCAAGGCGACAGCATACTCATTGGCCTTGTTGCTGCAATGCAGTCGCTTGCCAGCAAGCATATGGTAGTTGTCAGTGAGACGCCTTGTCTTCTTCAGTGCAGACAGAGAGGCTGCGTTTTTCCCCTCATAGCCCACTGACGGGATATCGAGGACAACCTGTCCTTTATAGGCAAGGACAAAGCCATCACCATGCGGTTGAAGCGACAGCAGTCCATTTGGCGAAACAGCTTTCTTTGCCATACCGCTCTGTGCCATGGTCAGGCATAACAACAACAGAAGAAGGGGTTTTAGTGAATAGTTCATAGTAAATAGTTCAATAGTTAAAAGTTAAGGAGTTAAGAAGCGCTCAAACTCCTTAACTCCTTAAAATAAAGCTTTATTTGAATAACAATTGTGCCATCTCATAGAGAGCACGACGCCATGTGAGGAACTCATGAGCAGTGCCTTCCGACACATGGGCATGAGCATTGAAACCAGCTGCTTTCAAGTCTTCCACCGACTTCTTGATAGCATCGGGCTGCTCTTTGCTGCCAGTGCTCTCGAAGATGAATTTCACCTGCTTCTTGTCCTTGATGTCGGAGGGAGCATACTGGCCACCGCTGAACAGACCGTAAGAACCGAAGAGTTCAGGACGGCGAAGAGTGATGAGCTTGGTCTCCATACCACCCATCGACAAACCAGCCATGGCACGGTTCCACTTGTCAGACTTCGTACTGAAGTTGGCATCGATATAAGGAATCAACTCATCGCAGAGCACTTTCTCAAAGTCCTCAGCAGTGAACTGTCCAAGGCCGCCGTAACGAATCTCATTGGTCATACCATAGGTCATGACGATGATGAAGGGTTTGATTTTACCGTCAGCGATGAGGTTGTCCATGATGAGGTTGGCATGTCCCTGTGTGCTCCATGCGGTCTCGTCCTCACCCCATCCGTGCTGCAGATAGAGCACGGGATATTTCTCCTTCTTGTTCTTGCCGTAAGTCGGAGGAGTGTACACAAATGCACGGCGCAGGCTGTTGGTACTTGGCGATGGGAAGAGCACCTGCTGCACATTTCCGTGAGGAATGTCCATGCGTGCGGCATAGAAGTCGCGGTCGTGAGCGGGAATCTCGATACCGCTCTCCCAACGTGTGGAACCGAAGTAGTTGTTAGTGCCCGGATCATTGAGCTTGCCACCGTCAACGGTGAGGTGATAGTAATGGAATCCCTCGTCAAGTGGTGCCGATGTAGTACCTACCCACGAGCCGTCATAGGTCTTATGAAGTTTGGTTCCGGCATTGCCGTCGCCACCAAGACCGAGGCCTACGGTCACCGACTGAGCATCGGGAGCCTCCACGCGGAAGCGAGCATAACCCTGTGAGTTGACCTGCGGATACTGCTGTCCCGGCTGGTTGAGTTCTGATGGTTTGAAGTCTTCCTTCACGCCTGCCACCTCTGGGAAGGCGAGGTTGGGATTGAACGGCGGACGCTGCTGTCCGAATCCGCCGGGACCACCGCGGCGCTGCTGGCGCTGACGCTGGCGGTTGGGATCGGGTTTCGGTTTGGGAGGAATCGGGCCAGAGGGCTTCGACATATTCTTGATATAGTCGTAAGCCAATTTGGGTTTGTAGTCAGAGTCGAACGGCAGCGGGTAGTTGGCTGCACCGAGCCATGAGTCACGGTCGCTGAGGTTCCAGAAGGTGACACAATCAATCACGTCCTTGTGCTTGCGGAACACACCGAAGACACGAGCATACTGGTCGGCGAGGTTCTGCTTGACAGTGTCGCTGATGGTCACGCCCTCACGGCTGAAACGGAGTTGTCCGCCCATCTCCTCATTGACACGGATGTCGAGTTCGGTCACATGGATGTGCTTCACGATTTTCTTGTAGAGAGTGATGGCATCATCGACCTCTTTCTCTGTAGGACCATAGATGTTGTAGTGTCCCTGCATGCCAATTCCGTCGATGGGCACACCATTGTCCTTCATCTTCTTCACCATGTTGTAGATGCGCTGGCTCTTCACCGGGTCGCACTCATTGTAGTCGTTGTAGAAAAGAAGGGCTTTGGGGTCAGCCTCACGGGCAAACTGGAAAGCCTTTGCGATGAACTCATCACCACACAGCTTGTACATCACCGACTGGCGGTAGGGGTCCTCAGCATTCTTGTCATCGGTCATGGCCTCATTGACCACGTCCCAGCAATACACCACGTCCTTGTAGCGGCTGACAACAGCCTGGATATGGTTTTTCATTCTCTGGTAGAACACCTCCTTGGTGGGGTTGTCCTCAGTCATCCAGCGGCCAATCTGGCTGTGCCACATGAGGCAGTGGCCACGCAGTTTAATGCCGTTGGCACGGCAGAAATTGGCGATGCGGTCGGCATTCTCCCAGTTGAACTGCCCTTCACGGGGCTCCGTGGGTTCGGGCTTCATGTCGTTTTCGCAGGTGATGCTGCTGAATTCCTTCTTAATCAGCGCCTGCTGTTCCTCATTGGTCACATTGCGCTGATTGACAGCTACGCCGATAAGGAAGTAATCCTTGTAAGCATCTTTCAGACCCTGAGCGCCTGCTGTCAAGCTGCCCAGCAGGAGCATCAGCATGATGGTCAATCCTTTTGTCTTGTTCATGTAATTAAAGGTTTTATAGTTATAGAGTAAAAATTATTTCTTAAACAGATGCGGGATGAACTCCTTGAGTCCGCGACGCCATGTGAGCCATTCATGTGCCGTTCCCTCCGACTTGGAGTAGACGGCTTTGATGCCCATGTCGTTGAGGCTCTTCACCATCTTCTCGGTGCCGAACATCTGGTCCATGCCCTCAGTGCCACTGTTCATATAGAGATAATGGATTTTCTTATTGAACTCATCGGCATTAGTAAACACACCGTTGTAGGCAGTCTTCACGTCAAGGTTGAAGATGGCACCACTGAAGGTTCCCATCCATGCAAACTTGTCGAGATGGTTGAGCACCACGTCGAAGGTCTGATGGCCACCCCATGACAGTCCTGCCATGGCACGGTTCTCACGGTCGGTCTTCACACGGAAGTTGGACTCGATATAGGGGATGAGGTCATTGAGCAGCACGGGGTAGAACGATGAGCCGTAGTCGCCCATGCCCTGTCCACGTCCCATCGGAGCCTTGATATCACCACTCTCCATGACCACAATCATCGGTACTGCCTCACCGCTGGCGATGGCATTGTCCATGATGTGCTGCATATGTCCCTGTTTGCTCCATCCTGTCTCGTCCTCACCCATGCCATGCTGCAAGTAGAGAACAGGATATTTTTTCTTGCCCTTCTCATACTCAGCGGGGGTGTAGACCATGGCGTGGCGCCATGCCTTTGAGGATTCCGACCAATAGTAGATGCTGCGCACCTGTCCGGCGGGAACGCCCTTCTGCGGACGGTAGTAGTCACCCTCGGGTCCTTCGGGCACCTCAATGCCACCAGCCTCCCGGTTGCAGCCGAAGAAGGTCTCTGTGGCCGGGTCGATGAAGTTGACACCGTCGATGTTCATGAAATAGTAATGGAAGCCCACCACGAGGGGGTCGGTGACAGCCATCCAACCGCCCTTGCCGTCAGACTGCATTTCGTATTTCTTGTCGCAGATGTCAAGCACCACCTTCTTGGCATCAGGAGCCTTCAGGTAGAAATATCCTCGGCGCTGTTTGTCGAGTTTGGGGAACTCATTGCCCGGCACGGTGGTCTCAGCGATGAAAGCATCGGCAGGCACCTCTATTTTCTTGATTGCCGATTCCATCTTCGGGCGCTTCGGCTCATATCCCAGGAAACGAGCCACTGCCTCGCCATAACGGCAGCCCAGTTCACGGTAGCCTGCAGCATCGAAGTGCAGACGGTCGGGACCGTTGGTGCAACCGTCGGAAGAAATGACCTGACTGGTGTGGAGGGTCAGAGGAAGTTCGTCGATTTGCTTCTTGCAACCGATGCAGACACCCTGTCCGTTTGCCTGCACGATGTTTCCGGCATAGAGGTTCACCTCTTCCGGTTTCAGTTGAAGGTCTCCGCAGAGGTTGTCATAGACCTCCTTCACCATACGTGCCCATTGCGGGTCTCCCGTATTGGTTTCACCCTGATGCATCAGGATGCCCTTGATGACACCGTCCTTCTGTGCTTTTTTGGCCAGTGTTACCAAACGCTGATAAGGATTGTTGTCGTATGCCTGGAGCATACCTTTCATCCACTGCGGGGCTCTCTTGATGTAACTCGGGATGCTGTCGGGCAGGAATCCTTTGATGTCGATACCACCGATGGCTACATGGATAACACCAATCTTGATGTTCTCAGGAAGCGAAGCCACCAGCGTGCGGCCAAACCAGTCGGCAGGAGTCAGACCAGTGTTGGGACGGCAGAGAGGCGGTACTGCCTCGCACCACTCTCCCATTTTCCTGCCTCTCTGCGGGTCATCAACCGCCGGCATGAGCAGGAAGCGCGGTCCGGGACTTACAAGATCCTGAGCCTCAGGTCTCGCATTTCCCTCCATGTTGGACTGTCCGAAACAAAGGAAAATGTAGAAGTTCTCATCTACGGCAGCATTAGCCGCCATACAGACGAACATCATCATAGCAATGAATAGTTTTCTCATCGTTTTTGTGTAATTTTGGTTTTTGAAAAACTAAAAAAAATATTATTAATTAGAACTATTTTCCTTGAATACTTTGCAAATTTATATATAAATATGGTATGAAATTATCAAATTTGTATCATTTTGTTGTGGTCTTTTTGCATTGTTGCATCGGGTTACAAAGAAAAAAGTCTAAGTAACATTATTGCTTGACATGTCGTGTTTTTTATTATATCTTTGCATCGTAGAAAGAAACAGCCATTGTTTCATGTTAGATTTGCTTTAGTAGGTTATTTTAGGTTATGCTTTAAAAATTAGCGACATTCGCGCTGCCGTGAGGCATTGCAGAATTTGAAAAAGGTGTGCCGGACGAGGCACACCTTTTTGTTTTCTGTTATCTTGCTCTCAAAGTCTCCACGATACGCGCCATCTGGTTGGGGATACGAATCTGCTGTGGGCATTTGGGAAGACAAGCCTCGCAATCCTCGCACCTGTGAGCCCAAGTCTTCTGGTCGGCCAGTGCCTTGGAATAGCCATCGATAAACTTCTGCTTTTTCTCTGCATAGTCGGCAGCTGTCTTTTCGGGCAGCGGCAGCAGATGTTCATTGACTGCTTCATTGTAGTAGGCGAAGTTGGCTGGAATATCCACGCCATAAGGGCACGGCATGCAGTAGGCACAAGTGGTGCATGGGATGGTGGGGAAACCTGCCATCTTATCGGCGATATTGGCCAGCAGCGCATTTTCTGCCTCCGTACATGGGTCAAGCGGTGAGAAGGTTTCCACATTCTCCACCAAGTGGTCCATCCTGTTCATTCCGCTCAGTGCGGTAAGGATGTTGGGGTATGAGCCCACCCATCTGAAAGCCCATCGTGCCGGACTGTCGTTGGGACGCATCTCTTTCAACTGCGAAAGCAATTCTTCAGACACCTTGCCCAATGCGCCTCCACGCAGGGGTTCCATAATCACGCACTGCACACCAGTTTTCTCGCATTTGTTGTAGAGATACTCTGCATCGGCATCATGTCGGCGTCCTCCCCTGATAGAGGCATGCCGCCAGTCGAGGAAGTTCATCTGAATCTGAGCGAAGTCCCAATGATACTCCTCCTGACGGTCGAGCAGCCAGTCGAACGCCCTTACGTCACCATGGTAGGAGAATCCCAGGTGCTTGATACGCCCGGCCTTACGCTGTTCAAGAATATAGTCGAGGATGCCATTGTCGATGAATCGCTGGTGCAGGTTGTCGACGCCACCACCACCGATGCCATGCAGCAGGTAGTAGTCGATATAGTCCACCCTGAGTCGTTGGAGCGACTGCTCGAACATGTTTTTTGCAGCCTCCAAGGTCCACATCTGCGGACTTTGGTTGGACATTTTTGTTGCCACCATGTATTTCTCACGGGGATAGCGGGCGAGTGCATTGCCAGTGAGCACTTCCGACTGTCCTCCCATATACATCGGAGCCGTATCGAAGTAGTTGACGCCATGCGCAATAGCATAATCAACCAACTCATTGACCTGTTCCTGGTTGTTGGGCAGTCGCATCATTCCAAATCCGAGCAGGGACACCTGCTCTCCCGACCCATGCTGGATGCGATAGGTCATCTTGTTGTCTGCACTCTTGAATTGTTTCTCCCCAGCGATGGCAGAGAAAGGTTCCAAAGTCATTAAGGCAAAGGCCGAACCGGCACCAAGTCCCAGTCTTTTTAGGAACTCGCGTCGGTTGATGTTGTGTTTTTTCTTATCCATAATTAATAGAGTTGATTATTCATTGCATGGTTGATAGTAGCCTTTTCTTTTTCAACTTTCAAAAAACGGAAAATGAGCCACCCCTTTTTACAAGGTGGCTCCGTTGTCCTGAATCAATAACTACCTAAAAATCGTCTATATATTACTAAAACCAAACTTTTTTTTACTGATTCTGCTCTTGCTGCATCTGCTGCATGCGCTCCATGAAACGCTTGCGAGCCTCTTCCTGATCAGCCTGGTATTTGTTGAACTTCTCCTCGCCCATGATTTCCTTGAGCTGTTTGTTGTACTTCTCCATGGTCTCTGGGTCAGGCATTCTGAAGCCGCCTCTTGGGCCGCCACCACGCTGTCCGAAACCCTGTCCGGGCTGACCGCCGCCCTGTCCCATTCTACGTGGGCGCTGTCCGTTCTCTCCCTGCGGGCGTCCCTGAGGACCACCAGGCCTGTTGCCCATACCGGGTCTCTGTCCGCCTCTCATACCCATACGGGGCATGGCTTCAGGAAATTGTGTGTTGAGTTCGAGCAATTTCTGCTGCTGTGCCTCATCAAGGCCATATTCCTTGGCCATTGCCTCGGTACGCATCTTGATCATTTCCGTTCTGTCCATTCTCTGTCCCATCTGGGGGTTTTGCTGTTGTGCATTGGCGTTGAGTGAAAGTGCTACAGCCATCACAGCAATCATCATCATTTTTTTCATAAGGTTTGCTTTTTGTTAGTTGAAAAATAAATGGTTTTTATCATTTTCTGCTTATTTGATGCATCAAGCAACAATAAGTTTAATCAGAAATGGAAAAAACTTTCAATTTATTATTCAATTGCAAAACTTTACATTTTTTTGAAAAAACGGACTACTCCACGACGAGTCGGCGATTTTTGGGGTATTTCACCTTGTATTCCACTATCAGGTCTTTCTGCTCGTTGGGACTGAGGTTGAGCAGCCAGGTGATGATGCCCTTCTCCTTATCCAATTTTCCTCCACTCAGTTCTTCTGTCGTCACGTTGATACCCGAGTTTTGCGAAACCGGAATCTGGTCTTTGAGCGTCAGTGTGACCGCCTCGTTGCGCGTGTTCTTCACTGAGATACGCCAAGTCATGTTCTGCTCCTGTGAAGAAGCCAACAGTTTTCGGGTCGATTTGTCCGCCACCTTGGTGCGCTGAATCCGTATGCTGTTGTCACGCCCAAGGGAGAAGTGCAGGGTGTCGCCGATTGCAGTGGGGTCAAGTATGGTCTTACCCACGAAAGCATTGTCGAAATACACGTTTGCCTCACCCTCGAGCAGGTTGGCCATCTCCCATCCTGTGGCATCAGCCACCAGGAAAGCATCTTTGTCAGCCCTTGGGATACCCACATACTGATAGGTGGCAGGCAACTGATAGCGGCCGATTTCCGTAACCGTCACCTTGCCATTGGAGAGCAAGGTGAGAGGTTGGCGGATGTCGAACTCGTAGCCAAACTGTGCTTTCTGCTCCTGCACATCCATCATCTCACTCTCCTCAAGGACAGCACCACTTGCGTCAGCCCTTACCACTGCCATTTTGCTTACCTTGGCATCAGCTGTACTGAGGCCGGCAACTCTTCCCTGCAAGGCATCTTTCGTACCATATCCGACGACTGCGACTTCTTCGAGCCTGGTATCATCCTCCTTCATCTTGACATTCAAGGTTGGGCCACTCACACGCCGGGTCTGCTGTTCGTAACCGATAAACGAGAAGCGCAACTGCCTCTTGTCCTTGGGCAAGGTAATGGAGTAACGTCCCTCAAAATCCGTCACTGTACCGAGTTTTGTTCCCACTACCGAAACCGTGGCGCCGATGAGTGGGTCTCCCGTCTCATCCGTCACCACTCCAGAGACACCGCTATCATCATCACTTTGGTCATACCGAGGAGCCTGACGCCCATAGTCGAGCCAATAGGTGCGCAGTTCAGGAGCCACGTTTGAGCGATTGGGATTGGCAGAGGAGAGTGTCACCATCACATTGTCCCACTTTTCCTTCGTATTTTGGAATACATTTGCCTTATAGGAGAGTTGCAGGGGTTGTGAAGTACCCTCCGACCTGACGTCGTAGATAGGATACCAACCCGCATTCTTCACATAATAGGAAATGTCGAACTCCGCCCGGCAAGCCTGTGGCACGCTGACTTTCACGTCCACCTCCGTCACCTCCTCCAGGTGCAGGTGGCCTATAGAGTCAGCCGTCTGTGCCAATTTCTGCCTCTGCTCTCTCGCCTTTGACATTTCCTCGTCGATGGAGATGAGTTTCTTTTTCAGCGCGAGCAGTTCCTGTGAATAGTAATTGTTGACTTCCTTGATGCCAGCAAGTGGCGTGACCGCCGTGCGGTTGCCCAGAGAACAGTTGGTCTTCACCATCTCCAGTTGTGACTCCACCACCTCGCGCTGAGCCTTCAGCTGGTTTTCCTGGTCCTCGGCAGCCTTTACCTTCTGCTGCGCCTCTTTGTACTGACGGACCTGCTTCACGCTGTCGGGATGAGCCTTGCGGTAGTTCACTCCCATGACGGTCAGTTTGCCTCTTGCGCGCATCTGCAAACTTTTCGTATCGGCATAGGGAGACAGTCCTGTGAATGTGATGACCTGCTCACCCGCCGTGAGGTTGAGCGACATGGTGCGCTCCACCTGAGCTCCATTGGTGAACACCGTCACATGCTTGATGGGAACCTCATGTTTTTCAGCCGCCTGGATGGCCATTCCCGTCATCAGGAACGCCATCATAAAAAGGATTCTTGTTTTCATATTTTTGGTCGTTTTTGGGTTCAATGCACAAATATATTGTTTTTCCCAACAACGCGCACCATCCACCAACATTTTATGAGATTTATTGTGCTTCGTTAACGGAAAGAACAACTACCGATAAAACGTGACCCAATTGGTGCGATACTTAAAATCCGATGCCTTCTTGCTTTCGGGGAAAATCTCATGCGCATTGCCCTTGTTGTCCCGATACCAGGCATAGTTCCATCCGGCACCCATATCAAGGTAGATGGCATTGGTAATTTTGCTCTCCATCAGGCAGCGGATAAAGAACTCCAACGTGACGACCTTTCGTGACTCCACCAGGCACAGTCGGCCATCCTTCTCGCAAAGGGCCCTGTAGCGAGTCCTGTTCTTGCGCAGCTTCTCCCACATAGGTGTCTGCTTGCCTTTGAGAATGAGGAGATATTGGCAGAAAGCCATCTGGCAAGCAGGTTTCTCGGAGAGGAATCTTTTCTTCTCCATAAACTCCCACCTGTCCTGATACCACACAAAGGCGCCTGTGTTTGCCCTGCAGCTGTATCCCTGATACCATTTGCCACCGCTCACATGGTTGTCAGCAACATTGGAGTGTTTGAAAGAAGAAAGAAGTTGGCCTGTGAAAGCAGCCTCACAGCAGAACTCCACCTTAGTGTCGTTCATATCCGGCATTTTGCCCAATGCCAGGTCAATTGACTTGAAATGGGGATAATAGAACGTGAGATGCTCTGTCTGGACAATCTCAGTAGCCTTCATCCCCAAACAGACCGTCAGAGCCATCATGATGGTGATGGCTCTGACTGAAAGTTTCATAGAACGCAATAAATTCTTCATTGAGATGGTTGATGATGATTCGGGGCGCCAGTCCTTACTGATTGACGATGACAAGTCCGCCATTTTTCGGGATGGTCACCTTCATCTGCTGCTTCTTGCCAATTTTGACCTGCTTCACGTTGCCGTTGAGCTGCGCATCGTCGCTGTAAACCTGAAGGGCACTGCCACCCTTGAACATCGGCAGTGAGATATTGGCTGTGAACGGCTGCTCCTGTGCATTGGCACCCACCACATACCACTTGTCGGCATGGCGGCGGGCAATGATGACATATTTGCCCGGATAGCCGTCGATGAATTTCACCTCATCCCATGTCGTGGGCACATTCTTCATGAAATCAATCGCCCAAGCCGGAGCATCGTCGAGGTTGTTGGGCGCCAGTGCGAAATGCTGCACAGCACTTTGGAAGAGCACGGCCACTGCGAGAGCGAACACATCGCTCGTCATCCTCTTGCTGCCCCGTTTGTTGTCAGCACCATAGAACTTGTTGAGTGCTGAACCGCCGAAGTCCATCGAGCCCACCGTGTTGCGTATGAATGGATGTATGCAGGCATTGCGTGCCTCGTTGTTGCAGAAGTCTTGTGAGAAATGCAGGTTCTCGCTGGCGAGCACCGCCTCGCTGGCAGCATAGTTGGGATACATCCTCTCCCACCCTCTCGGCAGTGTGCAGCCATGGAAAATCACCAGCAGTCCGAAATCATTGGCATCGGTGAGGATGTCCTCATAGAGCTGCATCGTCTGCTGCTTGTCACCGCCGAAGAAGTCGACCTTGATGCCCCTGATGCCCACGCTCTTCATCCATGCCATCTCACGGCGGCGCTCCCCAGAGCGGTCCATCTTGCCGATAGGTGTCTGCGGAGCGTCGTTCCAATAGCCATTGCTGTTGTACCACAAGAAGAGGCCCACGCCACGCTCACGACCATAGGCAGCCAGTTGCGCGATGCGTTCACGTCCGATGCGCTGGTCCCAGAAAGCGTCAATCAGCACGCTCTGATAGCCCATGGCGGCAGAGAAGTCGATATATCTGCGCTGCTCGTCGTAGTTGCAGCTGTTGTCCATACCTATAATCCAGCTCCATGAGCCCTTGCCATAAGTATAGTCCTGTGATGCCTTGTACTTGGGCTGCACAAGGTCGAACGGCACCGTGGTCTCCACAATATTGTGCAGCGATGGTCCTACGGTGATGGTGCGCCAGGGCGTAAATCCAGGTAATGCGATACCGGGAGTCACCGAACCAAGCCCATTGTTCTCTCCGGCCTGCGGGAAACCGATATGATAAGAACCATCGCTCTCGCCTATCAGTCTGCTGGCGCAGTAGTTGCCATCGACACCCGTCTCGCTCAGCAGCACCCATCCACGGTCACCAGCCTTGAACAGGCAAGGGAAGGAGTAGCCCTCACCCCATCCGTTTTTGCCGGTGGCATCGTCGGTGGAATAAGCTGTCTCATAACTCGGTGACGTGCGTGCGAAACCTCCCATGGGCTTCGACTGCGGGCAGAGGAAGGTCGTCGTCCCCTGAGGCATGACGAATCCGCTTGCCTCACGCTCCACCACGCACACACGGGTGTCGCGCCTGGGAAACACCTGATAGCGGAATGCCACATCGCGGTTGCTCACTCTGAAGACAATGTCGAGCACATGCCTGCCGTCTTTCTCCAACTCTGCGACTGCCTCATTAGCCTCATAACTGACGCTGCTCTGCTTGATGTTTCGGAGCGAATAGCCATCCTTAACCGAGCTTTGCTCCATTTTTGTCAGTTTCAGTCCGGTGGTATAGTCACCGATATTGGCAACAATGCCAAGAGGCGACTCCTCCACCATCATTGTTCCGTCGTACGCCACGCAGTAGCGCGGACTGCCGTCTTTCACATCAAAGGTTAGGATGACATGCCCGTCAGGACTTTTCACCACGTTGTCTGCCCATCCCACCGAACAGATGAGGGATGACACCAAAAAGAGAATGATTTTTTTCATAAGGAAGATAATTAGTCAGAATTTTTTGCAAAGTTACGATTAAGCGAGGGGAAAGCAAAACAAAAGACATGTTTTTTGTTTTCTTTTCCGAGCGGAAGTAACTTCAATGAAAATTAAAGTTACGATTAAGCGAGGGGAAAGCAAAACAAATAACGAAGATTTGTTTTCTTTTCCGAGCGAAAGTAACTTCAATGAAAATTTAAGTTAGTATTTCAACACAGAGACACAGAGATACAGAGTTGATTCTTTTATCATGAGAACAACGAAGATAGGCATGAGTTCATTATCGTTGTCTGCTGGGCTAATCCTTCCAAAGTGGATTTTCCTGAAATTTAGCCCATGCCTCCATCAATTGTTGTTTGCAGGAAATGATAAGTTCATGGTTTTCGTTCGTATTGTCGCCATCCTTTTGTATGTCCTCAATATATTTCAAGAGATTGAAGCAAATCGTGTAACGACCTGCAGCAAACACAGCTTCAGGATAACCATTGTCCTTATCCTTCTGGGTAAACCATAATGTGGTTTTCATGCTTGCAGCCTTGCTACTGTTCTCTTGCATGGCCAGCGATGGTTCAAGATAGGCAGGCAAACTGTTGTTCTTACTCTTCGCAGCCCAACTCTCCTCTGGCCGCAGTTCATAAATCGTATTGGTTATCAAACGATTATGCCAACCCTCGTCATCATGGAGACTGGAATATGACATTTTGCGGATTCTTTTCAGAAACACAGAGGAAGTCATCATAAGAACAGATGTGGCACGATTCATCAGCAACGATTCTATATCCGCCAAAGACAAGTGTTTGATCCATGGCATGATATTTCCAACTATCGTTTTTGATAACAGCTTAACCAGTTTCTTCTTTGACCACCCCATGGCGAGATTGACCACGGCCGTCAATCCCCATACAACTGTCATGGCACCTATCAAATAATGATTTCCTACCCAAAAAGACGCTATCCACAAGAGCGTGGTGAGCACTCCGCCCCACCTGACTCCCTTTTGTATGTTGTCGAGTGTCCACTTGCCTATGCCTTTAGGAAGCATCTGCTTGTTGGGGGAATATGCATCCAAGTATGGACTCGAGACATCAGAGACAATGACGAGGTCCAAAGCCCTGCCCTTTCTTCTCATACTATCTTCCGTCAGTTCAATGACTTCTATTCCCTGATTATCGACAATACCGCCATCCATAATGCCGAAACTATCCTTTTTGTCCATGACCACTTTACTGCCAACTTGAAAGTCATCAGGAAACATCATGGGTTCAAAAGCGCCAGGGAAACAAGAAGAACATGCGAGGGCCTCGCCCAAGGTAATCTTCAACAAGTCTTCTCTTTTCAAATTCCTCCTGTCATCATTTGCCACCATCAGTCCACTTTTTACCTGAAACCTGAAAGGAAGCCCATTGCCAAAATCTGTGGCATTGGCGGAGTAACGTTCGACAGGGCCATTATTCACACAATCCATCAAATCACCCATGACAGAGTTGTTGAATAATTTATTGTCGTATATGTTGGCCATCAATTTGATGAACGACATTCCGTCTTCCGTCCTTCCTTTTTCCAAATTGGCAAAGAAATCTTCGAATAAATTCTCATTATAGAGGAAGGCATACAATTCATCCACCATGTCGTTGATGTCTTGCTTCTTCGCAAGCGAAAGCATATATTTTAGCCCTGTGATGGTTCCGCCCGAAACGGTCGACAAAACAGAGACGTGTTCCAACAGCGTTTTCCCATCTCCCACATGGATTGAATTCAAGAACGAGAGAGAGCCCAAATGGAATACAGCAGCCCTGTATCCACCACCAGAAAACGACAAACCAATATTTAATCCATCCATATCAAACGATTGACTTTCTTTATTTTACTATTCCCTATTACTTGCAACCATATACGAGCAATATTTACTGAGCAGGCTTGACAATGGCAAATCACCTCTCTTGAAGCGGTCTGCGTCAAGCCTTAGAATTCTTTCGCATATCGGTTTCTTTCCTTTATATAAAGCATTGAGATATGGGATGCCATTTTCCTCATTGATGCTTACCTCAGAAAAGAATTGCGTCAAATTTTCTGCATCATAGACGATGGAATAACTTGGGCGCTTTGCTCCAGGTATGTCCTCTATAAGGATGTTCTTGTTCACGAGATCCTGTATGTCACGTATGGCTGTGTCCTTCGAGCACTTCGCTAACGTTGAACTTTTTCATGTCACAATCCGTTTACAAAAAACTTTTTGCCGTTCTTGATGTAAATTCCCTTCTGTGGAAAAGAGACTTTGCGGCCTTGCAGGTCGTATACAACATTGTCGTTTGCCGTTTTTTCATCATCATAGCGCACAGCGTCGTTGATACCAGCTGACACATAGCTGTTGACGGTCAGCGTAAGCAGGCCGATGATGCAGTCGCTCCATCCCGAGGGGGCAGAATAGAAGGCAAGAACATAGTCACCCTGCTCTGTAACGTCG
>CACXIP010000008.1 GCA_902767775.1 uncultured Prevotellaceae bacterium | reverse complement strand
CAAAGGTACGAACTTCAAAACTACCAGCCAAATGTTTTCGGAACTTTTTTCAAAGAAAACCAAAAGTTTTCACCTTTCTTGACATAAATCAAGCGGCGGGGTGCCGCCGCTTGATGAATCGGGGGGAAAAATGCCTAAACGTGAGCCTTGGGTGTAGTGCATTCGTTGACAAGATAGACGATGCTCATATAGGGGATGCCCGTGTTGCTCTGCAGACCAATCTCGCAGGTGCGGCTGTTGGAGTAGCCTATCTCGATATGGTGCTCCTCTATCTGCGGACGGAGCTTGCGGAGCGCATAGCGGTTCATCTCAGGATAGGTGAAGCCCCTGTCGCCAGCGAAACCGCAGCAGCCCACCCCCTCTGGCAGATAGACATTGCTGGAGCACAGGCGAGCGAGTGCTATCAGGTCGTCGGCCACACCCATCTCACGAGTGGAACAGGTGAGGTGGAGCGCCACATGGCGGTCGATAGGATGGAAGTCGAGCCTGTCCTTCAGGTATTTCATGATAAACTCTGCCGGTTCGTAGAGTTTCATCTTGCTGATGACCTTTCTCATCCTATGCAGGCACGGACTCTGGGCGCAGAGCACCGGGTAACGGCCTTGCTCACTTGCCTCCCAGAGTGCCTCCTCCAGTTCACCGCTCTTGCGGTCGGCGATGTCGAGCATGCCCTTGCTCTCCCATATCTGTCCGCAGCACATATGGTCCATTCCCTTCGGGAAGATTACCTCATAACCCGCCTTGTTGAGCAACTGGCACACCTCGTCGACCAAAGGCCGCTCGACGGGTGCCTCCTTGGCCAATCCCATGGTTTGGTTGATGCAACTGGGGAAATAGACCACTTTCAGCTCTTCCTTCACAGCATGTCCCACATGGCTGCCTGGCTTCGGCTGTTTATTCTTCTTCGGCATCGCCGTCGTCCATAGCGGCAGTCCCATCTTGTTCATCCCCCTGCAGATGGATGTCATGAGCGACGGTCCGAGGGTGACATGGCCGAGATGCGCCACATCGAGCACCACACGAAGTCCTGACTTGATGCCTCCAAGGTGGTTGGCGGCAAACTCACCCACGCGATAGCCCATCTTGTTGTCGAGCATGTTCATCTGTCGGATGAGGTGGGTCAGCTCGCCCGTGTTGATTTTCATCGGGCATGACGTGGAGCACAGTCCGTCGGTGGCACACGTCTGGTCGCCATAATACTTGTACTGTTTCTTGAGCGTCCTCACCCGCTCCGGGTTGGCGCCCGTCGCCTCCAGCTCGAGTATCTCACGCTGCACGGCGATACGCATTCGTGAGGAGAGTGTCAGGCCGCACGACATACAGTTGACCTCGCAGAAGCCGCACTCGATGCACTTGTTCGCCCTCTTCACTGCCTCGATGGTCTCCTTGGCCGTAGAAATCTTTCCTCCGCCGAGTTTCAGGTACACGCCACCATCGGGCACGCGGTCGAAGTCATAGTCGAGCACGGGCAGTGGTTTCAGACATTTGATGAAGCACTCCGGATCGTCGTTGAAAATCACACCTTGGTTGAGCAATCCTTCGGGGTCGAAAATATCCTTGAGCTGCTGCATTGCCTCATAAGCCTTGTCGCGCCACTCATAGCGCACAAACGGTGCCATGTTGCGCCCCGTGCCATGCTCCGCCTTCAGCGAACCGTCATACTCCTCGACAACAAGGCGAGCCACGTCGCGCATCATCTCCTCGTATCTGCGCACCTCGCTCTCACTCTTGAAACTCTGGTTGAGGATGAAGTGGTAGTTGCCCTCAAAGGCATGGCCATAGATGCAGGCGTCGGCATAGCCATGGTCGGCGATGAGTTTCTGCAACTTGACAGTGGCCTCAGGCAGGTCGTCGATATGGAACGCCACATCCTCGATGAGGCAGGAGGTGCCCACAGGGCGGGTGCCGCCCACAGAGGGGAAGATGCCCGAGCGTATCGCCCAGTACTTGCCATAGACAGCCGGGTCCTCGGTGAACTCAGCAGGGATATAGAGGCTGAACTGTCCGAGGCACTCCTGGATGGTCTTGATTTTCTCCAGCAGTTGCTCGTGGGTGATGCCCTTCGTCTCCGTCAGGATGGCCGTCAGGTTGTGGTAGTCGCCGGGAGCGACGCCCTCGATGCGGCCTGCGTCGACATCCTCCTTGTATTTCAGATAGACAGGGTCGTCGACAGAACTGAGCGACTTGTAGTCGAGCATCTCCGCGCTCTTCACCACGAGATTCTCGGCGCTCATTCTCAGGTCGTCGTCGCCCGCCTTGAGTTTCTTCATCGCCACCACCGCCTCGCAGCTCTCACGCATGGTGAGGAAATAGACCATGGCGGATGCCTTGAATGGGTAGTCGTGCAGGGTGCGCATAGTCACCTCCGACAGGAATGCCAACGTGCCCTCCGACCCCACCATCGAGTGCGCCATGATGTCGAAGGGGTCGTCGTAGGCCACCAGCGGACGGAGGTTGAGACCCGTCACGTTCTTGATGCTGTATTTCATCCGGATGCGGTCGGCGAGCTCCTTATCTGCCCTGACACGGTCGCGCAGGTCCTCTATCTTTTTTATAAATTCAGGGTGTGACTGCCGGAACGCCTCACGGCTCTTCTCATCGCCGGTATCGACAATGGTGCCGTCGGTGAGGATGATGCGGGCACTTACCATCATGCGGTCGCTGTTGGCATGCACGCCGCAGTTCATTCCCGATGCATTGTTGCACACGATGCCGCCCACCATGGCGCTGCCGATGGATGCTGGGTCGGGCGGGAACACCCTGCCGTAGGGTTTCAGTATCTCGTTGACCCTTGCCCCGACGATGCCGGGCTGCATCCGGATGGTCTCCTGGTCGGATGCCAATTCATATTTCTCCCAATGCTTGCCAGCGACAATGAGCACAGAGTCGCTGATGCTCTGTCCGGACAAAGAGGTGCCGGCAGCACGGAAAGTGAAGGGCAACTTATACTTGGAGCATGCCCTGACGATGCGGGCTACCTCCTCCTCGCCATCGCTTCGGATGACGACTTTAGGTATCTGGCGATAGAAACTGGCGTCTGTTCCCCACCCCAGCGTGCGAAGCTCATCGGTATAGATGCGGTCGGCACTGATGAATTGCTTGATTTCGGCAAGAAACGAGTCATAGTTTCTCACTGATGCGGTTTTGTTGGTCGTTGTCATAGTATTGAAGTGTATTATTTTAGGAGTTTAGAAGTTTAGAAGTTTAGGAGTTTAGAAGTTTAGAAGTTTAGGAGTTTAGAAGTTTGGGAGTTTAGGAGTTTAGACAATTGCCATGAATGGTAAAATGTCTGTGTTCGGGATATATATTATATAATAATGTGTAATCATCTGCCATAGTATCTGCAACATCAGTGCGAGCGAATGAATAGAACCCACCTTGATTTCGCAAAGATAAGAATAAAAAATCACAAATGCCTCTGTTGGAATGAAAAAGTGAGTTTTTTTTTGTATCTTCGCCCCTGTTTTTCACATCATCCGCATGAAAGCCGCATGAAAGATATCAAAGTGATTGCTTTTGACGCCGACGACACACTATGGGACTGCCAGTCGCATTTCGAGGCAGTGGAGAGGGAGTACTGCCAGATACTCTCACCCTACGGAGACAAAGACTATGTCTCATCCGAACTGTTCAAGACCGAGACTGCCAACATGCCCGAACTGGGATATGGCAGCAAGGCCTTCACGCTGTCGTTGGTGGAGAATGCCGTCCGTGTCAGTGGCGGCCACATCAGTGCCGAAGAGCTTTTGCGGGTCCAGATGCTGGGGCGCAGCCTGCTCAACATACCCGCCACGCCATTGGCTGGTGTCAGGACCACTTTAGAGACCATTCGCTCGAAGGGCAAGTGGAAGATGGTGCTGTTCACCAAGGGGGAGATTCTCGACCAGGAGAACAAACTGCTGCGGTCGGGATTGTGGGATTTGTTCGACCGTGTGGAGGTGGTGTCGGACAAAACGCCCCGGCAGTACAGGGAACTGTGTGTCACTTTTGGCATCGGCATCAGCGAGTTGCTGATGGTGGGCAACAGTTTCAAGTCAGACATTGAACCCGTGTTGCGTCTTGGCGGCCACGCCGTGCACATCCCCTTTGAATTCACATGGGCGCATGAGGTGACAGATGAATTCGACCATGAGCACCTACGCCGCATCGACCGCTTCGAGCAGTTGCTCGAAGTATTGGGAGTCGGACAAGTCTGACGAGTCGGACTGGTCGGACAAGTCCGACAAAAAAAGGACTACGACGAACCAATCGCCATAGCCCCCATTCATTCAAAACTTAAAAAAAAGGTCACTTATTTCACTATTAACTTCTTCCCTTTTTAATTTGAATCACTCAGTCCCGCTGGACTGAACCATTGTCTATATAAATCTGTCTGTAATGCCAATATATATAGTAAAAGATACACAGCCAACAGCGTATGCCGTCAGCCATGCTGCACACTCATCTGAGTCTTTGACGATGATTGGTCTCAACCAAAGCCATAGGTAAAGACGCAAAAAAGACAGGATTCAGGTATAGTCCAAACTTATCAACCATACTGATATAGTGATGAAAACAGTGCTAATCTTTTAAAAATGCTGATCTTTATACTTTAGGCCACAAAGTTACAAAATTTATTTTGAATGCGTTCCCGAATTTGAAGATTTTTTCAGTTAATAGTTGTTAATCGGTGTAGTGGTGGGAGTTGTGGGAGATTTGGCGATTATCGAGAGATTTTCAGCTTTTTTTTGAGTTTCTTCGCTGCCTTGCCAGTGAGTTTCAAGTAGTGGTCGCTCTTGACGCCCTTCTCCAATGGGACGAAATTACTGCCCCTGGCAGGCGTAGGCACTTTGCGTGCGATTTTGAATATCGCCGTGCCCTCGTCAATCTCGTCAAACATAGCGATGTAGATCATCTCAGCACCATGGGCCACACAGAAGTTGAGTTGCTTTTTATAGAAAGAACCTTTGTTGCGTGGAATGGCCTCACCCGGTCCCTTTTGTGGATAATGCAGGTTGTGCCACGAGAATCCCGGGAAACACAGCGGTGCAAAATCGATATTGTTGGCCTTTGCCCATCTCATGTCATCGATGATGCGCTGCTGGAAAGCGGGAAACGTCTGCTCGTTGTATCTACCCACATACCATGGCAGCAGGATGTCGCACATCTTAATCTGCTGATGGAGCCTCACGTCATTCTCCGTATCCTTGTTCAGCGTCCTCCAGTAACCTGGCACACTGACCATGATGCTGTAGCCCATCTGCTTGAGACCACGGATGATTGCCTCTGTCTGTGGAAAGCCATATTTGCGGCCATCGTTGAACCCCACGCCATACACCGCCACCAGCGGTTTTCCGCGATGGTAGAGATAGGAAGGACAACGGGAGTGGTCGAACAGGCTGTATTTCCTCGCCAACTGCTGGATGTCGCTGAGCACCACTTTCTCATCGCCCTCCTTCATTCCCGTCAGGTCGTACATGATGCAGACTGCGCGCTCATACTTCCTCGCCGCCCGCATGGCATTGTCGAGAACAGTGTCGTGGTGTGCCTTCCCCTTAGGCCATTTCTGGTCGACGACGAAGCGCTGCATGAACACCCCATCGACACCATACTCCTTCATCCACCTGAAATGCGTGTCGACCGTCGAGTAGTCACGTGGCGAGAACAGATGAGCCTTTTTCCCGTCATCCAAGGAGAAAGGACTCTCATAGGTCTTCTCATACTCGCTCACATCGGGCCACATCTCAACGCCGGTGGCACCTGGTTTGAACTCCCCGCTCCTGCCCTGATAGTGATACCATCCGCGGTCGCCGCCATCATCGGGTGTACTGAACCACCCTTGGTAGCCAGCCATCACCAGTCCACGGTAGGAGTCATAACTCTTGCCGCTGGTCTGCGCCCAAAGGGTTTGGACAGCAGCGACCAGCAGCAAGAGTATGATATGTCTGTTTCTCATTATCATCAGAACCTCAGGACCATAAATCCCTTGGAAGGCACCGCCACGGAGATGGTGTTGCCGTTGCCCTCAAGAGAGCCCGTCACCGGATGGATGGTTTCGGGTTTTCCCACGAGATTCTCCATGGAGATTTTGCCAGAGAGCGTTGTCGTCGTCACCTTGCCCACCGTCTTGAGTCCCTTCATGGTGATGACCACGTCCTGGCTGCGGTCGGCATTGTTGGCCAACTTGACGATATACTCCTTGGTGTCCTTGTCATAGACAGCGCTGGCATAGAGTCCGTCCTTGCCCTTCACCGGCTGTCCGTCCTCAGTCAGGTTCACCATATTGGTGCCGCGATTGGTGCCGTAGAGCATCTGCACATACCAGTTGGCAGAGCGAGCTGTGGTGAGGTTGTCAAACCAGATCAGGTCGGGCTTCCACTGCCATCCCTCAACATGCGCGAAGAGCGGAGCATAAGTGGCCTGCCACACGATATCGGCATTGCGCTCCAGACCGGTCATGAAAGCTGCCTCGGAGAGGGCTGCCTCCCAGTTGTTGAGGTCACCACGTCCGTGTGCGGCATACTCACCGGCGAACACCTTCGGTCCCTTGCGGTCGTAATTGTCGTAGCGTCCGGCGTTGTCGAAGAACCACTGCGGCGGTTTGTAGTAATGCTCGTCGACGAGGTCGACCTTAAGCCGGCGCATCTCCTGCCATCCATAGTCGAAGTCCTTACCGTCGGCAGAGGGGCCGCTCGTTCCGCACACCAGTATGTTGGGGTATTTTGCCCGGATGGCCTTGATGAATTTCTCCAGTCTCACGGGATAAAGTTCACCCCACTGCTCATTGCCCACACCAATCTGTTTGAGGTTGAAAGGTGCAGGGTGTCCCATGTCGGCACGCAACTTGCCCCACTTGGTGTCGGTGCCGCCGTTGGCAAACTCGATGAGGTCGAGCGCGTCGTCAATATACGGCTGGAGGTCATCCACCGGCACATGGGCATCTTCGGTATGGTTCTGGAATTGGCAGGCCAGTCCGCAGCTCACCACGGGCAGGGGTTCTGCCCCGATTTTCTCGCTGAGGATGAAGAACTCATAGAATCCCATTCCATAGGTCTGGAAATAGTTGGGATACATGCGGTGAGCAAATGTATAGTTCCATCTGTTCTCGTTGAGCGGGCGGTTCTCCACCTGTCCTACAGAGTTTTTCCACTGGTAGCGAGTCTCGAGGTCAGTACCCTCGACGATGCAACCGCCGGGGAAGCGGAAGATGCCGGGATGCAAGTCCTCCAGGTCCTTGACCAGGTCGGCCCGCAGTCCGTTCCAGTTGTCTGACGGGAAGAGCGACACATGGTCGAGGTCCACACCCTCCTTTGTCTCGAGGAAGATGCGCATGAGTCCCTTCGGTTCGGTGACATTGGGTGTGAGCGAGCAGGTGTATTTCTTCCAGTCGCGGCTGTCGATGTTGATGCGCTGCCGTGTGATGATATTGTTGGCAGCGTTGACCAGTTCGACGCGGATGCGTGCCGGCTTGCTGCCAGCGTCGTGGAGACGGGCATAGACCGAGAAGTCATAACGCAAGTTTTTCTTCAGGCCCATGCCGAAGAATCCCCTGTTCTCAAGTCCCGTGCGTTTCTCGATATGACCAGAGTCGCCGAGCACCACATAGTGCGGGTTGCGGTCAAAAGCAGGCCTTACATCGCTCACCTGCACGTTGCCAAACATGTTCCATCCCATCAGTCTGTCTGGGAATTCAAAAGAGCGGTTTTGCACCATCTCTGCATAGAGTCCGCCATCGGCGCCGAAATTGATGTCTTCGAAGAAGATGCCATACATGGTGGAGTGGATGGCGGCACCTGGTTTTGCCTTAACGGTGAGTTGCCGCTGTGCGCTGGCGGGCATGGCGAGCACCATGGCAAGGGCCAGCAATGAAATAATCTTTTTTGTCATTAGGTTTTATTTTTTTGGAGTTTTGAAGTTTTGGGAGTTTAGGAGTCTAGGAGATTAGGAGTTTAGACATATGATTTTTTGGTCGTTTGGTTGTTTGGTCGTTTGGTTGTTTGGGGAGTTTAGGAGTTTAGGAGAATAGGAGTTTAGACATATGATTTTTTGCATGGCTGGGTCGCTGTAGTACAGCGACATACCGAACACAGAAAAGGAGATATGCTATCAGAAGCAGCTGTAATCATAATTCTTAATCCTTAATTCTTAATCCTAAATCCTTAATCCTTAATTCTTAATCCTTAATCTATCTAATGGGTGAGATGAGGAAAGAGAACTTCTTCGGGGCGTATGCCACGCGGTAGGGAGGCAGGGCCTCGGCATTGCCGCTCCATGAGTCGACACCACCCACACCGGTGTGCTCACCGTCGATGAAGAGGTTGGTGAACTGTGAGCGCGGCACCTGTGGAGCATGTCGCTGCTCCTTGTCGTTACCATCGTCGAGGTCGGCGACATTGTAATGCAGGGCAGAGGCATAGAAGGGTTTCTCCAGACTCACGACACGCAGACCGACACCGCCATTGGTGGTCTGCTCCCACCACATCATGTCGCTCTTTGTGCCTGTCTCCTGCGGACGGACATAGGGATAGAACTGCTCGTCGGCAGTCTGTCGGTATACACCAATAAGTTGTGAGTATTTGCGGTCGGCATAGTTCTCAATAGGTCCGCGTCCGTAGTAGGTGCTGCGGTCCATGTTGTAAGGCAGCTGCACCACCAGTCCGAAGCGCATCATGTTGGAGATTTTTGCGCTCTCGTCGGTACGGAGGCTCTCGGTCACCACCACCTGTCCGTCGGTTTTGAACGCATACACCATCTCCAACGTGGCCTTCATGTCGGGCATGTCGAAAAGTGCCGTCACGGCGTTGGATTTCTTGTCCCAAGTGATGGACAGCAGTTTCATTGCCGGATTGCGCCAAGCCGAATACCTGCGGTGAATCTGTGCTCCCATGTCATTGTCGGTGGGTGCGCGCCAGAAATTGGGCTGGATGGTTCCGCCCTGTCCCAGCATCGGTATGCCGTCGACCGTCCATTCCTTCAACCAGCCGCTCTGCATGTCGAAGACAGCATTGAACACGTCATTGGCAACAGTCAGAAGACCTGTTTTCTTGTTTGCCTTGCCCTTGATGCGACCGCCACCATTGGTAACAATGTCGGTCAAGGTGGATGCTACCGCCTCACCAAACTGCTGGTAAGCCACAATCTGTCCTGCGCTCATGAGGGGTTCTGCACTCTTCAGCTTGAAGAATATGTTGAGGTAATTCCCTTTCAAGTCATTGTCACCGATAGGGAGCTGATAGGAAGCCGTCTGCTGCGGTGCCACATTGAGGCGGTCGATGCGTCCCTCACGGAGAACCTTGCCCTCGCTGGCGAGTTGCCACTCCAGAGAGATGTTGTCGAGGTTGCGGAAGAAATACTCATTGAGCACCTCCAGTGAGAGTTGGCTGCCATGCTTCAGCGTAGCCCAGATGTTCTGGTAATAGTAACCCACCTCATACATGTGCGGGTTGGGCACACGGTCGGGGCTGATGAGTCCGTTGCAGTTGAAGTTGTTGTCGCTGGCGTCATAGCTGTTGTAGTCACCGCCATACTTGTAGATGGCACGTCCCTGGTCGTCGGTGCCGTGGAGTGCCTGGTCGACGAAGTCCCAGATGAATCCACCCTGGTATTTGGGATATTTGCGCACCAGGTCCCAATATTCCTTGAAGCCGCCGCAGGAGTTGCCCATGGCATGACTGTACTCACACTGGATGAGCGGTTTCTGGTCCTCAGGACGGTCGCTCTTGGCATAGCGCTCACACCACTCCTGACTGGCATACATCGGGCAGCGGATATCGGTGTTAGGACCGCTCCCTGCCTGTTCCCAGTGAACGGGACGGCTGAGGTCCTGGCTCTTAATCCATTGATAGGCAGCGGTGAAGTTGGGACCGTTGACCGTCTCGTTGCCCAACGACCAGATGATGACGCTCGGGTGGTTGAAGTTGACCGCCACATTGTGCTGGTTGCGCTCCAAAATCTGTTTGGCAAACTGCGGTTTCTTCGCCTCGGAGTCATTGCGGTAGCCAAATCCATGCGACTCCTGATTAGCCTCTGCACAGAGGTAGATGCCGTACTCATCGCAGAGGTCATACCATATGGGGTCGTCGGGATAGTGGCAGGTGCGCACGGCGTTGATGTTGAACTGCTTCATGATCTGAATATCCTGAATCATGCGCTCCCGCGACACCACATACCCTCCATCGGGGTCAAGCTCATGGCGGTCAGCACCCTTGATGTAGATGGCCTGGCCGTTGACAAGCAGTTGGGCATTACGTATCTCCACCTTGCGGAAGCCCACCTTTTGCGGTATCGCCTCATAGGCAGTGAAACGGGCATTGGGTGTGGTGGGTGATACGAGCAGTGTATAGAGATAAGGAGTCTCTGCCGTCCATTTCTTGGGGTTGCTGACCTCCATCTTCACCTGAGCCACCCCGTCTTTGGGGTTCTGCACCACCTGCTGTGCCACGGTATTGCCTTCCGCGTCGAGCAGGTCAAGTGTGAGGTGGCACTTCCCTGTGAAGTTGACCTTCACATCGAGCACACCGTCCTTGTAGTTGTTGACGAGGTCGGGCGTGATGCGGATGTCGTCGATATGCACTGCCTTGTCGCGTGCGAAGAGGTAGCAGTCGCGTGCCACACCCGAAAGGCGCCAGAAGTCCTGGTCCTCACAATACGAACCATCGCACCATCGGAACGTCTGGAACGCGATGAGGTTGTCGCCCTTTTTCAGATATGGTGTGAGGTCGAACTCTGCCGCCATCTTGCTGTCCTCTGTATAACCAACGAAATGTCCGTTGACCCATAGGTACATGTTGGACGTCACCGAACCGAAATGGGCGATGACCTGCTTTCCCTGCCATGAGTCGGGGATGTTGATAACCCTACGATAACTACCCACATGATTGTCGCGTGTGGGCACCTCCGGCGGATTGTTCTTGAAATGGCCGCGCCATCCGAAACCAATGTTCACATAGATGGGGTCACCGAAGCCATTGAGCTCCCACAGCCCGGGGACATTCATCTGACTCCATCCCGAGTCGTTGTATCCTTCCTCGAAGAAGTTCGTGGGACGCTGGTCGGCATGCTCCACCCAGTTGAAGCGCCATTTCCCTTCCAGGGAGAGATAATTGTCAGAGGCTTTCATGTTCCCTTTTCTTGCCACCTCAGGATTCTCGTATGCGAAGAACCAGGTGTGGGCAGGGAACCGGTTGATTTCATTCACCTGCATGTCGTGCCACTCTGTAAAAGTGGGGACATTGTCAGCAAAGGCCGTCATGGCCGACATGGCCAGCAATAATAATAATGGCTTTTTCATATTTTTTTAATTGGAGTTTAGGAGTCTAGGAGATTAGGAGTTTAGACATATGACTCTTTTGAGGAGTTTAGGAGTCTAGGAGATTAGGAGTTTAGACATATGACTTTTGAGGAGTTTAGGAGTCTAGGAGATTAGGAGTTTAGACATATGACTCTTTTGAGGAGTTTAGGAGTCTAGGAGATTAGGAGTTTAGACATATGACTTTGGGGGTCGTTTGGTCGTTTGGTCGTTTGGTTGTTTGGGCGTTTGGGCGTTTGGTTGTTTGGGGATTTTTTGATTAGGAGTTTAGACATATGATTTTGCATGGCTGATTCGTGTAGTACAGCGACAAACCGAACACAAAAAAGGAGATATGCTATCAGAAGCAGATGTAATCATAATTCTTAATTCTTAATCCTTAATCCTTAATTCTTAATCCTTAATCCTTAATTCTTAATCCTTAATTCTTCACATATCTGAAGTACTCGCAGGCGGCGAGGAGGAATGCTCCCACGCCGAAGTTCGCCTGACTGTTTTGGTCGACTACCTGACCAGGTATGGCCTTCTCACCTATGGGCTGCACATAACCCACTTTGCCATCAGATTGCAGTGCCATCTTGGTGAGGTAGCGCCATGCCTTTTTGATGACCGGAGCGAACTCCTTCTTCGAAAGGTAACCATTGTTGACACCCCAGAGGATTCCATAGGTGAAAAAGGCCGTTCCACTCGTCTCTGGTCCCGGTGCCTGTTGTGGGTCCATCATCGAGCGCGTCCAATAACCCTCTTTCTGCTGTAGTCCCGCCACGGCATGAGCCAGTCTGACATATTTGTCGACAAAGAACTGCCGGTGGGCGTAACTCTCAGGCATGTCCTTCAGGACCTTTGCCAGTCCGGCGAGAACCCATCCGTCGCCCCTTGCCCAAAAATCTTTCTTTCCGCTCTCTGTCTTGTGCTTGGGATAGACATATTTCCCGTCACGGAAATAGAGTCCGGTCTCATCGTCAAGCATGATGCTGTCGGTATAGCGGAGGTTATCATAGAGTTTGTCGAGGTAGCGCACATCGCCCGTGAGTCGGTACATTTTTGTCATCACCGGCATCACCATATAGAGTGCGTCTGCCCACCACCAATAGTCATTGGCCTGGGAATAGGCCTCATAATGCATCACCTCCTTTGCCCTTGCGATAAATCGAGAAGGATTGGTGAATGAGGATTTCGGAGCGACACTCTTGCCCGGCACGTAGATACCCATGGCAATCCAATAGAGGTCGATATAGGTCTGAAAGCAAATCTGCCAGTCGCCGAAGAGCACATGGCGCGGGCCCTCTCCATAATTCTTGTATTCCCACTTGGCGGGGTCGCTCTCTGTCGCCCCCATCCATTTGTTGTGCTCCGCCCAGCGCAGCGAGTAGTCGAGGTAGCGCTGTTCGCCCGTGAGGAGATAAGCCTCCATATTGCCCGTATGATAGGCGGCGTTGTCCCAGAAGGAGCGCACCTCCGCTGGATTGTTGGTTTGCCAATAGGTGTTGACACGGTCGATGATGGCGAGCACTTTGCGCGCTTTCGCATTAGATGCCGACATGGTAGCAGTCGCCATGAGGCAAAGCAAGCAGATAGTCAGTAGTTTTCTCATTTGTATTGTTGGTGTTGTTTTTTGTTTTTCCGGAGATTCCGGATTTTCCGGATTTTCCGGGGATTCCGGAGATTATGGGGATAAAAAAGACGATATTACCACTTGTCGGGGGTCTTGGGGTCATCGGCCCAACGGTGGTCCTTGGGGAAGGGCTGGCCACCCCATGCCTTCACCTGCGTCCAAGGCTGCGCCTCATCGGTCCAGAATGGGTGGTCGGCTGGCAATCCAAGAGGAGCGAATGCCACCGAGGTGATATACAGGCTCCCGTTGTTGGTATACCAGTCGGCCGTCTCGGGCTGCGAACCGCAGAAACCGATGGTGAGATATCCTCCTGAGTTGTAGTTGTCGTGGATGTCATACATACGGTGCATCACCTTGGTCAGTGCCGCCCGCACCTGACCATTGGACAGTTCGGCGGGCAGTTTCTGATACCATGCCATGAGTGCAAGTGGCTGCATGGCAGCGAGACGGTAGGGTGTGCTGCGGCCGATGACGGGGAAGGTGCCTTCAGGCGAGATAAACCGTTCGAGGATAACGGCATGCTTTTGGGCACGCTTCAGTGCGCGGTTATAGTATTTCCTATAGTCGATGCGGGTGTTCGCCTTGGCATCAATCATCGCCTGGAGGGTCTCCAAATACATGGCGTGGAAGACATAGCTCGTATAGTAGTCGAAAGCAAAGACGGGACCATCGGCATACCATCCGTCGCCGACATACCACTCCTCCACCTTGCGGCAGGCAGTGTTGACTCTGAACTCATCGTAAGGGGCACCGCTCTTCGCCATAAAACTCTCAATGACCGAGGAGAAGAGGAACCAGTTGGTGTAGGGAGGGTCGACCTTGCGCAGTCCGGTGAACTCCTTGATATAGCGCTGCTTGGTCACCTCATCGAGCGGCACCCAGAGGGCGTCGTATGCCCGCAGGAAACTCTCCGCTATATATGCGGCATCGACAAGAGCCTGTCCCGAACCCTGCCACAGCAGATAGTCGGGCGATGAAGGGTCGACTGCATTTTTGTAACTTGCCAGCGCCCACTCGCGGAGTTGGTGCCGCTGCTTTCCCTCTGCCGTGTCATCATCGGGCAGGGCGAGCCATGGTGCGACACCCGCCATCAGACGTCCGAAGGTTTCCATAAAGACCACCTTCTTGTTGCGACTGTCGAAACTCGGACTGTATTCGGTCTGCATGTTTTTCTGCAACTCCCCCTTGGCCATGTTCTCCAAGATAGGACTTGCCATCTTCCAAGCCTGTGAGGCCCAGTACTCTCGGTCGGTGAGTGTTGTCTTTTTGGGCTTTGCCGCATTGGCATAGGTAAAAGGGAGCAGCATGGCTATCAGCAGCGTCCCCAGATATGACATCAGTGATTGTTTCATTATAGGATTTAGTAATTGGTTTATTTAGGATTTGATAAGCAATTTGTTAGGCGGTTACTTTTTGCGAAGCAAATATAGTCATTTTATGCGAACCCACCAAAAATGCGGTATTATTTTTCAACATCACAAGTTAACAATATAGTATATGCCTATGGCTAAATATCGAATTTTACGATATTTGTCGCAACAAAGACAAAAAACAGCAAAAAAAATTCTTGTTTCAATGAAAAACGCCCTATCTTTGCCTTAGTTATAAAAGTTAAGGAAATAGTCTGAGTAGTTAAACCATATGATTCCCTTGCTGGATTTTTCCTTTTATGGCATTTTTTCCATGCTATCAGGGATATTGGCTTAACTTCAGAGCGAAGCGATAACTTCTTTAACTACTTAACTACTTGAAAATTAAGCATATGCAAAACTTGAATTAAGAAAAAGAATATAATGGAAAACAAATATCTTAAACAGTTTCCTGACCTGATGGCGGGCAAAAAAGTGATGTATGTACATGGCTTTGGCTCATCAGCACAGACTGGTACGGTGGCCCGTCTCAGACAAGTGCTGTGCAATGCCACCATCATCGCGGAGGACATGCCCCTCCATCCCATGGAGGCTCTCGACCTGCTCCACCGCCTCTGCGAGGAGGAGCAGCCCGACCTCATCATCGGCACGTCGATGGGCGGTATGTACACCGAACAGCTCTATGGGTTCGACCGCATCATCATCAACCCCGCTTTCCGCATCGGCGACACCATGGTGGAGCATGGTATGACAGGACCACAGGAGTTCTTCAATCCCCGAAAAGATGGCGTGCAGAAGTTTTTTGTGGACAACAACTTGGTGAAAGAATATAAGTTAGCTTCTGCCCAATGCTTCAGCGGAGTCAACGATGAGGAGCGACGTCGTGTGTGGGGACTCTTCGGCGACAACGACACACTGGTCCATACCTGGGACCTCTTCCGTGAACACTACCCCACCGCCATCCATTTCCATGGCGAGCACCGTATGGATGAGCGTTCCTATATGCATGCGGTGATGCCCGTCATCCGATGGATTGACGACCAGCAGGAAGGACGGCAACGTCCCGTCATCCTCATCGCCTGCGGAGCCTTGGCTGACAGATTCAACAAACCACAGTCGAGTTCGCAGAAGGCATTCCGACGGTTGATTGAGACATATGATGTATATATCGTTGCACCCGCTGATTTCAATGAGAGTCAGCAGATGGCAGAGACCATCGCTTGGATGCAGGAGTATTATGATGCCCCGACCTACAACCACATTATCTTCGCCAACCAAAAGCATCTGCTGGCTGGCGATTACCTGATTGACTGTCAGGGAAATGACAACTTCATGGGCACCGTGATAGAATTAGGTTCCGACTCTTTCAAGACATGGGAAGAAGTCATCACCTATTTCGACCGCATGGGAGGACAATAGTATTGAAAATTAAGGATTAAGGATTAAGGATTAAGGATTAAGAATTAAGGATTAAGGATTATGATTACCACTGCCAAGATGGCGGAGCGATGGTAGGGACGCGATGTATCGCGTCCTCAAACTATGAACTATGCACTATGAACTATGAACTATGAACTATGAACTAAAACGCCTTGAGTGTCAGTCCGAAGACAAAGTAGGCTTTTTGGTCGCAGGGATTGGTGGCAATCTCAGCAAAGAGAGGCAATTTGAAATGCTCGGTGATGGACACTTCCTTGGAAGCCCTCAGACAGGCAGCCACAACAGCAAACCCATCGGTGGCGTATGTTGTGGTGGCATAAGGTACAATGCCCAAGGTACCTGTCCAGTCGAGACCACCCAACTGGAAAGGTGCCGCCACCTCAAGATAAGAGGAATAGGCACGGTTGCCTGACTTCCCCACCCCGTCGCTGCCGGCGAAATTGGTGTACCAATTGACAGACGCCACACCAAAGTCATAACCTGCGAACGCCTCAAAGACATGGCCAGTGCGGTCGGCATCATAAAAGAAATAGCGGCCATCAGACTCATCAGTCCAATAGTCCGTCACTCCTATGGAGAATCCACCCACGGTATAAGACGCCGTGAGGTCCAATTCCTTGGGGTCGGCGGGGTCGGACAGGCCCACGCTGCCCCAGGCAGACAGACTCAATCCCTTATACCCCAATCCGAGTGAGGGCTGTATGCTCACATGTCCCAGGTCCTGACCACGCCAGATATATTGGTTCACTATGTCTGCCGACAAATCAGCCTCCACCTTGTCCTGTGCCGACACCATGGCCGCACATATCAGTACCATGGCTGAGAAAAACAATCGCTTCATAACCATTCCTCTTTGTTTGGATATGCAAAAATAGTCATTTCATTCGCAATGAACCATGAAAAAAACATCTTTTTGAACAAAAAAGCGGATTGAGCCATCTAAATGTTGTAATTTTGCACCAAACAAAGCGCATTTTGTATCCATTACAACAAAAAATATGGCAAACCTCAGATTTCAAGTAGTAGAAGAAGCCTTTAAGAAAAAACCACTTGAGGTGGTTGCTCCCTCGGAGCGTCCGTCGGAGTTTTTCGGGAAATATGTGTTCACCCGCGACAAGATGTACAAATACCTGCCGCGTGATGTCTATGAGAAGCTGGTAGATGTCATCGACAACGGCGTACGGCTCGACCGCTCCATCGCCGATGCAGTAGCCAAGGGCATCAGGCAATGGGCAGAGGAGAACGGTGTGACGCATTACACCCACTGGTTCCAACCCCTCACAGAAGGAACAGCCGAGAAACACGATGCTTTCATTGAGCATGATGGCAAGGGAGGGATGATAGAGGAGTTCAGCGGCAAACTGCTCGCACAGCAGGAGCCCGATGCCTCTTCGTTTCCCTCTGGCGGCATACGCAACACCTTCGAGGCACGCGGATACTCCGCATGGGACCCCACCTCACCGGTGTTCATCATCGACGACACGCTGTGTATCCCCACCATCTTCATCTCCTACACCGGCGAAGCTCTTGACTACAAGGCACCGCTGCTGCGTGCCCTGCGCGCCGTCAACACCGCAGCTACCGAGGTGTGCCACTATTTCTATCCCGAAGTGCGCAAAGTGACCTCCAACCTGGGATGGGAACAGGAATTCTTCCTCGTTGACGAAGGTCTCTACAGTGCCCGGCCCGACCTGATGCTTACGGGACGTACCCTGATGGGACATGACTCTGCGAAAAACCAGCAGATGGACGACCACTATTTCGGCATCATTCCCGACCGTGTGCAGGCTTTCATGAAAGACCTTGAGGTGCAGGCACTCGAACTCTCCATCCCCGTGAAGACACGGCACAATGAGGTGGCGCCCAACCAGTTTGAGATTGCTCCCATCTATGAGGAAACCAACCTTGCGGTGGACCATAACATGCTCCTCATGTCGCTGATGAAACGCGTGGCACGCAAACATGGTTTCCGTGTCTTGCTCCACGAAAAGCCCTTCGCAGGCATCAACGGCAGTGGCAAGCACAACAACTGGAGCCTGTCGACCGACACGGGCATCCTGCTCCACGGTCCCGGCAAGACACCGGAGGACACGCTGCGCTTCGTCGTCTTCATCGTGGAGACCCTCATGGGAGTGTACCGCCATAACGGACTGCTCAAGGCATCCATCATGAGTGCCACCAACGCCCACCGCCTGGGAGCCAATGAGGCTCCGCCAGCCATCATCTCCTCGTTCCTCGGCAAACAACTCAGCGAGTTGCTTGAGCACATCGAGAAAGCTGACAAGAAAGACCTCTTCACCATGGAGGGCAAACAGGGTATGAAACTCGACATCCCCGAGATTCCCGAACTGCTTATCGACAACACCGACCGCAACCGCACCAGTCCGTTCGCCTTTACCGGAAACCGATTTGAGTTCCGCGCTGTCGGTTCGGAGGCCAACTGCGCCTCTGCGCTGATAGCCCTCAACACTGCCGTCGCCGAGGCGCTCACTCTTTTCAAAACCCGCGTCGATGCCCTCATCGCAGGAGGCGAAGACAAGACCAGCGCCATCATCGATGTGGTGCGCGAGGACATACGCACCTGCAAGCCCATCCATTTCGACGGCAACGGCTACAGCGATGAATGGGTGGTGGAAGCCACGGCCCGCGGCCTTGACGTGGAGAAGAGCTGTCCGCTCATTTTTGACCGCTACCTCGATGCCGACACCATCAAGATGTTTGAGAGCATGGGAGTGATGAACGCCAAGGAACTGTCAGCACGCAATGAAGTGAAATGGGAGACTTACACGAAGAAAATACAGATAGAGGCGCGTGTGATGGGTGACCTGAGCATGAACCATATCATACCCATTGCCACACAATACCAAAGCCAACTGGCAAAGAATGTGCTCAACATGTATGAGATATTCCCCCACGAAGAGGCCGAAAAACTGACAGCACGCAACAAAGGCATCATCCGTGAGATAGCTGAGCGCTCTCAGGCCATCGAGACCGGTGTCGAGGAACTGGTGAATGCCCGAAAAGTGGCCAACATCATTGAGAACGTGCGTGAGAAAGCCATCGCCTACCACGACACGGTGGAACCGAAGATGGAGGAAATCCGCTACCAGATAGACAAACTCGAACTGATAGTCAGCGACGAGTGCTGGACTCTTCCCAAATACCGGGAACTGCTGTTCATCAGGTAAACATAATGGATTAAGAATCAGGGATTAAGGATTAAGAATTAAGGATTAAGAATTAAGGATTAAGAATTAAGGATTATGATTACATCTGCTTCTGATAGCATATCTCCTTTTTTGTGTTCGGTTTGTCGCTGTACTACAGCGACTCAGCCATGCAAAATCATATATCTAAACTCCTAATCAAAAAATCCCCAAACAACCAAACGACCAAACGACCCCCAAAGTCATATGTCTAAACTCCTAATCTCCTAATCTCCTAAACTCCCACAACAAATGTCCACACTGAAGGAAAAGGCAGCGAAAGGACTCCTCTGGGGCAGTGTCAGCAACGGCTTGCAGCAGTTGCTCAACCTCGTCATAGGCATTTTCCTGGCACGCCATCTGTCGCAGTCCGACTACGGCATGATAGGCATGATTACCATCTTTGTGGCATTGGGCGCCTCACTTCAGGAGGGTGGGTTCATCTCCGCCCTCAACAAGCGAAAAAACGCCAGTTACAATGACTACAACGCTGTCTTCTGGACCAGTCTGGGTGTAGGTGTAGGATTCTACCTGTTGCTCTTCGCTGCAGCACCGCTGATTGCCAAGTTCTACCACCATCCCGAACTCACCTCCCTCACACGCTATGTGGCACTGTCGTTTGTCATCTCCAGCCTCAGCACCGCACCCCGTGCCTATCTGTTCTGCCACCTCATGGTGCGCGAGACCTCCATCATGACCATCACCGCCCTCGCCATCTCAGGCATCGTTGCCATCACCATGGCGTTCATGGGTATGTCATACTGGAGCATCGCTACGCAAAACATCGTCTATATCATCATCATCGCTGCGCTGAGTTACCATTTTGCCCGCTGGCGCCCCAGCATCAAGGTGAATTTCACCCCTATCAAGGAGATGATAGGATTCAGCAGCAGGTTGCTCATCACCAATGTGTTCACAATTGTCAACACCCACATTTTCTCCGTTGTCCTCGGAAAGCTCTATACAGCACCTGACGTGGGCAACTACACACAGGCGAACAAATGGAACACCATGGGTTCGTCGCTCATCTCCAATATGATGTACGGCATCGCACAACCCGTTTTCATACGCGTAGACGATGACCGCGCCCGACAGAAAGCCATCCTGCGCAAGATGCTCCGCTTCACCGCATTTGTAGCGTTCCCACTCATGCTGGGATTGGCACTCGTCGCCAAGGAGTTCATCGTCATCCTCATCACCGAACGGTGGATAGAGAGCGCCCGGCTGATGCAGTTGCTCTGCGTGGCAGGAGCATTCGCACCGATTTCCTACCTTTTCTCCAACCTTGTCATCAGCCGCGGGCATTCCTCACGGCATATGTGGGCAACAATAGGACAATGCCTCGCAGGCCTTTCCCTCGCCTTGCTTTTTGCCAATTATGGCATCCACATCATGGTGGCAGCCTATGTAACGGTAAGTGTATTGTGGACAGGCGTGTGGCTGTGGCTCGCCAACAGGGAAACCCACCTTGGTTTTCGGGAGTTTGTCCGCGACATCTCTCCCTATATGCTGCTCTCTGTAGCGCTGTGTGCAGTGGCACATTTTACAGCCGGCAACATTGGCAACATCTATCTGCGCTTTGCTGTCAAAGTGGTGATGGTGGCCGTGCCCTATGTGGTCATCCTCTGGCTCTTGGGCAGTAAGATTCTCCACGAGGGAATAGAAATGCTGAGGGAAAAAATGAGCCACAAATCTGTCTGAAATGTCCGACAAGTCCGACATGTCTGACGATTCTGAAAGTTTTTAGGCACCAAAATCGCCTTTTAGGGTGCGGAGGATTCTGCGTTTGGCTTTCGCCCAAAAAGAGTTGGTGCGGGCATAATAACGTTCAAAAACCTTGCGAGCAGCCATATTTTCAGCAATAGGCGTAATCTTTTGTACCTCAAGGGGTTGCAAATAAAGATTGGAGGCATATAGTCCGCCGCCGCCACAGTTGGTGCCCGAACCGTCGAATCCTTCGTTGCTCACCAGCGACCGCCCTACGTTGAGCGACAATATGTCTTTCAGGAACAAGGAGGCATTCCACCGTATTGCCCATGAGTTGTTCTTCCCTTCTATCTGCCTCCGCAGCATCCGGGTGAATCCATATTTGCCATTGAAGTCGAATGTTCGTGTCAGACCACGCTCCTCCAGTTGTTGGAGCAACTGTCTTCCGTCGGGATTGAAATGCTGCCATGCCCGCTTCCACGTCGCCCATCCCCAACTGCCAGTCCACTTGATGAGAAATGTGTCGGGAAGGTGGGCATCCTGGGTGAAGTCGCATGCCTGAATATGTCCTACCCGTGGCTCATCCTCATAGATATCAAGGGCATCATTCATGAATTGCAGGAAATAAGGTGCCACCACCAAGTCATCTTCAACGACTATCACCCGACCGCGGCTCTCCACCAACCGTGTCACGCCGTCGATGATGCTGCGTGCAAGTCCCCAGTTGGTGTCACGCTCCACAATGCTAACCGAATGAAATCCATGAATATCCCTCAATGCAGCGCGCACCTCTTCCACGCCCGGTCTGTCTGCCTCGCTCTTGGGTGCGTCGGAGAAGACAAAAAGGTCGCTCTCTCCTGCCAATGTATTGGCGAGCAACGATTCCACACACCTCCTGATATGTTCCGGACGGTTGTAGGCAAACAGCAAGATGGGTGCCCAACGTGACTGTTTTTGCTGACTTTCAACCATATCTCCCATCATCAATAGTTTTTCAAATCCACATGTTTCGACATTCTCCTCGCTTTGGCTACGCTTCCGCTCTTGCCAACCAAGACACATGCCTGACGCACATACCAGGCGGCATCGCCTATCTTTCCCCGGACAGCGGCAGACAAAGCCTTCTTCACCATCGCCAATATCCCTTTGGCAAACGCCATGCCCCATGAATAGTTGGGGTTGGCATACTCCGACAGATGGAAGACATACTCACTCCATCTTATCCGCTCACGGTTCTCCTCACGGTTCTCCCTGTCGTGGTAGCCGGTAGCTGAAGGGACATATCCGGTCTTGTAATGATAGTAGGCCATCCTGTTGGCCAAGTCCTTGTCCTCTCCGTAGTGGTAGAAGAGCGGTGCGAACAGCCCCGTCCTCTTAAGTGTCGCGATATTGACCAGCCAGATGGCGGCATTGATAAACGGCACCTCCACGATGGGTTGCTGGGGAAGATGTCCCATATCCTTCTGGCCGGTATAAACCGAGAAACCCTTTTCTATCCCATCGCCTTTTCCTGTCAGGTGGACGGGCGACACCACACCATATTCGGGATGGTTTTCCGCCACCCTCAACAATTTGCCCAGCGTGTCGGCATCCAACCAAGCGTCTTGGTTGAGCAGCAGCACTGCGTCATACCCATGCTCGATGGCATAGTGGATGCCGATATTGTTCGCCTTGCCAAAACCTAAGTTGCAGCCATTCTCCATCACCTTCACCTCAGGAAAACGCTCTCTGATATATGCCACGGTCCCATCCTTCGACCCATTGTCAATCACCAACAGGTCTGTCGGATACTCCGATGCCAGCATGCTCGACAGGCATTTGTCTGCCCATCGCATGAACTGAAAGGAAATGATGATGGTAAGGACGTTCATTAGATGAAGAATGAAAAAATGAAAGGCTAAAAATTATTCCTCTTTGTATAGGTTCTCTTCCTGGATAATCTTTGCAACTTGTGGGGGAACGAGGTGCTCGAAAGGCAGTCCATCATGGATGCGGTTGCGTATATCGGTGCCGCTGATGTCGATGAGTGCTGTCCGCAAGACACGCACGCGTGGCGGCAGGGAGTCCTTGTCGACAACGGTGCCCCGCCGGGGATAGACGGCGATGTCGTAGTTGGCAAGTATCTTATCGTGCTCATACCATCCGCCGAAGCGCTCCCAATTGTCACCGCCGATGAGCAATGTGAATTGTCTCTCCGGGAAATCATGGGCAAGGGCCTGTAGCGTGTCCCAGGTATAGGAGGGTTTAGGCAGGTGAAACTCATAGTCGCTCGCCACCACTCCGGGGATGTTTTCTACCGCTGCCCTCGCCAATCTCAACCTCATGTCATCGTCAAGCAGGTCGGCCTGACTTTTCCACGGGTTCTGCGGCGTCACAAGGAGCCACACCTCATCGAGATGTGCCGCCTTCAACATCCGCTGGGCGAGTTTCACATGCCCGTTATGGATGGGGTTGAACGACCCACCAAAAAGACCGGTTCTTATGATGTCTTGCTTTTCAGTCTTCGCCATTTAGATTGCCGTCTTCATCTATTTCATCTTTGAAGAAATCCCGCACAATCTTGTAGGTTTCCTCCTCTGCCACTGCCAGGTCATCGTTGACAACCACGCAGTCGAAACGGTCGGCAAAAGTGAGCTCATATTCAGCCTTCGCCAAACGGTCCTCTATCACCTCTGGGGTGTCGGTGCCTCGGTTGACGAGACGGCGGCGCAGTTCCTCCACCGAAGGGGGCTTGATGAAGATGCTCAGTGCCCTATCACCATAATATTCCTTGATGTTGCATCCGCCCTTCACATCCACGTCGAACACGACATTCTGACCTGCGGCTATCTGGCGCTCCACCTGTGCCTTGAGGGTGCCATAGAAACGGTCCTCATAGACTTCCTCATACTCCAGAAACTCATCGGCGGCAATGCGCTGACGAAACTCTTCGGGGGTGAGGAAGAAGTACTCCACACCGTCCTGCTCCGTTCCACGTGGTGCGCGGCTCGTGCAGCTGATGGAGAAATAGAGGTTGAGTTCGGGATGCTCCTTCATCAGCCAATTGATAATGGTGCTCTTCCCGCTCCCACTTGGAGCAGAGAAAATCAAAAGGAAGGACCTCTCCCCAGCCCTCTCCAAAGGAGAGGGAGAAATGCACTCCGAGGGATTATTTTGAAGGGATTTTTGTTTTTTTGATTGATTATTCTTCATTTCTGTTGTATTTGAGATAAAGGTTTTTATATATCATCATTCATTTTTAATAATTGCATAAAGAGACGACGTTCTTTTATGTACTGTTTGATGGTTTGGATAACTTTTACTATATCATTGAGGACTTCTTCGTTTGAAAACCTAAAGACTTGATATCCCTCACTCTCCAGGTAAGATGTCCTTTCTTCATCATCAATTTTTTGTCTATCATCATTATGATATCCTCCATCGACTTCAATAATCAGTTTTAGTGGAATACAGACAAAATCAGGAATATAATCATAAACAGGATGTTGTCTTCTGAATTTGCACCCCAACTGACCTTTTCTCAGATAATTCCAAAGCATGGACTCTGCCTCTGTCGGATGACTCCGATTATACCGTGCCTTTTCAAGCAACAAATGGTACGTGTATCCGTCAGATGTCATATATCCATACTTTTTCTGGTCTCCTTCCATCTATTCAACCATTATTCAGTTAAAGGATAACGTATCATTTCTCATATTCCCCGCCAATTTGAGCGCTCCCTCTCCTTTGGAGAGGGCCGGGGAGAGGTTCTACAGCACATTGAGTACTTGTTCTTTGATTTGCTCAAGTTGGTCCTTCATCTGGACGACGATGTTCTGCATCTCGGCGAGATTGCTCTTCGAACCAGTGGTGTTGATCTCACGCCCCATCTCCTGAGCGATGAATCCCAGTTTCTTGCCCTGGCTCTGCTCCTCATGCATCGTCTGACGGAAATAACTGAGGTGGTTGGCGAGTCGCTGTTTCTCCTCGTTGATATCGAGCTTCTCGATATAATAGATGAGTTCCTGCTCCAATCTGTTCTTGTCGTAGTCAGCCTCAGGGATAGACGACAGACTCTCCACAATGCGAGCCCTGATTTTCTCCACACGCAGCGTCTCATAGGGTTCGATGGAGTCAAGCAACTGGCCTATGGTGTCGATGCAACTCTCAAACTTCTGCTGCAGGGCAGCACCTTCCTGCTTGCGGAAAGCCGTCAGGAGTTCAAGAGCCTCGTTGATGGCTTGGCGTGCCACAGCCCACTCCTCCTCTTCGAGTTCCTCCACCTCGGTTCGCGCGGTGACATCCGGCATCCTAAGTAGGGTGTAGAACCAGTCGGCCGGTTCGGGAATACCCGTCTTGGCAGCTATCTCCTTGATCTGGTTGTAATAGTTCTCAACAAGCGCCATATTGATGGGTGTGGCGTCAGAACCAGCCTCCTTCTCTATCCAAATAGCGAAATCCACCTTGCCCCTCACCACAGTGGCGGCAATGAGTTGACGAATTTCCATTTCTTTCTCGCGATAGAGGGGAGCGATGCGTGTGGAGAGGTCGAGCGACTTGCTGTTCAGCGACTTCACCTCCACATGGATTTTCTTGTCTTTGTAGGCAACGGTGGTCTTTCCGTAGCCAGTCATCGATAAAATCATATCTCTAATTGTTTGTCTTGCAAAAAAACACTCTGGGTGCTCAAAGGGTGCTTAAAAAAACCTTTGTTCATCAGAAATTCATGCAAAAATACATATTTCTAAGGAAAAAAACGTAATTTTGCAGATTAAATGCAGAGAAAAGATAGAATAAGAAGAGATTGAAGCAGGATGTCGTGTATTTTGCATATTGAAACCAGCACAGATGCCTGCTCGGTGGCCGTGAGTCAGGATGGTACCTGCATCTACCATGATGAGGACCTCACCGGACCCAACCATGCCGAGCGACTGGGCACTTTTGTAGACGAGGCGATGTCGTTCACCGACAACCATGCCATACCCTTTGATGCCGTTGCCGTCAGTTGCGGACCAGGTTCCTATACAGGTCTGCGCATCGGGGTGTCGATGGCGAAGGGTGTGTGCTACGGACGTGACCTCAAGCTCATCGCCATCCCGACATTGGAACTGCTGTGCGTCCCCATACTGTTGGGCCGTGAACTGGAAGACGATGCTCTGCTCTGCCCCATGCTCGACGCCCGACGCATGGAGGTTTATGCCGCCATTTACGACCGCGCGCTGCGCCCCGTACGCGGCATACAGGCCGACATTGTAGATGCTGATACCTACCGTGAGTGGTTGGATGCCCATCCCGTGTACTTCTTCGGCAACGGTGCCGCCAAGTGCATGGAGACTATCGGCCATCCCAATGCCCATCTGATAGAGAACATCCGTCCACTCGCCCGCTACATGATGCCGCTGGCAGAGAAGCGGATTGCCATGCAGCAATATGAGGACGTGGCCTACTTCACCCCCTTCTACCTGAAGGATTTTGTCGCCAAGCCCTCAAAACCATTGTTATAATGAGGTTTGAGATTTGAGATTTGAGGTTTGAAGTTTGAGATTTGAGGTTTGAGATTTGAGATTTTAAAATATTGAACTGTTTTTATAATGAATATAGAAGGATTAGACTACAACACGCAAAGAGAGCGTCTGCTGATGCCCGAATATGGCCGTGAGATACAGAAGATGGTCGACCATGCCGTCTCCCTTCCATCACGCGAGGAGCGCCAGCAATGCGCGGAGACCATCATCTCCATTATGGAACGTATGTTCCCCGCCAACAGCGGCAGTGCCGACCATCGCCACAAACTATGGGACCATCTGGCTCTGATGAGCAACTTCCAACTCGACATTGACTGGCCCTGTGATGTAAGTCAGGCTGCCAGGATTGCCTCCCGTCCGGAACCACTTGCGTATCCGATGAAGGACATCCCCGTGCGCCATTACGGCAACATGGTGTTTGAGTTGTTTGAACAACTCAAGACCATGCCCGAGGGTCCCGAACGCGACGAACTCGCCCGCCAGACTGCCAACCACATGAAGCGTGACCTCTATCAATGGAGCCACGGTTCAACCGATGACGAAAAAGTCATCTCCGACCTCGCCCGTTTCACCGACGGTGTCATCCAACTCGACCCTAAAAAATTCGTCTTCGAGAAAATCAACGAGCGCGAGTTTTCCGAAAAACAACGCAAGAGAAAGAAATAACCTATATCCATGAGCAGTTCATTTGTCATCGAGGGTGGTTACCCACTCAAGGGCACCATCATCCCCCAAGGAGCCAAAAATGAGGCTCTGCAGGTCATCAGCGCCTGTCTGCTCACCGATGAGGAGGTGCACATCACCAACATCCCCAATATCCTGGACGTACAAAACCTCATCGGTCTGTTGCACGACATGGGAGTGAGGGTTGAGCAGCATAACGACCACGACTATACTTTCCAAGCCTCAGAACTTAATCTCAATTACCTGGAGAGTGATGAGTTTGTCAGCAGATGCTCATCCCTCCGCGGCAGTGTGCTTACCATCGGTCCGCTGCTGGCACGTTTTCACCGTGCTGTGGTAGCACGTCCCGGCGGTGACAAAATTGGCCGCCGCCGTCTCGACACCCACTTCCTGGGATTCAGCAAACTGGGCGCCCACTATGATGCCATCAAAGGCCGTGATGTGTATGAGCTGAAGGCCGATGTGCTGAAAGGCACCTACATGCTGCTCGACGAGGCATCGGTGACTGGCACCGCCAACATCATCATGGCTGCAGTACTCTCCGAGGGTACCACCAAGATTTACAATGCGGCTTGCGAACCATACATCCAACAGCTGTGCCATCTGCTCAACAACATGGGTGCGAACATCACCGGTATCGCCTCCAATTACCTCACCATTGTCGGTGTGGAGAAACTGCACGGCGCCACACACCGCATCCTGCCCGACATGATTGAGGTGGGTTCCTTTATCGGTATGGCAGCCATGGTAGGCGACGGCATCACCATCAAGGATGTCAAACTCGACAGCCTGGGCATCATCCCCGACATCTATGACCGACTGGGCATAAAAGTGAAGGAGACGGAAGACGGTATCTTCATCCCGCGCTATGACCGATATGAGGTGTCATCATTCATCGACGGCACCATCATGACCATCGCCGACGCACCTTGGCCGGGTCTTACCCCCGACCTCATCTCGGTATTCATCGTCGTTGCCACCCAGGCGAAAGGCAGCGTGCTTATCCACCAGAAGATGTTTGAGAGCCGCCTCTTCTTCGTCGACAAACTGATTGACATGGGAGCTCAGATTATCCTCTGCGACCCCCACCGTGCTGTGGTGGTGGGTCACGACCACAGCCTCAGGCTCCGCGCAGGACGCATGTCAAGTCCCGACATCCGTGCGGGTATCGCACTGCTCATCGCCGCGCTTAGTGCCGACGGTGAGAGCCGCATCGCCAACATCGAGCAGATTGACCGTGGTTACGAGAGAATCGAAGAGCGACTGAGTGAACTCGGTGCCCACATTAAGAGGGAAGAAGATTAACAGATGCCTGAGACATTCAAGATAGGACGACTGGGTAAGACACATGGGGTGAAGGGTGAACTGACCTTTCATTTCACTGATGATGTGTTCGACCGTGTCGAGGCCGACTATGTCTTCGTTGAAACAGAAGGACTTCTTGTGCCATTCTTCTTCGAGGAATACCGTTTTCGCAACGAAGAGACAGCACTGGTGAAATTCGAAGGCATCGACGATGCAACACGGGCAGCCCAACTAACTGGGTGTGACGTGTATTTTCCCCGTGAACTCACCGACAGCGGTGACGGCGAACTCACATGGACCGAAATCGTGGGATTCACCATCGCCGACAGCATCAGCGGACAGACCGTGGGCGAAGTAACGGGGGTTGACCTAAGCACCATCAACACCCTCTTTGAGGTACGCACGCCTGATGGTCAAACAGTACTTATCCCTGCCAACGACGAACTCATCAACGACATCAACCGCCAGGAACGCTGTATCACTATGCGCATCCCGGAAGGACTTATGGAGTTGTAGATATAAAACAGAATCATGAAGAAAAGACAACAGATATGCATCCTGGGCTCCACAGGCAGCATCGGCACACAAGCCCTTGAGGTTATTGAGGAGCACAGCGACCTCTATGAGGTCTATTGTCTCACCGCCAACAACCGCGTGAAGGAACTGGCGGCACAGGCCCGGAAATTCCACCCTGCCGCCGTTGTGATAGCCAATGAAGCACATTATGATGAACTGACAAGCCTGCTCGCCGACGAGCCCGACATCAAAGTATATGCCGGGGCACGTGCTATCGACGAGATTGTGGAGGCTGACCCCATCGATATGGTGCTCACGGCGATGGTTGGCTTCGCCGGCCTATCCCCCACCATCCATGCCATCAAAGCCCGCAAGAAAATCTGCCTTGCCAACAAGGAGACTCTTGTTGTGGCTGGTGAACTAATATGCCAATTGGCGTTGGAACACCACACTCCCATCATCCCCGTCGACAGCGAGCACTCCGCCATCTTCCAAAGCTTGGTGGGTGAGGACGGCAACGAGATAGAGAAAATCCTGCTTACCGCCAGCGGCGGTCCCTTCCGCACCATGTCGCTCGACCGTCTTTCCACGGTGACGAAGGCCGACGCGCTGCGCCACCCCACTTGGGACATGGGTGCGAAAATCACTATCGACAGTGCCACGATGATGAACAAAGGCTTTGAGGTCATCGAGGCGAAATGGCTCTTCGGCGTGCCCGCCGACCGCATCCAGGTGCTCGTCCACCCGCAGTCGGTGGTCCACAGTGCCGTGCAGTTCCACGATGGTTCGGTAAAGGCTCAGTTGGGCGTACCCGACATGCGCCTGCCCATTCAATATGCGTTCACCTTCCCCAAGCGCCTGCCGCTGAGCAGCGAGCGCCTCAACCTGTTTACCCATCCACTGGAGTTCTTTGAACCCGACCTGGAAAAATTCCACTGCCTTGCCCTCGCTTTCGAGGCCATCCGCCGAGGAGGCAACATGCCCTGCATCGTCAATGCAGCCAATGAGGTGGTCAACCGCGCCTTCCTTGAGGACCGATGCGGCTTCCTGCAGATGGGTCAGGTCATCGAGCAAACCATGCAGCGCGTGTCATTCGACGCCAACCCCTCATACGACACCTATGTACAGACAGATGCCGAAGCGCGTAGGGTGGCGGAAGAATTGTTGAGGTTTTAGATTTAATTTTTTGTCATATAATCAAAAATGAATAGTGTTTTTTTAATCCGACTGGTACAGTTTATCCTTTCCATATCGCTCCTCGTGCTGCTGCATGAGGGAGGACATTTCTTCTTCGCCAAACTCTTCAAGGTGAGGGTAACGCGGTTTTATGTCTTCTTCAATCCCAAGTTTCACCTTTTCAGCACCTACGACACCTGGTTCAGACGCCTGTTCAGGAAAAACCCAGTGGTGGTACCCGAGAAAGTGGTGAAGGATGAGGACGGCAAAGAGCATAAGGAGAAGGAATATGTGGGTACGGAGTATGGCATCGGCTGGTTGCCTCTCGGCGGCTATTGTGCCATTTCCGGAATGATTGACGAGACCAACCAAAAACTCAGCGAGGAGCCGAAACCGTATGAGTTCCGCACCAAACCCGCATGGCAGCGCCTGCTCATCATGATTGGCGGTGTGCTGGTCAACTTCCTGCTCGCTCTTTTCATCTACTCAATGGTGCTCTACCATTGGGGCGAGTCATATATCCAGACCAAGGATATGTCGATGGGCATGAAGTTCAATACCGAGGCGAAAAGCCTGGGATTCAAGGACGGTGATATCCTTGTGGGAACAGACAAGGGCGAGTTCACCTCGTTCAATACCGACCTCTACCGTGACATCTCTGAGGCAAAGCGTGTAGACATCGTCCGCAACGGGAAAGCCATGTCGCTTACCCTGCCTGGCGACCTCAACCTGCTTGAGATGATTAAGAAACAGCCCCCGTTTGTGACACCGTTTGTACCTGCCGAGATAGATAGTGTGCTGCCCGGTACGGTGGCAGAGAAAATCGGCATGGCGAAAGACGACAAAATCCTTTCCATCAACGGCAAGGCTGTGGAATCGTGGAATGACTTTACCTTAGAAATAAGCAAACTCAATGACATCGTGACAGCCAAGGGTACCAAGGCCGACAGCATCAAAGGACGCACGGTAAATATTACCTTCACCCACCATGCTACCGGTGTCACCGAAACAAAGCGCACCATGCTCGACTCGGAGATGCGACTTGGCGTCATACAGAAAAGCATCTGGAGCTACTATAAACCCATTGAGATCAAATATGGCTTCTTCGAGAGTTTTCCTGCCGGCATCCGCTATGGCATCGATGTGCTCCGCAGCTATGTTGACGACCTTAAATATGTGTTCACCTCCGACGGTGCGAAATCACTGGGTGGCTTTGGTGCCATCGGCAGCCTCTTCCCGCCCATGTGGGACTGGATGATGTTCTGGCGCATGACGGCATTCCTCAGCATTATCCTTGCCTTCATGAATATTCTTCCGATACCCGCTCTGGACGGTGGCCATGTCCTGTTCCTGCTCTATGAGATGATTACAGGACGTAAACCCAGCGAGCGTTTCCTTGTCATCGCTGAGTACATCGGCTTTGGCCTCCTCATCCTGCTTATGATTATCGCCAATCTCAACGACATCCTCCGCTGGTTGGGGTATATGTAGATGAAGAATTAAAAATTAAAAATTAAAAATTAAAAATTATATGAAACATAAAAAGCAGAGGGAAACCTCTGCTTTTTATGTTAGGATGACAATCTGCATCCGCTCCTCACTTTCATTGTAACGGACATACTGTAAGTAAGTCCTTGCAAACTATATTTATACAAACGTCTTTTTAACTCCTGAAGACAATAGCAAGGCTGTAGTTCACCTTCACGTTTCTGCCGTTCTGCATGGCGGGAATCCAATTGGGCATGTACTGCAGACGGTTGACCACCTCGTCGGCAAGGATGGGATCGGCATACTCATCAACCTGGATGTTGCTGATGCTGCCGTCCTCATTGATGTCGAAGCTGGCGATAACACGGCCTTCGATGGAGTAGACATCTGCCATCAGAGGATAGGAGATGTTGTCCTCAATCCATTCAGAGAGGGCTTCCTCGCCACCGACAAACTGTGGCATCTGCTCCTGAATGAATTCTTCATTAAACACGTTCTGTGCGGTTGCAAACTGGAATGACATGAAACACACGGCGATGAATGCGAAAATCTTTCTCATAATGCTTGTTTTTTATTGTTTTTATTTGTGTTCGTTGTTAATTACACTGCAAAGATAATGTGGTAATCAACAAGCTCAAAAACAATTTCGACGAAGCCCAGCAAATTTTCGACCAACGCCGCCTTTTCCTATGCAGACTCAGTTGATGGCATAAAACACGCTGATGGTGCCGTAGATGGGATACAGTGTCTGCTCTATGGTCTTGAAATCACTCTTGTGGATACCTGAGAGTCCCCAACTGAGGTCGGCTGACACACCCAGTTTCTTGCACACCTGCCAGTCGGCGCCCACCATGACACCGGTCTGAAATCTGCGCATATCATCAGAAAAGTCGTATGTGGCACGCTCGTTCGCCTCATGTCCCATCACGATTTTGGCTCCCGTGGGGTTGTTCTGCCTGAGGTATCCGTCGAACACATATCCGGAAAAGTCCTTGTTGATCAGCAGTGAAACATACGGTCCGGCCTTGAGTTGCACTTTTTTGCCCACCTGATAGGTAGCCATCACAGGCACCGTGAACATCCATTCCGTCACTTTCTGCCTGACGCTTCCGGTATACATACCCGCAAGATAGCTGTCACCCTTCACCACTTCCATATAGTAGTTCTTGGTGGTTATCTCTGTGTCCATCCCCTTGTTCTCAAAACGAACGCCTACCATAGCGCCCCAGTTGCCGCTGATTTGTGTCATGGCATCCACACCCCCCATGAATGAAGTAGTCAGCCGATAGGCATCCACGCTCCTGATGGTGGCGGGAATTCCAAGCGGTGCCGTTCCGCCGATGCTGTATCCAGCACGTGCTTTCAACTTGATATTTTCCAGCGGATTGCCAGCCATGACACGACCAGGAAGCAGCAAGAAGACGCTGAGAATCAGTATGATAATTGTCTTTTTCATTCTATTTTTTATTCTTCGTCATCTTTCTCAAGGACAACCGATACTTTATCTATATATAATGTGCTGCCGATGGCACCGAGAAATTTCGCGCCATCCTTGCTTGATGAGAACACGAGGGCGAAATTGTACCCTCTGCTGTCGAGAAGTTGCTCATCCAGTTCGGCACCCTCGTAAAACATCTCAAAAGGCGTCCACTCATTAGTAGGAGGCAGAGATGCCATTTCGGCCTTCTTCACCACATATTTGCTGGAGAGGACATCAGAACCATCGAGCATCACGGGATTTCCGTTCTCATCCTTGTTGCGATAGATGACGGAATAGATATGCCCCTCATCCACCTTGCCTGGCACAACCTCCGATTTTTCGTTGATGTATTCGGCACCGGGTTGGTATTTGTAATATCCTGTCACCTTGATGGGTTCCTCGGTGAATGGAGCCCTGATACCCATCCTGGTAGTGGCCAACGTATTGGTCATCACAGCATCAACATCAAATTTTCCCAAGAACAGGTTGCCGGCGGCAATAGGTTTGTTCATGGGTTTTCCAAATGGTCCGGCATCCCTGGTCACCAGTTTCACACATTTTCCCTCATAACCATTTTCTTCTGGAATCGAGGGGTAATCATATTCCTTGGCATTTGAGTTGCCCATGCCGAACCCCGGATTGCCGGTCGACCAGATATCCTGCCGCTCACCATTGTCATCAATCTCAAACCATGAGAAATAACTGACATTCACATCCAAGAACAGGAAGGACACCTTTTCTGACTTGAGCTCAAAGTCCTCGAAATCAAAATGGAGTTTTGGAAGGTCGGGTTCGCGGAACTCCACGACATACTCTCTGTGCCATGCTCCGTCTTCCGAGGTGACGGTGTACACAACTGGTTTCTTGAAATTCTGCACCGACCCATTGGCAGGCTGGATTGTAGCACCAGGAGTCAAGTTGAAATGGACGGGTATTCCATCGGGCAATGACAGCATCGAGCGCACAGTGAACACGATACGATTCTCTGTAGACGAGATTTTGTCAAAGCGCATATCTGTCTCTGGTTGGTAGAAAAGCTCTTTAAACTCATCACCGTCAACCCATGCGTCAAGGATGTCACACTCTGTGTTCATCAATTCGTCTTTGAAGCATGATGACAGCAACAGAGGTAACAAAAGCAAAAGCAACAAGTGATATTTCTTCATATATATTCCAAATACTATGTTCTAAAAAGTAAAGCAGAAGGGGCTTGCATTGAGTAAGCCCCTTCCATTTGTTATCATTTAGATGCGAAACCTTATTTACAGTTTTGGACCAGCGGCGACAAGAGCCTTGCCTGCCTCATTGCCCTCATACTTCTTGAAGTTCTTGATGAAGCGGCCAGCCAAGTCCTTTGCCTTCTCTTCCCACTCATTGCGGTTCTGATAGGTGTCGCGAGGATCGAGAATGCCCCAAGCCACACCATTGAGCTGTGTGGGAACCTCGAAGTCAAAGTAAGGAATCTTCTTGGTAGGAGCGCTCAGGATGTCACCACCGAGGATAGCGTCGATGATGCCGCGGGTGTCGCGGATGGAGATACGCTTGCCGGTGCCGTTCCAACCAGTGTTGACGAGGTAAGCCTTGGCACCGCTCTTCTCCATCTTCCTCACGAGTTCCTCTGCATACTTGGTGGGATGCAGCTCGAGGAATGCCTGTCCGAAGCAAGCTGAGAAGGTGGGAGTGGGCTCTGTGATGCCGCGCTCTGTACCAGCCAGTTTGGCAGTGAATCCGGAGAGGAAGTAATACTTGGTCTGCTCCGGTGTCAGGATGGAGACGGGAGGCAGCACGCCGAATGCGTCGGCGGAGAGGAAGATGACGTTTTGTGCGTCGGGACCAGCGCTCTTGCCGTTCACCTTGGCAGCAATCTTCTCGATGTGCTCAATAGGATAGCTCACGCGGGTGTTCTCTGTGACACTCTTGTCAGCGAAGTCAATCTTTCCTGCCTCGTCCACGGTGACGTTCTCAAGCAGGGCGTTGCGGCGGATGGCGTTGTAGATGTCAGGCTCGCTCTCCTTGTCGAGGTTGATGACCTTGGCATAGCAGCCGCCCTCGAAGTTGAACACACCCTCGTCGTCCCATCCGTGCTCGTCATCACCGATGAGCAGACGCTTCGGGTCGGTGCTGAGAGTGGTCTTGCCTGTTCCGGAGAGTCCAAAGAAGATAGCGGTGTTCTTGCCTTCCATATCGGTATTGGCAGAGCAGTGCATGGAAGCGATGCCCTGAAGCGGGAGGAAGTAGTTCATCATGGAGAACATACCCTTCTTCATCTCACCACCATACCATGTGTTGATGATGCACTGCTCACGGCTTGTGGTATTGAATGCCACGCAAGTCTCTGAGTTGAGGCCCAATTCCTTGTAGTTCTCCACCTTTGCCTTCGAAGCATTGTAGATGACGAAGTTGGGCTCGAAATTCTCCAGTTCTTCCTCAGTCGGCTGGATGAACATGTTCTTGACAAAGTGAGCCTGCCAAGCCACTTCCATAATAAAGCGAACGCGAAGACGGGTAGCCTCATTGGCACCGCAGTAAGCATCCATTACATAGAGGTTCTTGTTGCAGAGCTCCTTGATGGCGATGTCCTTAATCTTTGCCCAAACCTCCTCACTCATGGGGTGGTTGTCGTTCTTGTATTCCTCAGTGGTCCACCACACCTTGTCATGGCTCTGAGCATCGTCTACGATATACTTATCTTTAGGTGAGCGTCCGGTATAGATGCCGGTCATCACGTTAACAGCATTGAGCTCTGTGTCCTGGCCCTTGTCGAATCCGGTCAGGTCAGCTTTTGTCTCTTCCTCATAGAGGTACTCATACGATGGATTGTGTGCAATCACGGTCGAGCCCGTGATGCCATACTGTGTCAAATCTAACTTTGCCATGATGTATTTTTGTTAAATAATTGAGTTATACTCTTTACCTTGTTATTTTTCGCCCGCAAAATTAGCAAAAAATGATGGAATACCAAAAGTGTTGCACACAAAAAATGAGTTGTGCAACTCGTTTTGTTTAAACTTTTTAGCAAAGTTTTCAGAGTGCACAACTCATTTGCAACGTTGGGTTTACAAAATTACTTTACCTCCCACGTGTCATTGGTTTCCAAGAGTTCCATGAAATTATGGTATTTCTTTTGTGCCTTCACCTCCTCAATCTGCGCATTGACGGCAGCGTCGTAGGTAGGTGCTTCGACATCGCGGATGACACCAAGTGCCACAGGGAATCCATGCTCATTGTCCATCATGGCGAGTTTCAGTTGGAGGGTGTTGTCCTCGCAGTAAGCATCGTGCACCAGCACATCGTCGAGCGTATAGCCGTCCTCGCCGATTTTCACCACCTTGAGGCCGAAGCCTTCCTGTACCAGTCCGAACTCATCATTCTCGCCAAAAACGAGTTTTTCACCGTGCTTCACATAGATGGCGTTCTTCTTACGCCCCTCTTTGGTATAGATGGGGTCGTAGGCACCATTGTTGAAGATAACACAGTTCTGCAGGATTTCGCACACGGCAGCCCCTTTGTGGAAGTAGGCAGCCTTAAGCACATCGACGGTGCCCTGAGCATCTGTGGCGACCGCTCTGGCGAAGAAGTGTCCTCTTGCGCCGAAGCAGAGTTCTGCCGGACGGAACGGGTCCTCGACAGTGCCGTAGGGGCTTGACTTCGAGACGAACCCACGGGGAGAGGTGGGTGAATACTGTCCTTTCGTCAGTCCGTAGATGCGGTTGTTGAGCAGGATCATGTTGATGTCAATGTTACGCCTCATGGCATGGATGAAGTGGTTGCCGCCGATGGCGAGTCCGTCGCCGTCGCCACTCACCTGCCACACGGTGAGGTTGGGATTGGCCACCTTGGCTCCAGTGGAGATGGAGGCTGCCCTTCCGTGTATGGTCTGCATGGCGTATGTGCTCACGTAGTAGGGCAGTCGGCTGCTGCATCCGATACCAGAGATGACCGCCATCTCATGGGGAGCCACGCCTACCTCAGCCATGGCCTTGTGGAGTGATGCGAGGAAGAAATGGTCGCCGCATCCGGGACACCACCTTGGCTGTCCCTTCTTATAATCTTGTGCTTTATATTCTGTCATGACCTTGTCTGTTTTATTTCTTCAAAATCTCTTCAAACGCATTCACGAGTTCGGCAACCACGAAAGGCTGTCCCTTCACCTGGTTGAACTGGTAGGGTACGAAGCCATCGACCTGTGTGCGCAGGTAGGCGGCAAACTGTCCGAGGTTCTGCTCTGCCACCACAGCCTTCGGGTATTTCTTGAGCACCTCTGCGGTGTTGGCGGGCAGCGGGTTGATGAAGCCGAAATGGGCCAGAGCCACTTTGTTGCCCTTGGCGCGAAGTTCCTCCATGGCTGAGTAGAGATGTCCATAGGTTCCTCCAAATCCCACGATGAGGAGTTCGGCGTCGTCCTTGTCACCTGCCACCTCTACGTCGGGCACGGGGATGCGTGCTACCTTCTCTGCACGCAAGCGGCACATGCGGTCATGGTTCTCAGGGTCGGTAGAGATGGCACCTGTTGCACCGTCTTTCTCCAGACCACCGAGGATGTGGGTGTAACCCTCCTGTCCCGGGATGGCCCAATAGCGCACCAGGGTCTCTGGGTCGCGTTCATACGGGGTGTAGTTGCCCTTCTGCTCTGGTTTGACATAATGTGGACGGATGTCGGGCAGTTCCTCCATAGTGGGGAGTTTCCATGCTGCCGAACCATTGGCAACGAAAGCGTCGGTGAGCAGGATGACGGGAGTCAGGTGCTCGAGAGCGATCTTGGCAGCGGAATAGACGGCGTCGAAGCAGTCGGTGGGACTGGTGGCGGCCACCACAGGCATGGGCGACTCGCCGTTGCGTCCCCACAGGGCCTGCAACAAGTCGGTCTGCTCGCTCTTGGTGGGCAGTCCGGTAGAGGGTCCGCCGCGCTGCACATCAATGATGATGAGCGGCAACTCATCGATGACGGCGAGGTTCATAGCCTCTGACTTGAGGCATATGCCAGGACCGGATGTGGAGGTGGCGGCAAGCGCTCCTGCGAAAGAGGCACCAATGGCACTGGCACATCCCGATATCTCATCCTCACACTGCACGGTGATGACGCCACACGACTTATGCTTGGAGAGTTCGTGCAGGATGTCGGTTGCAGGGGTGATGGGGTACGAGCCAAGATAGAGTTTCAGTCCAGCTTTCTCTGCGGCAGCGATGAGTCCGTAGGCTGTAGCCTTGTTGCCGGTGATGTCCATGTAGCGTCCGGGCACCTTCGACTTCGATTCGATGCGGTAGGTAGCGGGCACCGATGCATGCACATTGTGTCCGTAGTCATAACCTGCCTGCACCACCTTGATGTTGTTCTCGGCGATAGCAGGTTTCTTGGCGAACTTCTCGCGGAGGAAATTGGCCACCAAGTTAAGGTCGCGGTTAAAGAGCCAGCATACGAGACCGAGGGCGAACATATTGCGGCATTTGAGCACCGCCTTGTTGTCCATGCCGCTGTCGGCGAGGCAGTCCTTCACCATCTTGGAGATAGGACAGGCCACCACGCGATCGGGGTCGATGCCCATCTCGCCAAGATAGTCGCCAGTGACGAAATTGGCCTTCTTCAGGTCACTGGCCTCGAAACTGTCAGTGTCGATGATGATGGTCGCCTGGGGTTTGGCAAACTTGTATTGTGTCTTGAGCGCCGCGGCGTTCATCGCCACGAGCACATCACACTGGTCGCCGGGGGTGAATACGCGCCCCGCACCGATGTGTACCTGAAATCCCGACACGCCGGTGAGTGACCCTTGCGGGGCACGGATGTCGGCGGGATAGTCGGGAAATGTCGAAATGCCATTACCTACAGAGGCGGACACCGTAGAGAAGATGTTGCCTGCCAACTGCATACCGTCGCCGGAGTCGCCAGAGAAGCGAACGACCACGTTGTCCAATTCCTTGATTTCCAATTGTTCTGCCATAGATTCTATATTTTTGCAAAAAATTTCGTGCAAAGGTCACAATTTTTATTGATATGGCAAAATGTTTTTGAATAAAAAATCATTGTTTTACGCACACATGAATAAATAATGTATACAAATAGCAGAATCTTAATAAATATACACAATTTTGGAATAATCTTGTGCATAGATAAGCTTTTGATGCCTGCTTTGCCCGTTTTGCAGATTCTTCCTAATCGTTTCTTCCTTAATAATAATATGAAGGACCGATAATCAAAATCCCCACTACTTTCCAACAAGCTTAACTATTGTCTAAACAACCAAACGACTAAACAACCAAACGACCAAACAACCAAACGACCAAACGACTAAACAACCAAACAACCAAACAACCAAACAACCAAACGACTAAACAACCAAACAACCAAACAACTAAACAACTAAACAACCAAACATTTGTACGTTTTTCATTGCAAATTGTACGTTTTTACATAGTACGAAAGTTGCAATCCATCTAATTTTGCAGCAAAGAAACCGAAAAACCCCATCGAGAAACACTGGGAATAACCAAGAGACGACCAAATTTTTCACAAAATAATCAATCACCTAACTAAAACCCTATGTCAAAGAAACACATTTTTTTGATGCTTTTCATCTGTCTGGGCATGCTTTTCGGCGTTCAGCAGACAGTGTTTGCGCAAGGTGCGCAGAAGCAGAAAGTGACAGGCACGGTGACCGATGAGTCAGGCGAGCCTCTCATCGGTGTGACCGTTGTCGAGAATGGCGCCAACGTAGGAGCCATCACCGACCTTGACGGCAAGTACTCCCTCGAGGCACCCGCCAATGCCACACTGACGTTCAGCTATGTGGGCTACCTCACCCAAAACGTGAAGGTGGCAGGTCAGTCCACCCACAACGTGGTGCTCAGGGAAGACAACGCCCTGCTCGACGAAGTAGTGGTGGTGGGTTACGGCATCCAGCGCAAGAGCGATGTGACCGGCGCCCTCACCCGTGTCAACGAGGAGCAGCTCAACAGCCGTCCCGTTAGCAATGCTTTTGAGGCTCTTCAGGGCAAGGCCGCCGGTGTCGACATCACCACCAGCGAGCGTCCTGGTACAGTGGGCAGCATCCTCATCCGTGGTAGCCGCTCCATCAATGCCTCCAACTCACCGCTCTATGTCGTCGACGGTATCCCCGTGAGCGACGGCATCGACAACCTCAACCCCCGCGACATCGAGGCCATCGACATCCTCAAGGACGCCTCTTCTACCGCTATTTATGGTAGCCGCGGTGCCAACGGCGTGGTGCTCATCACCACAAAACGTGGTAAGGAAGGCAAACTGCAACTCACCTACTCAGGCAGCATGACCTTTGAGAAATTGGTGGACAAGAGTCCCGCTTTCAGCGCCAGCGACTACATCACATGGCGCCGCTGGGCATACCACAACTCCAACCCCGAACTTTATCCCCGTGGCGACCAGCCCGACCAGAAACTCGACCAGGACTTCTTCTCTGGTGATGACGCCGCCCTTGCCAATGTGAACAAAGGCTGGGCCAACGGTTCATGGAACGGTTCGCTCGTCAGCGACACCGACTGGGAAGGTTTTGTCACCCAGACCGGTATCACCCAGGAGCACAACATCCGCGCCGCAGGCGGCACGAAAGACCTGCAAAGCTCTTTCTCCTTCGGCTATCTCGACAACCAAGGTACCCAGAAGGGACAGCAATTCAAGCGCTACAACGTAGCCATGACCACCGACATACAGGCCACCAAGTGGTTTAAGATGGGTGGTTCAATCAACGCATCATGGAGCAAGCAGAAATATGGTTACTCCCGCACCGGTCAGGTGGGCACCTCTTCCGGTCCTGTTGACATCTACAGCGCCGCCAAGGCTCTGCCCCACTACACCGTACCTTACAACGCATCGGGCGACATCATCGACCAGCCGGGCGGTTCGGTAGTCAACGCCTACACCGTCATGGACGAATGGAAGAAATCGAGCGACAACCGCGAGTACTTCCGCGCTATGGGTAGTTTCTACGGACAGATTGACTTCGGCAAGATTCTTGAGCCGCTGCAGGGCTTGATGTACAAGATGCAGTTTGGTCCCGATTTCCGCTACTCACGTTCAGGCATGTTCCTCGATGCCAGTTCCGCCACCCGCAAGGGCAGCAACAACTTTGCTCGTCGCAACGACAACCGCCATTTCACATGGACCCTCGACAACATGCTGCTCTACAACCGCATCTTTGGCGACCATACCATCGGCGTGACTCTTCTCCACAGTGCCACCAAATACAATGCTGAGAGTAGTGGCATGAGCGCTGAGCGCATCTACATGCCCTCGTTCCTCTGGAACAACTTCGGCGACATCGACGTGACCAATACCGACAACAAGGCAGGTATGAGCTCCGGCTTCTCGCAGAACACATTGCTCTCCTACATGGCACGTTTCAACTATGCATTCAAAGACCGCTACCTGCTCACCGTCTCCGGACGTTATGACGGAGCATCCGTACTGGCAGAGGGCAACAAGTGGAGTTTCTTCCCCTCAATGGCCATCGGTTGGCGCATGGAGCAGGAAAGTTTCCTCAAGGACGTTGATTGGCTCGACCAACTGAAGCTCCGCTTCGGTGTGGGTACCACCGGCAACTCTTCCGTGAGCGCCTACGGCACACTGGGCACCATCCAGTCGTTCTACATGCCGTTCAGCACCGGCAACGAGCGTATCCTCATCACCAATGAGCCTTACTACACCAATAGTCAGACCATGCTCGCCAACAAGAAACTTGGATGGGAGAAGACCACACAGTACAACCTGGGTATCGACTTCAGTTTCCTGCGCGGACGCATCAACGGTAGCCTCGACCTCTACACCTCAAAGACGAAGGACCTGCTCTTGCAGCAATCACTGCCGTCACTCACCGGCTACCCAGCAATGATGGCCAACATCGGTTCTACGAAGAACAAAGGTTTCGACCTCACCCTCAACGTGATTCCTGTCCGTGTGGCCGACTTCGAGTGGAGCAGCACCATCAACGCCGCCTATCAGAAGGATGAGATTGTCGAACTTGCCAACGGCAAGGAAGACGACATCGCCAACAGCTGGTTCATCGGCGAGAGCATCGCAGTGTTCTATGGTTACCAAAACAATGGTCTCTGGCAGGAGAGCGACGCCGCAGAGATGGCGAAGTTCAATGAGAACGGCCATAAGTTCTCTGTAGGCAGCATCAAACCTGTCGACCAGGACGGCAACTACAAGATTGATGAGAACGACCGTGTCATCCTCGGCAACCGCAACCCGCGCTGGACACTCGGATGGAGCAACACATTCTCATGGAAAGGTATTGAACTCACCCTCGACCTCTTCGGACGCTTCAAGTATATGATCAGCACTGGTGGTGAAGGTCAGTATGGTATGTACGCACAGCGCCAAATCGACTACTGGACTCCCGACAATCCCAATGCCGACTGGCAGAAGCCTGTCTACAGCACAGCTGGTGGCGACTCATACTCAAGCCTCCTGGGATTCAAGGATGCCTCGTTCATCAAAATCCGCAACCTCTCTCTTGGCTACCGCCTCAACAAGGTCACCTGCAACAAGATCGGCATCCAAGGTGCTAAGTTCTATGTTCAGGGACGCAACCTGGGAATGCTCTATTCCTCGGTCGACTTCATGGACCTCGACACCGGAGCTACCTACTTCAACAGAGGCTTCACCGTCGGACTTCAACTTGACTTCTAATTATATATGAGGAGAAAATCAATAGTCGAAAACAACCCAAGAAAGGAAACAATCATGAAATATATCAATAAAATCACAACCTGTGTGGTCGCCGTGCTGATTGCCGGTTCCACCTCATGCACCGACAGCTTCCTTGAGGAGAACGGCGGACACCTCCTCTCCGAGGACCTGCTCAAGACCGAGGAAGGCGCCCTCTCCATGGCTGCCGGCCTCTACGGCAACATCCGCTGGCACTTTGGCTATGAGTGGGCATACGGCATCACTCTCTACGGATGCGATGAGTTCACCAACGGTGCCGACCTCACCTCCGAGCCTTGGAACACCTATGACAACCGTCTGCAGCCTCTCGACTGTACTCCCGCTATAGGTGCCGCCAACAAAAACTGCCCGCCTGTGTCGGGACTCTGGAATCAGATGTACTATGGCATCTCCACCGCCAACCTCGTGCTTGCCCGCGCAGAACAGGTGAGTGACGAGACCTCACGCAAGAGCGCCTTGGGCGAGGCCTATTTCCTCCGTGGCTACAACTACTATCGCCTCTTTGCTCAGTATGGTGGCGTTGTGCTGCAGACCGAACCAGCCTCCAGCGTAAGCAAGAACTACTCCCGCGCCAGTGAGGAGGAGACACTCAATCAGGTAATTTCTGACTTTGAGAATGCATACAACAACCTGCGCACTGACAAATGGCGTGGCAACGGCACTTGGACAAAATATACAGCTGCCCACTTCCTCGCCAAGGCCCTCCTCTTCCGTCAGAGCGAGCGCTGCGCCAGCTGGAACAGCAAATATGACAAAAATGCCGACCTCAACCGTGTCATCTCCCTCTGCAACGAGGTGATTGAAGCATGCCCACTGGAGGCCGACTATGCCAACCTCTATGCCAACTGGACCGGTGTCGACTGCGCCATCGAGGGTTCCAAAGAAATACTCATGTGCGCTGAGCACAACGACGCCACCTCCACCCAGGGACGTTTCGGCAACCGCACCTACAACTACTTTGGCCCGCAGTTCTCCAACTTCTCCGGCTCATGGGTGAAGCGCGGTCAGTTCATCGGTGAGATGGACTTCCAGCGCTGCCGTCCGACAGAGTATACCTACGCCATCTTCGACAACGTCAACGACGCCCGTATGTGGAAGACCTTCAAGACTGTCTATGGTCTGAACAACATCCCCACTATGAAAAAGGTGAAGAATGCTGATGGCAAGGAAGTTTCTGTATACGACCCCGACAAGGTGGCTGAGACCAACGGCATCTCTGTTGACGCTGTGCCCAACATCGGCGACTACGGCATCGTGTTCATCCTCAACAAGAAGGATGACCCACGCTTCCAGGATGAGTCAACCTACGGCACCTTCGGACGTGGCGCACAGGCTCACACCTTCATACATCCCGAGACTGGCAAATGGGTACCCAACGTGTTCCCCGTATACCTCGGCGGCAAATATGCCCTCTACAACTACGGCGTGAGCGGCAACACCGCCACCAGCAACGTGTTCTGCGGCATCAACAAATGCACCGATGGCTCACGTACAGCAGAGAAGGGCGATGCCCACCGCGACGTGATTATGGCACGCTCAGGCGAGACTTACCTTATCAAGGCTGAGGCACAGGTGCGACTGGGCAACTATCAGGACGCCATCAACACCGTCAACGTGCTGCGTGCCCGTGGTCAGTGGAAGGCCAATGAGGACCGCGAATACTATGTCGATGGTTCCAAGGCTTTCACCGAGAACTCCACCAATGGTGCCACCAGCGGCTGTGTCAACGAGAGCAACACCAAGATGACCAACCAGAAGGTGTGGGAGGCCTCCAACCCCTGGAAGAGCTCCTACTACCTCTCCACTGGCATCGAGCGCACCACCGAGGCATCCAACCTCCAGATTGCCAGCTACAAGCAGTTGCCGGCAGAGGATGAGGCCGTGCTTGCCACCTTGGGCTGCACCTCCGACTACGACCGCATGCTCAACTTCATCTTCAACGAGCGCACACGCGAACTGCTCGGTGAGTGGAACCGTTGGGAAGAGCTGAGCCGTGCAGGCCTGCTCATCAAGCGCGCCAAGGCTTTCAACCCCGAGGCAGCACCCAACATCACTGCCAACAAGCATGAACTGAGGCCCATCCCACAGGCCTTCATCGACATCCTTCAGAACGAGGACGGCACCAACCTGTCCGAGGCTCAGAAGAAGGCATGGCAGAACCCTGGCTATTAATTAATCAGATAGGTTATTCTACTTAGTAGTTAAAAATGTATTAGGTTTTTAGGTAAAAAGATTCGGCGGCCGTCTGTGACAGATGGCCGCCGTTTTTCATCTATTTTGGTCTTTCCTGCTATTTTAGTCCTTCATGTATTTCGATGGTGTGACACCGAAATACTGCTTGAAACAGCGGCTGAAATAGAGGGAGTCGGAGAAGCCGACCTTGTATGCCACCTCGGCGACAGTAATCATCTCACCGCTGCGCAGCAACTCAGCAGCCCGCGTCATGCGGCGCATGCGGATATAGTCCTTAGGCGTCTTTCCCGTCACCTCCATCATCTTGCTGTAGAACTGAGAGCGACCGTATCCCGTGCACTGCACCAAGTCGTCGACCATGAAATCGGGATTGCCCATCTCATGCGAGATTTTGATGTCGACGATGTCGCGGAACTTCCTGTCGCGCTCGCTGGTAAGCAGGGGGGCCTCACCAGCGGCAGTGGAGGAGGTTGATGAAGATGAGGCTGTTGATGCCACGGTATCCTCGCCAACTCCTGTCGTGTCTTCCTTGCCCTTTCCATAGACAGCCTTCAGTCTGTCGCGCTGCTGGATGAGCGAGATGCTCTTGCCGATGAGCAGGGCAGGACTGAATGGTTTGGCGATATAGGCATCCGCTCCGAAGCGGGCACTCTCCAACTGTTTCTCCACAGTGGTGATAGCGGAGAGCAGGATAAAGGGGATGTCAAATAAGTCATCATCTGCCCTGACACGCTTGAGGAGTTCGATGCCGTCCATCACGGGCATGCGGATGTCGCTCACCACAAGGTCAACCATTTTTCCCTCACGAATGAGGGTGAGGGCCTCTGCCCCATCCTGTGCGGTGACGACTTTGAAATATGCTGCCAACTCACCCCTGAGGAAGTCTCTCACATCCCCGTCGTCCTCCACGATAAGCACTGTGCGGTCGTTGAGAGGTTGGGCGGCCACCTCACGGTATTGGTGCAACAGTTCATCGTGGTGCATCTCTTCCTCCAGACTGCTGCCCTCCATGAAGTCCTCGGGCTTATAGCCATCTGTGGAGAGGGGGATGGCGACAACGAAGACGCTGCCCCCCTGTGGATTTTCCTCATAATGGATGGTGCCGTGGTGTGCCTTTACCAACTGCGCTGTGAAATGCAATCCGATACCCATACTGTCAGCCACCACATTGGTCTGCATGAAGCGGGTAAACAATTGCGGTTGTTTCTCCTTGGGCACACCGATACCCGTGTCCTCCACACGCACCACTAAGTGCCCGTCATCCTTCTTCACCCTCACGGTGACGTCGCCTTTCCTTGGCGTGTATTTCATCGCGTTGCTGAGCAGGTTATAGACAATCTTGTCGATGAAACTGCGATCCACATACATCTCCTCATGCTGTGCGAATGGCACAAACTGTAGGTTGATTTCCTTGTTGTATGCCATATCGCCAAATCCCATGGTGATATCCCTCAGCAATTTCACCACATCGGTCTGTTGCAGGCGCAGAGAGAGTTTGCCATGCTGGTGTTTGTCGAACTCCAATAGCTGGTTGACCAACCGCTTGAGGCGATCGGTACTCCTTCCCATATTGGCAATGGGCTGCCGGATGGCTGCCGGCATGTCGCCGGCTTTCCTGATGCGCTCCATCGACCCCACAATGAGGGTGAGCGGTGTGCGAAACTCATGGCTCACATCCATGAAGAATCGATGCTTGAAGTCGGATATCTCCTTGTCCATCCTGATGCGGTTGCGCATTGAATAGGTGATGAGCAGCAGACGGATGACATACCAAGCGAGTGCTCCGATGAGGGTGAGGTAGATGAGCCATGCCCACCAAGTATTCCACCATGGCTGACGGATGAGCACCCGCATCACGACTTCCTTCTGGTCATCGGCGCGACGCACATGAAAGACGTAGGAACCAGGTTGAAGGTCTTTGTATACCGCCTCGTTCTGGCGTGTCGGTTGGCTCCATCCCCTGTCGGCTCCCTCGAGCCAATAGACATACTCCGTATTATGGGGATAGCCGAAGTCAAGGTCGGAGAAACGGAAGGTGAGCGAGTTCTGCCGGTGGGAGAGTCTGAGCCGCCCTTCTGCATCCCCCTCGCGGTAGGGTGTGCCGTTGATGAGCAGACTGGTGATGGCGAGATGGCTGTCTCCCACCTGATGGGGCTGTACTTGGTCGGGACAGAAACACACTACTCCGTTGTTGGTGCCGAAGACAAGAGTTCCGTCAGCCAACAGGCACGATGAGTTTTCACTGTATACATCGCCTAGTTTGTCGGCTGAAAGGTAATAGGTGGAGAAGCGCATCGACTGGGTGTCAAGCCTCGACAGGCCGTAGTGCGTGCCTATCCACAGTTTTCCCTTTTTGTCCGCTATGATGCTGTTGACGGTGTTGTCGGCCAGTCCCTGGTCGGTGGTAAAGCGCTCAAAGGAGAGATGCCCCACATCGGCAGGGTTGTCCACACGGTAGAGTCCACCGCCTGCGGAGGCAAGCCACACCTTTCCATCCTTGTCCTCAAAAAGGTCGCGTATCTCGAAATACCCCAGACTGCTGTTGTCTGCCGTATAGTAATGGTATGCCTTGGGGTCACGGATGATTTGCTCTGGGTCGAATACAACGATGCCGTTGCCGCAGCCCGCGAAGATATGTCCTGCCTTGGTTTGGATGAGCACGGTGATGTTGCGCATGAGCGGTTGGTCTTCGAGAAAGCGCTGGAATCGATAGGAACCGTCGGCCTGTGGCATGGCGAGGCATAGCGCTCCCATGTTTACGCCCACCCACACACGACCTTTTTTGTCACATAGGATGTCGAACACCTTTCCGTGGGGGAGCGACGAGGCATCGCCCGTATTGTTGGCATATTGGCGACCATCCACATAGACACCGTTGCTGCGTGTTCCCACCCACCGGTGTCCCTTGCTGTCGATACAGATAGACAGGAGGTCGTCGTTGATGCTCAATTGAGCGGGCTGCAGCGTGCCGCCGTTAAGGAGGAATGAACCGCCAGTGAAGTTGCCCGCCCACACCCTGCCGTCGGCAGTCTGGTGCAGCGACCTGAAGAGATTGGCATAGTCGGGCGACAGGCTGTTGGTGGCGGTGAGCCGCCTCACGCTCTTGGGCATGGCGGTCACCACGCTGATGCCCATATTCTCCTGCGAAAGCCAAATGTTGCCCGACCGGTCGGCCATCATGCCATAGAGATAGTCGGTCTGTATGGGTGACTTAACGCTCATCTTGGGCGAGTGGTGCTCAAGGGTGTGCGTGGTGGGGTCGAAGACAAAGAGGCCGTTGCCAAGAGTGGAAATCCAGATATTGCCGTTGTGGTCGGTGAGCACGTTGCACGGACTGACGCCTCTCTTGCTGAGCAACTTTCCGTCGAGGACGGGGAAGGTGTAGGTCTCACCGCGCTGTGTGTCGAAGTAATGGATGACGACCGAACGGTCCATCACATAATAACGTCCGGTGTTGTCGCGGCTCACCGTGCCACCAGGTATCTGCACGCTGCCAAGACCTACCTGATGCCGTTTGGTGTCATAACTGTAGGTGGTGCGGTCGGTGATGACAAGCAGTTGGTCGCCAAGCGGCACAAGTCCACGCACACGGTTGCCGGCAGCCCATCCTGGCCAGACATCCACATCGGTTGTAAGTACAGCCTCGTCGCCGACATGCATGATGCGGTGGTCGGTGGTGGCAAAATAGGTGACACCCCTCACTTCAGCCACCGCTACAAAACCTGTTTTGCCCTCAGCAAGCCTCAGTCGTCCGTCTTTCTTCAGATACAGTCCTTCCTGGGTACCCACCCAAATACGTCCCCTACTGTCAGCATCCACGAAATTCACGTTGTTGGAACGAAGCTGTCCGTTCTCTTTGTTATACTCGCGGCTCTCCACCTTCCCATTACGATAGGTCACCTCGATGCACCCCGAGTAGTCATACCACAACCATGTGGTACTGTCGGGCATGAAAGCGCAGTCGCAGTAGTTGCGGTGATTCTTCCCATCAGGAATGAAGGGGATGAAACGCTTGCTGTTGGTATCATAACAGCTATATTGCTCTCCTTGCAGGCGCACGAAGAGCAGTCCGTTGGGATTCTGGTGGAGTTCGCGCACACGGTTGCTCAGCAGCAGCGAGTCGTTGCTGTCGGTGGTGTGCTTGTGGATGTCAAAGGAGTAACCGTCATAGCGGCACAGACCGTCGGATGTGGCCATCCACACATATCCCTGCGGGTCCTGCACCATATTGATGATGTAGTTGCTGGGAAGTCCGTCATCGGTGTCGAGAGTATGCGACTTAAGCGGTATCTGGCACCATGCGCCCAATGCCACCAGGCATAAGGCGACGGTAAAAAGTCTCTTCATTGTCGTTTCAGATAGGTATGGTGTGCAAAAATAGTGATTTTAGACAAAAATACCAATAAAATGGACGTTTTATCAAGGTTGCAAACGCCTTTTATCTCCATCTTTGCCATAACAAAGCATAATTCTATGAACAGACTATCATTTCTACTATTATTGGTCATGGCCTTTCTCACCACTGATGAAATATCGGCGCAGGAAGTGGATGAAAACCTTGCCCGCCATGACTTCTTTTATGCCGGACAGAGCAAGCAGCGCAGGATGTTTATCGTCAAAGACGGCTATGTAGCCTGGAGCTACAACGACAAGTTGGGGCGTGGCGAAATCAGTGATGCGGTTCTCATGACCGACGGGCATATCCTCGTGGCACATCAGTATGGCATCGCTGAAGTGACACAGGATGGACAGACGCTGTGGAGTTATGCCGCTCCGGAGGGAACGGAGATACACACCATCCAACCCATCGGGCGCCACCATGTGGTGTTTGTGCAAAACGGCCGTCCCGCCAAGGCGGTGGTGATGGAAATCCCATCCACAAACATCGTCAGGGAGTTCCCATTGCCCATCTCGGAAAAAGGGTCGGTACACGGACAGTTCCGCAACGCACGTCTCACCTCACGGGGTACGCTGCTCATCGCCAACATGGCACTGGGCTGCATCCATGAGTACAACAGCAATGGTAAGGAAGTTGACCATTGGGATGGTTTTCTGCCCTGGTCGGTGCAGGAACTGCCCAAGGGCAACCTACTCATCACGGGCCGCAAAGGCAAGATACAGGAGATTACCCGCATGGGAGAAACGGTGTGGGAACTCAACACCAACGACAATGGGGTGACACAACCTCAGAAGACCGTCCGCCTGAAGGACGGCCATCACCTCATCAACAACTGGTATAATGAATGGAACAAGGAACCGATGGACACCGCCCATGCTCCCGTGCAGGCCATTGAGGTAGACAACCAAGGGAAGGTGGTGTGGCAACTCAAGTCATGGAAGTCGCCCGACCTCGGTCCTTCCACCACTATCCAATTGCTCAGCGAGGCCGTCAACCGCGACCGGCTGTTCTTCGGTGAGTTCAACCCCCAATATCCCCGACTTTTCGTCGGTCCCAACGAGCCCATTGGCATTGGGCGCGGCATCCATCCCGGACGTGTGGCATGGATACACAGTCCTGGTGTCGCCAAATGGGACGGCCGTACCGGACTGTGGGTGGAAGACCGCTGGAACGACCAGCAGAAGGCCGATGCCATGATAACCGAGGCCATCAAGCAACTGTCCGGCGAACCAACGGCGAAGAAAGCATGGAAAGCTCTCTTCCGCCACTTCAACAAAACCCACCAGCGTGGCAACAGAGGGTATAAGAAAGGAGAGATGATTGCCGTGAAACTCAATATCAACAATGCCATCACCCACCGCGACACCATCGAACTCAACTCCTCGCCCTTCACCACCCTCGCCCTCGTCAGGTCGATGGTGCGCGACGGCGGTGTCCGCCAACAGGACATCGTGCTTTGTGAACCCAGTCGTGCCATCACCGACAGCATCTACGACAAGGTGCACAGGGAATTTCCCGGTGTAAGATTCATCGACAACATCGGTGGCGACGGACGCGAGAAATGTGATTACTACCCAGAGCAAATCACCTACTCCACAGAAAACGGCAAAATGGCGAGAGGATTGGCCAAATGCATTGTCGATGCCGACTACCTCATCAACTCTGCCCTGCTGAAGACCCACTCGGGTCCTGGTGTAACCCTGACTGCCAAAAACTGGTATGGAGCAACGGACATCAACCTGCTCTGGCGACAAAACGCACACAACAATATAAGTCAGGATAAACGACATGGAAAACCTGGTTATAAGACTTTCGTCGACTGGATTGCACATAAGGACATGGGGCAGAAGGCGCTGCTATTCTTGATAGATGGCACATACGGTTCGCGCGATGTCAACGGTCCTCCTGCTCCCAAATGGCAGAAAGCGCCCTTCGACGGCGACTGGGCATGCTCGCTCATCGTGTCACAGGACGAACTGGCCTGCGATGCCGTCGCCATGGATATCCTCATCAGCGAGTGGCCTGAGTTCGGCAGCCTCAACTACTGTGACGAATACCTGCGCGAGGCGGCCAGCATACCCAACACACCCAGCGGAACGGTTTATAAGCAGGATGGAAAGCCGCTGACACAACCACTCGGACTGTTTGAGCACTGGAACAACCAAAAGGAAAGGAAATACACCAAAATTGAACTGATATACAAGAAAATTGAAGATTGAGTATTTGTTATGAAGATAGTGCGTCTGCTGAGTTTAGCCGTCATCATTTACCTTTCATCTTTTGTCGGTGCGACAGCACAGGATGCCTTCCAAGGCACCCTGCCGGTGACCGATTCCACCATGAAACGAAGCCTCAACGGCGAATGGGACCTAAAGGTCGTTGAGGGCATCGACAACACCAATACCGCTATCCCCACCGTAGATGCCACATGGGGCACCATCCCTGTACCTGGCTGTTGGGAGACCTATGGCTTCGCACAGCCCAACTACGACAGTGCGCGCCCGCTGACGGGCTATTACCACACCTCATTCATCATCCCTGAGGCATGGAAGGGCATGCACATCCTTCTCCGCTTCGATGGGGTACTCTATGGCTACGACCTATGGGTCAACGGCCATGAGGCAGGCTCATGGCGCTCAGGATACAACACCGCCATCTTCGACATCACCGACTGCATACATAGGAAAACGACCCGTCAGGAACTCCAAATGCGTGTCATCACACAGTTCAGTGGCAGCGACTTCGACTATAACGACGACTGGGCTCCCTGCGGTATTTTCCGCGACGTCACCCTCTTCGCCGTGCCGCCCACCCATCTGAAAGACCTCACGATACACACCCGCAACACAGGGGAGGTCATCATCGACACAGAAATTGCCCATGCCGACAAGACAACATCAGTGGTTCATGAAATTCTCGATGCCCATGGTAGCTTAGTGGGAAGCAACAAGGTGGAGAACCCCCATCTTTGGACAGCAGAGACACCCTATCTCTACACACTGCGCACCAAACTCCTGAAAAAAGGCAAGGTCATCCAAACCTTTGAACACAAATTCGGCTTCCGCGAGCTCACCATCGACGGCAACATTTTGAAACTCAACGGACAGCCTATCAAACTGAGGGGCGTGACAAGCCATGCCACCGACCCCAAAACGGTGAAGGTCATCAGTGATGAAATGACGCTGAAGGACATGCGCCTAATGAAGGAGGCCTCGGTCAACTACATCCGCACGTCGCACTATCCCCGCGAACCACGTTTCTATGAACTGGCCGACTCCTTAGGCTTCTACATCATCGATGAGGTACCCTTTGGCTACGGTGACAAGAATCTGAGCAGAGAAGAGTTCTATCCTGTCTTGCGGAGGCGGGCACAGGCCACCATCCAACGCGACAAGAACCATCCCTCTGTGCTCATCTGGAGCCTCGGCAACGAGAACCCACTGACCGATATCTGCCAAAAACTCGGTGAATATGTGAAACACGAACTCGACCCCTCACGGCCCATCTGCTATCCACAAGTTGGTTCCTATTTCCGGAAGTTCAACTACGATTTTCCAAAAGTGGCGGATATCTACGCTCCACACTATCCCACCACCTCCCAAATAGCAGGTTTCTACCAAAATGCCGACCGTCCTGTCATCTTTACGGAGTATTGCCATACCCTCGGCATCTCGCTGGAGGACCATGACCGACAGTGGGAAATCATCGAGCGCACACCATGCATCGCTGGCGGTTCGGTGTGGGAATGGGCCGACCAGGGCATGCCCTTCCGACAGCACCTCAACAACAGATACGGCTATGAGGAGAAGGTCTACACAAGTTCTGAGGGTGGTTTCGAGATGTATGGCAACAAGGGCACCGACGGCTTACTCTATGCCGACCGCACCCCGCTGCCCAATTATTATGAACTGCAGCACAACTATGCCCAGGCTTTCGTCACCGACAGCATCTTGATGACAGACAACGCATGCCTGCGAATGCATGTAGCCAACCGCTTCGATTTCCTCAACCTCAAAGACCATGTCACCTTCCGGTGGACTTTCACCGAAGACCGCGACACCATCGCACAAGGAGCCTTCTCACCATTCTGCAAACCGCATCAGACAACTGAATACGAATTGTCGCTGCCACAACAGCCCAATCCCAACCACATCAGTCTGCTGCACCTCGAGGTTTCCGATGCCCAAGGAAGGACGTTCCTGCATCAGGCGATACCCGTCAACCCCTCCGACCTAACCACACGGCTCCTTGCCCAACTGCCAAAGGTAGATGCCGACCCGATGGCAGTGATGCAAAGCGGCATTCTGGTGCGTGCCGGCAGAAAAGCTACGATGGCTGAACGCCTCAAAGTGGGAGACAAGCGGTTGGAGCGCTACCTGCTGCAACCATCAGCTGATGGCAGGTCGGCAGGAAACATCGCCACCCAGATAAAAAGCGAGCCCACAGGAGCTGCCACACACCTATCCTTCATCCTTACCCCCGACACGACCGACACCTTCCTGTCGGAATTGGGTATAGCCTTCCTGCTCGACAGCAATATCGACCGTGTGCAGTGGATAGGCAATGGCTTGATGCCCACCTACCCCGGACGCTTCCGTGCCGGACGATACGGATTCTGGGCGCTGCATAAAGACGACCTCTACTTCGAGGGCAACAGGATGGGGGTGGATGCCGCATTGCTGACCGACAGCGAGGGCAACGGACTGCTGATATTCTGCCACCAGGGCAACATCAGTTTTGAGCAGACCGACCGTGGCATTGTCGTGAGTTGCAACGCCGCTGTCTCAGGACAAGGACCGAAGTTCTCCAGAACAGCCTTCCCTGTCATCGCCAACCAAATCGGAAGTGTGAGCGGCGACTGCTATCTCTACCGCATCAATGCCAACGGCATCCCAGAGTTGCTGCGCAACCTCTTCGCCAACCCCAAAACGGTACCGGCTCCCTTCCACCCGTTCGAGACACAGTATGACACCTACCTGATGCGCTACGATGATATCATCAGCCCTCAATGACAGCCAAAAAACCATCCCTCATCATGATTTCATACAAAAATACCGATAAAATGGACGATTCAACTACATATCTGTCTCTTTATTTACCGTATTTTTGCAAAAACAAGATTCATCTTATGAAAAAAGTTATTCTCCTCATGGCCATGGTCCTACTCACAGTAGGTGCCTCCGCCCAGCAAACCAACGCCAATGACGTGCTGGCAGCCGCCCAACTTGCCAACAAGTATTTCATGACCAAGTATGCCGACCCCACAGTGCCGACAAATGTCAAGCGCATCCGCCCAAGCAGCCTTTGGACACGCGCGGTGTATTACGAAGGTCTCATGGCACTATATGGGATTGACAACAACCCTGCCTATATCGACTACACCGACCGATGGGCCAACTTCCATGAGTGGACACCGCGCAATGGTGTGAAGACCACCGACGCCGACGACCAATGCTGTGCGCAGACCTATCTGGAGCGGTATATGATGACACACGATGCACGCATGATTGCTCATGTGCGTGAGAACCTCGACCTCCAGATGGCATCAGGAAAGTTGGGCTACTGGACTTGGATTGACGCCATCCAGATGGCGATGCCCGTCTACAGCCATTTCTACAAGGCCACTGGCGAGCGCCGCTACCTCGACCATGCCATGAAGATGTACACATGGAGCCGTGACACCTGTGGCGGTGGATTGTTCAACACCGCCGAGGGTCTGTGGTGGCGAGATGCCGACTATGTACCTCCCTACAAGGAGAGCGACGGACAGAACTGCTACTGGAGCCGTGGCAGCGGATGGGTGTATGCCGCACTGGTGAGGGTGATGAGCGACATCGGCAAAAAAGACAAATACTACAAGCGACTGAAGAAAGACTTCATCCTCATGAGCGAGGCATTGCTGAAATGCCAGCGTGAGGACGGACTGTGGAATCCCTCACTCGTCTCACCCGTCACTTATGGGGGCAAGGAACTCACCGGTACGGCTCTGTTCCTCTATGGCATGAGTTGGGGCATCAACAACAAAATCCTCAAGGCAAAGAAATACCAAGATGCCTGCGACCGCGCATGGAACGCAATGGTGCGCGACTGCCTGCATCCCGACGGTTTTCTGGGTTATGTGCAGGGTACAGGCAAGGACCCCTCGGCAGGTCAGCCCGTCACCTACACCAAGGTACCCGATTTCGAGGACTATGGTCTCGGTTGTTTTCTTCTCGGCGCCGCAGAATACTATCGTCTATTGAAAAAATAATATGACCTGTCAGACAGTCCGACAAGTCTGACAAGTCTGACAAAAAAAGGGGGTGTGCACCCCCTTTTTTATTTTACCAAAAAACCATGCGAGACCATCGACCCATCCTGCGCATAACACACGAGGATGCGGTAACCCGAACCCAAGCCATGCAGGGATACGGAGGCATGATGATGCCCGCCAACAGGCTGCGAGCGATGGAGGGCTCCCAGGGTGTCGACGATGTCGATGCGGTCGAGCGGAAGGGGTGAACTTACCCAAGCCCTGTTGCCCCTTAGGCTGATGCCTACATCGTAATACCCTGTCCTACCCTCTTGGCTTTTCACAGGGTTTCCGACACTGCTGCTCCCACACTCACCCGGCAGGTTGTTGTCGAGGAAGGCGAGCCTCTGGCGGAACCATTTCTTCACCGTGGCGATTTCCTCTGCGTAGGAAGACACCTGATAGGCGGCGAAATAGAGGGAACTGCCTCCCCATCCCCAACCGCCGCCGTTGGATTTGAGCACCTCCTTGTATTTCTTCAGTTGCCTGTCCTTCGCCTGGGCGAGCAGGGCGGCATAACTGTCAAGGAAGGCATCTATCGACTCCTCACTGAGGATGGTCTGGCGTAGTTCAAGCCAACGGCATTTCACGGCATTGCGGAAAGCCTCGTCCTCCAACAAGCGTTTCCACATCACCGGCGTGGGGTTGGTCTCACACCCCTCATACACCCATGCTGTCACCTTGTTGGCATTGCAGAAATTGCAGTTGCCATAGGCGAGGTTGAAATCCCAGACAGGTCCTGCGAAGAACTTTCCCCTCGTGCCGTCTTTCTTGTCCTTGTCCTTGTAATAGTAGGCGCTCCGCTTAAAACCGTCGGCATTGAGACTGAGTTCGGTGTGGATGAAATAGTCGACGAACGAAGCCACGTCGATGTATTTGGCATACCCTTCCTCCGGGTCGGCGAAATTGTCAGTTTGGATGGCGAGTTCCACAGTATCGACAAAACTTTGGATGTACCTCTTCTGCGCCTCCTGCAAATCCGCTTTCTTGGGATAGTAAATGGTCCATGTGACGGTGGCCTCCGTAGACCCTCCGCCCCATCCCCACTGCTGGGTCTGGATGCCTTTCACCTTCGACTTGAAGGTAACATCATCGTTGTCATAGGCATCGATGCGCACAATATATCCCCCAGTGAGGTCACGCCCGCTGACATCCTCGGGCTTGAGTTTGTTGACATCCACGCGGTTTTTATCGCGTTTGATGCTCTCGCAGAAGGCATAAACCCCCATATATTCGCCATTGACCACCACCTCGCACATCCTGGTGCGTGGTCCCCAATGGCCCATGGCATTCCACATATAGAAGGCGAAGACATCCCTTACCATCGACACGTCGTTGTAGGGAGCGAGCAGCACCCAGTCGGCCTCCTCTGGCATGCCGAAGAGCGAAACGGTGGTATCGTTGCCCTCAGCGTTCCACGTCTCAATGGTGTATTTCTTCTGGTTGAAACTGAGCGAACTGTTGCCTCTCCACTTGATGCCGATGTATCCATCGTATTCTGTAGGTTGGTCATCCATATGATTGACCTTCCCCTCACCATTGTTGATGATTCTCATGGTGCCCATCACCTTGGCATCGGCATTGATGGCCTTCTGCGTCTGGATGATGATGATGGGCAGGTCGGAACTGGTGAAAGTGACGTTGTCGGCAAATGTATGCATGCTCATCAGCATACCGGCTATAAAAAAGAGTAATTGTTTCATTGTCCGTATAGATTTGCTTTGTGTTGTGTAGGTTATGTATTGGGGGTGTGGGTGTGTCTTGCTGGCTATTCAGATGATAAATAGGTGAGGGCGGGCCAATGCCCACCACTCACCTGTTTGCAAACACACTAACGTTATCTGATGATTACTTTCCTTGTACGCACGGTTCCATTGCTGAGTGTCTCACGCAGGATATTGATGCCTCTGCTGAGCTGTCCTGCGGGCTGTCCTGCCACGGTGTATACCTTTGTGGCTATCACCTTTGCTGCAGCATCGGCATCCATGTTCTCGATGGTAGTCGGGTCGATGGCAAGCACCTGACGGGTGATGCAGTTGAAATGGACAGAGGAAGTGGCCTGATTGATGTATTGCAGTGCCAGGAACGAATAGTCGCTGAACACATCGAAGGAGAATTCATTGTCGCTCGCCACGATGGGTGTGGTCTGTGCATCCTCACCGATGACGGTCACCATTTGGAATCCTTCGGGTATAGGTGCGTCGGTGTAGAAGGTGTAATGATGATAGGTGCCGACAGCCACCTCTCCGCTGTAGGGACCCACATAGGCATACTGCTGCGGGAAATTGACCGTGCCTTGGTAGACAGGACCTGCCCCGAACTCAGTGATGGTGGCGGGATTCCATCCGTTGGCCACCAGACCGGCGGTGTGTTTCTCCTCTCCCTCCGGGGTATAGAGGACAACATCATTGACGATGGTCTCCACACGGTTGCCCGTCATGTTCTGCAGGGCAAACTGCACCACGGTGAGGTCATCCTCGAGGTCGGCGGGATTGAATGTTCCCTCAAGCACCGTCTGGTCGGCAGCAAAGGGATAGTAGTGTCCGCCATAGGCAGTGGCCTGGGCTTGGTTGCGAAGGAACATCTGCAGCTGCCCCTCTGCACCCGGAGCCATTCCGAGTTCAATGCGGTAGCGGGGATAGTCGTTGATGCTGAAAGGCTCTCCCCATAGTTTAACATCACCCCAATTGCCGGGCAGCGACACGGTGGCGGGCAGACCGTTGGGACTGCTCTGCTTGCCCTCTATCTCAGCACCATGGTCAACAAGTATCTCGAGGTCCTCGCTGGAGGGGTTGAACTCCGTCATGTACACATCACGTGTGACAGAAAGAATCTCCAGCGGGTCGATGGCCGAACTGCTCTTGCGCTGCACAGCCAGATACCAGTAGCTCTGTGTGAGGGTAATCTTGATGGTGTTGCCCTCCACCTCAATGGCGGGATAAGTCTCTCCGATGGGTTCTCCATACTCATCCTTGTAGCCGAGTTTCCACTGTATGCCGTCGGGAGCGGGTTTTGCGGTATGCACGGTAATGACATGCTTGGTGCCCTCGGTGACATCGGCTCCCCAGTCGCGTCCGCCTACCTCACCCCACTGTCCGGTGAAGTTGACGGTACCGGCATATATCTTACCGTCTTGAGCGGGAGTGCCGTCCACACGACTTGCCCAGTTGCCGGTCAGCGGCAACAATGTCTCTGTGCCAGGGTCGGGGCCTTGATAGACCACGGGGTCGGCACCGAACTCACCGGGAGCACTGTTGCCCCACCATCCTATCCACCAGTCGAGGTCGATTTGGGAATAGCCAGACGGTGCGATGCGCACGGTGGTGTTGGCATCCTCTTTTCCAAGGAGGAACTTGTCGATATATGCCTCCACTTCAGGATACTGCGACTGGGGCAGTGAGCAGTGGCCATGTCCTGCCACGATGGAGTAGCCCACACGGTCTTCGATGCCAAACTGCTCCCACACCTTCATGGCACCGTTCATAGAGACGTATGCCGAGGGGTCGGCGAGCCACACATAGTCGGGGTTGCCAAGCATGAGGAGTGCGCGCGGACACACCATGGCAGCCAGTTCATGATGGTCGTGAGGCAGATACGACACGTTTTTGCCATTGTAGGTATCCCTCAGGCTCTGCATAAACCAGTTGTAGTCGGTATTGTCGAGACCCTCCACCGACTCGGCGTTGGGCTGTGCATTCAACCATCTTGAATAGCGCCATGCGGCAGCACCGCCACCACCTGGTTCCTGTGCGATGGTGAGGGCGACACGCTCGTCAAAAGCACCGCAGAAGAGAGCCATCTTGCCGGCATAGGAACAACCTGTCACACCAATGCGGCTCATGTCGATTTTGGTCACCTCCGGACCCAGTTGCTGCAGTCCGTCGAGCAGTCGGCTCAGTCCCCAAGCCCATTCGCTGTAGGCACCGTTGTTCTTCAGGTCGGGATAGAGTTTGTCGAAGGCATAGTTGCCACGGCCTGCCGGACTGCCAAACTGCGAGTAATTGTTGACCTGACTCTCCGAGAAGGTCATCGTAGCGATGGGCCGTGAGGAATAGACGGCAGAAGGCAGCGAGATGCCGCTGGTGCCAATCATCAGGGCATAGGGTGCTTCTCCGTTGTTGGGATAGTTGATGGTGGCACTCAACTTCAGGGTCTGGCCATTGACGGTCACCTCTACATTCAGCGTGTTGCCATCCATCGAAGCCTTCACTGCCGACGGGTCGACAGTGGGTTTGGTGCCAATCTCATAATGCTGTATCTCTTTGGCTATCTCGCCGCGGCGCTGTGCCCAGTCGGAGAAATCAGTCACCCTTCCGCTTCCGTCAGACCATTCCAGTGGGTCGGGCAGGGGGTCGATTTTCTTCGCCTCATCACGCTTGGGAAATATCGGTGAGGCGTCGGCACCCGTATTCTCCACTTCATAGACAAGCGGTATGCCGCCTTCCACCTTTTGGCGCACTGTGATGGTATAAGAGGCACTTCCTGCCTCATACTCCTCGTTGCCTTCAAAGGTGGCAGTGACCTTTGCGGTACCCTCACCCTCAGCAAGTGTCACAGCACCCGTCTGGGCATCCACCGCTACGAATCCCTCAGGATTGGAGGTGGAAGAATAGGCGACGGGCAGCGCATAGGGATTGCTGAGCACAGGAGCACTGAAAGCCTCACCGGGCTGTATCCTCACCGATGCAGGTGAGAACGATAGTTCAGGACTCTTCAGTTTGGGTGCTTCTCCCTCGCGCGTGCGTTCCACTCCTATTACATGGATGGTGACCGACTCCGATTTGGTCCACTGCAGCGAGAGGAAGGTGTAGGTCTTGTCGAAGACAAACGACACCTCAGTTTGCCCGGCATCAAATGGCACATACTGTGCATTGTCGTCTGTGGCGTCCACGTAGTTGACCTTCCACTGGAATCCCTCGGGCAGGGGTTCGCTCACCTTGATGGTGATGGTGTGTTTTCCTCCGGCTCCCACTTCTCCTGCCCAGGCAGCACCGCCCATGTCTCCCCACTGTCCGGTGAGGGTGACATCTCCGGAATACACATTTCCGTCAGACGATGCCGTGCCGGCGGTGGTGAACCGCCAGTTGCCCACCAAGGGCAACAATTCCTGTGCCGCCGCTCCAAGGGCGCAGACAGCACAAAGCATGAATAAGGTAAAAATCTTTTTCATAACTTGACAGCAATTTTTTAATGAATAGTTGAAATATAAGTTAGATTTCTATATGTAGTAGACTGACTTGCTTCGCATTTTTCAACGCAAAGATAGTATTATTTTACAGATGACGACTGAAAAAAAATTCCAATCATCTTCAATTATGTTTCACTTTTGACAACAATTTGTTTTTCAAATCAAATTTAAACAAAAACCAACCGCGAACAACCCTGTCGGCTACAAGTTGGCGCTTTTATCTTCTCACGGCCATATCAACATGACAAGGACCGGACTGCAGCAGTCCGGCCCTTGCCATATACGTCTGTGATGGATGATGAACTATTTCAATTCCACGGAATCCAGCGCTTGAGGTCGATGTTGGCATAACTGTCAGGAGCGATGCGCACCACGGTGTTGGCTTCCTTGCCCAAGAGGAACTTGTCGATGTATGCCTCTACCTCAGGATACTGTGCCTTGTGCAACTGGCAGTGGCCGTGTCCCGGCACGATGGAGTAGCCCACACGGTCGGCGATGCCAAACTGCTCCCATACCTTGATGGCACCGTTCATAGATACATATGCAGAGGGGTCGGCGAGCCACACGTAGTCGGGATTGCCGAGCATGAGGAGTGCGCGCGGGCACACCATGGCAGCCAACTCATGGTGGTCGTGAGGCAGATATGCCACGCTGTCGCCATGATAGTTCTCACGCAGGCTCTCCTTGAACCAGTGGTAGTCGGTATTGTCAAGACCTTCCACAGCCTCTGCTCCCGGCTGTTTGTTGATCCACCGTGAGTAGCGCCATGCGGCAGCACCGCCGCCGCCAGGCTCCTGTGCGATAGTGAGGGCGACACGCTCATCGAAGGCTCCGCAGAAGAGCGCCATCTTACCAGCATAGGAACATCCCGTCACACCAATATGGCTCATGTCTATTTTCGTCACCTCCGGACCCAGTTGCTGCAGTCCGTCGAGCAGTCGGCTCAGTCCCCATGCCCACTCGCTGTAGGCGCCGTTGTCTTTCAGGTCTGGATAGAGCCTGTCAAACTCATAGTTGCCGCGTCCTGCGGGTTTGCCAAACTGCGAGTAGTTGTTCACCTGTCTCTCCGAGAATATCATCGTGGCAATGGGTCGCGACTGATAGATATCGCGTGGCAGGGCGATGCCGCTGGTACCAATCATCAGCGCATAGGGAGCGGTTCCCGTGGTGGGATAGTGGATGGTCGCCTTCATATGGAGCGTCTCTCCATTCACAGTGATATCCACCTTGAGAGTGTCGCCATCCATGGTAGCCTTCACGGCAGAGGGGTCGACAACGGGTTTGGTGCCAATCTCATAATGCTGTATTTCCTTGGCTATCTCACCGCGGCGTTTCTTCCACTGCGCGAATTTCTTTACCTTGCCTTTGCCGTTCGACCACTCCAGGGGGTTGGGCAAACTTTCTGTCTTGCGAGCCTCACTCAATGTCGGGAGCACGGGCGATGCATTCGCACCTGTATTCTCCACGTTGTAAACAAGGGGTATTTTCTTTCCTGCTTTCTGCTGTGCACTGGCACCCACATGGCCAGCAACTGCGAACAATAAAAGGAAAAAGAGGTGTTTCATTATTGTAAAGATGATAGTTGATAATTATTAGTTGAGTTAGTTATTCTTCTATTTTCAATCTTATATACTGTATTGCTTTGCCATAGCGAGGGCCTTGTTCTCCGCCTCTTCCATGATTTCCCGCTCGCCCGGCCCCTTGTCGTTGAGACCGCAGAGATGCAAGATGCCATGGATGATGACCCGAAGCAGTTCCTCGGTGTAGTTGGTGCCCTGCTCCACAGCATTCGACGCTACGGTCTCTGTGGAGATGATGATGTCGCCGTTGATGACGTTGCCCTCTGAATAGTCGAAGGTAATGACGTCGGTGTAGTAGTCATGCCCCAGAAACTCACGGTTCACCTCGAGGATTTTCTCATCCCCGACGAAGAGAAACCCGATGTCTCCGGTCGTTTTACCATACTCTCTTGCCACCGCCCTGATCCAAATTGTGACGGCCCTTTTCCTGATGCGTGGAGATCTCACACCTTCTTCATTGTATGTAATCATGGTTGCCTATGTTGATTGGTTGTTGTCTTGCACCGTCATCCTTACTCCACCATCCCCAGGGGAAGAGGAATGAAGTCCTTCACATCCTGACCGAAATGCTCCAGTTCGCGCACAAGGGTTGAACTGACGTTGGCGAGTTGCGGCTGTGCGCAGAGCAGGATGGTCTCCAGACCGGTCAGTTGTCGGTTCACCTCCGCCTGCTCACGCTCATATTCGAAGTCCTTCACGCTGCGCACCCCCTTGATGACAAACTGTGCCCCTACCCTCTTGGCAAACTGCACGGTGAGGTCGCTGAAACCCATCACCTCGATGCGCGGTTCCCCGGCATATAGCTGGGCGATGGTGCCGATGCGCTCCTCAGCGGAGCGCGAGTATGTCTTGTGCTCGTTGATTCCCACACCGATGACCAGTTTGTCGACAATGGCGAGTGCCCTCTTCGCAATGTCGTCGTGTCCGATGGTAAAGGGGTCGAAACTCCCCACAAAGATGGCTGTTCTCATAATTAGTCAAACAAATCGGGCTGCATGACACGCCCGCTGTATGGGTTGCGTCCGAGGTGCCGGTAGGCAAGTTCTGTCACCATGCGCCCCCGTGGTGTCCTTTTGATGAATCCCTCCATGATAAGGAATGGCTCATAGACTTCCTCCACCGTACCAGAGTCCTCGCCTATGGCGGTGGCGATGGTGGAGATGCCCACCGGTCCGCCCTTGAACTTGTCGATGATGGTGAGGAGGATTTTGTTGTCAATCTCATCAAGACCATACTGGTCGATGTTGAGTGCGGTGAGCGCCACTTTGGCAATGTCCGTGTCAATCTTGCCGTTGCCGCGCACCTGGGCGAAGTCCCTCACGCGCCTCAGCAGGGCATTGGCGATACGTGGCGTACCACGGCTGCGCCGACCAATCTCGCTGGCTGCCTCTGTGGTGATGGGCACTCCGAGGATGGCTGCCGACCGCCGGATAATGCGTGTCAGCGTCTCTGGGTCATAATACTCCAAATGGAGGTTGATGCCAAAGCGCGCCCTCAGCGGTGCAGTGAGCAGTCCGCTTCTCGTCGTAGCCCCCACGAGGGTGAAGGGGTTGAGTCCTATCTGTATCGACCGGGCAGAGGGTCCCTTGTCAATCATGATGTCGATGCGGTAGTCCTCCATGGCGGAGTAGAGGTATTCCTCGACGACGGGCGACAACCGATGTATCTCATCTATGAAGAGCACATCGTTAGGCTCGAGCGAAGTGAGGATGCCTGCCAGGTCGCCCGGCTTATCCAGCACCGGTCCGCTGGTGAGTTTGAAGCCCACGCCAAGTTCGTTGGCGATGATGTTGCTCAACGTCGTCTTTCCCAGTCCCGGCGGACCATGGAGGAGGGTGTGGTCGAGCGGCTCTCCCCTGTATTTGGCAGCCTCGACAAACACCTGCAGATTGTCCACCACGTTTTTCTGACCGCTGAAGTCAGCGAAACGCAGTGGCCGCAGAGCGTTCTCAAAGTCTTTCTCCGCCGATGAGACCTGCTCGTTTCTGATGTCGAAATCTTCGTCCATGGATTGGCTTTTCTTCTTTGAAAGGCAAAGATACTGCAAACGTGTTGAAAAACCAAATTTTCATCCGAACAAAAAAAATTTTTCCACAAAATTTGGTAATTTGCAGAAATAGCCTTACTTTTGCATTCCCAAACAACTGTCCGTCGGCAGTTTTCCGGACTTGTAGCTCAGTTGGTTAGAGCAACAGACTCATAATCTGGAGGTCACAGGTTCAAGCCCTGTCTGGTCCACAATGAAGAAAAAGCACTTGCGAGTTTCTCGCAAGTGCTTTTTCTTCTATTTGCCAACACGCTTTTGGTGTTCGCAAAAAGAACTACCACCGTTCTTACTTGATTATGACCTTACGTCCACCGACGATATAGATTCCACGGGTGGGATTGCTCACCTGGCGGCCCTGTAGGTCGTAAATCTTTTCGCTTTGGCTTTGAGGCACTGTGCTTTGCACTTCCTCTATACCGTCAAGGGTGAGGAGATAGTTGAGTCCCTTCTGTGCGTTGATTTTTCCGTAGCCCCAGCGGAGAGGAGCCTTCGCGGTAAATTCATCGGTGTCGCAGCTGTTCTTCAGCACGTCCTTCACTTGCTCAAAAGTCAGTCCGGGTTTGGCCTGCAGCCAAAGCGCAATGATGCCGGCCACATGCGGACAGGCCATCGAGGTGCCACTTGCGCTGTCATACGGACTGTCTTTCCATATCATGGTTGCTTTCTGGTTGGGTACGTCCTCTTTTTCGATTGATACCGGGTTGATGCTCGACACGATGTTGACGCCAGGTGCGCATACCGTAGGCGCCGTGACGCCGTTGGAGAAATGGCCGTAACTGGAGAAGTGGGCAATGTCGCCGAGGGTGAATTTATTTGAATTGTCTTCGTCTTTTTTGGTGAGTCTGCGGTCTGTGGTATTGGTGCAGTAGGCTCCAACGCTGATGACGTTGGGAGTAGAAACCCAGTCGTTGGCCGACAGGTCGTTGTCAGCATGGGTATATCCGCTGGCATTGGCGAATTTTTTGCTTTCCCAAAGGTCCATCTCCAAGCCGTCGTAACCCTCTATGATGATACTAAAGGGGTCGGGTTTCCCACCCTCTTCGGGCTTAAGCATGACGGTGCCATTAACCTTGACCATGATGTTGAGTTTGCCATTGACAGTACCCGCAATGATGGAAACAGGTCCCATGACGAATGGGTCAAGCGCCTCGTCATAGGGTGCGGTGGGTTCATCTTCATACATGTCGCCGCTTGCTCCCCAGGTGATGGCGGGGTCGCCCACCTTATAGGTCACCTCGTGCTCCCATTTTGCCTTGTCCTGATGGTAGAGGGCCAACTTCACTTTGACGGTCTGCCCGGTGACAGCAGCCTGGCGCGAGATTCCGTAGACAACACCTGACGACGAGTAGGTCGGCTCGCCAGAAACATTGTTCTCTTCCAAGGGCAACAGGGCCTTAATGGTGTTGTCGGCAGAGGTGAACTTCTTGTATATATGCGGGGTGTCGCTGCCCTCGTTGCCAGAAGACATGATGGGGATGGCAACCTTCGCCACTTCGCTCAGCATCTCAGGTATGGTGCCGGTGCCATTATGCGGACCCTCATGGCAGCCAAGGCTCATGCTGAGGATGAGGTTGATGTTTTTCTGCTTAGCGTAGTTGACGGCGAAAATCAGAGCTTTCTCTAAACCGCCTATGAAGGTTTCAATGTGCAAGGGGTCGTATGACATTTTGAAGGGAATCAGCATGATATCTGCCTCAGGAGCCATTCCGGTGTATCCCAGCTCACTCTTTGTTCCGACGGCAATGCCTGCGGCATGGGTACCGTGGGTGTCGTTGAATCCGTCGTTCTTAGGCAGTGCCTTGATGCCCTCCGGGGTGTCGTAGTAGTAGCCAGGTGCTGTCACCTCGCCAGCATTGGGGTCGTTGTAAGTAAACTTTTTGTGCCCTGCTACAGCATCGGTCGCAGTCTGATCCATCAGATAGACACACTTGATGCGGCTGTTCCCGTTGCCATCAGTGAAAGCGGCATGGGTGAAGTTGAACCCCCAGTCAATGATGCATACCATAACCCCTTTGCCATTCAGCGACGTGGCGGCCCCTGCCGGTTTGTTGAGAATTTCACTGACCTTGGTTGCCTTCACTGAGATGTCGGTCAGCGGTTTACCGGTGTGGGTGGCGTCGATGCGCTCGATGCCCTTAAGGGCGGCAATGCTCTGTACACCCGACACAGGAATACTGACTACGGCCTGTTGGCCCAACACGCCCTCTATCCGGCCTCCCGCAGAGCGGATGGCATTGTAAGTCTCCACTGCACCCTCGTCAGCCACTTTGACTACCAAGGTGATGCGTTCATCGATGGTACTGATGCGACGGTCACGCTGCTCCAACTTCTGCTGCCGGTTGACCAACTGCAGAGCGTTCAGCGAAATTTTGTCCTGAGCTGTGGCCATCATACTGACAGCCATCATCATCATAAATAAGTAAAATTTTCTCATTAGTCTTTCTGTTTGTTTTAGATTTATCCAGGTTTTCACTTGCAAATATATGTTTTTTACTAAAAACAGACAAGAAATAATTTTATTTTTTACTTTATTCCTATTTTGCCTTATTATAATTATTCTTATGCTACACCACCATAATGCCGGCTTTTTTCCACTCACTCATGCCTCGTCCTCCTCTTCGTCTTGTTCAATGGCATTTTCCAGCATTTTTGCATACTCAGGATACTTGGAAGGATATAACTTTTTTACATAAAGAAGGTAGTTTCTATAATCCTCAATGGCATTCTTGCAACCAAACTCAGCATACCCCAATATATGGTCGGCATAGTTGTAGTCCAGTTTGTTAAGGTCTGTTTCATTACGGAACATCGCACGATAAAGCCCAGCAGAATAGTAGTCATTCGCCGAGTCTTGCATTTCCATTAATTGACCGATGTTTCCTACCAATGAGTAGAAATTATGATTCTCTTCCATACTAAACTTCCTCTTTCTTTTCGCTTAAGAGTTTTCTTAAATCTTCCATATCGGGCAGGGCTTTGCGTATGTTCTCAGGCATCTCGTCTGCAGTCTTATAAGTGGCAACGCCCATGGGCTTCGAATAATCGCGAATCATAAACTCCACATACTCACGGTTGGCCGACTTGCATAAAACGATGCCAATGCTGGGGTTCTCGTGAGGTTTACGAATCTTCTCGTCCAAAATAGTCAGATAGCCCATCAGTTGCCCTAGATAACTGGTTTTGAATTCCCCCATTTTCAGTTCAATCGCCACCATTGCATTCAGTTCTCGATTGAAAAACAACAGGTCGGGGAAATGCTCTACGCCGTACACCTCTAACAATTGCTGGTTGCCGATGAACGCAAAGTCACGGCCTATGGTCATGATAAAGTTCTTCACTTTGTTTACAATCTCACGCTCAACTACCCGTTCATCCACGTCGATGCTGTCTCGAATGCCAATCTCCTCCACGTTGATGAAATCCAGCATATAAGAGTCTTTGAACATCATCACAGCCTTGCGCATCATTGCGGCATTGGAGATGGTCTTTGTGAAATTGCTTGGCATCTGCTCACGATGGCCGTAGGCATCTTGTTTTATCAATTTCTTTAAAGTATCAACGCTGAGATGTTCTTCTGCTGTGCGATGGATGTAGTAATAACGTGCTTCGAGTGCTTTTGCACCTGCCACAATGCGTGAGTGATGCGTAAATGGTACCTTAAAGAAATCCTCAATAGGGAACTCCGCAATATTAGGGATTTGTATAACGTGGTATATATCTATATGATTTTCTGTTGTTTGTAATTCGTCGGTTGCGACCGACGGATTGACAGTCTCCATTTCGACATTTACAATTGCCGGATTCTCTAATTCGCCGGTTACAACCGACGAATTGGCATCAAGCATTATCCATGCCTCATAAAAAAGACGCATTTCTTTCAATTGGGTTGCAGAATAGCCTCTCAATCCTGGTAGCTCACGGCGCAGCTGGCCACTGATGGTCTCCAACGCGCCAGTACCCCACGTGCCTTTACGCGAATGTTGCGACACATATTTGCCTATACCAAAATATACCGCCAACTGTATGCGGTTCACCCCTTTGGCAGCCTCGTACTGACCTTGTAGGATAGCCTCTTTGATAACAGCTACGGCCTGTTGCAGTTTTTCGTTGTTCTTCTCTAACTCGTTCATTTCAGTTCCTCCCATGCTTATTGTATTTCGTCCATCAAAGTGTTAGCCTCACTGTTCAGTTGTGCCAGTTCTGCATGAATCTCTGTCATGCGCTCATGGAAATTTACATCGTCATCTTCCTACTCGGCAACACCAACGTAAGAGCCGAGAGGTCATTTCTGAATAACTCTCCTCACTCCATCTCTGCATACCACATAGATGCCACGAGGCAACTGCTGCCATGCACTCTCGGAGACTGAACCGCTGAGCACGCATCTGCCTGCGAGGTCAAAGACACCATCGGGATGGGTGGCATTTTGTGCATCATGCTGTCTCTCAACCAGTTGGTTGATGCCTGTATCATCACCATGACTACGCAGAGGACAGAGCATCCACTGACGATGGGTCGGTGTATCGGTGTCGGCCGTGTATTGCCATGTACACACTGTGGTTCCCGCATTGCTGTTGGTATTGCTAAGGTCAAGGGCATAGCTGCGATAGCGGGTGGGCGAAATCTTGTAGTAAGGCAGGTCGATGGCATCAATATAGAACTGCTGTTCGGAAGAATTCGCAGTCTGTGCCGTCAGTTTCGACAAGCCTGACGCTCTAAATGAAGTCAGCCGCTGGCCTCGCGCATTTTCGAGGATGAAAGGACCTGCGTTATCGACGGGAGAGCCGTCAGCCCCTTTGAGCCTCCAGCGCTGGCCATCGCCATACGTGGTGTTCTCTATGGTCACCGCTCCGTTTGCTGCGGCAGTCAGTGCGGTGGTCAGGTTGTGGCGTGGCACGATGATGTATTCCACGTCTTCCTCAAGCTGCTGCCCGGCAGCAATGCCACCAACGGGCAGCACGAGCGTGGTGATGCTCTGTGTGGGGAGCTTGACCATCAGCGAGAACCCGTCGAGCGTGAAGTCTTCCACACTCTTCAAACTTTCTGCCGAAGATGTACGGTATGCTTTGATGGCACTGGCATCGGGCAAGTTGCCCATCTGCGACAAATCTACACAGTGATAGGCCAGACTGCCCTCGTTCAGCAGCACAAGCACGAGCGTGTCCTGCGCCTCATTCATGGCAGCCAGCGACTGGTCGTTGAGCGATGCCACGATGTTGTAGCCGCTCTTGATGAAGCGAGAGCACTGCTGGCGCACATAGAAGTTCTTCACCCTTGAGTAGGTCTGCTGGCTGAAGCTGCCACGGATAGTACACCACTGGTCGTTAGCTTCTTCCATATACTGCCAGTCAATCCATGTCTCGGGCTGCAGGTAGCGCATGTCGTCGAACAGCTTCTGTGCCAGACTCAGGTTGCCGCCAATACCGTTGCCGCCAGCGCCCACCTCGCTCATCCAGAGAGGCATCTTGTCCTGATGAGCCAGGAAAGCCATGTGTACGCGGTCGGCATTGCTTCCCGAATAGGTGTGGGTGTTCCATTGTCCTATCTTTGAGAGCACTCCGCCCTGCTTGTATGCCTTGTAGCCGTTGACGGCCAGTCCCACGTTGGTCTCGTCGGATGCCGAGATTACGGTGGATAGTCCCGACTCGTCGAGAATGGGTTTGAGCACCTTGATGAACTTCACCTGCGAAGCATAGTCGAAGTGGCATCCCTCCTGCGGACCGTTGGCATACCAGAAATTGGTCACCGACTCGTTGAACGGCTCCAGTGTCTTGAACTCTATGCCATATTCATCCTTGTAATGCTTGCAAACATCCACCAGATAGTGGGCAAACTCCTCGTAGTACTCGGGCTTCAGGTTGTCTTTTCCACCATCGGCATTTCCACTCACACACCCGCTGTAGGTCATGTAGTAAGGACATGAATTGCTGAACGCCTCGAACACGGCGTCTGGCCGCTTCTCACGTATCTTCAGCATTATCTTGCGCTGAGCCTCGTCGCGGTCCCAGTGATATACATCACCTGAGAAATCCTTGAAGCCCTCCATCTCTGCCCGCAGGCCTTTGCCGTTGCCCATGTGGTGGGGCGTGCAGTTTTTGTTCTCTGGGTCATCGCCACCGCCAATATTATAGCGGAAATGGCTGTAATTCAAACCCGTAGGACTGGTCAACCACGTCACAATCTCATCAATTTTCTTATCGCTCCACTTACCGCACATGCCAGCCCACCAGCAGAGCGAGACACCCCATCCATCAAACTTCTGACGTACGACCGAGGGAAAGACCGCATAGGAGAGCGTGTCGGTGGGCACGGTGCCGTTCGCCTTGTCGCTGAAAAACCAGAAGTGCTTCATGTCAGAGCCGTTCTTGTCGGAATAGACCTTACTGCCGGCATCGTTGCTGTCTGTTCCTATGCAGAGGCCGTTGCCCTTGCAGCGAATGCGGATATACGCACCCTGAGCCTGCTCAAACGAGAACAGAGCGTTGTCGGAGGTTGAATCAGTGACAAACGACGTGTTCCACGTGTTCACCTTCGACAGATAGCGCTTGCCCGCCGTCCTGATATAATAATAGCCTTTGCCGTTGGGCACAATGGTCATCCGCTGGGCATTGGCAGCATTGGGGGCCTCCAACTGTCCGCCATAGTCGCTCGCCATCTTCAGATGGTTGCCGCTGCTGTGCATCACAAACAACGTTGTGGGTGAAGTAAAACTCAACTGAGACTGGGCGGTCAAAACCATTGCCATGCCCAGAAGTGTAAAAAACAGACGTTTCAGTTTAAAGCTATTCATATCTCATTAGTTAGTTATCAACTTGATTTTCAATTATTAGGAATTGTGAATGGGCATTGCTGACCATCAATAACGGCATGTTTGCTTTCCACAATAACATGATACATCAATAGTGGTCAATACTATTTTGTTTGCAAATATAATGCAAAAAAGTGACACATCCAATTGGATAATGCCACTTTATTCTTTGGGAATGTCACTTCTGAGTATGATGCAATCATTGACCTTTCACCAAATCCTGCACCTCTTTGGAAAGATAAGGCAGGATGGTGGGCAAGTCGTATGTCATGGTCTCGAATATGCCGTTGGCATAGCAATGCTGGTGCATCACCGAGTCGTTCACCAGCCCGGTGTTCTCCAACAAGCCCGATACATCCTTCCCATTGCTGAGTTTGAATTGGATATCGCCCCACACATCACTGCTGCGCAAGTCGGGATGCTCATCCATGAAACGCAACAGATTGTCGTTGCTGATGACGCAGTCAAATCTGCGACCGTCACTCTTTCTGAAGGTCACCCAGTTTTGGCTGATAGTCAGCCCCTCACCATAAAACGACCAGTTGCTCTCGTATGTGACATAGGAATCGGTCTGTGCCGCCAACACCACCTCGAGGTAGTCAAAACTCACACGGTCGCTGTCTTTTTCCAATTGTTCCTTGTAGACCTCCTGATAATGGGCCAGCAGATGACGGCTGTCGGAAGTAGCCACCTCATCATAAGTCAGGAAACCAGGCTCGTCAGATTCATAGAACTCATACAGCTCTTGATTGAGAAACGTAACGATGCTGTCCATCAGCACCTGACGTCCCTTCACGGGAGCATCGATGGCAGCACCGATGTCATAGGGCTTCCCAGTTATCGGATGGTTGATGCCCCTCATCACACATTCCTGGCGCTCTACTTCCAGCGATTGCTCTCCTGTCATTTCATTGGTCTTGCAACCATTCGTGACCAGCGCCACGACAAGCAGCGCCCATGCCATACACTTCTCTTGTATCATTTTTCTTTCCTTTCTTATTTCATCCTAATGCAGTCTGTCTCTGTAAAAGAGCAAAATTCAACGAGAAATCTTACATTTACGACAGATTTTGGTGGTCTTTCAGGGATATGTCGCAACATGGTTGGTCTGTCGCATCCATTCAAGGGGAAAAACGCCAAAAAGCATTGCAGAAGAGAAAATCGCCTCTATATTTGCATCAGAAAAAACAAAAATATAAACAACAAAAAAATAAAGATTATGAAAACAATGGAATTAAACCCGATGGCAGTAAGCCTGAACGAGAGTGAAGAAAAAGTGATGAATTTCAAGGATGCCGCAAAGAGTTTCCTCAAGGCAACAAGCAAGGTCGCCAAGGCAATAGGAAGAATCCTCTTCGTCATCAGCCCTGTATATCCACAGTATATGGAAAGCCTTAAGAGAGAGAGCAATGCCTAATAATTGCCAACCAATGCTCTCCACACCGTGGACACGAAACAAGAATTTGAAGACACCCTTTTCCGGGCTTGACACAGTGTCAAACAGTTGAGAACCTCAAAAGTCAGATGCTTTTGAGGTTCTTTTTTCTATGGCGCCAATCTCTTTTACCTGATCATGTCCACCTCGTCCTCGGGCAAGGAGATGCTGCCCACCTCTTTACCCTGGGCGGAGTACACATGAATCTTAGGATTGAGATACTGCTTGTTGAATATGGTATATTCCTCTGATTCCTTCAGCGGTTGCTTCTCAGAGCGCATGCTGGTACTTGTCGTGATGATGTAGTCCTGCGCATAGTCCATCTCCGCCGCCATCAGCACATTGGTCAGCGTATGCGAGATGCAGACAAACATCTGGTTCTCCAGTGTCTGCACCCTTTTCGAGTCGGGATATACCAAGAGTGTCATCTGCGGTGAGTGCATGAAACCCGTGAAGATTTCCGCCTGGAGGACAACCACCGGACGACTGGTAAACTCCTGCACACCAATTTTCTGCTTTGAGTCTTTCACCACCTCGTCTCTGAATGACGACCGTTTGTCGAGAAGCCAAGAGATGCCCATCACAAACAGTTCCTCATATTCCTCACCTTCTTGGCTGAAGATTTTGGTCACCTTATCCTTCTCCGAGTCATACATCCACAGATTGATGCGGGCATACAGGTCATCTTCTTGGGACGGCAACTGTTCCACGAAAAAGAAATACTCACCGTCGAACCCGCTGAGCGCGCTCTCCACGATGTCTTGGTCCGTCATCATCCTCGGCTTGTTAACAAACAAGTTATCGAAATACAACTTTGAAGGCACAGCTTTCACCGGCAGGCCTATTTGCCGCAGATGACTGATTTCCACAGCCATGGCCATGCTGACCACCAGCATGGCTGTCATCAAAAGAGCAATCCTTTTCATCTTTATTTAAGTGGTTAAGTTGGACTATGAATGATGAATCAATGAAATGTGTCGCGGTCGAGTTCGTCAAAGAGGTGTTTGTATTTGTCGATTCCGTACACCCTTCCTTCATACTGTCCCTCATATTTCTTCGGCATTGCGGCACCTGAATATTTCTGCTCATACTTCTCCGTTTCTGGGTTGAGGATGCTCACCAGTGCGCGAAACAGTTTGCCGTTCTTGAAATATAAACGGTACTCTCCGCCTACATCATCCATGTCGGCATCACGACAGTAGACAAACTCTATATTGCCCTTCTCATCATAAAGGTACTCCTCATAAAATTCCCGTGCTGCGAAGTTGTATTTCACCGTCACGAACTGCAAGCTACGCGTGAGCATTGGCTCACCAGGTTGCCAGTCTTCGTTGTCGTTCTCATAATAGTACATCCTCACCCGATTGTGGTGCGGACCCGTTCCGGGCAGGTTCTGCACAATGTTCACTTCAAAGTATTGAGGGAAGACACTACCTTCACCTTTTTCCGCCTTTTCATATTCCGCCACTTTCTGCTGAGCCTCAGCATAATGCTTGCGGATGACGCTCACTGCGTCCTGTGCCGAGACAGAAAGCATCCCTGCCATTGCCAGCAGCAATCCCATCATCAGATTTCTTTTCATTTTCGTTCAGTTTTTTAAATTATATTTTTCAACGTCCTTTCTCATTTCACATTGAACACCTTGACATAAGGATTCGCCAATGTGAAGGGAGCCCAAGTTGCGGCATCCAGTCCGTTTGGATTGCCGAATTTCGCAAAGTTCGTCCAACAGTCCATCACCTCATCTGCAAGGACATAGTCTGCTGGTGTCATCGGCCGCCAACTGCGGTCCAGCGTATGGAACATATACCATAGTTCGGCCGAATGGAATGCCCCGTCGTGGGTACCCGGCAGTTTGCGGGCAAAGAGATACTGAAATGCCGGTCTATGGTTGAGCGAGTCGCGTAGGAAGCAGAACTCATCAATCTGCTTTCCCATCGGACGGATGTCATCCAATGTGCAGCCAATCATATACTGTACATCAGCCAAGTGATTGTTTCTTGCCGCATCATCGAACGATTCTGTCAACAGGACACCGTCGATATGCGGTCTGAACAAACCCATGCCATCCTCCTTGAACACCCGCAGGAGTTCCTCCGCAGACGCTGCGCGCATCTCCTTCAGTGAGCGGAATCCATGTTTGTCCATGAACTCTTTCCCTGTCGCCTCAGCTTTCTTCTGGTCAGAGTCGTTTCCAGTGGCTGTACTGATGCCACCACCACTCTGTATCACCGCATTCCTAATCATTCCTTTCGACAGTGGCGACGACACCAAACATTTGATGCTTGCCGCACCCGCACTCTGTCCCATGACGGTGATGTTGTCTGGGTCGCCGCCAAACTGTGCGATGTTGCCATACACCCATCTCAGCGCAGCCACCTGGTCGAAGGTACCATAATTGCCCGACATGCCATCCTTGTTCTCCTTCGACAGCTCTGGATGTGCGAGGAAACCGAAGATGCCCAAACGATAGTTGATGGTGACGAGTATCACCCCTCGTTTTGCCCATGCATCACCGTCCATGGTGATCTCATGTCCATAGCCGTTGAAGTAAGCACCGCCATGCACCCAAAACGCCACCGGAAGTCCGCCCTGTCTGTTGCCCACCTCCTTCGTCGGGGTCCAGATGTTCAGATACAGGCAGTCTTCGCTTTGAGAGGTCTGCTCCTTCCAGTAGAACTCATTACCGTAGAAGGTGCCCACGGCGTTGCCTGGCTGCCAGCAGATATTGCTGAAGGTGTCCGCCTTTCTGACTCCTTCCCACTTCATCACTGGCTGCGGGAGTTTCCATCTTAGGCCACCTACAGGAGGCGCTGCATAGGGAATGCCCCGGAACACAGTCACGCCTTCGGCGGCAGAGGGCACCCCCTGCACATAGCCACCCTCCACTTTCACGACTGCTTCCTGTCCCCAGACAGCAGTCACCATCATGGCCATAACCAATAATGCAATTCCTTTCTTGTTCATCGTATTTATTGACTACTAATCATTCTATTGATTACGATTCTGTCTGCCGGCAACCAGTTTATGCTCTCCAACTCATCTTTTTTGAGCCACTGCGATGCCTCATGCTCATTCAGGTGCATCGCCTCCGTCAGCAGCGAGCAGAGGAAGCAATGCATGGTCAGGTGAAACTTGGGGTAGTCATACTCCACCGTGCAAAGGAAATCATCTACACTGATTTCGGTCGACAGTTCCTCGCGTATCTCCCGCCTCAGCGCCTTCTCCGGCGTCTCTCCTGGCTCCATCTTACCGCCAGGAAACTCCCACCAGTCTTTCCAATCGCCATATCCCCTTTGGGTAGCGAAGACTTCATCCTCTCTACGGATGATGGCTGCGACAACTTCTATTCGTTTCATTGTATCTAAGGGGATGATGTATTTTTTCATACTGTGCATCCGCAAAGATAAACAATAAATCTGTTACCAACAAAGTAATTGCCAACAAGTTTAAATGATTGATTTTGTTCTTTGCTATAGATAGATATAGCAATTACCTTTTATATATTACCGCTTAACTACTTGAACAACTTAACCGCTTTCGCGAAAATGTCATCTGATTTGCCTATTTTGCGACATATTTGAAGGGGTTGGAGGTATTTGTCGCTAATACCGCTGTGTGTCGCACGCTTTTGGAAAAGAAAAGACTAAAAATCATTGCCTGCCACCAAAACCGCCTTACCTTTGCATTGTCAAAACAAAACAACAGGTTCGCCTGTCACAACAAAAAGAGAATAAAAAACAAAAAGTAAAACAATAAAAAACAAAAGAAAAATGAAAGCAAAAATCACATTAATGGTTGCAATGATGACGATAGTCCTCACAGCCGCAGCAATGCCCTACACAGATGCACGCAACAAAGCAATGTTCCTCAGCGACAAGATGGCTTATGAACTCAATCTGACTGAATCACAATTTGAGGCAGTGTATGAAATCAACTTCGACTATATGCTCAACCTCGAAGATGAGACTGATTTGTTCGGCTACAACTGGGAAATCCGCAACCGTGACCTGGGACTAGTGCTCTCCGACTGGCAACGCAACCAATACCTCACCAGCGAGTGGTTCTACCGCCCCTTCTCATGCGACGCCAACGGCTGGACACTGGCTGTCAACAACCGCTACAATGAAGGACAGAATTTCATGCAGCAACCCGACGTATTCCTCAGCTACAAGGGCGGCCACAACCAAATGGACAACAGCTTCTATGCTGGTCAGCAATTCGACATGCCGCAGCCCATGTACCTCGGTAAGGCAAATTAACATAAAACGCTACATAGCAAAGTCTAACAAGAACAATGAAATCCCCGCACCACTCATCAAGAGGGTGTGGGGATTATCTTAATTTTTCTGAATTATTTGGAACATTCGCTTTAATGTCTTATTTTTGCAAGACAATGCAAACCCCTACAAAGGGGTAATTTGGACTGATATCACATGATGAGACGAACAGCTATACTAATGATGATATGCTTCGCCTGCATGGCAGCGACAGCACAGGAAGTTGGTGGGAATAACCCCACCACCGATTTGATAGAGGTTCAGCCACCGGTCATGAAAACCGACACATACAACGCCATACAGTCGACAAGGACATATAGTCCGGAGGAATATGTTGTACGCCATCTCCCCATTGCCCAGCGCGCCGACTCCCTCCACCTTCCCACACTCGACAACTGGGGAAGGGTATGGTCCACACGAATGCCTTACTTCAGACCAGGATGGAGCACTTGGGACTTGCACCAAGGGCTCAACCTCAACTTCGGCGCATCAGTGTTCGCCGGGTTCGGAAAGCACTCGTCAGGTGTGGGTTTCGGGCAAAACCTCTCTGCCATGTATGCCACCCCCCTCACTTCCAAACTGTCACTGGCGGTGGGAGGATATTTCAGCAACATGTATTGGAGCCACTCCAATTTCCGCAGCGCAGGGGTGTCTGCCGTCTTGGGATATCGGTTTGACAACCACTGGGAAGCTTTCCTCTACGGACAGAAGTCATTGACGGATAATCGCCTCGCACCCCTCCCCCTCTACGACATAGGCAACTGGGGCGACCGGATTGGAGCGGCGATAAGATACAATTTCAATCCCTCTTTCAGCGTAGAGGTGTCGGTAGAGCATGGCTCGATGCCCCACCGCGATTCCATTCACGACACCTATATGCAAATGCCAAGAGGAAATTGGTGAAAAGAAAAATGGAGGAATCAATCCTCCATTCCATTGAAATTGTTGTTCTGCATCTCGTCGTCATCACGCTGGTCGCCGTCGCGCTCACCATCCCGCTGGGGCTTCCGCTTCATGTTGCCGAAATTCCAGGTAAGGGTGAAGTTGACCGTGCGGCTCTGCCGCCAGTTCTTTTGATGCCGTGTGAAGGTCTCACTGTTGGTCTCGTTCTCCCATTTGCGAGAGTTGAGCACGTCGCGGCAGTTGATGGCAAGAGTGAACATCTTGTTGAAGAAGTTCTTCCTGACACCTATGTTGATGCCGTAGTTGGGCTTGCGGAATCCCTGTGAGATGACCTGTTTTGAACGGTAGTTGAAAGTGGTCTGCACCGAAAGGTCATAGGGTAGCCTGAGGCTCGCCTGCATACGCGCGTTCCAGGTGAAGTTGTGGTTTTCCGCACCCGTCACCGTCTGTCCGTCGATGACATAGGTGAAGCCTTCCAACTTATAGTAGTAGAAATTCGCCGTTGTCGAAAGGTCGAGGATTTTGAAGAGTTTGTTCTTCGCCGTTATCTCCAATCCACTGCTCTTGCTGCTTGCCACATTCTCCGAGGTGCTGTACATCCTGCCGTCGGCCTTGTTCTGCCACACGATGCGCTGCATCACATCAGAGGTGGGACGGTAGTAGGCACTCACCAGCAGAGAGTGCGCCGTCCATGTGCGGAGGTAGTTGAGTGAGAAGAGGTTGGAGTACTCTGGTGTCAGCAGCGGGTTGCCAAACGAAATCATCGATGCGTCGCTGGTGTTGCGGAATGAGTTGAGCTGTCCGCCCCATGGCCTGCGCAGACGCCGGGTGTAGTTGAGTTGCAGTTGGTCGTTGTCGGTCATCTGATACGACAGGAAGAGGCTGGGGAAGAGCTGGAAATAGTCTTTCTTGAAAGGAGCCTCCCGTTTGGCTGGATCATGCTCCTGTTCCCACGTATAGCTCTCGGTATTCACCTTCCAATATTCCCCACGAAGCCCGGCCATCACGCCAAAGCGTCCCAACTTCCAGTTGAGCGTGGCATAAAGAGCATGGATGTCGTTGTTGTAGATAAAGCGGTTGAAATAAGCCTTGTCCTCCACGAGGTATCGACCATCCCAGGTGGTACTGTCGGCATAGCTCTCCTGTGGTGTGTTCTCATGCGACAGGCGCGCGTTGTAACCTGCCTCCAACTTCAGGTTCTCCGTGATGGGATTCTCATAGTCGAGCCTGATTTCCCATGTGCGGTTGCGCATGTTGAGCGGCCGCGAGAGGTAGTCGTAAATGGAGGGTTTGACGGGGTCGTAGTATACCGTCGAGTCCTGGTGGATGTTGTCGTTGTCACCACCCCAGTGGTCGTATTCCACGATGAAGTCAAGGAAATGGCGGTCGCTGCCGAAGAGGTGACGGTAGTTGAACTCCACATTGCGCATCCTCATGTCGCCATGCGAGTAGGAGTGGCGCATCATCATGTAGGAGTCGTTGGCTGCCCCGATAGTACCGTAGTGATAGGGTGTGGTGTTCCAATTCTTGTTGGCTCCCGTCATCAACATACCCCCAATGGAAATATCATCATTCTTCGAAGCATGAAGGGTGACACCAGCCCTCATAAAAAGGTTGTTGCCCTGACCTTCTGACTTGCCAAAGGCATTCTGATAGGTATTGGTGGTTAGGTAGTTGGTGCGGCTCTCCGACCCGCCCTCATTTTTGCGGTGGCGGTAACCGATATTGGCATAGGCATCCAGCAGCGGACTGTTGTAGTTGAAGTTGACGCTCGTATGGGCGCCGCCGCGCGTGTTGGCACCAGCCTGCACCGAACCGTAATAGCCTGCCTTGCGGTCTTTCTTGAGCACGATGTTGATGATACCGGCACTGCCCTCTGCGGAGTATTTCGCCGACGGGTTGTCGATGACCTCGATACGCTCAATGCTCTCTGCCGGCAACTGCTGCAAGATTTCAGCACGGTTGTCGGCGGTGAGACCGCTTGCCTTGCCGTTAATCCACACCTCAACACTGGTATTGCCGCGGAGCGACACATTACCGTCATTGTCCACCTCCACCGAGGGGATATTCTCCAACACGTCGCTTGCCGAACCGCCAGCGTTGGCGATGTCCTGCGTCACGTCAAACGACTTGCGGTCTACCTCCAGCTTCATGATGGCACGCTGTCCCGTGACAGTCACCTCCTTGAGCTGATGGGTGTCCTCAGAGATATACAAAGCATTGAAATGGTGAGTGGGCTTGGCCGATGTGAGCGAGAAGCGCCGTGTCAGTGTCTTGTAACCCACAAAAGTAACAATGAGGTCGTAGTTGCCATTTGCCAGACCCTCGATGTGGAAGTTGCCTTTCTCATCAGTGATGGCACCCTTCACCATCTTTGAATCACCTGCGTTGTTGACCACTACATTGACAAAACCAAGCGGTTCATCATTGGCCTTGTCGAGAACTTTACCCCTTACTTGTCCTTGCGCAAAAACACATGCTGCCTGAACTATCAGCAGCATCAATATATAGAATCGATTCATAACATGATTTAGACGAAAAGAACTGAAAATGGTTTAAATACGAAATACCAATTCATGATATTTCGCAATTAGGAAGACTCCCTATAACTTTTTCTGTCTATTTTGCCGTTGAATGTCCTTCTCACCGCCTCTACCTGTTCATAGAGGAGGGGTATTTTGTATGTCTCCAATTGATTTTTGAGATGAAGGGCCAATGCCCGCTTGTTGAGCACAAGACCATCCTCCATGGCAACCAGCAATTTCAATGCCGACCCCGTGATGGGATGCTCCACAGAGATGCAGACACACTCTCTTAATCCAGGAAAAGACATGGCTGCATCCTCCACATCGGTAGGGATGACCTTGAATCCTCCCACATTGATGACATCGCCCATCCTACCCGACAAGTGCAGCATTCCCTCTGCATCAATGACACCAAAGTCTGAGGTGTAGACCACACCATCCCTAAGGACAGACAACGTGCGCTTAGGCTCTCCGGCATATCCCGTCATCAACGTTTTCCCATGGCAGGCTATCATACCTTGCTCGGTGATGAAGATACCCGAGTTTTTCATCGGACGGCCCAAACAGCCAGCCTCGCATTTCCCATCATTGAAATTATAAGTGCAGATAATGCCCGTCTCGGTCGAGGCATATGTGTTGTACAGTCTGCTGTTGGGCAGGATGCGGCAAAGATGTGCCATGTCGCCCGACGAGATGGCGGCGGCTCCCGTCTCAATAAAGTCTATCTTGTCGGCGTAAGCGGCCAGTCGGTCGGCACTGAACTGCAGTATAATCCTGATGCTGGCAGGAACTAGGAATGTAGCCATCTTATCTGCTGGATAGTCAAAAGCCTTGAAAAACACGTTGATGTCTTTCAAGCCATCCACCAATATCAGCGTCGCCCCAAGCATCATCACAGGATAAATCTTGGAAAGGCTGCCGATATGGTTGAGGGGACCGTTGACGACAAAGGCCAGTTCGTGTGTGAAACCCTGCCCGTCGATGAGGTTCTCCGCATCAGCGATGATGGCCTGATGACTCACCATCACGCCCTTTGGCTCTCCTGTCGTACCTGTGGTGTACAGCACGTCGGCTGTTCCCTCCGGGGTGCCGAGCGGCTCCAATTGCCTCCTGACCGACTCAAAGGCGGATTCTGGCATGTCGTGCTCCATCGGAGCAGCCACACACCCCATCATATGAAGGGCAAAATAAGTCACGACATATTCTATCGTGGAACTAACCCGAACACAGACTATTTGTCCTTTGACATATTGCTTTTCCAACTCCTCCATCCGGGTGAGGGTACGTTGATACAACTGCTCATAGGTGCATGCCATATCCCCGCAGACCACAGCCGTTTTCTGAGGATAAAGTTCTGCGTTTCGCTTAAGGCAATCTTCAAAAACCATATCAGTTCTGCTCTTTGATTTTTCTCTCCACCATGGCGACAATATTGTCCAACGACTTCAAGTTCTTGGGCGTCGCATCCGTAGACTCCAGCTTGATTCCAAATTCGTCCGACAGCATCATCAAAATGGTTGTCACACCCAGTGAGTCGAGTTCACGGAACAAGAAATCCGAGTCGAAATCCACCAAGGGGAGCGCATCCTCCAACATTTCTCTTATCTTCTCTTTCATTTCTGACATATTTTAAAACAGCTCATCCGATTATCACCGGATGATAATGACTATATATCTCCAAATCTTTGTCCGACGGTTCAATGATGTACAAAATGCTGTTTCCACCTTCATTCATCAATTGCCCGACCTGCTCCTCACCCTCCTTCTTCCTAATGGAGAGGTTGGGAGCCACGGACTCTGCGCTATAAGAAGCCACGGCAATCTTGTCATCATCTTCCTCCAAGGCGATGACACGGATTTTGGGACATACGACGGCCATCAGCAACGACATCTCACCCCAGTGATTGTTGACAACAATTGCAGTGCGTCCCACCTCGTCTTCTTCGTTTGAAATCCATTTCTCATAACGGTCGTATTTCGACAACCGTCGGCTGACGGCAGATGATATCTCAATGCCTTTGTATCGGTAACGGTCGGCGACAAACCTTGCAAAATAGGTTGCGGTCTCTTTCTTGCGCCTGATCATCTCAAATTCACCGTCAAAGAATCTCTGTATTGATTTCGTGCGCTCCACGTAAGTTTGTCCCCATGACAAATCCTCATGTGATATTCGTTTTCCTATCCTCAATGTGACCTCACCCGGATAAGTGCAGATGGTATTGCGGGGAAACACATGATTGATTCCATGCAGGTGGATGGGAACGATGTCAAGACCGCATTTCTCTGCAAGATAGAAAGCCCCTTTATGGAATCTAAGAATTGAGGATGATGGGTTACGCTCACCTTCTGGGAAAATGAGCACCGAGTAACCTTGGCTCACCAACTGACGGATTCGGCTCTCGTCAATAGTACCGCCGTCGGGTATTGTATAAAAGTCCAGCCATTTGAACACCTTTCTGATGATTCTATTCTGGCTGGCATGCTCATTGGCCACGATGGATATTTTGGAGAACACAGCCATCAGATATGCGGTATCCAGCATTGACTGGTGGTTGCAGATGACGATGGCGGGGTCGGAGAATGTCTCTTCATGCTTGTTCTCGTATGTGAACTTGACTCCTGCAATACGGTTCATATCAAACCAAAAACATCTTCTCACATATTCATGGAAAAAACGCTTTGTTCTTGAATTGGGTTTCAGCAAACCAAACAAGATGCCTCCCAACACATAAACAGAGAACAGTTGTGTGAAAAAGACAACAGCACAATAGGCGGTAACGCCGAATGCTGCCAATGAGATAGGACGCTCCCGATAACCGTCCTTTTTGGAGATGAGCCACTTGTATATCAGAGGCGGGAACACATAAGCCATCAGAACGACAGAGAACATTCCCACGATGGTCACCTCTGCAAGTGAGTGAAGTGCTGGATGCTTGGCAAAAATCAGCGTTCCTATACCAATAAACATAATCAGGGCTGAGATGATGATGCTGGTTTTATAAGACGACAGCATACGTCTTCTATAAGCATACTCATACTGACAGCCTTCGGTCATAAAGATGGTATAATCGTCACCCTGACCAAAGATAAAGGTGGCCAGGATGATGTTCACGACATTGAAATGGATGTTCAACAATGCCATGATGCCCAAAATCCATATCCAGCTCAATGCCATGGGAAGGAAAGACAGCATGGCCAATTCCAGACTGCCCAGTGAGAACCAAAGGAAAAAGAACACGATAAGACCGCACGCCCATCCGATGTAGTTGAAATCGTCGGAGAGACGTGTGGCGATAGACGAATTCATGCTGCCTACGTCAAAAGCATATTGTCCATGTGCCTTCTCCTCCACCATATTGACCACCTGCTGAACGTTGCTGCTGTCCGTTCTCAGCACATCCACAACACGGTAGTCTCTCCCCACACTGTCGGCAGATAGGTATGATGAGAAAGCCGTGGAGGCAAGCAAATCAAAATAACTTATCTCATGAGGTTCAAAATCTGCGTCCAGAATATTGAAAAAATCCTCAAAGGTATCGTCAGCGAAGCCTTCCTTTCGCGCAGCTGCCCTCACTTCGTTTTTGAACCTGTCTCCGTATTTCCCAACAAAGGTTTCCCAATTTCTCAAGCGCCTTGCCTGTTCCTCACGGGAACAAAGAAACTGGCTGCATCCATTGCTCTCCTGTATATATCCCTCTTTCTCCAATTCCCTCAGCACGGGTTGGACGAGTCTGCTTTTCTCCAATGCACCCTCCATGGTGGAGTCGGACGAAACGACATAAACATTTTGGCTGCCTGCACTGTCGACCATCATCTCCTGGAGATATCTCAAATCCTTGCTTTGCTCCTCCGACAAATAATTGATATGGTTCATATCCGAATCGAAGGAGGTCTGAAGACTGTAGTATCCGAAAAACAAAGTCAGTACAAGCATCAGTCCGACTACCCATCTATTGCTCTCCAACGAGACTTTTCCTATGCGGCTTAAGAAATGACTCTCGGACTGATGACGCCCAACACGAACAAGATGCGGAAGATAGAGCAAGACAAACAAGATGGTTCCGATGAGGAGCATGGAACTGAACAACCCCAAATCACGCAACGCGATCGATTTCAACGGCACCAAGGTAAGGAATGCTCCAACGGTGGTGATGTTTCCCACAACAAGCGGCATGGCGATTTCCTTCAGTGCCGTCCTGATGTCGGGTGTATGCTGCATATGCGCTATCAAGTGGAGCGGATAGTTGACCGCGATTCCAAGGATAACAGATGATATGCCAATGACTATCACAGAGATGCTGTCATGAATGAGTGCCAAGGCTCCCATGGCGAACAGCCACCCCCATGCTATCGACAAGATAATCAACAGCAAATTCCAAGCACTGCGGAAGACCATGAAAAGCAACAATACGATAAGACAAACCGCCAAGGCAACCGAAAAAAGACTGTCTTTCTTGATTTGGCTGGAGTTGCCAACTGCGATGGCAGGCCCACCGGTAAAACGGATTTGCAGGTTTGCAAACTTGGCGGTGGTCTGCTGTGCGCACGTCTTCAGAAACTCAAGCAGGCGGGTGTTCTTTTCTGTCTCACTGGTTCCGAAGGGTGATGTCATCATCACCATCGCACATCTCATGTCAGGAGAAAAGAACAGACCGTCGTAATTCTCATACACGACTTCCGGCTGCCCATTCTGCAACTGCTCCACCACTGGCGTGAAGAAATTCAAAGGGTCTCTTTGGAAATTCTCCGACATCAGTGCCGAGACAGGGAAGGTCAGCATCTGCTTGTCATTGGCTATTTGTTGGGAGACAAAGTCTTTCTCTCCCATCAGACTGTCAAAACGGTGATAGTCCGCATCCGTGAGGAAAAAGGGAATTTGACCATAAACGAAGTCCACGATGCTGGACACTTTCTCATAATCAACCTGAAAAGTCAAGTCTTTCACCATACCGTCGCGGTCGTTTTCCTGCACAACCTGAACAAAATGCTCCACGGCAGCTACAATTGAATCTGGTGCAGACTCCGTGGAATCACCATATTCAAAAATAGCAATAAGGCGGTCGGCCTTGGATATGCCTTGATATACCTTCAACGCCTTGTTGTATTTGTTGTTCAGAGGCAGGAAATCCGAAATGTCCTCCTTGTAGGTTTGTCTCACCAACAAAGAAGCCAATATGGCAACAATGACGACTGCGGACACCAACCGGAAGGTCTTATGTCCTGTCATCCAATTGTATATCCTGACTATCAGCGATGTCATTATTCTCTGAATTTGTTGTCAACGGGATTAGAGTATATGCCAACAAAAATGTCTTTAAGCCGCTCTATGTCGCATGTATCATATTTGTCGAGTTTCGAAAGATGCTTGATAAACGCATCATACTCCGCTTTTGTATACATGGAGCGATATTTGGTGTTTCCATAAAATAAATCATGCGCAATGTAATTGTTGGGGTACAACCGGTAGGCTGTGTTGATTCTCCTGTCAATTATCTTGGCAACAGACTTGTGGTATTCATTCTTTGTTTGGTGCTCCAAGGCGGACAACTCAGCCATGGATATGGGTTCACACAATTCGAAATGCACCCTTCCCTTGGGTTGGAGAATGCCGGTGATAATGCTGTTAAGGTCTTCGCCAGGCTTCTTCGTGTAACGGGTGTATTGCGACTCATACAGTTCAAGCGCCTTCAGTATGTCACACGACTCCCACTCATAGGACACGGATACCGGCACGATATTCAATTCTGCCAATGCCTTGACCTTGTCACTGGGCTCGCTCATGCAAAACATCTTGATGATGCCTTGGTCTGTTGCGTCCAATCCGTTTTTGGTCCTGCCGTTCCGTTGGGCAATCCATACTGACTGCTTTTTCTCCTTGATGGTATATCGGATATACTCCGACAAATGCATGGATGACCTGTAGAAATCCTTGATGTCGCCGCCAGGGCGCTCCACCTTGAACATCTTGTTGCTTTTGCCTACATCTATCACGACAGGATTCATCATCAGGTTGGCTCCAAACGTAATCTCTGTGGTCTCAAAACCATTCGCTACAAAATAATACTGAAGCAGGCATGCGTCAAGCATGATGTCACGATGGTTGGAGACAAACAGATATTGCTTGTCAGGATTCAGTTTCTCCAAACCAGAGCCCGTGAACTTGGTGATGCTCCTTGAAATAATCTGTTCGTTGACGTGCCACATGGTGTCATGCTGGAATTCCCTGACCGTCTTAAACGAACTGATTCGTTTCCTTACTTCTTCTATGGGTTCGTTGGGATATACGAATGATGCCAACAGCGGAAAAATCTTATAATTTGCTATCCTCTGCATGGCTGCAGGTATCTCGTCCTCATAATAAGGACGAATGTCGTCGAATTTAGGATTTTTCATCATATATGTCTTATCATTGAATTTAACCATTTCAAAAACAGCATCTTCCATTGCCGGGTTTCGGTGTTGACCTTCTTCTCACTGGCACCGAACCCATGCCCACCGGTCTGGAATTGGATGTACTGATGCGGGATTTTCTTGTCGGAAAGCGCAGAATCGAGCAACACCGAGTTACGGAAGTCAACAATGGGGTCGTCCACACAATTAACCAAGAAAACGGGAGGACAGTCCTGTGGAACGTGTCTCTCCAGAGAGAGCAAATCTTTCAGTTGTTTGTTTCCTGTTCTGGAATCACCCAACAGCCCTCTTCTTGAGCGCTTATGAACACAATTCTCAACCATTGTCACCACAGGATAAACAGGGACGACAAATGCCGGCCAATCCTCACGGTCGAACAGCTCCACACTTGACATGACCAAGTGACCGCCGGCTGAAAAGCCCATGGCTCCAACCGTCTTTGGGTCCACGCCATATTCTGATGCGTGCTGCCTGACCCATCTGATGGCCTGTCTCAAATCATCCTGCGGGTCTGGATACCTGTTGCCGCGGAAAAGAAGCCGGAAATGAAGGGAAAATGCAGGAAAAGCCGCAGTCCTATATTTCAGGACAAAAGCCGATATGCCATTGTCACGAAGCCATCGTCCCACATCGTGACCCTCAGCCTCCATATCATGCCAGAAATAGCTTCCTCCCGGACACACGATAATCCCAGGGTTGTCTTTTCCAGCTGCCACATAGGGAGTCAGCATGACCTTCTTTCCACACGATGTCCCTTCCCAGATATTGACCTGGGACCATGCATGGAATTGGATGACCATGAACAATATGACTAGTATCAGCCTTCGTTCCATGCGTTGATTTTATTAATGAGATAATTGTTGCCCAAAATGGCCTCACACGTCTGGATAGCAGTAAGGGGAACCCCACATATGCCATGGAGATTGTTGTTCTGTCCTGTCAGCAACAGATTGCGTATCTTAGTGACAACAGGAACCTGTGACAAGGCGATATTGTGGCAGTCTTTGCTGAAACCACATATCGTCCCATCCTTTGCACCATAATAGTCGCGGATAGTAAGCGGAGATGCGGTATTCATGCTGTCGATACACGCCTCAAATCCTGGATGGATATCCTCAATGAGTTGCAGCAGCTGACACGCTTTCTCTTGCTTCCATCTGACATAGTCATCGCCTCGTCGGCCCACTTTGGTCGACTCCCACTTCGACACCATCTCAAAGGGCATGGGGGCTGTCACCAATGCCTTACTGCTGAACTCCCCTTGATTGGAACTCGGCGGTGTCATGAAGAGGAATCCCAATGGCCATGGCTTGTCTGCACGGCTGAAGTTCCACACATCCTCATATCGTGTCATATAATATTCTGAATGGTTGATATAAGGAAAACATTTGGGCTTCAACTTAATAAACAAGGAGAAGGCAGAATGGGCATTGGGTATGGAATTCAAGCGATTGCGATATGCACGGGGCAGCGCACCCTCATCCATCAGATGGAACATGGTGCAGGGGTGTATGGCTGAAATGTAATAATCGGCAATGAACTGCCTGCCACTTTTTGTCCTCACACCATCCACCTTACGGTCATTGACCTCAATCCACTCCACTGGCTCATTGGTGAGTACCTCTCCTCCATGAGAGGTGATGACTTCTGCCAGCAGGTCGGCCATGTGGCTGCTGCCGTCAACAAAACGGCTGGTTCCTTTGATATACAAACTGCTGATGATGGCATGAATATAAGCGGGGGTCTGCCCTTTTCTGCCTCCATAAAGCGGATTCATAAATGCCAGCACACTGCGCAGTTTCTCGTCACCTATGTATTTGGCAATGAAGTCTTCCGCCGACAGCAGGAAATCATCAGAGCCAGTGAAAAGCGACAATTGTCCGTTTGAGGGTCTGAGGTTAAATAAGTCCACCTTGTCGGTAAGGTCGAAAAGGGCATCCACATACCGTCTGAGGTTGTCCGACTCATGAGGAAAGAAGGAAGACAAAGACAATGCGAAGCCCTCTTTTCCTCTCGCTACCGAATAACACTTCTTGTCCTCAGCAAAATACATGCTGTCGGTGCAGTCATCATCCACATCACGCAGCTTCAGTCGGTCGAAAATACCCAGATAGTTGCATATCTTTCTGACGTTACCCCCAGGATACATGCCTCCCACCACATGCATCCCTGTGTCAAAAGTCTCGCCAAATCGCTGAAAAGTCTGAAGCCCACCACCGATGGACGCATTCTTCTCAAGCAGAGTGACACGAAAGCCCTCTTTTGCAAGAAAGGCACCCGTGAAAAGACCTCCCAAACCTGCTCCTATGACAACGACGGACTGCCTCATGACCCTGCCTCCACGATTTGTTGATAAATGGTCTTTGCCGACAACAGCTCACTGCATGTGACAATGGTTCCGACAAGCACGCCCAGCATTCCATGCGAATTGATGTTCTGCCCTGTCTGATACACATTGGGAATCTTGGTTTTGTGGGGCACACGTCCTGCAGCCCCAAGACTCACATCTTTTGCTATACCATACATGGAACCGTCTTGGGTGCCAGTATAATCCTGATAAGTCAGGGGGGTGGAGGTGTAGATGTTCTTAATAGCATGGCGGATACCGGGGAAATAGCTTTCAAGAGAGTTGAGCAACAGTTCTGCCTTCCTGTTCTTGAAATCCTCATAATCCTGACCTCTTTTCCCAACCCGAGTGTCCATCCACCTCCTCACCTCATTCATATGCATATAGGAAAGGACTACACCCGTTTTGGCAAACATGGGTGCGTTGTCCTGACAAAAATGCATATACAGGAAACCCTTTGGCCATGTATCTTCATCATATTGCTCACATCCCCATGGCGTCCCTTGGTTGTAACCATAATAATTGTAGTTCATATAGGGGACCGTCTTATCCTTGAACTCAAGATACACAGAAAAACCTCCTACGGTCTGAGGCATGGAGTTGATGCGTTTTCTAAAGACAGGCCTGATGATTTTGGAGTCAATCAGCTCAAGGGTTCTCATCGGATGTGCATCAGAGATGACGATGTCTGCCTCAACGAATTGGCTCCCGTTGACCTCCACACCTACAGCATGGGTGTCATCACATACTATTCTGGTCACCTGATGCCGTTTCAGCACCTGGCCTCCATAGTGCTGGATGGTTTGCTGCATAGACTTGGCCACGCTGTCGCTGCCGCCGACAATGCGGAAGGCACTCTGATTGTAAAAGTCCATGATGAAGGCATAAGTGGAGAAAGGCGTTTTGTCTTTCTCAGCAGCATACAAGGGCAGGTTTCCTACCAAAACCTTAGCCAGCAGCGGGTCTGTGATGATGCTGTCTATCACTTCATTAATCGACCTCAGTTGGTATTCCGTATTGATGGCCGCATCGGTTTCCGCATATTTGAGCGAATGAAGGGAAGAGGCACCGGCCACCCTGTCCACCAAATCGTAAAAACGCACGAGATTCTCATGCTGATGGGGAAAATAGTCGCTCATCTGCTTGATGAATGCCTCACGCCCGTTGGCATATTTGTAAAGGTTCCCATTCAAAGAGATGACCTCATATCCGGTACGGTCCAATTCTGCCAACCTGACGTCTTTCCTGATTTCCAGATAGTTCATGAGCCGGTCGAGGGTTTGGCCTTTTGCCGCACTCCCGATAAAATGCATACCTGTCTCAAACTTAGCGTTCTGACGGGTAAAACACTGCAGGCAGCCACCTATCTGGGCACCCTGCTCAAGCACAGTGACATCGTAGCCATTCTTTGCCAGCAGAACTCCACAAGAGAGTCCGCCAAGACCACTTCCTATGATAACCACTTTCCCCTTAGACATTCTGCTCTATTCTATTGCATATTTCCTCATACCTTCTCACATATCTTTTCCGCATCATCGAAGCCTGATGCCTGCAATCACCCATGCTTCTCAGTTCTTCCTGCGAAATAGGATGGTCAACCTCAATATAAATGGGACTCTTCAGCAGCGTATAAGTCTTCTTGGGCAGCACTTTCCCCGGACCATACAAACACATGGGCAAAACATCAACGCCCAATTTCTCCGCGACATAGAAAGCACCTTTGTGGAAACGTCCTATTTTGCAATCCTTCGACCGCGTCCCCTCAGGATATATGGCAATGCTGTATCCTCTGTCAACCAATGATTTCAACTGTGGCAGCAACTGCTCAATACCTTCTGCGACGGGATAATATTCCGAATTGCGGATGATGAACCCATAGAAGGGATTGTTCCATACCCAATTGTTGGTGAGGAAAACCACATTGGGTGTGAATATCAACTGGCACATCAAATCAAGATGCGACTGATGATTGCAAATAATCACATGGGGCTGGTCGAACGACACACCTTCTGCCACTTTGTAGGAGAATTTTGTCCCCGGTATGCCGCATTTAATCATAATAAACTGGGCGATTTTTTGCAGCATGACATGAAGTTTTCTCCTCTTATGCTCTGTCATCTTTCCACTCTTCACATACAGCCACACACCTGGCGTAATGACAAAAAGAGACAAAATGATGAAGAAAATCAAAGAAAAATAGGTGCGGACATACTTCATCAGAAAACGTCCGATGCGCAGGGGCAGTCCGTAGACAACTGCCAATACGCACAAGATTGTGTTCAGCAAACTAATCCGTGCAAAATCCTTGAAAGGACGGAAATGGCTTACCCGCTCTTCTTTTGGAGGATAATAAACATCGATGGGAATAGGAACCAACTTCACCCCATGCCACGAACACAGAACAAGCATCTCCAATTCGGCTTCATAGCGTGACGTAATCAACGACAAACCAGGGATTTTCTTGATGGGATAAAGCCTATAGCCCGTCTGGGTGTCGGAAAGCCATTTTCCGGTCTGGACATAGAACCAGAAATTAGAGAACCGATTGGCGAATGCACTTCCTTTTGAGCGCTCCACCCCCTCCAAGTTCCGACTTCCCACAATCAATGCTCCGGGATGCTCTCTGTTGGCTTCCAAAAAGTCTCCGATGCATTCTGGGTAATGCTGACCGTCACCATCTAATGTGATGGCATAAGCAAATCCCATCTGAAGGGCTTTTTCGAAACCTTTTCTCAATGCGTGACCCTTGCCCTTGTTAGGATGGCTGTCGACCACCGTCACGCCACCAATTTCACGCAGCACTTCTTCCGTACCATCTGTAGAACCATCATTCACCACGATGACATCGCGACATTCCTGCAATGTTTTTCCGACAACAGAGGCAATCGTCCCCACATTGTTGTATGTAGGGATAACCACACAAATACCTCTGTCGTGAAGCAATTGCTTCTGTCTTTCCTTGTCTGTCATCTCATTCATCTGAATCTTCTGGCTCACTTGTATTGGCGGGAACCAGTAGATAGGTGATATGGTGTCTTTTGTTCACATATTGGGTTTCCCCTGTCTTCAGTCCATCAATCAGATATGCCAAATCCTTTCTAAGCACTCTTCTGATATACCATTTGTTCATCATCTTGAAAACAGTGTGCAGACGAACCTTCTTCTTGGCCGTATCATAGGAGAAATCTATCGCTGTGATGCCAAACTCATTGAATATGCTGCCCTGAATGATTTTTCCCTCATTCAACATGGCACACACACCGCTGAAATAGCCTTTGTCCATCTGGATGGTGACCTCATAGCGGCATCTGTCTCCCTCTTCAGAAGGGAGAAGGTTCTGGGCTTGCAATGGTTCGGCAAGAAGCAATCCCAGACTAATTGACAACAAACGTATTAGCGCTGATGGCGTCATTACATCTGACATTCTTCAAATCAATGGTGGTATGGTCGCCGTTCTTCTCAAACAGCTCAACTTTCACCACATAAGATTTCTGCTTGCTGAAATGCAGGATTATCTTTTGAAACATCTGTTTCATGTCTTTTCTCAAAGGAAGCATCGTGGCCAACCATTCTGTTTGGCTCTCGCTGATGCTGGTCTTGAAATTTCTCTCGTCGGAAAGGCAGTTGCCCACCACGCTGCTCATCATGATGCGCGCCACCTCCTTGAAGACTTTGTTTCTGTTGACATCTATCACATCATTTCTTCCCTTGTTCCTCACCAGCACCTTGTCTTTGTTGAGTATGAAGACATAGGCATAGGGGGTGACGTATTCCCACCTCAGTTTGTCGGATTTCTGGTAATACATTTTGCCCTTTGAAACCATTTTGTCATTCAACATCCTCAAATGCTTGGTCTGTATGAAATCACACTGCATGGTGTTCAATGCTGCCGCAGCCTGATTGATTTTCTGCTTGACTTCTGCTTCGTTGACGGTCTGGGCATGCACATAAGAATGCACGCAGACAACCATCACCATCAATATCAATAGTTTTATCCTTTTCATTATTTTGCAATTAAAACACATCCAACAATAATACATGCCACGCCCATCCATCTGATGAGGGATATATCCTCATGGAAAAAAAACATGGCGGCAAACATTCCAAAAACGTAGCTTAGGCTGATCATTGGATAGGCCATGCTGAAAGGGAACGTTTTCACAATATACATCCACAGCAATGATGCCGCACCAAAGAGGAGACCGCAAAGGGCAAACTGCCAATTGGTCAGAAGCCCCAGCCAAAAGGTTTTCGACCAACTGAATGCCGGCATCCGCATCATGGAGAATTTCAGCAACACCTGACCTCCCACCAAAAGGATGCACTGTACGACAGAAAAACACAACAATCTCCACATCACTTAGTTCTCCTTTTAATTAACCACATACAAGAAGATGTCGGCCATAAAATGCGCATCATCCTCATAATCCAACCATCCGCCCAAGATGCTCTTGGTCATACCGTCGCAGAAAGATGCCTGAACGACTCTTCCCATCATGTCTTCATCACGTTGGTCCATCACATAAAACGATGTCTCGCCATGATAGTGGTTGCGGATGGCTATCTCTCCAGTGACAATATTGGGCAGCGTATACACAAACAGCGACGGACTGGGAAAATAGTTCTCCTTGTCTGCAATGGTCTCAAGATAAGCCTTGTCTGCACAAATGGATGAACTGCGATTGAAAAAGACAACGGCACGGTCTTCCCTCGCCTCAGCCATCCTTTCTCCCTCCGCATTCAGCAACAATTCGGAAGCAGCGAACCCCAAACGGCTCAGGACATCCATCTTGTGGTATTTGGGATAGTCGCCAATCTCTTTTTTATAGATTTCAGACAACAACGACGGTCCCTCACCACCGTCACCCCACTGTCTTCCGTCTATCCATACTCCCTTGGGGGATATGGTGACATGATGTGCAACAGTAAAGGAAGGCAATGGCTTTTGTTCGTCTCTCTCTTGATGTTGGGTTGCCCATAAGGCCACATTTCCGCCACCAAAACCCGAGAGCATTTTGACAAAGGCTTTCTTATCTGTATGTTGGTTGTGCGGCGACAGGCTTATCCTACCGGAAACACCCAGTTCGTCAAAGCCCTTGGTTCCCAAGACGGTCTCATCATCCAATGCCTTCATGGAGATGATGGTCTCCAATATGCCTGCAGCACCCATCGTATGCCCATAATATCCTTTAAGTCCGAAGACAGGAACCTGTCCCAGTCCGGCACGCTCAATGGCCACAGATTCCATCTGGTCGTTGAACATCGTTGCCGTACCATGTGCATTGATGAACGCAAGGGATTCCAAATCCTCCTTCTCAGTTATGGATTTCAATGCCAAGAAAGCACCTTCTCCATTCTTTGATGGCGCACTGATATGGTAGGCATCATTTCTGACGCATCCCGCATTGATTGCCCAACAACCGCCATGGAGCGGTTTCCTGCCAAGCACCATCGTTGCTGCAGCCTCACCTGGATTCAGTCCCATCCTCTCCAGGTCAAACGGCCTGCATGCTTCTGGCGACAACGCCTTGAGAGACTGAAATCCTGAAATGATAAAAGGAGACTGGCATTCGGCACCGCTTACAACCGCATAATCATAAAGCCCACATTCCAAAAGACGTGAGGCCAACAGGATGGCTCCTCCTCCAGAAGTGCAGGCGTTGCAGACCACCACAGGTGTGGACTGAATGCCCACGGATTCTGCTATATGGCGGGCAGAGGTTCCCAGATACAAATCATCTTGATGCTCATTGTCTTGCGACAACAACTCGATATTGCCCTTGGTGGTGCTGAGCACAAAAACCACGCTTTCATGAGCCAAGTCGATAGCTGTTTCCTCCAAAGCCCTTTTGACCGATGCCGTCACCATGGCTTCAAAAGGTGTTGTTCCATCCATCCGCAACCCCTCTTTCTGGTCATGGCTCATCAGTGAGGCTGTGAAAGTCTCTGGAATCATCACCCCATCAGAATATTGCCTCAAGGCAGTTTGCCCTGATTTGACGGCATGATAATTCTCTTCTGAGCTCATTCCCAATGGGGAGATGATGTTGTCTGCCAACACATATACCATAGGCTCACGTTATTATTGCAAAATCTTTTTTACTTCATCAGCGTCCAACTGATGATACCGATGTCGCAAATCGGCCCCGAAATCCACCATGAAATACTCCTCATCATAAAACGACAGTTTGGAGTTGGTGTCTGGAGCACATTCAATATATACTATTTGTGACGGGTCCAACTGCTTTGCGCTGCAGATTTGCTCCACAAGTGTTTCACCCGCATAGGTGATGCTGGTGCCTGGATTCTCCTGATACAATTCCGTCACAATGACATAGGCCTTGCCATCATGATGCCTTATTTTCAGGCCACATGCCGAGGGCAAACCCCATCTGTCTTCAAAATGAAAGACTTCATCATAGTATTCCTTGGGTACCTTCATCCTTCTTCTCCTTACAAATTGACATTGCGCTTTGAACGGTTCACCTCCCTGCCGAAACTTCGGTTGGCAAGCCTTCGGTCTCTCGGTTTATATGTGCCGTCCTCCATCTCACGGAGAGCAACCTTACAAAAGAGGTTGAACATCTTTTGTTCCTGAGTCTCGTTCTTATAAAAAGATTGCCAGGCATAGTCATAGATGTCCTGCAGTTCCTCGGGAGTCATTTGCTTGGGCTGGAATACCACCTGCCCAGCATTGTAATGATTCCAGTCGAAATCAAAAATACGTCCCTGCCGCAGAAAATCATCATAGGTCTTCGTATGAGGGAATGGGGTGAGGATGGTAAACTCTGCCAAATCCAAGTCTATCTCTCCCAAAAAGTCTATCAGGCGCTTGCAGTCATCCACTGTCTGATTGTCGAGTCCCAGCAAGATGGTTCCCTCAACACCGATTCCATGGTCATGATAACGCCTGACACGCTCCCTGATGTAATCACTCGTGTCGTATATGGCCTGGTAGACATACCATGCACCCGCATCATAGGCCAAAGACAGCACCTCATCATCGTCTTCTATCGTATGGCTTATCCATTTCTTCTTCAATGGAGCTATCGCACGAAACAACTCTTTCTCCCACTCCTTGTCCTGGGCCAAGGAGTTGTCAACAATAAACAACCTGTTGTTGTTGATTGATGCCATGTCTTCCACCACCTTGTCAATCGGTCTTGGACGGAATTTCCTTCCACCAAGATAACTGACGGCACATGGGTAACAACTGTATCTGCAGCCACGCGAGGCATGAAACAAATCCACCATCTGCACACCCTTATGGTTGTAAAGCTCACGTTTGTAAAGGTCGCGTCGACATTTTCCCACCGTCTCTATCGGTGGCAGCTGCGCCATGAAGTTGTAAACCTTTTTCAACTCCCCCCGAAGGAAATCCTGCATCACTCCCTCCATGCGGCCTTCGCTCTCTCCGAGAAAAAGGCAGTCCACATGGTCGACCATTTCCTCTGCATGAAGCATGGAGGAGATTCCTCCAGCCATGACCAATTTGCCGCGCTTATGATATTCCTCTGCTATTTCCCAACCGCGCTTCACCTGTGTGGAAAGCATCATGGACAATGCGACAATATCGCATTCCTCGTTGAAATCAATGGGTTCCACGTTCTCGTCTGTAAACGATACATCCACATATTCCGGCAATGTACCCGCAAATGCCACGGGTCCATGGGGCGGCAAATTAAATGTTGTCTGTCCTGGAAGTTTCTTCCACTTCGGATAGATCAGTTTCATCTTCACTTTATCCATCATGCGATTTGCTTTTACTTGACTTCGTTGAATACGAGTGAAAACTTGGTCAACATCTTGTCATTCGACATGATGGCACCTTTGGCTTTCACCTCCTCGGCATTTTTCTCTGCTGCAGTCCACACGATGTCGATTGCAGGATAAGACACAGGCGAGATGGGAGCAATGAATTTCAGATTGACTATCTTGGTCAACGAAACATCACATTTGAACATCTGACCTAAAAGTTCGCCGATTATCTTTACTATACATACCCCCGGTGTGATGGGATTTCCTGGGAAATGAGCTTGATAAATGGGATGGCCTGCGTTCATCTGGATTTGAATGCGGTCATCACTCCATTTGCTGACAGAGAACATATCGTTTAACAACCTCATATCGCCTGCTCGTTATTTATTGAACTCATCAACACGTATGAAAAACACTTTCCGTCGCTATGATTGACAAAAAGCAATCGTGAAACGGGAAGTGGTTGGGCGCATTTCTCACATCTCATGAAAGCGGGTGCCTCACCTCGTTTCAAGATGTGGGCGGATGCGTATATTCCTAATGCAGATGCCGTATAGCTTTCTCCAAAAATGTGTTTGTAGTGAAGCAAGGGAACTTTTGGGCACAATTCTGCCAGTTGCTTATACACACGGTCGTTGTTCTCACAGCCATTGGTACCTACCATGATTGCGTCCACATCTTTTGGCAGACCGTCTAGCTGTGGCATTTTATAAGATAACCTCACATCTTTCAGCATACACAATGCATCCTTAGGGGTTGTGGTCAGCACCATCGCCGCAGAGGCCTCTCCGGCAGTCACCTGACCTGTTTGACCTAAAAAACCTGTTCGTTGCAGTATTTTGAAATAAGATGGTGTCATCTCATCATTACCAGTGACAAGTGCGGTCTGGATATCCCCCAATCTTATCTGTAAGAAAGCATCCATCAGGGCACTTTCAAAGGAGACACTTTTGTGGCTGTAAGTAGAATTGTAGCCGTGGCATTTCCTGTTGATGGAAATCAGCGAACTGATGGTATTGTGTGTGGACTGCATGAAACAAGTGGGCTTGAGCATTTCCTCTCCCTCATTGAAAAGTTGTTCCAACAACACTTCCGTGTTTTCGATACAGCCCAGTCCTGTTCCCGTGATGATAGCATCTGGTTGGGGAACGGCAGCATCATCCATAGCCTTTGTTGCTGTCACCAATGCCCTTTTCAGGATTTTCCCCATTCGTCTCGATTCCATCAACCCCATCCAGTCACGAAAATTCGGCTCGATGCTTCTGGTATATGGTTCATCATATATGGCAGGACACTCCATCCACTTTTCGCTGAGCGGCTGCTGGATGGAGATTTGTGTTGCTGTTTTGATGAATACCTTATTGCTCATGGTCGTATCTTGAAATAATCAGACTGGAGTCGTTTCCTCCAAAACCAAAAGAGTTGCACATGATATGCCGTAGGGGGTTCTCTGCTTTGACAGACATCGATGGGATGATTCCGTTTTCCATCGGTGTTTTCCATCCATAGTTGACAGGAACAATGCCATGCTGCAAAGCCATCAGGCAAATGGTAGTCTCCACCGCCCCTGAGGCACTGGTAGTATGACCTGTCATCCCCTTGGTCGAGGATACCAGGGGCATGTGCTCGCCGAAGACACGCAAGAGGGCTTGGCTCTCACTCATGTCGTTGTTGGGGGTCCCAGTTCCATGTGCATTGATATAATCAATGTCCTCTGGTTGCAGTCCAGCCATATTCAATGCTTTTTGCATCGACAGATAGGCGCCATCGCCCTGGTCGCTGGATGCCGTCTGATGATAGGCATCACTGGCATTCCCATAACCGCTCAACACCGCCATCACATGCGCCCCTCTCTTTTGTGCCGACTCTGCGGTCTCCATCACGATGAAGGAAGCACCTTCACCCAGATTCAGTCCTGCCCGGCAGGCATCAAAAGGCTTGCATTGCTCATGGTCAAGAATCATGAGGGAATTGAAACCATTGAGATGGAATTTCGTCAGACACTCTGCTCCTCCTACCACAGCCATGTCCACGATTCCACCTCTGATGAGATTGGCTCCCATGATGATGGCATTGGCTGCAGAAGAGCAAGCTGTGGAAATGCTTGTCACCAACGAGAAGCCCCCGAAATAATCGGCCATCATTTCTGTTGTTGCTCCACAGTCATGGGCCTTGATATACTCATTTCGGGAATCATTTCCCAAATAGTCCAGATAATATTGCTCACTCTTATCCATACCACCGACAGTTGTCCCTGACACCAATGCGATGCTGAGGCCTTCTCTTTCTGAGAGAGATGCTGCCTCAAGAGCCTCTTTGATGGAGAGCATGCCCATCAAGGCTGTCCTTGTGGTCGGCTCATCAGAGATATGTAGAAGACGTTTCATGTCATAGTCACTCATCTTCACCTCCCCCACAGGAAATTCCTTATGTGTGGTATTGAGGTGTCGCAGGATGCCGACTCCGGTCTTCTCCGAGCATAACGAGCGGACTGTCTCAGCCATATTATTGCCAATGGCTGAGACGATGCCTGCACCCGTTATTACTATTTGCCCTGTCATGGGGTATGAATATGATTATTTAACTCTGTTTTTCTCCACAAACTCAGCCATTGTACTGACTGATTTGAAAATCTCCTTTCCTGCGGAAGGGTCTTTGATTTTGATGCCATATACCTTCTCAAGCATCACTATCAGTTCCAATGCATCAATTGAATCCAGCCCCAGCCCTTCTCCGAACAAGGGTGCGTCGTTGTCTATATCCTCAGGAGTCATCTCCTCAAGATTGAGGACATCGATGATATGTTCCTTCAATTCATTAGTCAATTCTTTCATCTTTTCTGTTGTTGGTTTTTTAGTTGTTTCGTATATTAGTTTTCTTTTTCAAATCAAATTCCACATCCGTTTCCATTCCTGATAGAAATCGGGTGTAATCCAAACCAATTGATAGTTCTTGTCCATGAATACCTGTACGGTTCTGCCTGTTGCCATCAGTTCATCCGTCTCCGTGTTGTAGATTTCATAATCAAACACTATCTTGGCAGCTTCTGTTGGACGGTAGATGATGTCTATGCGCGGTTTCATCTGATAGGCAAGGGGTTTCTTGTAGTGGATTTGCATATCCACCAATGGCGCATAATAGCCAAACTCCGCTATCCTAAGATATTCCAACTTGTATTTCCTTCCGAATTCCTCTCGCGCATCTTCGAAATACAGCGGGTATGAACCATGCCATACCACATTCATGGAGTCTACCTCACTAAAACGGATGTCAAACTCCTTACTGGCTTTCAGTATGATTTCCTCATTCATCACTTTTTCCCACTTCTATATCGGTTTGGGCTATTTTCATCTCCGCAGTAGCAATGGTTTCATCACCAACCCTGACATAGGCATTCACAAGTATCATCTGCATGACCTCTTCTATCACCTCTATTGTCGTGGTGAGTGTTTCACCCAGAACAGCAGGTCTTTGCAAGCAAAAGTTTTTGATGCCGCCAATAAAGCCCAGTTTCACTTCTCCCTGATACACATATTTGTTGATATACCCCATCCTTGCTGCGCATGTCTGGGCGATGTTTTCCACCAACGCACACGGATTGAGATGGTCGCCTTCCACGAAGAGATTGTCTTCACGCACCTCCAAAGTGGTGGTTGTCAGCACCTGGTCACAATGTGTCAGGTGGTCAATCATCACAAACGGCCGGCGTTGTGGCAACAGCGTCAAGACGTCTATCTCATTAAGATTGGTTGGGCCTGTCATGCCAAAATTCATAATAGTTAAACCATTGCTCGGGATATCGCCGCAGAATGTCTTCCAGTTCTTTGGCAAAGGACTGCACCATCCTTCCTGTTTTTGTTTTCTTGTCCAATTTGACTGTATCGTCTGTCGCTATTCTCCTGATAAAGACCTGGTATTTGTATGCCGACTCCTTCATCACGAAGATAGCGATTGTTGGTGCCTCTCTTTGAACAGCAAGGGAAAATGGACCTAAAGGAAAGGATGCCTGTCCTCCCATGAAATCACACACCACACTTTTGCGGGAACCAAAGATACGGTCTCCCGGTATGCTGACCACCTCTCCGTCTGCCAACGCTGCATTCATGAGGAAGACATGTGACATGTCCTCACTGACAGGTATCATCTTGATGTTGTTTTTGGAGAGCATGCGGTTGCGGTTCTCCATCACGGTCTTTGTCTCACCGGAAAAGACGAGGGCATTGTACCGCTTTTCAGTCGCAGCAAAAGAGTATCCTGCCAGCTCATAGTTACCCACATGGCTGCTGAGAATGATGACTCCCTCATCTCCACTCATCAGGTCAAGGAAGATGTCGTTTCCTTCCAATTCGAACTGAAACTTGCAGCCGGCGTAAGCTGCAAACCGGTCGATGATGATTTGTCCAAACCGATAGTGGTTGAGATAGGAGTAACGGAATGATTTCCACCACCCGAATCCCTGTCGCTTGCGAAAATAATGATAAATCGAGGTATAGCCTTTATGATTGAAAAGCATATAGAAAGGCGCCACAAATAGTCCCATAATGACATAAATAGGACGAATGCCGACAAATCCTACAAAACCTATCAGCGTTCTCTGCATCCATGTGGTGCCTCCTGTGTTTCCCTTCCAATCCTCGTGAGAAAGCATAACCGCGATTACCCTACCTTGCTCTCAATATAGTCGCAGAATTGGCTGAATGTGAGCACATTGGCCATTTCTTCGGGTTTGATTTTAAATCCGAATTTCTTTTCAACGATAACAACGATGTCAACAAAATCAAGACTGTCTATTCCAAGGTCGTCTTTCAGTTTGGCATCGACAGTGATTTTTTCCTCATCAATTTCGAGATCCTCTATCAGGAATTCCCGTACTTTCTCTTCAATTTCTGTTCTTGTCATTTTTATCAAAATATTATTTATTTTAGTCTGCATATCAAAATGGAATGACCTTGTCCCAAATGGTCAACAATTCTCTCTATTTTCAGTCCGGCTGCGTCAATACAAGTTTCCATGTCTTCTGTATTATACATCTTCGAATTGCCGTTGGCTATTGCTGTAAAATACAGGCTGGTCATCGTCAGACAGAAGGCAGCTGGCTCATATTTCTGCCTGTCCCATAACGTCTCCATGATGTAGACACGTGTCTGCGAGGTCATGGCAGCCTTGGCACGCTTCAGTATCCCCACGATTTCCTCCATGCTGAAACAATCGAGGAATTGGCTCATCCAAATGGCATCAAGCCCTCCGTCACGTTTTGGAAAGGCTGCAGTCTCATCCAGGAGGTTGATACCGTATCCTTTGATGCGGTCCTCGCCCTCCTTTCCCGCGATGTTCTCCTGCATCATCTTAATCTGCTGGGGCAAGTCCAAAATGGTGACTTCCACATCCTTGTCATAACCAACACATTGCAGGGCCCACTTACCTGTATTGCCTCCTACATCATACAACGACCGGACATGGCACTCGTCGAAAATGATTCTCAGAGCCTCGGGAAAAGACGAATCGCTGTAAAAATGGTCAAATCCGAACCAACTTTTCTGTACCTGACCGGGCAAACTTGACAGTCCCTCATACACGGTGGGCCAGTCTCCCCATTGTTTCAGTCCCTCTGGTCTCCCATTGAGCAATGACGCTTCCAAATCAAACCATCCCTTGTAGTTGACATCATGGTTGAAGTCAATATTCACACGGGTGGCAGGGTCATTAATCAAAAACCATCCTGTCTTGGAAATGGTAAACCTTTCTGTCTCGGGGTTCACCAATATCGTGCCAATGCATAGTGATGCCTCCAGAAGACATTTCACCGCATAGTCCGACAATTGGGTCTTCTCAACGATTTCCTGCCTCGTCAGTCCTTCTTCCGCATCTCGTATCAGGTCAAGAATGCCGAACTTCAACATCAATCGTGAGGCTTGGAAAACAACAGGTCCCCACGCGATGAACTCAGCCAGTCGCTGTGCATCACGAGCAGATAATTGTTCCTTTGTATATTGTTTCTGTAATGCGGGACTTAATCTCATTTAGTTTTCTTCATTTAAACCATTAAAGCCATCTATAAGGCTTGATACATGGTTTTCGTCATGACAATTATTTATCTGAATTTTTTGATGACTAATGCAGAATTGGTTCCACCAAACCCAAAGGAGTTGCTGAGGACCGTGTTGACCTCCATCTCCACAGTCTTTGGTGTGATGTTGATTTTTTCCGAATACTCGTCAGGATTTTCAAAATTGATATTGGGCGCAACAAAATTATTCTGCATCATGATGATGGAATACACTATCTCGCTTGCACCCGCCATCCAGCACTCATGTCCGGTCATGGACTTCGTGCTGCTGATCAATGCCCTCTGTCCGTGAAACAGTTTGTTGAGGGCTATGGCCTCATACATGTCTCCTTGATGGGTGGATGTGGCATGGGCATTGATATAGTCAATGTCATCAAGTGCTATGCCTGCGTCTTTGATGGCTCTCGACATCGCTGTCACGCTGCCAGCATCGCTTGCCTCGGATATGCCGCCCCCATTGCTGGAGAATCCATATCCCACAACTTCTGCCAGGATATCGGCTCCACGGGCAACGGCATGGTCGTAGTCTTCCAACACCAGGGCTGCGGCACCACCACTCGGTATCAGACCGTCTCTGTCCTTGTCGAATGGTCGGCTGGCTTTGGCAGGCTCGTCCATCCTGACGGAGAAGGCTCCAAGTGCATCAAATGAAGCCATGGAGTAATAGTTCGTCTCCTGAGCTCCTCCGCAAAGCACCATCTCCTGCAACCCCTGTTTAATCAACATATACCCCAATCCTATCGAGTGGCTTCCGCTGGCACACGCCGCACTGACTGTGAAGTTGACGCCACGCAAACGGAAGATGGTGCTGAGGTTCATGTTCACGGTTGAGTTCATCGATTGGAATATCAGTCCATAGCCCAACATGGCTGAGTCGTGCTTCTCATCCATGATTTTGGATGCCTCAATCACAGGTTTGGCTGAGGAGTCGTTTCCAAAAATACAACCCACTTCATTCTCCCGAAGATATTGGTCATCCATATTTGCCTGCGTGAATGCTTGTTTGCTGGCCATGTAGGCATACCGGGCCTCTTCCGACATACCGGCACGGGTATGGCGGTCCAACATCTGCTTCGTGATGACGGGTTCCTCTACAATGCCTGTCAATCCAGAACGATAGCCATATTCCAGACGCTCGGGTTGAAAACCAATACCAGACTTCCCAAAATACAGAGAATCCTTAACGGTATTGATATCTGTCCCTAAACACGACCAGATTCCCATTCCTGTTATTACAACTCTTCTTGCCATCTGTTATGTATATAAGCCACCGTTGATATTGATTACCTCTCCTGTTATGTATGCTGCCCCATCGGAAACAAGAAATTCAACCAAAGCAGCCACTTCCTCGGGTTTGCCAAAGCGCCCCATGGGGATGAGTTTTCTCAGTTCCTCTTCTGCAAGGTCCTTGGTCATATCTGTCTCGATGAAGCCCGGAGCAATGGCATTGACGGTGACTCCCCTTGGAGCCACCTCCTGAGCAAGAGCCTTAGTGGCGCCTATAAGAGCCGCTTTGGCTGCGCTGTAATTGGTTTGTCCCGGCAGTCCTTTCAATCCTGACAAGGAGGCGACATTGACGATTCTCCCACCTCGTTTTCTGGGCATCATGTGCTTGAGCAACCGCCGTGTGATATAGAAGAAACCGTTGAGTGTGGTGTCGAGCACACTATGCCATTCGTCATCCGACATCATGAACATCACGTTGTCACGCCGGATGCCGGCATTGTTCACCAAAATATAGATATGGTCATCAGGATGTGCTTCCTCCCAAGCATCCAGGGCTTTCTCTATCTCACTGGGCTGAGAGGCATCGAATGGCAACAACTCCGCCATTCCACCAGCCTCCTGAATTTGGGCTACTACGGCCTCTGCAGCATCCTTGTTTTTCAAATAATTGACAACGACAGGTATCCCCTTTGCAGCCAAACGCAATGAGATGGCCTTGCCTATCCCTCTGGAAGCGCCTGTCACTAAAGCATATTTCATGTTTTGTAATAGTCAGTTTTTAGGATGATTTCACCCCCTTTAAACATTGGTATCCGTTATATAATAAAGTGCAAAGATAGTGCAAACCGAGAGCAATACAAAACAAAAAAGCAATTTTTTGATTTTTGTATTACCGAGGTGCAACTTATCTTCGCGTTAACAAAGATAGGAAAGACCTATTTAACATGCAAAAATATTCTTGCAAAAATGCCCCAAAGAACTATCAGCGGTTTGTCTGCAGCTTGATAAAAAATGAAAAGAGGAGGTCTGTCCCCATGAACAGACCTCCCTTATAGTTGTGTCTCAACAAATTGGCTTAACGGCTGCCTGCCCAGTTGAAACCAACAGTCATGAACAGAGTTCCTGTCTTAATACTGTGATCACTGTTACCAAAATTCTTCAAACCAAGGTCGTATCCAAGGTCAAAGGTCAGACGTCCGAAGTTCATGCCACAACCGACACGGAATCCATAATTGAAACGAGAATCATCAATGTCGTCTTCGTCTTCAATATCTGTTAGATCATAGGAGAAGAATGGGCCTGCAAACGGATTGATAAACAGATTGGGAGCCACATTGATATGGTAACTGGCGGTAAGAGGCATGTGAATGCTGTGAGCATCAACTGTTTCTGTATCACCATAAGAATCATATTTAAAACCAAGATTTGCATAGTTCATTCCAATTCCCAGGAAAATGGGCACTGGAGCCACTTGGAAATCAAGAGCAATTCCTCCTGTGGGGAAAAGGAGGGGATCATAGTGTGTCCAACTATTGGATGTGAGACCACCCCTGATACCCATGTGAAAACGGTCGGGCACACGGTCGCCGCCACTACTTGAGAATTGTGCGTTGGCACTCAGCGTTACAGTGAACAGCATGGCCACTGCAAGCATCATTTTAAATGTTTTTTTCATAATCAAAGAAATTAAGTTAGAAAATAAGGAATTATCTAATATCTTTAGCTTTTAACACCAGTCTGACAAGACCAAGGTAGGCCTCATCCTCATCGATTTTATTGCTGCGGTCAAATTTTCCACGCTTGTTGTTGAAAGCGCGGATGACATGCTCCTTGCCTCTCAGCGGACCTGTGGGGTCGGTCAGCACAGCCCCATCTTCAGGAAAGTCATCAAGGAAGTCACTGCACCACTCATAAGCAGTACGCTTGCCAGAAGCGATGCTGAAAATCGTGTTCTGGCTGTTGCCACAAGCTGCATATTCCCATTCGGCCTCTGTGGGCAATCTCAATGGGCGTCCGGTCTGGCTGGCAATTGACGATATGATTTTTTCCACATCTTCATACATTCTCACCTCTGCCGGTTCGCTCCCCTTGCCGTCAATATTCTTGCTGTTGACAAATTGATTAACCAAAGAGGCGGACAATGGCTGTGTGCTGATGTAGAATGAAGTGACTTCCACCTCATGCACAGGCTCACTGTGCATCTTGAGGCTGCCACTGCCGTCATACCCCATATTCATGCGGCCACCACGCACCAATATCATCTCTACGGGGGTGTTGCCGATGGTTATCGAGATTCTCTCCGAATAGTTGCCGTTGTCGGTGGCTAACAGTTTCTGGTTTCCCAAAGAGGAATTGGACGACACAACAGATGATGATGCATTTGAACCAGAGGAGACGACAGGAGAAGATGTGTTAACCTGCTGCACAGATGTAGGAGTATTGTCTGCCATCTCTACTTTTTCTACTTTAGACATCGGTATCGTCGTTTCCTGACCTGCTATAACCACGACAATCTTGTCCAAGGGGTCGAAACTCTTCATCACACCATTAATGGTCGTTCCCGTCTTCAACTTCACCGAAACCATTTGTGAACCTGAGGCTGAAACAGGTGCCTGAGGTTGTGTTGCAGGCTGGAGTTCTGATTTTGCAGAAGACTTGGCAGTGGGTTTGGACTGAACTTTAGTGGCAGGAACAGCCTTGGTCTTGGAGGACTTTCCACTCTCTTTCTTTGGCGTGGCCTGGGCTTCCAACTGCTCACGTTGCGTTGCGGGTGACTGGCTTTCGACTGCCACCTGGGGCTCAGCAATTTGCGTATTTGGTGTTTCATAATCCACCTTACTTGCATAAGTCTCTGGCATCTGCTTGTCCTTGAAACGCTCGGCGAAACCGATAACCTCATCATGCAAGTCCTCAAAAACAAGCACAAACTGAGAACTCATGCTCAGTCCGCCGTCTCCCTTCACTTTCTTGTATGACAAACGGCAAACCACCTTGTTTGTTTTGTTTTCAAGGATGTCAATATAACCGTTTTCCAAAGTGATTCCACCGGCTTTACTGGCAAAAGCGCCCAAGAACACCCTTGCGGTGACTCCGCCACCTATACTGCCCATATCCACTTCCTTCAAGTGGATAATCATGCGATAGGCATCATTGGGATTAGTGTTCTGAAGATTCATTCCCCTTTTCTTCTTCGTTTTCTTGTTGAAACGGGTCATGAAATAACCCTCAAAATTCAACTTATCCTGAGGCCAATCCCTCACATAGTCATCACCATGGTCTTTCAACCATTGATTCCATGGCTTTCCCTCCACAGTCACTTCTGAGAAATCTGTCTGGAAATAAGCTGAAGGCAATGTCCATATCACATTGGCAGTACCTGCCTCAAGTGTGATTTGGTCTCCATCTTTTGCATATAAAGTGAGAGCAACAGCCAAGAACAAAGCAAATGTCACCAATTTTTTCATAATAGATTATTAACAAAATTAGGAAATGTAGATTCTATAGGTGTTATTATTATCTTTGCAAAATTAAGATTTTTTTATGTATTACAAGAATTTTTTCAAGAAAAAAAATACAATTGACAACAAGAAACAACCAAAGTGGCTTGTTAGTTGCATGAATAGCGCAAAAAGGGGAGGTTTAGCAGCCCAAACAGCAGTCCGTCGTTGAAAGATATGTCCGGTGCGTTGACTTTCAAAAAAACGAATGATAATTTGGAAGGAAAAAAGGTTTTAACTAACTTTGCAATAATAAAATAATATGTTGAAAGAATTATACCTTTGCAAACATAAAAATAGATACTATCAAATGATATGATAAATGATTATTCAACTCAAATTGTTAGTATTTTCAACATCAATAATCATCAGTTTAATAATTTTAATAAGAACAATTATGAAGAACATCAAAATCTTTTTGACGGTAGCTTTGATGATGGTAGCTATGTCATCTTACTCTCAGGGGGTTATCTTTACTGTTGATGGTAAGATGTTTTGGGTTAATGAAAAAATTGATAACTTCGCCAATCTTGAAGATGTTAGTGTAGAGGATGGCAGGAGAATTATAAGAATCCCCATATCAGACATCGTGAGTATTGAATATATGGAACAAGGTCTGAAGATTCTCCAGCCAGATAAATTGAAGAAAGTGGAACCTGTCGCTTTTGATAATAATATTGACGCTTTCCTGGCATCAGGAAAACGTGTCTACATTCCACTTTCAAGTGGAATTATTCAACAGCGTTGGGGTGCTAAGAAATTAATTGAACTGGTCAATGAGACGGACTATTGGAAAATTGTGGGATGCGAAGATGAGGCTGATTTCATTATGGAGTATGTATTTGATGACAAAGGTAAAGATCACGCTTATCTGTTATTCTCAGACAGACTTGGTAAAAAGGTTTTATCATCATTTTCTGTTGGTGCTACAGATTTTGTACCTGTTCATGCAGGCGAAGAGTCTGCAGAGAAGTTGTTTAAAGGATATATTAAAAAATACATTTTTGAAGGTAAACTCTCAAAAATAGTTAAGAAGGACAAAAAGGCTTCTAAACAATAAACTTGGAAGTGTGCATTTCTTAAAGAATTTTCAAAAAATATCTCCCAAAACCAACAACAACAAGTGAAGCGGCCGAACCGCCTTACAACCAAGATGCCGCTGCGTTGGCAGCGGCATCTCTTGTCAGTATGCTATGAAAAATTTGAGAGAATTGAAACTTCACAGTTTCATGATTGTTTTACTAAACCTTGATGTTTATATTAAAAGCATAGAAATTAATCATTTGATGATGGGCACCTCGGTGATTTTCATCGAGTCTTGCCTCATGGTGTCGGCAATCGCAACAGAGACACCTTCCTGTGTTACCTCGTCGTATCCATTGGTGCCAGCGATATCAGGAGCCTCGGCTGGTTGCATCGCCACTTGCATGGCATTGCCCAATGTGAGGATAATGGCCACGATGGCTGCTGCCTTGAAGAGTGGCTTGAGCCGCTGTGCGAGACTGATGGTGCGCGCCTTGACGGGTGCGGCCTCTCCCACCATTTCCAGCATTCTGCGGTCGAAGTCATCTCCCAGCTGCGTCTCTTCTACATCGGTCTGCTCATAGGTGAACAGGTCTTTGTAGGGCAGGAGACTTACCGGAACATTCTCCTGACTGAAGAATGTGCGCAGAATCTGCTCCTCCTCTAAAGAAGTCTCGCAGAGCCAGTAGCGCTCCAGCAGTTGTTCGATGTATTTATAGTCCATATCCCTCGATTTGTTGATATTTGGTCTTGATGGCCTGTCGGGCCCTGAAGATGTTTACTTTCACCTGATCCTCACTGATATTGAGAATCGAAGCGATTTCCTTGTAGCTTTTCCCTTCAAAATCCCTCAGTTGCATGCAACTGCGTTGTTTCTCGGGCAGTGCGTTCACCATTCGCCTGACCAATTCGATGCGGTCGCGTTGGAGCATTTGCTCATAAGGTGTGCCGTCTCTGTCGGGTGTGTCAGACTGTATGATATCAAGCGACTCATTCTGGTTGTCCCTGCTTCTGATGCGGTCGAGCGCCAAGTTGCGGCAGATGGTAAGACACCATGCCTCTATCGACTCAATTTTCTCCCACTCATCTCGCTTGTTCCAGACCTTAATCAGTGTGTCCTGCACGATGTCCTCTGCCTCCTCGTGCTTTTGTGTGATTCGCAGCGCGAGCCTGTAGAGCAGGTTCTTCAGCGGAAGCACATCATGGCGGAAACTGATTTCTTTCATCGTTTACTGTTTTAATGACGAATAGGATGCACCAAAAGTTACAGATCAAAGGCAACAACTGTTGTCTTTAATGTTTATTAACAATAATATGTTGGTTTATCGTATTTAAAACAAAATCTATGAGAAAACAATCCGTAACTATGAACAAATCATCGTCCCCTGCTTTCCGTCAATGGCAGTGACCAAGGTGATGATGACCTTCGACACACCGGCATCAATGGCCTCCAGCGCATTTTCTATCTTGGGAATCATTCCCCCAGAAATGGTGCCGTCGGCCTTGAGGCGGACGAAGTCCTGATGGGTAATGGTGGGAATGAGGCTGTTGTCATCTTCAGGGTCGGCGAGCACTCCTTTTTTCTCAAAAGAGTAGATGAGCGTCACGTCATAAAACTCCGCCAATGCCTTGGCTGTCTCTGCCGCGATGGTGTCGGCATTGGTGTTGAGCAGGTTTCCCTCACCGTCATGGGTGAGCGGTGCCATCACCGGTGTCACACCCTGTTCGATGAGCTTGGAGAGTCGTTGTCCGTCGGCATGGTCTACATCACCCACAAAACCGAAATCGATACCGTCTTTCAACGGACGGCGGTGCGAGCGAATCACATCCATGTCGGCACCGGTCAGTCCGAGGGCGTTCACCCCACATGCCTGAAGACGTGCCACCACGTTCTTGTTCACCAGTCCGCCATAGACCATGGTAACAACGCCCAACATATCGGCGTCTGTGATGCGGCGGCCATTCACCATCTTCGTCTCAATACCCAGTGCCGCTGCCACCTTGGTGGCCCTGCGACCACCGCCATGCACAAGAACTTTCCTGTCGGGGATGGCAGCGAAATCTTTCAGCAACTGTGCCAGCTGTGCCTCATCCTCTACGACGGCACCGCCTACTTTGACAACAACCAGTTTTTCCTTCATAACTTCAAACCTCAAATCTCAAACCTCAAACCTCATTCCAGATAGGTGTAGCCATAGAGGCCGCTGCGGTAGTTGCTGAGGAATTCCTTGCCTTCCTCAAGCGAAATCTTGCCTTGCTTCACACTTTTGGCAACCCATACTTCAAGTTGTCTGACGAGTTTCTTGGGGTTGTACTGTACGTATTTGAGCACCTCCTCCACCGTCTCACCGTCGATAATCTGGTCGATGTGGTAGGAATTGTCCTTCACCGAAATATGCACAGCATTGGTGTCGCCAAAGAGGTTGTGCATGTCGCCGAGAATCTCCTGATAGGCTCCCACGAGGAACACGCCAAGATAATAAGGCTCATTCTTCTTCAAGGGATGCACCGGAAGCGAGTGTGAGTTGTGGCGGTTGGTGGTGAAATTGGCTATCTTGCCATCGCTGTCGCAGGTGATGTCTTGAAGGGTGGCATTCCTCGTCGGACGTTCATTGAGGCGCTGCAAGGGCACGATGGGGAAAATCTGGTCGATTGCCCATGAGTCACTCAGACTCTGGAAGAGGGAGAAATTGCAGAAATACTTGTCTGCCAAGAGTTTGTCTATCTTCATCAATTCCTCCGGAATATGCTTCAGCCCTTTGGCAAGGGCATGTATCTCGTGGCAGACACTCCAGTACATGGCCTCTATCTCCGCACGTGTCTTGAGGTCAACGATGCCATGAGAGAATAGGTCAAGCACCTCTTCCCGTATCTGCTCTGCGTCGTGCCAGTCCTCCAGAACATTGCGTGGCGTCAGGTTGTCCCAGATGTCATAGAGGTCCTTCACCAACTGGTGGGAGTTCTCATCTGGCTCAAACTCTTCGTCCATCTCGGGCAACGAGGCGGTCTCCAGCACATCGATGACCAACACAGAGTGATGGGCTGCCAAAGAGCGGCCGCTCTCGGTGATGATGTTGGGATGGGGCAGTCCGTTCTTGTTGGCTGCCTCCACGAAAGTATAGATACAGTCGTTGACATACTCTTGAATGGAGTAGTTGACCGAACTCTCGCTGCTGGGGGAGCGAGTGCCGTCGTAGTCAACACCCAGTCCACCGCCGCAGTCCACGAAATCTACATTGTATCCCATCTTGTGGAGTTGGATATAGAACTGCGATGCCTCACGCAGAGCGGTCTGGATACGGCGTATCTTGGTGATTTGCGAACCGATATGGAAATGGATGAGGCGCAGGCAGTCGCGCATGCCTTTTTTGTCAAGTATCTCCAGTGCCTCAAGGAGTTCGGCGCTGGTTAGACCAAACTTGGAGGCATCGCCTCCGCTCTCCTCCCACTTGCCGGCTCCACTCGATGCCAGTTTGATGCGGATACCTATATTGGGGCGGATGCCCATCTTCTTGGCCTCGCGGGCGATGATTTCCAACTCATTCATCTTCTCCACGACAATGAAGATTTGCTTGCCCATCTTCTGAGCGAGCAGGGCGAGTTCGATATAGCTCTGGTCTTTGTATCCATTGCAGATGATGATGGAGTCGCTCTGGCACTGCATGGCGATGACGGCGTGGAGCTCGGGTTTCGACCCTGCCTCCAGTCCGAGGTTGAACTTCCTGCCGTGAGAGATTATCTCCTCGACGACGGGCTGCATCTGGTTGACCTTGATGGGATAAACCACATAGTTCTCCCCCTTGTAGTCATATTCCTGAGCTGCCTTTCTGAAGCAGCTCCACGTCTTCTCAATGCGGTTGTCAAGAATATCGGGGAAGCGGAGGAGCACCGGTGGGGTGACGTCACGCAGGGCAAGTTCATCCATTACCTCGCGGAGGTCTATCCTGGTCTCGTCTTTGCATGGAGTGACATAGACATTGCCTCTCTCATTGACTCCGAAGTATGAAGTGCCCCAACCGGGGATGTTGTAAAGCTCCAGGGAGTCGTCAATGGTCCATTTCTTCATGTTTGTTATTGGGGTTTAAGTGTGTTCTTGGAAATCAGATACCTGTCAGTTCCCGAATTCGGCTGACCGAAATCTTCACTTTCTCATAGCTGTCGAGTTTGTTGACATCAAGGATGTGCCTTGCCTTGGTGTAGAATGGCTCACGCTTGGCCAACTGCTCGGTGATGAATTCGAGCATCTGCTCGGGTGTCTTCCCTTGCAGGAGCGGTCGGACGCCCTTGCCAAGGAGGAGATGGTAGCGGAGCACCTCTGGGTCGGCCTTGAGATAGACGGTATGACCCTGTTGGTTGAGGTAATCCATGTTGTCGAAGAAACAAGGAGTGCCGCCCCCGCAACTGATGATGACATTCTCAAACTCTGCCACCTCATGGAGCATGGCGTGCTCGATTTTGCGGAAGCCCTCCTCTCCCCTCTCGGCAAACAACTGCGACACGCTCTTTCTCATGCGGGTCTCAATATACCAATCGAGGTCATAGAAGGGATAGCCGGTCTCCTTCGACAGAGCCTTTCCCACCGTGGTTTTCCCGGCACCCATGTATCCGATGATGATGATTCTCACCATGGGCTATTTCTTCTTGCTGTCAGCAGTGGTGACCACCTGCATGCACTCCTCGAAGGTGAGCTGTCCGGCCCTTGCGTGCATGGCTTTCGGCATACGGTAATTCTTGCCATCGTAGCAGATGTAGGGTCCATAGCGGCCCGACATCACCTCCATCTTGGGGTCTTCTTCAAACTGCTGCAGGTGACGTTTCTCCTCCTGCTCACGTTTTGCCTGAATAAGTTCTATAGCCCTTTCCAGACTGACAGACAGCGGGTCGTCGGTCTTGGGAAGCGACACATATTTCTTGTTGTGCTGCACATAGGGACCAAAGCGGCCTGTGCCAATGACCACCGGCGAACCTTCGAATTCACCCACGGTGCGGGGCAGTTTGAAGAGTTCAAGCGCCTCCTCAAGGGTGATGGTCTCCATGCTCTTGCCTGCCGGCATCTGGGCAAACTGTGGTTTGTCCTTGTCGTCGGCGCTGCCTATCTGCACAATGGGACCATAACGGCCTATCTTCACCGAGACGGGCTTTCCTGTCGTAGGATGCAGACCCAACTCGCGCTCACCGGCCTTGTGCTCAGCACGTATGTTCATCGTGCGCTCCACCACGGGTTCAAAATCCTTGTAGAAACTCTTAATCATCGCCGTCCACTTGGCCTTGCCCTCGGCTATCCTGTCAAACTGCTTCTCCACGTTGGCGGTGAAGCCGTAGTCCATGATGTCGGGGAAATACTCAAGCAGGAAGTCGTTGACCACAATACCCACGTCGGAGGGCAGCAACTTGCCTTTCTCCTTGCCCACCACGTCTTTCTTGGTGGCAGTGGTAATCTTGTTGCCCTTGAGGGTGTCGATGGTGAAGGTGCGCTCTACGCCTTTCTTATCACCCTTCTGCACATACTCGCGTTGCTGGATGGTGCTGATGGTGGGAGCGTAGGTAGATGGACGACCGATGCCCAGCTCCTCCATCTTATGCACCAGACTGGCCTCTGTGTAGCGGATGGGACCTGTGGTGAAACGCTCTGTAGCGGTGATGGCTGAGCGCTCCAGACGGTCGCCCTCTTTCATCACGGGCAGGATGTGTGTGACATCCTCTGTCTCGCTCTCATCATCGGTCGACTCATGGTAAGCCTTGAGGAAACCATCAAAGGTGATAACCTCTCCTGTAGCCACGAAATAGTCGGCTGCCTCTCCTTGGTTGTTCTTGTTTGCAAGAGAATCTGAAGCGGGAGTTTTGGCAAATCCGATGCGGATGTTGACGGTGGTTTTCTCAATGAGCGCATCAGCCATCTGTGAGGCGGCGGTGCGCTTCCAGATGAGGTCATACAGACGGCGCTCCTGTGAGTTGCCCTCTATCTCGGTGTTGCTCATATAGGTGGGGCGGATGGCCTCGTGGGCCTCCTGTGCACCTTTGGCATGGGTCTTGTAGTTGCGGGGCTTGCTGTATTTCTCTCCATAGAGTTTGACTATCTCCTCCTTGCTGTCGGCAATGCACAGTTTGGAGAGATTGACGGAGTCGGTACGCATATAGGTGATGTGTCCGTTCTCATACAGATGCTGTGCCACCATCATGGTCTGCGAGACAGTGAAGCCCAATTTTCGCGAGGCTTCCTGTTGCAGGGTGGAGGTGGTGAAAGGAGGAGCGGGGGTGCGGTGGAGGGGTTTCTTCGTAACGGCCTCTACTGTGAAGGTGGCATCCTTACAATGCTCAAGGAAAGCGATGGCCTCCTCATGGCTGCGGAAACGGATAGGCAACTCTGCCTTCACCTCTGATGCACCTTGTGCCTGAGGCAGGGTGAACACGGCTCCCACACGATAGAAGGACTCGCTATGGAAGGCTTGTATCTCACGCTCGCGCTCCACGATGAGCCTGACTGCCACGCTCTGCACACGTCCTGCAGAGAGGGCGGGCTTCACCTTGCGCCACAGCACAGGTGAGAGACGGAATCCTACCAACCTGTCAAGCACGCGGCGTGCCTGCTGCGCGTTGACGAGGTTCATATCGATATGTCGCGGTGTCTCTATCGCCTCAAGGATAGCGCTCTTGGTAATCTCATGAAACACGATACGGTTGGTCTTCTCCTCATCGAGTCCAAGCACCTCACAGAGGTGCCAGGAGATAGCCTCTCCCTCACGGTCCTCATCAGATGCGAGCCACACCTTGCTGGCTTTCTTGGCTGCGGAGCGAAGCTCGCTCACCACTTTCTTCTTCTCCTCTGGTATCTCATAAAAGGGCTCAAGGGTATCGGGGTCTATACTGATTTCCTTCTTCTTCAGGTCACGGATATGTCCATAACTCGACATCACCTTGTAGTCCTTGCCCAAAAATTTCTCAATTGTCTTGGCTTTTGCTGGGCTCTCTACAATCACTAAATTGTCTTGCATATCTTGTCAAAATTGTTATTCGAGCCGCAAAAGTACATAAAACTTTATTGATATACCTTATTATATAGTTAAAATTTTGATTTTTTAAGGAATTAGGGAAAGGTAGCAACAATTCTGCGAATCCACAAGAAGAATCTTCAATCTACAATTTTCAATCTCCAATCTTCAATTAGAAACCACCTTCTTGCCATTGCGGATATAGATACCCTTGGGCAATGTGGAGTGGAGCGATGCGTCATCGCCCAGTTTCCTGCCCTGCAGGTCATAGATGCCCGTAGCGGTCTGAACCGGGCGGCTGGTGATGGTCTCCACCTGCGTGTTGTTGGATGCAGCACGGATGCCAATCTCTGCAGCAGACGTCCATTTGTTGCCGTTGATTTCCGAGAGAGCCACCAATTTGAGGTAACGCCCCAAGGTCGGGGTCTTCAGCGTCGCCACCTGCATCGCGGTGGTGTTTTTGAACTCACCCTTCGCTACCGGACTGCCCCACTCCTTGCCGTCGAGACTCAGATACACCTCGTATGCCTTGATCATTCCGTTCTGATTGCCATCGGTCCTGCCGTTGTAGGTGAATGCTGTCACCATGTAGGTGCTGACCATGTCGACCACAAGGGTATGGGGACAGGCGGGTTCGGTGCCCCAGTATTCCGTGTGCCAGAACGTGGAGAGATTGTTGTCGAAAGCCAACCGCGCCTCGTTGCCGCTGTGCTGGCTGTCTGCACTGATCAGTTTCCACACACTCTTGTTGATGAAAAGGTCGAAATTGTAACTCATCATCGGACTGTCCATCATCCCCTCCACAGCGCAGTATGCCTTGATGGTGCAGGGGTCGTCATGAAGCAATGTTGAGGTATATTTCTGATACTCGCCGCCATCAATACTGTAATAGATGGTGGCACCCGTAGTGGGCGTGGTCATCCTGATGCGGCCGTTGTTCAAGCGCTCGCAACTCACAGGCTGACAGACTGGCATCGACACACGGGCCATCTGGGCGGCATCGCTCTCTGCCTTCAAGGGCAGGATGAAGAAGCGGAAAGCAGTGTTGGCGGAGCGCAACTCATACTTGTCCATCACATCAGGACCGCAACTGGCGTTACCCAGTCCGCGGGTGGCGGCATCGAGCGACACGATGGTACCGGCACATGACTTCCATTGGTAGGTGTGCCTGCTGCGGTTGTCGCGGTTGGTATAGTTGTCCTCCGCACGGAAATGCACAGCAGATGCTGCCATCTGGTCGGGTGCCACGAAGAGCAGTCCCCTGCCCTCGGTGTCGGTGAGCGACATCCAGCGCACCTCCTGTTTTGTGCCATGCTCCTGTGGAAGGATATACTCCTCATATTGGTCGGTGACAGTGCTCTTATAAATAGCGGGCAGACAAGCCTCCTTGCGGTCACGGTAACTGTCCCACGGTCCGCGGCCAAACCATGCCAACTGCTCCATCGTGGAGGGCATCTCCATCCTGAATCCCATTTTCGGGATGATGGCGCCTGTGGTAGAAGGCCGGATGAAAGCATTGGTCATCACGGTGCCGTCGGCACAGACTATGAACGAGAAACTGACATCGAATGTCGTACCGCCCAGACCGGTATAGGTGCTGGTCATGGTGACAGTGGCGGTCTTGCCGCCATCGCTCTTGACGCATTCTGATGACGTGCCTTTCACTGACAGTTTGCGGAGACCCATGGTGTCCCAAGAGCCCGACTGTCTGCCGTCATTGTCGGTGGGCAGCCTGAAGACATTGAGCAGCAACGGTTTGCTCATCATCTCCACACCATCGTAACTGTATCCGCTCAACGTACCCGAGGTCTTGCTGAACACTGCCTTGAAGGTGGCATTTCCCACGGTGATGGTATTGGTGGCGTCTTCCACCTCCAATGCCTCATGCGCGTCAAGTCCCGTGAGGTCATACATCGGTTTCTTGGCTGTCTGCACGGGCAGTTTCTCTTCTGCCACCACATACCCGGCTTCTGCCCAAGGCGTGGCCTCCTTTTGTGTGGCAGTGAAAGCCACAAAAGCCTCCTTGGTCTCATCGAGTCCCGTAAGTGGAGAGAGGTCGATGGTGTAGAGCACGCTGTCACCGGGCGCCACCTCACGGTCAATCACGCCCGTGGCGAGTTGGTTGCCTTCCTCATCTACCAGCGCATAACGCACGTCATAATGTGAACTGGGCAAGAATGCCATCTTGTTCTTGATGCGGAACTTCGTAGGCTGGTTCTTTACCGCCTTGAACTCGATGGGCTGATACACTTTCTTGGTGTTGTATGACTTGGCTGTGAGGCTCCAGTCGGGATGGACAAGTCCGTTGATGCAGAAGTTGCCGTCGTTGGGATTGTCGCCGAAGTCTCCTCCGTATGCCCAATAGTTCTTTCCCGTACTGCTCTTCGTGAGCAGGCCCTGGTCCTTGAAGTCCCAGATGAACTCTCCGGTGAGGCACGGATACTTCTCGTAGAGGTCGAACATATCCCTCACGTTGCCCATCGAGTTGCCCATCGAGTGACTGTTCTCACACTGGATATGGGGCTTCTGTCCGCTCTGTCCCTGCCTTGACGAACCAATCCAGTTGATGTTTTCATAACTGCCGTACATTGTACTCGACACGTCGGCATAATCGCTGTTGCCCTCATAGTGGGTGAGGCGGGTTTTGTCAAGTTTCTTGATGGCCTCTCCCACATACTTGAAGTTGGCACCATTGCCCGACTCGTTGCCAAACGACCAGATGAAAATACACGGATGGTTGCGCATCCAGCGGACATGGTTCTCCGAACGCTCCACCATCGCCGGACGGAACAAATCCACCGACGAGAGCCTCATGTTGGCGTGGCATTCCACATTCGCTTCTGCCAGGACATACATCCCGTATTTGTCGCAAAGGTCATAGAATATGGGGTCATTGGGATAGTGTGACGTGCGGATGGCATTGATGTTGAGCCGCTTCATTGTCTTGATATCATTCTCTATCTCCTCATCCGAGATGGCGCGCCCGTTGACAGGGCTGAAATCGTGGCGGTTGACACCATGGAACACCATGCGCCGCCCGTTAATGATCAGCGCACCGTCGGAGCGGATGCCCACCTCGCGGAAGCCCACCTTTCCGCCGCGGATGTCGACGGTCTTTCCATCACCGTCTCTCAGCACCAGCACCAGGTCGTAGAGGTTGGGCTCCTCGGCACTCCATTTTTGGGGTTTTGTCACATCCATGTCGAGACTCATCTCGGAAGCCACCTGCTGACGGACGGATGCCACCACAGCACCGTCTTTCTCTATGCGTGCCTCCACCTCACCACCGGCCACCGCGTCAGAACCGGTAATGCTCACCTTCACATTGGCCTTGGCATTGGTGTAGGTGTTGTCGAGGTCGGTAGTGAAGAAATAGTCGCGTATCTGACTCTTGGGTGCAGACCAGAGGAAGCAGTGACGCTGGATGCCGGTGAGCCTCCAGTAATCCTGGCACTCGAGGAACGAACCGCTGGTGAAGCGGTAGACCTGCAGGGCAATGACGTTCTCGCCCTCTTCGAGATATGGGGTGATGTTGAATTCTGAAGGCAGGTAAGAGTCTTCGCTGTATCCTATCCGCTGTCCATTAATCCAAAGGTAATAGCCATGTCCCACACCGTTGAAACGCACATAGACATCGCGCCCCTTCCATGAGTCGGGGATGGTGAAAGTGCGGCGATAGGTACCGACGGGGTTGGGCATCGAACTGTTGTAGGTGAACCAACCTGGGCGGCTGGCCATCACGCTGTATGTGGACTCATTGAAAGAGAAGGGATAAGCCACATTGCAATAAAGGGGTTTGTCCCACGACTTGCCGTGGTTGAGTCCCCACACCTGCCAACTGGAGGGAACGTCAATATCGGTCCATGCAGCATCATTGTAGTCCTTGGCGCAGTTGGCTCCCGTCACCGTTGTGGGTGACTTCACCCAATAGAATTTCCATTTGCCGTCGAGTGACAGGAAATAGGGTGACTCACTGATAGGGTTGGCCACATCTTTCTCATTTGCCCATGGGATGCCGACAGTATGTGCTGTCTCACGGTTGACACTGGTGATTTTGGGGTCGTCCCACTCCTTACCGGTCTGGGCAAAAGACGATATGCCTGATAAAGCCAAGGCAATGACAAGTCCTTTTATTCTACGCATGATACTGAATAGGTTTTGAGGGTGCTAAGGTAGCGAAAAAACTCCTATCCTCAAAAGAAATCAAGATTCAATATTAAAAATTATGGATTGTCCACCGGAATTTCCGGAAATTCCGGATAACCCGGAATATCCGGATAATAAAAAGGGCGGATTCGCAATATTTGCAATCCGCCCTTTAGTAATCTTCAAATTTCTATCATCAATTTTTAATTTTATCCCATGCTTTAGTCACGTCGTTGATGTCGATGCCCAACAACTGCATGTTGCGGAAAAGCTCGGGCAAATGCTGCTCCATGAACTCACTGCGGCGGGCTGTCATAATCTTCTGCTTGGCACCAGACTTGACGAAGTAGCCGAGTCCGCGCTTGTTGTAGATAATCTCATCGCGAGCCAATTGGTCGTAAGCCTTCATGGCGGTGTTGGTGTTCACCTGCAGGAGCACGGCATACTCACGGACACTGGGAATGCGCTCATCTTCCTGATATTTACCGGAGATAATCTCATCGCAGAGGCGGTCTGCCATCTGCATATATATGGCCTTGTCGTTGTTGAATATCATACGTTTGTCCATTTAGAGGTGATAATCTGAAAGCGCTTGAATAACTGGTAACTGCCCCAGATGTTGAGAAGAGAGAAGGCGAATAGGCCAAATACGACAACATAGGAAAATGCATTAACATTTTTTACTATTATGTCTGGATCCTCGAAGAAATTGCTGCCTAACTGTTTGCACAGCCAAATAAAACCTGTGAAAAGCACTATCTGGATAAGAGTGGTGAAAAGGAATTCACGTTTCCTGAACAAAGTGCCGCCGAGAACATAGAACGAACATGTCCAAAGCCAAACAGATATGGTGTATGCATAGTTCATCACCTTTGAACTTCCTATCAAGTCAAGATGATTGGAGGAGAAATATGCTCCTATTCCACTGACCCATCCCTTGCCCAGGAGTCCGAAGAATACCATCCGCAGGGTATCACCCAGTACCGCAGCGAGCAAGATGAAGATGGTCCATACAACTGTCGCCATGATAAAAGCCGCCAGATAGCGCTCCAGATTGGTTGCCGGCAACGTCAGATAGGCGATACGTTTCTGCTTGAGCCTCAGCGTGGAGAATATCTGACAAAAACCAAGGAGAAGTGCCACATAGCAACCAATCTTAGTAATGGGAGTACATACCCCAGTGACTATCTCGGAGTTCAGTTCCAGTCCATTGATGCGTGCCACCATCATCCAAAGGAATAGGGACTGTATGGCGAAGACTCCCAATGCAAAACCTGCTGTCCATGCCAATAAACGGCCACGGTTCTCGCAGAAGAGCCATTTAAAAGTATTTCCGAAACGTTTGATATTGAAATTTTCCATTGTTGTTTCTATATATGGTTTGACAAAGTGGAGTATCAACAATTGAAGAACCTGCCCACGAGTTGGCGGCGGCAGAAGAGTCGATAGGCGAGCCATACATGAAAGATGCTTAATGCCAGGAAAAGAAAGCTGAACTGCCATGTATGGTTCTCCATGTACAACGTCACCTGACGGCCGTTCTCCACAAAAGAATTGAGCAAATAAATACCTCCCAAAAACAAGACGAACAGGACGATGGAGGTGAATAACCAACTGAACTTGATATTGCGGAAGAAATTGGCTCCAACAATATAGAAGGTGTGTACCCACAGGAACTGAGTGAAAAGGCACCATACCATAGGACCGGGTATATTGTCAAAACGACTCAGAATATCACACATGAGGGGGATGAAGAAACACGTTTCAGACCTCCCAATAATCCATCCCACGACATATTGCACAAGGTCGGCTATCAGGATGCAACCTATGCAAATGACCAACTGAGAAAGAAAGGATAGAAGATAGCGCATGAGGAATTTCTCCAGGTTGCTGGCTGGCAGCAAGTTCAGTTCGCGCAATCCTTCTTTCCGCTGTGAGTAGGAATACATCATATAACTACCGCCAAGGAGGAATACGGCAGCCAACATGAAAAGCATCACCGTTGCAGGGAATTCTCCAGCTGTCTCTCCATCACCACCGAAGAAATACTGCAAAGTGGGGATTAGCAAGATGAAAAGAATAACGGCAAGAGTCGTGGCGGCACTCTTACGGTAGTAGGGCATGTCAGTGGAAATGATCCACCGGGAGAGCCATCCCACGCGCTGTATGTTGAAAATATTGTTCATTGTTATTTTATTAGGAGTTTGGAAGTATAGGAGATTGGGAGTTTAGACATATGATTTTGATGTTCCACCTTTCTTGGTTTGCGGACACGATACATCGCGTCTATACATGCAGGTGTAATCATAATTCTTAATCCTTAATCCTTAATTCTTAATCTTCTTCAGTGTAACGGCATTGAAGAGCAACTCCAGGTTGAGCGGTGTCTCTGGCGAGTTGGCCTTTCTGGGTGTGATGACGGCATTGCCCTGCACAGAAGGCTCGCTGTAGATGACGTCGTCCATCGGCTCACCGGGAGCGCGGTACTCAAAACTGTAACGGTCGCAGATATCGCTCACCGAAGCGTTGAGCAGCAGGTTGCTGCGGCTCAGAATGAGGATATGGTCAAGCAGCGACTCTACATCATGCACCTGGTGGGTGGAGATGATCAGCGTGCGGTCCTCCGTCATGTTGTTGGCGACAGCACGACGGAACTGTGCTTTGGATGGGATGTCGAGACCATTGGTGGGCTCGTCCATCAGCAACAGACGTGTACCGGTGGCGAGGGCGAAACTCATAAAGACCTTCTTCTTCTGACCCATGGAGAGCGACTGCAACTTGAGAGAGGTAGGCATGTCGAAGTCTTCAAGGCATTTATTCAGCACCTCACGGCTGAAATGGGGGTAGAAAGGCTGGTTGATGCTGACGTATTCATCGAGCGACATCGAGGGGAGGTCAAACTCCTCGGGCACGATAAACAGCTCTTCGAGTATCTCAGGACGGCGCTGCATCGTTTTGATGCCATCGATGCTCACCGAACCCTTTTTGGGGCGAAGCAGACCGGCGATGAGGTAGAGCAGCGTACTCTTGCCGGTGCCGTTCTTGCCAAGAAGGCCATAGATGTTGTTGGCGTCCAACTGCAGGCTGAAATTCTGGAATACCTGTTCCTTGTTTCCTGCGTACTTGAAATCAATATTTTGAATGTCAATCATTGTTGTGGAATTATAAAAGTGAGTTACGAGTCTTTTGATTATTCACTTGATTAATAACTATGCACCAAAGAAGGTGACTATTGACATAAACACGGTAACGAAGAAAGTGATAATGGTAATCATAACATCTTTATTTTATAGGGTGAGTAATTCGGTTTCAAACTATCATTTTATTGAGTATATTAGTGTACTACTTTAATAGTACACTGCAAATGTATAGCAATTTTCATATATGTTCCAAATTTTACGATGATTTTTTTCATCAAATCATCAATTTTTAACGTTTATTTACAGAAAATGGGGGTAATAAGGATAAAAAGCAGTAATTTTGTAGCGATGATACCGCAAATGGCTTGGTACAGGATTCTCATCACCGCATGGGCATTGTCGGCTATGATGGAAGCGAATGGCAGGAGTATTCCAGACTCTCTTGTCATCGAGCATATGTTCGCATACCGAGCCACCATTGATACAACCACCGAGGGCCACCAAACCACGGCCTACATGAGATACCAAGTAAAAACCGAGCGCCGCAACCCTATCCTTCTCACCATACCCAATATGCACAATTTTGCTCAGGAAAACCGCAGGAGCATCGTTGGAGAATATCTTGTAGCGCTTACCTATCACGACAAAACACCATGTGATGCCCGACTGATAGCCCGAACCAGTACCATCCGCCGCCACCGCACGATGCTGCCCAACATCTATGACTATCTAACACCCGACATTTACCGCACCACCCTCTTTTACGACCGGATATTGTCTCCTTTCCATCCCAGCAACAAGCGCTACTACCGCTATTTTATCAGTAAAGTCATGGGCAAGCACGCCCGGGTGGAAATCCATCGCCGTGCATCCAACACACAAACCGTAAGGGGACATGCCATTGTGGATATGACTACAGGAAAAGTCATCTCCTGCTCTTTGTCGGGCGAATACGACTTTGTCTTTTTCGAACTGAGCTTGGTTATGGGTGAGGAGGGCATGGCCTCTCTCCTCCCGGTGAGCAGCCGCCTGAAAGCAAAATTCGCATTTGTGGGCAACCGTCTGCGGGCTGTCTATGAAACCACATACAATGTCGCCGACAGTCTTACAACAACAGAAACAGATGAAGAAAGCCGCAAACTAATCAGAAGCATACGTCCTGATACGCTCACCAAGGAACAGTCACAACTATATGCCGCTGACGACTCCATGCGGGAGGAGCGTCAGAGACGAAGAGAGGAGCAGGCATCTCTGCCTCCTCGACGAAAACCTTTCACAGATGTTCTCTGGAACGTGGTGGGTGAAAACCTGCTGCATGACATCAGGGGTGATTTCGGCAAAGAGGAACGTGGCTACTACCGTATCTATCCCATTCTCAATCCCATCAATATCAGTTACTCCGAGCGCAGAGGACTATCCTATCGTTTTGTCACCCGTATGGGATATGACTTCAGCGAAAACATGGATATCAACACAAGAATAAAAATGGGTTATTCTTTCAAGTACCGCCAGTTGCTGACAGACATACCCGTCACCTATAATTTCGACAAACGCAACAACGGATATGTCAAATTCAGATGGACAGCAGGCGAATTGTTGTCCAACTCCACAGTCATCGACAAAGTGAGGGAAGAGCGCGGCGACACGGTTGACTTGGAAAAGGTCGACCTTGGCTATTTCAGGCACTATAAGACAGAAGTACTGGCTCACTACGATTTTACGCCCATGTTTGGTCTTGAGGCGGGAGTGGTGTTCAACCGTTGGACCTCAGTCATTGACAAAGACTTCCGGGATATGGGTAAACCCACACGCTATCAAGCCATATATTGGACAACTACGGCTTCCCTCAGACCACTGGGATGGAAAGGACCTGTCATCACATTCAACTACGACCGCACCATTCCAAAATGGAGCAAAGAGAGGATGAACTTCGAGAAATGGGAAGCAGACTGCTCATACATCCATTCCATGACATGTCTCCGCTCTCTGTCCATGCGTGTTGGAGGTGGACTTTACACATTGGGGGGCAAAGGAACCTATTTCCTCGATTTCAACAATTTCCGAAATGACTATATCCCTGGGGGGTGGAACGATGAGTGGAGCGGAGAATTTGAACTTCTCCACCGCAACTGGTATAACTCATCAAAATACTACTTTAGGATGAATGCCACCTATGAGTCGCCCATGCTTATTCTGTCGTGGCTTCCGCTTGCCGGCAATCTCATTGAGAAGGAACGGCTGTATCTGAGCGGGTTGCATCTGAAAGGGTTAAGCCATTATATAGAGGTGGGTTATGGGTTGACCAATCAATATTTCTCCATGGGGCTTTTCGCCGGTTTCAAGAGAGGCGAATATTACTCAATAGGTTGCAATGTTGAATTTGAGTTGTTCAATAGATGGTAATCCCATCTTCATTTTTCAATCATCCATCTTTGTACCCCTTTGCGAATGGAGTCGAGACCGAAATCCTCCGGGTGTAGTTCTTCAAATGCTATCCACATACATTCAGCGGCATCATCAGCGGCACGGAGTGTCGTTATGGTTTCTACCTCGCACAGGAAAAACATATCGAGCGTGGGGATGGACAAACCCGAGTAGAGATAGGTATTGGGGATGCTGAACAGATAATGTGAAGCCGTCACCACCAGTCCGGTCTCCTCCAACACCTCACGGGCAACACCTTCTTCAGCGGTCTCACCTGCATCAGCAAAGCCACCAGGCAAGTCGAGGGTGCCAAGTGCCGGTTCGCGGCCGCGCCGCTCCACCAACAAACGTCCATTACCATCGGTGATGAACGCCACATAGGCACTGCTTGGATTTTGAAAAAACTCAAATCCACAGTCCTCGCATTTCCTGCTTTTCACGCTGTTGGGCACAAAATGCCTGCTTCCGCAGATTGGGCAATAGTTGAAAGAGTTCATGGCTTGATGAGTTTGTGAAAAGTCGGACACGTCAGACTTGTCGGAAAATAGTCAATCTCCCCAATCGTCCGTGCGGAAGGGGATGAGGGGTAGCCCGGCACCATTTTTGAGGTTGCCTATCTGGAAGTTTTTAAAACAGTAACGCAGTGCCACTGGCTGCTTCACCTCAGGACACACAATTTGGATGGTCTCATCCCAGTAACCGCCGCCGGGACGCCAGAAATGCATCGCCTTGGCTGGATGGAACACACGGTCGGCCCCTGCCACCTCAAAACCTTCAATGCCCTCAAAACGGTTGATGCTGCCATAATCGTCGTTGAGATGGATATGAATGGCATCACCCACTATCCGCATATCCTTATATGTAGGACTCTTGCACCACACCTCAGTCATCCCATAGGTCTGGTTGAGTGCAAGACAAGCCAGGCGCCTGCCCACAGCACGTTTCTGCGCTGGGTGAATCTGTGTTGACTCATACGGATACACCAAGTCGTTGGTACAAACCAGACCGCTGTTGGGAATACCTAAAGAAGCCTTATATTGTTGTTCGCGCAGACGCGCGCCATTATCTGCGTTGACATTGTCATAATGATAAGGTGCTATCTCAACGAAATAGAATGGTATCTCACCCAGACCAAACTGCTCCCGCCACTGACTCACCAACAATTTCATCCGTTCAGAATATTGGTTGCCAGGGTCACCCACGTTGGAACAGCCCTGATAGTAGATGATGCCCTTTACAGTGTAGTTGAGGATGGGGTTGAACGTGCCGTTGCCCCATACCAGCGCCCTGTGGTAGTCCCACTCAGGCTTGAAACGCACGATGCCGGCTGAATCGGTGGGCTCATTGGTGTATTTCTCCAGATTCTCTTTGGTGAGCCAACTCTCCACGCGCGTACCTCCTTTATTAGCTACAACCAATCCCACAGGGATATCGAGTGCCTTCGTCACCGCCTGAGCAAAGAAATATCCGGTAGCGGACAAATCGCCGATGGTCTGCGACCCCACCTCACGCCACTCACATTGTGCATCTTCCTGTGGGGTCATCCGCATCACACTGGGAATCTTGACATAGTGGATGCCACGGTACTCACGGGCGTGAAGCACCTCATCGACGTAACCGTCGACGGGACAGTTGCCAAAACCCCTCATGGGCATCTCCATATTGCTCTGACCAGCACACACCCACACCTCACCGGAAAGCACATTGCTGATGGTGGTCGGCTCACCATCGTCGAAGGTGATGGACAGGGGAGTATAACTCGCTTTGGGCGTCGGTACCTTTACCATCCATTTGCCATCACGTCCAGTTGTGGCAGTGTAGGTCTCTTCATTCCACGACACCGTGACGCTGACGCGCGTCCCCGGCTTGTCCCATCCCCATAGGCGGGCATCCGTCTGCTGCTGCAGGACCATATTGTCGCCAATGATGTGGGGCAATCTCACTTTGGCATCAGCGGCACTGGCCGCAAGCACCAATGCGACAACCATATAGAGACACCTTAACTCCCTTTTTCCTATTCTTCCTAACTCCTTTGTAAACATATGGCTTAACTACTTTTACTACTTAACTTCTTTAACTTCTTTCAACATAATAATGCTGATATTGTCGTTTCGCGATGCAATATTACAAAAAATTCGCTACCTTTGCAATAAATTTACCAACAGAAAGCCTAATTGATAAAATAATCTATCATTTCAAAAGAAAAACAGAGAATGATGAAAAGATACCTTATGCTGATGACCTGCGTCATCATGGCCGCCTCGATGTCGGCACAGAGTGTGAAAGTGATGAACCTTTGGCCCACAGGGGCACCCAACCGCAACGGTGTGCCCAATGACACTGCCAAGGTTTGGATATATCTCCCCATGGAGAAGAAGTCGACAGGACGCTCCATCGTCATCTGTCCGGGCGGCGGCTATTCCCACCTCGCCATGGACCACGAGGGACATGAGTGGGCAAAATTCTTCCAAAACATGGGCATCACTGCCGTGGTGCTCAAATACCGCATGCCTCACGGCAACCCAGAAGTACCCATCTCAGATGCCGAAGAGGCCATCAAACTGTTGCGGCGCAATGCCATGCAGTGGCACCTGAAATCAAACGACGTGGGCATCATGGGCTCCTCCGCCGGAGGGCATCTTGCATCCATCATAGCCACCAAGTCGGAGCGTACTGCAAAGCCCAACTTCCAAATCCTTTTCTATCCGGTCATCACCATGATGCAGGGATTCAGCCACCAAGGCTCACACGACAATTTCCTGGGAAAGGGCAACCACAAGAAACTGGAGAAAAACTATAGCAGCGACCAACTCGTGACCCGCACCACACCGCGCGCATGGATAGCACTGAGCGACGACGACACCGCTGTGCCGCCAGCCAATGGCGCCAATTACTATCTCGAACTCTACCGCCACGACGTGCCTGCCTCCATCCACGTCTATCCCGACGGAGGCCACGGATGGGGAAGCCGCCTAAGCTTCAAATACCACATCGAGATGATTATGGAACTCAAAGCGTGGCTCGACAGCTTCTAAATAATATAATGAACTATGAACTATAAATCCTTTCTGCTCACGGCACTTCTGCTGATGGCCGTGACAACCGTATCAACAGCACGCCCAGTGGAAACATTCACTGTGGGCAACAAGACATTCCTGCTCAACGGCAAACCTTTCATCGTGAAGGCTGCCGAGGTACACTACCCACGCATCCCTCGCCCCTATTGGGACCACCGCATCAAGATGTGCAAGGCTCTGGGCATGAACACGCTGTGCCTCTATGTGTTCTGGAATATCCATGAGCAGCGTGAGGGCGAATTTGATTTCACCGGCAACAACGATGTGGCGGAGTTCTGCCGTCTGGCACAAAAAAACGGCATGTATGTCATCGTCCGTCCTGGTCCTTATGTCTGCGCCGAATGGGAGATGGGAGGTCTGCCCTGGTGGTTGCTGAAGAAGAAGGATATCAAACTGCGCGAGCAAGATCCGTATTTCATGGAGCGTGTGAAAATCTTCGAACAGAAGGTGGGTGAGCAACTCGCTCCGCTCACCATCCAAAACGGAGGTCCCATCATCATGATACAGGTGGAAAACGAATATGGCTCATACGGCGAGGACAAACCCTACGTGTCGGAAATACGCGACTGCCTGCGCTCCATCTATGGCAACGAGATGGCATTGTTTCAGTGCGACTGGTCGTCAAATTTTGAGAAAAATGGTCTGGACGACCTGACATGGACCATGAATTTCGGCACGGGTGCGAATATCGACGAGCAGTTCCGCCGCTTAGGTGAACTGCGCCCCAATGCTCCAAAGATGTGCTCGGAATTCTGGAGCGGCTGGTTCGACAAATGGGGAGCACGCCATGAGACGCGCCCTGCCAAGGACATGGTGGAAGGTATGGACGAAATGCTTTCCAAAGGTATCTCCTTCTCACTCTATATGACTCACGGCGGCACCTCGTTCGGCCACTGGGCGGGCGCCAACAGCCCTGGCTTCGCACCCGATGTGACCTCATACGACTATGATGCACCCATCAATGAGTGGGGACTCGCCACACCGAAGTTCTGGGAACTGCGTGAGATGATGGAGAAGTATAACAATGGCAAGAAAATGCCATCAGTTCCCAAGGCTCCCATGCCTATCATCACCGTGCCCAAGTTTGAACTGACGGAGTTTGCCACCCTGATGACAGCTGTTTCAAAAGACGGAAAGGCAGAGAAAGGCGCCCTGAAGACCTTTGAGGAGATGGACTTGGGATGGGGTATGATGTTTTACTCTACACGATTGCCGGAAATCACCTCTTCAAGTGTTCTGACAGGCGAGTTCCATGACTTCGCACAGGTGTTCATCGATAGGAAATACATCGGAAAGATTGACCGTGTGAAGAACGAGAAATCGCTCACCCTACCTCCCGTCAAGAAAGGTGCAGAACTGATTATCTTGGTGGAGGGTATGGGCCGCATCAACTTCGGACGCGCCATCAAAGACTTCAAAGGTATCGTCGGAAATGTCACACTGAGCACAGAGACTGACGATGCCGAGATTGTGCTGACACCGAAAAACTGGTTGAACATTGCCATCCCCGATGACTACGAGACGGCCAAGAATACACTCGATATGGTGAATTCATTTAATGCAAAAACCGACTTAAAGGGCAGCGTCCCCGGTATCGCTGTCACTCGGAGTTACGAGGAGTCAGCAAAACTCGCTGAGTTCATGAAACCCGGATACCATCGCGGCTACTTCAACCTGAAGAAGGTGGGCGACACCTTCCTCAACTTCGAGACATGGGGCAAAGGTCAGGTGTGGGTAAACGGCCACGCCATGGGCCGCATCTGGAGCATCGGACCACAGCAGACGCTATACATCCCGGGCTGTTGGCTGAAGAAAGGCAAGAATGAGGTCATCGTGCTCGATGTGGTGGGTCCCAAGGAGGCGATCTGCTGGGGACAGGCTGAGCCTGAGCTCAACAAACTCCAATTGGAGAAGACCAACAAACACAACAACATAGGCGACAAACCTGACCTCAACAGTGCCACACCGGCAGCCAAAGGCTCCTTCAAGGCTGGCAATGGCTGGCAGACCGTCTCATTCGACAAACCCGTCAAGGGCCGTTATCTCGCCATCGAGGTGCTCTCCACCCAGAAAGACGGCGACCGCGCAGCTATCGCCGAACTCTATCTGCAAGGTGCCGACGGCAAACGTATCAGCCGCGAGCCTTGGACGACGAAATATGCCAACAGCGAGGAGGAGAACGGCAACCACACGGGCGACAAGGTGTTCGACCTGCAGGAGTCCACCTATTGGCAGACGGAGCGTGGCGCATCCACACCTCATCTGTTGGTGGTCGACCTTGGCAGTGTGCAGACCATCAATGCTCTGGAATATCTCCCCCGTGCAGAACAAGGGGCACCAGGAAACATCAAGGATTACAAGATTTACCTTTACTGATTATCATAGGGGTGTGCAGCCACACCCCTCTTTTTTTGCCATGAGCGAAAAGACTTTTCTCCACCAACTCATTGCAGAGGGTGAGCATCAGCAACAAGACTTCAAATACAAGGTCACTGATGCCGCCAAACTGGCCAAGTCGGTATCGGCATTCGCCAACACCGGTGGCGGACGCTTGCTCATAGGCGTGCGCGATGATGGCCATGTGTCGGGAGTGAGGTCGGAGGAGGAAATCTATATGATGCGCTCTGCTGCAGGCGATTATTGCCGTCCTGCTGCCGACATCAGTTTCAAGACCTTGTTGGCGGAAGGACGCACCGTGGTCATCGCCACAGTGGAAGAATCAGGCAAAAAACCCATCAAGGCCTTGTGTGAAGACGGTAAATGGAAAGCTTATATCCGTGTGGCTGATGAGAATATCGTTGCATCACCCGTACACTTGCACATATGGCGAGATGAACTGTCGGCACAAGGTCAACTCATCAGCATCGGCGATGAGGAAACCCGCGTGATACAAGTATTGGAGAATAGTTCACCCCTCACCGTCGGCCAAGTGGCACGACGATCAGGGGTGAACCGACACAGGGTGATTGTCATCCTGGCTAAACTGGTGAGATTCGGTCTCGCCGATTGCCACCTCGACAGTCAGTGGCTGTTTACCTCACCAGCACCTTCTTGCCGTTGATGATATAAAGTCCCTTGGGCAGAGTGGAAAGCACCTCATTCAGCGAACTGGCATCTACCGATGCAACCTTGACGCCCGAAAGGGTGTAGACACCCGTATTCGTGGGCATCGATGGAGAGACAGGAGCTGCCATCTCTATGACACCGTCTGTTTTCTTCCCTTCCTCGACATCTGTCTCTGGCTGGAAGATGTAAGACGCCACATACATCTGCATACCCACACGCGGTTCGGTTGCTGCAGTGAAATAGGCCCTGAATGGCTTCACATCAACCGGTTCGGACTGATACACAAAACTGTTGCCGCCATCCTCCTCGTTCAAACAGAAGATAAAGTCGCCCATAGCTTTTGTCTCGGTAAGAGAACCTACAAAGTTGAAATGGGGAGCATCCGCAAAGATTTTTCCACTGAGCACGTCTGCGTTGACGGCAGTAAATTCCAAAGGTTTGCCCACCAAACTGTATTCCTCACCCTTGTAGTTGTCAGGCACTGTTATAATATAAGGTGTATTAGGCTCGAACTCCTCCACATCAGTGAAATAGGCATAGAAACCCTCCTCAGCACAAAACTCTCTGAGCCAGAAGTTCTTCTCCTCCGTATCACCAGGCCTGAACCAGTCTACCTCAACAGAGTCCACGGTATTGAACACCTTGTCAGGAGCAAAAGGCAAGGTCATCGTGGTCCAGTTGTTGCCACCGCGGCGTCCGGTGAATCCCTTGTCAAACGTCCTCGTGTAGACGATGGAGTCGGCTTTGAAGTCGAAGGGCACAAATACCGGACAGCTGTCTGTGAAATGGATGAGTTCAGCTTCTCCGTTGATGACCTTGTTCTGCGTCGGCAGAGAACTGGGGAAGTCCTTCTTCAAATAGTAGATGGTGTTGGGGTTGCTGTTAGGTTTTAAACTGTTCGGCTGCGAGATGTCATAGAAACTGACGGCAACCGCCTCTTCCGGCACAGTATATGTCTTGCCCGGAGGAGCCAATGCAGTCATCACACCATCCTTGTCCCACCAGCAGGCACCACGAAGCGTTCTGAAAGAGTGCTTGAGCAATGACGTATTGAGGATATCGGAATTGCTGTGCGAACTGCTCTTCACCATTACCCTCATCGAATAAACTACTCCATAATCAAGATGGTCGCAGTCGAATTCAAAGTCCTGAGACTCCCCGACAGGAATATGTACCCATATCTTTTGGGTGTCAAACCAACTGGACGTTGTCAGCAGGGGACGGATGAAATCATTGTAATCATTTTTGCCCGTGTTCTTGAGCGTGAAGCGGAACCTCAGCTTGTCTCCATAAAAATATGACTTTGAGGAGCCTTTGACATAATTGTCCATCTCCCAATTGGTCAGTTTCAGAGCATATGCGACACTCGATGTCACCTTGACAGTTTTCTCAAACAGCACTACTTGCCTCGCAGTATCTGTGCAAAGTCTGACCGTATGCTCACCTGTTTCATCAGGAATATAGGTAAACTCATGCTTGATGGTGCTCAATGCCGGCACGCGAATCTGCTGGATGTCCATTTTCATGGTGTCTTCAAAACAGTAGAGCCACTGCACATGTTCGTTCATCTTGTTGTTGGTGACAGTGAGCACATATCTCCGTGCCGCTCCTACAGGAGAGGGGAGCGTGCTGTCCACCTCAAAAGAGTCATAAGTCAACGCAGGAACAGGACTCAACGTGTAATCGCCATTGACGATGTCGACATCAAGACATGAATTCTCTGCTTTGCAGATATCGAAATGCCAAATACTGTCACCGCCTACCACCTGACTGACTGGATATGCCCTAAGGTGACCGTTGCGGTAGCCACTGAGGTCGGAAATATTCCAAATGCTTGTCTGGGAACCTTTGGTGGTATAGGTCTTCGTCTCACTGTCGAGTACTCTTACCAATTGCCCGTTGTCATCAACAAGTCCCAAAGCTTGATTGAACTGGCGCTTCACTCCCGTCTGGTTGGTGCGGGTAATGGAGATAGTGGCCATTTCGTCAAAAGTAAGGCTTGTCGTTGTCAGACAATCATATGATTTCTGCTTACTTTCCACAGCCACCGACGTGTCCGAATTGGGTTCAATATTGCAAACAAAGCCCATCTTGTATTTGTAGGCATAAGTACGGGTGTTGTAATAAGGAGAAAAGTCGGTGATTCTGAAATAACCATCTGACAATCCGCTCCATCCCCAATCTATATGCCATAATCCGTCCATGTCGTAACCGTCAATCAGATACACATGTGAAGAGCCATTATCCAACACGTTGACGCCACTTACCATGACAGGCCGACCATGGGAGACATCATCAAAAAAGATATCTTCCCATTCTTTGTCTGATTTGCTCTCCATCTGAGTGAAGGCAGAGCATTTGTATCCGCAGGCCCGCAAAATCGGTGATGCCAGCGCCAATGATGCTGTTGTTGTCTTTGTCTTGAAATCGCTGACAAATGCACAGCCCAACTGCAACAAAAGCTTTGCTACAGCAGCATTTTGTACGCTGTCGTATGTCTCCAGCAAATAGTTGGAAAGCATGTTCGACCAGTCAATCTCATACTCTTTCAGATAGGGCATCTTGATTTCATTTGTGGCGGTTGTATAACCGACAACACCTGGCATGACAGCAGGATATTCATAATATCCCATCACCTCACCCAGTGCCACAGTGGTGCATCCTACCGGACAAATGGTATCGTTGACCACAGGATTCAAAATATTGTAAGGTTCGTACTGATGCCAGAATTTGGTGAGGAATGGTTTAACTTGGTGCTTGGGAAATTCCATGGCTCGCTTGACCTCACGGCGCCCCTGAACCAACGAATTTGCTTCATCCTGCTGTCCCATCTCATCAATAGCATCACGATAAGTCTGAAGCAATGCTTTCAGACCATCAGGAAGATGGTCGGGGTCAATGCTGCCATGGTCGGAATAGCCAAGAATGGGTTCCATCATGTCGCTGCCAGACGCAATCACAAAACCATTGTCGCTCCCCTCTGCATTGAAAATGTAATAATAGGCCTCCTCATTGCCCGACTTGCGGGGAGCCTTTCTTACATTGGCTGTTCCCAACCGCATGTCACTTCCCCTCTCTGAAACAAAAGCCTTTGCCCTTGCCAAAGCCGTCTGCTGGTCAACAGGTGCCGACCATGCAGAGACTCCAACAAAAAGCCCAATTAATAAAAAATATAGTCTGTAAAATTTCATTCCACTCAGTAATTCGTTGTTTTGAACAAAACATATTTTGGCAAAATTACTATTTTCTCAATTATTTCTCATTATTTATTAGATACTTTTCACGAAAACACCCTTAAAATTAAAAATAATTATGTATTTTTAAAGATGGAATCAACAATTATCCTTAATTTTGCATTTCCTATGAATTACCATGTTTTCACACTTAGCAACGGTCTCCGCGTCATCCATCTGCATGATGCGTCGCCTGTGGTTTACTGCGGCATAGGCATTAATGCCGGCAGCCGCGATGAGGCTCCCGGCGATGAGGGGCTTGCCCATTTCTGCGAGCACGTCACATTCAAAGGCACCTCACGCCGTCGGGCATGGCATGTGCTCAACAGCCTGGAGCGTGTGGGCGGTGACCTCAACGCATTCACCAATAAAGAGGACACTGTCTATTATGCCGCCATCCTGCGAGAGCATCTTCCACGCGCCGTCGACCTGCTGACCGACATCGTGCTCCACAGCACCTATCCACAGGCAGAACTTGAACGTGAGGTGGAAGTTATCGCCGACGAGATAGAGAGTTACAACGACTCGCCCTCCGAACTCATCTACGACGAGTTCGACAACATGATTTTTTCGGGCCACCCCCTGGGGCATAATATCCTTGGCGAGGCATCAAGGCTCCGCCAATTGACTACCGACGACGCCAAACGGTTCACCGGCACACACTACCGCCCCGAAAACATGGTATTCTTCGCTTACGGCGACATCAGTTCCACCCAATTGGTGAAACTATTGGAGCGGGCGACTGCCGACTTTCCCTCTGCCCCACCCCGCCTGCCCGACCTTGACACGGCAGAGACACCGCTGCCGCCCTATGTGCCCGTTACCCGTGAGGTGAACCGCAGCACGCACCAGGCACACGTGATGGTGGGTTGCCGTGCCTACAGCATACACAGCGACCGCCGCATCCCCCTCTATCTGCTCAACAACATCCTCGGTGGACCGGGGATGAACGCCCGCCTCAACATCATATTGCGCGAGCGCCGCGGACTGGTCTATACGGTGGAGAGCAACATGGCAAGCTACAGCGACACCGGTGCCTGGAGCATCTATTTCGGGTGCGACCATCAGCACGTGGACCGCTGCCTGCGCCTCGTGCGCGGCGAACTCTCCCGAATGGCATCACACCGACTCACCGACTCTCAACTTGCTGCCGCCAAGCGCCAGTTGAAGGGACAGATTGGCATCGCCTGTGATGCCCGCGAGGCATTTGCACTTAGTTTTGGGAAGAGTTTCCTCCACTACGGCTGGGAACGCGACGTAGAGCGGCTCTATGCAAACATCGACTGCGTCACTGCCGAGCAAATACAAGAGGTGGCCAGCGACCTCTTCGGTCCCGACCACCTCACTACGTTGATTTATAGATAGGGATACATCGAACATATCCACTACCATATTACGCCCCATGGGCGCGAGATGAGTCTACTACTGAGTGCTGATGATTTTGAGCAGCAGCATGACATCGGTTACGGTGAGAATGCCATCTTGGTTCATATCGCCCAGCAGGCAGCCGTGTGGGCACATCCCCTCTTCCGCTGCCTTGGTGATGTTAACATGGAAGGTGAAGTCGTCGAAGGTCACCTTTTTCTCGCTGGTGTCGCTGAGCTTTTGGGTGAACAGCAGACCTTCAAGTCCGCTGGCCTCGGCAGCATCGTCGGCCGCCTTCACTGTCAGTGAGATAATCTCTCCCGATGTACCTTGCAGTGCTTCGTTGCTGCCAGAGTAGCACAGGAAGTGATATTTGCCGTCGGGCATGCGACTCACCTCAAGGTTGTGGTGGTTGATACGCGAGGCATTGAGCTCTGCCATCAGGTAACCGCTCTCATCCTCGGGGATGGAAATTCCCTCGGGCAGGGTCATGTAGAACTCGAAGGCGATGTAGCTTTTCTCCGTGTTGTTAAGTTCGATGGAGACGGTCTTGGTCTCTCCCTGCTTGATGGAAAAGTCGGCAATGGTGAAGTCATCTGCCATTGCGTGTGCCACCATGGCAAAGCACATGATGGTCGCCAGTTGTCTTGCTATATTCATTTTCTTATATATTTTTTACCATTGACAATATAGACTCCCGCTGGAAGTTCCTCTGTGTTGGCGGTGCCCTTTCTGATCATCATGCCACCAGTGGAGTAGACATCGGCCGGGACATTGCTGCCGAAGGTGGCACTGTCGATACCGGTGGTAGCAGAACTGGCACCCTCGAAGACTACCTTCTGACCGTCGGCACTGACGAAAGCGCTCTCACCTACTGTCACCATGCCGCTGCCTGCCACGCGCAGCGTCAGCGCATGGTCGCTGGAGGCGAAGGTCTCGTTGGCAGCAGAGTAGCTCATTACGAAATAGCGGTTGTCACCCAAAGACTGGATGTTGATGGTGTGTCTCCGGTCGGCAGTCACGCTGGAGAGCTGCTGGCCGTCGGAGAGAGTGATGACGAACTGCGATGCGACGTATTGGCGTCCATCGCCGAGGCCTACGTGCAGGGCACCATCAGATGTGCCGTCGAGCGTCATTCCGCTGCCGAGGGCATCGAAGCTGCTGACAGCAGGTGCGCCTGAGGCTGCCTGACTCATCACAAGACTCACCTGGCGTACGAGGTCCATCACGTCCACCTCACCGTCGGCGGTGTGATCGGCGGCGGCAAAGACGAAGCCTGCGGGATCACGGCCCATAATGAAACTTACCATAGTCACCACGTCCATCACGTCGATGTCGCCGTCATCGTTCACGTCGCCCATCAAGACTTTCTTGGCTTCTATGGTCAGAATGCCGTTGACATAGGTTATCTCGTAGTTCTGTGCCTCAGCGCCGCTCACGGTGATGTCGTAGGTGCCCGGGGCAGATGTTGCTGTCGCGCTGCAAGAGACGGTGGGCAGTGTTGTCAGCGCGCTGGCGGTCTCATCATAGACGAAGCCTTCATATTCCACCTCAAAAGCAGGCAGCTCATCACCCTCTGTGATGGTGAAGCTCTTGGCTGTGATGCTGAGAGCGGCTTTCGCGATGTCCAGGGTAAAGTCTTTCGTGAAGGGCTTGTAGCTGTCGTTGCCTTCCTGTGTGGCGGTGATGGTGACCGTTCCGGCACCCTTGATGGTCAGCGTGTTGCCGCTCACGGTGGCGATATTCACATCACTCGATGCCCATGTGATGGTCAGTCCCTCAGTTGTCTTCTCTGGCAACGTGAAGGCTGCATCTCCGTAGGTCTTAGAGGGTATTTCTGAATAGGAAAGCGTCTGCTCCGAGCGGTTGTCCATAATAGGCATCTTAAAGCCAATCTCGCAGAGATAATTGCGGTAGGTGGCTGTCTCAACCTTGTAGATTTTCCCCGCATCAAGACCATCTGCTGTCAGGACGAATGTCCCAGAGGTGTCGGAGTTGCTGTCACTTTTCACCACTGTTGTTCCTTCTGTCAGCGTACCATCGGCATTCTTCGTGCACTCATATACCTTCAGCGTGGTGGGAAGGGTGCTGGTAGAGCGGCTCTGACCAAGACCAAGTATTTTCACGGCCGTCGTGTTCGTCACATAAAATGTGACGGTCTCCTGAGTATAATTGTTCCTTGAGTTGTAACCCATCGCACGTGCCGATGTACTGGTGAAGTAGTGAGAACTGCCGAGAAGCTCATCACTGCTGTCCCATATTGTGCCGGCATATTTGTTGTTGATGTTTGTCACATTAGTTTTGATCCACTTCTGCGGATGGTTGTTGTAGTAGCAACCAGCCCAAGCGCCATATATGGGTAGCGTCAGCCAGGCTGCATCGCCAGTGGATGTCTCACTATACTTGTAGAGGTTGTTTACATAGGAGGTATTCCATCCCGCTTCATCTATCGTCGCATATTTTGCAATATTCAGATAGGCATCAGTGGCACTGCCACCATCATTTGCTTCGGCAGAAAGGCTGATGACGACTTCCTCAGCACCTGCGCCGGTGAGCGTAACGCTTCCCGTGAAAGTACCCTCATCGGCGGAGTTGAAGGTGACGATGAGCGGAGACAGGGTATTCTCTCCCATCGTTGCGGTGAGTTTGGTCGTGTTGAGGGAGAACACGCCGTTGGGGTCGTTGAGCGACATAGTGACATCACCCGTAAGGAAACGGCCTGTCACCGTCACGGTCTTGCTTTGTTCCTCATTGAGTTGGGTGCTGAACTCAAGGGTGGAGGCATCAACCATAATGGTCGGGGTAGCAGCTTGTGCCACACCAGTGATGTTGACCACCACGTCATCAGCTCCTGTGCTCTTCAGTGTCAGTGTGGCATTGGTGGTGCCTGCCGTGGCCGGGGTCCAGGTGATGGTGATATCAGCCTGTGCAGAACCGTTGCTTTGAGTGATGCGGGTCTTGTCGATGCTGTATACGCCATTACCACCTGACAACGTAGCAGTGATGTTTCCCTCAAGCGAAATACCCTTCACATTGACTGTCTGCGTGTAGGTTTCGGTGGCGTAGCCCTCAAAATTAACCGTTGTCGGAGTTGCTGTGATGACGGGCCCGGCTGACACACCGAGAATGTATTGGATGCCTTTTGCAGCATTTATTTTCCCATGGGTGCCGAAAGTCTTGGCACCATGGGCACCACTGCCCGTGCCGTTGGTCCACTCGTCTGTGTCCCAGGTTGCAGCCATCACCTCTTTCATATAATCAGGAGTAGGAGTCTTTCCTGCCTCAACACAGGCCTGAAGCCATTGTGCAATAATGCCCGACACACAAGGAGTAGCCATTGAGGTTCCCTCCATGGCGCCGTATGCATAATTACTGTTGTTTACAACAAGGTCTCCTATAAAGTCGTCCGACCAGTAACTGTAATCAGCATCGACAGTTTTGGTGTGATAGTGGTTGATGCCGGCCACGATGCGAGCTCCAGGTGCATTGATGGTGGGCAAGGCGGTGCCGAGAGGACCATAGCCTGCGGTCTGCCAACTGGAGAAGGATGCATGGTCGCCAATGTTGGGATATTCATCACTAAAGTCATGAGTTGTGCCGGCGTAGTCCGTAATCTGATTCTTTGTGACGTAAGCGCCCACAGAGATGACCTTGCTATAGCAGGCATTATCGCTCACAGAGCAATCGTCATTACCTTTGCAGTAGTTGTAACTGTTGTCACTCAGATTGAGGTCTGTGCCAAACCAGCTATAACCACTCTCCCACATATCGATGGTGGTAGAAGCACCATTGCTGGTGGGATAAACCGACACACAGAAGGCGTATTGGCTATTATACACACCATCTTTATCTTCATCATTATAACTGGTTGAGATCATGATGGGGCAATAAATCTGCCAATAGTATTTGTTGTTGTTGGTGTCCTGTGTTCTTATTAAGCGTATTTTGCCGGCATCACCATATTGATTCGCATATTCAGTTGACGGACATTTAAAGTACTTAGCCAAACCCGAAGTTCCTGTCACACTAAAGGTCGTACTCGAGGTATAATCACTGCTCGAATATACAATCTTTCCTGTACTGACATCCACCACATGGAATTTCAGAGCAGTGGGGACATTGGCTGAACGCGCATAAGCGGTAATGGTGGGCATGGCCATCTCAACGTTTCCGTCGGCATCTTCAAAGGAGCGCTGCACGTTGACTATCATAGGTTCACTTGAAGTAGATGTGCCAGAGGCATACATTCCACCACCATTGGAGGTGCCAATTTCTTGGAATGGCAATGCCCTCATACCATCATTGGATGCAGCATAGACAATGATGTGATTGTTGCCGGCATATTGGTTGACGATGCTGGCGATGCTGCCGGTGCCGTCGTGCGGTCCCACCTGCGAACCCAGACTGAGGCTGATGACACAGGGCTTGCCCACTTCATCGGCATAGTTACAAATGTTTTTAATGGCTGTACCTATAGAGGTAGTATACAGACTGCTCAATCCTGCAATGACGAGGTCGGCCTCAGGGGCCATACCGCCATAGGTGGCATTGGCATGGTCATCAGTGACGGTTACTGTCGACCCATTGACAATCACACTCGAACCGCCTGCGGTAGTGGAGGTATGAGTGCCATGGTCCTCACCATTGGTGTCATAAGTCAGGCCATTGATACTACTTTCTGTAGAATAGGTGGTCAGTGAGGAACTTGTGGAACTGCTAAGTTTATAAGCTCTTACAATGCGGCTTTTTCCATTCTTGTCCTTAAAGGCAATGTGCTGGAAGTCTATACCCGTATCTATGATTCCCAAGATGACATTCTTGCCCGTATATTGCTTGGTGAGTCCCAATGCCTGGGCGGCAGCACTGTTGGAAATGACATCACCTGCCTGAGTCGCCTTGCGCTGCATGTCATTGGCTGGTTGCAGTATCTCAGCCACCTCGATTCTGGTCACGTTGTCGAGGGCGGCAAGCGCCTCAATCTGGTCAACGGGAATGAGGGCGGTACAAAGCTTGTCGAACTTTGCCTCAATCTGCACGCCGAGTGCCTCGATGGCAGAGAAATTGTTGTCGCTCACCCCGATGAAGGCAGAAATCATCTCAACACCACCCACCATTTCCGAAGCTGCGATGGCACGTGTACCATAATCTTTCTTTTTCAACATCTCCTCTTGACCAAAAGGCAATGGAGCAATCAAAGAAAGGTCTTTCTTCTTGTTGACCTGCGGAAGCGAGGTTTCGCCCTTATGTTCGCTGAGGAACATCAGTGTAGAAGGCGTAAATTTCGCCTCATATTGCGCAAAGCCTACAAGTGCCATCCCCGAAAGGATAATCATGAAAATAAATCTTCTCATATTTTTGTAATTTAGGTTGTTCGTTATTTGCCAAAAGAATCTGTCGTCATCGTCATCTTTTTCGTCTTCAAAAGGGATTGGTGTTGGCACTTTCACCCCCGTAGATTGTTCAAAATCTCTGCATCAGAGATAGATTCAAGCTGCAAAAGTAAACGAATTCGCAAAAATAACTTCAATTTTTCTCGATTTTTATCCAAAAAGTCTACATTTTTTTTATAATTATGACGTTTTCAACTCGTTTTTCAACGGAAATGATATAACACGCTCATCAGAATTTGCAGTTCCATTACAAGCCAATCATACGTCTAAACTCCTAAACATTAAAACCACGAATCTCACAAATAAGCACAAATATATTTATGATTCATTATATGGGAATAATATGTTTTTCTTTCATATGAATTGCCACCAATTGGTGTCACTCCAATTTTATATATATCGCCGCCAGCGGCGAAGATTTGTTCGATTTGAATAGATTTGTAAGATTTCCAGCCGTAGGCTGCTCGGTATGTCATTCATGACTCATTATATGGGAATTATATGTTTTTCTTTCTTATGAATTGCTCAATTTTATCGGACGCGATACATCGCGTCCCTACTATACTGCACTGCCATTCTTGCTGGGGTATTGTCTAAACTCCTAGACTCCTAAACTCCTAAACTCCTTAATAAAACTCCCAAACAACCAAACGACCAAACGACTAAACAACCAAACGACCAAACCTGCGTCATCTTTTAAGGGTGTGGCGAGGATTTGTCGCAAATGAGGCGGTGTGTCGTAACGAATAGAAGAGAAAAACAAGAAAAAACGTTCAGGGTGGGGAAAACGGGTGTATCTTTGCAATGTCAAAAGCAAAAAGAAAGTTTCATAGGATTAGATATTTAGGTTGATAAAAATGTTAGGTTTTTGGTTATAGGTTTTTAGGTAATGAATAGGTTTGATAGATAGTTAAGTTTTGGTTGAAAAGTAAAG
>CACXIP010000007.1 GCA_902767775.1 uncultured Prevotellaceae bacterium | reverse complement strand
ATTTTACTTGTCTTGAATTGCAGCACTAAGGTAAGTGAAAATTCTGACATGACAAAATCCTGGGCAACTTTTTGTTGCTCAGGAACTTATAAAAATGTTCAACTAAAGTGCTGCGGAATTTAGGTAAATGAAAAAGATTATCTTGATGTTTGTAGTCATCATGATGACTACAATGAGTGCTCTGGCACAGTTTCCTAATCATGTGAGGGAAGTGATGAAGAAGTGCGACGCGAAGATGGCCACTTACAACGACGGGACAGGCGTGGTGTTGGATGGGACGTTGAAGATGAAGGTGTCGGTTCTGTCACTCAAAGGCACAATGAAGTCGTATGTCAAGGACAGCAAATACTTCAACATATTATCCATGAATGCAATGGGTAAGGAGATGCTGAAAATGGAAATGGGCTTTGACGGCGAGCAGCAATGGGTCTATACGGTTAGTGATGGCTCAAAAGACTCGCTGGAAATCACCAAGACCAAAGCTGCCAAAAACGAATACGGCATGAAATCGGATTATGACAAGGAGTATAGCAAGGCAAAGATGAAGGAAGTAGGCCGTTATTACGAGATCTCCTTTTCGGGACCCAAGAAAAAGGACATACCCAAGAAGGCAAAGATAAAGGTCGACAAGGAGAACTACCTCCTGCGCGAATATTCTGTAGAGCAGGACTTGGGGATGTTTACAGGCACAATCACCATTACCATTACAAAGATAACAAAAGGCTGCAGCAACAACTGGTTTAAACTCGATATGAACCGATATAAGAAGGCTGCAGTATCACGACGATGAACCTGCAGAATATTTTACAGTAGAAAAAGCACTTGGAGCTATGGGTTAGACTCCACCGACGGTTAAATATGTATTACCTAAAATCCGCAACTTTGCATCCTGGCTGCCGATTTGCTGTCTAAGGGTATTTTTGGCCTCTCTTGTTCAAAGATATGGGGACAGGGACTACTGAAAATCCCTTCTTTGTGCATAAATTCCCCTTTCCCCATCAGGCATTAAAGGGGCTTTATGCTGTTTGTGGACCCTCAATGTAATATGTTCATCCATCCGTAATTGCAAAAGCGTTTTTGTATGCATTGTTGCTGGTATAGATGTTCAACTCGTAGTGTCTGGCAGTTCTTATCCATTTGGCGGGCACGCTGATGAACTTGAAGACGAAGGCCTTGATCCTGCTGCTCTTCTTCAAGCCGAAGGCTTTTGTGTCAAACCGTTCCATGAGGAACTTGTAAAAGTTGCGGATGTAAGGTAAGTGAAAAATCTGACATGGCAAAATCCTGAGCAACTTTTTGTTGCTCAGGAACTTATAAAAAATGTTTAACTAAAGTGCTGCGGAATTTAGGTTAAATACCCTGTTCCTCTTTGCTCTACACCGACACTCTTGTCTTGGTGGTAAACTTGCTTTTTTTCTCATTTTTGTTGATAATTCCGATTTTATTTCCTATATTTGCTTTCTCATCATGCATTTGTCCAAAAGAGGGGGCTGACTGATGTCAAAAGTCAAAACCCAAATGTTCATGGAGAGGAATGGAAAGACAAAAAGCCTGCGACAAGTTCAGAAACGATTACCGTCTTTTGTCGCATTTTGAGGCAATTGTCGCAACTACGCCATTAGTTTTGATGTTCAGGCCATGACATAGTCATCATGATATTATATTTTTGCAAAAATATTGTGAACTCATTGTTAATAATTGAAATATGAAGAAAAATAATACCTACAAACATCATCCATATACAACGCCCTGTATATGGATTACACCGCAGGCTCCCTATTTCCCATTGCTCGGAGGAAGTGGTGATTTGAAAACAACCATCAACCCAGAGGAGCATGCTGAGGGTGATGGCCGCGCCAATGGCTGGAGTGGTTTCGACCAGGATGACCAAGTTACTGGGGCGAATCTTTGGGATGACAAATAAAAAAAATATAATATAATTCAAAATGAGACAAATTATTGTGAAAAACAGATTGTTATGGGCACTGGCACTCTTGATGAGTGTCACACTGCAGACCATGGCCGACTCCCGTTGGGGAATAAGCAGCGGAGTGCAGTGGAGTGCGGATTTTGACAAGACCTTCGAGAACAATACTGACCACACCTATGAATGGTGGACAGGAGAGGGTTTTGGCGCGGCAGTTGACCGTCTCTGCTCTGTGGAAATCACCAATTCGGGTCGGTGCTCCACCGCCAACCCAGGCTTCGACATCACGCTTGGCGTGGGTACGGAGCATAAGAAAGATATGGAGTACCAGAGCTCGGAAATCGAATTCTTTTTGGTGGACCCCTCCGGGTCTATGGTTAAAGTTGCAAAAGGCGACATCACCAGTACCGAGGCGAATTGCTACAAACTTGAGAACACCAACACCACCTATGGGTTCATTTCCCATCCTCAGTTGTGGCGCACTGGGTCGGGCGTGACCAACTATGGTCACAAAATCGGCGCACGCATCACACTCGGCAAGAATTATATTCAGAAAGGCTTCAATCGGCTGCTTGTAAAAGGTTATAGCAAGTATTACAAGAACCCTACCTGGCGAGCCGAGGTGTGGATGAAAGTAAATTTTTCGTATTATATCAACCTGAACACGCCAAACTTCGATGTGGCTCCCGAGCCGAAGTACGAATTTACCGGACCGACGGAAATGACACTCACGTTCAACAATGGCTCTGTTCCACGCATCAACAGCAACCAGTTTGTGAATACCAACGAGAGTACCCGCCTCGGAATCCGCCACTGTGGCATTGAGGAAAATTCCATCAGTACGAGTTGTAAGATCATCGTGGATGTCAAGGAAAATGGAGCTTGGAAAAACTTTGGCACCAAAGAAGCCAACATTGATGGTTTTGACCCCCAAAAGGTGAAATTGGATGTTCCTGCCGGTAAGCCTATCCGTTTGAGTATCTCCAGCACGACGACCAGCACCTTGAAGATGAAATCGGCCTTCTACCGTAACAGCAACTGGACCACTGAAAACGCTACTGTTCAACAGGTATCAAAAACAGAGAATATCGAAAAGACGTTCGAATATAATCCTCTCTCCGAAATTAAAACCAGTTTCAACCAAGTCACGGGCAAGGTGCTCATCTCATGGGACAAGGACATCTCTTACCCCATCAACTTCAAGTGCCACATCTATCGCACGCTGCTCAACGACAAAGGCGCCTTTGCCGGAAATCGTGAGGAATTGGGAACCACGAAATCGAATACCTTTGAGGACTCTGAGGACCGTGGCATGCTATGGGGACGTAAGTACCGCTATGAAGTGGTGCTTCTTGCCGATGAATGGCTGGACAACGGGTATGTGATACCTACAGACCCACAGCCACTGTCCGGTTGTATTTTCGGTCAGAGCATCATCAGCACCACGCCAAGCATCGGCTTCCATCTCACTCAGGATATGAATGAGACGGAGAAAATCAAAATCTCCTGGAATTTCAACAATATTCCCCAAAAGGAAACAGACCTCAATTTCCGGGTTCACCGAATTGAGCCCGATGGGAAAACAACGACCGACTATGGCAGTGTAAGTGCACGCCGCAAGGACGGTAAAGCATCGTTCACCGACGATAAACCAGCCGGCAATTGTGATATTTACAAATACTTTGTCCAGCTCGATGTCATCGACAACTCGCTGCATTATTTAAGCGACACCATCACTGCCCGCATCACTGCCCACACCACCCTTACCAATCTCGATGTCACCAAAGGCAGCAGCAATGAGGGTGTACGGGTCACCTGGAAGGTCAACCAAGTGGGCACCAACCCCACTTTCTATCAGGTGAAACGCCGCTTTATCGGCTCTACCGAGTGGTCTGTCTTGCATACCACGCAGGGGGTTGCCCCGGAATACACCTTCCTCGACACCAATACCGAGACAGGACGGTATTATGAATATTGTGTGGAGGTTTATGGCACCAACTGCGAAGACACGGAGAAACCTCTGCTCACCGACAGCCGCATTGAACCGGGATTCGGCACCGGCACCGGCACCATCTCCGGCACGGTGAAGTTTGGCACCGGCACTGCTGTAGGCGACGTGAAAGTCAACCTGATGCGCAGTGATGACGAGAAAAATGGTCATACCTTTACCTATGCAAGGCAAATCCTGGAGGCAGGCAACCCTATCACATGGAAAACCTCTGTCAACAAAGCACGTGAGATTATGGGTGCATCCAAGGATTGGTCTGTTCAGATGTGGGTCAGGCCCGACAGTAGGCCCAATGATGACAAGGTGTATCTGATGGATATATCCAACGTTTTGAGCATCTATCTGGACAAGGCCGGCAGCTCTGCGTCCGATTATCAGCTCTGCTGGGTCAATTATGAGGGCGATGATGCCCATGTCGCCTCTTATCCCCTCGACCTCTCACAAGGCATCCCAGCCAACGAATACACGCATATCACCATTACCCACAAGAAGGATACCGTCAAGGCCTATGTCAATGGAAAACTGGCCGGTGTGAGGACCATCGAGCACCAAGGCTACGACAAGCGGTTTGAATCCTTTGCCGGTGACTTTGCCGTGACCTTCGGCCACCAGAACTTCACCGGTTGCATGGATGAGGTGCGTCTCTGGAGTGTTGTCCTTACCGATAAGGATGTGGCCAACAACTTCGGACGTATGATTGGTGGCCGTGAGGATGGCCTTAAACTCTACTGGCCCTTCGACGAGGGAATCAATGAGTATGCTTTCGATTTGTCGCGCACCAGTGGCGTAGCCAACGGCAACCATCCCGACGTGAGTGCCACGAAGGCATCGGCCATCACTCCTGCGAGCAATCAGCTTGGTCTTTATGGCATGACCAATGAGAAAGGTGAATATATCATCCGAGGCATCCCCTTTGTCGGCAGCGGCACGGGCTATACCGTGCGACCCGAACTGGGTGTGCATGAGTTCTCGCCTGCTACGCGTACCGGCTTCATCAGTACCAGTTCGCTCTCACTCAACAACTACGACTTCACGGATATCTCCAGTTTCACGGTGAAAGGAAGAGTGTATTACGAAGGTACCGACGTGCCTGTTGACAGCGTACAGTTCGCCATCGATGGCACACCCTGCATGGCCGACGGAGAATTGGTTTACACCAATGCCGACGGCGAGTACACCATCAGCGTACCTATCGGTTTCCACTACATCACTGCCTCGCGCAGTGGCCACACCTTCGTGGCCAACGGTCGCTATCCACAGGAAAAAGGCACCAACTTTGAGTTCCGTACCGATCAGACCATCAATTTCACGGACAATACGCTCGTGCATTTCGGTGGACGTCTCACCGGCGGAGCCAAGGAAGGCATTCAACCCCTCGGCTATGGTGTGAGCAAAAACACCATCGGACAGGCTACCATCCAACTCGAAGCGCTCGACTTCCCGCAGTGCCGCCTCAACGTGGTGGAGCGTAATAATGGTCTGGTGACAGAAACCGTCAACAATAGCGAAGACCTGCCTGTGGAGTCGGAGTCAGGTCTTGTGAAAAGCCTCTCGTGGCGTGCCGGCGGCGATGACAACGCCATGAAGAGAATCTACATCAAGACAGACCCGAAAACGGGTGAGTTCAGTGCCATGCTTCCACCGCTGCGCTATCGTGTCAGCAGTTTGAAGTTTGAGCACAATCCTGAGCTGGACAATGCCTCTGTATTCCAGAATCTCAATGCCATCGACTTGACCAAAGTGTATGAGCAGGAAAAGCCCGATACCCTTTGGGATGATAGCCACACCAGTTATCAGCCCCTGTTCAGGTGCCATAAGACAATGAAGCTCACATACCGTTCTCCCGTGGAGATTGAAGTCTATCAGGTTGGAGCCGCATCGAAGAAACTCTTTGGCACTGACACTTTGACGGTAACCACCATGGGCGAGGATGACGTCAAGGTAGCTGTGGCTGAGGTGAAAGATGAAGACAACGTGAACTATCTCTTTGGCTACCCCATTTTCGAGCAGGGCGAGCAATATGAGTTCAAGATAAAGGCCTTTGAAAAATACTTGAACTATGATGACGATAAGGAAGGCCGCAGATATGACTCTGCCTTGTCCGACTCCATCATCAGCATCGACAATGAAATGGGTGACCAAGTGATGGTGGCTAAGGAAAATTATGATAACGGAAATGTTAAGGTCAAGATGAGTGACATCGTGCAACTGAAAGCGAACCAGCTGAGACTCGACTCAGAGGGCAGCGTCGTCTATAAGTGGCGCGCGGGCTTCCCCAACCTCACAGCACCCTATACACGCTCAATGAACATCTTCACTACCGTCGACAAGTCTGTCTATGGATGGAAAAAAGACAATTTCGAAGGTGTTGTGACCGGTGCCATCCCCACAGGCAACAATTTCGTGACTACTGGACCAGAGAAAGTAGCCATGGTGCTACGCGACCCACCGGGAGCCAATTCTTCCGCCTCATGGCAGAACGATACCATCATTGTCAAATCCCATGATAACCTCAAATTTGGCGGTGAGACAGGTGGTATAGCGTGGAAGTTCGGCACAGGCATGGACAACTCCATGTACTTGGGTATGGGTGTCATGACCAAAGCGACGGATGCGAAAGCGATGTATCTTGATATTGTAGGAACTGAGGAAACGATGGAGACGATTTTCGGTGGCGGACATTCATACTCCATTACTACTTCCGAGAAAGTCACCACAAACAATACCAACAGCTATGTCGGATCAGAAGGTGACGTCTTCATTGGCTTCTCCAAGAACTATCTCTTTGGAGGTGCGATGATTGTGGGCCTGTTCAAGCAGCCTGATGGTTCCTATGCTTTGGGCATGGACAAAGGCATGAGCGTGAGCGACAAATTCAATACGCTCTTCCGTTATACCCAAAAGTATATCGAGAAGACGCAGTTGCCCAATCTCCGCATGTTGCGCAACCAGCTTCTCACCTACGTGAGTGATGCTTCCAAAATTCCTTCCAAAGTGGACCGTCCCACCTACTACACCACACTCAAGCCTGATGACGCCAAATATGGTTCGAACAACTGCGACAAGGAAATATGGGGCGATCAGGCATCGGATGTCGCGCATATCGACGACGGGCCGAGCTACGTCTTCCGTCATCCCGAAAACTATGAGGGTGTGGATTCCGTGGGCTTCTACAATAATGCCATCGACAACTGGATCAAGTGTCTGAGAGACAATGAGGAAGATAAGGTGAAAGCCTTCAACGACCCCTCCGCGCTGGAGAGGAACTTCTCTTGGGACCGTGGTACAACGGAAACTTTCACCTCAACCACTTCCAATAAGACGTGGGATTATTCTGGATATGCTTTGGCAGTCAAAATTTATGCCAAACTGGATTATGGTGCAGAAGGTACGGTTTCATCAGTGAAAACGGTCACTTACCAATGCAACTCAATCGACGCTCACTTAAGGAACACCGCCAAGGATACAGATAGCAAGGAGGATAAACAAGTCTTCTCCTATACCTTGAACGACAACAGCCGCAGCGCTGCCCTCTCAGTGGATGTGTTCAAATCACCCAAAGGATGGGGACCCATCTTCCGCACCCGTGGCGGACAGACCATGTGCCCCTATGAGGGAGAGGAGAAGACCAAATACTACAAGCCGGCGACGACGCTCAACTACGCTACGATGAAGATTGACAATCCCAAGATATCCATTCCGCATCGGATGATACTCGATGTGCCGTCAGGACAGGAAGCCACTCTTGAGATAATACTCACCAACGAAAGCGAGACGGGTGAGGCACTCTTGTCGCCCGATCTCAAATGTCTGAATGACTCCTCCGGATTGCAGATATTCCTGGATGGAGAGCCCATCACAAGGGGAGTAACCATTCCCATACCCTATGGAGTGGAAACCAAGAAAATTCTGACCATCCGCCAGGCAGACACCTCGGTGCTTGACTACAACGATGTCCCACTGGGACTTATCTCCACATGCAAATACGGAGAAGTTTACGACCAGTCCACCTTCTCCATTCATTTTACACAGTCTGCACCGCATGCCACCATCGCTGTCAACAAGACGATTATCAATGCCACTGATGTGAAGCAAAACAGCGACGGATACCTCACCGTCACCGCCAAGGACTATGACCGCACATTCAAAGGTTTCAAGAGCCTGAAGATGAAATACCGTTTCATCGGTGACAACAACTGGATTACTGCCCAGGAGTTCTTCAACGGCATGAGTTGGGTGCCTGGCGGCAAACTACAGGACGGGCAATCGCTGCTTCCCGAGGACAAATCGAGTGTGAACTACTCATTCTCGCTGCCGACTATCGACGGTCACTACATGGTATGTGTGGAAACCACCAGCCAATATGAAGGCAAGGATGTGACTTGGCAGAGCGAGGAAATCGAAGTGGTGAAAGACATCCATGGCCCGATGCTTCTGGGACAGGCTTATCCCAACACGGGTATCCTGACTCCCACGGATGATATCCACATCAAGTTTAATGAGCACATCCGCTCCAACTACCTCACCAAGGCCAAGAACTTCAGGGTGATTGGAGAACTGAGCGAATCGCCTATTGACCACTATGTATCGCTCCAACTCAATGGCAACCCGCTGAAAATGGACGGTTATGTACCATTGGCGAACACCAGTTTCTCGACATCGATGTGGCTGTACAGACAGAGTGGAGGCACCATCTTTGAGCATGGCACCACCAACAGCAAGATTGTCTTCGATGTAGATGACAACGGCAACGTTACCTTCACCGTTGATGGACAGCAGTTTGCCGCCACAGCCCATCAGATACCTGCCAACGAATGGGGGTTCCTCACCATCAGCTATGTGTACGGTACCACAGAGACCTACCTCGATGCGGAGGTGGCTGTCGGAGACAAGATATTGCCTCTCTTCCACCACCAGGTCGTGCCCTCGTACAGCAACACAGGACAGATTACCGTGGGCGAGAATCTGAAGGGAGCCATCCACGAACTGACCACATGGGCGACTGCCCGCACACCCGAGCAGATGCGTGAGTATATGTGGAAGACGCTGCCTACCTACAAGGACGGGCTCGTGGGTTACTGGAAAATGAACGAGGGACATGGCACCGTGGTGACCGACTATGCACGGGGACACAACATTTACCTCGAGAACGAGTCGTGGAATCTCAACAACGAGAACATGTCCGCTCACCTCGACGGCAACTCCTACATCAAGGCAGATGTTTCGACGGAGGCTCTCTCCGACGATGACAATTATGTGCTCACGATGTGGTTCAAGGGTGACAAGGATGCCAATGCCAATGCCTCACTCTTGTCGCTCACCGACCGCATGTCTTTGGATTTCGACGAAAACCAGCATTTGGTGCTCCGCACCTACAGGGGTGAGTCATCCATCGATTCCGATGGATTAGGCATCGAGCTAACTGATGTCAACTACAACAACGGCTTGTGGCACCATTTCGCACTCAACGTGCGCAGAGGCATCTCTGCCAATGTCTTTATCGACGGACAGGCGGTGAAGACCATCAATGAGGGCGAGGTGCCGGCGTTCGCCGCCTCGCACGTCTTCCTCGGAGCCCGTGAGCGTTCAGAAGATGGCATGCTGAAACCCGGCCGAATGTTCAAGGGTGACATTGACGAGTTCGCGGTATGGAAGATCACCATCGATGGCACATCCATCAGCGAGAGTCGTTATTTCCAGTATGATTCGCTCTCTACGGCTCTCCTTGTCTATTATCCCATGGAGCATAAGTACAAGGATGAAAATGGTGTTGTCCACACGGAGTTCAGCCTTCAGAGTGGTAAGAAGAGCACCACTGGCGAGCTTCGCACAGCAGAGGCTGTCAATGTGAAGAAGGCCTTCAATGCTCCTCCGCTGAAGGTCATGACCACCCAGCAGAACCTGGACTTCGACTTTACAGCCAGTGATGATGAGATATTCATCACCCTCAAGACACTTCCCTCAAGGATGCACGGCAACTTGGTGTCGTTCACCATACAAGGTGTGCCTGATATTTATGGCAACCTCTCCGAACCCATCACTTGGACGGCGCGTGCCAATTACAGTACATTGAAATGGGAGACCTATGGGGAGGACAGGATTACCATCGTCAAGGATTACACATCTGTCACCCATTCCATTGTGTCACTCGTCAATGTGGGTGCAACGAGTTGCAACTACAAACTCTCTTCGTTGCCTTCCTGGATTATCGCCGACAAACCGGAAGGTACCATCGGGGTAGGTCAGAAGGAAGAAATCACCTTCACCATCACAGAGAATGCTCCATTTGGTGTTCATGTGCCTGTCATCTATGCCTCCAACAATGACAACATTCTTGAGGATCTTGTCTTCGAGGTCAAGGTCTATGGCAATGAACCGCAATGGGACGTGAGACCAGAGATGTATGAGAATTCAATGAGCATCATCGGTCAGGTCTATGTCAGTGATAAGATATCCACTCAGCCGATGACCAAGATATATGCCTTCGTCGGCGATGAATGCCGAGGCGTGGCCAGACCAGAACTCATGTCTTCACGCGATGCCTACTTCACCAATTTGGTCGTTTACGGAAATCCGGATGATGAGGGCCAACCAGTGACCTTCCGCATCTATGATGGCGAAAAGGGTGTGGTATATAGTGATGTGCTCATCTCCAGAGGTGGTGAGAGTGTCAAAACCCAATTCATCAACAACCTCCTCATGGGTAATTACGACGAGCCGATCAAGTGGAATGCCGCTTCGCTGATTGAGCAAATTCTCGATCTCGAATACTCCTGGAACTGGATTTCAATCAATGTGCAGCCGCTTGAAGGAAAAGAGTCTCCCGGCGATGTGTTCGGCACCAGTTCTGTCTTCAACTGTGTGAAAGACAAGGAAGGTGGACTCTCCTTCCTCAAGAGGACTGGTTGGGAAGGCACGCTCACGTCTGTGAAACCAGGAAAGATGTACAAGTTGCGCATGACAAACGCACTCAAAGGGAAGACCATCAAGGGCTCTTTCATCGACCCGAAGGAAAAAGCTATCACCATCTATTCTGATTACAACTGGATTGGTTCGCTGTCGATTTTCAACCTTAGCCTCGATGAAGCCTTCTCGCAGTTGCAACCCGTGAAAGGCGACTGGGTGATTGGCAAGCAGGGTGCTGCATACTACAATGGATTCAAGTGGGAAGGAACCTTGCAAAGCATTATTCCTGGTCGGGGTTACATCTATCGGTCGAAAGACACGAAAGAAAAGACCTTCCACTTCCCCAGTGTGCAGGACAACCTACAGGCCAACAAGGCTATGTTTATTGGAGATAATGATGATGATGAGAACGAGGTCGAGAACGACTGGACACCATTCGTCGCCGTCGACCACCACAAGTTCTCCGACAACATGCATGTGGTGGCCACACTCACCGACGGTGCCTTCGCCGTTGACACCGCTTGGGTGGCTGCTTATATCGATGATGAATGCCGCGGTGTGACACGTGCCATCAATGGCATCTACTATATCACTGTGGCTGCCAATGCTGAGGAATCGGGCAAATTAGTGAAGTTCCGGACTTTCTACGACAACGAGGTGAGAGAAATTGTGGAAACCAGTCATTTCGTCAGCGACATCATCGAGGGAGACCCGGAGAATCCCACGTCCCTCACCATCGGCAACGCACTGGGCATCAAAGAGCAATTTGTGAATGACATCACCATTGCCCCGAACAAGACGCAGCGCATGGTGTTTGTGCGCTCACAGAACAAGCTCCGCTCTGTGGAGATTTTCTCCACGATGGGTGCTCTGCTGCAAAGCACAGAGGTGGATAACGACAAGGCCGACCTCGACTTGCTGACATTGCCCGACGGACTGTATATCGTCAAGGTGGTGGATAAGAACGGAAACGAGTGTGTGAAACGTGTCATCAAAACAAATAAAACGGAATGAAAAAACAGCGTTTATATCGACTGTGCCTGACCCTGCTGCTCCTTGTGTTCGCACAAGGGGCAGCCTTGGCGCAAGTCAGCCGAGTGGTGGATGGAGGAGTGGTTTATGAACCTGATTCTGATCCTGATGATTGGGATTGGACCATCACTGGCATCGTTCCAGATGACCCCTCATTTCCAGCAGATGGAATCATTACTTTGAAGAGCAGCATCGAAGTGGATGTATTTGGTGACGGAAATAAAGAGGATGTATTTGTGACTGAAATTACTAATCGAGCCTTCAACAATCAGAATGCTATCAAAGGCGTGACGATTGAAGAAGGAATAGAAGTCATTGGAGAAGAAGCTTTCAATGGCTGTGCCAACCTTACTGGTCTTGTATTGCCATCGACAATCGAAAATGTGGGCAGAAATGCGTTCGGTTGGTTGCGTTGGGTCGACTGTCGGAATGTGAAAGAAGAAAACTGGAGCCAAGACTTGCTGGCTCCGTATGATGTGATGAGTCCAGAGGACCTTGGAGATTATAATCTTACCCTTTATTACATGCCGAGTTGGTGTAATAAAGACAACTACAATTACACGAATGCTGTCCTTACCGATGGCGAAGGCAACCTCACCTGCCCCGAATTCAACTTTTCACGCAACATGGATTATTGTGTGCCCTATGCATTTACTGCCTACAAGGTGACTATAGACCCTGAATTTGAGCAGGATCCTTACGCTTATTCGGTTTGTTTGCCTTTCTCGATGCCTGTGCCAACAGATGCCAAAGTCTATGAGTTGCGTCAGAACGACAATCTTGATGTGTATTTCGGTCTTATCTCCGGCGACATGGCCGCTTACACTCCCTATCTCATTGTGGCAGAAACAGGCTATGTTGAGGTGTGCTTTGAACGTGAAACGCTCATTCCAACGACCGAGGATGCAGCGTCAAAGTTGTCGTCCAAGACTGTCTCTGATGTCACCATCCATGGCACGTTTAAGCGCATCAACAATGAGGAGGCTGCAGGCAACAAGTATTATGTGCTTCAGAACGAAAATAAGTGGAAACTGGTTGGCCCGAACACCGCTGTCGGTGTGCCGCCGTTCAGGACTTATCTCACCCTCAGCGGTTCACAGCCGGCCAATTTCCAAATTGGTTTTGAGGATGCCACAGAGGGCATACACCTCACTGAAATCACTGAAGACCACCACGGCGCAGATGCATGGTACACCCTTCATGGACAGCGTCTGTCATCCTCGCCTTCCACTTCGGGTATTTATATCCACGGTGATAAGAAAACCATGGTCAGGTGACCTCTCCCGCCGCATATTGCTATCGATGCATCATGCGGCGGGTTAACTTCTATAACTACTTTATTTAATCACCTGCCCCTGGACATTGTAGCAGATGCCGTTTCTCACGATGACGATACGTCCATTTCGGAAATATTTCACCACGTTTTTTGCTGATGGGAATGCGCTGTCGGAAATGGATGTGTTGTTGTCGGGCACGCGGACGAACATATCATAGATACGGGCTCCGCCATTGGCATCATTTTGTTGGAAGGTGATGCTGCTGACGTTCACCATGTCGTCTTCGCTGGTGAGTCCGGCTGCAGCCAACACATCATAGCCGCCATAACTCCCTTTCTTGTATTTCTCTGTCGTGACACTCTTTGTGGTGCCGTCGGTCATGGTGTAGGAGATTTTAAACTGCCGTCCGCCGGTGAAGAACAGGTTGATTTTCAGTTCGAGGACACCCTCACTGAACGACAGGCTGAAACCACCGTTGCTCTCTCCCATGCAGAGTGCGCCCTTACCAAATCCGGAAGCCGTCTCATCTTTCTCGGGGTCGATGGAAGTGGCCGACTTGTCGCCCTGTATCAGCGACAGCCTGTCTTTGAGGTCGGCAGGCAAGTTGTCTTCCGCATCCTGGAAGTGATACCAGTCGCCCGTGAGCACACGGAAAGGTCTGACGATGGTGATGATGCCCGATGAGGTGACGGGCTTCACCCCCTCTCCACCAGTGACGGTAACGGTAAACGTACAGCTCCTCGCCGGTGTTCCGCTGATGGTCAGTTGGTTGCCGTTTGTTTCTGCACTCAGCCCCTCGGCCAGTCCTTCCACGGTTGCCTCCGTTCCAACTTGGTTCCATTCATAGACGATGCTCTCGATGGGTTTTCCCTCGATGATTTCCTGCGAGGAGTTGGAAGTGATGCAAGTCAGTTTGATTTTCTCCGGGATGACGATATCCGCAGGGGTGCCATCGAGTTCGAAAGCGCCAAAATCGGGTGCGGCATCATTGTATCCGATATAGATGTCATCGGCAGTGATGAGTTCCAGATGGGCTTTGGCGGCTTCCTCCTCAGGGAGGTGTCGGCTGGGTGTGAGTCCCACGATGGGTGTTCCTTTGTCCTTCAGCACAGAACCCGGTTTCAGACGGGCGAAGTCATTCTTGGGCAGCGAACCGTCGGCCTCTCTCGGTGCCATGAAGTCGGCGACGGAGAGCGACAGGAACTCACCGGAATAGTCCTTGCATACGGGTTTGCTGCCGTCGGCCACTTTCTGTCCCTCCTTATAGGGATTGCAACCATCGAGTGTCGTCCATGAGTTGTATTCCGTGTCGGGCACGACAGAGCCTTCCTTGTCGGCAGAGAGGAACTCATGGTTGCCCATGCCCTTGTTGCCTGAAGCGCCCCACCCCACACAGTTGCGGATGGTCATGCCACCATACTTGAACACCGTGGGGAAGCGGTAGTTGAACTCATTGCCCCATGCCGTACAGTTGATGAGATACATGCCCTCGTAGGCATTGTTCTGGTCGAAACCTTTATGCAGGTTGCCGAAGGATACGCAGTTGGTGACCACATGTGCGCCCAGCGACTGGTCAAAAGCCGCGCCGCCGCTGCTGCCGCCTCCGCCAAGTTTGAACCCGTTGCCGTTTTGCGCCTCGCTGCCATCAGGCAGATAACCGGCATGGTATGCCCAGCACGAATCGATGACGACAGGATGGTAGACCATGTAGAGGTCCCAGTTGTCGTCGCTGTTGGTCCATGCCCTGCAGCCATGAAACTCAGTTCCCGGTCCGGGGAAGAGTTTGCAGGCGAAGCCGTCGGCATCACCACCGTCGTCAGTGCCGTTGTAGCTTCGCAGGTCTCTGTTGTTGTAGGAGTCGCAGTTGATGACCTTGTTGTTGCAGCAGAACTGATAGCCGGGGTTGAACTGCGGTGTGCCGGCGGGCAGCGTCTTCGTCTCCTCGATGCTGAAGTCCTTGTACATGCCTATCTGTAAACCCGTATCGTTGTTGTCGTGGAAGACGCATCGCTCGATGATGTTGTATGAGCCTTCCACCTTCATGCCGTTGTCCTCAGCGTTGCAGATGACCAGTCCGTAGAAGGTCCAATAGTTGGCGAGGTGGTTCACATAGATGCAACGCCCCATCTTGAACTCGTTCTGGGTGGTGTGGTGCATTCCTGAGCCGTCGATGATGACTTTGCCCACAGCATCCTCAGGCCAGGCGCGCAACTCACAACGCATGTCGGGTGTGGTGTGCAGGGCAGGAACCTTGATGCGCTCGCTGATGACGTATGTGCCCTCATGCACAAGGATGCGGTCGCCGGGTGCGACCATCTCCATCGCTTTGTGTATGGTGAGCAGCGGAGCGTCTTCCGTTCCAGGATTGTCATCACTGCCGTGGGTGGCCACATGGATGTCGGCTGCCCTCACCATCGATGCCATAAAAAACAATACTGCCATCAAGATGGCACATCTCATCTGTATCTTCATCTTCGTCATTGTTTTTATTCTGTCTCTTCCAGTCTTCCCTTTATTTTCTCCCAGGCGTGTGTGCCAAACAGGAAGCAGTCTCTCATACTGTCCATCATCGGAACGAAACGGCTGAAAGGAATGGTGAAACTCAACTCATTTTTCCCCACATACGGGCGGACCGATGGGTCGAAAAGTCCCAGGAAGCAACGGTGGCCCTTACGCTCGTTCTCCACCACCGTCATGGACACCACCGTACTGCAGCCCGAACCAAAAAGCGACACCACGGCATCCTGCCTGTTGCTGTCGTAGAAAGCCCATCCGCACAAACCCGACAGCATGTCGGGCGTGGCATAGAACAACACGCCTTCCGTTCCCTCAAAAGACACGGCCTTGTCTATCCTGACGAAGTTCAAAAAAGGCTTTTCCGTCCTCTTCATCCCAAGGCCCTGGATATAATCGACCACCATCTCGGGTGTTTTCTTGTATCTCTCCTTCAACGAGACAAAGCCTGGCACTCTTTCCGGCATATCGGAAAAACCGGTATAGAGTTTGCCGCCGCCACAGCCGATGACGTCCGCGCTGAGGCTGACAGGCATTCCTTCTCTTGCCGCTTGAAGACCTTTGAAGAAACATCCTCCGATTTTTCCTGTTTGGGCAACGGGCTGGTCGCTGTATCCGAACAACAGGGGCAACTGGGCTTGATGCCCAAAAGCCTCCTGAAAATTGCTGATAAATTCCTTGACCTCCATCATCTTTCAGCATTCGTCATTGTTTCAACCACCCTATCATTCGATGAGAGATACCCTCATCTCAATGTCATCAACAGGCCGGTCACCACGTCCCGTGGCAGTGCCTTGAATCATCTCCACGACATCAAGGCCTTCCTCCACCTCACCAAACACGGTATATTGTCCGTCAAGATGGGGAGTGCCGCCGATGGTGGAGTAAACCTGTATTTGTTCGTCGGAGAGGCCGGCACTGCCTACACATTTCTCGGCTTCTGCTACCAAACGGTCCTGCAACTCCTGGAGTCCGGCGCGGTTGCGGTCCTTACGCATCTGAATAATCTCGGAGCGGTGCTCGGCAGCAAGGGCATTGAAGGCTCCCTGGACACGCTGCATCCGCAGTTGTTTGGAGAACTGGCGCAGCTGTCCCTCATTATATACCTGTCCCCAGACGATATAAAACTGCGAACCGCTGCTCCTGCGCTCAGGGTTCACCTGGTCGCCCTGCCTGGCAGCAGCCAGTGCGCCGCGTTTATGGAACAGCGTGTCCTTGATTTCTGCCTCGACGGTATATCCTGGACCGCCCATGCCCAGCATCTTGCCGGCAGGAGCGCCCTTGGAGTCGGGGTCACCGCCTTGCACCATGAAGTCTTTGATGACCCTGTGGAACAGTGTGCCGTCATAATAGCCCTCCTTCACCAGTTTCACAAAATTGTCACGATGAAGTGGAGTCTCGTCATACAGGCGAACAACGATGTCGCCCAACATAGTCTGAATTTTTACTTTCATTGTCTTTTATTGTCGATGATCAAATAGTAGCTTTTAAGTATGTTGCATCAAGTTATGGCAAAGATACGAATAAGCGAGTGGAAAACAAAATAAAAACGGAGTTTTTAAATTTTGTTTTTCCGAGCGGCAGTATCTTCGATGCCTGCATCAAAGATACGAATAAGCGAGTGGAAAACAAAATAAAAACAGAGTTTTTAAATTTTGTTTTTCCGAGCGACAGTATCTTCGATGCCTGCATCAAAGATACGAATAAGCGAGTGGAAAACAAAATAAAAACGGAGTTTTTAAATACAACTTTCTCAAGTTGAAGGTAGTTATAGAAGTTAAGTAGTTAAAGTAGTTAAGCCATATGATTCCTTTGCTAGATTTTATCCTTTTGTGGTATGATTTCCATGCAATCAGGGGTAATGAAAGTTGAGTACTCAACTTGAATTAATGAATAATTTGTGGCAATTATATGTTTTATATTTTTCACATGAATTACCACTAATTGGACATGAATTTATCAAAAATTTTTCTGTCTTTTTGTGAGTGCCTTGGCACTTTTTCTTGCTTCCCTATACGCCATGAATGTGTTTTTATTTCTTTTTCCTAAGCGGAGCGGTTTTTTATTTTCTTATATCTTACCACAACCATTCGCCAATTCTATAATTCGAGAGTTGTTTTCACTATCACGAATTGAAGAGATTTGACTTCCGCTTCGCACGTCGACCTTTGGTTGTCGAAGACCCACGAGGAACGCAGTAATTCAAGAATTATTGTGCTCAGTCTGTAGAGACGCAATATATTGCGTCTCAGTGTCATAAAGTTTTCACATTCCTGGTGGAAGACGTGATGTATCACGTCTCTACGACGTTGCACAGCCATTTTATATCATCGAAGACATCTCATTTTTCAATAATTTTTCCTCCTTTTTGCGAGTGCCTTGGCACTTTTTCTTGCTTCCCTATACGCCATAAATGTGTTTTTATTTCTTTTTCCTAAGCGGAGCGGTTTTTTATTTTCTCTTCTTTAAAGATATCTCAGATTGCAAATTATTTAATCGCATTTCTAGTGGAAGGCACAATAGAATAAACAAAAATAATGCTAACGACAGCATCTTTTTCCATTTTATGATTTCCATTTTATGGAAAAAAGCATTATCTTTGCAAGCAAATAATAAATGAGTATGGCAAAGGAGAAAGTAAAGATTGACAACCCGTTCGTAACCACTGGTTATGCAGGTGCCGATTACTTCTGCGACAGGGAAAAAGAAACTGCAGACATTATCCGCTACTTGACTAACGGCAATAACGTTGCGTTGATCTCACCGCGCAGATATGGCAAGAGCGACTTGCTGCGACATTGCTTTGCTCAGAAGGTTATTGCAGACAATTATTATACGTTTATTGTCGATATCTATTCCACCAAGACTGTGGCGGAGATGGTTGCCAAACTGGGTAGTGCTATCTTAGAGACCTTGAAACCGAAAGGAAAGAAAGCGTGGGAGAAGTTTCTCGCTATTCTTGCATCGGTGCGCTCTGGTATATCTTTCGATATAAACGGGCAACCCTCATGGACCATGAGCGTTGGTGACATTCAATCACCGACAGCCACGCTCGATGAGATTTTCGCTTATATGCAAAATGCTGACCGCCCCTGCCTGGTTGTCATTGACGAATTCCAGCAGATAACAAAATACGGCGACCCGAATATTGAAGCAGAGATTCGTACCCGCGTTCAATATTGCAACAATGCCCACTTCGTGTTTTCTGGTTCCAGAAGGCAACTGATGGGTGCCATTTTCACCTCTCCTGCAAGACCTTTCTACCAAAGTGTCACCCTTTACCATCTTGACCGACTGCCGTTGGACAGATATACTGCGTTTTGCGTTGCCCACTTCAAGAAGAAGGGTAAAAAACTTGATGCTGCTGTCGTGAGTCGTCTTTATAGTCAGTTCGACGGAGTCACCTATTATATGCAGAGAGTCATGAACGAATTGTTCAGCAAGACCACTGCGGATGCCACCTGTGTTGAAGACGATGTCAGCAGGGCCGTGGATGAGATTATCGCTGTGTCATCTCCCATCTACGAGGATTTGATGTACCAACTGCCTGAGAAACAGAGCCGTGTATTGATAGCAGTGGCAAAGGACGGAAGTGCAGAGAATGTGACCAGTGGAAAGTTTATCAAACGACATGGCCTTGTGTCACCCAATTCAGTGAAATCCGCCATCCCCGCATTGATAGAAAAAGGGTTGCTCACTCAGGACAAAGGCATCTACAAGGTTTACGATCTGTTCTTCTCTTTATGGCTGGTTAAGAATTTCTAAACCAACAAGGGAACTGCGACCCTTCGGGAAAAAGCGGCAAAGCCGAGCGGCAAATCAGTCAGAACTGCGAACTGCGCTGCGGTGATGACATTAATGAATAATTATATGGCAATTATATGTTGAACTTTTCACATGAATTACCAAAAATTGGACATGAATTTTTCAAAAATTTTTATTCCTTTTTGTGAGTGCCTTGGCACTTTTTCAGGCTTTCCTATACGCCGAGAATGTGTTTTTATTTCTTTTTCCTAAGCGGAGCGGTTTTTTATTTTCTCTTCTTTAAAAACTGGCAGAGATGATTGACAGGATGACCATCGGGAAGGATCGCAATAAGTCACAATAAAACCAAAATCTCTACAAATCATTTTTGTAGAAATAATGAACTATCGCAAAAAAGATGATCACTGATATTAACGTTAACATATCTATACTTTGGAATTCGCATAAAGTTGCCACCACATCATTTAATATCAATGTCGTTCTTGTAAAAGTAGTAGCCAATCGATAAGAATATAATCACTGATAGTATGGTCAACATAGTTGTAATTGTTTGATTATTCATATATATAGACTCAGAAACATTTATAAAGTTATCACCTCATGGATAAAAAAGTTGCAAAAACCATAAAGCTCTATCTTGAAGGCAAACAGATTGTCGGCAGCGTGGTGGGCATCCGTGCAGAGATCCGCAAACTGACCGGCGACGTTGTATGCCCATGCTTTCCCGAAAAAATGTGTTAAACGCTTGCTCTGTTGAATACTATTTCATAAATTTGCCAAACCGATGAAAGCCATGCAACATCAAAGTGTCTGAACAAGACCATGACAAGGAACCGTTCCCACCGACGCTATTAGAGACATCATGCACAAAGAGAAATTCTACATCTACCGCAGAGACGCGAGGAAGGGAAGCCCTTCCTATTCACCGAAACCACATTCTGCCCCACATTACGAGGGCAGGTACATCGAGGGCATGGAGGAATGGGCTTCATGGTACTGCATCAACAAGAAGGATGACGGCACGTATGAAGCCGAACTTGACGAAGCTTGGAACGAGGGAAGCCACAACGGCGGGGGAACGATTACCGTGGACATCCCCAAGGAATGGTTTAATCTTCCATACGACGACTTCCTCGGACATGTCGTCACACTGGCAGCAGCCTCACATTATGGCTTCACAGCTGACGACCTGAAACAGAGAAAAGGACTAAAGAAATTCTTGGGATATGAAGAATAAAGCCGAAATGGAGATTTGTTTATCTTTTCACACAAATTGCCACAAATTGGACACGAATTAATCAAATATTTTTTCTTTCTTTTTTGCGAGTGCCTTGGCACTTTTTCAGGCTTTCCTATACGCCATGAATGTGTTTTTATTTCTTTTTCCTAAGCGGAGCGGTTTTTTATTTTCTCATATCTTACCACAACCATTCGCCAATTCTATAATTCGAGAGTTGTTTTCACTATCACGAATTTAAGAATTTGAGAATTTTCTTTCTTTTTACATCTTGGATTGAAAATCCTGATACTCAATGCTGCCGGATTCTTTAGACCCTTCGGGAAAAAGCGGCAAAGCCGAGCAGCAAATCTGTCAGAACTGGGTAATTATTGTGCTCAGTCTGTAGAGACGCAATATATTGCGTCTCAGTGTCATACAGTTTTCACATTTCTGGTGGAAGACGTGATGTATCACGTCTCTACGACGTTGCACAGCCATTTTATACCATCGAAGACGTCTCATTTTTCAATATTTTTTCCTCCTTTTTGTGAGTGCCTTGGCACTTTTTCTTGCTTTCCTATACGCTGAGATTTTTTTCAAGCCTTTTTATTCTTTTTCCTAAGCGGAGCGGTTTTTTATTTTCTCTTCTTTAAAGATATCTCGGATTTCTCGTTCATCGGGATTTGTAATCCCGATGCCATGAATATCGGCATTTGTAATGCCAATTAAGCGGATTGCAAATCCTGATATTCAATGCTGCCGGATTCTTTAGACCCTTCGGGAAAAAGCGGCAAAGCCGAGCGGCAAATCTGTCAGAACTGGGTAATTATTGTGCTCAGTCTGTAGAGACGCAATATATTGCAATATATTGCGTCTCAGTGTCATACAATTTTCACATTTCTGGTGGAAGACGTGATGTATCACGTCTCTACGACGTTGCACAGCCATTTTATATCATCGAAGACGTCTCATTTTTCAATATTTTTTCCTCCTTTTTGTGAGTGCCTTGGCACTTTTTCTTGCATCCCTATACGCCGAGTTTTTTTTCAAGCCTTTTTATTCTTTTTCTAAAGCGGAGCGGTTTTTTATTTTCTCTTCTTTAAAGATATCTCGGATTTTAAATATTTTAAATCCGTCAGAACTGCGAACTGCGCTGCGGCGATGACATTAATGAATAATTATATGGCAATTATATGTTTATCTTTTCACATGAATTACCATAAATTGGACACGAATCAGTGGGGATTTATTCTTTTCAGTAAGAAAAAGTCATTTGAAATGATGGAGTTATCATCAAAATCCGTTATTTTTGTGGAGAAAATATGCAGGTCGGTCAATAAGAAAGCCGAAGTATTTGCGAAATGAGTTTTAGGTATTATTTGTTGGCACTTTTAAAATTTGATATCATGAACAGAATTGTATTGTCAGCCGCGTTATTGACGGCAGTGTTTTTTGCCCAGGCGCAGAACTACACGCTTAACGGAGTTGAGTATAAAACCGAAACAGTCCCCGTTGTGGTGTCCAATTTCAACGGGCAAACACGCTCTGTCGCCCCTAAGGGGAAGAATAAGACCGTCACCCTCGTAAGAACGTCATTCTCCACCCCTTTGAACGATTACAATGCCCTGGCGCGGCCGGAACTGAAACTTGGCAACATCATAGGGCACCCGACACTCGGTTGGGACGACACCGACTACCACATACCCGACATCGTCCCGGAGTTTTACGGCGACGGGTGGGTGCTGAACGATGTCTTCTACGACGGCGACTATCCCGTGGCAATTTATGGAAGGGCACCGAAAACAGAGCTTCTGCCCTGGGGTGAATCAGAGAAAGACATCTCAAGAAGAGGCAGATACCCCCACCTGATTATGCTCGTCGACCCTTCGAAAGAGGTGAAGAAAGTTTATGACGCATCATCGATGGCTTTCCCGCCCAAAAACCGTGCTGCCGACATCGACAGGCAGTCGGTCAACTGGGCTGTCGTGAAGGATGGGATACTTTACTTCAGCATTTCTGGTTTGATGGGTTTTGACAAAGGGCAAAATGCCTATGTCGTAGCTGTCGACATCTCCACCGATAAGACGCTATGGGTAAGCAAGCCCAACACTTGCAACACAGACAACTTCCTGATTCTTGACAATTCCATTATCTGCGGATTCGGCGACTCAGGCAAACCAGATTTTATTAACGTTCTGAATAGGTTTACGGGTGTCCAGAAGCAACAGCTTTGGGTGGCTAATGCCCCTAATTGGTTGGCTATCGGCAGCGACGGCAGACTCTATGTGTCTCTTTATGACAAACATGTTGCCTTTAAGATAACTCGGTAAGGCTGCCCCTTTCCCAACATCTTTAACAACATGACAAAGGCCGAGCTTGTGAAAGTTCGGCCTTTGAGCATTTGTTCTATATTATGCAGTCGCTTAATGACTGACAAAGGATGCTACTCCTCCTCCCAAAGATTTTGGTTGAGGACATTGCTTTCTTCGTCTCCGCCCAAGTCAATTTCAGTCTCTTTGAAGTCATTCACTCTTACGCTTGCTGCTTCCACATACATAATGGATTGACAGAGATAATGCATCACAATCTCTGTGACGGGAGGTATGTAAGTTTTCATTTTTCTTAATTTCATTGGAATATTTTATTACCGTCTTTGTCTCGCAACGCTGTTCCCATACTGATGTTCAGCGTGTTGATGTACCCCATCTTGAGTTCTGCACTCAAGGGGAGATATACTGATTGATAGTTGGCATCGGGCTGGCTTCCCTTATTGTAAATCTTGCATTTTATCTCAATGTAGCTATTTGATAGCGAACTACTCTTGTCCCATCCTGTTAGTTTCTGAGGTATGAGGAAAAGATAATCACCGTCTTTATTGAGTTGCTTAGGAGACGTCTCTACTTCTATTTCACTATTCTGGTCACCTGTCGAAGCACCATCCTTATGTGCAAGAATTGTATAACTTGAATAATATTCTGATTTATCATTATACAAAGACCAAGTTCCTTTTTCACCTTGTTCAAAATAATAATCACCTTGATTGACTATATGATGCAACACCACTTCTCGAACATCGACAGTATAGCCTTCGAGGCTTTTAGTTTTCAAGATATTCACTTTCACAGCAGCACTAATATGGTCAAAAGTCATGGGAATCACACCATTACATTTGTTGTACGAGACCACATTCTTGCCCGCAAGTAAATCTGTCTGTTGTTCAGAGGCTTCCATAATCTTTACAGTTATAGCAGCGTCGCCTTTATCCCCAAATCCTTCTGGAGACATATTCGCAACATCTCCACTGATATTATAGGCATAAAAATGCAGGTCTTTGTCGGGATAATCAAAAGCATAATATTCAGGCCAGCTCTCTTCACCACTCCATATATTGCCATCCTTTATCATCAAGACACCAGTCCTTTCGAATGTATTAGAATTCTCATCAAACCAAAATACTTTAAACTCATCGAGTGTCGATGTAGTGACTTTCGGGGCACGTCCAGGCGCTCCCTTTGGTGCATCGGGGTCAGCCAACGGTCTCTCCGTGGCAGTCATCATGATGGGATACGATTTCTTTTCAGGCTGCTCAAACTCTGAGTCGTCATCAGAGGAGCACGACAGAATCATTGCCAACGGCAAAGCAATCAATAGAAATTTGTAACAATTCATTTTCCAAATAGATTTATAAATTCACTTCTAAAATCTTCTTTCTTCCTTGACTAATCACAAAACGGTCATAGAAGGTGTAAAAAACTTTTTTATCATACGAATAGTAACACACCGTAGCCACCTCGTTCGCCCGTTTGCCATATACAAAGAAGTTATGCGGGGATTTGGGATAGACAGGGTCGGCATGGGAAATGCCGCGGCATTCGTCACCCACAAACACTGCCACGATGTCGTTCTCTGTGCATTTGAAAGATGTCTCCGAAAGATTGGCGATGCTGAAATTGAGTTCCATCTGTATAGGATACTTCGTTGACCCTGCCACCAATGATGGCATGAAGTCCTCTTCGATGCCATAGGTCTTTTCTGACTTGAAAGTCTCATGTCCGACGCGTGAGAACGTCTGGTGCAACTGGCAGGAGTAGTATTTCAAGGTAAATCCCACATCGTTACCACTATCCTCATTGCCAAGAATCTTCAAGATGAAGAAGACCTCGCCCGACTCATTGACAAACGAGCCATCCTCACGGGTAGCAGGATGGGCAAATGCCCTCATCTCATCATTGATGAACACAGCCATCATGTCGTCCATAGATGCGAAGGGAGCAAGGGTATTGTCCAACTTCACCACAACGATAGACCAAGTCTCAAAAGCTTTTGGGTCTGGCTGCATCGACTCCCAATTGGGTACTGCCTCATCCGAACTCCAATCAATCTTCCATGCAGGAATGGTCTCTGCTGCCGTTGTCATATAATTGGGATTATCTACCGGAACATCAGGAGTCGGAGTGTCTGGAATCGGAGTTTCCGTCTTGTCGTCATCGTCTGACCCGCAGCCCCACACAAGTGTGAGGACTGCGAGCAGCAACGTATGAATGAAATACTTATTTTTCATCATTGTATGTCAATTATCAATTTTCAATCACCTTTTTCTTACCATTAAAGATATACACGCCCTTCTTCACAGGCCGCTTATCAAGTTTAATGCCGTCGAGTGTGTACCATCCAGCCTTGGGGATGTCGCGTCGCACGAAGTCGATGCGGGTAGGTATGGACGGGGTTCCGAGAACTTGGTTCTTGCCGAACTTCAGCAGCTCACCAGTGGTGGCGATGATGTCGCCCTCACGCTCGATGGCGAAGGAGAGAGGCTCCTCGCGGTCGCCCTCTACACTGAGATAGAAGAGGCTGTCGGCAGTGTAGGCTGAGGACACACCGCGCAAATCGCCTTCGGCATACACCATCAGACGGTCGCCCGGCTCCAGTTCCACACCTGTGGCAACGGCTGTCACCGACATGGTGAAGGGTTTGCCTCCGTCGATACTGCCACTGGCAGGTGCATTCCTTATCTCGTCGAGGAAAGTACTGCCCGGCTCGAAGAACGGATAAATAAACGTGGCTTTGCCTTGACCCTTGCGGTGGAGCATATAGCCCTCTCCTGGTACCATGTACTTCAAGTTGCCCTGCCAATGGCCTACGCCCTTAGTCCGTGTGAAATAAGCGAACTCATCGTGACTCTTGATGATGTCACCTTCCTCGGCGGAGTCATAGTAGCTGGACAAAGCCGTCTCTACAGTCAGGTTGAGCATCGGGGTGTAGCCGATACTGTTCCATCCCTGGTCAACCGTGATGGTTCGGCGTGAACTCTCTGAGATAATGGCACCGGCTACTGATACATCAATGTCCTGCTTCACATTTACACAATAAGAACGACTTGACCTGATGGACAGGTTCTTGCTGCCATCCGAGTTCAGCCAAGCACCGTCTCTAAAGACCAAAGAGTGGTTCTCTGTGTTGTCGGTCAAAGCGTCACCTTCTTTCCATGGGAAAGCGCTGAGCAGCGAGTTGGCATTGGAGAAGGTCTTGTCGTTGAAGACATAGAACGATACCCAGTTCCAGCCTTTCTTCAGATGCAGCGTCTGCACGAAGAAAGCGCCAGCATTGAACTCGACAGGTTGTTCGAGACCAAGAGATTTTGAGGCCTGGAAGGTGATGGTATCGGGTTGCAACAACATCTCCAGTCCTGTGTCATAGCGCCATAGTTTGAAGTACAGCTGCCTGTTGTCGTTCTTGTCGTTGTAAATGGTGAGATAAACCAAGTTGTCGTAGGCTTTCTCGTCGTATTCCACACGTGCCACGCCATGGCAGACGTTGTTGCTGTCGAACACACCCACGATATCACGCGGGTCGGTGTCAATCTCATCATTAATCAACACTCGGCCGGTGACATTCATCGTGTAGCCACCCAACTCGCGATTGACTGCCCATTCAGGCTCATCACCCTCAACGACGAGAGTCAGGTAGAGGGGTTCGGTGAATCCGTTCTCATCCTTCAGATAGATGACTTCGTCGTAAGTGCCTACGTTGAGGTGCTTGTTGACGGTGGCTGTGACGAACGTGGCCTCCTTGGCTGTCAGCAGACCAGCCTTGTTGTCCAAAGTCATCCACACCGGGATGTTGTCGATGGTGTAGGTGTGGTTGGCACCGCTGTTGTTCTGCAAGCCAAGCGTCAGGTCTATCTCTTCACCATAAGCCATTGTGATGGCCATGTTGTTCTCCGTCCACTTCAACGGGCTGCGGTCAACATAGAAGCAGGCAGTCACCGGAGATGCAATGTTGTTGCCGTTCTTGTCTGGAATCTCACGGATGGTAACATATACATGACGGTGGTTGATGAGCGTCTCCTGCTCATTGATATTGACCATCAACTGGTTGTTGCGCCCTGCGAAACTGAAGTCGAGGTTGTGAAGTTCCTCATAAGGCATCACGGGAGCGCTGTTGCCATCATCCACATACTCAGTCATCTTCTCAATGTTGTCGACAAACAAATAGTCGCGCTGTGGGATGTCGGTGGGCTGATGTGTCTCCGGATCCAACTCATAGACGATATTGCCCTTATCCGTGTAAATCTTGCGGCTGTAGAGATAGGGCACATAGATGATGTCGTTGTCCTTTATCCTTTCCTGACGGTCGAAACTCAGGTAAGTGAGCAGTCCTGCCTCATCACCATTCGGGCTCTTGGTGCTGTATGCCTCAATCAGGCTGAGAGGAAGTGACTGTTCGAAGAGACAAATCTCATCGATGTTGCCGGTCAGCCAATTACGGGTATCTACCACACTGACTCTGCCATCACTCATCTCTTCATAAACAGAACCGCCAAGGAGCAGGTGACCGCCGGCGATGCCGCCAAGCGAGTCGGCCTTAAAGGCTGCAAGAAGCGTCTTGTCGACATAGATATTGACCATGTTGTGTGACCGGTTGACGGTCATGGCATAGTGATGCCAGTCGTTGTCGGCGAAGCTGCCGGGCAGTTTCACCTCCATACCGTTGGAGCGGTAGGTCAGCTGATTGGCCTCAAATCCGATATAGAACTGGCTCTTGGCACCGATATCGGTAGCATGGCCAGAACCGTTGCTGATCAGGGTTCCCTTTCCGTCCTTGTCAGTCTTGAACCAGAACATGAGGGTATAGTCCTCATCTGCCGTACGTGCGAGGGCCTGCGTCTTGAGTGCGATACCGCGGTCCTCCTTATCGATATGGAGCGACATGCCATGAGGCATGGCCCAGGTGGTGTTGATGAGCGTAGCGTGGGCACCCTGTGACTTGTCAAGGGCAAAGTTGCCGCTACCCTCTTCCATGGGATAGTAGTCTACCAATCCCAGCTCATAACCGCTGAGGCGCTTGAAGCCGTAGGTGATGCTGAGGTCTGTGGCTGTGAGCGCACGATACCACAGGCGTACTTCCTTCATGCGTCCTTTATAATAATTGCTCCGGTTGCGGTTGGAATCATTGGTGCGGCCGAAGATGAGCGTACCGGTGCCAGCGTAAGGCTCTGTCATCACATAGTCGCCCAGGAGCGTGCCGCCATTGAGAAGCCTCAGATGCCAATTGGTCTCGCCGTTCTCCAAGTCAGGCTGCTGGATGACCATAGCCACCTGAGTGAAGCCCTTGCCTACGATTTCAGCTTGAGTCTCATAAGTCTGATTGTCGACGACAGCTCTCAGATGTTTTTTCTCTGTCAGCCACAGCTGCAGTTTCTTGCCGCCTGTTCCGTGCGAGAAGAGAGGCATCGGACTGTCGGTGTCGTCGGGCTTGATGAGCATCTCTATGGTAAGGTCCTTATTGAAGAAATTGCGCTTCGCCTCGGTCTCCATGCTTGCCTTGCCGTCGAACTGCAGCGAGACGTGCTCATTTACATTGTCATTGTTCACCTCGCCCTTCACCTCGAAGTGGGTGGTGGGCTTCAGGAAGTTGTACTCGATGTCCTCTGTGAAGTTGAAGACGATGCTCTCGCCGATGTCGAGGATGCCATCGACAGGCTCGGGCTCACCGAAGAGCTGCGGGCGACGGGTATCCTTGATACCGCTGAGCACTTTGGATGCCGTGGTGAGGAAGCTGTTGCCGTCGCGGCAGTAGAGCACGGCGCGCAAGTCGTAGGCTTCCTCCGTCACTACTTCATCACCATAGAATTTGGTGGTGATGTTGCCATTCTCGGGAATCATCTCACAGACGCCATTCGACTTGGCCATGAGCGTGGAGTCGGCATAGTAAGAACAGAGGTTGGTCCAGTAGTCGTCGCCACGTGCTGTCTGCTTGTATTGGAACTCGATATGGTCGAAGTTTTTCTGATACTTGTTGAAGCCGCTGATGGTGACAGGGATGAAGTAGCCGCGGTCCTCGTTGTAGGATGCATCGGTATTCATCACCCACTTGTCGCTGGGCGATGAAATCTGCACATCACCTGCCTGACGCAAGAAGTGTACGTCGAATGAGACCTCATCGCATGCGTTCACAAAGTCTTCCTGCGACATCAAGCCCACCACAAGATTCTCGTAGTCGAATTCTTCGCCGGCATACACTTCAAGGACTTTCTCTGTGATTTTCCCTGGTTCAAGGCGTATGAGTCGCCCTTCACCGGTGAGGGGCATTCCGTCGACAAACAGTTTGGCACCATGGGTATTGCTGGGCTCACTCAAATAGAAATTGTAGAACGCCATACCACCTGTAGCGGCTTCGGGCTTTTCACTCTCATTGGTGAGATACACCTTGAAACGTGCGGGCTCGCCGTAGGGCACACCGCTGATGCTCTGCTTGTCGAGGGAGATTTTGGGATTCTCAATCTTCTTCGTACGTTCGTCGAGCACTGTTCCCGGCATGAAGAAGTGGGTTTTGCGGACATTCTCCCATGGACGGGCGGTGGCACCGCCGCGGGTGCGATAGACAAATCCTTTCGGATAGAGCGCTTTGCTCATGTCAATATCACGAGTGATGAACCCAGTATTGTAGGAGGCAAGATGGTCAAAACCCTGACGGGTGAACACATCATAGTCGCCCAGGTTGGAAACCTGGTCTCTGCTTGCCGTTGCCCTATACACATCGAAATCAAGATGAGTGCCGTTTTCGAAGTCGATATCGAAGCTCTCACTGCGTGAGTATGACAATGACTTGCTGCCTTCTCCCTTCGTAGAATAATCCATCACCGGCAGGATTCTGAACGACAGATTCTTTCCGCTGAATCTCACCGACACTTCATAGTCATTATTCATCGATTTGTCCATGCCGTTGATATTGGCATCCTTGTCAAACGTTTTTTCCATCTGCGCCAACAATGAAGAGAGCAGAGGATTTATTGTTTTAAGAGCAAGAGCACCAAGGCCGGCACCTTTCATGTCATAATCTCCACCAGCCTCATCCTCATAAAATGACGCTCCTTTAATGCCAGGCATTGCAAGATGGGTGGATATCGAGTATTCACTCTCGAAGTCCTCGCTATAGCTCACGGATGAACCACCGTCGAGGTTGAAATTTCGCACCAACTCACTGGCGGTGTATTTCTCTTTTTCGTTCTGTGCGATGAACGCAATCCATTTCAGCACGACATTCCAATGTTCGGCCACCTCATCGGGATAGTCCTTGCCGGTGTTTTGAGGAAGATACATGCGATAGTTCATGTCTTTCTCATCGGGCATCTCATTCGTGTAATAGTAATCCTTGCCATTTTTCACATTCATAGCACCGAAGAGGCTGTCTGTCGGCTGTCGCAATGCGAGGTAGACGGGTTGGCCCGTGGCGTTGGCCCTGGTCTGAGCCTCAGCGGCCGTACCCGTGAACATCAGCGAACGGCAGAATTCCAGATGTTCGGGAATGAGCTGATTGAGAATGTATTTCTGGGTGTAGAAGAAGTTGGACTCCACCTTCGGGCCATAGAGAAGCGACTCATCGCGCACCAGGTGATAGATGGAATCGTTGGCATCCCTACCCTGAGCAATCTCCACCAAGGAGCCATATTTCAGATTGCCACCAGTAGGCAGCACGCCGCCGGGCAACTTGCCTGCCATCTGGCGGAAGATACTGTCGGGAATAGCTCGTATGGTAGAGGCTGTCGTCATCACAATGTTCTGCATCATGCCCATATAGATGTCGGCAGTGGCTCCCACCATGTTGATGCCGCTGCTCGTGGTGACATCGTCCTCAACCGTGACGCTATAGTTGAAAGAACGGTTGCCCTCAGAATTGATTATATATTGGTAATCGATGTACTTTTTGGTATCCGAACTATGGGTCAGTCCGTAGGTGGTTCCTATGCCTCCGGGCGCAGATACAGCACCAGCAAAGTTGTCAAGAGTCGTACCGTATGACAAGGCAAACGACAAACCTGCCTTGAGCGTCAAATCCATGCTGTATCCATACTCCATCGTACTGCCTCTGTGCAAGGTGGCAGAACTGCCTCCTCCTGGTGGGTCGCGCAAAATGTCAACGAGCAACGGCGTGCCGATACCGAGGAGGTCCTTACCCTCCTGAAGGGCGAAATAGTTGAGCAAATAGCCTTTGATGGGGGTTGTCTCAAAAGTAGAACCGTCTTGTTCCAAGGTGAAGGTCACGGTGCGGAGCGCATCATCGCCGGTGAGCAGACGGGTCATCTGCTCTGCCTGCAAGTTGAAAACACCCTCTCCTTTCGCGTCGAGAATCACCTCTTCGCGGTGGGTGTTGTCCTTCAGGCCATTGTGGACAATCACCTTTCCTCCACCCACTTTCACCACGTCGACCGTGTCGCTTTGGGTGTGATTGTTCCAATAATAGCGTTCCACTGCTGAAAGCCGGATAGGATAGGTGCGGTTAAGATTGAAAACCGGATAGCCGAAAGTATAAGTCACTCCGTCGGGAGAATTGGCATCTTCATAGGCAAGCGGAACCTTGGACTTGGTGCCATCGACACATTGGGCCACATAGACTTTCTCACCGACATAGTCAAACTTGTCGTAGGTAATCTGCTTGCGAAGCAGCTCGACAGGTGCATGATAGATGCGGTTGTACTTGGCGTGGTAACGCACAATGGGGTCGCGCACCTCAGTACCTTTGGGTGTGAGGAAAAGCCCTTGGACGGTGTCGGCTACCTCTGTAGTGCAGTCGGTCAGGTCGATGACCTCACTCACCATACCGTCTTGGAAGAGTGTGGAGTAGCCGTCGTTATACACCTGCTGCACCTTCCATCTCACAGGAGGCAGATAGAGATTGTACTCGCCGGTCAGTGAGTCGGGCATCACCACCATGCGCTTACGGTTGGTGTGTACCTTTGTCAGGTAGGTCTGTGAAGCGTCGTTGTTGTTGTGTACAAATACGGTATCGTGCTCACTCACATTGGGGTGCAAATTGTCATAGACAAGCCACGATGAGTTGTCACCCTCCAGGGTAAGTACCATCTTCAGGCCAGAACCCAGGTTGTTGCGTGAGAGGTTGTTGTCGAGGGGCAAGTCGCCTTGGGTGTCACCGCCCACGATGCGGCCGATGAGCTTCACCTTGGTCTGGTCATAGAAATATTGGAGAGACTTGTTCTCATCGATGTTGATGCCATTTTCCGACTTGTAGTAGCCGTTGTTGGCAAAGGTGTGACCGTCTTTCACCACCTGGATGACATTGTCGCCGGCACCGACGTAGAAGGAATACTTACCTTCGAAGTCGGTCTCCAGAGGCTTGCCGGCAGATGTGTTCACCTTATGGCCGTTGACGAGGAACTGGGCACCCTTTACAGGGATGCTCGTGCCTTCATACATCACAAATCCAGAGAAGCGGTAGCCTGAGGTAATCATGAAGTCGGGCACCTTCTCATAATTGCTGGTAGCTCCGAATTGCACGGGGAAAGATTCCTGGTTGAACGTATGATGCATGGAGCCGCTGTTGACGGGCCCGACAGTGTAATCCACTGATTTCTCGCCATTGTAAGAGAGGCCTTCCACCATATAGTATCCGCTATCGTCGGTAACGGTTCTTGCCACCTCCCGGTCATTGTGATAAACGACCACGGTGATACCGGCAGCTGCAGACCCATCGCTGAAGCGGATGTAGCCCTCCAACTGACCAGTGTCCTTGCATCGGCCCACAACCACATCAGTCTCCTCATAGTGGAGACCCTCGCAGTCAACATAGGAGCGTACCTTATATTCATAGGAGAGCAAAGGTGAGACGTCTTTGTCCTCGTATGAGGTATTGTCAACACTGGGTGCAATAGGCTCAAAGTCATCATCCGAACCCAACTCACGGCGCCACACCGAGAAATAGTCTACGACACCGCCATCGGTCTCCCAAGTGAGCAGCACGCTGCTCTGCCTGGTCTCCGGTATCAGGGTCTTCTCTACCTTACCGGTTGACTCATGATAGAAGGTGGGATTGTTTGCCAGCCCGGCAACAGGTACGGTGACCATCATGCTGGGCGTATCATCCATCTTCAGTTTAGGTCTCACACCTGGGTATTCGTCACAGAGTTCCCACTCGCTGCCAAGAGCCTCAAGCAAAGCTTCTTTCGTATCGGGGAAAGGGTTGCCATTCTTATCCAACCCAATGCCAGCTCCATCGGAAAACCTCGTATCGTAATAGGAGTTGACTACCTGAAATTTACTCGGATTGGTGGGGGCGTTGACTACATAAATGAATTTGCCCCCAGCTGCACCGCTGGTGAGTTTTCCGGTATTTGAATAAACACAATTAACAATATTGTAGAAATTGTCGGTTCCCTCTTCACGGACGATGGCAAAACCTGCCCAACGTGTATTTGTGTTGGACGTCTCAATATAGCCTGAGAACAAACTGTTGCGGATAGTCAGGTAGTACACACTATGGCAGAAGCCCGCCGCTTCGTGTCCGCCTCTGAAACTGGCTCTAACCTGACAGTTATCGATAGTCACTCTATTGCCTAAATAAACCATGCCACTGGTATTCAGCCCCTCACCTGCTATATTCAAATTAGAGATTTGGGCGTCCATGGCCAAATAGAAAGGCGCATCGGCAACGGTTAGGGTGTGTCCTTTACCGTCAAAAGTTCCCCTAAAGGGATACCCTGTCGTACCGAGCGCATCATCTTGACCCAATTGGAGGTCGGCCATCAGTTGGACATTCAATATGAGAGAAGCATCTTGTTCGATATAGGCTTTCAACTTTCTCCAATCCGCCAAAGAAGAGATGGTGACGGCCTTCTCACCAGTCAAGACAGGTGAAGACTTGGGGTCGACCACCAATTCCATCTCATAGTTCACACAGGGACGGGAGAGCGTCAGCTCTTTATAGCGCTGCAGCACTTCAGATTCGTTAAGGACAGTCTCTTGGGTTTCGAGCAGTTCACCATTCCTGTTGTAGATTTTCACGCGAAGCTTCATTTCCGCCCGCTTATCCCACACACTCCAGAAAGCAGGGTCTTTCAGGTAATCCCAGGTTACCCTTATCTTGTATTCACTCTCATTCACCCAAGCCGACCTGACATTCTCCGGAATCAGCAGACGCAGGCGATGTGGCGATACGGCAACGGAAGCGGCGCAGGGATTGTTTTCCCATCCCCAGTCGCTGGTCGTCACTCTCCTGACACGGTATTTCACAGCGGGAAGATTGCCAAAAAAGTTGAGGTCGCTTTCAGTCAAGGCTGAGAGCAACGTGCTGTCGGTAACGCTGTAATATGTACTGTCGAGTTCGAACAACACATTGGCAATGGTCACGAAATCCTCATCATTGCCTGTGACTGAGCGTTGAATCTCAAAGAAGTCAGTATCAAGGAAATCAGGACAATCGGTATCTTGGATGTTCCACTCCAACTTGACAGAACTCTTTCCATCGTCCAAGGATGTCGCCTTGAGCCCCACAGGTGAATGAATCATCGGCACATCGGTCTTGGGCGAGGACTGCCTGTTGGAAACCAAATATCCGTAAGTGTCTTTGTAATCCACGTTGAGATAGAGCTGCTTATGTGGCTCTGTCGCGGGAAGTACCACATAGCCATTGGTGGTAGGTTCCAACTGGATGGTACGCTGGGCATTGTTGCGGTCTTGGTAGACAGCCTCAGCCTTGACCACATCTTGGGTGGCAATATACCAAGGAATAATCACCTTTCCCACGCTGTCGGGCAGGATGATGGGCTGTGTCAGCATGGGGTCGGTAGGTTGCACTCCCTCTGGGATGTGTATGTCAATGGCATCCAATTTGACATCATCATTATCACGTGCATTTCCGTTGCGCCATACACTCCACTCGAAGTGCAAGCTCTTGCCAAGCAACTCCGCAGGCACCGTCCAAATAATGGTAACACTGAAATGTCTGGAATTGGCTGGACGAGAAATTGTACATGTAGCCTGCCAATCATTCTCCTCGTTGAGAATGGTGGGTCCGCCACTAACCGGGGAGACGGAGTACCATCCCAAATGCTGCCCATAGATTTCAGTATTGTTGGTGCTGGCACCATCATTGATGTTTTCTGTAGGGTGGACTCTCAGCAGTTGGAATTTCTCACCCGTTCCACCGAGGATGGTGTAGTTCAAGTAAGCATTCGTCACCCAGCAGTCATTATCTTCCTGATCATAGATGGGAAGCTGAATCTGGATGGTGTTGGCACCCGAAAGCATGACTTGATAGTTGTAAGACTCATCAACAAAAGTGGCAGATGCGTGTTGAGGCGACAGCATGGCCACCATGCTCAACAGCAATGCCATGAGCCATTGTCTGTGTGATGTCCTAAGTCTTGTTTTTTTCATTGTTGTCATTTTTGATTTATGCTCTTTTAAAAAATTATGTCAAATTAGATGCAAATTCATAAACGAACAACCTACGTTCTAAAGTAGTTGTTTCATGGCTTAAAAACCAACACAAGTCAGATAAATTCGTAACTTTGTAATATCTTAATCAACAAAATCGAAGACATTCAAGTCTCCATTAAGTTTGCAAAAGTAGAAAAAAACTATTAAGTTGCAAACTTTTTTGTCACAAAATCACCCGAAAACGATTTCGTATGGTCTTCTATTGGGTTGGGTTCGCTATATGTGCTGAAGCATATTGAGTTTCCCTAATTTTCGCAACAATCTCAACAGAGAGCCACTTTTTTTCAATTGCCATGAATTGACCACGAATTTTATCGGATGCTATACATCGCGTCCCTCCGCTGCACCACCCAATAAATTGGGCATATGTCTAAACTCCTAAACTCCTAAATAATATAGCCACGAAAGACATTCATGACCCATTAAATAGCAATTATATATGTTTTTCTTTTCACACTCTATATTCTCCATCACGAAAAAATATTACCTAATGGGGAGATTTTCTGATTTTTTTGCTTATATTTGCCATGCCATTGATGTTTTTGCTTGTTTTGTTTTGCAGCACTAAGATAAGTGAAAATTCAGACACGGCAAAATAATGAATAACTTTTTGTTGCTCAAGAACTTATATAAAATGTTTAACTAAAGTGCTGCAGAATTTAGGAATTATGAGAACATTTCGAACAAGAAGAGTTGTGGGCATCCTTATCATGATGCTGTTCCCCACCATGATGCTGATGGCCCAAGGCACAGCACCAACCGACATGAAAAGCTTCCGGGGCAAGAACGGAACATCCTACGTGTTTTATGTCACCGGCACCAAAGAAGGCCGTTTCTGGGGCGGGCAGAACAACGTCTACACCGACGATTCCCCGCTCAATGTAGCCGCCGTGCATGCCGGACTCGTCAAGGCTGGTGAGACGAAAGCCATCAAAGTGGCGGTGATGGCAGGCCAGTCGAGCTATCCGTCCATCACACGCAATGGCGTCACTTCCATCCAATATGGGTCTTATGCTGGAAGCTACAAGCTGTCGGCACCAGGCAGCAATGAGTGCCCTGCTGCTCCCGACAACATGAAGAGTTTCCGGGGCCTGAATGGCAAGAGTTTCACCTTCCGTGTCACGGGCAAGACCGACGGTCGCATCTGGGGCGGACAGAACAACGTCTACACCGACGACTCCAACATTGCCACCGCCGTGGTGCATGCCGGAATACTGAGAGCGGGACAGAGTGGCAATGTCACCATCAAAATCATGTCAGGACAAGCAAGCTATCCCTCACTCTCCCGCAATGGGGTGAAATCCACCAGCTATGGCAAATATGACGGCAGCTACCAGCTGATGGCATCCAATAGCAGTTCTTCCACATCATCCACAGGCAGTTCCTCGACTACCAGTTCCTCGACTACCAGTTCCTCAACTACCAGTTATGCAACTGCTCAGGAAGCTCCTTATAATATGACTGGCTACCGAGGCAAAAACGGCACGTCGTATCTGTTTTATGTAAAGGGAGAGAGCAGTGGCCGATTCTGGGGAGGACAAAACAACATCTACACCGACGACTCCCCGCTCAATGTGGCCGCCGTGCATGCCGGACTCGTCAGACCGGGTGAGAGGAAGGTCATAAAAGTGACGGTGATGGCAGGCCAATCGAGCTATCCGTCCATTACACGCAATGGCGTCACCTCCATCAAATACGGGTCATATGCTGGAAGCTACAAACTGAGTGCTTCCGACCAGAATGAAGTGTTGATGGCTCCCGAACACATGAAGAGTTTCCGGGGCCAGAATGGGAAAAGCTTTACCTTCCGTGTCACGGGCAAGACCGACGGTCGCATCTGGGGTGGGCAGAACAACGTCTACACCGACGACTCCAACATTGCCACCGCCGTGGTGCATGCCGGAATACTGAGAGCGGGGCAGAGTGGCAACGTCGTCATCAAAGTCATGTCAGGACAAGCAAGCTATCCCTCACTCTCCCGCAATGGGGTGAAATCCATCAGCTATGGCAAATACGACGGCAGTTACCAGATTATAGGGATTGACGAATAAGAGACGCTCGTCAAATATTGTGGTCGCTTCGCCCAAACCTTCCATTTTTTTGCATTACTTTTGCAAGCAAGAACTGCAAAACCGCAATAACCCCAAACCATACAATAACATGACAAACAAAAAAATGATTCTTCAACTGGCATTGGCCATCTCATTTCTAATGGCATGCGGTCCCAAAAACGCCAATGCCGACAACGGCTCGGCGCAGACCGACCAACAAGAAGCCACCGCATCAACGGAGAATGATGCCAAAAGTCCCGTCTCAATAGATGGCATCAGCCAATTCGTTTCCTGGGACATGGGAGCCATGAGCGTGTCCAAAGATGGAGATATATTCGTCATCAAAGACAAATCCGGACCCCTGACACTCTATCTGAAGCCAATGGGAGACGGCGTCTATCAAGAGACATCAGGAGAGCATGACATGATTGGACAAAGCGCACGGTTCGTGGCAGAGAAAGTGGGTGACGTGACGACACTGACGGCATACAGCGACAAGATGATGCTCTTCACACTTCTCAGCGGTGACGACCTGATAGCATTCCGCGACAAGGGCTACCGCCGTATCTTGAAAAGCCGGTTTGAACCAACCTACGACGGTGTCATCACCATCACAGACGACACGATGAGCGGACCCATTCTTCCCGACAGCCCCGACGTGAGCTACTTCTTTATCGAAGATGGCAAGGGCGACCTAAGGGACATCATGCGCCTCTCACCCGGACGTTACCATCTGTATTTCTCACCGGCAGACAAAGGTGTCAACCTGCACTTTTGCAACATCAATCCCCAGACAGGTGACCTCGATGTCGACTATGAGCGTGAGAACAGCATCATACTGCGATACGCCAAAGACCCAGGGTGGCCATGGCTCAGCACAGATGTCCTTGACACCGGCTTCATCATATACAATTTCGATAAGCCCTACTGGCAGGTCATGCTTGACAAGCTGAAAGCCAAGAAGCAGCCCAACGAGGTGGAACGTTGGAACCTAAAGCTGATAGAGAATCTGCTTGAATACAACGACCCTTACACCGGTATCGGAAACACGGACTATTAAGACATCAATGAGGGTTAATTGAGTTGATATCCTCTCTTGAACCTTGGCGTTGATTATCAACAGCCCCCTTCTATCACATAATGGGAGGGTGAGAATAATTGCTTCATAAGGAGTAGCGATGCGATATACCGCATCTGAAAAACTATTTCAGCAGACCGCTTTCTTTCAATTGCTTGTAGAGAGGGGTGGAGCCATTGTGCTTCTGAAGGAAATCAGGATCCAACTCCATCACCTTTTGCCACATTCTCAACGCGTTCTGCTCGTCACCCATCATCAGTAGGATTTCTCCCTTTGAGTCGTAGTAGTTGGCTTCCTTGGGATTCAGCTTGATGGCATTGTCGATGGCGTTTATCGCCTCTTTCCACTTCTCCGATCCTGTTCTAGCATACTCATATGCCAAATTGTTCAACTCTTCAGGGTCGCCGGCGACAATGCTATTGATTTCGGAGTATTTGTTTTGAATCTCCTGCTGCTTTTGCTGATATTTGTATTCAATAGATGCCAATTTGTATGCCTCCCGATACAGGATGTCGTACAACTTATTTTTCTGCTCATCATTCATCAGCGACCATAAGTCAAACCAGCTCTGCTTCTCTTTATGGTCATTTATCGATTTGGAGTTAAGAATCAAATAAACCAAACATGGAGCATCGGAAACCATGTCTAGTGGTACTTCGTAGGAACCCATCTGTGATTTAATCTTGTTGGCGCAAATCTGATAATTCTCTTTTGCCCACCTATTTAGTTGGGCAATTGATGCCGATTCATATTGATAGTGAATGCCATCCACAATATAACCATTGGCAGTCTTTTCTGATGTTCCTTCTGTGGTGGGTTTTGTGGTGGCGAGATCTGCTGATTGGTCAATTTGTCCAAATCTCTTCTCAAACTGAAGAATTTTAGCATTTTTTTCTTCAAGTTCTTTGTTTTTTCCTTCAAGTTCTTTGTTTTTTTCTTCAGTCTTTGCCTGTGCTTCTTTTGCCAACGTTGCTAATTCTACAGCTTTTGCCTGTGCTTCTTTTGCTATTTGGGCTTGTTTCTCGGCATTGGCCTTTTCTTTTTCTGCTGTAACCTTGGCGTTCTCTGCTATAAGAGTTTGTTTCTCTAAATTGATATTTGTTGAAGAGAGTGAGTCTTTTTGCTCTTCGATCTGCTTCACGTGGGCAACAGTCAGCAACGAGTCTTCCCTTAATTGCTGGTTGACTGATACCATTTTCGAGGCGAAGTTCTCGATGCGGTGGTTTTGTTTAAGGATGAAAGCTATTGTGGCAACACTGATAAGCGAGATGCCGGTCATCAGGGCTATACCGTAAAGGCGTTTGCGCTTCGCACGCTTTTCCTTCATTTCCGACAAAGGGGCGCAAAAGGAGTCATGGATCAGCTCAATACGGTAGTTGTTGCTGTCCGACGATGTGGAGGTGCGTTGAAGAATGCGAGTGTTACCTTCCAAGAGAGTGTGACCATTCTTGATGTGAAGCAGGAAGTCTGTCTCCGGAACGGAGTTGCGTCTGCCCGTGCTGTCCACAAAATTATCCTCTATATAGTTTTTCTCACTGTTAGAGAATCCCTTGGTTGCCTCATTATAGAATCTTTCGAAAGGGTTGCCTTTGATGAAAGAGTCGACGAGCGAAGAACTGATATATTCGGCATCATTCTTGCGGAGGAATTCCACAAATATACGATTGCATACCAGTGACAGCAGGTTGGTGCTGATGCTGTGGTCTTCAGGGTTGCGGGCGATGCCGATGATGGTGCTTACAATCTGCTCCTCCTCGTCAGGATGGAACAAGCCCTCGCCGGGGATGAGGATCACATCGCGGGCACCTTGTGCTGAAAGGCTGCGCAGACGATACCGGCATTGTTTCAATGTATTGAGAGAGTTATTGTCGATACTGTCCTCCAAACGGTAAAGGTCATCCTCGCGGATAGACAAGACAAACCTGAAATTGAAATCGTAGAAATAATCCTCTCCGTCAACGATGCAGTCGTTGAGTGCATGGCTCTCGTCAATGAGATAATGCAACTGCCGCAGAATAACCTCTATTTTACGGCGACTCTCCCTCCGGCGGAATGATTCCTCAAACTGGTCGAGGACAACGACGGGGAAGGTAATCTCACCATTGGCATTCATGAACCGATGGCGGACAAACCAGTTCCACAGATAGTCAACAGCCTCGCGGTCAAGTTGCTCGTCAACCACATTGACCACATCGATACTGCCCCCTCGCTCCTTGACAGCATATTCTATGGCTGTTGTAATGATGTCCTCGTAAACAGCGTCGTCTTCCGCCATGCCCAATCGCAAGCTCAACGGAGTGTACTGCTCGTGGCGAAGGGCAGGAAACACACCGGCATTGAGAAGGGAGGTCTTGCCGATGCCGCTCTTTCCATAGAGTGTGACCAAGAAGTTGTCGTCAATCAGACGGGTGACATCGTATGTGTTGCTGTCGCGGCCACAGAATTTCAGATGGTGGTCACTGTTGGCGGGATCCTCATAAGAAGACAGGCCTGCCCATGGATTTTGCAAAGAATCCTTTTGCTTCATGTTATGAAAGTCTGAGATGTATCATAATGGATTCCAATAGCTTCGCATAGCCTACCTTCTCTGGAAGACGTGGATCGAGAGGTTTTCGTGTCATGTCAATGCCAGAGGACTGATGCCCGACAATATGCTCGAATATTTTGTTCTCCTCGCTGCGCAAGTCATAGCCATCGATGGCGATGGGCAGTACGATCAACTGTTCATTATCCGCAGCCCAGCGCCATTCGTCGCTGTAGAAAGTATCGATACTGTAACCCTTCTCTTTTAGTTCGGAGGCTATTGTCGGCGAGAGAATGGGAATGAATATTTTGGCGTTCATGATGGCTGTGCGGATGACACTCGAATACTCTTCGCCAGCCTGAAGGCTGGAGTTGTCAAACCACACATTCAGGTTTCTCTCGCGCGACAGCTTGCAGAACAACTCGCTCGCCCTCATGACATCACAGCTCTTGTAGGAAATGAAGATACCACCACTGCGCCGCCTGTTAATAATCATCTGACGCAAAGGACTGTCGTCTTCTATGGATGTGAGGATGTCACTAATATGGGCCAAAAACGACCACACGTCATTGTGCATGCACACACCGCGCCGCTGAAGATATGCTTTCAGCTGCTGGTCGGAGGGCTTGTCAGGGTCAAACACCGCGGCAAGGTTGTCACAAGTCAGCAGGTTGCCGTCAATGTCTTTGGCTCCCTCACGGTCAGTTTCATCAAAACTGCGGGTGAGGATATACCAAAAGAAACGAAAATACCAGTCGTCGAAAATGCAGCCGACGGCAAGAAGCCGTTTGGATTTTAGAAAGGGAACAATATGTTTCGTGTCAATCGTTGTCAACCATTTCTCAATCACCTTGATGGCATCGACATCTGTCTCCACAAAACCACGCGGTTTGGGGCGTCCGGGTTGTACTTTTCCAAACACATAAAACAATGTTGGCTGGGTGTATTTGTTAAGACGGCTACGTTCCAATGCATCCTGGAAATCCTTGAGCGACTGATTGTCTGAGATGTTGACGATGCGCAGTTCGTCACCCCAAATGTCACGCATCAGTGTCTCCACGTAACTGTCTATCGTCGTTGTGAGGACAAATTTGAAGAGTTTGGTGCGCAGCAGATGGGTCAGCTCAGGAGATATGTCGGAGAGGGCATAATCAAAATCTGTCAACAGACTGTAGATAGGGTCTTGCTCATCAAGAGAGGTGCCACGGAACACATCCGTAAAATTGTGGTGGTCTACAAAACCTGCTTGGGTTTCTCGACGGTCTTTGTTGATCTCGTCGATAATGTATTTGTTGATGTCGCCTCCTGACGTAGGAAACTGATGGCGGTCGAGAATCACGCCACTGCCAACGACGAGGACATATTCATCGTTGAACACCCCATCGGCAAAAGCGCGTTCGTCGAAGACTCTTTCCATTTGCCTTGTACCTCTGATTGTACCCTTGGGCTTTCGTGCCATATAATCGATTTTTATTTTTCGTATTTTTTGCAAAAATATAAAATTATAATGATTTTGATACCATCTGATGAAAAAAAATATACTTTTTGCTACTACAAGGACAATAGTGCTCATTTACATAATTGCATCAGTTTTAAATATCCAACCACAAGGGCTACCGCGCTCTCTGGCCACACCCTGTCTCACGACAAGGTGTGGCCTGCCTATATATAGACCTTTGCTTGATCATTTTAACCTTTATGATAAGTTGTTTATTCTAATTCCAATGGTTGATAGACGTGCGCCCTATTGTCCTCCAAGACTCCATTGACCAAAACTAACAGCTCGTCGCCCATCTGGCAGAATGTCTCGTCAGCTTTCATGCTGGCTCGGTCCGTTATGTAGTATGTCGGATTTTTGGGATAAAGCTTATTGCCGAAAATCTTTATTCGCATCTTGATGAGTTTCTCCTCAGCTATATTCGTAGTGATGGCACTATGTTCGTAGTAGATAGGAGAGGCTATGCGCTGCTGGCTGGCAAGCATGAAGCGGTGGATGCCGTCGTCGGACTCCGCTTGGATAATCAAGCCTGGCAGTCCGCAGAGTTTCCACGGACCTGCTTTTATGGGGATGTCCTCACAATAGCTTACCTTCCATTTCCGTCCGTGCAACCGACAGGTGGCCGTCTTACATAAATAGCCGCCTATTGTCAAAGTGTCGTCATTGAGCACCCAGCTGATAGGTTTCCGTTCCTCTTGCGTTTCATAGATATTGGGGATGATTGCGTCGCGCACGATTGTCTTGCCTTCTGGATAGTTTGTCCACACTTCAGGCACAAAGCAGTATGACTCCGCCCTAAACCGTGGAAGCTCCTTTGGTTCAATGAAGTCATATCCATCCATGAACACCAAACTCCCATCTTTGCCAACCCGACTCCTCATGTCCGTGTTTTTACCGCTCGCCCATTCCCTTTCCATGCAGAACTTCCTATAGGGGAAACTACGTGTGCATCGTTGTCCTACCTGCACGCACACCTTCATTTTGTCTGTCACTGCATTTCCGTCAGCATCCTGCGTATGGCATTCATAGTCATACACTGTCACCAAGCTTGACTTGTCAATACTGTCCTGATGAATTTTCGCAGCATTCATAGCTGCCATGATATCATCCAAGCCATCATCTTGCGCCTGCACCCCTATCGTCAGTGCAAGGGCAGCCAGTGCCACAAACGATTTCTTGCCTTTCAGCTGTAAAAAATTGCTGTTCCGTCTCTTCATCATTTTTTTCATTGTCCTCATCATTTTATTGGGTTACTATTCGCCGCAAAGATAGGGGCAAAGAACTACAATTCTGCTTTTTATAGTTTACAAGCGGTTTTCAATGGGTTTGTAAACTGGGTTTACAAGCATTTTTCAGGGATTTTCGTAATTTTGCGGTAGAATCTGGGAGCGTGGGCGATGGCTCGTGCTTTCGAACAAACATCAAGAATCGAATATGAGACACATTGCAACAATCCTTTGCATATTGATGGCTGTACTTGCATCTTGCCAGTCGGAGCACAAACGGCAGATGCAAATGATGACAGACTTGTTGGAGGCAACGGACAATTACGACGTGATGCCCAACGACTCCCTTGCCCGAGCCGTGCTCTACTACATGGAGCGTCATGGGGCACCACGTGAGCAGCAACAGGCATGGCGTATGATGGCGAAGATGTACCGACGGCACGGTGCATTGTTCGGCGAGGATTTTGCTTATCAGATGGCTATGGACTGTTTAGACTCGACCAGCTCCGACTTCGACACGCTGGCAGCTGCGAAAATACTAAGTGAGTGGAGCATGAACCAATACTACTGTCTGGATGACTCAAAGGCACAAAAACTGGCTCACAAAGCCAAAGTGATGGCTGAAGCAATCGGCGACTCAGTTGCCTATTACAAATATTTGGGACAAGAGGCCTATGTCTATATCATGTCATTCCAGGGCGAACATGCCACACCTTATTCCGATCAAACTTTCATTCAGGATATAGCCAAGGCCCGTGAGGCTTCGCAACACCTATGGCAACTGGGACGCAAGGACTTGGCTGTAGATGCATTCTTTCCCATCATCGCATGCTATAATCGTGGCATCATGTCCGATTCGGTCAGATATTGGCTCGACCGCCATGCCCTCCACACACGACAGGACATCAGTCATGCTGAGTCGCTGCCTGCTGTGGAATACTTCCTGCAAAAAGGCGACTATTTCAAATATGAGGGAAATCTGGACTCCGCGCTTTGCTATTATCAGAAACTGACCAGTCAGTCAAAGAACTACGTCAAAGGCATCGCCTGCGGGCGTTTGATTGACCTATACAATCAATTCAACCAGGCTGACTCCGTCTACAAATATCGTAGTTTCTACAACGACCTTTTCGTCAGCAACTACTTCAGTGTGAAAAAAGACAGGTTCCTGGAGAACGAAGACGAGTGGCGACAGCGCAATGGGTTCATCACGAATGAACTGGAATTGGAACACGAGCGTACCCTGCTCATCTGTGGGCTGTTGCTGCTGTTAGGGCTCGTTTGTTTCTCGGTTTATCACCTTTATCAATTAAGGAAGGAACATCGTGAAACATTGGAGCAGAACCACGAGTATGCTGAAATGCTGCACTCACTTCGCAACCAGATGAAGCAATGCATCCTCGATACAGACATCGCCCATCGATTCCACGACCTCTCCTCAAAAGATGCCCATCCAACAGCAGCAGAATGGCAATCCCTTCGCGACGAGATAGACCGACTATATCCCCTACTCTTCCCCACCTTAGAAAGACAGTATGCCGAACATCTGCCCAACCAATCCATGACTGAACAGGAGTGCCACACCGTCAGCCTGCTCACCATCCGTTGCAGTCCGCTTCAGATGTCTGTCCTCCTTGTATGTACAAAGAGCAACGTCAGCAACTTGCGCCGACGTCTATACACCAAACTGACTGGCAAGGATGGAAGCGGTACGGACCTCGACCAATATATTTTGGGAATATGCGACCATCTTTAACTCCTTTTTGGAGCATGAGTTCCATGCAATCAGGGGTAATGAAAGTTGAGCAAACGCGAATATTGAATTAATGAATAATTTGTGGCAATTATATGTTGAACTTTTCACATGAATTACCACAAATCGCTCACGAATTTTTCAAAAATTTTTATTCCTTTTTGCGAGTGCCTTGGCACTTTTTCAGGCTTTCTTTAATGCCGAGAATGTGTTTTTATTTCTTTTTCCTAAGCGGAGCGGTTTTTTATTTTCTCTTCTTTACAGACATCTCGGATTGCAAATCCTGATATTCAATGCAGGGTGTGCCAAAAAGGAAAAACCTTGTGCGCCAGCAACTCCCCTCCCATGAAGGGGAGGGGCAGGGGTGGGGTATGTAACTTCTTGTTTTTCAGGAAAATAATTCCCCACCCCAACCCCTCCCCACGCGTGGGGAGGGGAGCTCCATTCGGCTCACGGCGTTCTTTTCTCAAGTCGTTCATTATATCTGACACCCCCTCAACTGCGCGAAGCGATAACTTCTTTAACTACTTAACTTCTTGAATCCAATTTTTGTTATTCGAATTTTTGTCGTAATTTTGCAACGCAGATAGGACTTTTAACCAATTATCACTCCTCAACAGCTATAGGCTTATGAAACCATACAAATTTGAACCTTATCTAAAGACCACCATCTGGGGCGGTTATCAGATTGCACCATTCAAAGGTATCTTCAACGCACAACCCAATGTAGGCGAGAGTTGGGAAATCAGCGGTGTGCCGGGACATGAGAGCGTGGCCATCAACCGCGGTCTGGTGAATGATGTAGATGAGGGGCTGACTCTTGTAGAACTGATTGACAAATACAAGGAACTGCTTGTAGGCAAGAAAATCTACAAGAAATTCGGCAACCACTTCCCTCTCCTCGTGAAGTTTATCGACTCCCGCCAGGACCTGTCCGTACAAGTGCATCCTGACGACAAACTGGCGATGGAGCGTCACGGATGTGCAGGAAAGACAGAGATGTGGTATATCATCAAAAGCGATGTGGGTTCGAAGATATATGCTGGTCTCAACAAAAGCATCACGCCAGAGGATTACGAACGGCTGGCAACGGCAGAACCGCAAAACGGCCGCTCACCCATGCAGGACGTGATTGCCACCCATGAGGCACATGAGGGCGACCTCTATTTCCTGCCGGCTGGCAGGCTGCATGCCATCGGCGCCGGCAACTTCCTCGCAGAAATCCAACAGACCAGCGACATCACTTATCGTGTCTATGACTTTGGGCGCAAGGATGTGCATGGCAACCCTCGCGAATTGCACATCGAACAGGCGAAGGAGGCCATCGACTATCAGGTGTGGCCGGCTTACCGCACCTCTTATGACAGCACCAAGCCCACGTCACAGCTCATCAACTGTCCCTACTTCGTGGTACACCGTGTGGTGGTGCAGGTAGCCCAGCAGGTGGATTTCCACTGCGATTCATTTGTCATTGTGGTCTGCCTTTGGGGAAAAGCCAACATCAATGGCATTGATATCCGCCAAGGTGAAACCATCCTGGTGCCTGCCTGTGAGAACATCCTATATATCTTTGGCAATGCTACTTTCCTCACTGCCACGATGTAGGGTCCTGACCATCATAGCCGGTCTGCTGCTGACCTGCTCAACGCTCCACGCACAACGGGTGCTTTACATCGGCGACTCGGTGACTGACGGCGGATGGGGACGCAGCGGGGGCAGTATGGCCCCCTCTGACCAGCGCAACCAAAAAGACCTCAATCATATCTACGGCCACAGTTATATGATGCTCTGCGCCGCACACTATGAGAGCACACAGCCGTATGCCGGACTGCAATTCTTCAACCGGGGCATATCGGGCAACACGCTCGATGACCTGAAAGACCGTTGGCAACAAGACGTGCTCGACCTGAAGCCAGACATCCTGTCGGTGCTCATCGGCACCAATGACGTGTGGAACCATATCAAACAGCATGACAATCCCGACGGCTTCGACCTCGTCAGGTGGGAAACCGTATACCGAGACCTGCTCAACAAGGCAAGGGCCAACAACCCCAACCTCAAGATTGCCCTGGGCACACCTTTCGTCTCGAAGACCACGCCACAAGCCCAGCAGGAACTGTGCGGCAGGTTGGCCTCTGTCGTGAGAAAAATCGCCAAGGACTACAATGCCATCGTGATGCCCTACGACACCATGTTTCATGAGCTGCAGCAAAGCCACCCCAACACCCGCTACTGGATTTGGGATGCCGTACACCCCACCCCAGCCGGTCATCAGCGAATGGCCGACCTGTGGATTAGCAAGGCAACTGAGGCAGGATGGCTCTGTCCAAAACCTTAACAAGAAAAACTATGTAGCCTAAACCTAAAACAACCAAACACTCAACAACATGAAAAGACTTGTTTTGCTGGCAATCTCACTGCTGCTCCTTGCCACATCATCATTTGCGGGCGGTAAAAACTGGCGGTTTGTGCGCGTCAATGGTCCGGACCTTATACAGCCAAACGGGCAGAAGCTGTATATCCAAGGAACCAACCTGGGCAATTGGCTCAACCCCGAGGGATATATGTTCGGGTTCGGCCGAACCAACTCCGCATGGATGATTGACCTGATGATCAAGGAGGCTGTGGGTCCCGACTTCGCTGCTGAATTTTGGAAGGCCTTCAAAGACAACTACATCACACGCGATGATATCCTGTTCATCAAAAAACAGGGTGCCAACACCATCCGGCTGCCGTTCAACTACAAACTCTTCACCGACGAGGACTATATGGGCCTCACCTCCAAGCAGGATGGTTTCAAAAGGATTGATGACGTCGTAGGATGGTGCCGAGAGGCAGGCCTCTACCTGATACTCGACATGCATGACTGCCCCGGCGGACAGACAGGCGACAACATCGATGACGGCCACGGATACCCATGGCTCTTTGAGAGCGAACAGAGCCAGCAACTCTTCTGCAGCATATGGAAACGCATTGCCGAACACTACAAAAACGAACCCGTCATCCTGGGCTATGAACTGGCAAACGAGCCTATCGCCCATTATTTTGAAAACAAAGAGGCGTTGAACCAGAAGTTGGAGCCCTTGTACATCCGTGCCGTCAAAGCCATCCGTGAGAAAGACCGCAACCATGTCATCCTTTTGGGCGGTGCCCGCTGGAACAGCGATTTCTATATGTTCGGCAACTGGACTTTCGACAACAACATCATGTACACCTGCCACCGGTATGGCGGAGAGCCGACAAAGGAGGCCATCAAGGATTATATCGACTTCCGCAACAAGACAAACCTGCCCATGTACATGGGTGAGATAGGACACAACACCGACGAGTGGCAAGCCAGGTTTGTCAAGGTGATGAAAGAGGAGAATATCGGTTACACCTTCTGGCCATACAAGAAAATCGACGGCTCATGCATGATGGGCATCCAACGGCCGGAACAATGGGACAACATCGTGGTGAAATACAGCGAGGCACAACGGGGCACCTACAAGGAATGGAGAGAGGCAAGGCCCGACCAGCAGAAATTCCGCCAACTCCTGATGCAGTATGCCGAGAACAGCCTCTTCAGGAACTGCAAGCCACAAGAGAACTACATCCGCTCCTTAGGGTTGAAAGAATGACTCTAAATTTGTAAAAGAATTTTCAATATACTGGAAGATGGCACGAAAATGCTGTCTTTCCAACTTGTTCATTGAAAAATAATTGTAATTTTGCAGCGTAGAAATAAAAAAGACCATGTTCAACGACAGCAAACTGAACGCGCACAGGAGATCTGTGGCAAGAAAAATCCTGAATTCCGAGTTATTCGACTACATCATGATAGCCATCGGCATGATGGCATATGGTATGGGATGGACCCTGTTTCTCCTTCCCAACGACATCACCACAGGTGGTGTGGCGGGTGTCTCCTCACTATTGTACTGGGGCTTGGGGGTGCCGGTGCAGGTGAGCTACTTTGGCGTCAACGCCCTCTTGCTGCTGGGAGCACTCAAGGTGCTTGGTTTCCGCTTTTGCCTCAAGACGATTTACGCCGTCGGCGTACTTACCCTTTTCCTATCGTTTCTCACCAACTTGGGCAACGAGATGCACCTGCTGCAGGACCAGCCCTTCATGGCGAGCATCATCGGTGCCATTTTCTGCGGAAGCGGTGTGGGACTGGGACTGTCGTTCAATGGTAGCACGGGCGGCACCGACATCATCGCAGCCATTGTGAACAAATACCGCGACATCTCACTTGGTCGTGTAATCCTGCTCTGCGACATTTTCATCATTGCCTCTTCCTATCTGGTGTTCCACGATTTGGAGAAAGTGATTTATGGCTATGTGGTGCTCTGTGTCACCGCCTTCTGCATCGACCAGGTGGTGAACTCACGACGCAGTTCGGTGCAGTTCTTCATCATTTCGAGACATTATGAGGAGATTGCCCGCCGCATCAACCAGGAGCCCCACCGTGGAGTGACCGTGCTCAACGCACAGGGGTTCTATTCCGGCAACGACATCAAGATGCTGTTTGTGTTGGCGAAGAAGCGCCAGTCAAGCCAGATTTTCCATATCATCAATGAGGTGGACCCCACCGCCTTTGTCAGCCAGAGCCGTGTGATTGGCGTCTATGGCGAGGGCTTCGACCACTTCAAGTTCCACAAGTAAGGATCATATCGAATCGGGCGAAATCTACCCAAAAACACATCGATTTCGCCCGTTTCGCATCAATTTAGGGCGAAATCTACCCCAAAACGCATCAATTTCGCCCAAAACATTTGCATTTTACACACACTTTTCTTATTTTTGCATAAATATAAATATTCATCATGGAAACTATCATAGGAAGAGACAACGAGATTCGTCAGTTGGATGCCGTTGTCAAAAGTTCTCGTGCAGAATTTGTGGCTTTGTATGGTCGTCGGCGTGTAGGTAAGACTTTTCTCATCAATCAGGTTTTCAATGGCCAGTTTGTGTTTAAGATGACCGGAGTGATAGAAGGGTCTTTAAAAGACCAATTCACAGCCTTTGAAGACGCCATGGACGACTTCGGGTATGAGGTACCACAGCATCCCGATAACTGGATGTCTGCTTTCATCTTGCTGAAAAAGGCCCTTAAGAAAGTCGTTGACAAGAAAGACCGGTGTATCATATTTATTGATGAACTGCCAGCCATGGATGCTGGTAATTCCAATGTAGCCAGTGCCATTGGGTATTTTTGGAATGAGTGGGCTTCCCTGCAAGACAACATCGTCCTCATCATCTGTGGCAGTGCGACAAGCTGGATGATCACCAATGTCATCGACAGCAAGGGCGGCTTGCACGACCGTCTCACCTATGAGATGCCTATTCACCCATTCACCATACGTGAGGTGGAGTTGTATGTCCAAGAACATCAGTTCGTTTGGAACCGGCAGATGATTCTCCAGGCATACATGGTGTTTGGTGGCATCCCATACTATCTGAGTTTGCTGAACAAGGATGAGAGTTTGGCCCAAAACATCGACAGGCTTTTTTTCAGTCGTGACAATAAGATGCGCCGGGAGTTCAGGCGACTGTTCAACACGCTTTACAAGAATCCCAATAAATACATCGACATCATCAAGGCGTTGAGCAAGAGCCGGATGGGGATGACAAGAGAACAGCTTTCAGGCACGCTGAAATGTGCCAACAACGGGCATCTTGGCAACAGACTAGACGATTTGGTCTACTGTGACCTCATCAGGAAAAACATTGTCAGGGAGAAGGGAATCAAGCGGAAGGATGCCATTTTCCAACTCTGTGACTTCTTTTGCCTTTTCTATCTCACGTTCATCGACAGGGCCGAGGTTGAAGCCTCCTATTGGTCACATCATCTCAACACCCCAGAGATCAACACTTGGATGGGGTTGGCGTTCGAACGCATCTGCATGGCACACATTGAGAGCATCAAGCATGCTTTGCGTGTGGATGGCATTTCCACGCTCAATTACTCCTGGCGCAGCAAGTCATCCAAACCTGCTGCACAGATAGATATCATCATTGAAAGAGCTGACAAGATTGTCAACATATGCGAGGTAAAGTTCTCTCAGAATGAATACATTCTTGACAAAGAGGAATACGACAAAATCATCAAGCGCAAGAACACGTTCATCCAAGAAACAGGACTTCGCCATACCCCTTGGACGACCCTTATCACCACTGAGGGTGTAGCAAAAGGCAAATATTCAGAGATGATACAAAGTCAAGTGAAGCTTGACGATTTGTTCTATGAATGATGCATAGACCATTTCCTAAGCCGAGCGGTTTTTTATTTTCTCTTCATTAAAAACATATCTCGGATTGCAAATCCTAATATTCAATGAATAAGTATCCCCCACATCCTCTGAATCGATGGCGTGGGGGATTGTCTGTGCATCATGGCTGCCAGAGAGAGAGTTGGATTGATGATATGTTTATTGTCTGTTGTGTTGCTCTTGTTGTTGGTACTTCTGCCCGATTAAGAATGTGGCGAGTTTGCCCATGCCGATGCCCATGCCGATAAGGAGCCAGAGACAGAGACCTCTCACGTCCATCAGGTAGCCAGCCAAGGCACCGATGCCAATACCGATAAGAACACATGCGGAGTACAGGAAGGAAAATGAATTTGACATGACTTTTATTGTTTTAATTGTGAATACTTGATGATTTGAACTGTATTAAGACCGGTTCTTTCAGCTGTTCACTATTAAGACAGGTAAAGGCATGGATTATTACACATCGCCGGAGATTTTTTTCTTTTTTTTTGTGAACGACACACAAAACGCTCTGACGCCCATAGGTCATGCCATTTCAGAGTACGATATCCGCTACGACCTGTTGGCGATGAACTAACGATGTTTTTTGAAGAAGTCCGACACCTTGTCCCAGTCTACATTGTCAACATTTATCGGTTCATCATATTCGGTAGCTGTTGCCTTGCGGTTTTCCAAGTCGAACTTGACAACAATCTTGTCATCGATGCAGACGGCGAAAGAATCGAGCGGAACGACATCATATAGTTTAACGTTGTTGGCGGACAGGAAACTTGACTTTTTGCCCGATTCCCGGCGCTCATAAAGACACTCCTCATCGGGTTCTATATACCAGTTATGGGTGTTGCCGTCAGCATCTACTTTTTTTACGGCCGCCATTGCTTCTTCGTGATATTTGTGGAATTCATACAACTGATAGAAGTAAACACCAAATACCGTCAACAAACTCAAAACGACACAGAGTATAGGCTGTATGATACAACCTATGGCAAGCCCCTTCCAGCGCCTCCGCAAAAAGCCTAACAATGGAATTAAATTGGTTGCTGTCAACAATGTCAGCAATACCATTGTGATGATAACGTAATATCCTATGCCTTGTCCAACCATGGAGAGTCGTTTATTAGTTTTGGAATCATGATTTGGTATACTGTATGGCAAGCATGGTCATGTCGTCGCTCTGCTCTGCATCCCCGACAAACAGACTTGCCGACGTGGTCATGGCTTCGATGAGCGACTGAGGCTGCCTGATGGTCACCTTTGCGACCTGCTGCATCCGCTCCATGCCAAACTGATTGTGGCTGAGGTCCTCTGCCTCATTCAGTCCGTCGGTATAAAGAAACACCATGTCACCAGCCTTGAGCTGAAGATGCTGCACGGTATACGCCCAACCCGACATCACGCCTGCGGGAATGTTGGCGTCGCATGGGAGAACCCCTACTCCATCGCCAATCAATTGGAGAGGTGGATTATGACCAGCATTGGTAAAGCTCATCTGCCCTGTGGCCAAGTCGAGCACACCCAGCAAGATTGTGACAAACATACCTGTCTCATTGTTGCTGCTAAGCGCATCGTTGAGTGCTATCATGATTTGGTCGGGTTCCCTTGTGTAGGCTGCTATATTGCGGAACAACGAGCGGGTAACCGCCATGACCAATGATGCCGGAACACCTTTGCCCGACACGTCGCCGATACAGAAAAGGAGTTTCTCATCGATGATGAAGAAATCGTAGAGGTCGCCACCCACTGCCTTTGCCGGCTTCACCTGTCCGTAGATGTCGATGTCGTGGCGGTCGGGGAAGGCGGGATAGGTCTTGGGCAGCATCGACATCTGGATGTCGTGCGCAATCTTGAGCTCACTCTCCATCGAGGCCTTGGCGGCAGTGGTGCTCTTCAGTTCCTCAACATAGGTGGTGAGCGAGTGCTGCATGTTTTCAAACGAGTCACGCAACAGATGTATCTCGTCGCGGCTTTTGATTTCCGGCAGCGGCGTGTCGAACTGTCCGTCAGCCACCTTGTCGGCTGTGGCGGCCAACTGCTTCAAGGGTCTTGCAGCACGTCGGATAGCAAGCCGGCAGACAAAGAAGGTGACCAAAAGCACAAAGGCCGCAACCAACAGCATCAAGAAGCCAATCAAATTCCCCAACATGTCGAGCGACATCTTAGGCACAGCGACTATAAACATCCAATTGGTTCCCTCCAGCGGTGCAAAAAACAGATAGGTCTTTATTCGATTGACCCGCACATCCAGGTCGGTTTCACCTGTGCTCTTTTCCCCATTCGACAATTTTCTAATGGTCTTCTGAGCAACACCGGGGGTGTCTGAATCCTTGATATGGGTGAAAAAATTTCCCTTCAGAATGCGCCATTGGTCGGGATGAGTGATATAGGTGCCGTCGCGCGACAGGATATAACTTTGGAACAAGCCATCGTCGGACAATGGCAGAGCCCAAACCCTCTCCAGAAAGGAATTGTCCTGCCCCAGCAGATGCGTCATGAAATCGAGAGACATGTCTGCTCCCAGAATAGCCACCACTTTTCCTTTCTGGTCGTGGATGGGATACATATACGCCACCAGCGGCGTCTTGTTGTCACGGCTGTCAAAGAAGGGTTCCGACCAATAGGCAGAATCAGCGGCAACAGCATCACGAAACCAGCCTGCCTCCAGATAGGAGGCCGCAGCACCTTCTATTGGGCGTCCTTCCACCTCCAGGCTGTCGTTGCGCCAGGCATAAGGGCAGAAAGAACGTCCCTTTTGGGGAAAATAGTTCTCGATGAAACTGATGCCGCAACTCCGTATACGGGGATTATGGGCAACTATACGCTCCATGATAGCCTGCAACTGCCCTGGCTGACTGATGTTTCTCTCGACATCAAAGATGTTGTTCTCTACTGCCACACTGATATCCGACATCGCATCAGTGATGCTCTTTCCTGAGGACTGTATGCTGTTGTAAAAGGCATCGGCACCGGTTTCCACCATCAGCGATTTTGTCATCAAATAGCTGATGTATGCCAGGCCTGTCATCATGATGAACAGCACCAGCACCACCCACCGTGTCAGTCTTCGGGCAAAAGAGTATTTGTACTTATCTTTCTTCATCCTGCTATCGTGCTAATGAGGGTACAAAGATACGCAAGTTTTCCCATTTGCCCAAATTTCTGGGATATTCTGCTTGGCAAAGTGATGAATATCAATCCTTATCAAACAAAAAAGCCAGGCTAAGCCTGGCTACTGTTCCTTGTTTGACGATACCCTTATTTGAAAAGATCATCTACTGGCTCTATGGGCTCGGGAGCCGGACCATAAACTGCAGGTGCCACGCTGCCCAAATCGATAGAGGGCTCGCAAACATCAGCTATCGACAAAACCTTTGTCGTAGGCTGTGAATAAATCTTTTTCTCCATGGTTAGTTGATTTTAGATGTTAATTAACGCCACAAAGATAATCGTTTTTTTTTATTTCTCCTACAATATTTCCTTTTTTTTAAAAAAAATTTTTCAACTTTCTCAGGTTGCAAGGTAGTTATAGAAGTTAAGTAGATGCAAACTTGAATTAATGAATAATTCACGGCAATTATATATGTTTATCTTTTCACATGAATTACCATAAATCGCTCATGAATTAATCATCAATTTTTCTGTCTTTTTGTGAGTGCCTTGGCACTTTTTCTGGCTTCCCTATACGCCGAGAATGTGTTTTTATTTCTTTTTCCTAAGCGGAGTGGTTTTTTATTTTCTCTTCTTTTAACTCGTTCATTCGTTCATCGGGATTTGCCGCTCGGCTTAGCCGCTTTTACTTGAAAGTTGAACAGACGCAAACTTGAATATTGTTTTCAAAAGTCGATGCCACGAAAAAACTGGTATTTGTAATCAAAAAAGGTGTATCATTTTCTGACACACCCTCTGTTTCTTGTTTGACGATACCCTTAATTGAAAAGATCCTTTACTGGCTCTACGGGCTGCTCTATGGGCTCGGGAGCTGGCCCATAAACTACAGCTTCTGCACTGGTAAAATCAATGTCGGTATCGCAATACTTAGCAATCGACAAAACCTTTGTCTTAGGCTGTGAATAAATCTTTTTCTCCATGGTTAGTTGATTTAAATGTTAATTAACGGCACAAAGATAATTGTTTTTTTCATTCCACCTACAACATGTCCTCTTTTTTTAAAAAAAATTCAAGCGCCCCAAAGTTGACAAAAAATAATGCTTAAATGTTTTTCTATATTAGATAAAAACAATTACCTTTGTCAACCTAATTAATGAAAACCTAAATTACTGAAAAAATATGGAAACAAAACTGCCCCATCCGGATTTGGTCAAGTCTTTTCGTCTGATTCGTGCCAATAAGTATTATGCGGAACGGACGGAGAAGCATGTTCTTCATCAGCTGTTTTGGGAGTGCACACTACGATGCAACCTGCATTGCATACACTGTGGCAGCGACTGTCGCGTTGTAGCAGAGACACAGGACATGCCGCTCGAGGACTTCCTTCCGGTGCTTGACGATATCCGCACGACGATGGACCCCAATAAAATCCTCATCATAACGACAGGTGGAGAGCCGCTTGTCAGGAAAGACATCGCAGAATGCGGAAAGGCCATCCGGGAGCGTGGATTCCACTGGGGGATGGTGAGCAATGGCATGTTGTTCGACCAGCAGATGTGCGACCGTCTCGTGGACGCAGGGTTGGAAACCATCGCCATCAGTCTTGATGGTTTCGAGGAGGCCCATAATTGGATGCGCGGCAGCAGCAGAAGCTTTGTAACGGCAGAAAGAGCCATCAAGTGCCTCACTCGCACCAACATCACATGGGATGTCATCACCTGTGTGAACCAGAAGAATCTTGGCTATTTGCACGAATACAAACGCTACCTCATTGATTTGGGTGTGAAAAAATGGCGTATTTTCACGATTATCCCCATGGGGCGTGCGGCCACACATCCTGAGCTGCAACTCAGCAACGAGCAGTTCCGCGAGGTGATGGAATTCATCGTGGAGGTGCGCAAGGAGAATGCCATCAGCCTGAGCTATAGTTGCGAGGGATTCCTCGGCAATTATGAATATGAGGTGCGCAACTATCCCTACTACTGCCAGGCTGGTGTCAATGTGGCCTCCATCCTCGCCGACGGCTCCATCTCAGGCTGCCTAAGCATACGCAGTCAGTATCATCAGGGAAATATCTACAAAGACCGTTTCTCTGAAGTGTGGGAAAACAAATTCGAACCCTACCGCAAGCGTGAATGGATGCATAACGGACCATGCACCGACTGCGATATGTGGGAGTTCTGCCAAGGAAACGGCATGCACCTACGCGATGATGAAGGCAACCTGATGCTCTGCCATTACAAATAGCAACGCTACTCAACCAGACGGCAAGGTTGTCTCATACTCTATCAATACGAACTCTACTAAAATATGAAACGATTACTTGCTTTTCTCGTTACTCCGCTTTTGCTGGCGTTGCCGCAGACATTTTCCAAGATGCAAGCCCAACCCATCACTGCGGGACAACACACACGTGTGGAGACCGTCTACGGCACCATCGAGGGCTATCAAGACGGCAGTATATTCACCTTCAAGGGCATACAGTATGCCAAGGCAGAACGGTTCATGCCACCCGAGGCACCTGACAAAATCCAAGGCATCAGGCAGTGCAAAATTTATGGGCCACAAGCTCCGCAAGGCGAGAACTTGAAGTGGAACAGCCGCAACAGCCAGACGGACTATGGCTTCGGCAACCAGTTTGTTGTTGAACCGATGGACGAGAAGGAATGTCTGGTGCTGAACGTCTGGACACCGAGCATCAACGACCAGAAGCGGCGCCCCGTCTTCGTATGGATTCATGGTGGCGGCTATTCCGGAGGTTCATGCCACGACCTACCCTGCTATGAGGGGCGTGCACTGGCCGAGGCTGGCGACATCGTGGTGGTCAGCCTGAATCACCGTCTGAACATTCTTGGCTATGCCGACCTTACCGGACTGGGCGGCAAATATGCTCAGAGCGTGAACTTAGGGCAGCAGGACATGGTGAAGGCACTCGAGTGGGTGCGCGACAACATCGCCCGTTTTGGTGGCAACCCCGACGAGGTGACCATCGGCGGACAGTCGGGCGGTGGCGGCAAGGTGTCCACACTCATGGCAATGCCTTCTGCCAAAGGACTGTTCAAGCGTGCCATCGTACAGAGCGGCTCGGCACTACGTCAGACTCTGCCCGAACAAACACGTTCATTCGGCATCGCCCTCGCACAAGAATTAGGGCAGCCAGCAACTGCTCAGGCTGACTTTTCAAAGTTCACCTACGATGAGTTGAACTATGCCGTCAGCCGTTTGGCACAACGCGGCATACGCAGCGGTTTCTCGCCCGTGGTCGACGGCAGCATCTTGCCACAGCACCCCTTCGACCCTGCCTCGCCTGTATCAAAAGATGTGCCCATGCTCATCGGTACCGACTTCAACGAGTTTACATTCGACATCAGTCGCGATATGACATGGGCAGAGGCTGAAGCCGCCGTCCGTCAGCGCCAGGGTGACCGTGCCGACCAATACATAGCCGCCTTCAAGAAAGCATACCCCAATGCCGAACCGAAGGAGATGACCTTCGTCGACACGGGTTTCCGAGCCGGGGCTGTGCGCCAGGCTGCAGCCAAAGCCGCACAAGGTGGTGCTCCCGCCTATCTCTACTTGTTCACATGGAAACCAGAGAGCAATGCCCTTGGCGCCTCGCACGGAATGGAACTGCCTTTCATGCTCCACAATGTCAGTCTGCAGCGTGAGATGACGGGCGCCTCGCCAGCAGCCTACAAGTTTGAGAAACTAATCAGCAGCATCTGGATTGCTTTTATCAAAACAGGAAATCCAAATGTCAAAGGCTTGCCCAAATGGGAGCCATACAACGAGGAAACAGGTGTCACCATGATTCTCGACAACAAGTGTGAGCCAAGGCAGCACCATGACCGCGAGTTGATGGAGATGAGCCGCAGTATTTGGTGAGCACTCAGGGCAAGGGGCAATAGCAACACCCCACATACTTGCAGCAATCAACTTTGGCCAAGGTCAAATCCCAACAAAGATTGACCTTGGCCAAACTATTATAGGTTCACTTCCCCAATTATCAGTTATGAATGAGGAACCAGCTCAAATTTCACCTTCGTAGCGCGGTGGAGGACAAAGATGGCCAATGCCTCGATGATATAGGCGATGAGATAACTGTGCCAAAGCATCTGGGGAGCGTAGCGCGACACCAGCCACAACACGGGGATGACGGTGAGCGAGAGGGCAAAGGAGATGAACAGCGCCATGTGGTGGTGACTGTAGAGTTTGTAGACAATCATCAACACATAGATGTAGCAGAAGGGGATGAAACTGAGGGCAAACACCCGCAGAGCCTGACAGGTCTCCGCCATCTTCCCTGCATCGTCGGCACCGAACAAACGGGCGATGATAGCCGGGTCGACCCACACGATGACGCAGGTGATGACCATCGCCACTGTGATGAAGCGGAATGCCTTGCGCAGCACGGCACGCAGACCCTCCTCATCTTTCTTACCCACCTGGATGGCACCCAACGACTGCAATGTCTGACAAGTGCCTGAGAGGAACAGATTATACACCTGCAGCAGGTTCATACACACGGCAAAGGCAAAGATACCCGTCCTTCCCAACGTGGACAGCACGATGGTGTTGGCGGAGAGCAACAGCAGCGTGAGCGAGATGGAGGCAATAGCCAGAGGCGCTCCCTGCGAGACAATCCTTCGACAGGTCTGCCATGTCTTGCCCAACTGGAAAGAACCGTATGTGAGGGTAAGGCGGCGGTTCTCCGGATTCTTCCAGTGCGACAACAGGATGGCGATGCCCACCAGATGCCCCACCACCGTGGCAGCCGACGAACCCGTAATGCCCCAGCCAAAGACTTGGATAAACACAATGTCAAGACAGAGGTTCAACACATTGTCGATGACAACGGCAAGGGAGACCAGTTTCGGACTGCCGTCGACACCCACCATTGTGGAGAGTCCCCACATCAGGATAAAGGCGGGATTGCCCAGCAACAGCACTTGCATGTAGTCGCGCGCCAACGGGAACAGTTGTTCGTTGTTGCACAGCAGGTGCGCCGTCCCATTGGGGAAGAGGACTCCACCGACAATGGCCAGCACGATGCCGACACCCATGCTCAGCGTCAGGGCATGGGTGAAGAAGCGCCGTGCGTCGCCGATGTTCTTCTGTCCAAGTGCATATGCCACCAACATGCCCGCACCGGCGTTGATGAGCAGATGGAGCGTGAAGATGAACTGGTTGATGGGTTTGGAGAGGTTGATGGCACTCACGCCGTCGCCACTGATTAAGTTGCCGACGATGATGCCATCAACCACGTTTCCCAAACAACCTGAGAGCGCCACCAGGATGTACGCCCACAGGTATTTATAGAACTGCGAATGGATGTCGTTGTTGCTGCTGGACATGATTCTTCAATCTCCAATTTTCAGTTTTCTATCTTCAGTCGTTTCATTCAAAGAATCCGAATCCGCCGATGGCGGTGAGCATGCGCTCCACATAGTCCCATGAGGTGGGCGACCATGCAAAACCGAGGCGGTAGAGCACCTGTGTCGTGTAGTCGTTGTCGCGCTTCACGTCGGTGGTCTTCTGCCCGTGTGCCATGTCTTGGTAAGCCAGGAGCGACGACATCTGCTTCGCCTTCTGCGGATCCTCTTTCGCCTGTTCCATCGCCTCGGCAAACTCCTCCTGCTCGACGAAGCGTATGCCCTCGCTCACGGTGGTCAGGCCGGTGAGCACATCGCCCAGGAATTGTCCGTGGATGTTGTAGGGATGGAACACGCAGCACTCCTTCGGCGTGGTGGCGAGCAGCACGATGGCGCGCGACACCTCGTTGATGGGCGAGAACTCCACCTGCTTGTTGCGCATGCCGTGGGGACAGCATCCAAGCATGTTGTACACCTTGATTCTGCCCATGAATGAGTTGGTGGAGAAGTTGGCCTGGAACTCTCCGTCGGTAGAGCGGGCGGCAAGGTTGCCCACGCGCATGATTTTCGCACTCAGTCCGTGCAGTGCTACTGCATTGAGAATCAGGCGCTCCGCCATGAACTTCGAATAGATGTACTTGTTGCCGAGGAACTGCCCCATGTACAACCGCTGCTCGGTGAACACATCGTCCTTCACCTCTCCTGCCCACAGACCGCGGGTACTGGCGGTGGATACATGGATGAGTTTGGCACCTGTCGACACGCAAAGTTCCACACAGCGCTGTGCTCCACCGATGTTCACGTCCTCTATCTCCGTTCCCTCGGAGAAGTGCTTCACAATGGCGGCGCAGTTGAATACCGTATTGACGGAGACGCCTGCAGTGTCGCAGAGGGAGACGAGGTCGTTGGTGACATCGCCCACGACCACATGTAGGCGGGTGCCGAAGAGCGATTTGAACGAATCCGAGAAATAGTAGTAGAGCAAGGTGCGCAGACGGCCTTCTGCTGCTGCCTGTGTCTTTCCACGCACAAGGCAGTAGATGTTATCCGCATCCGAGTCGATGAGTTCACGGAGGATATGGATGCCCAGATAACCCGTAGCACCCGTCAGCAGCACGTTGCCCAAAGGCTGACGCTCTCCCCTGCGGAAGACAGCGAGCGTGTTGCGCTGCAGCAGGTTGTTGATGGCAGTGTAGTCATAGCCAGCCACCTCATCAGTACTCTCGTCAGCGCCCTCGCCAGTAATCAGGCGTGACAGCTGCCTCGGGGTGGGATGGGCAAACACATCGCCGTAGGCCACATGCAGTCCCGCCTTGTCGGCCTCGATGATGACACGCGTCACCACCAATGAGGTTCCACCCAATTCAAAGAAGTTGTCGGTGGCTCCCACCTTGTCCATCTGCAGGATATCGGCAAAGATGTCACAGAATGTGCGCTCGGTTTCATTGGCTGGTGCCTCGTATGCCGAACTGATGGCCAACTGTGGTTCGGGCAGTGCCTTCACATCAGTCTTGCCGTTGGGTGTCATCGGCATTTCCTTCAACTGCAAGTAGGCAGTAGGCACCATGTATTGCGTCAGGCTCCTTGAGATTTCCGCCTTCAGCGCGTCGGGTGCTATTTCACGTTCTGCGGTGTAGTAGGCACAGAGATGCTCCTTGTCGTTGAGTTTGCGAATAAGGATGACCACTTTCTTCATGCCTTCCACCTTGAGCATCACATTCTCTATCTCACCGAGTTCGATGCGCAGTCCGCGGAGTTTGATTTGATGGTCGGTGCGTCCCAGGATGACCACGTCGCCATCGGGCAGCCACTTGGCATAGTCGCCTGATTTGTAGATACGCTCGCCGTGGTACTCCACGAAGCGCTCACGGGTCATCTCCTCGAGATTGTTGTAGCCACGGGCAACGCCACGGCCGCCGATATACAGTTCGCCCACCACACCGACAGGCAGTTCGTTGCCGTCGGCATCCACGATAAACTCCTTCACATTGAGCTGTGGCTTGCCCACAGTGACGAGTTCGGCATGGGTGAGTTCCTTGTTGTTGGACGCCACGGTGATTTCGGTTGGACCGTAGCAGTTGAAGATGCGTGCCTTGGTGACCTTGCGCATCTGCGCCAGGAGTTGGTCGGAGAATTTCTCACCGCCAGCGCGGCAGATGTGGATATGGCTGATGGCATCGCAGAAGTCCTCGCTGGTGAGCCATGTCTGCCAGCGCGAGGGTGTGCCCGACACCATATTGATGCGCTGCTCCTTGATGAGCCGTGCCAGGTCGAGCGGGTTGTTGGCTTGCTCCTCTGTGGCGACGATGAGTGTCTTGCCATTGAAGTAAGCCATACCGATGTCCTGCAGGGCAGCGTCGAAGGAGATGGTGGTGACGCTCAGCACTCGGTCGGCATCGGTCAGCACGCCATTGGCAAAGACATTGGCAGGATGGCCGTAGAGATAGTTGCAGATGCCCTCATGGCGCAGCATCACGCCCTTGGGACGGCCTGTCGAACCGCTGGTGTAGATGAGGTAGGCGAGGTCGTCGGGGGTGATGTCTGCTTCGACAGTGTCGCAGCATGGTGAGGCAGCAAGCAGTTCCTCCACATTGATGGCCTTGTCGGCGGGGACGGAGTCCATGCGGTCGGCAGTGGTGATGATATACCTTGCCTCGCTGTCCTCCAGAATCAGTTTCACCCTGTCGGCGGGATACTCTGGGTCGCAGGGGATGTAGGCAGCACCCGACTTCAACACGCCAAACAGCGAGAGGATGAGCCGACTGGTGCGGGGCAGCAGGAGTGCCACGCGGTCGCGCTCCCTCACTCCACGGCTGCGGAGTCCGACAGCTATGCGGTCGGTTGCCTCATCCATCTCTCGATAAGTGTATTTCGCATCTATCGCCACCAGTGCCTCATGGTCGGGCTGTTTCTTGGCGAAATGGCCGATGCACTCATGGAAGAAACGGAATGGGGCATCGCCCGTTGCCGTCTGCCGCAGATGCGACAGTTCCTCTTCCTGGTTGTCGCTGACGATGGAGAGGTGGCGCACACGGGCATCCGGCTGTTCCATCATCCGTGTGGCGACAGCCACAATGCTCTCTGCCAATGAGGTGGCGAGGCGCTCAGAATAGACGGCATCGTCATACTGCACGACAACACCGCGCGACTCTATCTTGATGTTGATTTTGAACTTCGGCACTTTGAGTTCGAGAAGTTCCTGTCCGACGGTCTCTCCGTTGACCTTGTATTCCGACAGCACGCCCACTTGATAGGCGTAGGCGATAGCGGGACGGAATCCGAAATCGGTGGCGATGCGGGCGAAAGGATAGTCCTCATGGCGCAACGTCTCGTCGAAGGTACCGCTGACCTTCTGCAGGAACTCGCTGACGCTGACATCATCGATGTTCATGCCTAATGCCAGGGTATTGACGAACATACCCACCGTATCGGAGATTTTCAGGTTGGAACGGCCGCTGCTGACGGTGCACAGATACACCTCACGGTTGTTGGTGTGGCGGGAGACGACATATGCCGTGGCGGCAAGGAACAGGTGTGCAGGAGTAATCTCTTGCTGACGGCAGAAAGCGGTTGCCTTGTCATAATCGGGCTTGCATACCACCTCGCCAATCATTCCCTGACGGTCGGTCTTGGGCTGGTCGGCGGGTATCTCACTGGCTCCCTCGCAGGTCTGCAACTTCTCTGCGAAGAATGTCTGTGAGGCGCGGAAGGCATCACTGTCCTCTGCTGCCTGCTGGTCGTTGGCAAAGTCGAGATAGGTATAGGTCTCCTTCTCCAACGCCTTGCCCTCAAGAGCCGAACAGATTTGGCGGATGAGCAAGTCGGCAGAGCCACCATCGAAGATGAGGTGGTGCACATCGAGGAGCAAGTGAACAGCCGAAGGTGTCTTCACCACCTCAAAACGGCAGAGGGGAGCCTTCTGCAGGTTGAACGGCCTCACAAACTCGTTTTTGTAGGTGGCGAGTTGTTCGTCGTCCATCTCAGTAATTGGCACCTCCACAGCCACGCTGCCTTCGGTGGTCTGCACGATGGCATCGCCCTCAGTGGTGAAGTGCACACTCAGTTCGGGATGGATGTCCGCCACCCTCTTCACAGCCTCTGCCAGTTTGCCCGCATCTGTCTTGGCGGGATAAGTGAGCAGGTAGGGGATGTTGTAGATGGTGGAAGTGGGATTTTTCAGGCACTCGAAATAGACACCAGTCTGGGCGTATGACAGCGGTGCCGAGGTGGCGGTCTTCCTCACAGCCTCCTCTTTGGCTGCGGCGCCGGGTGTATTCCCAGCCATCATCGCTGCCAATATCTCATTTTCTATGGTCTGCAGCGTACCGCTCTTGACCAGTGATTTCGGGTCGAGTGTCACGCCGAAACGCTTGTTGACCTGAACGGCAAGGCGGATGGCGGAGATAGAGGTAAGACCGGCATAGCCCAACACTGTCGTCACGCCAAACTCCTTGTTGTTCACAATGCCGGCAACCATCTCATGGAGAGTCTGCTCCAGCACATTCATCGGCACGTTGGCCTCCTCCACAACGGCGGCTTTCTTCTCGGGTTGAGGCAGCGCACGCTTGTTCACCTTCTGGTTCTGGTTGAGGGGAATAGCATCAATCTGCATCGTTACGGCAGGCACCATATATGGCGGTTTCTGCTCCAGGATGAAGTTGTTGAGCGCCTCGATATCTATCTGTTGGTCGCTCACGATGTAGGCGGCGATATACTTGCCCCCACCCTCTTCGTCGAACGCCTGGACGGTGGCATCCTTGATGCCGGGGAACTCGCGTATGATGCCTTCCACCTCTTTCAGTTCGATGCGGAAACCGCGGATTTTCACCTGTCCGTCCCTGCGCCCCACAAACTGTATGTTGCCGTCGGGCAGGAAGCGGACGATGTCGCCCGTACGGTAAATCCTTGCGTATTTGCTGTCCTCAGTGAAGGGGTTGGGGATAAACACCTCTGCCGTCTTCTCGGGACGGTTGAGGTAGCCCCTGCCTACCTGCGGGCCCGACGCCCACAACTCACCGGCAGCGCCCACGGGCAGACGATGCCCCTGCGGGTCGACGACATACAGCCTCAGGTTGTTGAGAGGTTTGCCGATAGGTATCTCCTTCATCTTTCGCTCAACCAAGAATTGAGTGATGTAGATGGTACACTCGGTTGGGCCATAGACGTTGTAGAACCGACAGCCCTTAGGTGGGGTCAGTGATGCCAGTTTCTCGCCACCGGTGGACAACTGTATCAGCGAGTGGTTGTCGATGCTGGTGGCAAACTGATAACCCACCTGCGTGGTCATAAACGAGTGAGTGATGTTGTTGGCCTCAAAATAGTCGTTCAATGCGATAAGGTCGAGGCGCAATTCCTCGGGGATGATATATACGGTGGCACCACAGGTCAGCGCAGGATACATATCCATCATGCAGGCATCGAAGCCATAACTGGCGTAGGCTGCCACATTGTGCTCTGGCATCAGACCATAAGCCTTGTGATACCACTTGCAGAAAGCAACAAGGTTGCTGTGCATCAGCTGACAACCCTTGGGAACACCAGTGGAACCTGATGTGTAAAGGAGGATGAACAACTGCCGGGGCAGGATTTCCACTGCGGGAGCAGCGGCTGCCGGCAATCCGGCGATGTCGTCGGTCAGCAGCACGTCACCCTGATACTCATCGACGAGGTCGCGCAGCGACGCGTCGGCTATCAGCATCTTGGCACTGGCATCCTGCATCATGAAGTTGAGCCGCTCCTTCGGATAACTGGGGTCGAGGGGCTGATAGCCACAGCCAGCCTTCAGCACGCCGAGCGATGCAATGGGCATCCACTCACATCGGGGGATAAGCACCGACACCACATCCTCTGCTCCCAATCCCTTTTGGGAAATGAACGCTGCGATGCGGCTGCTGATTTCATCGACCTCGGCATAGGTGAATTTCTTGTCCTTATAGACCACCGCAATATTCTGCGGGGTGGCACTCACCTGCTGCTCGAAGAGGGACACAATGGTCTGGGTGGTATCGTATTCGATATCGTCGGGATGAAAGGAGTCGAGCAGCGCCGTCTGCGACTGGGTAGCGATGGACACCTCGGCAAGTTTCTCCTGCGAGAGGAATCCCTCCACCACTGCCTCGTAGCTCTCCAAGAACTGGGCTATCAGTGTTTCAGAATACTCATTGGCATTATATTCTGCCTTGACCTGATAATGTCCGTCGAGGATGAATGTCTTCAGGTAGAGCGATGCGTCGAGGGTGCTGTTGCCGATGCGCACCGCCTTCATGGGCAGACCGCCCATCTCCTCTTGTGAGAAGAGCATGCCATGCCATGCAAACATGGAGTTGGTCTGCAGCTTGAGGTCCTCCATCACATCGCTGTAGGAGTAGATGTCGTGCTCACGGCATCCGCTCATCTGCTCCTGACCGGCATTCAGGAATTCGAGCACGGTGGTGTCGGCAGTGAACTTGGCATAGACGGGCAGGGTTTTGACAAACATACCTACCGTATGCGCCATCCGCTTGTCGGAACGGCCGTTGTAAACCGTGCAGAAGAGCGACTCCTGCTCATTGTTGTATTTTGCCAGCAAGAAAGAATAGGCAGAGGTGAAAAGGGTACTTTTGAAGATGCCATGCTCCTTGCAGAAGGCATCCACCCGAGCCATGTCGATGTTGAGCGTGCGCAGCAGACTCGCCTCGCTGTGGACGGGGTCCTCCAAGTCGGGAATCAGTTGGGTGAACGTGTCACCACAGTCGAAATTGGCTGCATACCACTTTTTGGCTTCCTCAAAGGCAGGCGACTGGCGTTTCTCCACCTCATCGATGGCGATGTCTGCCATAGTCAACTCCTCTGGTGCGACAGACTCATTGCCATATGCCTTGTTGATGTCCTCAAGCATGAGACTCATCGACGTGCCGTCGACAATGATGTGGTGATAGTCGATGAACAGGTAGTAATGGTTGTCGTCACGCAGCAGTCGGATATGGAACAGACGGTCGCCATAGATATTGAATGGCACGACGAGTTCTGCTTTCTTCTGCTCGATATCATCCACATCCTCCACCGACAGGGTCCACGTTTCCTGCTCCAAGTCAATGGTCTGGATGGGTTCCCCATCATCATTGAGTTCAATGCGTGTGAAGAGGGTCGGATGTGCCTTTACTGCGGTCTCGACGGCTTGGCACAAGCGCTCACCATCGAGATTCCTGTCCAGAACATACAAATAGGGAAGGTTGTAACAAACCTCACCGATATGGCCCACACATTCTGCATACAGGCCATATTGCGACTTCGATAATGGCGCCTTCGTCTTCATATTCTTATACCTCCTCGAATTCAAACAGATTGATGAATCCTGTCAACTTGAACACGGTCTTGATGTCGTCGTTCATGTTGCGCATGATGACCTTGCTCCCTCCGGCCTTGGCACCCTTGAGGATGCTGATGAGGATACGCAGTCCGCTTGAAGCGATATACTCCAAGTTGGTGCAGTCGATAACGACATCGCGCCCATCGCTCTTATACAGAGGCTGCAGGATTTTCTCCACTTCCACTGCGGCGGCGGTATCGAGTTCGCCGTCCAAAGTGGCCACATACTTGTTTTCCAATTCTTGAATCGTTGCTTTCATTGTCGTATTGTTTTTTGATGATTGATTTTTATTTTTTTAGGAGTTTAGGAGTTTAGGAGTTTGGGAGTTTAGACATTACTCAACTTAACTTCTTTTTCATTGTGAGAATGTTTTTACCGCCAATCCGCTCATAGTTGATGGAGTCCATCAGTTCGCGGACAAGGAGGATGCCCAGACCGCCGATGGGACGGTCTTCTGCCGAGAGGGTGGTGTCTGCCTTGGCTGCCTCAGTCGGGTCAAACGGCATTCCTGAGTCGGTGATGGACAGTTTCAGATATTTGCCGTTGGACATCGCCTTGAGCGTGACGTCTCCTTCTGTACCTGTGGGATAGGCATAGTCCATCACATTGACCACCGCCTCTTCCACAGCCAGACGTATGTTGCGTATAGTCGAGGCGTCCAGACCAAGCGTTTCACCCACCGACTTCAGAAAGGCATGGAGGTCCTTCAGCTGGCTGACATCATTCTTCATGGTCAGTTCTCCGTGCAGCGTGTAGTCGCCAGTCACCGGTGTATACCTGAGAGCGAGCATGGTCAGGTCATCGCTCTGTTCCTCTTCTCCGGCAAACTTACGCACCCGCTCCGTCATCGAACTGATGATTTCCTGTGGTTCACTGCCCTTCAATTGGTCGAGCGCTTCCATGACACGTTGCATGCCAAACTGCTTATGGTCGGTATTTCTCGCCTCTGTCAGTCCGTCGGTAAAAAGGAAGAGGGTGGCGCCCTTGTTGATGACGGCATCCTGCGTCTCATATTGGAAGTCGTCGAACAAACCTACAGGCAGGTTGGCTTTCACAGGCAGCGGCGACATGTCTGAGCCGTCAATCAGCATCGGAGCATCATGCCCTGCATTGCAATAGCGCAGCCGTCCTGTGGGAAGGTCGAGCACGCCAATAAAGAGCGTGGCAAACATATTGGTCTTGTTGTTGCGGCATGCCGTCTCATTGATGGTCTTCATGATATGGGCGGGGTTGCTCTCATGAGCCGACACGGCACGGAACAGCGCCTGTGCCATCGCCATAATCAATGCCGAGGGAATACCTTTCCCGCTCACGTCGCCGATGCAGAAGAACAGTTTCTCATCACGGATAAAGTAATTGTACAGGTCGCCGCCAACCTCTCTCGCTGGTTTAAGAATGGCACCCACGGTGATGTCGGGTCGCTCCACCACCCCCTCGTCCTGCATCAGCATGGAATTCTGGATGCCAGTCGCAATCCGCAGTTCGTTGCCTATGCGCAGCTTTTCCTCATTGGCAAGGGAGAGTTTGCGCTCACTGAGCATGAAGCGGCTGAGAATATACCCTAATATGCCAAATGCAACCAGCATCAAAACCAGCATGTTGAGACGCATCCAGTATAGATTCTCATACACCTCCTTGTCATAGCATACCACAGCAATCTGCCAATGAAGCTTTCCCTTCAAGTTGGCATAAAAGACTGTTGCATGCTCACCGTTGTCATTCTTGAAACGGATGACCTTGCTATGACCGCTTCTGCTGTCGCTGCGGCGCACGGTACTGTCGTTGATCAAACTGACCACCTTGTCAGCATCCTGCCCTTTTACATGGTTGGAAGGAGGACGGGAAATCAGTTTGCCCGACTCTGTCAGCAACAGGATAAAAGATGAGGGATAGATGTGGCGATTATTCAGCGTGTCACCCAACCATTCAAGCGAGATGTCGATACCGCTCATCGCCACGATATGCCCATTTTTGTCGTGCAGGGGATAAGAATAGGTGGACAGTAGTTTGTCTACACCATCGTCCTCATGGTCATAAGGGTCGCTCCAAAACGGCTCGTCGTCCTTCAGCATCTTGATGTATATCGGATTGTTGGGATAATCAACCCCTTCTTTATCTGCCAGGTTGGTGATATGAATGCTGCCATCATCCTTGTAGGCATAAGGTTCGAAGAGCCTACCCTCCTGAGGATAATAGTAGGGCTCAAAGGCGAGGAAACTGCCCATCACCTTCGGATTGACCATGATGATGCGCTTGGTTGCCTCATACATGGAGTCGGCATGGCTGATGTTGCGCTGCACATCCCAGAGATGCTCCTTCAGCGAGCCCTCCATCTCCCTGAGCGTGCCGAGGATGATGATGGCCTTCATCCTCAACTCACTCTCCGCACGCTTGTCCAGCTCGGTTTCCACCATTTTGTGCGAATAATAATACTGCACTGCGGAAATCAATTCAAGAAGCAGGGCTGCCACCACAATGATGACCAATCCCTTATGGCTGCTCACATAGCTCCTGACCTTATTCCATAAATATCTCATGTTCTCCCCTTTTCTTATATTGTATGCTAATGTAATTAAGGCAGATACTATTTTGCAAAGATAGTGCAAATCATATGCAATGCAAAACAAATATCTCATTTTTTTGCGGCAGACGAACCTGCCTTTTTCTCACAGTACAAAATTACTATTTTACGACGGCCCTTGAATCATTCGTTGTGATTTCTCTCAAAGGTGTTTGCGACAGACAACAAAATTTGCGACAAATAAGGAAGGCAGGCTTCCTATCTGTCGCAAATGGACATGTCATGAAGATGGAAACAATCAAATTGGGAGGCGACTATGTCTTTTTTCCGGCGCAAAAATATAAATTTCATTTTGTCATCCGCTCGACTATTCGTATCTTTGGCTCCCAAAAGCAACGATTATGGATAATAGACTATTGATTACTTTGGTTGTCATATTCATTATAGCTACAGCCATTTGCCTCTCCACATGCCATGCGGGCAACCATGGCTTACTGGGCAAAAGACGCCCCATCAAAAAAGAAACAACCGCCATCCACTACTCCATGCACACCAACTCAGGTATTGCTGTGCAGACAGATTATGACATCACGCCCGACTCCATCTCCTGGCAATATAGGGACCGCCGAAATGGCTTCATCCTCCGCGACGTAGTGAAATACGACCCCAAAGACTACGATGCCCTTATCGATACACTGTCGCAGGTGGCCTTCAAGGTGCGCCATGTCAAAAGCACCGCTTCAAGGGGTGGAGGTAGTTATGCCTTTTCCTTCTTTGACAGCAAAGGCAAATACCTTGGCTATGGCGATGTCAACAACATCGCCTCTGGCGACAACGAGACTGCCGAGGAAGCCATCAGCCAATTCCTCTACACCCACCGCACTGCCGGCGAACAAGCAGTGAAGGATGCCAAGGAAAAAGGAATGCTCTATATCAACATGGAAGAGTTTCCCGAAACCTTAGTGCCGTATAGGTTGCAGTGACACAAATGCAGCCATCATCTCCCCTTGATTATTTCCTTTGCTGGTTTTTTCCTTTTTCATTTGTCTTTTATGATGCACTTGTTGCCATCAACAATATATAATCCACGAGACAATGTGTTGAAACTGTCAGTATCTCCCACACAAACGCCACTGAGATTATAGACCTTGTTGGCAGTGGGCTTGTGATGAAGGAGAAAACTCATACCATTGGAAGAGGATTTATAGGTTGATTTCACGGTGGACCCCATGACACTAATCTTGTCTTGAAGTCTTACATCAGCCGAACTGGCAGCCAAATAGATATCCACATCACCTGTTTCAACGTCGAAGGTGAAGGTTTTGTCATTATAATAAGCCAATTGCTCATGTTTCAATGGAATTGCAACTTGTTTGGTCTCACCTGCCTTGAGTTCCACACGGACAAATCCGACTAATTGTTTGATTGGTCTCTCGATTTCTGATTGACAATGGACATACAACTGTACCACCTCTGCACCGTCTCTCAAACCTGTGTTGGTAATGTTGGCTGTCACTTTTATTTCTTCTCCAGGGTTAAGCGACCTACGGTCCAACGCCAAATCGCTGTAAGCAAAAGATGTGTAGGAAAGTCCATGACCGAAGGGATACAATGGCTTCCTGTCGTGATACATGTAGGTGTACTTGTTTTTCCGAATGCCGTATTGCTTTAGATTGGAAGGCAAATTGGACAATGAAGCATACCAAGTGGAAGTAAGCTTCCCACCGGGATTATAACTGCCAAAGACAACATCGCAAATGGCTTGCCCCTGTTCCTGACCATCATACCAAGCCTCAATGATGGCAGGCACGTTCCTGTCTGCCCAACTGATGTCCATCGAAGAACACGTGCTGAGAATAAGGACCACATTGGGGTTGACGGCATAGATAGACTCCAGCAATTTCTGTTGCACTACTGGAAGCGAAAGACTGTTTCTGTCGCGGCTCTCATCACTCACATTAAGGTCTGTTCCCAAAGCAAGAAGCACGACATCGGCTTCTTTCGCCATGGATACGGCCTCATCAAGCAGTTTCTGGTCTGTGCTGCCGCTCACACTGGAACCCTGTGCGCACATCACCCTACTGCCCAGAGCTGTGGAGGACACATCGTCCTCATTGTAGACACGGAACCAATCTACATTGACGATATATCTATTGTTGTCGCTCGCTTCTGGCAATTTGCTAAAAGATAGATATACCGTGTGCGTACCTATGATGGTCTGTGCCTCTTCAGGCAGGTCGGCAACAACGGTGACGAAAGTGGTCCAGTTGTTGGCGGTAGCGGGAAGAGTACCTTGATAGAGCAAGGTGCCGGTTTTTGCATTGTCGATTCTTACGGTCATTTGACGGTTGCCATAGCATCCAGCATAACTGAAAGAGAATTTGGTTTTGCCCTCACCAAAATCCACATTATCGTATCGGAATACAGCCCCCGACTCAATGAAGCCAATACCAGGATTGTCTACTCTGCCCTTCGTAGCCTCATCGTAATTCTCTGCCTGTATGGTTCCGTCGCTGGTGATGGTGAAATTCATCACGTCGGCGACAGCCTGCAGCAATGTCTTCTTATAAGTAGGCTCACCTGTGTAGCCACCCAGTTGGATTGTGTTGGAGTATGGTCCGATTACCGCGATTTTTTGGATGTCTGACGCATGAAGCGGAAGGCAATTGGCCTCATTTTTCAACAAAACGATAGCTTCATGCGAGGCTTGCAATGCCAATGCCCTGTGTTCGCTGCACTCCAACATACCCTCTCCGCAGTTGACATATGGATGATTGGAGTCGAACTCACCTAAGGAGAACCTTGCCTCAAACACCCTTACAAGCGCAGTGTCGAGTTGCGCTTCTGTCATATACCCCTTCTCAATGGCTTCCCTGCAATGGTCCTGAAACGTATTGCCACAGTTGAGGTCCTCACCATTGACCATGGCAACAGCGGATGCCTCTGCACCAGTAGCAGCATATCTATGCTTTTGGAAGATGTCGTCGATGGCACCGCAATCACTTGTGACAAAGCCATCAAACCCCCATTCTGTCCTCAGGATGTCGATGAGCAGTTCATGATTGGCACAGCAGGGGATGCCATTGAGCGCATTGTATGCACTCATGATGCTTCTCACGTTACCCTCTTTGACAGCCATCTCAAAAGCCGGCAGGTAATACTCCCTAAGGTCACGCTCATCCATATCTGACGAGGAATCGTGGCGCCCTCCCTCATAGTTGTTGGCAGCGAAATGCTTGGCAGTGGCCACCGTCTTGTAGTACTTGGGGTCATCGCCCTGCATGCCTTTGATATATTCCACTGCAATACGGCCCGTGAGATAGGGGTCCTCGCCGTAGTTTTCCTCATCACGTCCCCATCTGGGGTCACGGCTCATATTGATTGTAGGACACCAATAGACAAGTCCCTTGTTCTTGTGCCTATTATACCATCGGGCCTCATTGGCGGTTGCTTCTGCACACTTTTTGATGAGCGACATGTCCCAAGTGGAAGACATTGCCTTTGACGATGGGAACGATGTGGCTGCACCCGAACGAGCAACGCCATGCAGACCTTCATTCCAATAATTATAGCCTTTTACTCCCAAACGGGAAATGGCCATTGTGCTGTGCCCAACTTGATTGATTTTTTCCTCAAGAGTCATTCTTGAAACCAAGTCTTTGGCCCGCTCATGAAATGAGAGGGTAGAATCTTTGTAAGGTATGGTCTGTGCCGAGATAGCCAAACAGCAACAGAACACCGTGACCGATGCGAGATATTTCTTCATCATTATTATGGTATGAGTTAAGAGATTGCATAATATCGACAGCCAAAAATACAAGTAATCTTTCTTATGCATGGGCAAAATTTCCTCAAATAAGTGGAATAATTACTACGGCCACCTATCCATCTGAAAAACAGCGACATGCAAAATACTCCCCTCTTGAAAAAAGAAATATATGCACATAATTATTACCCCTTTTACAGCAAAATTTACCCGTATGCGGCCTATCTTTAATCTATCTTTGCAACCAGAACGATTTTGCAGATTATATGATGATTTAACCTAAATAATTATTAAAGTATGATGAAACAATTACGTTACTTGAAATCGCTGGCCTTGGCAGTAGGTCTGTTGACCGCCGCCCATACGATGGCTGGCAATGAGTTGGGGAAACCCGTGACCGAGTTCACCGAACCGTCTAAGATGATGCTCGACCATCCCTACACCCTTCTTGGCCCTACACGCACACTGCTTCGTTACGAAGTGCTCACATTCAAAATCAGTGCTCCGGCAGACGGGCAATATGCCGTTGAGTACCTGGTTAATGCTACTGGCAACAACATTCAACTGGCCACCACAGCCAGCAAAACCTTCACCGATGGTTATGAGGAACCAGATTACAGCAGCTTCGCACATATGACCACGGTGACCGACGAGGATCTTCCCGAGATTGTAGGGGAAGAAGCAGACCCTTTTGTTCCTGCCGAACCTGTCTATCTCTATTCTTCAGTCAATCTGAAGGAGGGCATGAACTATGTACATGTGTGGATGCATGTATATTGGAGAAATGATGCGCTCGCCCCACAAAAGGTACAGTTCAAGAGCATACGCATTCTGCCCGAGGGCTCTGGAATGGTGGGTGATGTCGCTGCACGAGCCAGCCAAAAAGCCTTCCGCGTGAAATATTTCAGAAGTCTGCAGGATGCCACAACAGCCACAATGGTAAGCAATTATGAGGCATTGGTAAAAGCCATCAACGAGGATTACACCAAAGCCGACGTGACGGCTGTCCTGGCCGATATAGCAGCTGCCGAAGCCAAAGAGCAAGAGGTGCGCCATGGCAAGGGCGTCATCGTGGAAAAGGACAGCACACGTATCGACCTGCTCCTCTACCACAACGAGTACAACAACAAGGAGACCATGGAACCGCTGGGCGGATATGACGAGAGTGGCGCCTATGAGATGGAAATTGGTATGGAAGACTATCCCGCTCAGTTGGAGTTCACCCGCAACAATTACTTCACCTATAAGTTCACCGCTGGCTTCACCGGCAATTTCTTCATTCAGTATCTTGCCAGTTCACAGAATTCCGCCACCATCGACATGACCGTGCTTGCTGACGACAGCACCACCGTGGTGATGCCCACCTACAAACTGAGCACAGGCAACGGCGCATGGCAAAACTACGAACTGATGGACAAACGCGATGTGGCAAAATTCGCCATGGAGGAAGGGAAGACTTATTTCCTGCACATGTATTACAACCAATACACCAACGTCCGTGACATTCTGATTCGCCATCTGCCGAAGGTATATCATACTGTCGAACAGCTTGACTCATTGATTTCTATTGCAGAGAATGTGCTCGCCTATTATGACGAAGGTTCTGACGGCTATTACGCTGTTGAGGACAAATCATTGCTTATCCACTTGGGAGAGGTTGTCGACGAAGCTTATGAAGTGGCATTTGTCAGCAATCCCGACCCCACACTGGTTGACGAAATGTTTGAGAAACTGCAGGATGCCTTGTTGGCTCTTGACAACATCAAGTCGCTCAACATCATACCCAGCAAGTCTGTAGGAGCATTCGACGTTACGGCATTCAGCGAAAGCAACAACTGCTCATACAAGATGGACGGCGATATCATGCAACTCGACAACTTCAGGTCGGGCGGCTACATGATATACAAGCTATACAACAAGAAGGACGCCAAGTATCAGGTAGACTTCGAATTCGCACATGCCAACGATGGTGCCAAGATGCAGTTCCAGTTCTATGTTATAGAGAATGATGTTGAGTTCATTTGTGCTGACGCCACGTCAGAGGAGTTTGCCGGTACAGGCGGCTGGCAAGTATTTGAGCCCAAGCAGATGGAAATAGGCGGTGTGCCTGCAGGCTATGTGTATCTGAAGATAACAGGCACAGGACCTTCTTACGTAGGCAATCCCCGTTTGTTCACCTTCACACCGATTGAGGGTACTGAGGGCGCCGGTGCACAAGCTCTTGCTGATGCCAAGGAGGCTTATTATGCACAATTTACCGTTGAGAGTGTCAACAGTCTCATCGAAGAGGCAAAAACACTCATTGCTCCATATGCCCTGGGAACGGAATACGACAACCTGATTGAAGACCGCACCCCCATCGAGAACATTGAGGCTGCCATAGCAGATGCTGAGGCTGCCATCGCTGCAGACGATGTAGAGGCTCGCACCGCAGCATATTTAGCACTTCAGAAAGCCATGCAGGGAATCTCCAAACTGAAGATTCTCAACACACTGCCCACCTCATTCAACTATCCCTTCGACCTGGCCAGCTATGACACGGCATCCGGCGTGGTGACCAAGATGAGTGAAGGCCTTCTTCAGCTCGACAGCTTCAAGGATGGCGGAAGCATCGTATACAAAGTATGGAACACGCAAGATGCAGAGTATGAAGTAGAATTCAACTTTGCCCATGCCAATGACGGCGCTTCTTTGGAATTTGTGACCTATGTCATGGAGGACACTGTGGAACTGGTGTGCTCAACCAACAAGACAGAGGAGTTTGAAAGCACAGGAGGATGGCAGTCATTCTTGCCGAAGAGCAACATCAAAGTGGGTGCCATCCCACAGGGCCATGCCTACATCCGCATCAATGGTTTTGGTCCTTCCTATGTAGGCAATATGCGCTCATTTGCCTTCACACCCATTGCCGGCACTGAAGGAGCTGGTTCCAAAGCTCTTGCAGACGCAAAGGAAGAGTGGGCAAACGGCATCAACGAAATTGCGGTATCCAACAGAAACAACCGAGGCATCTACAACATGAGCGGTCAGTATCTGGGCACCGACAACAGCAAACTCTCCAAGGGTATCTACATCATCAATGGAAAGAAAGTCGTAGTAAAATAAGTTTCGCATGAACTCCACAAGAAAAGGGAGAGGCTCAACGTCTCTCCCTTTTTCTTTTTATTGCTTAGGTACTGGCTGAGGAACTTCTATCCCTATACTCAGAAGGAGTAAGGCCGGTTTCCTTTTTGAAGCATTTTCCGAAATAGCGAGCATCACTGAATCCCACGGCATAGGCAATCTGTGAGAATGGCTCGTTGCTTTTCGACACCATGTCCTCAGCATGCTTGATACGGATATGTCGCAGCAACTCCACTGGACTCATGCCCACAATCGACTTGACCTTATTGTAGAATACCGAGCGGCCCAAGCAGACAGCAGCGGCCAAGTCTTCGATTTTCAATTCAGAATCAGCAAGATGCTCCTCAATATATTCTAAAAGCTGGTCCATCATGTCCTTGTCACTGTCCACGATTTTGGTTTCCTTCAGTTGGAGCATGCCAGGTGCCTCTTTTGCATGTTCATCACTCACGGCTTCGCTCATTTCCACACTTTCCAAGAAATTTTTCTGCAGTATGCGCTGATTGGCAATGATATTCTGCATCCGCTGTTTGAGGTAAGTGGCAGAGAAGGGCTTCGTAATATAGTCATTGACTCCTGCACGCAGTCCTTCCAACCGGTCCTCCATCGATGCCTTGGCCGAAAGTATGATGATGGGAATATGAGAGATGTCATGGTTGTCCTTGATGCGATGTACCATCTCCAAACCATCCATCTCAGGCATCATCACATCGGTCAGGATGAAATCGGGCTGCTCTGTCATTGCTTTCTCCAGTCCCTCACGTCCGTTGGATGCCTGGCTTACTACATAGTCGCTTTGGAGGATGCTCACCAGGAAAGCACGCAGGTCATTGTTGTCTTCCACCACAAGAAGACGCGTCTTGTCTTCGCCCTTGTCCATATCCTCTTCAGAGGAAGTGACACCAGCTGGCGTCGAAGTAGCTGTCTTAGGCTCATCAGTGGGTACCTCGCCCTTCGGTATCTCCCAGTCGCTGATATAGGTATTGTAGTCTTTGCCATAAGTGAGCATGCTGTTGACCAGTTCAAGCATGCGGTGGGTATTGCGTTGCACCATCTCCAAATGCTGCCTGGCCACATTGGTCAGATGCTCTGTATTAAGCACTTGACTCACAGGACCTCCGATAAGCGTAAGCGGTGTGCGAAGCTGATGGCTGACATCTGTGAAAAAAAGCGTCTTCATATTGTTGAGCTGCCGCTCCATAGAGGCCATTGTACGTAGCCTGTAAATCCATACAGCAATGCCGATGACGGCTATCGCCAACAAAAGGTACAGCAATTTGGCCCACCATGTTTCCCAGAAGGTAGGTCTTACATCAAGCAACAGTGTTTTGTCGTTGTCCACCCAAATACCATAATGATTGGTGGAACGGACCTTGAGTTTGAGTTTTCCTGATGGCAGATGGCTGTAAGTGATGCTGTGCTCCTCATCCAGTTCGACCCAATCCTTGTCGACACCCTCCAGCATATAAGCATAACGAATCATACTGTTGTCCTGGTAATCAAGTGCAGCAAACTGAATAGTCAGGTTGCGCCGATTGGAGGGAACGAGGAGGACATCATCCTGAATATGCCTGAGGGGAACATCAGCGCCATGGAAGAGCACGCTTTTGAAAACGATGGGAGGCAGAATTTTCTCATGACCAATCTGCTTGGGTTGGAAACTGATGTATCCATCTGTGGTGGCAAATGCCAATTCACCTGTCAATGGATTGAAGGCGGACTGCGACTCGGTCAGTTCAGTATGCTCTCCCAAGTCGCCTGTTCCGAAACGGAACAATTGTCGGAGTTGATGCTGATACATCATCAAACTGTTCTCGCATCCTATCCATAGATTTTCCTCTGCATCCTCACTCATGGAGAGCACCGTTCCGTAATTGTTTTTGTCAAGCAGTGTGACCGGAGCAAAACGCAAGTGCTTGCTTAAAGGATTTTTACCTATTATCTCCTGCACACCGCCACCAACAGTGGCAACCAATATTCTCCCCGTATGGTCAACGTAACTATGCATCACATCACTGGTAAAGAGAGAGGATGGGTCTCCGTGAATGTGCTTGTGTGCAAAAAAAGTTATTTTCTCTGGTGAGTCAAAGTGTTCAGAGAAGGTGACGAGTCCGTTTGACGCCGACACGATGATGGCACCGTCCTTCGTCTCGGTGATTCGCCTCACTTTGTTGTAATCATCTACCGGATAGTTCTTCAGGAGATTTCCCGCATGGATAAAACGTATTGCGGAGTTACCGCCATTGCCGTCCGCATCCTCATCAACGAGAGCGATGCCACCTTCAAAGGTACCTACCCACAGCCGATGGTTCAAGTCCTCATGCATGGCATAGATTTGGTCGCTGCATAGGGAGAAAGGTTGTGTCTTGTCATGTTGATAATGCGACAGTCTTCCTTTGCCTTTCAGACAGTAGAGGCCATCCCCTTTCGTCCCAATCCACATACGGTGTCTGCTGTCCTCGTATATACAGTAAATGTGTGTGGAGAAGATGGTGGGTGCTTGATGCAACTGCCCGTCGGAGCCTAAGAACCCCTCCACTTTTCCTGTCTGGTCTGTCACGGCGACATGCCCGGTAATATCACCCACCCATAGTCGGTTCTGACTGTCGTAGCATACACTCCGCACCTGTTGCATGCCTTCAAGGTCATGATGCCTGAACATCGACTGGGTGAAATTGATGACAGCCACGTCATGCTCACCAGAAAACCATAAGTCACCATGGGCATCGACAAACCACTTGTCGATGGTTGGCTCTGCATTGTTGGTTCTCACTGAGTAAGGAACAAGCTGGTGAGTCACCTCATCATAATAGCCAAAAAAGCCCTGTTCGGTGCCTATCCAACAATTGCCGTAATTGTCTTCGTGGACAAAATTACGTGTGCTCTGCCTGAGAGAGTTTAATGGCACCTGCATGGGTACTCGTTCCACCTGTCCTTTGTCTACCGTAATGAGGAGTACGTTTCCCGCAGACGTGATGGCCCAAACCCGTTTGCGATGGTCGGCTATGATATATTTCACCCCATCGCCGGCAGAAAAGGGGAAATACTTATGGAGATTGCTATCCGTATGCCAAACGTTCAGTCCTTGGTCGGTGAGCATAACCAAGCCGTGCTCCCCAAAGTGCCCTACCGAAGAGACATTCTTTGCCTCCCCTGGAAATCCCTTTATCGGAACAATAACATTGTGCTGCCTGTCATAACGGCCAATCCTACCATCTTTTGAGACCAATACCACATTCTGACCGTCCTCCCACCAAAAACTGTAAGGAGTGGCATCTTTCAACTGCTTGCCCACGATGTAAGGCCCTTTGTCTGTCAGCAGCCACTCACTGCCTTTGCCATCGATTTCCACTCCATAGACATCATCCCACTTCTTTGAGGTATTTACCGGACTAAATTCCTGTATACACGCCGATGTTGGGGATTGAAGGAGCATCCGTTCATCTATTCGGAAGCAGCTCTCTCCCTTTTCACGGCTGAATAGCCATGTAAAGCCATTTTTCAACGGGACAATACGCTGGCAGATGAAATCTTTCCCCGACTGTTGGGCAACCAATGACGACAAATTGATAAAGCGACTCGTGGAACGGTTGAAAAGAAATACCTGCCTGTCATAAGTCAGACACCACAGATTTCCATTATTTGCCACATAGACTTTCAGCAATCTATTCGTGGTCAATGTTCTTTCCTTGACAAATGGGTCATTGAAGGCATTGAAAGTGTATCCATCATAGCAGCAAAGACCATTCCAAGTGGAAAACCACATCATTTGGTCGGGTGTCTGTACCATGCTGGAAATGACATTGGAGGCCAGTCCGTCATGTAGGCTGAACACCCTGACGTTACAATGGGGCTGAGCCGACACTGCCAACCATACAGACAAGAGTATGCAAAGATGAAGAAAGCGTCTCATGTGGAAGTTTGTTTTTTAATGCGGTAAAGTTACGTTATTTTTCCGACATGAACAATTCCATGTGTTTTTTTTGTTTTAAATGGTGAAATTATTGTTACTTGCATCATCTATTGGAGAATAACGCCACGATTTATTGTAGATAAAGGGTATCTTTGTGGCAACTAATCAAACATCTCAAAAAATGCAAAGCAAACATTTCTACAGATTTTTCTCGGTCATTATCCTGATAATGGCATGTCTGGCTGTCAAGGCAGCCACTGTCGACATCCCCACTGCGACAAATTCATACATATCATGGAGCAATGCCACGGGCAGCAATTTCAATGTGGAGAACAACGGAGCCAACGTAGGCAGCACCGGCAAAAACACACAGTTGTCATTCACTATCCATAACACTTTGTTGCAAGACTATTTGCTCACTTTCAAGACCGGCACGAAAAACGCCGCAGAAATGAAGATGACACTCACCGACGAGCATCAGCAAGTAGTTATTGAGCGCCAAGTGACTATCGAGAACACCAATAGTTGGACTCCTTCCGTCCTCCACAATTACGTCATCGAGCAATTGAAGGAAGGCACCTATACCCTTAAGTTCGCCGTGACCAAGACAACAGGCAGCTATGCGGGCAATTGGGGCGACCTGGCATTTTATCCTCTCGATGTGGTGGAAACGATTCCAGGACAACTTGACATAAGCAAGGGTGCCTATGGCGGCGGTGCCGTCAACGAGGGACCCAATGTTGGCTACATCAAGGATGGCGCCACTGCCAGTTACCTTTTTCTCAACAAGCAAGTGGGGGTATATTCACTCCAAATGGATGTGGCCCGCTATGGTTCGGGAGGTTTGATGGAGATTCAGGTCAAAGATGCTGAGAGCGGGGTCATAGAAGGAGAAACAAAATACACCATCTCGGCCGATGCTTCCAGCAGCTACACACCAGTCAGCATTTGCATCCCTGGCGAGATAGGAAAAGGACTCCGCCAATTGTCGTTTGCTTTCTCCAATGGTTCCGGTTACATCTGCAATTACCGCAATGTTGAGATGAAATACTTGGCTGCCCATCATGCAGCTATCAATGGAATAAGCGTTATCGGCCAGCAAGTAGATAAAGGAGATGACACCGATTGGCTGTGCAACATTCCCGCCGACAACAACGACGCCACTACCACGTTCCGCATCGACAAGGTTTATTGCTCACTTGGCGTGACGGCCAAAGACGAACAGGGCAACGACATCACTGTAAATGACAATGGGGATGACACCTTCACCCTGCCAACACCCCAGCAGGGAAGTGTGGCATTGGTTGATATCGAGGTGATTCCCGACACCGAGATGGGGGCGGTTGCCTCCAAGACACACTATACCCTCCGCATTTTCCACATAGGCGACATATCTGTCACTAAAGTGACTGTCGACGGCGAGGAAGTCAATCTGACAGAGCAACTCAACCAACCTCCTTACATCGCCATCCTCAGCGACATGATATTCACGCACATCCCCATTGTGTCTGCACAATTTATTGACGGCACCACCACAACCGGAACGCCTGAATACCTCGGCAACGAGGTGGTCTATACCTTGCAGAAACAGATGGGAGAACAGCAGCGCATCTATCAACTGACAGTACAAGGCATTCATGTGTATGAAAAGACCACCAACGATGAAACAGTAGTTTTGAAATATACTGGCGCAGGTGTGAAAAACGGTTCTTGGAGCAATGGCACCTACAGTATTTCCGGCATTGGCGACGGATGGGAGAACAGCAGTTTCAAAATGGGTGAGGGGCAATACACCATCAGCATGCCCGTCGACGAGCGTGTCAAACAAGTGGTGTTCAAGGATTTCAATGCCAACTACAATGGTGGAACGCTGACCGGTCTATCCACTCAAGGTGCCACCGTATGGATTCCGTCAAAACACGACTATCAGGAGTCTGATGCCACCATGTACGACCTGATTATCAACCTCGACAACCACCAGCCTGGCACCCCTATCGTGTTCTCGCTCCAAGGCGGCGGACAGCCTGTGGCCTGGTTTGAACTGACCATTGACCACATAGCGGTCAACACGCCACCTGTGCTGAAAAGCTATACCAAGACGCCTACCACAAACAAGAACCACTGTGTGGTGGAGATGACATTCGACCGTGAAATGAAGGATACAAAGGCGACAATAGCAGGTCAGACTGTAGAGGCAGAAGGCGGTTCGTCTATACTGAGATTTGCCATATGGAACCTCAACTACCAATCCAAAAACACACTCACATTGGCCCCTGGTGCAGCCAGCGACCTTTATGGCAACACCAATACCGACCCCATCACTGTCGATATTGAGGTGGGCGAAAAAGCGAAGGTGGAAAAGGCTGGATTCGATTTCGTGGTGAGCAACCTGGCTGAGTGGAAGTCTGCCATAAGAAGCGTCAACAGCAGCAACACATCACCAAATGCCAAACGCAAAGTCATCTTCGTCAGAAACGGAGACTACGACTTCGGAGCTGAGGAGCAGAACCTGAAAGCCTACAATGTAAGCATCATTGGCGAAAGCCGTGACGGCGTCATTCTCCATGGCAACCGCGATGGCATCAGCAACCCTGTGCTGAACATCAACAATACAGGCGGCAACTATTTGCAGGACATCTCCGTGCGCAACGACAAGGACTTTGGCAAAAGCCGGTCTGGCGTGGGCGTTGCCATCTCAGGCGGCAAGAAGGCCATATTCAAGAATGTTGCGATGATGAGCCAGCAGGACACCCAGGTCACCGGTGAAAGCGGCTACTACATAGGATGCCAGATTTATGGCGCAGTCGACTACATCTGCGGAGGTGGCAACCATTTCTATGACCAATGCGAACTCATCATGACCAACCCCGGGCCTATCACCGCACCCGCCACCAGTCCCATGCTCAAATGGGGATATGTTTTCCAACATTGCACAGTAAACGCATATCCTGGTTTTAACGCCGAGGGTAATTATGACCTTGGAAGACCATGGCAAAATGAGCCCAGGGCTTATTTCCTCCACACAAAGATGAATGTGAAACCCTCTGCTGCCGGATGGCGCAGCATGAGTCAGTTGCCCACTCATTTCTATGAGTACAAGTCTGTCGACAAAAACGGTAATGAAATCGACCTAAGCAAGCGCACAAACTCACCTACCAGCACCAACAAATACACACCCGTACTGACCGATGAGGAGGCCGCGAGATTCACCGTCGAAAATGTTCTTGGCGGCATCGACAGTTGGCTGCCGACAGAAGAGGCTTTCACCACAGCTGCACCTCAGGTGACTGCCAATGGCAACACATTGAGCTGGCCAGAGGTTGAGGATGCACGATGCTATGTTATTCTGCGTGACGGTCAATATGTGGCCAACCAAACTGCCACATCATTTGCCGCCACAACTCCTGGCACATACACCATCTTCGCCACCAACCCCAACGGAGGAATGGGAGAAGGAGCTGAGATACAAGTGGGAAAAGGCAACGATGACGACCAACGGACAGAGAAGACACCTGCCTTTCCCGGTGCAGAAGGCTATGGCCGCTATGTGACCGGTGGCAGAGGGGGCGCAGTCTATCATGTCACGAATCTCAATGATTCCGGCAAGGGTTCCCTGCGATGGGCTTGCCAACAGTCTGGCACACGCACCATTGTGTTCGATGTCAGTGGAACTATCCATCTGAAGTCACAGCTGAAACTCTCGCACGGCAATGTCACCATAGCAGGACAGACAGCACCTGGCGACGGCATCTGCATAGCTGATTGGGATTTTGTCATAGCTGCTCCCAATGTCATCCTCAGATACCTGCGATTCCGTCCTGGAGACACCTCTGAGGGTGAGCCTGATGGACTATGCGGATTTGACGGGAAAAACATCATGGTCGACCACTGCTCCATCTCTTGGAGCGTCGATGAATGCTGCTCCGTTTACGGCAATGAGCACATGACGGTACAGTGGAGCATCATCTCCCAAAGCCTGCGCAACAGCACACATGTGAAAAAAGCCCATGGCTATGGTGGCAACTGGGGTGGCAAGGGGGCCACCTACCACCACAACCTGCTGGCTCACCACGACTCACGCACACCACGTTTGGCCAACCGTCCCATGTATGTTCAGAAAGACACCACCGACTACCGCAACAATGTGATTTACAACTGGGCCGGCAATGGCTGCTATGGGGGTGAAGGAATGAAGGCCAACATCGTCAACTGCTATTACCAGCCCGGACCAGGAACCATGCAAAGCAAAAGCGGGAGAAATGCCACCCGAATCGCTGGATTGGGCATTTCCACCAATGAGAGTGACGGCAGTTATATGATATGGGGCAAATATTTCATTGACGGAAATGTCAACTCAAAATATTCCTCTGTGACCAACGACAACTGGGGCGTAGGTGTTTACCCCCATATCGATCATTCTCTGCCCAATTACAACAAAGTCACCGAGGACACCATACGCTTAAGAGAACCCTTGAGCTTCATGTATGTCACGACACACACCGCGGAGGATGCTTACGAGAAAGTTTTGCAGTATGCCGGTGCCTCACTGCACCGCGACATAGTTGACGAACTGGTGATAAGCGATACCCGCAGCAACAAGGCCACCTACACGGGAAAAGGTGATGGCGATGTTTATGGCATTATTGACACTCCCTATGACCTAAGGCCTGCCGATGCTGCTGACGACTGGAACCCTTGGCCTACGCTGGTTGGTCAAGACGCTCCTGCCGACACCGACGGCGATGGAATCCCTGATGAATGGGAAATAGGACATGGACTTGACTCTTCTGATGCATCCGACGGCAATTTGCTCAACGAAGAAGGATATACCATGCTGGAGGTTTATATGAACTCACTGGTGGCTCACATCACCGAGGCGCAGAACGAGGGTGGGCATCCTGAGGGTTATGTCGAGTATAAAACAGAAGAAGATATCAGCGGCGCCATCAACATCCCCACAGAGAAACTGAATCTCGACAAGGCAGAAATCATCATTGAACCCAGTGGAAAGCAAGCTGCCAAAGTGCTCAACGATACTTTTGACAGTTTCAGCCATGGCGACCAGGCATCATTCTTGCTCAACTGCAAAGAGGCGGGAACATACCATTTTTCTTTCCAGGCTGCCACAAAACGAAGTGATTTCAAACTCAACTTTCTCCTCACCGACAAAAAATCAGGACGTATAGAGGCCAACAAGACCATGTCTATCAGCAATACTGGCGACTGGCAGTCTTACCGCGACTATGGATTCGACACCGCCGCCATGGAGGAAGGGCTCAAGCAACTGGTCATCACCTGGCAGAGTTCACAGGGCCAGTACACCGGCAATGTGAAGGATATAGCAGTTACGTTGCTGCAAGACCCCGACAACATGCCCCATGTTGACACTGCAACAGACTCTTCTGCCGACATCTATGACCTCTCCGGAAGAAAAGTGGGTATGAAGAATAGAGATTGTTTACAGAAAGGTATCTACATCAAAAACGGGAAAAAAATACTGAAGCTTTAGCCTTCCAAAATATTTGTCGCATATGTGCCGATGGTGTTCTTTCATCATCGGCACTTTATTTATTTGTATCAAGAAATTACACTTGGTGTATTTATTGAAGAATAATCGAACAAATAAATAGTATCTTCTCTGAGATTTTTATATTTTTGCAAAAAATTACACAGATGAGATATCAAACCATTAGAATCCTTCTCTCCGCAATGCTGATAATGGCGGCCTCCGCAGCATGGGCACAGGAAGAGAAAGAGGAAGAAAAAGATAACCAACTGACCATTGACGCCCAAGTGATGTCACGTGGAGAAATAAGAAAGGGCGGACTCCCCGGAGCCACAGAAGGGAAAGATGACAACAAGGCGAGTTTCATCTCCAACCGTGTCAAAATGACGGTGGGTTATGAGCGCGAAAACCTGGCTTTAAAGGTGACGGCACAGCATTCAGGCGTATGGGGTGCTGAAGGCGGCGGCAAATTCAACATCTACGAGGCATGGGCACACTTGAAGACCAACAACGGTCTGTTTGCCCGCTTCGGACGACAAGAACTGGTGTACGACGATGAGCGCATCCTTGGCAACAACGACTGGGCTATGGCCGCCCTTTATCACGACGCGCTGAAGGTTGGATATGAGGGCCATGGCCATAAGCTGCACGCTGTCGTTGCCTACAACCAGAATTCCAAAAATGTCAATGGCGGCACATTCTACCAAAACGGCTCGCAGATTTACAAGGCGATGCAGACAGCATGGTATCACTACGACGTACCTAAGATTCCCCTGGGCGTGTCGGTGCTGTTCATGAACATCGGCATGCAGAGCGGTACCGAGGAGGAGGACTACCATACCAACTACCAGCAGCTGTTGGGTGGGTATGTGAAATACGCCCCCCGCAATCTAACCCTGGAGGCGGCCTATTACCACCAGATGGGCAAGGCAAGCCTCGACTACACATCGACAGAAGCACTTCCCATCAATGCATGGATGGCAGCAGGAAAAGCCTCCTATAATTTCAACAGGCAACTGAGCAGTTATGTAGGTTACGACTACTTGAGCGGCGATAAGGAGTTCAAGGTTCCCAAGCAAGGGATGATAGGCCTGACCAAACATACCAAAATGTCGGCATTCACATCCACCTTTGGCTCAACACACAATTTCTATGGCGCCATGGACTTCTTTTACGTCAGTGCCTATTTTGGGACATTCTCACCTGGACTGCAGAACCTGTATGCCGGTGTTATCTACAAACCCATCAAAGGACTCTCCTTCAATGCCGCCTACCACTATCTCGCCACAACCACCAACCTTGAGGAATTGCATAAGACATTGGGACACGAAATAGAACTAACAGCATCCTACAACTTCATGAAAGATGCCAAGTTGGGCATGGGCTTCTCATTTATGAAAGGCACCGAGACAATGGAGTCTCTCAAGCGCAGTACCGACGACCACGTACTGCAATGGGGATGGCTGATGCTGAATGTCTCCCCAAGACTATTCTACAGTAAATGGTGATAAATACTGAAAATTGGGAATTATGCATATGGCTTAACTTCCTTAACCACTTAACTTCTTTAACTACTTAATTAAAAATTATGAAGAAGATATTACTTCTGATGTTCTCGCTCCTGTCACTTGTACAGGCGAGTGCCGTGACCAAAGATTTCGGAAAGGGAAAACTGACCATCACCCCGATGGCAAACAATGCCGTGAGAATACAATACACGGAAGACGGCGCCACCCAGACCGACCTGCCCGACTGGCTTTACGTCAAGCATGAGGCAGTGAAAAAATGCGACTTGAAAGTCAAAATAGACAAGAAACGGCAGACGGTGACGATAAGTGACAAACGGGGAAAGAAGGTATTCCATGCCACACGCCACCAACTCATATCTGGCGAGGCCACATTGGCATTCGACTCTCCCAAGGACGAATTTCTCTTCGGACTGGGACAGTTTCAGGATGGGTACAGCAACGTCAGAGGACTGACCCGCAGGCTGACACAGGTGAACACGCAAATCTCACTCCCCATGCTGCTGTCGAGCAAGGGCTACGGCGTGCTGTGGAACAACTACGGACTGGTAGACTACAATCCCGCAGACAACAAAGTGGTGCTCTCACGGGGCACCGAACAGGGTGGAAGCGAAGTGGTGAACGTCACCTCCACCGAGGGAGGCAGACGTGAGGTGAGACAGCGCAACTACTATGAGGCAACCATCGACATCAAAGAAGCGGGCGACTACTCGCTGCTGCTCGACGTGGGACAGAAGATGGCACGCCGTCACAACCTCACCATTGACGGGAAAACGGTCATCGAGATGCAAAACGTGTGGTTGCCGCCGACCGCATCCACCATTGTCCGACTGGAAGCAGGCAGGCATACCGTGAAAGCCGAACTCTCAAGGGGCGACTCCCCCACCCTCTTCTATCATCAAGTGAAGGATGAGACGGTCTTCCGCTCTCCCATCGCCAACGCCGTCGACTACACGGTATTCTTAGGCAGTGCCGACGATATCATCGCCACCTACCGCGAACTGACTGGACCGGCACCACTGATGCCACGATGGGCTTTGGGATACATCCACTGCCGCGAGCGTTTCCATTCCTCAGAGGAAATTCTGCAGACCGCCAACCGCTTCCGCAAGGAACAGATGCCCATCAGCGTCATCGTGCAGGACTGGCAGTATTGGGGAAAATATGGTTGGAACTCCATGCAGTTTGACGAGCAGTACTACCCCGACCCCAAGGCACTGACCGACAGCCTCCATAAGATGGACATCCGCCTGATGGTGAGCGTGTGGTCGAAAATCGACAAGAACTCAGAGGTAGGCAAACAGATGGTGCGCGACAAATACTACATTGACGGCACCGACTGGATAGACTTCTTCAACCCCAATGCTGCAAGTGCCTATTGGAAGAATTTCAGGGAGCGCCTCGTACCCCTCGGCATCGACGCTTGGTGGCAGGATGCCACAGAACCTGAGAACGACGACCTGGAGGGAAGAAAGGTGAACAATGGGAAATGGCCAGGCGAGTGGGTGCGCAACGTCTACCCACTGCTCGTCAACAAAACCGTCTATGAGGGACTGAAACAAGCCGGCAAGGAACCGATGATACTCACTCGCAGCGGATTCCCCGGCATCCAGCGCTATGGCTCCGCACTGTGGAGCGGCGACGTGGGCAACGACTGGGAAACCTTCCGCCGACAGATAGTAGCCGGACTGGGCGTACAGGCTGCGGGCATCCCATGGTGGACTTACGACGCAGGCGGTTTCTTCCGTCCGTCCAACCAATATACCGATGCCGACTATATCGAGCGGATGCTCCGTTGGATAGAAACAAGCGTCTATCTGCCCCTGATGCGCGTCCATGGCTACATGAGCAACACCGAACCGTGGAATTATGGTGAGGAAGCGCAGAAAATCATCGCCGAGTGCCTGAAAGAGCGTGTGAAACTGCTGCCCTACATCGAGAAATGCTCAGAGGCTGTCTCCAAAGAAGGCTACACGCTGATGCGACCTCTTGTCTTCGACTTTGCCGACGACCCCATGGCATTGCAACAGAAATATGAGTATATGTTCGGACCCTCACTGCTCATCAGTCCGGTGACAGAACCAAAGGTCACGGAATGGAAGACCTATCTGCCCAAATGCGAGGGAGGATGGCGTGACTACCGAACTGGCGTCCACTATGAAGGCGGCCAGACCGTGACGACTGCTGTCAGCAAGGCACGCATCCCCGTCTTTGTACGTGAGGCGATGGCCGACAGGCTCAATCCTTAAACCCTACAACTGAAAAAGATGGTTATCACTTCTTGATGAAGTTGGAAGGAGTGACGCCAAAGTGCTTCTTGAACTGACGGGTGAAGTGCTGGGGATAGTCGAAGCCAAGACTTTCGGCAGTCTCTGAGATGGTGGCTCCACCTATCAGGAGCTGTTGGGCACGCTGCATGATGAAGCGGCGGATATGGGACGTGGCAGAGTCTCCTGTCAACTCACGAATCATGTCGCCGAGGATTCCTTTGTTGGATTTTTTCCTTTTGTGGCATGAGTCCCATGCAATCAGGGGTAATGGCTTAACTTTAGAGCGAAGCGATAACTTCTTTAACTACTTAACTACTAGAGAAAGTTGAGCAAATGCGAAACTTGAATTAAAAGATAATATGGAATATGTAAAACTCGGAAACTCAGACTTGCGTGTGTCGCGCATCTGCCTCGGATGCATGGGCTTCGGCGACCCTACCATCGGGCAGCATTCGTGGACAATCGGCGAAGAGCCGACACGTGAGATTATACGCCGTTCGCTCGACCTCGGCGTCAACTTCTTCGATACTGCCATTGCCTATCAACTGGGAACATCGGAACAGTATGTGGGACGTGCCTTGCGTGACATGGCAAAGCGTGACGATGTGGTGGTAGCCACGAAATTCCTGCCACGAACGGACGAGGAAATCCAGCAGGGCATCAGTGGCCGTCAGCATGTGCTCAACAACATTGACAGCAGCCTGCAGCATCTGGGCATGGACTATGTCGACCTATACATATACCACATCTGGGACTACAAGACTCCTGCCGAAGACATTCTGGAAGGCATGAACGAGGTCGTTCGCGCTGGCAAGGCCCGCTACATCGGCATCGCCAACGTGTATGCCTACCAGTTGGCAAAGATGAATGCACTGTCTGAGAAAAACGGATGGACGAAATTCGTCAGTGTGCAGAACCACTACAACCTGATTATGCGTGAGGAGGAGCGCGAGATGCAGCCGTTGTGCCGTGAGGACAACATCGCGCAGACACCTTACAGCGCTCTGGCATCTGGCAAGTTGGCCAAGCGGCCTGGAGAAACCTCAAAGCGTCAGAAGGAAGATTCGTTCATGCACTTCAAATACGATGCCACCGCCGAGCAGGACAACCGCATCGTGGAGCGTGTAGTAGAACTGGCCGACCGTTATGGCGTGGAGATGACACAGGTTTCGCTTGCCTGGCTGTTGACAAAGGTGGAGTCACCCATTGTGGGAGCCACGAAACTCCACCACGTCGAGGGAGCAGTAAAGTCGCTCGATGTCCGTCTGACCGCAGACGACATTCGCTATTTGGAAGAGCCATACGTGCCTCACAATCTGTCTGGCGTGATGGCTGTCAACAAACCCACGATGAGTGAAGAACCCGTCTGGGTGGCAGCAAGCAGAAACAAATAAAAAAAAGTATATGAAAAAACTGTATCTATCGATATTGGCCTGCATGATTGCCATGCAAGGCTTTGGACAGAGTCCCGTGGTGTATTTCACCAAAGAGATTACGCCGGAGTCACTGGTCAATATCTACGAGGCACTGGGAGTGCAGTCCGATGGCAAGCGCGTGGCGGTGAAAATCTCAACGGGAGAGTCGAGCCGCACCAACTACCTGCGCCCTGAGTTCATCAAGAATCTGGTGCAGAAACTGGGAGCCAACATCGTGGAGTGCAATACGGCCTACGGAGGCAGTCGTAGCACGACGGCGGCTCACCGCAGGGCAATTGCCGAGCGTGGCTTCAACGACATCGCCACGGTGGACATCATGGACGAGGAAGGGAGCATCAACCTGCCCGTCACCGACACAAAACACATTCAATACGACATCGTGGGGTCGCATCTGCAGAACTACGACCTGATGATCAATCTCGCCCACTTCAAAGGTCACGCCATGGGCGGCTTCGGCGGTGTGCTGAAGAACCAGTCCATCGGGGTGGCCTCCAGCAGCGGCAAGCTGTATATCCATTCTGCAGGACGGAGCACAACACGATGGATGAGCGACGACCAGGACGGATTTCTGGAGTCTATGGCGGCAGCCGCACAGGCCGTCCACAACTACTTCAAGCAGGACGGGAAGGACATTGTATATATCAACGTGATGAACAACCTTTCCGTTGACTGCGACTGTGACGGTTCCCCCGCAACACCCAAATTGAAAGACATCGGCATTCTCGCCTCCCGCGACCCGGTGGCGCTCGACAAAGCCTGTCTCGACCTCGTGTTCAACCATCAGTCGGTAGCCGGAGACGATGCCTCGCCGCTCATCAGGCGCATAGAGAACCTTCATGGCACACACACGGTGGAGTATGCCGAGCAACTTGGCCTCGGCTCACAACAATACACACTTGTTGATCTCTCCGAACAGACAGGCGTCAAAAATACCGAGTCTGAATCCCCCAATCTCTACAACGTCTATTCCCTCGATGGCAAGAAGCTGCTTAACAATGCCCGCAGTCTTGAATGCCTTGAGAAGGGAACATATATCGTCAATGGAGAAAAAAGAATCGTGGAATGACAGACATTGTAAATTGTAATATGATACGACTATGAAGAAAACATTGATTATGCTCACTGCTCTGCTGACCATCAGCATCAGTGCCTGTTCACAAAAGAAAACAGAGACGAATATGAAACAGAAAGTATTGGTTGCTTATTTCTCGGCATCTGGAGTGACCAAGGGCGTTGCCCAGCAAATGGCAGAAGTTGCAGGTGCTGATTTGCATGAAATCAAGCCTGAGATGCCTTATACGGATGCCGACCTCGACTGGCAAAACAAACAAAGCCGCTCATCCATTGAGATGAAAGACAAAAGCTCTCGTCCTGCCATTACTGACAAACTTCAGAATATGCAAGACTATGATGTGGTATATGTCGGTTTCCCCATCTGGTGGTACACCTGCCCAACCATCATCAACACGTTCATGGAGGCATACGACTTCAATGGTAAGACGGTTATTCCATTTGCCACTTCAGGCGGAAGCAGCATCAAGAAAGCCTGCAATGACCTGAGAGACACTTATCCTAATGTCAATTGGAAAGAAGGCAAACTGCTGAACCATGCATCGAAGGATGACATGAAAAAGTGGATGGAAAGCAACCAATAAAAGATAGTTGGCGGCTCTGCTTCACGCAGCCCATCAATAACAAGAATAACAGATGCATCCGTATCTTCTGACATGGAAGACACGGATGCATTTATTTGTTGCAAATTTACTTGATTTGTTTGAAAATATTTATATTTGCATCATATTTCAAAAAAACTGACTCTTACTCACATACACACCAAAAATCCAAGAAAATGACAAAGAACCAAAGAAAAGGACTACTTCAAATCCATACAACGATGAAGAAAAGCATTTTACTGTTGGCGGTGCTGCTCACCACCCTTGGGGCAAGCGCCCAAAGATACGATGACTCCTGGATGCTCAACCATTTCTCTGTTGGGGCGGGACTCGGCATCATCAACGGAGCCTCTATCGAAATGGCGCTCCCTGTCACTCCCTATCTCGCTGTAAGGGGAGGATACAATTTCATGAACAACCTGAAAGGGTCGAACAGGTTCAACATGGTGGAGCATGAGAGTGCCAATCATTACTTACCCAACATCCCCTCGAAGGTGGAATTGGAAAGCAAGCTCAAATTGTCGGCAGCCCATGTACTGGTAGACCTCTATCCCTCAAAGAACTCAAGTTTTCACTTCACCGGCGGCGCCTATTTTGGAAGCGACAACATCGTCAGAGCCTACAACAAGGGCAAAGAGGATATCGCCGCGCTGAAGAGCGTATATGAATTCAACAACCGCATAGGGAGTTACGAATTTGTGCCCGATGATCTGGGAGGTTCTGTGGGCGTGATGGTCAACGGCACAGAGAGGGTTGGCCTGGAGATGGGCGATTACCTTCTGGAGCCTGACAAAAACGGACAAATCGACGTGCGCATCAAAGTGCAGAAAGTGCGTCCATATGTTGGACTGGGCTTCGGACGTGCCGTACCTATGAAGCACCGCGTGGCATGCGCTTTCGACATGGGTTTGATGATATGGGGCAAGCCCGAGGTATACCTTAACAACAAAAAGGCCACCGACATCGGTCTGGATGGGAAAGACGACAACTTCCTCAAAAGTGCCAGCAAGGTCAATGTAGGTCCCATCATCAGTTTCCGTGTCAGCGGACGTATCTTCTAAAAAACTGCAATAAGCATTTTACTCATATTCTATCCAATTCCGGTGTGCTCCGGCACATCAGAATTGGACGAATACAGCCATGCCCAATGATTTGTCCTCAGGTTGATAGGATGGAGTCACCGAGATGGCCGTTTTTTTCTTGTCCCAGCCGAAGAGACGGCTCTCCCATGGCAACAGCCAATAACCTATGCGGGCAGAGAGGATGCCTACACCAGCCCCTCCAATGACATCATTGAGCCAGTGGCGGTTGTTGTACATCCGCAGGAAAGCGATACTCGTAGCCACGGCATAAGCACCCAGGCCATAGCCCATACCATATTCCTCACGCACCAGTTCTGCACCCATGAATGCCGTGGCGGTATGACCTGAGGGAAAGGAGTTGCGTGCCCCAGAACCGGGACGCCGCTCCTTGACGGACACCTTCGTCACATTCACCATCAGTCCCATTGCCGCATAGGCAGTGGCAGTAGCGGCTACCCGCTCCCGAAATGAATGCTTCGATTTGGCGCCCAAGAAGGCAAGGGTGACATTGGCTGTCACCGGCAAATACTGAAGATAATCATCTATTCTGAAACGCTTGTCTTTCCGCAAGTCCTCGAAGCCATCCTTCACATCATGGTTGACGGAGTTGAACCAACCGTTTTCAACGCCGAACGAACCAACGGTTATCAGTGCGGATGGGATAATGAGCTGCTTGAGCTGAAATCTGTCGGGCTTCGTGCAGACGTTGCAGACGCTGTCACAGTCTGGTTGCTGAGCCCATCCCATCAGCACATGACAAAGGAAAAAGCACACAAGCGCAATCCACCTCACCCTATCGTTCATGTTGCGATTCTTGAGTTTCCTATTCCATCTGCTTCCACTGAGCAGACGCATCACAAGGGTTAGTAACCAACGTACTCCAATACATCCGCCCACTTGCCAGGAAGCTGCGAGGATTCCGCAACAGCCTTGACGGTCTTTCCGTCGGACGATTTCAACGTATATTTGTCACTGACTTCATTTTCGCCATACTGCTCGGGGTCGCTCACCACGATGACGTCCTCCACTGCCTTCAGAGTGCCGTCTTCCCATACGCTTTTCGTAAAACTGCTTGAGCACCACGAGTTGCTTCCGCCCTCATAGACATTCTTCGTCTCCGGACAGAGAAGGAAATTCTGCAGACTGGGTTCACCGAGATGACCAATCCTGCGGAACTGTTTTGACTCTGGTTCCCAAATGAGCAGGCTGCTGTATGTGCGCGACTCTCCCGGTCCGATGAAAATATCGGTGAGTCCATCGAAGTTAGCATCCAAGAAAAAAATGGGGGCATTATCACCGGCTGCCACCAGTGCGTCGTCAGCATCAGTGATGGTCTGCAGCAATTCACCATCAAGGAAAATCTTTGCGGTATTTTTATCCTCCGACAGTTCCACCCGCAGGCGGTCGCTTACCGTGGAACATTGTCCAAGACCGATGAGTCCGTTTGTATCGGCTTGAACCGCAGGGGCTTTCACACCGTTATCCTCTGTTTCTTCGGCAACTTGCTCTACAACTTGCTCCGTCTCTGTATTCTCTGATGAGTCCTTTTTTGCATTTTGGTTGCCACATCCTGTCAACATCAAAGCACAGAAAATGAATGAAAGCAACCAACCCTGAACTGAAAAATGACGAATAAAAGAATGATTTTCTTGCATGATCTTGAAATTTTCGGCGAAGATAGTGTTTTTCTCCAACATTACCAAATTCTTGCCAACTCTTTTTGTTGTTCATTCTCATATGCCAGAGAATTGGTGAGCACAGGAAATTCTTGAATTCGAACATTCGTGACAGAAATAAACTCCCGAATTAGCGAATTAGCGAATTGGTGAACACAAAATAATTCGATAATTCGAAAATTCGTGACAGAAATACTATCCCGAATTAGAGAATTAGAGAATTGGTGAGCACTAAATAATCCGAACATTCGTGAAAGAAATAAACTCCCGAATTAGAGAATTAGAGAATTGGTGAGCATAGAAAATTCTTGAATTCGAAAATTCGTGACAGGAATAACTATCCCGAATTAGAGAATTAGCGAATTGGTGAGCACAAAATAATTCGATAATTCGAACATTCGTGACAGGAATAACTATCCCGAATTAGCGAATTGGAGAATTGGTGAGCACAGAATAATTCGAAAATTCTTAAATTCGTGATAGAAATAAAACTCCCGAATTAGCGAATTAGCGAATTGGTGAATTGGTGAGCACAAAACAATTCGATAATTCGAAAATTCGTGACAGAAATAACTATCCCGAATTAGCGAATTAGAGAATTGGTGAGCACTAAATAATTCGATAATTCGAAAATTCGTGACATAAATAAACTCCCGAATTAGAGAATTGGAGAATTGGTAAGCACTAAATAATTCGATAATTCGAACATTCGTGACAGGAATAAACTCCCGAATTAGCGAATTCGAGAATTGGTGAGCACAGGAAATTCTTGAATTCGAACATTCGTGAGAAGAAATAAAACTCCTGATTCCCCCAAAAAGGAAACAGCCAGGAAGGACAGCTTTTGAAAAGCCTTCTTCCTGGCCGTTTTTTCACGTTAGGACTATTATCCTACTTGAATATCTTCTGTGCAAACATCGTCAGGTAGATGCGCCAGTTGCGCCAGATATGACCGCCTTCGGTCTCCACATACTCATATTTGTAACCCTTGGAGTCAAAATAGTTGCGCAGGTCGACAGTACTCTGGTAGAGGAAGTCGGTCTTGCCCATGCCCATCCAGTAAAGTTTGGGCTTGCTGCCAAACAGACGGGCTGCTTGCTGACCAAATTCCTGATTGTTCCTGAGTTGCTCAGCAAAAGGCTGGTTGCCGTTGTTGCCACCAATATGCAGACCTGCGGAGAAGAGACCATAGTAGTCGAACTTCGTGGGATAAAGAAGGCTGATGCTGAAGGTATGACCTCCACCCATCGAGAGGCCGCAGACAGCACGGTGAGCACGGTCCTTGAGTGTGCGGTAGTTGGCATCCACATAGTTCACGATGTCCATGAAACTTTCTGGAATGGAGGCAACGGCTGGAGTCGTGGGACCATTGCCAGAATTGCGGAATCCAGGTGTATACATACCCCATGACCATTCGCCCGGTGCTGCCTGGCAGTTGGGATTGCCGTTGGGCATCACCACAATCATCGGTTTCGCCTTGCCCGTGGCAATGAGGTTGTCGAGAATCTGGGCTGTGCGGCCGAGTTCGCTCCATGCGTTCTCGTCGCCGCCGGCACCATGGAGAAGGTAGAGCACAGGATATTTTCCACCCTTGTCATAGCCGGCCGGGGTGTAGACGGTCATGCGGCGCTGCATCTTCAGTGTCGGACTGTTGTACCACACCTTGGAGAGATTGCCGTGGGGCACCTCGTTGACACGATAGAGGTCGCCTCGGTCACCCTTCTCTTTGCTGACGATGAAGATATTGGTGAACGACACGATGTCGCGGTTCACATAAATGTTGGCAGGGTCTTTCACACCCGTCATGCCATCGATGTTGAACGTGTAGCTGTACATCTCAGGGTCGAGTTTTTCTGTGGTGTAGCTCCACACACCGTTGCGGCCTTCCTTTAGCTGTGCAACGCCGGGACCCTCATAGGAACGCCCTCCAGCCTCTATTTTCTGGGGAGGGAGGAAATCGCCCGTCACCTCGACCTTGATGGCTTTGGGGGCATAGAGGTTGAATGTGACTGTTCCGTCGGCATTGACGACGGGAGACTGGACACTGGCGCTGTTGAAGAGCCTTTCCTGTGCCTGAACGCCCAAGCAGCACACCACTGCGAGGGTCAATGTCATAATGGTCTTTTTCATAAGGATAATTGATTTAAAGAATATCAAATAGAGTGTTTGAAATGATTTCAGTACTTGAAGACGAAGTCCTCGAGGGTGCAGAGCGACTTCTCCTTTGTGTCAGACTTAAAGACAAAGAAGAGAGCATGCTTGCCTGTCAGTCCCGACAAGCCAGGCAGGGGAATCGTCAGTTCTATAGGCTTTTGGACTGGCATGTCAGCCTTCACGTCAATCTTGCCAAGCGTCAAACCGCGCTGCGAAGCCCAGGGGCGGTCGGCCATTACTTCAATAGTTCCGTCGATGCCCTCGGGAATAATCGTCAGCAGCAGTTGCACTTTCTTCTTATCTTGTAGGGCGGTGAAGTTGAAATACTTGTAGCCCACAATCGAACCGTCGGTGTTGTTGACCACCTGGTTGGTATTGTTGCGGAGGTCATAGGGAGCGTCAAACTTATCGTCGGTGCCGTATGATGAGGCAATATAAGAACCGTAGAATACGTTGTCGGGCCACTTGTGCTCTGCTACTTTCGGACCAGTATACCAGCATGCGATACCGGCAGAATGGCGCTCCAGCGGGTCGAGGCCCTGAAGGGCAAATCCCTCGGAATTGTACTCACCCTCGGAAATCTCCACCTTGCCGCCGGCGCCTTCTTCCACCTTCACCTCAATGGGAGCCACCATGGCCTGGCGGGCAAACTCATTGGTGCCAGTCTGACGGTGATAGAAGACATACCACTGACCGTTGATTTCGCAGATGCTGCCGTGGGTGTTGCCGGAGACGGTGGCAGAGGCGATGGTGTCACCCTGTTCGTTGACCTCACGCCCGCGGGCATCGATGATGGTGCCGCCATATGTCCATGGGCCAAGGGGCTTGTCGCTGTAGGCATATGCCAACGTGTAGTTGGTGTCGGGCAGGCCAAACTCTCCGTCCTCTGTCCAGCGGCTGTAGATGAAGACGTACTTGTCCTTGATTTTACGGATGGAGGAAGCCTCGAAGAAGCGGAAGACACCGGGCTGGTTTTTGCCCGATACCATGTTCTCCACCACCTTGGTGCCTGGCTTCACCGTCGCCATCGTCTCAGGGTCGAGTTCTGCGCCATTGGAGGTCTCAAAGCCCCAGTAGCCATAGACGCGGCCGTCGTCATCGACAAAGACAGCAGGGTCGAAGCGCAGCACGCCATCGTTCACATTGGGGTTGTCCTTGCTCCAGTTGCACACCTCGAAGGGTCCGTTGGGTCGGTCACTCTTTGCAATCAGTCCGTTTCGTCCTCCCACCTGGTCGTTGGGATAGAGGTAATAGGTTTTCTTGCCGTCGGCACCCACCACCAATGCCACATCGGGGGCGTAGAGCACATCGGCGGTCCCCACCGAGTCGAAGGGTTCTCCATTGGCGTTTTTGTCCACTTTCAGTATCTCACCGTCATAGCGCCAGTGGCTCAGGTCGTCGACCGGTGCCGACCATACCACGAGTTCGCGGCCGCAATAGGCATCAATCATGCTGTCGTGTGAGCCATAGATATACACACGCTGTTTGCCGGGCTGGTCGGGGTCTTCAAACACATATGGCTCACCATCGGGGATATGTTCCCACATGGGGAGATAGGGATTGCCCACGGTGGACAACTCTGTTTTCACGCTTCCCGGCTGTTGTGCACAGGAGGAGGCAAGCATGGTGCAGCAGGTGGCTGCGACAATTGTTTTCAGTACTTTGCTCTTCATAATCGGTTATGGATAATAGATGAATGGTCTGATGTGGTGTGATGTGATTACGGCAATGTTCAGTGGATAACCACTTTTCTGCCATCTTTGATATAGATGCCCTTGGTGGGATGTGCCACTGGCTGTCCGTTCAAATTATAATAAGGTGTCTCCGTTGCGGGGGTGGTGATGGTTGCCATGCCCGACGGGATATCTCCGACAAACCTGACAATATCGTTAAGCACACGCTTGGTGCGTACTGGGAAATACTTGGTCAGCAACCTGTTGCGCTCTGCCATGTAATATCCATCGACGGTGTAGAGTTTGCCCCTTGAGGTATAGGGATGGACATCGCGACGGTAGTCTCCCCATCGGGCAGCCTCATCGTAGAGTGCATAGGAGATGGTGTGGTAAAGACTGTCCCACACCTCAACCACCTGTGAAGGTCCCAGCAGCCCATCGTCGGCAAGCAGTTCGCGCGCCCGCTGCAGGTAGCGCCAGGCAAAGTCATTGTTTTTCATCAGGTTGTGGAAGATGCCTGAGGGATAACCTTTGTTCTTCAGGCTGAGGACATTCTCCTCCGGATTCTCAAAGATGATTTCCGTGTCCCAGCAGAGGAACTGGAACCCCGGACTGTCGGTGCCCTTTCGCCTGATGGCATACCAGTTGTGGTGGTCCCAGTCGGTGTTGCCACCATACTGGTTGATCAGCATATAGTCAATCATCGCATCGATGTCGAGCAGCGAGTCCAACTGCTGATAACATGACGGGTCGGATGCCTTGGCAGCTGTCGCCACCATCAGGTCCCACGCCTCCAGGTCGCCCTCGCTGGCTTCCAGGTGATTGCCGCCGTCCTCCTCCACTTTGATGACGTCATAGTCGCTCTTCTTGCCACCGAGATGGTTTTTGCCAAACTGGTCGTCCACACGTTCGGCGATATTGTAGAGTCCCCAATACATCCCATTGAGGAAGAGGTGGACATAGAGTGCGTTGGCACTGATGTGGCCAAGTTTTCGCTGCATGCGGCGCGCCCACACGTCCCGGGCATACTGTGCCTTCTCACGGTTGCCTTCCATCCAGTGCTGCCAGGAGTTGCCGAAATGGCAGCGCAGCACCAACTGGTCGAACTGTGACGGTTCATCCTCGCCGAAGACGGGGTAATTCAGTGTGGCGGGACCATACTCCTTTTTGAAGACCAGGCGGAACGAGTGTTTGGGGTTTTTCTCAGCCAATCGCCCGTGACCGCCATGCAGGCGTATACCGCAGTTGACACTGAGGTCATGCTGCTGCGGACCACCCATCAGTTCGACACTGGCGGGACGTGTCCACCCATGTCCGGTGGCATCACCCACCGGCGGTCCGGTGAAGATATAGATGCCTCCGCGCTCAGGGTCGTTCTCATGGCTGAAGAAATTGTCCTTGTCGGAGACGATGCTGAGGATGGGCAATTGCTTCATCCCCTCGATGATATATTGACGGAGCGAGGCATTTTCTGTCATCTCCGGGTCCATTTCGTAGTCTGCAATAGCGGTGCCCCACATCTGGGTATAGTCTCCCCATTCCTTGGGGTAGCCCTCTGGGTTGTTGGGCTGACTGAGCACCGACTTCATAAGGATATAGGAAGCGGTGCTGACCTCTGATACAACCTCACCATCCTTCACCTCCACGGCACGGAGGATGGTGGTCTTGGTAAGCCTTAGCGTATTGCTGTAGAGCAGGCTTTGCGCCGTCGGTTCGCTGCCGTCGGTGGTGTATCGGATTTCTGTCCCCTCCCCCTGAGGGGAGATTGTCACGGTAAGTGTACCGACCTCATATAGTCCGTGTGGCTTTGAAAACTTGGGTTGCGCCCATATGGCAGCCATTGCCCACCAGGGGAGCAATACGGCAACCATCATTCTCAATGCACTTTGTATTCTTTGCATCTGATTTGTTTTGTGAGATTAGATTGGTCTGACCTGTCCGACTTGTCCGACTTGTCCGACTTGTCGGAATCATCCAAATCGTCGGACATACGAGTGAGGGTATGCCGTTGGGCATACCCTCCTGTTGTCTGTAAGGAAAAGCGGATTTTACTTGCAGTACAGGGCTACGATGGTCTCGTACTTCTCCTGCTTGCCGGAAATCTGCTTCGGCTCCTCCACTTTCTTGCCATACTCATAAGCCTGCTCGAGGGTGAGCTTGCCTTCCTCGAAGTCCTTGCCGATGCCGCTGTCGAAGCTGGCATAGCGCTCCTTCTTCATTGCGGGCAGCTCGCTCTCCTCCAGGATGGCGGCAGCGTTCTCGAGCGCGCGTGCCATGGCATCCATACCGCTGATGTGAGCGATGAAGAGGTCCTCAAGGTCGGTGGAGTTACGACGAATCTTGGCGTCGAAGTTGGTGCCGCCGTTGCCGAGTCCACCATTGCGGATAATCTCAAGCATAGCCTGTGTGAGCTCGAAGTTGTCGATGGGGAACTGGTCGGTGTCCCATCCGTTCTGGGCATCGCCGCGGTTGGCGTCGATAGAACCCAGCATACCTGCGTCGACAGCGCAAGCCAGCTCATGCTCGAAGGTGTGGCCGGCGAGGGTAGCGTGGTTGACCTCGATGTTCACCTTGAAATCCTTGTCGAGTCCGTGTGCGCGGAGGAAACCGATAACGGTCTCGGTGTCGACATCATATTGGTGCTTGGAAGGCTCCATGGGTTTCGGCTCGATGAGGAAGGTGCCCTTGAATCCCTTGGCGCGTGCATAGTCGCGTGCCATGGTCAGCATGGTGGCCATATGCTCCTTCTCACGCTTCTGGTCGGTGTTGAGGAGGCTCATGTAGCCCTCACGTCCGCCCCAGAACACATAGTTGGTACCGCCGAGCTTGATGGTAGCGTCGATGGCGTTCTTAATCTGGACGATGGCGCGGGCAACAACATCGAAGTCGGGGTTGGTGGAAGCGCCGTTGGCATAGCGCTTGTTGCCGAAGACATTGGCGGTGCCCCAGAGCAACTTGATGTTGGGGAATTCCTTCATCTTCTCCTGAGCATAGTCGGTGATGGCCTTCATGCGCTCCTCATACTCTGCGATGGTGGCACCCTCCTCAACGAGGTCCACATCGTGGAAGCAGAAGTACTCGATGCCGAGTTTGTCCATGATTTCGAAGCCGGCGTCCATCTTGTCCTTGGCACGCTGCACAGCGTCTGCTGCCTTGTCCCACTCATAGCTGCGGGTCTGACCGCCAAACTGGTCGGCAGATGCGCCGCCGAGAGTGTGCCACCATGCCATGGCAAACTTCAGCCAATCTTTCATTTTCTTTCCCATCACGACCTTCTCGGGGTCATAATAGTGGAATGCCATTACGTTCTTGCTCTCTTTTCCTTCGAAAGGAATCTTACCGGTAAACGGAAAATACTCTTTTGCCATATTGTTTATAATTGATAAAAAGTTGTGAAAATTAATTCGGTTTTCTCTGATTTAGGTTCTTGCCACGCGCTTCAGGCTGTCCTTCCAGTTGGCGTAGGCACTGAGGTACTCGCTGCGGCGGCTCTCATCTGGCTCGATAACGGCGAGGCGCTTGAGCGAGGCGAAGGCCTCCACATTGTCCTTATACAGACCGCAGCCCATACCTGCGCCCTTGGCAGCACCCACACTGCCGTCGGTCTCGAGGAGTTCGATGGTGGCGCCGCTCACACCGGCGAGGGTGTCGCGGAACAGCGGGCTGAGGAACATATTGGCCTTTCCTGCGTGAATCTTTTGGATGTCCATGCCCATCTGCTGCATGATTTCCATACCGTAGCAGAAGCTGAAGACGATGCCCTCCTGGGCGGCACGCATGAGATGTGCCTTGCCGTGCTTGTTGAAGTTGACACCATGGACAGAGCATCCCACCTCCTGGTTCTCAAGCACACGCTCGGCACCATTGCCGAAGGGGATAATAGTGACACCGTCGCTGCCGATGGGCACGTCGGCCATAAAGTCGTTCATCTCGGCATAGGAGATGCCCTCCGGTGCGATGGTGCGGCGCACCCATGCGTTGAGGATGCCGGTGCCGTTGATGCAGAGGAGAACGCCGAGACGGTCGAGCTGCTCGGTATAGTTGACATGCGCGAAAGTGTTCACGCGGCTCTTCTTGTCGTAGTTGATTTCACCGAGCACGCCATAGACAACACCCGATGTTCCTGCGGTGGAGGCAATCTCACCAGGATTGAACACGTTGAGCGACAAGGCATTGTTGGGCTGGTCGCCTGCGCGGTAAGAGATTGGTGTTCCTTCCTTGAGCCCCAATTCGGCGGCAGCGGCGGCACTTACCTCGCTCTGCACGCTGAAGGTGGGCACGATATCGGGCACAAGCGACTGGTCGAAACCGAAATAGCGCATGAGGAAGTCGGCGACGCGTTTCTCACGGAAGTCCCAGAACATTCCCTCACTGAGACCGCTGATGGTGGTATTCACCGTACCGCTGAGCCTCATGGCGAGATAGTCGCCCGGAAGCATGAACTTATACACTTTGTCGAAGAGCTCGGGCTCGTTCTCCTTCACCCACGCGAGTTTGGCAGCGGTGAAGTTGCCGGGGGAGTTGAGCAGATGGCCGAGGCACTTGTCTGCCCCAATCTCATTGAAAGCCTTCTCTCCATAGGGAACGGCACGCGAGTCACACCAGATGATGGATGGTCTGAGCACCTGCAGGTTCTTGTCCACGCACACCAAGCCGTGCATCTGATAGGAGATGCCGATGGCCATGATGTCCTCTCCGGTGGCACCGGTGTCTGACATGATTTTCTGCAAACTCATCTTGGCATATGTCCACCATGACTCGGGGTCTTGCTCTGCCCACCCCACTTTCACTGCCTTGATGGGCGCCTCTGACTCTGGGAAAAATGCTGATGCAGCACATGCTCCTGTCTCTGCATCCACAAGCGATGCCTTGACAGAACTGCTGCCGACATCGAAACCTAAAAGATATCTTCCTGACATAAAAAAATAATGTGAATTATCATCGGGTCTGCGGCTGTGGTTTTCCATGTTGCGTTTCACCCGTATATCATGGGCAAAGATACTGCTTTTTTTCTGTTCCCCCACGAAAAAAAGTGGTAAAAAGTGTATAATGAAATAAAAAATGAAAATAAAGTAACAAAAAATGCCGTCTCCTGAGAGACGGCATTTTTATTATTGTTCGTGCTTCGTAATTAAGCGAGCTTGATGAGACCAGCCTCGTCGGCGATCTTTCCCTCTTTGAAGAGCCAACCCATGCCGAGCAGCACTTCATTCTCAGTAATTTTAGCGGCCTTGGCGATTTCTTTTACGCTGAGAGCCTTGCCAGCTGCTGAAAGAGCCTGGTAAACGTCACCAGCCTTGAAGCCGACAGTCTCGGCGTTGATCACCACTTCTACTTTCTTTGCGCTCTTCTTGGGAGCGGCCTTCTTCTCTGCTGCTGCCTTTGTTGTCTTCTTCTCTGCTGCAGCCTTTGTTGTTGCTTTCTTTTCTGCCATGATTTTGTAAAACGAATAAATAGTAGCTGAACTTATTATGTATCAACCTTTTAATTTCGCTGCAAAATTAGCACTTTTATTCTAATCCATCTAATTTTTCAGCTCGAAAAAGCACCGTTTTCACTGCTATTTGTCAGTTTTGTTGATTTTCTTGATGTAAATCAACCTTAATCTGCAGTTCATCAAGCTGTTTGGGGTCCAATTCCGATGGTGCGTCGAGCATCACGTCGCGCCCGCTGTTGTTCTTGGGGAAGGCGATACAGTCGCGGATGCTGTCGAGACCGGCGAAAATCGACACGAAGCGGTCGAGGCCGAAGGCGAGTCCTGCATGGGGTGGCGCACCATATTTGAATGCGTTGATGAGGAAGCCAAACTGTGCCATGGCTCGCTCGGGTGTGAATCCAAGAATGTCAAACATCTTTGCCTGTAGTTTGCCGTCGTGGATACGGAGGCTTCCGCCGCCCACCTCGATGCCGTTGCACACAAAGTCGTATGCCTTGGCACGCACACGCTCAGGATGCTCGTCGAGCAAGGGGATGTCGTCGGGGTTGGGCATGGTAAACGGGTGGTGTGTGGCCATGAGGCGCTGTTCCTCGTCGCTCCACTCGAAGAGCGGGAAATCGACTATCCACAGGCATTCGAAGCGGTTCTTGTCGCGCAGTCCGAGGCGGTCGCCCATCTCAAGGCGCAGGGTGCACAACTGCACGCGTGTCTTATTGGCATTGTCGCCGCTGAGGATGAGCACGAGGTCGCCATCTTTGGCTCCCATGCGCTCCTTGAGGGCGAGGAGAGTTTCCTGGGAATAGAATTTGTCGACGCTGCTCTTGATGGTACCGTCGCTGTTGTACTTCACATATACAAGTCCCTTGGCACCCACCTGCGGCCGTTTGACGAAGTCGGTGAGCTGGTCGAGCTGTTTGCGGGTGTAATCAGCGCATCCCGGTACACAGATACCGCCGATGTAGGCAGCCTGGTCGAAGACGGCGAAGGAGCCTGTCTGCAGGACATCCATGAGTTCGACGAACTCCATGCCGAAGCGGAGGTCGGGCTTGTCGCTGCCGAAGCGCCTCATCGCCTCATGCCAAGTCATCTGCTGCAGACGGTCTGGGAGCTGCACACCGAGGAGTTCCTTGAACAGGTGGCGGCACATGTCCTCGAAGAGGTCGATAACATCCTCCTGGTCGACGAAGCTCATCTCACAGTCAATCTGGGTGAACTCTGGTTGGCGGTCGGCGCGCAAGTCCTCATCACGGAAGCACTTGGCTATCTGGAAGTAACGGTCGAAGCCGCTCACCATCAGCAATTGCTTGAGTGTCTGCGGACTCTGCGGCAGTGCATAGAACTGTCCCGGATTCATGCGTGAGGGCACGACGAAGTCGCGTGCGCCCTCGGGTGTGGACCCGATGAGGATGGGTGTCTCCACCTCGATGAAGTCTTTGGAGTCGAGGAAGTTGCGGATGGCGATAGTCATCTTGTGGCGCAGTTCGAGATTGCGCCTCACCACTGTTCTCCGCAGGTCAAGGTAGCGGTATTTCATACGGATGTCGTCACCACCGTCGGTCTTGTCCTCGATGGTGAAGGGTGGTGTGACACTCTCACTGAGCACATTGAGTTGCTGTACGAAAATCTCGATGTCGCCTGTCGGCATTTTTGGATTTTTGCTCTGGCGCTCACGCACTGTTCCGGTCACTTGAATGCAATACTCACGTCCCAGTTTGTTGGCACGGTCGCACAAAGCGCTGTCGGTATCATCGTCAAACACCAGTTGTGTGATGCCATAGCGGTCGCGGAGGTCGATAAAGGTCATACCTCCCATTTTACGGCTTCGCTGTACCCATCCAGCAAGAGTCACTTGCTGTCCTTCGTCGGAGAGTCTGAGCTCCCCGCATGTGTTGGTTCTATACATTCTTCAAAATTTTTATTTCCGCGGGGATTGCCGTCTCCGCAAAGTTCTTTTCACAATTTGGGTGCAAAGATAGTGAAAGCCGAGTACAATGCAAAACAAAAACGGAGTTTTGTTTTCATTGTCGAGGCGCATCCTATCTTCGATGCGAAGCATCAAAGTAGTGAAAGCCGAGTACTACCTGACGATTACTTTCTTGCCGGCGCGGATGTACATGCCCTTGTGGAGCGTGTCGACCTCTCGTCCCTGCAAGTCGTAGGTCCTACCCTTGGCAACAGGGGGACTGGCTATAAGTTCACCGATGGCGGTGCCTTTGTCCTTGACCTCGAATGTAAACTCTGCATCTTTCAGCGCTTCCCAGGAAAACGACACCTTCAACTTATATATGCCAGGCTTCATCAATTCATCATTTGTGTAGTTATAATACTCCTCATATCGCCTGTTTTGGGAACTCTTCATACAATCGTTGTCCAACAGTTCTTCTTCGGTATAGTCCCAAGTCTCGGTCTTAAGTATTGTCTCACTCTTATCCTCGCCAATAGCAAATAAACTGAATGTCAGCCTCTCGCCATTCTTGCTGGGCTGCACCTTGAGGGGATATCCACTTGAAGTAGTGAAAATAAAGGCAACCTCTTTGTCGCCTATTGTCAGATTGGAAGCATCTTCATCCGAGTACGTGCGCGCATCCTCCAACACCTCATATTCCTGCTTGACCAATAGGGGCAACTGTGGACAATCGAGCGTTAAAGACAGGGGGCCGCCAGCCCTAATGGCAACCTTCTGATTGTAGGTCTCCTGATAACCGTCACTAACTGTCTTGTCGTTATAGCACTTCTTGAGAAAGGCCATGAGAAAATCACTGAGGTCGAATTCCTGATACTCATCCAAGAATGCAAAGTCTAAGAAACACTTCAACTCAATTTTATAAAGGTTCGACTGGTAAATATCACGCCAATAGGCGGCATTCTTCATGGTGACCGTTATGTTGAGGTCAACGTCTCCCACCTTTAGCTCAGTGCCGACATAGGGAATCAACTCACGGCTGTTCTCGGCATAAGTCTTGTTGGTGGTGAGGGGGGCGATTTTAAGGTCTATGACTTTAGTCAGGTCTACCTTCATATAGCCAGAAGGCGTCACGGCCATCCAGCATTTCTGCACGGTCTGATATTCCGTAGAGTTTTCATCATAACCCAAGTCCTGGACTGCCACAAGCGACTGACTGAAGGCATCGCGGTAGTTGGCATTTGGAAACATATATCTTGTCAGCATCCGAAAGGCTATCTCGGTGGCTTTTTCAATTCCGATGCCTTTCCAACTCACCGATTTGGCCCACTGCTCATCGACCACCGAGGTGTCGAGGCCATACTTGCCAGCAGGGTCGTATCCTTCGGCCAGCAGGTAGAACCAGAAGTTCAAGACATTGTTGTTGTAGTGTATTCCACCGTTGTCTTTTTCATCTACTAACGGGTTTACCCAGTACTTGCCCTGTATGGCTTTGGGAGAATCACACCGCCAAGGGTCGCAATAGAATCGCATCACTCCATAGTCGGAGTTCTTCCCGCTATCACTTCCGATACTGTAGATGTACTCAATGTCACCCTTTCTGCTACTGAGAAAATTGTTGGCGACATAGTAGTTGGCTGCAGTACCGAAGATATCGGAGAAAGCCTCATTGAGAGCGCCCGGCTCTCCATTGGACCCCAACTGTGCCGTTTTGTTGGTGATGATGTGTGTGAACTCATGGCAAAGAATACTGATGTCCACCAACTCGTCAGTGCCATCACTGGGAGCTCCCCGGCCAAAAGCCATATAGGGTTGCCCTTTGTTGCTGGCGAAAGCATTAGGTTCGGTGATGTTGAGCAGTTTGTTCTTCGCTCCGTAACTAATGGGATTGATGATACTGATGATGGGCGAACCTGCATTGTCGTAACTGTTGTAGTTGAGCTTCGTCTTGTAGAAGTCATAGACGCGCTGCATGCCCCAATGCACATCGACACCATAGTGTCCGACACCCTTCATCGTAGCCGTGGCAGAGAGGCATCCTTTCAGACCGCTGGCCGTCACTTCTGCATCACCACCATCCTTGGTCGGACAGATGGGCATGATATCAATGGCAGTCGTCCAAAAGTTCTTCAAGTCATCGTCGGCACTGACCAGCGCAATGTAGGTGGTATCCGTATCGTTCTGACGCAATGGGTAGGCATTGCCGTTCTTGCTCTTGTGCTCCATGGGTATGAAAACGTAAGGGAAATCGTCGACTGAAAATGTCTTTTCTGTCACTATGGTGATGTCACCATCAATGACAACCAACTTCAGTTTCCTCCCCTTCATCTCCTTCTTGGCTTTCTCGCTGAGCGAGATGTTGGCAGAGGTGATTTCCTGCATGGAAAACCCGGTGCGTCTGGTCTGGACAACAGACAACTCGTTGTCGAAATAACTCTTGATATCTGCAGAGTCTGATATGTCGTATTTGCCGGGTATAGTGTCGGCATAAGCAGCATCATAAGTGTATATCCTGCGTATGCTGTCGGCCAAAATCAAACGCCCATCGTCGAGTTGCGTCACATCTATCTGCTGCATGCCATAATAGAAACTTTGGCTGTTGATGTTTTTTTGACCTTTCGGCTCTGCTGCATAATAGATGGTGGGAAGACGTTTGACCACCAGTCCCGTCTCCACATCGGTGTAAACATACTCATGGGTACTTTTGTCGAAAGACTTGACGGCATATCGGAAACCGTCATCCGCCTCGACGAGCACCAACTCGCCGGTGGAAGGGGGCGTTTTGCAGCTTGCCGGCATCTTCTTCGGGCGGGCAGCATCGGCTTCCATCACGAAACCGTTGACGTAGGTGATTCTGCCATCCTTGGAATGGACCATCAGGCGAGTGGCATCAATGGGAACACCGTTCAGCAACTGGCTATAGATCTGGTGGCGGAAGCCCAAGTCATCGGTCTCGTCCTTCACCAAGACGAATGACATGTCAGAATTGGTCTTCATCCAAGTGGAGAACAGTAGTGTGGCCTGTTCCACTGGTATATTCTCCTGGCGCAGGTTGCGGCTCAAGTGGGTGCCTCTGTCTGCAGCCTGCGACACCATGGTGCAGAACAAGGACAGGACCAGCAATAGTATTCTACTCATCTCTCTTATTCTGCAAGTTGTTTTCCATCGGAGAATGCCTTGCCTACCGTCTTGCCCAACTGAATATAAGTGTGATGAACGGGATCGAAGGTGATGAGCCCCATTTTCTCCACATCGGGTTTTCCATCCTCGCCAAGAAATGCTTCATCACAAAGGATATTGATGATTTCAGCAATGAGATAATAGCCAGTCTCCGACTCATCTATCTTTTGTTTCACACGGCACTCCAATGTCATGGGAAACTCCCTAAACACAGGCGCATTCACATGAGGTGCCTTTTCCACCGTCCATCCCGTCCGCTCCATCTTGTCGGGCGTATTTCTTCCACTTGCGATGCCCACATAGTCGGAAGCGACCATCGTCTCTGCCGTGGCAAAGGCAACACTCAACTCAGGATTCCGTGCAAGGTTGTCTGTCGTCTGATGCGAGCCCAGTGAGATGATGATTTCGTGCATGTCCCATTGTCCGCCCCATGCTGCGTTCATGGCATTTGCCTTGCCGTCGTTGTCGTAAGTACCGATAATCAGCACTGGCTGTGGCAACAGCCACGCATTCGATTTGAAACTTTTCATACTATTATATTGGTTGAATGATAAAAGGAGAGCAAATTTACAAATTTCACCCGATTATTGGAAACAAAATGCTGACAAATTTGCAATGATTATGGAGAATGCAAGTTTTTCACGCTATTTTGGGCAGTTTTCGTGCAGACCGCTACCTCTGCATCTGCTCTGAAATATGTGGCTTGTCGGACATGTCGGACGAGTCGGACGAGTCTGACAAAAAAATCAAGAAGCCACCATATGGCAGCTTCTTGATGATTTGGGATTACTCAATTTCAAACAAAGTCAAATGAGGTGCGGCAGGCGAGCCATGCCCTTGGCGAGTTCCTCATCAGTGAGGTTGTAGTTGCGCAGGTCGCCATTGATGAACTGCTCATACGACGGCATGTCAATCAGTCCGTGACCACTGAGGTTGAAGAGGATAACCTGCTCCTCGCCCGTCTCCTTGCATTTGAGTGCCTCGCGGATGGTGGCTGCAATGGCATGGCAGCTCTCCGGAGCGGGGATGATGCCCTCAGTGCGGCTGAAGAGGATGCCTGCCTCGAAGGTTTCCAGCTGCGGGATGTCCACACCGCGCATATATCCGTCCTTGATGAGTTGGCTGACGATAACACCGGCACCGTGGTAGCGCAGGCCACCGGCATGGATGTTGGCGGGTCTGAAGTCATGGCCGAGGGTGAACATCGGGAGCAGCGGTGTGTAACCTGCCTCATCGCCGAAGTCGTAGTCGAACACACCGCGGGTGAGTTTCGGACAGCTGTTGGGCTCTGCTGCAATAAACTCGGTGTGGCGCTCTCCTGTGAAGTTGTGGCGCATGAAGGGGAAGGCAATGCCACCGAAGTTGGAACCGCCACCGAAGCAAGCGATAATCTTGTCGGGGTATTCTCCGGTCATCGCCATCTGCTTCTCAGCCTCAAGACCGATGATGGTCTGATGGAGTGACACGTGATTGAGCACCGAACCCAACGTATATTTGCAGTTGGGTGTGGTGGTGGCGAGTTCTACTGCCTCAGAGATAGCGGTGCCCAACGAACCCATGTGCATGGGGTCTCGGGTGATGATGTCCTTGCCGGCACGGGTTGACATCGAAGGTGAGCCTTCCACCGTGGCGCCGAAGGTGCGCATGATGGATGAGCGATATGGTTTCTGCTGCATCGTCAACTTCACCTGGTAGACGGCGGTCTCCAAGCCAAAGACTTTGGCGGCATAACTCAGGGCGGCGCCCCATTGGCCGGCACCTGTCTCTGTGGTGACATTGGTCACGCCCTCCTGCTTGCAGTAGTAGCACTGAGGCAGGGCGGAGTTGATTTTATGTGAACCCAGCGGATTGACGCTCTCGTTCTTGAAATAGATATGTGCAGGTGTGCCGATGGCTTCCTCAAGAGCGTATGCGCGTACCAGCGGAGTGGCACGGTAGTATTTATACATCTCGAGCACGGGCTCGGGGATATCTATCCACGCATGCTCGGTGTCAAGTTCCTGTTTGGAGCACTCAAGGCTGAAGATATGTGCAAGGTCCTCTGCCGTTAAAGGTTTTTTCGTCCCTGGATTGAGGGGAGGCAAAGGCTTGTTGGGCATCTCTGCCTGGATGTTGTACCATTGGGTAGGAATCTCGTTCTCCTGTAAGATAAATCTCTTCTGTTTAGACATAACTTTATTGAATTAGGTAAATCCGTGGCAAAATTACACATTTTCATTCAAACAAACGACAGAATGTAAGAAAAAATATATGTTTGACATGCCAAGGAAATAAAACCGACGATTTATCGTTCTTAAAAAAACATATCAAATCATCAAATGGACAACTACATGCAGAAAAAAACAGAGAACGAGACGGTTTCCAGACAATCCATATATGAGGAAATCATTCCCCAAATAAAGAGTCTTATTGAAGGTGAGGACAACACCGTTGGAGTGCTTGCCAATGTGACAGCTCTCCTCCGCTCTACTTTCGGAGAACGTTTTTTCTGGGTGGGGTTTTACCTCGTAAAGGGCGATGAGTTGTTGCTCGGCCCTTTCCAAGGCACTATCGCCTGTTACCGCATCAAAAAGGGAAGAGGGGTATGCGGCACGGCATGGCAACGGGGTGAGACCATCATCGTCGACGACGTGGAGCAGTTTCCCGGACATATCGCATGCTCATCGCTCTCACGCTCCGAGATTGTCGTGCCTGTGAGAAATGCCGCCGGCGACATCACCGCCGTGCTCGACATCGACTCCACCGAACTGTCTGCCTTTGACAATACCGACCGTGAAGGACTGGAAGCCATCGTGGAGATGCTGGAGGGTTGGTCGTTTGGGGGGTTGGTCGTTTAGTCGTTTGGGCGTTTGGTTGTTTGGTCGTTTGGGCGTTTAGTTGTTTGGGCGTTTTGGGGTTTTTGAGGAGTTTAGGAGTTTAGGAGTTTAGACATATGACTTTTGGGCGTTTGGGGTCCATAAATCTCAAACCTCAAATTTCAAATCTCAAAACTTAAATCTCAAATCACCAACGAGATGAGCCAGCACATGTAGCCGGTGAAAATGCCGGTGAGAACGGCACCCTCCCATCTTTCCACCTTGAGTTTTGTATAGGAGAACAGCCAAAGCAACACCATACTACCGGTCATGACACCAAGGTCGACATTGGTGATGCCAGTGATGTTCATGGGCTTAATCAAACCGGTGATGCCGATAATCATCAAGACGTTGAATACGTTGCTGCCAATGACGTTGCCGATGGCGATGGCACTCTGTCCCTTACGGGCTGCCACCACACTGGTGGCCAGTTCGGGCAACGAGGTGCCGCCAGCCACGATGGTGAGGCCAATCACTGCCTCCGACACACCAAGTTCCTGTGCCACCTTTGTGGCGCTGTCGACAAAGATGTTACTGCCGAGCACGAGGCATCCCAGTCCGAGCAATACCAGTCCCACAGCGAGGATGGGCCTCATCGTATTCTCTTCCTCCTCTTCCTCGGGTTGTTTTTTGCCTTTCCTCGCTTCATGCAGGTTGTAGCCGATGAAAGTGAGGAACAGAATGAAGAGGACCAACGCATCCCATCTTGAGACGACATTGTCGAAGCACATGACGGTGAGAATGGCCGCAGCCAACATCGACCACGGCATATCTTTCCTCACTGTGGAGCGCGAGATGACGATGGGCGTCACCATGGCTGCCACACCGACGATGAGCAACGTGTTGAAAATGTTGCTGCCCACCACATTACCCACCGCCAAGTCGGGTGTGCCCTTCAAGGCTGACATCAGACTGACGAAAAACTCTGGTGCGGAGGTGCCCATGGCAACGATGGTCAGTCCAATCACGATTTTGGGAATTTTCAGGCGTTGCGCAATGCTCACGGCACCATCAGTCATCCTGTCGGCGCCCCATATGACGAGCACCACACCTAAAATAATCAGCAGAATATCAAGTAGCATGATTTACAATCTTGTTAAAAACCATAGATTTCTTTCAACTTGGCCATGAGGCGGTCTCCGCGAAGGTCATTGGCGATAATGCGTCCCTCGGGGTCGACCAGCACATTGGAAGGGATGGCCATGACGCCATAGGCCTCTGAACCGGCACTCTGCCAACCTTTCAGGTCGGAAATCTGTGGCCAGTCCATGCCCAACTGCTTCACCGCTGCCTTCCACGGCTCTGCCTTGTTGTCGAACGAAACACCTACAATCTCATAGCCTTTGCTGTGATATTTCACATAACTCTCCACCACGCGGGGCATCTCCTGACGGCAGGGACCACACCAACTTGCCCAGAAGTCAACCAGCACGTAGTTGCCCTTGCCGCACCACTCGCTGAGCTTATGCACATTGCCCTCCATGTCGTTCATCGTCAGTTCATGAAACATCTGTCCTGGCTGTTTCTTCTTCAGTCCCTCGGCAAACCTGATAGCGGTGAACATCCTCGGATGTGACATATAAGGCGCACTCTCCTTCAGCCAAGGCTCAGCCTGACTGTAGTTCATCTCCATAATCATATCGGGCAGGAAGGCGGCCGGCACCAATGTGTTTTCATATGCTTTGAGGATTTCGGCCCTCTGCACGATGCGCTGCTCAGCCAACTGAGCCATCTGCTCCCTGGCGGCAGCCTCGTCGGCCATGTTCTCGGTGATGGTCTTCGCGCGTCCTTCCAACACTCGGTCGAGGGAGTCGAGCGAATTGTCACAACGGTTGGTCTGCATGTTCAGTTCCGACCCCTTCACCTGATGCGCCGGGATGTTGACCTCCACGGATGGTCCGTCGGCAAAGAAAGGTGCGAAATAGGAACGGTCGCCGATGCCCAGCAGCTCATTCTCCTGAACGGGAATGACGGTGTTGAACTTACCTTCTTTTACAGGTATCTTGGCTCTGATGGCACCCCTTGTCAGGTCGATGAGGAGCACGGAGTCGGTCGCTGCAGGGGCGATGCCGAAGATATGCATTTGCTTTTGTGTCTGTGCGCCTGCGAGGAGGGCAAAGGTCAGCACAAACAAGGTCATTATCAGTTTTCTCATTCTATAATTATGATGTCACGTTTGGTAAAAACGCGGCAAATATAACATTTTTATTTGAATCATTTGTTTTTCCTCTAAAAAATATATAATTTTGCACCGCTTTTTTAGCAATGGCTGGCCGAGGCTGTGCCAAGGCTGTTGCAAGAGTGCTTGGTAACCTCTTAAAAAACAAGAAAAAATGAACAAGAACAAAACTAAAGTGAGCGTGCTGTTCCTTATCATGAGCATGCTCTTCACGGTTTGCCTGCTTACGGCGAACCTCTTGGGAACAAAACAGATAGCATTAGGCTCCATCAGTGTGACGGGCGGACTGCTCATCTTCCCAGTATCCTACATCATCAACGACTGCGTATGCGAGGTATGGGGCTACAGCAAGGCCCGCCTGCTGATATGGTTGGGGTTCATCATGAACTTCTTCTTCGTTTCGGTATGTGCCCTTTGCGATGCCATCCCCGGTGCGCCCTATTGGGACAACGATGCCGGTTTCCATGCCATCTTCGGACTGGCTCCGCGCATCGCCTTCGCCTCCTTCATGGCTTTCCTCGCAGGTAGCTTCATCAATGCATATGTGATGAGCCGCATGAAGGTGATGTCGGAGGGAAAGCATTTCTCTCTCCGCGCCATCATGAGCACCATCTTCGGAGAGAGCGCCGACTCACTGATTTTCTTCCCACTGGCATTCTATGGCGTCATCCCCACCTCCGAACTTCCCGTGCTGATGTTATCGCAGGTGGTGCTGAAAACCGCCTACGAGATTGTGGTGCTGCCACTCACCATCCGCATTGTAAACTGGGTGAAGCACTACGAGAACGAGGATGTCTACGACAAAGACATCAGCTACAGCATTTTTTAAGTGTCGGACAAGTCGGACAAGTCAGACAGGTCCGACAGGTCAGACTAGTCGGACAGGTCAGACACCTAACTAAAAAATTAAATCAATGAACGAGAGAAACAAAGAGGGGCTTCAGGCTCTTGGTAAGAAGACGACATATTCCATGGATTATGCTCCCGAGGTGCTGGAAACCTTCGAGAACAAGCATAAGGACAACGACTACTGGGTGAGGTTCAACTGCCCGGAGTTCACCTCGCTATGCCCCATCACGGGCCAGCCTGACTTTGCCGAAATCATCATCAGCTACATCCCTGCTGAGCGGATGGTGGAGAGCAAGAGCCTGAAACTCTACCTGTTCAGTTTCCGCAACCACGGTGACTTCCACGAGGACTGCGTAAACATCATCATGAAGGACCTCATCGCGCTGATGCAACCCAAATATATTGAGGTGACAGGACGCTTCACTCCCCGCGGCGGCATCAGCATCCATCCCTATGCCAACTATGGTCGCCCAGGCACTCCCTATGAGGAAATGGCAAAAAAACGGTTGGCGAAACAACCGTATTAATATTGAGATTTGAGATTTAAGATTTAAGCTACGCTTGATTGTCGGCTGCACCTCGGCATACTGAAAGCAAGCTTTCGTCTGCACTCGTTTGCACGACAATTGAGATTTAAGTTTTCGTCTGCACTCGGTTTGCACGACAATTGAGATTTAAGCTTCGCTTATTTTTCTACTAGAGTATCTGGTCGGAGCCGGAAGCCCTGTACGTGGTCGCGGAAGCGAAGCGCCATGGTGTCGTTGCGAAGCAAGACAAACTCTGCAGTGTCATTCGTCAGTTTGACAGTATCCTTCATGCCTGCTATTTTCATGCCGCCATACGTCAGGATGATTTTGCCATTGAAAATATGCCACTCCATATATCGCGTCATCGGTGGATAGACCACCGGCAGGTCACGGTCGAGTGATGAGGTGCGTGGCGGACCACCCTCTGTCTTCATGGTGAAGTCGCGCTTGAAGGTGTAAGCATACTCACGTGGTATCATCAAAGTCGAGAGCAATGAGTCGAAGCGTGCCTTCTCTTCCTCCGTAAACTCCATCTGCTGCACCTCAGCACTGTCGATATGGGCACGACGGCGGAGCACCGGCAATTGTTCATAATACCATGTTCCCTTTACACGCTCCAGGTTGATGACCACCAACACTTCGGTAGGGTCTTCAGGATTGACCATCACCGCCATCTTGTCGCCAATCTGCGGCCGTCCGAAAAATTTCTTCTCACTTCTCGCACGGACGATGCTGTAGGTCACGGGGTCGCCGCCAGAGTCAGGCAGCAGCACCAGAGTGGTATCGGAGCAGCCATCACACGCCAATCCGTAGAGCATGGAGTCGCCTATCGCCACATAACTCTGTGAGACAACATCCATATCATCTTCCTCAGGTGTTTCGTCAGTCTTTCCGCATGCCACAAAAAGTATCAGCGTGAATAATATAAAATAGAATGATTTTCTGTTCATTGAGTAATCGTCTGATTTAACTATGCATGCAAAAATACAAAAAAGAAAAATCACAGAGCAAAAAAAGCCAAAAAATCAGCTACATTTTTTGCAGTTCTATAATTTTTGCATATCTTTGCCCTATCTATTCGCATATATTCTGAAAACACAACAAATTGCCTTAACCAAATAACTTAAACTGATAACAATGAAAAAGAAAATCCAATTCAGTCTCGTCTATCGCGACATGTGGCAGTCATCAGGCAAATTCCAGCCCAGGAAAGACCAATTGGAGCGCATCGCCCCCGCCATCATCGACATGGGCTGCTTCGCCCGCGTAGAGACCAACGGAGGTGCCTTCGAGCAAGTCAACCTCCTGGCAGGTGAGAACCCCAACGCCGCCGTACGCGCATTCTGCAAACCATTCAACGAGGTGGGCATCAAGACCCATATGCTCGACAGAGGACTCAACGCCCTGCGCATGTACCCCGTGCCCGATGACGTGAGACAATTGCAATACAAGGTGAAGCACGCACAAGGCGTGGACATTCCACGTATCTTCTGCGGTCTTAACGACACCCGCAACATCATCCCCAGCATCAAATGGGCTCTCGAGGCCGGCATGACGCCACAGGCTACCCTGTGCATCACCACCTCTCCCGTGCACACCGTGGAATACTACAGCAACATCGCTGATGAACTGATTGCCGCCGGCGCACAGGAAATCTGCCTCAAAGATATGGCTGGCATCGGACAGCCCGCCATGCTCGGCAAACTGACGAAGTCAATCAAGGACAAGCACCCTGATATCATTATCCAGTACCACGGCCACTCCGGACCAGGTCTCTCCATGGCATCCATCCTCGAGGTGTGCAACAATGGAGCCGACATCATCGACACCGCCATCGAACCGCTGTCATGGGGCAAGGTGCACCCAGACATCATCTCCGTGCAGAGCATGCTGAAGAACGAGGGCTTCGAGGTGGCAGACATCAACATGAAGGCTTACATGAAGGCTCGCTCACTCACACAGGAGTTCATCGACGACTGGCTGGGCTATTTCATCAATCCGGGCAACAAGCACATGAGCTCACTGCTCCTCGGATGCGGTCTGCCAGGCGGTATGATGGGCAGCATGATGGCCGACCTCGGCGGCATCCACCAAATTATCAACAAGACACGTGTAAAGAAAGGCGAGCCCGAACTGTCCATCGACGACCTGCTCGTCCAACTCTTCGACGAGGTGGCATACGTCTGGCCAAAGGTGGGCTACCCACCACTGGTGACTCCGTTCTCGCAGTATGTGAAGAACATCGCGCTCACCAACCTCCTCACCTTAGAGCAGGGCAAGGGACGCTATGTGATGATGGACGACGCTATGTGGGGCATGGTGCTCGGCAAGAGCGGACGCATCCCTGGCGAAATCGCTCCCGAAATCAAGGAACTGGCTGCCAAGCAGGGACGCGAGTTCACCGACGCCGACCCGCACACCCTCATCCCCAATGCACTCGACGACTTCCGCAAGGAGATGGACGAGAACGGATGGGAGTATGGTCCCGACGACGAGGAGCTCTACGAACTGGGCATGCACCCCGAGCAGTACCGCAACTTCAAGAGCGGACAGGCAAAGAAGAACTTCCTCGCCGACCTGCAGAAGGCAAAGGATGCCAAACTGGGTGCGAAACTCTCGCCCGAGCAGATTGCAGCATTCAAACATGCCAAGGCCGACGCCATCGCCGCCCCCGTCAAGGGCCAGGTCTACTGGGAGTTCAACGGCGAAGGCGAGTGCGCCCCGACAGTCGAGCCTTATATCGGCAAAGAATACAAGGAGGGCGACACCCTCTGCTACATCCAGGCTCCTTGGGGTGAGATAGTGGAAGTGCCCGCTGCCATCGGCGGCCGTCTGGTGGAAATCAACGCCAAACGCGGCAGCAACGTCATGAAGGGTGATGTCATCGCCTACATCGAGCGGCCGGAGCAATAATCACAACCCCACAATGGATTTTTGGAAAATCATTGACAAGTATTACGACGAGGATGCAGCATTGCGCCGCATCCTCGTCGTTCACAGTGAGAGCGTGGCAAGAAAGGCGCTCCAAATAGCCGACGCTCACCCCGAACTGCAACTCGACAAGGAATTCATCCTTGAGGCGGCCATGCTTCACGACATCGGCATCTGCCAGACTGATGCGCCCGGCATTCTCTGTCATGGCTCACATCCCTATATCTGTCACGGTATCCTCGGTGCCACCATGCTGCGTGAAGAAGGACTTGAGCGCCATGCCCGCGTGTGTGAGCGCCACACCGGCGCCGGACTCTCACTCGACGACATCGTCAGCCAAGACCTCCCCCTACCCCATCAAAGTCTCTTGCCTGAGACTCTCGAGGAAAAGGTCATCTGCTATGCCGACAAATTTTTCTCCAAGACTCACCTTGAAAGGGAGAAGACCATCGAACAGGCTGAGCGAAGCCTCGCCAAATTCGGCACTGAGGGCCTCCTCCGTTTCCAAGAATGGGAAATCCTCTTCAATTAGGATGAGTATTACTCAATGCCTCGCTTCCATTTATGAAAATGGATAAGTGTGAGCTAAAGGTACTCTCACCAAGGAAAGAAAATTAAAAAATCTTATTTTATTTTGCTTTCCACTCGCTTATTCGTACTTTTGCATTCTGGAATGAGAGCGAGACAAACGACAACGCTGCTTCTGATGGCCGTCATGATGGTGATGGCGGTTGTTCCTGTGCCCGGTGCGAAATCGAAGGCACAGGTAAGACAGCTCCTTGCCGACACCATTCCCACAGACACCCTACTCCCCGACGCCATCCCCACAGGCGTCATCCATCTCGGGGCAATGCCTACTGACAGCATGCCCAACGACAGCCTGCTCAACGACACCATCCATATAGACACGGCGGCAGGCCCCGACACCCTCGCGATGGACTCACTCGAACTCGCCATCTACCACTACAACAAAGCCATCGACGACTCCCTTCGACTCGACTCACTCAACCGTGCCAAACCCAATGGCATCGAGGCTCCCGTGACCTTCAGCGCCAAGGACTCCATCGTCTATGACGCCGTCTCCAAGGATGCATACCTCTATGGCGAGACCAATGTGGACTATCAGGAGATGAACCTCACCAGCGCCAACGCACATGTCAATCTCGACAGAAGCCTGGTGGATGCCTATGGCGTGCCCGACTCCACGGAGGCGAGCGGACAAGGCGGCACCCCCATCTTCAAAATGGGCAACGACCAGTATGAGAGTGACTCCATCCTCTACAACTTCAAGACAAAGAAGGGATTCATCGACAATGTGTATACCGAGCAAGAGGACGGATTCCTACGAAGCAAATATGCCAAGCGCGATGCTGAGGGCAACCTCTACCTTGCCAAGGGACGATACACCACTTGCGACGAGGAGCATCCCGACTTCTACATCGCCCTCTCACGGGCGAAGGTAAGACCCGGCAAGGATGTGTTCTTCGGCTCCGCATACCTCGTCGTAGCCGACGTGCCGCTGCCCCTTGCCATCCCATATGGCTTCTTCCCCTTCTCCAAGAGCTACTCCAGCGGTTTCATCATGCCCACTTACGGCGATGAGAACGCGAGGGGCTTCTACCTGCGCGACGGTGGATACTACTTCGCCGTCAACGACAAGTGGGACCTCAAACTGCTGGGAGAAATCTACACCAAAGGTTCGTGGGGCATCTCTGCCGCCACCAACTACAGGAAACGCTACCGCTACAGCGGGTCGTTCTACTTCAACTACCAGAACACCAAGACAGGCGACAAAGGAATGCCCGACTTCACCGAGCAGGAGAGTTTCAAAATACAGTGGAGCCACCGCAAGGATGCCAAGGCCAACCCCTTCAACTCCCTCTCCGCCAGCGTCAACTTCGCCACGTCGAGCTTCGAGCGCAACAACCTGACGAGCATGTACAACCCGCAGACACTCACCCAAAGCACGCGCACGTCATCCATCAACTACACCACGCAGTTCTCGAGCATCGGCATGAACATCAGTACGACAGCCAACCTCTCGCAGAACATGCGCGACACCACCATCGCCATGACAATGCCCGACCTCAACGTATCCATCAGCCGATTCTACCCCTTCAAGAGAAAGAAGATGGTAGGCAAGGAAAAATGGTATGAGAAAATAGCGCTGAGCTACACTGGACGACTGAGCAACTCCATCAATGTGAAGGAAAAACAATTCCTGCACTCCAACCTCATCAAGGACTGGAAAAACGGATTCCAGCACTCCATCCCCATCAGCGGCAACTTCGTCCTGTTCAACTACATCAACATCACGCCGTCAGTCAGTTTCACCGACCGCATGTACAGCGACAAGATAACCCGCTCATGGGATGAAGACAGAAACGTGGAGGTATGCGACACCACTTACGGCTTCTACAACGTATACAACTGGAACATGAGCCTGTCGGCTTCGACAAAACTCTACGGCAACTGGATTCCAAGCCGCAAAATCTTCGGCGATAAAATCGACCGCATCCGCCACGTCATCACTCCGACAGTGAGTTTCAGCTACGCACCTGACTTCAGTGCGGAGCGCTACGGATTCTATGACACCTACCAGAAGACCGACGCAAAGGGCAATGTGACACTTGTGCAGTACTCGCCCTTCTCCCACGGACTATATGGCGTGCCTGGAAAGGGAAAGACGGGAAGCGTCACCTTCGACGTGTCCAACAACCTGGAGATGAAGATACGCAACGCTGATGACTCTTTGAAGAAAATCAGCCTCATCGACGAACTGGGTGCCAGCATGTCGTACAATATGTCTGCCAAAGAGCGACCCCTAAGCGACCTCAACATGAGGCTCCGACTCAAATGGTGGAAAAACTACACATTCAACCTGAATGCCGTCTTTGCCACCTATGCCTACGAGCTCGACGAGAACGGCCGTCCGTATATAGGCACACACACCGAGTACAGTTATGGCAGATGGGGACGCTTCCAAGGCATGTCGCAGAACATATCGTTCACCCTCACACCCGAAAAAATAGCGAAATGGTTTGGCGGCGGCGACAAAGATGACGAAGAGGACAAAGAGGAGGAAGATGACGACGAAGGTGTCGATCCTGATATAGAGACCAATGTGGATGCCGACCTCGTCAAAGGGCAGCGCGGTGCCAAAGGGAAGACCAAGGCAGAGACCGATGAGGACGGATATATGTCGTTCAGCCTGCCATGGTCACTCACCTTCGGCTACGGTATCACCATGAGGGAGAACACCGGAGGCAAATTCAACACCAAGACGATGCGCTATCCCTATAAGTTCACCCAAACACTCAACATGAGTGGAAACGTGAGGCTGAGCAAGGGATGGAACATCAGCTTCTCCTCTGGCTATGACTTCGAAAACAAAAAAGTGTCCATGACCACGGCATCGCTCTCACGCGACCTCCACTGCTTCAGCATGTCGTGCTCCGTAGTCCTGGCACCATATACCAGTTACAATTTCTCCTTCCGATGCAATGCTTCCACCCTTGCCGACGCACTCAAGTACGACAAGCGCAGCGGATACAGCAATGCCGTTCAGTGGTACTAAAATAGATGAAGGATGAAAGATGAAGGATGAAAGTTTGATAGATTTGCAAATAACCTTCATCCTTCATCTTTCATCCTTCATCCATTAATTGTTAGTCTGTCAAGGTCCTCTACTTCGCCGACGACCCAAATGATGTCGCCCTTGGCAAAACAATAGGATGGCAACACCTGAGAAAGATTTTCCTTACCTTCCTCCAAACCCACCACCATGCAGTTGAACACATGGCGGATGCCACTCTCCTCCAACGTCTTGCCAACAAACTGGCTGTTGCCATCAATCACCATCCGACGAAGTTTCATCTCTCGTTTCTCCAACTCATAGTCCTCATCAAATACCTCATTGGCCAACGCCTGACCAAAAGCAGCCAACTGCTCGTCGCTGCCGATTACCTGCAGTTTGTCGCCTGGATAGATGACCGAACTGCCCTCAGGGATGTTGAGCCGGTGGGTGGCACGGAGGATGCTGCTCACATGTACGCCATATTGGTGGCCCAAGGCCAGTTGCGCCAATGTCTTGCCCGACCACTTGGAGTCGGCAGGCACATCGAAATCAGCAATATGGATGTCGCGGTCGAGAAGACGCCCCTCAAAAAGTGGACGGATGCGACCCGTCACCTCCGCCTCGATGTCGCGAGAGCGTAGGTTCTGGATAAACAAACGCTCCATGCGGATACTCCTCGACTTCAGTCTGCGCGACATAATCATGAGCATTGCCACCGCCACACAGAGACTGATGAGGAATGCCATTGAGAAATGCGACAGTTCATTGCACACATAGAACACAAATGCCACCGCGATGAAAACCCTCACGATGATGGTGAACACCAGAGGGAAGCGGTTGATGCGGTTGGAGGTCCACAATGCCTTGAAATCCTCGCTGTGGTTCTTCTTCATCATGATGGCACGAAGGAACGGCGAGATGAGCATGATGGTGAGCACACCACACACGGCATTCGCCCACCAAAGCGACAGGATTTGTCGGACAAAAGGCAGGAAGAAGGTGAACATCAATGTGATGCTCGCCGCAGAGAGGATGGAGTAGATGACTGTGATGACGGTCAGCGAGACAAGCAGGTTGCGCCAATGTCCCCGCTCGCCGTGTGCCGACGGCTGACTCATGGTGAGATGGTTGAGGCGGCGTATCCACGTTTTTGGCAAATGCTTCTCCAGATAATTGTAACACGGTATCGCCGCTTTCATCATATAGGGTGTGAGGAAGGTGGTGATGACCGACACCGCCACGACCACAGGGTAGAGGAAGTCGCTGACGACATTCAGGGAGCGGCCCAATGTGGCGATGATGAACGAGAACTCACCTATCTGTGCCATGGAGAAGCCGCACCGCATCGCCGACTTGAGCGACTGGCCGCTGAAGAGGAAGCCCATGCTTCCAAACAAAGCCTGGCCAATCAGGATGACCAGCACCAAGGTGACAATGGGAACCGCATACTGAGCGATGATGTCGGGGTCGACCAACATGCCTACCGACACGAAGAAGATGGCACCAAACAGGTTTTTGACAGGTTCTACAAGTTTGATGATTTTCTCGGCTTCGATGGTCTCTGCCAAAATGGAACCCATGACGAAGGCGCCGAAAGCGCTGCTGAATCCCACTGTCGTGGAAATCACCGCCATGAGGCAGCACAGGCCCAATGAGACAATGAGCAGCATCTCTGCATTGACCAACTTGCGCACAGAGCGCAGGAACAACGGGATGATGAAGATGCCCACGACAAACCACAGCACGAGGAAGAACCCGATACGGAGGACGCTGTTGAGCATCTCTCCCCCACCGGCACTGCCGCCGCCTGCCATCGCAGCAAGCATCACCATCATGACGATGGCGAGGATATCCTCAAGGATGAGCACGCTCATCACCAGTCCTGAGAAATTCTGCTGCCGCAGTCCGAGGTCGTCGAAAGCCTTGTAGATAATGGTGGTGGAGCTCATCGCCAGCATACCGCCAAGGAAGATGCAGTTCATGTCGCTCCATCGGAAGACATGTCCTACAAAAATGCCCAGCGTCATCATGCAGAAGACAATGGTGGTGGTGGCAATGATGGGCGCCGCCCCCATTTTGAGGATTTTCTTAAACGAGAAGTCCAGACCGAGTGAGAACAGGGTGAACATCACACCGATGCTGGCCCATGTCTCTATGTTCTCCTGGTCGCCCACCGTCATCGTATAGGGCATATGGGGACCCACCAAAAAACCAGCGACGAGGTAACCCAACACAAGGGGTTGCCTCAGTCGCTTGAACAAAATGGATACGACGCCTGCCACGATGAGGATAAGCGCCAAATCCTTGACGAGCTCCGGCAGTTCTGACATGAGCGGCTTTTAATCGTGGTAGTGGGCGGTCAGCTCACAGAGTTTCACAATCACCTGCATCGCCTTCTCCATTACCTGAACAGAAACGAACTCATAGGGACCATGGAAATTGACCCCTCCGGCAAAGATATTGGGGCACGGCAAGCCCTTGAACGACAGTTGGGCACCGTCGGTGCCGCCGCGAATGGGCTGCACACGGGGAGGTACGCCACACTCCTGCATCGCCATGAGCACCAAGTCGATGACATGCATGTTGGGGTCGATCATCTCCTTCATGTTGTAGTATTGGTCGGCCACCTCTATCTGGCAGGTGTTCTCCCCATAGCGTTTGTTGATTTCAGCGGCACACTGGCAGATGAACTGCTTGCGGTCCTCAAAGCGCTCACGGTCGTGGTCGCGGATGATGTATGACAGTTGCGCGCCCTCTATATTCGACTGGATGCCTAAAAGATGATAGAATCCCTGATAGCCATCGGTCGTCTCAGGGGTCTCGTCGGCAGGCAGCAGAGAGATGAACTCCGCTGCCACACGGTTGGCATTCACCATCTTCCCTTTGGCATAGCCCGGATGGACACTCACTCCAGCAATGCGCACCTTGGCAGAGGCAGCGTTGAAATTCTCAAACTCCAGTTCGCCGAGGTCGCCGCCGTCGATGGTGTAGGCCCATTCGCAGCCAAAGTGCTCCACATCGAAATGGTGGGCACCCATGCCGATTTCCTCGTCGGGATTGAACGCCACGCGGATGTCGCCATGCGCTATCTCATCATGGTCGCGCAGAAAGCACATCGCCTGCACAATCTCGGCAATGCCAGCCTTGTCGTCAGCACCAAGCAGCGTCTTGCCGTCGGTGACGATAAGGTCCTCACCAACATGCGAGAGGAGTTCGGGAAACTTGCTGGGCGAGGAGACGATGCCCTCGGAGAGCACGATGTCGCCGCCGTCGTATGACTCTACAATGCGTGGATGGATGTTGGCGCCGCTGCAGTCGGGACTGGTGTCATAATGAGAGATGAAGCCGATGACAGGCGCCGGCTTTTTCATGTTCGACTTGAGCGTGGCGTAGATATAGCCCTTGTCGTCCATCGTGACGTCAGAAAAGCCCTCGCCGACCAGTTCGTCGCGCAGGAACTCTGCGAAGACCAACTGCTTGGAGGTGCTGGGCACCGTAGCCGAGTCCTCACTCGACTGGGTGTCAAACTGTGTGTATCGCAGAAAGCGCTCAGTCAGTGTCATGCCCATGATGCTTATTGGTCTTTACGGTCGTCAACGTTGTCGCCCTCGGTAGGCTCCAGGTCATCCTCAAAGTCGGTGATGCCGGCAGCAATGAGCAGGTTATACCACTGCAGCAACTTGCGGATGTCGCTGTCGTGCACGCGGTCGCGGTCGAAATCGGGCAGGATATCTGAGAAATACGAACGGAGTTCCTCACCGGATGCCTTGCGGTAGTTGATAGCGGTTGGCTTGCCCTCTTCTTTGTCGCGCAGGGCAATCATCACCTTCATCAGGGGCACATCCTCTCCCTCAGTGTACATGGCAATGTCGGCAAGGCTGATGACGCGGTCGCTGTTGAACACAGGCTGGCGCTTGTGCGCCTCGTCGAGGGATTCCACTATCAGGTTGTTCTTTCCTCTTGTCACCAGTTTATACAGCCCTGGCTTTCCGGCTATGGACAGAATAGTCTCTTTCATTGTTTTCTTTTTGAATATTCTAAAATGATTAAATATGTCTTTATAAAATCTTTAACTTTTTATCTGCAATCTTCCAAGGATTCGGTCTACCTGTGCCGCCACATCGCGCACACCGTCGTTGACAATCTCATAGTCGCTGCGTGCGAGCACCTCGTGCTGCGGCATCTGCTTTTTCATCCAAGCGCCGGCGGCCTCGCGGGTGATGCCATCACGGCGCATGACACGCGCCAGACGCACTTCCTCAGGAGCAGTGACACAGACCACACGGTCGACATACCTGTCGAAACCGCTCTCGAAGAGAATGGCACACTCCATCCACGACAGTCCCGACAAGACGAAATCGAGGCCCACGGCGGGATGGACGATGGCGTTGACCTTCTGGGTATTGTCCTCCGACTGCATGAGGAAACGCGCTACCGCTGCCTTGTTGAGACGGCCTTCACGGTAAGCATCCTCTCCTATCAGTGAGGTGAGTTGGCTGCGTATGTCCTCAGACTCTCGCATCAGCCGTTTGGCGGCCGCATCGCAGTCATAGACCTCAATGCCTCTCTCTGCGAGGATGTGGCACACATACGACTTGCCGCTGCCGATGCCTCCTGTTACCGCTATTCTGAGCGGCCTGCCAGCATCAGATGTACTCATCGCTGTTCGATTTTGTAGTCCACCTCTTTAACCTCAAGGAAGACATTATTGCTCTTAACAAAACTGGGCTTGCGGATAAGGTTCAGATGGATGGACTGCTTGTTGTTGTCATTACGTATCTCATTGTAGTCAACCACCACCTTGAAGTCATCCTTGGTAATATTCTTGCCCATCTTAGACGGAGCAGAAAACTTGACCTTCACACGACCGGGAATGGTGCGGAGCAACTTGTTGTCGGGCACATTGATGGGTTCAATCTCCACCTCGCGTTCCATATCTGAGAGGACGTCGGCGGTAGCCACCACCTTCACCTCCTTCACGCCCAAGGTCACACCCTTATGCTGCTGAAGCCCTACCTTCTTCGGCTCGTCTTTTTCCGTCACATCGGTGATGCGGACATATCTGGTGCGTACTGAGTCAATGGTTGCCAAACGGGCGGGAGCGCCCATGACCCTCACACTCTCTGGCACCACCTTTATGCTCTCCAGGAAATACTTGTCGGCAGCAGTGATACTGCCGTAGATAGCCACCGGCTTGTATTTGAAGTCACCATAGCTGTAGTATATCTCAAACCGCTCGGGCTTGATAGTAATCACCTCGACCGACTTGTCCAACTTGGCTTTCTTCACCAAGTCCGACGTCGACACACTAATCTTATCCTCATCGCCTTTGGTGTAGTTGATGTTGATGGACACCTTATTGAATAAGTAGCCTAAGATATTGTAAGCATTGTCTCTGATGACGACCCGCATGGTGTCGAAGCCGATGACACTGTATTCCTTGCGTTTTGCAACAACGACAGTGTCCGTGCTCTCGCAGTTGAGCGTCACGTTTTCAGGCACATGCACCACATTGACGGGGAACTCCACCTCGTATTCGACAACGTCCTTAAGCGCCAGCATTGTCCAGAAGAAGCCGGCAACAAAAAGGAAAAACAAGAAAATCAGAAAATCCTTGCTTCTTATCCAATGAAAGAATTTTCTGAGTATGGCTGAGGAAGGTAACTTCATCTATGAAATATTGGTCAATGCGTCGGGTCGGCAAAGACGCTCGACTTGTCGACCTCTATCACCACACCGCGGGCAATCTCGAGTTCTACGCGTCCTTTCTCAAAATCTATACGTTTCACCGTGCCATAGACACCGCCGCCGGTGACCACCTTGGAGCCTTCCGCCAACGAGTTTTGGAAATTGCGTATCTCTTTCTGCTTCTTCTGCTGAGGTCTGATCATAAAAAACCACATGATGGCGAAGATGGCCAGCATCATGATCAACATAGAGAGTCCTCCGCCATCTGCGCTACCGGCAGACGACTGGGCAGCCAAAATAAGTGTGTTCATTGTCATTATTTATAATAAGGGTTTAAAATTTTCTTGGACGGGGTGGTTCGATAGGTTTGAGCAACTCGCCCGTTTCTATCAGATACCGCGCGATGGTGTCGAGCATACCATTGATATATCCGCCACTCTTGCCCGTGCTGTAGAGCTTGGCAAGGTCAACGTACTCATTGATGGTGACATTGATAGGGATATTGGGGAAGTTCATCATCTCTGCAATGGCAATCTGCATGATGACCACATCCATATATGCCAAACGTGAGAAGTCCCAGTTGCGTGAGGCATCACTCATATAGCGCTGATACTGGTCGGCATTGAGGATGGTGGAGCGAAACAGTTTGCAGGCAAACGCCTTGTCTTCCTCGTCGTCATACTCGGGGAGCAGTTCCTGCTTCTTCCCATTCTCCATCTCGAAGCGCTTGATGGTCTTGAGCACGAAGGTGTCGACCACTTCCTTGTCGTCATTCCAGTAAAGGCTCTTCTCCTCGAGCACGCCATCCAGGTCCTCATTTTCCTGAATAATCGCCTTGTAGAGTTTGCGCCACACCTCGCGGTCCTCCTCATAGGAGTCTTCGCCAGAAGCCATATAGTCCTGATAAATCTGGCTCTGCTCAACCAAATTGCAGAGTCGGCGCACAAACTCAATGTCGTTGTCCCATGTAAGTTTCTGCTCATCGACGAAATCGAGCAGCATCGTGTTCGATTCCAACTGGCGTGCAAAACGGTTGTCGGCAAATTTCGCCGACGGTATCTCCGTCCCCTCACGGGTAGCTCTGTTGGTAGCCACCTCCACCCTATGCCGCATCTCGCGTGAAATAGCCACAATCAGCAACAACAAGTAGTTGTAAAGCGAATAAGCCATCGACAGACTGTAGAGTAGTCCGTTTTCTGCCCGATTGAGATTCTTGTCACCGTTTTGATAGTATGCGTAGGTTAACTGAACTATCTTTATTCTGATTAATTCCCTGTTGATCATGTGTAACCAAAATTTAGACTTTACCTATTTACAGGTTTCATACCGTGATGCAAAAATAACTCTTTTCGTTGGTATCTGCAAGAAAACCGAATAAAATATGGGCTTTTTTTGTTTTTTTCAGTATTACATTTCCTTTTTCCGAATAAAAAGTGTACCTTTGCACCGCTTTTTTAGCACACCCGATAAAAAAGTTTCGTGTGATGGCGAATTAAGCATTATTTTCAACACTTAATTTAGAGTAACACAAAGTAAACGCATCATGAAAGAAATCAGCGTAAAAGCCAAGAACAGAACAGCTACTGGCAAGAAAGCAACCAAGGAACTGAGGAAAGAAGGCTATGTGCCCTGCAACCTCTACGGACTGGAAAAGGATGAGAACGGCAAACCGACCGCAAAAGGTATCGCCATCCTCGCCACCGACCTCCGCAAAGTGATTTACACTCCCCACGTGTATGTGGTGAACCTCGACATCGAGGGTGAGCACCATCCCGCCGTGATGAAGGAAATCCAGTTCCATCCCACCACCGATGCCGTTCTCCACATCGACTTCCTCGAGGTGAATGAGGACAAACCGCTGACCATCGGTGTTCCCGTACACCTCGTCGGTCTGGCACAGGGTATCCGCGACGGTGGCCGTATGAACCTCTCCATCCGCAAGATTGAGGTGACTGCTCCCTACCAGCAGATTCCTGAGCAACTCGACATCGACGTCACCCACCTCACCATTGGCAAGAGCATCAAGGTTGGACAACTCAGCTTCGAGGGCCTTGAGTTCGCTACCAGCAAGGAAGTGGTGGTCTGCTCCATCAAGATGACACGTGCCGCATCCAAGAACGCCGCTGCTGAGGCAGAGGCAGAGGAAGCTCCAGCCGAGTAGGACTGATGTTATGGACAAATACCTGATCGTGGGGCTGGGCAATCCCGGCATTGATTATGCTGGAACCCGCCACAACATAGGTTACATGGTATTGGACGCCTTTGCCAAGGCGTCCAATATTGTTTTCGACGACCGCCGCTATGGTTATGTGGCGGAGACGTCGCTGCGCGGGAGAAAACTGTTTCTCCTCAAGCCCACCACCTTTATGAACCTCAGCGGCAATGCCGTGCGCTACTGGCTCAACAAGGAAAATATCGACGAAGCACGTATGCTCGTGGTCGTCGACGACCTCTCGCTGCCCCTTGGCACGCTGAGGCTGAAGGCGAGCGGCAGCGCAGGCACACACAACGGACTGGGGCATATCCAGCAACTCATCGGCCAGCAATACCCGCGGCTCAGGGTGGGCATCGGCAACGACTTCCCACGAGGCGCTCAAGTGGACTATGTGCTGGGGGATTTCCAGCCCGATGAACTGGAGGTGCTGAAGCCGCAGATAGAGGTGGCCATTGACATCATCAAAAGTTTTGTGCTCGCCGGCGTCAACATCACAATGAACCAGTACAACAAGCGCAAACCTGCACCACAACAGCAACCACCTAAAGAGCAGAACGATGGAGAATGAGGCAAGGATAGACAAATGGCTATGGGCTGCCCGAGTGTTCAAGACCCGCACCATAGCCGCAGATGCCTGCAAAAACGGACGTGTGACCATCGGGGGTATGAATGTGAAACCCTCTCGCATGGTCAAGGCGGGTGAAATCATCGACGTGCGCAAGCCGCCCGTTACCTACTCCTACCGCATCCTCAAGTGCATTGAGAACCGCGTGGGTGCAAAACTGATTCCGGAAATCTACGAGAACGTCACCGACCCGCAGCAGTATGAGATACTGGAGATGACCCGCATCAGCGGCTTCGTCGACCGGGCCCGTGGCACAGGACGCCCCACCAAGAAAGACCGCCGACAACTTGATTCCTGGTTGAATGATGAGGGATAGTTTCTCTCACTAATTTGAGAATTCAAGATTAGAAGTTTCGGCAATTCTGCAATTTGTGACAATTTCTTTTCTATAAAGATGATGGGCTGCGGTTTCCGCAGCCCATCATCTTTATAACTATTAACTAAGAATTCTAAACTATGAACTATGCACTATGAACTATGCACTGACTTACATCACCATGGCCGGGCCACCGAAGCCACCGCCGGGACGGCCTCCGCCGAAGCCACCACCACCGAAGCCACCGCCGGGACGACCGCCGCCCATACCACCGGGACGACCACCACCCATACCGCCGGGACGGCCACCAGGACCCATGCCTCCGGGAGGCATTCCGCCGGGGAACATACCGCCGCCAGGACCCATCTGACGGGCTTCTCTGCCTCCAAAGATATTGAAGCGGTAGATAGCGTGGAGCATCACATAACTGTTGATACCGTTGTACTCCGTATCGCTGCGCATCGTGGCAGAAACGACATTGGAGAAGTTGCTCTGCTGCTTGAGGATGTCATAGAACTGCAAGCTGATGGTCAGTGCATTTCCCTTAAGGAAGCCATGGCTTACCTGAGCATTCCAAATCAGTTCGTTGGTGTTCAGTGAGGAATCGCTGTAGCCCCTGCGGGAGTTCTCGCTGATGCCCGTGGTGAAGGAGGTACCCCAAGGAGCATAGTAGTTGATGTTGACGCCATAGGAGAACATCCAGGTGTTGCGGTTGCTCTCGCTCTGCAACTCGTTGGTAGCATGGGTGTAGTTGAGTGTTCCGTTGGGTTCCACCTCCAACCATGCGTTGCGGTAAGAGAATGAGAGGCGCTCCATCAACGTCGTGCTGCGGGTATAGTTCTTCTCCGGGACCAACCTATCATTGTCAAAGAGATAGCTCACATTGTTGGTGTAGCCCAAGTTGGTGAACGTGTTGACATTCCACATACCAACGCTGTCAATTGCCGTATTGAACATGAAGGCACCATTGAAGTTCCAGTTGCCATTGATATTCTCAGGTCTTGTGACGCGTCCGCCGGTCTTTTCGTTATAAGTCACCATGTTGCTGATGCTGTTGCGAGTGGTGCTGAAGTTGGCGAATGTCATGATTGACCTCTGGTGAGACTGCATATACGTGTTGTAGAAAAGTTGGAAACTGTTGGTGAACGACGGTTTCAGACCAGGGTTACCCTTGGTGATGTTCATCGGGTTGCTGTCATCCGTAATGTCGAGCAGGTCGGTCATACTGGGTTGCGAGCTTGTACCGCGGTACTGCACGCGCAGGTTGCTCATCTGATTGAAACGATAGCGGAAGTCAAGAGTAGGTGACATATTGGTCACGTTCCTGACGGTATCGACAGAAATGCCCTGATAGTCCTGGATATAATGTGAGCGCTGTGGCTGCACCATGAATCCTGCATTGAGTTGGAACTTGGGCTGAATCCAACGGTAGGTGAGCTGAACGTCATGGGTATAGTTGTTGTACTCCGAATAGCGGCTCAGGTTCTTCTCCTTATGATTCTCTATTCCGTCCGTCACCCTGTCAAGGAACGGTCTCCAAGTGCGGTATTCAGGAGTAATGCCCTCAGAGAACGCTGTTCCCAAATAGCTGAAGTCGTAGGTGGCGCGGTCGCTCTCATTGTAGCTGTAGTTGTAGCGGTAACTCAATTGCAGGAACATATACCTGTTGAGGGGCTCGGTATAGGCAGTCTGGAGCGAGTAGCCTTTGCGTGTCGACGGTGTGAGGCTGTAGCGGTTTCTCTGTGTCTGATAGGTAGAGTCGAGCCCTAAAGCCTGGTAGTACATCGTATTGTTGATAGAGAGGTTGGTATTGTCGTTATCGCTGTAGTTGCCGTCGACACGAAGGGTGACATTACGGCCGCGGTTGTTGAGTTTGCGGTTGAACTGCAGCATACCGTTGAGCGAGTTCTGCTTGCCGTAGGAGATAGTGATATCCCTCTGTTGGTTGACAACAACCTTGGTGCTGTCGGGGCCATATTGGGCGAGTTTTCTCAATCCTTCCTCTGAGAGCGGGTCAACGACATAGAGATAGGGGTCATCGTTGTAGGTAGCAGAATGTGTGGACTGATTGCCATCATTTGATGACACGGTGAAACTCGGACGGAACATGATGTTGGTCATCGAGTCGGGTTCCCACTCCAAGCGCATTTGGCCGTTCCATGAGTCACGGCGGGTGTAGTTCTGGCTGATGCTGTTGGAGAACGACTTGGTCTTACCCACAAAGTTCATCGATGACTGCTTGGTATAGACATCACCGTTGTTGTGGTTCCACCTGACGCTGGCGTCAGCCTTCAATGTCTTGGAATTATCATAGTTGATCTGAAGACCAATCATTTTCGAGGAGTTGAGGCCACCGCCCATACCTCCCATGCCGCCGCCCATACCACCGCGTCGGCCACCACCGCCACCGGGGAAGCCCATGTCGTTGGTGTTGTTGGCACTACCCATGACCATAATCCTGTAGCTGTCCTTAAACAGAGCTGCCATCACACGCTCGGCATAGCGGTCGTGCGTACCGATGGCGAGGTCGACATTGCCGAAGAAGCCCTTGTTCATACCTGCCTTCAGACCGAAGTCAAGGACGGTCTGTTCCTCACCATCGTCGATACCGGTGATGCGGGCCAGGTCGCTCCTCTCATCGTAGGCCTTGATACGGTCGACAATCGAGGTGGGGAGGTTCTTCAGCGCGGTCTGGGTGTCGCCTGTCATGAACTCCTTGCCATCGACGAGGATTTTCTTCACCTGCTTGCCATTGATGGTAATCTTTCCGTCGTCATCTACCTGTGCACCAGGGAGTTTCCTCACCAGTTCCTCTACCACCGAACCCTCAGGCACACGATAGGCAGCGGAGTTGTAGACAAAGGTATCTTCCTTGACCACCACCTTGGATGCCATACCGGTGGCAGTGACACCTTTCAGAAGGATGGCGTCACCGCTCATGGCCACATCGCCGAGGTCGGCCTCAATACCCTCTGCCAAAGTGATACGTTTGGCTACTGTCGTATATCCCACGCTGGTGACCTTGAGGATATACGTGCCGGCGCTGTCCACCGGCATGGTGAAGTTGCCCTCATCATCTGAGAGCACACCTGTGACAAAAGTGCTGTCGGTGCGGAGCAACTGCAGGGTAGCCTGCATGATGCCTTCTTTCGACTGCTTGTCAACGATTTTTCCTTTAATTCCCTGCTGCGCGTATGTTGTGGCAGAAAAAGCAAGCCATAAACATAAGCAAGTAAAAAAATGTCTCATCTTGATTATTATAAATGCGAATGATTATAAATGCGTAATGAATAGGATATCGGCATCCCTTGCCGTCGTTTAGTTGATTGTTTGACGTATGAGAGTTCGTAAGGTTTAAGGCGATGAATGAAAAAATTCATAAATAATTTCCTTATTCAACAATGAAGTTGTAACTTTGCGTCATCAATCAGACGTATGTTTATATAATAAGGTAAAAAGAATCATGCCCCGAGTCATCCTGTCACATTCCCTCCACAAAGACCTGGCCATCGCACTTACGGAATGCAGCCACGACAAGATTTTCGTGCTCACCGATACCAACACCAGACAACTCTGCTGGCCGCTGCTCAGCGGACACCCCGGACTGCGCGACGCCCATCTCATCACCATCCCTGCCACCGATGCCAACAAGAATATTGACACGCTGACGCAGGTGTGGGGCGAATTGGGCGACAACGGTGCCACACGCCACTCCTGCCTCATCTGCCTCGGTGGAGGGATGGTGACCGACCTCGGAGGGTTTGCTGCAGCCACCTTCAAACGCGGCATCAACTACATCAATATCCCCACCACCTTGCTCGCCATGGTCGATGCATCGGTGGGTGGAAAGACCGGCATCAACTTCCGAGGACTGAAAAACGAGGTGGGTGCATTCGCCGACTCTGAGTGCGTCATCATACACACGCCATTCCTCAGCACCCTCGATTCCGACAACCTCCGCTCCGGATACGCCGAGATGCTGAAACACGGGCTCATCTCCGACAACGACACCTGGGCATCGCTGCTCAACTTCGACATCTTCCACCCCGACCTCGCTCGCCTTCAGCAGATGGTAGGTCAGTCAGTGGCAGTCAAGGAGCGCATCGTCGCCGACGACCCACATGAGAACGGCATCCGCAAGGCGCTCAACTTGGGGCACACCATCGGCCACGCCTTCGAATCGTGGGCACTGAGGAGCGGGCAGCCAATCCTTCACGGATTCGCCGTTGCCTACGGACTGGTGAGCGAACTCTACCTGAGCAGCGTACTGACGGGATTCCCTACAGACAAGATGAGGGCGACAGTAGCCTTCATCCACCAACACTACGGCACACTGCCCATCACCTGCGACGACTACCCTACCCTAATCGAACTGATGACCCACGACAAGAAAAACCGCGCGGGCATCATCAATTTCACACTTCTGGGAGATATTGGCGACATCAGAATCAACCAAACGGCCACTACCCGAGACATCGAGGAAGCCCTCGATTTTTTCAGGGAAAGTTTTTGATTGCGTTCATAATTCATCACTCGCTCCCGTTTTTTACATTTATTAAGAAATAAAAACATGATTTTTCTTTGTCAATTTCAAAAGAGTTTATAAATTTGCACCGAGTTATTTGTACAAATGAAGTAAAATCCTGTTTTGAGACTAAAAAAGCTATGGGAATTTTTTAATTCACCATTAAAAGCACCACGGAGCTAATCATGCAACCACCTCTTGAGAATGAGGAATTATTTTTATTAAACTTAAATATTTATTCATTATGAGAAAATTTACAAAAGGTCTGTTAATGACACTTGTTGCTTCTGCAATGAGTGTGGGAGCTTTTGCCCAAGTCCAAGGCTACTACCGCGTTGTCAATTTGGGTTACTACTTTGACTCCCAAATGACACAGGGTGTTGTGAACGTCTCTGACGTGACCACC
>CACXIP010000006.1 GCA_902767775.1 uncultured Prevotellaceae bacterium | reverse complement strand
GGAACTGTTATGTTTGCAAAATTAGTGGATTTTTCTGAATTATCAAAACTTCTGAGTGTTAAAAGTAAGGTGAGTGCCGATTTGCTTTCACTTTTTGGCAATCTCTCATTATACCAAACTTATTGCAAGAAATGAAATGAAAACGTCATCATCAGCTGCCATAGCCTCTGTGTCTCTGTGTTGAAAAGTCTTGAAAGCACGTTTTAAATCACCTCTTCTTTTCGGATAGATTTGGACATGCGGAAGTTGAATAAAAAAGATTTTTTCCTTTTCTACTTCCAATTGAACAACGGCCTTGAGGGCGGCGAAACCACCGACCCGGTCAACGGCATCAACAATGTCGTGCTGAACTTCGGTGGCGAAGGAACTAATTCTATTGAAAATGGAATATTGAATATTGAAAATGAAGATGGCGCGTGGTATGACCTAAGTGGTCGCAAACTCAGCGGAAAGCCCAAAGCCAAGGGTATCTACATCAACAACGGGCGTAAGTTCATTTTAAAGTAAAGGAGAACGACACAATGAAAAAGACATATATGCAACCCGAAATCTGGGTGGAAAAAATGAATGCAGAGTACCAAGTGATGGCTGGAAGTCCAAGACCAACCAACGAGGTGACCAGTATCAGTACCAAAGAAGATATCGGCATCACCACGGTGGTGCAGGCAATGGTTCGGCCAGGGCAGGTGAAAGCCAACTCTGGGATGATGAGGGCGACGATTCCGCATGGAATTAGTTGTGAGCTATTGCCTGAAACCTCTCGGCACAGCCTCCAAGCGCGCTTGGAGGCTGTGCTGTTTTTTTCTGCTTCGGGATTACAACACCCGAAGACAGCGTCGCTCACTCTGTGTTTCACCCCTTTTTTTGCAGAAAATAGCATCTGTGTGATGTATGATGAGCATTTTCAAATCTATCATTCTTTTGATAAAATGTTTCTTTTTCATTTTTTTAATGTAGATAAAAGGTGTAAAATCTACAAATATTATAATTTTGCAAGAGTTTTTTCAACCAACACTTATGAATTATCGCTATTTTCTATTCGCAGGCCTCATGGCCATAGGCACCTCTGTTCAGGCGCAGGTGGTGATTAACGAACTGATGCAGTCCAACATCGACTGCATCATGGACGACCTCAACGAGTTTCCCGATTCCTGGGTAGAACTATACAACAGCGGAACCGAGGCAGTCAATCTCAAGGACTACAAATTGGGCGTCAAGGACAAAGTGGGCAAAGCCTGGCAGTTGCCCAACAAGACACTCAACGCCAAGTCATACATCGTGGTTTATTGCGACAAAGAAGAGAGCGGTCTGCACACCGACTCCCGTCTGGAAACAGGCAAGGACGGCAGCGTCTATCTCTTCCAGGGCGATGAGATTGTCGACAAGGTAGAGAAGCTCGCCAAGATGCCCGCTCCCAACATCGCCTACGGACGCAAGACCGACGGAGCCGACGAGTGGGGATATCAGGCCACCCCCACGCCGGGAAAGGCCAACTGCGGCAAGACCTGTGCCGACATCCTCGGAGAGCCCGTGTTCAGCCAGAAGGGAAGCGTGTTCACCTCATCGCAGACCATCCAACTGTCACTCTCGATGCCCGAGGGTACACCAGAGGGAGCCGTCATCCGCTACACCACCGACGGCAAGGAGCCCACCGCTTCCAGCACCGCCTATCGGAATCCCATCAGCATCAACTCCAACAAGGTGATCAGGGCAAAACTGTTCTGCGACGGCTACCTCTCGCCCATCTCCACCGCACAGTCGTATATCTTCCTCGACAGGGAGATGACCATTTCTGTGATATCTATCGTCACCGACGACCGTTACATGAACGACAATGCCATCGGCATCATCAAGAACAACCCCAACAAAGACAGCAAGAAAGACTGGCGGCGTCCCATCAATCTCGAGCTATTTGACGCCCCGGGCAGCGAGAGCGTCATCAACCAACTCTGCGAGACCCGTGTCATGGGCGGACAGTCGCGTGAGCACCCACTCAAGTCACTCGCCGTCTATGCCAACAAGCGTTTCGGCACCAAGCGCTTCGAGTATGAGTTCTTCCCCGACCAGAAACCCGGCCTCACCGACTTCAAGAGCATCATGCTGCGCAACGCCGGCAACGACTTCGGAGGCCTCTATATGCGCGACGCCATCATCCAGCGCGTCATGGCACAAAACACCGACCTCGACTGGCAGGCATGGCGCCCGGCAGTCATCTTCCTCAACGGCACCTACAAGGGCATGCTCAACATCCGCGAGCGCAGCAACGACGACAACATCTACACCAACTACAAAGATGAGAAAGGCAACGGGCTCGAGGACATCGACATGATTGAAATCTCACAAGAGAACAGCAAGATGGTTGAGGAACTCAAAGCCGGCACGCTCGACAACTACGACGCCTTCAAGGCATTCTACAACCAGGCAGGCCACACCATGGCAGAATACGAGGAAATCATGGACTGTCAGGAGTTCATCAACCTCATGATTATGAACCTCTACTATTGCAACCTCGACTTCCCCGGCAACAACATCGTCGTGTGGAGGCCCATTGCCGACGGCGGACGCTGGCGCTGGATATCAAAGGACACCGACTTCGGTCTCGGACTTTACGGCCGCAATGCCAACTACAACACCATCGAGTGGATTTACAACCACAACTATGACTCAAGCAACAACTGGGCCAACACCTCACAGGCCACACAGTTGTTCCGCAGCCTGATGGCCGACGCCGACTTCAAGCGCGAGTTTATCGACCACACCGCCATCTACATGGGCGACTTCCTCAACGAGAGAGGCACCCGCGCCATCTGGGACCCCATGGCAGAACTCGTCAAGCCCGAACTCGTCAAGCATCGTGAGGCAGTCTCCGGCGGCGGAGGCGGCGGCTGGTGGGGCGGCTGGGGATGGCAGCCCAATTACGAGCAGGAAATCAACAATGAAATCAACAACGCCCGCAACTGGCTCAGCCAGCGCACCAACAATTTCTACACGTTTGTAGCCAACTACTATAAGTTGGGCACCCCCACTCCACTGGTCATCAACAAGGATATGACCGAGGAAGTCACCACCATCATCAACGGTGTGACCATCAAGAGCGCTGATTTCGACGGCAAGTTCTTCGCCAACCGCCAGCTGACAGTTGAGGGCAGGGGTGCTGAAGGCAGAGAGGTGAAAGGCTGGAAAATAGAGAAGACCCAAAACAACAACACCACAAGCACCACGGAAGTGAACGAACCTGTCTACACCTTTACCATGCCCACATGCAAGAAGCTGAAACTAACCGCCATCATGGGCACAGCCGACGGCATCAACGACCTGGCAGCACGTGATTGGAACTGGCGCATCGACGGCACCCAACTCATCGTCAGCGGTGTGACCAGCGGCACCAGCATCATGCTCTACGACGTGCGCGGCATGCTCCTCGGCAAGGTGCGTGGCAACGGCGCCGATGTCCGCATCCCTCTGACATCAACCAACCAGATGTATGTGCTGAAAGTCGGGGCAGAGACTGTGAAAATCAGGTAAGTCAATTTTTTGTAGCGAAACAGATATCCCCACAACCTCTATCGGCGAGGCTGTGGGGATTTTCAGTGCATCATGGTTGCCCATGCTGTATATATGGAGGGTAAGTACTTACCTGCGGGCACCACCTCCGAAGGTGCCATGAGGTGCTTTGCTGTTGCCAGAGTTAGCCACGCTTCCTGATGGACGGCTGCCGAACACGCGAGTAGGAGTGTTGGCCGAAGTGCTGCGGTGGCTGTTGCCAGTGCCCACCGAGTTGTGGTTTCCATTGCCCATTGGCGGACGGTTGCCGTTGTTCACCGAGGGATTGTGGTTGTTGTTCACTGAGGGATTGTGGTTGCCGTTGCCATTGGGTTTCCAGTTTCCGTTGCCGTTGTGGTTGCCGTTGCTCATGGGCGGGCGGTTCCCATTGTGGTTCCAGTTGCTGTTGCCATTGTGGCTCAGGTTTCCGTTGTTATGGTTGTTGTGGTTGTTGTGGATATTATTGTTGTTGTGGTTGCCATGGCCCTTGGGAGGGTTAGGCCTATCGAAGTGGTGTCCGCTGTAGAAGCTGTTGCCCCTATGGCTGTGGCCACCCTTGAAGGTCACGAACACTGCGGGACGGTCGAAGAACATTCTTCCGATGCCGTAGCGTGTGTAGATGCTGAATGTCCAGCCACTGTTGGCCCAGATGACGGGACGGTAGAACCACTCGCTGGCCATGTAGCGGTCGTACTGCCAGGTGCTGAGCACATAGCGCAGGTCGCGGTTGCGAACTTCCCACCAGAATCCGAACACGTCGGCGCGGGTATCGATGTTGAGCAGGTAGTCGAGGTTGATTTCATACACTGCCTCATATTGTGTTGCTGTAAGTCCGAGCTCGTAGGCCATCTTGTCACTCAGGAAGAGGGCCTCGTTGCGTGCGGCGTTGTACGGCATTGCTGCGGCGGAGATGGCTATCGTCATCATCATCACCAAGGTCATCATCTTCTTCATAGTCGTATTTTTTATTGATGGTTGAATTTCTTGTTTCTTATCTCTTGTTTTCTACTGCAAAGGGAGTGCAAACCGAATGCAGAGTCAAGTTTACTTGCTATGCTGAGGTGCAGCCTACCTTCGCTCTTTTCTAAGGGCAAAGATATGATGAAAACTAAGACCATGAAAAGGATTATACCTAAAGTGAAAGGGTGATTTCCCTAAACAATTATGGAAAATCACCCTTTGCATGGGGGTTGTCCCCCTGGTAGTCCTTTTCGCTGTAAACCTTTGTGGCTATATGGTCGGAGATGGGCTTCTCGTATCTTTCTATATCAATTTAATTATGTTCTAAGCAGTCAGCAATGTACATGCCATGCTCGCCTAACATTATTCTATTATACTGCTTCATATCGCAACATTTCAATAATACGTCATAGTTCCATCTTCATTTCTATCATACTTTGAAGATGCCCTTTCGTTCTTAAAAGCATATTATGAATTGAGGTCTTTCTTATTTTTCTGTTTCTGCATACACTCTTTTAAAGAATCATTAGTTTCGGTTCTCCAATAAGCAGGACCATTTACTTCATAGCCTAAACTAAATTTCGCCGCAGCAGAAGGTGTCTCAAAAGAAGCATCCTTAATAAGGATAAAACTATCACCTTGATCTTTGCAATATTCTCCAATTTGAGATAATCTCTTACGGTTATACTTAAAGTTTGGCGACACTTTCTTTCTAATAATACTGCCAGCTAGTATTGTAAGCTTATTAGTCTCACAATTGAATAGGCCAACACAATTGACATTCTTGCCTTTCAAATAAACCTTAATTAATTTTTTCATACTATTCTTTATTTTTTATTTAAATCCTAATGCCTTAAATGCTGCATCAACTGGATCAGAATACACTTCAAGACTAAATTTGGATATTAAGTCAGCCGGAACCTTTGAATATTGTATCATGTCGGCCACAGGAATGAGAATGCGTTTAGCTCCAGCATCTGCAGCTATTTGGAGAGCACCAGGAAGGTCACTTGTCGGAATTATCGTACCACCGATGCTCATAGAGCCAAGAACACACATCTGGGGCTGAACGGAACGTTCCGTGAGACCAGACACAAGGGATATAAACACACCAAGTTCCAATCCCTGCAATGTTCCTATGCCATTTATGTCTGTTGCCTTCATGTGCATCTCAAAATCTGCGAAATGAGCGCTTTGTGAAATACGACTTAGGTTCGAACGACAGTAATTTACGGCCTCTTTCAGTTCATCACTGATGGCACTGCCACTTCCAAAACCGGTGTGAGTGAACTTGCCATTTCCCGGCATCACTTGCAAATCCAATCGTACAAGTCCGAGGTTTCCTTCACCTGGTTGATGGGCGATACCATATAGTGAACCTGGTTGTAAGTCTCCTTCTGGAATCAGTGTAGATCCACCCTGTTCAGGAGTACTGACATAACGTTCTTCACCATCTTCAAGGTCTATATAACTGAAATGAACATCATAAAATTCCAAGCCACCGATCTTCTTAAGTTGTTCCTTAATACGACGTCGTCCAACAAGAGCATATTCCAAGCACAGGCGGACATCTTCTTTTCCAAAACTTCCATCAGGGAAAAGCAGTTTTAAGAGTCCACTCACTGTCTTCTTTACAGCTATCACATCTCGTTGATTGAGGTCCTTACCCAAACGGAAATATTTCTGAATGGCATCACTATAACTGCGTTTCCTCATTTCCCTCATACACTCGGAGAAATAGTCGGAAATAAACCCAAATGAATCCGTAAAAAATTCAGGTCTCATCTTGGGGATTTCCCACCCAGGTATATAATGATGGAATCGATCAAAGAATGCTGTGTCTATCATATCCTTTGGAAAAGGAGAGAGGAGATGGCTTACTTTGACGAGGTTCTCTATGCTGCCGTTAATATTCCCCACAAATACCATTGAAGCATTGGCATTGATGCTTTCCTTGCCACGACTGAAAGAACCATTGGCCATATATCCTTTCATAATTTGGATACCATCCTTGTCCTTCATATTGATTCCGGCCACTTCGTCAAAAGCCACGACATCCCACGTGCCAACAAGACCTACTGTATGACGTCCCATATTATAAAACAGATTGGCCACGGTGGTCTGACCTCCAGAAATAAGGATTGAATAAGGCGACAGTTCGTCATAGACGTACGATTTGCCTGTTCCGCGAGGACCAAGTTCACAGATGTTGTAGTTGTTTTCTACAAACGGTATCATTCGAGCCACCAGATGCCAACGGGTCTTTTCATCAAGATTAGTGGGTTCCATACCCACGCTGCGGCAAATGACCTCAATCCATTCATTAAGTGTGAAATGCTTACGCCCCTCCAAATATTCCTCCACATCTGTCGCTGGCATCTGAATGGGCTTCAATGATAGTATCTGGAATGGAGTGGCTTTGGTGTTCTCATCATAGTTGTATTCCATATCTATGATACACCAAATACCTCCACAAAGCAACTTCTCGTAGTTCTTGACATAAACGTCATCAATATGAATATGGCTAATATTGATGTTGAAGATTTGCCCCTCATAACTGTCAGTCCGTTCATTAAGCTTTGCTGAAACCTTGTCAATTATCTTGTAATGTCCTCGCTCTCGAATTTTCGATTTTATCTTTTCTGCTTCATCAGGACGTACAAAATTATCAGCAAGGACATGCTTCACCATCGTTTTGCCATTCTCAATATCTTCTTCATTATCAGTGGCGCAATACATTCCTAATAGGTACTCCAATACATAACTTGGAACGTTTGCACCTTCTTTGATACTTTTGGTGAGGTCTTTACGAACAACCTTACCACCATAGTATTCATTTAATTTCCTATCTAATTCATCCATAATCATATTGTTTTACCATTCTGCTTGAAACATGACACTTACCTTGTAGGATTCTTCTTTATAAAGAACATATTGTTCTGTATTCGGTATTTGACGTTCCATCCTCAAAGTCACCTCTTTTCCGTTCAATTTTGAGAGTTGGTTTTTAAATACAAAGATGTGCTTTTGCTCCCGTTGAGTACTATCGGCATTCTCACTGTCAAAGACCATATTGATGGAGTCTGAAATGAGAACTCCCTTGTCATCATAGAAACCTATGCGAAGAGTTATGCCCTTCACTTTTTCAGTAACAGCCTCAGTTTGATAGAAACTGATGGTTTGGTTGTTGGTAGTCAGTTTGGCCCGTTTATTCAAAATGTCAACATCTACCTGGCTGACACCAGAGGATTTCTTTATATTGATGTGCAAGACTGGTACGGTTATTTCCTGTGGCATAGATCCACCATGTACAAAACGGCTTCCACTGCCTTGCTTGCGCATACGGTTCATCGCTTTTGCAATCTGAACTTGCCGTCCTTCTTTCAGCCCAACGTCTTCACTGTTCCATGTCTTTACCGCATTCCCAGGTTGCAGGTTATTGCCTATAACGAATCGTCTGGTATCAGTAATAATGTCTCCCATCACTTTAAAGTCCACGAACTCACTTTCGTCAAGTTGTTCGTTTTGATAGAGATAACCATGGTCTGATGTGATGAGTATATTCGAACCATTGCCATTTCGGATTAGCTCCACTATTTTGATAATATGATTGAACTCTTCTTCTGTAGCCTTGAACACCTCTCCTTCAGTTTCCCTTTTGTCACCAACAAAATCAATCTTGTTACTGTAGATATATATGACGTTGTAATCACGAAAGGCAGTTTTGGGCGTGGTAATTTCAAGAAACTCCTTTGCAGAGATGGCAAGACACTTAGGCTCTCGTTGTTCCAACACCTTCTGGCGTGCAGCTGTTCCTTTCGTACTTAACCCATCGACAAACACTTCATCTTGTTGTTTTTCGTATGACAATTGTCGGTTGGGTAGCAATGCGGCCATACCCAACTGTGTGTAGGAAGGCAGTGTGGAGAGCATAGCGGGCTTCTGTTCTGCCACCATACGACTCATCTGAGCTATGCGTTGCTGCAATTCTACCATCGTTTCATAACGTAGGGCATCGCAAATGATAACAAATATCTTTATCCCTTTTGTCACAAAGGGAGCCACATGATAATCATAGAACGACCGTTGGCTAATGATACCATCGATTTTCCACTTAGTCATCGCATCAACTAAAGGCTGCCATTTTCTTGCCAATTCCATCAAGAAGCCATTGGAATATTTGCGCTGCACCATTTCCGTGATGGGTGATAGTAGTTTTTTGTTCTCAGAACCCTTCTCTTCCCTGAAATAATGGCGATAATGAAGGTCTATTGTATATAGGTCATTGCAGTACATTCGGAATCCTTCTTCTGCAGAATTGATAATCAAACTATTCATCTTTTGGTCGATATCCTCTATCATCCGCCGGGCTTCAAGTAGTGCTTTGATGGTATGAGCTGCAACAGAGAAGAAGAGTTTGTGCTCTCTATCATCAACAATGGACTCCATCTTTTCAACAGTCATGGTGCCATTTTGCACTTCCATCTGGAGATACTGGGCTATAACCTTGTCTACACAAGGAAAGGTTTCCACCATGACTAGTTTTTCTATATCATAACCTTGAATCTGATTTTTGATTTGCAGTTCATCCTCAAGTTTTTGAGCCCATTGTTTGTACAATTCGCCATACTGACGACTATCACGCCAGTCGCGCATGAAGATATGAGCTTCATTATGAAGGCAACCTCCTTCCAACCGCCACAACATATCATCACGGAACAAAACAATCAGCAAATCCTTCACTTGATGTTGTCCTTCATAACCGAAGATCTGTTCAATTTCTGACCAGTATAAATCAAGGAGATTATATTTCTCTAGCTTTTCTAAAATGTCCGTTCCATCTTCGAAAGCTTCATAGGCGAGTGACAAGGTCAGTTGATCGTATGTAGGTTCGGTACGACATACTATAGCCTGCATCTGCTTTTCTATTTCATTGGCATCCAGACCCTGCCGAATGCGAGCAGACAACCTTTTCCGATTGGGGGCGGTCTTGAAGAATTCAAAATGCTTGTCAACTATCTTTTCCTTCAATTCCAGAGGAATGTTGCACTCGGCTGCATAGATAGACCCCATATCAGCAGAGAAAGGTGCTGCTGACATTTCCAAATCAAGAAGCCAGTTGTTATCATCGTCAGGTTTGGCTTCTGGACTATAAATGATAAATCCACGCTCTGGCTGTTCTCCTTTCAATATACGATATTTGAGAGAGAAAGCATTGTTTTTTAGAATTAACACCTCAACACCAGGAAGATCTAGCGATTCAGCAAACATCTGCATCTCGCCATTTCCATCATACCAGAAAACCCGACCATAGCGGTCTATGAGATCACTCAGAACCTGTTGTATCTTTTGATTTGTTGAATCCGCCATATTTGTTTTAATCATCATTACTTTTTTCAAGTCCTTTTATCGGCTCAACGAGAGGAGAGAACTTGGAATAATTCTTCTTCACGCCATCGTCGAGGTCAATGGTGATGCGGGCACTGGCCATTTCCACCAAGGCGGTTTCGAAAGCCTTCACCTCTCGTACCTTGTCTCGGAGTTCATCAGCAAGTTTAAGTGCCTTGTTATGCTGGGCCTGACTGAGATCATCGCGAGTAGCATTGTCTTCAGCTTCAACCAACTGCTGCTCTATCTTTTGGATGTATGGATGAACATAGTCGGCATGAAGTTTCGACAGCGTGTCTGACTCTAAGCGGTGCATATAGACGAGGGCCTTAAAATACCCCTTCTTTTTCTTCTCGCCCATTGCGCTGTTGAATAACCAGTAAATGGGGCGTTTGGCTCCTTTCACGGAATACATCTGCTGATGGTCTGCGTAGAAGTTCTTATAGAGGTAGTCAAGAAGGTTCATGCCAAGAGCGGTTTTAATGAATCGCATGTTGTCGTAGAAATTCCGCTCGCCGAAAAGTGTCTTCACGCTTGTTTCGATACGCTGCGTGAGGTCATCGGTGAAGAAATCCTCTTCCATAACAACGGGAATAATGCCGTCATCGTCTATCTCTATGGTATGTGCGGGCAAGTCGAGGTCGGCCACTTTCTGTCCCTGGCTTGCAATTATCAAGCCTGGCTTATCAACGGAGTAACGACCCATCAGACAGCCCACGAGATAACTAATGAACTGCTTGATGATGACATCTTCGTGCCATACGATGCGATTATCCTCAATACTAATCTCACCCTTTTGGAGAATGGTAATCTCGTCTAAGGGTACATCTGGAATAAGTTCGTCCTGCAAGCCATAAATATCGATGAATTTGCGATTGAGTTCCTCCTCGTTGCGGTGAAGGGTGAAGAAATGGTCTTCCCACTCTGATTGATAGTTCTCTACGAGCACCTCTAGCGGTTGGAGCGAATCAGGTAGGTTGAAAGGTCCGATTTCATCGATAGTTGCATCCACAGAAAGCACACCAATTTCTTGCATGTCAAAGAGTATGCTATACAGTTGCTGTTCCCAAAGAGGATTGCGCTGGAAGTCCCATGAGGTTTCATGAGAATCCCAATCTTGCTTGGAGATAGATATTGATTGTTTTACAACTTCATCAATACTTTTTTTCTGCTCCGATTGAATTATTATTGGCAATTTTGAAATTATACCTGGTTGATAGTTATAACCCTGATTAAAAATAGGAAGTATAGTCGTTGGTAGAACAGAATTCAAGAATCCTATGAGATAATAATAATCATCATCATCCTTACAGAACATGGAGCTACCTGCATTGTCAAACAAGGAATGATTCATTATTCTAAAACTTGTATTTCCAGAAGACAAAGCATTCCAAGTAATACCTTTTTTAAAAATATAATCCAAATTATAATTATGAGACCTTACTTTTCCTTTCCCGTCCTTAAAATTTTGAATATCTCGACCATTTTGATACCAATAAACGAGATAGTCATTATTTCCGTACCATTTTCTATTTTCTCCTCCCTTTGCATAGGGATACCAGCACAAAACACTATTTAAAGATTCTTCAGTAGATTTACAATCGTCAAAAATATTGTCTTTTGAAACTTCCCAAGTTTGTCTTAAAAATCTATGATTATCTGCAGTGGCCATGCCAAGTCGAGTCTCTGCGTAATTAGACAAATCGGAATTCTCAAAAACTGTTAGCAAATTATCACTTGCCCAATACCCAACAACATGGTCAGGAATATTGTAGATTTTTACTTGACTTACATTGTCAAAACAATTTGTTCGATTTAAGAACATTTGTTCTTTTTCACAACTATTACTACCATCTACAAGTCGGAAGTAGACAGATTTTGTTGGATTATGTTTGGCAAAAACAAAAGATGCGCACTGTACGACTTCACCGCCTATTTCATCAAATGCTCTTGCCCCAAGATGAAGTAAACTGTCAATTTTATAATTCTTAAGGATGTCTGCTCGAAGTTTATCATAAGATGAAATTGACATCCAGCTTTGCATGTTAATCATGCCAATCTTGCCATGATTGCAAGAGTACAAGATACAACGTTCCATAAAAGTTGCCATCGTGTCTGATTTCGAGTTTGGAAAGTGTTCCCACAAGTATTTCTTCAATTCATCGCAAAATCCCTTCCCGAGATATGGTGGATTTGTCACCACACAATGATACTTCTTTGACAAATAATCAGCTTGTATCTTCAGTAGCTTCTGCCTTTCACCGAACAGGCTGTTCTCTTCCACGCGAATGGCTGCACAATCCTCTGGTGCAACCTTCAGAAGTGAGCCTATGGTGTCGATATTCTCAAACTGCCACATCAGCGATTTTTGACCCCATGCTCCAGCAGAAATTATTGTGTCATGGTCAATCTTTTCAAGGGCAATGACATTTGGATTAACAGTATGACGTAGATAACGACGATAATATGCCCTTGCCTTCATTGTCAGTGCAAAGCTTGCCAACTGATAGCAACGACGGTCAATATCAATTCCATAAAGATTGTTTTCGAGAATGAGGGCAGGAATGTCCTTTGCTTGCTCTCCCTCCTCTTCATACATCTTACAGAAAAGGTCAAACGCATATACAAGAATATGCCCACTACCAACACATGGGTCCAAAAATCGAATATCCCTTGCCGAATGAATATCCTCAGGTATAATATCTGTCTGCCCTTCAGGTGTGGCTATGTAATATGGCATCTCTTTAATCAAGGTGCTTTCTGGGTGCAAAGTCATCCAGATGCGTCCAAGGCTGTTCTCCACCATATAACGCACTATCCAGTGAGGCGTGAAAAGCTGAGTGGCAGCAGCCTGTTCGTCACTCTTCAAACCACCCTTCTTTGATTTCTTCGATTCTGCATCCGCTTTCCTGTCAGTGATATAAAACTGATAAAGCCAACCTATGATTTCAACGTTTTGGCAATCCTCATCTGTCATTCCATTGCGAATGTCGGTCACAAAACTTTGGTCAGAAAGTAGGTCGTCAGGAAGAAGTAGCTCAGTATAATCGCTGATATGCTCGAAAAGGAATGGCATGGATTGGGGCATCTTCTTATTGCACACAGCTACAAGAAGCTTGCGATAGAGCATGGCTTCAGGCAAGAGCTTTTCTTCAGCCGTCAACATTAGTTCGTCATCAATGCTGCCCCCCATTGCATCCTGCAAAATCTCTGGACGGGTCTGCCCGGCAGCAGGAGTAACAATCATAGGGGCATTATATCCGTTGGCATCCATGTATCGAAGAGCCATCATACGATTGAACCATGTGTAAGCAATTTCCTCTATGACAATCTTTTCTGTCTTGTCTTGTACCTGTTTGCGCAGCTCGCCTATTTGCCGCTCATAACCGCGAAGTTCGGCGGTGTCAGCATTCAACACATAATGCATTTTTGTAGAGACAAGAGAGATGAGTTTTGCCCGCGTCTGCTGGGCAAATGTTTTCAATGCTGCTGTATTTGTGGTCATATTGTCTTGAAATGATTAGTTTAACATGATATTTTTGTTTTGGTCAATATAGCCCAGGAGTCGAGCTTTTAATGCTTCAACGTAAGCTTCAACATCCTCTTTCGTTTCAAGGACATTCTTTGAGAAACTGACATTCATAGCACTGTTCTTATTGACGTATGTCTTGACGGGACGTTGTGGGGGCTGCTGACCGCCACCATTACCCTTCATTTCTTCTTCTTTGCGTTTACGCTCTGCTGCCTCCTCCACCCATTTATTGATAGATGTAATACATCGTTCGTATGCATTAGCAATTTCACTACTCATGGCAATAAGATTACCTATGTATCGTTCTGTTTCTGCCTTTTTCTTTAAAATAATAAACATTGCAGCGACCTGGCTCTGTTGCGATTGCTCTAAAGTAGCATAGGCTGGGAGGGCCGTTAGTGAAACTAGCTTGCTATCAATGTTGGCAAGGGCTTTCTGGCGTTCAGAATCCTGACGAGTCGTTATTTCTGTCCCAATAGCATCAAGGGTCTCTTTGGCCTTCGTCATCAATTTCCAAGGTGACCTGGATGAGTAAATCTCATCAAGGGTTTGAACAAGCTCCGTTGACACATATGCGATGTTTGCCTGTATGCCCTTCTTTGTGGTCTCAATATGTTTAAAGATATTATATTGATTGCCACCTACAAAATCACGTATCAAATCCGCTTCATCAACCTTTCTGTCGATGGCGTCTTCTATCTGATTTGTCTTGTTATACAAAGAAGGATAGACACAATTCGCTATCTGTTGGAATTGAGGGATAATCTCTGCCAAAGGCTTAGTGAACTCAAAGTTGTTTTGGTCTTTCACATTTCGAAGCTCTTCAATCAACTTGTTGAGACGCGCGACAAACTGTTGATGAACATCTTTAGCACTTTGAGCAGAGCAGCTCTCATCATCGAAGAACTCTCTATACAAGCTCTTCAATTTGGCAACCTGAGAAGGAGTAATTGTTTCCTCGATATCAACAATAAGCACAGCCTGCTGGTTGCTATTGGTCATATTGGTATAGAGATCACGATCGGCCACGGGACTACCATTCGAACGGAAGGAAATCTTATCCATTTTATAGAGCTTGGCCAAAATGCAAAGGGTTGCAGTCTGATACCATCCGTAAGTGTTGCCACGGAAATAATCAACAAGATCTTTAACCTTGGTTCTGATACTAAGTTGCTTGTTGCGATTGAGCCAGTTGAAAATTTCCTGTGAACAGTTGTCCATCTCCTGCCCAAAGAAAGTGCCACTTGTTGTACTATTAATGATAGACTTCAACATCGCATCATCATATTCAATGGTAAGCATCTTTAGGTTCGTATAGACTTGCTCAACGAGTTTGGCCATTCCCTCATTCAAACGATTGCTAAGGTCGGTCTGGCGAATATCCGTTATCTCCTGACCAGCCATATAGAGACGAGCATTCTTAGTGAGGTCGGTCAACCGAGTGACGATGCTTTCGCGACGACGAGAATTTACGCGTCGTTTGTCCGTAACAATCTGCTGACGATAGTTGTCGTTACCAACAGAAAGAAGTCGGGTGAGACACTTGTCTGCCTTCTTAAACATAGCAATGTCCTCCGCCATATACTTATCTTCACCAAGAACAACACACAATTGGTTAGTATGTTGCATGGAATACATTGTCATAGTGGCAGGATCGGTATTCGTCAATCCATTCAGAGGTGTGACAAAGTGGATGTACATTTCTGCATCACGGCCATCTTGTTGTTCATCAACGATACGTCCGTATGGGAATATCTTAAAATTAGACAGTTTGATCCTATTGTCAGAGAAAATCTCATCACGGAAAATCTTTTTTAGTTCATTGTTAATGGCATCCGGTTGGAGTTCCTCATTCTTAATCTCTGTCTCAATGTCTTTTTCCTCGTTGGTTTGGTAATGGTATTCATCATTGGCACCCTTTTCAATATAAGATTGGTGAACGAGTTTATTGAGTGCTTCCTGTATTTTGCTCTTATATTCAGGAAAATCAGAGTCAAGGGTAGGAAGCATGATTTTGGTGATATTATCAACGTTTGAAGGAAAGCCCTTGACATACTTGACGAGGAAGAGAGCTTTCAATACTTTCAATGCCATCTCGTCATCAAGGGTATGTTCTGCTTGTTGTATGTCTGACTGAATTTTTGTTTGGAGAATGCCACGGATGCCTTCGTACATATCACAAAATTGTACAATATGGTTCAAGTCTTTGTCCTTGTAGGCTTTTGCCACTTCCTGGGTGATTGTCAGCAAAGAACGCTCACCTACAGACTGCTGTTTACCACTGAATGCATTGTTTTTACTTAGTTCAATGATACAACGCTGAAGCAAGTCAAACTGATAATCGACAAAAGGAAAGTCGATGGCAAACTGGGCGTCAGATTTGTAAGAACACTTGAACTGGCTGTTGTCTCCAAAATTGAAGAGACTCTTAATAATGTTTCTGTGTTCATCATACACCAAACAGAGCTGCTGTTGTGGTTGTTCCTTTTTCTCCAATAGACGACGTTGAATCACTTCGTCAGCGTTGGCACTTGTAAGATTGATGCGGGTGGTAAAACGACCTTGGATGCGAGAGAAGTCATATTCTTGTTGCTTTTCCAAGTTGCCAAGTGTGGCATCAATATCCATCTGTGAGGTGACTATGATGGAAGCACGCCCGTCAGTCTTATCGATGAGTCCTTCGGCGATGGTCTGTAGGCTGAGCATACGATGAACGTCCTTGCCAATAAACTGACCTACTTCGTCAACAAAGAATATAAAACGACTGCCAGGAGTCTGTTCCTCCAAATGTGCTTTGATGAGAGCCACGAATCCATCAATATCGAGTGTGTATTTGTTGATTTGAGTAGTGATGTTGTTAAGTGCGACTTCTACACTTGTGCCATCAACATCGGCAAGTAGTTTGGCCAGGTTCTGTTTTTTCAGAAGGATGGTCGGGCGGTCATCTACCCATTCCTTGCCAAAACGAGCCTTATATTCTGATTTCAGCCATTCATATTTTCCCTTCTTTGCAAAATAACGCTCAATCTCGGCAATCTCAGGTTTTTTGTCATCAAATCCAAGTTTGCGGTTAAACTCCTTCAGGAAGATGTTAAGAACTGGGTCTATCTGATTTTTGCCGATACCATCAAGTTTCTCCTGAATGTTAAACAATATGCTTTCTGTTGAGACACGGCATGCTTTCTGAATATCACCTTTCAATTCAAAGTCATCATTTGCCTTGTCGGCAAATATCTCTGCACACTTGCGGCCATCAACCACAAGTTCATTTTCAAGAACATAGGAGAGAATTTTCAACAAGTGCGATTTTCCGCTACCGAAGTCACCTGAAATCCATACACAAGTTGGTTTTGCTGGTGGTACAAGCGTCTTGAACAAAGCAGGCAAAAGTCTTGGCTGCATTTGTTCAGCGGTGATTACATACTCCCTGATTTCATCAGCAAGTTCTGACTTGCTGTCTGCCTTGATGACACCATTGATATTACGTGTGATGTCCTTTGAATAGATATGTTGTTGTATCATAGAAATGAGATTTTAGCTTAGTTCATTAAGATTATGTCCACGGTAATAGTTCTCGTCAGAGATACTGCCGAAAAGCTTTAACTGGAGGTTATTGTATTCTCCTGGAAAGAAAAGAATAAGATTGCACTCACTGGCTAATTCATCAATATTGTTGAGAATGCCATGTGAGCGGACGAAAGGATAAACACTCCCAACTCCACTGATAAATGCAAATCGAGGATTAGCCTCTAAGATTATTTCTTTGATCTTGGGAATGATGACCGTCTTGATGTCGAGCACACTATCTAGAGTTGATATGATGTCTTCTCTTTCAAGGTTTTGCTCTTCCGCAAGGATTGTTTCCAGCACATCTTGTTCTTTAAGAATGTCCATACAAAGGTCATACAAATTAATGCCCACTGTTACTATTCCCTTTCTTGCCAATCGAGAGGAAAGGCGTTTAATCTGCCCCTCTGCATCAGTTTGAAATGCTGATGGTATGGGCTGAATAAACAATGGCAGTTCACCTCCAAGGTTCTTTCCGAAATTTGGAGAAACTAACTTGTTGTATAAACCTTCAAACAGCGTTTCTAAATCTGTAGTTTGATTAAACATATAGGTCTCTTAGATTATTGATTTCGTTATTGGAATATAGATATATGGCAAGCCACTTCGGGTCATCTTGAACCACTAAACGTTCTAGTGTTTCGGAAAGATAAGGCCGATGGAGTATTCCAGATTCTGCATCTTCTATCAGCTCTGTCTGTTCAAGGATGCGGAAAATCACTTGCCTCATTTTTCCTACCGTAAGTTCTGTCACTTTTTCCAATTCGGGATGCACATATTTCTTTTCGTTATAAAACTCATTGAAATTGGCAGGAGTAATTTTCTCGTATTGGTTGTAAAAGCAGTCACGCACATTCTCGGAAATGAAATCAGAAATAAAGGAGTGCGCCTTGCAAATGGCCAACAATACAATGAGCCGACGAACGGCTACAGTACCGTTCACAAACATATCGAGTTCAGTTGTATTTAAGACTTCAATACGCTGTTTCATCAGAGCAAAGTAGCGTTGATTGGAAGACATCTTTTCCTTTTCCATCAAGTTCTCCTTGAAGGTCTTTTCCTTTGTCAGCTTCCAGTCACCGCCACATTCTAAAAATGCTTCAGCCACAGCATGCATTTCATTTAACATTGCTGCACCTGCTGTAAATGACATATTATAGGCGTTAGATTCAGTTGCCATTCCCCTTTATTCTTTATTTGGTAAAACTTTCTTCTCCACAATGACTTCGTCAAATCGGATAAGATCGTTTACATCAATCTCCAATAGTTTGGAAATCTTTATCAGCATCTCCAAATTCGGCTGAGAAGAGTTAGTAACCCACTTAGATATTGTAGCCTGACCAACTCCAAGCTGCTCTGAGAGCCACTTGTTGGACAAGTTTTTTTCTGCTATTACAACCCTTAGACGGTTCAGTTTTTTGCTTTCCATAGATAAATAGTCACATTTAGTTGCAAATATACGAAATTGATTCGAAAATATTTTCTGTTTTGGAAATTATTTTTGATTTTGAGTAATTTTTTGTGGATTAACGAACTTTAAAGAAAATATTCACCTGGCTTTGTACCAGCCTATCACATAGTGATGCCTATCGTTCTTCTTGTTATTTTCCTTTTGTTGGATTTCTACTTTGAGATATCGCTGGCAAAAGAAATCCTGACTATCAAGAACCGTTCTAAGACGTTTCCATTTTAACCAGATTCCATGACACATCTACACTGTCGCTCATCACCAAGTCGTCAGGCTCAATATTCAAACTATTGGCGTCACAGGTCATTGCTTCTTTATTGGAATGGATAAAACGTGCCTGGGAGTGGAACGTCAGTTCCTGCTTACCATAGGTAATGCTATTTACCTCACCAAGTTGACATCCGGCAGCTTTGGCCATCATTTCGGCTTTCTCTTGGGCGTCTTTCACTGCACGTTCCAAGATTTTTAGTTGATAAGGACGTGGGTCTCTGATGGTGTTTTCACGAGCTTGCTTGTAGGCCGTCTCATAATTGACGAACACACTTTCAACCATCACTTCCAAACGAGTTACATCGGGGACAACATGTATGCTGCCTCTTCCATGTACAGATATGGTTCCATTATAATTTTCCATGATTATACAAAATGAGTTATTTATTTTATTGCAAAAATAGGCTTCGCTTGTCTCATTTCGTGGTACATCATTCAATTATTTGCATCTTTTGCTCATCATTTGAGACATAAGCAGATGCGACATCAATAAAAGCAGGTGGATAGTTCCCATAAAAAGGAACTTTATCCACCTGCTTTTATTGATTTGGACACGAGCAGCCAATCACCTGGTGAAGCCTATCGTTTTTCTGGCTTCCTCACGTCGTGTATGGAGGCTGTGTTGTTTATAGAAGTGCTATGGTGTTTCTCCTCACTCTTCATCCCCTTCGTCCCATAGGCTGCTATTGGTTCTGGCAGTTTCTGTGCCAGCACCGCCATAAGTGATGTCGGCATTGCCTTGGATTCTGGTCACCTCGTTGGTTATTGGACTTCCAGCCATCACTTGGTACTCTGCATTCAATTTTTCCACCCAGATTTCGGGTTGCTGATAATTTTTCTTCATCCACGCGTGGGGAGGGGTTGGGGTGGGGAATTATTTTTCTGAAAAACAAGAAGTTACATACCCCACCCCTGCCCCTCCCCTTCATGGGAGGGGAGTTGCATCTCAAGCGGACGCGATACATCGCGTCCCTACAGGTTGCACCAGCAGATAATGGCGGAGAGACGCCAAATATGGATATCTCTCCGCCATTCTTGTTGGGCTATTGTCTAAACTCCTAGACTTCTAAACTCCTAAACTCCTAACAATTTATCAGAACAACTCAAATTCGTAAATACGAGCTGCTGGGTCGGTGTCCTGCGTGGGATTGACGACAAAGAGACGGACATACCTGACTGACACAGGGGTGAATAAACGGTTGACCACATTATTCCTGTTTCTGTCAAACATATCCAATGTCTGCCATTCCTCCGTCATGCTGTTGCGCCCTTGCAACAGACAGGTGCGTGTGATGTATGACGGTATCTCACATGCCGCATTGACCAACCGCCAGCGTCTGACCTCCGTCGGTTTTCCCAAGTCGAACACCACATAGTTGGGACCAGTGCCTGCATCACACCACTTGGTGTCGTCTCTGCCGTCGGTCAGGTTGGCAGCCCTCTCCGAGGTGTTCACCTCACCCGACACAGCCACGATTTTCGCCTGTTTGAGCAGACTGACGGCAGCATCATCAGCTTTGCCAAGTTTTGCCTTCCCATTGTCCTTCAACGAGGTGATGAACAATGGTGCTGCCTGTGATGCATCCGGCTCATCATTCGCCAGTGTAGCGGCGAAGACGACCACATGCCCATCGTCAGGAAGCGTCACCTGCCTGACACCCTTGGGCAAATCGATGTGGACACGGAACATATAGGTGAACTCATAAGGCTCATCACCGTCGGCGGAATGACGGTGGCTGCCGACATACGCCACCTCGGCATCCTTGAGGTAACCCTCCGTCTGGTTGTCGTGCCCCCACTGTCCGATAAAACCGGAGTAGAACGGCACCAGACTCTCTTGCTTTGAATTGCCCGCGGTGAATCCAGCCATGCGGTCGCCGTCATCGGAAGCCACGAGAAGATAGAGATGGCTGTAATCCTTGTCGGAGTCCCACTTCAGCACATTCCCCTTGCATGAGACACCATTGGCGGCATCCCTCTCACCGAAACGGAACGGCACATCGCCCACACTGATGCCACCCTCGGGCAACAGCTCTGCGGAATAGCTGTATCCGTTCTCAAAGTTGGCTACCGACCTGAACTCATTGAAGCTGAAGCAATGGCGGTCGTATGGCAGTTCCAGCATGCGGGCATCCACCTTTTGGAGCGGTTTTTTCTTCAGTGTCACCTTATAAGTCCTGACTCCAAACGGATTGATATCCGCCACGAAAGAATGCGGGTCGAAAGGAACAGCCCTGCGCGTGCGCTCCGTGCCGTCGGCCTCTACGACCTTGATAATTTCGCCAGCGAATGTCAGGCGTGTCTTCTGGGCACTTCTGCCACCCATCTCATACAGTCGCACCACCACCTCATCGCTCACCTCAGCCTGCTTCAGCGCCCTGACCACCACCTGGTCGTTGTCGGCAGAGACAAACGAGAACTCACGGCCCAGTTCACCTTTGTGCTTGGTGACATGGAATGCCTTGAGCGGACTGTTGAGCAAATCAGACTTCCGGGCGGTCGCAGCGGGGTCGAGCTGTCCTTGATGTCCCATGATGCTGTAGGTGAAGACATGGTGTCCGAAATCCTGCCGAGCCTGATACACATACCCCCTGTCTGGTTGCGGAGAGTAGAGCAGCGACAGTCTGAGCGTGTTGTCATTGGGCTTGTCCCATCCATAGCGGGAATCGTTGAGAATCGTGACACCATAGTCCCCGGAGCGGTCGGTCAGATCGGTCCACTGATGTGCGTATACCTCGTATTGGTTCTCCTTGTTGTTTCCCCTTTTCACATGTCCCAGTCCGATGTCATAAGACGCCATCTCATTGGCGACGTTGAGTGCGAATTCTGTCTTGAGCAAGGCATTGAGGGAGCGCCAGTCGACAGCATTCTCCACATCAATCCTGTCGGCCAGATTGCCCTCATAAAGATGAATCCGCTGAGTGATTTCTGAGTCGCCATAACGTTTTCTGACGACGATGGTATGCCTCATTGCGCCCTCCTCGACGGCGATGCTGAGCACGTCGCTCACGGGAAGGGGAGCCTTGTCAAGAGTGGCTTTATGAATCTCCCATGCCGGCCACTGGGCAGAGCGACAATCGTCGAAGACAACGAGTCGGATGCTTTTGCCTGGTGCGACAAGTTGTTTCCCATTCTGTTTGTCGATGATGGAGGCGATGTCGCCCGATTCGTTGACCTCAAGAGAATAGCGTGCCGACTCTATCTTCCGTCCCTGTCGGGAAGCAGCGGGTTTGAACTTACCGGCGGTTTTCACGTCGAACACCGCAACACCGGCAGCAGGCACCTTGGCATCGAAGAGCAAGAACCTGCCACTCTCCTGCTCCACCACCTGCGAGCGCACCTTTTTCCCGTCAGGAGCAGTCACCACATAATCGTTGCCATCGTCAATTCTCACCTTCGCCAAGGAGACCGCCTCGAAAGCCTCGTTGTTGTACACCGCCACTGGAGTGCCCTTCGTCCTGGTGTCCATGTGTCGGGCGACGGCCGACACGCCATGCGTCAGCACATCCGAGAACTTCTTCAATGCCAGCAACTCGTCGTTCCATGAGAACTCATAGGCTTTGGGGATGGAGGTGCCCGTCAGGTCATCGTGGAACTGATGCCAGATGGTTCTTTTCCATGTGTCTGTGAGCAGTGCGCTCGGATATTCGGTCTCACCCAACCAGTTGGCGATGACCGAAGCACGCTCTGCAGCATCGCCGAGGTGCTCGTTCTGCCTGTTGTAGAGTTTCATGGCAGCCTGTGAGGTATAGCAGCCGTTGCCATGCAGGTCCATGGTCAGTTCGCCATCGAAGACAGGCAGTTCGGGATGCTTGTCGAAAGGCATGAAGTCCTTATACAACTGGTCGCTTGTGGCACTGACAATCTGCACCGGTCCGTCGCCATTGATGCCTTTCTCCACTGCCCTGACAGAAGTGATGGTGGGCGAACCGCCGATATCGCCAGTGCCGTAATAGCGGTAGGCGATGTTCAGCGGACTTTGGCGCACCTCGCTGATGAGCATCTTGTTCTGCGACAGGTCCTCATCCTCCCAGCGCTGCCCGTAACTGAATCCGTGGGCCATCATGATGCGGCTGCCGTCGATGCCCTGCCACAGACCGACGGTGAAGGGGTATCTCTTTCCGTCCTCATAGAAAGGTTTGTTGCGCCACACCAGTTTTTGTGAGGAGAAGCCGATAAGGCTGCAATGAGCCGCCAGGGTGGGCAGGGCGTAACCGAAGCCGAAGCAATCGGGCAAGAAGATATCGGTGCCCTCCGTGTTGAACTCCTTGCGGTAGAAAGTCTGTCCGAGCAGTATGTTCCTGAGGAATGACTCCGGTGAGCAGACGACGGTCTCGTTGGCGTCCCAACTGCTGCCGGCAATATGCCATCTACCCTCATGGATATATTTCTTCATCTCATTGTATTGCGAAGGATAATACTCCTTCATCCATGAATACTTCACGGCACCCTCGAAATTGAACACATAGTGGGGATATTGCCGCAGCAAGAACAGGTTTTGGTCGAGCGTGTTCCTGATATGGTCGCGTATGGTGGCCTGCACATCCCAGTTCCATTGCGTGTCGAGATGCGCGTCGGCCACCATGTAGGCCTTCATCGGTTTGTTTTGGGCACTCGCCCCCAATGTGAGCAATCCTGCCATTGCCATTGCGGATAATTTCTTCTTCATAGTCATATGGTATAGTTGATAAAATTCATTGTGGTTCGACAACTCCGCACCACCCGCCATTCCTTGCCAGATGGAGGTGCAGCGTGTCGGTCGGTGTCACCCGGCGGCTGCCTTTCCTGTAGTCGACAGCGATGCGGTGGGCGTTGGCTCCGTCCTGGAAGAACTGTAGTTCGCCTGCCTGCCCCAGGAAGTCGAGGCTGACATCCAGGTCCTGTGGGCTGCTGCCCGTGATGGCACCCACAAACCACCGCTTGCCTTTCCTGCGTGCCACCACATAATGGCTGCCCGCCTTTGCCGAGAGCACCCTCGACTCATCCCATGTGGTGGGCACCTGGGCGATGAACCGGGTACACTCATCCTCGTTGATGTATCGCGTGGGGCTGTCGGCAAGCATCTGCAGGGCACTCTCAAAGACCACATAGAGCGCCATCTGGTAGGCACGCGTGCCACTGCCCATCGGCAATGAGCCACTCCCGAAGTTGTCCTCAGGCTGTGCCGATGCCATCGACCCCGGTGTGAAGTCCATCGGTCCCACGGCATTGCGAATGAAGGGCAGCCAAATCGTGTTGTCGGGGTGGCAGCCTCTTCCCTGCTCCATCCCGAGCACCCCTTCGTAGGAAATCACGTTGGGATATCTGATTTCAAGGCCAGCGGGTTTGAACGACCCGTGGAAATCGACCATCATCTTGTGGCGCGCGCACTCTTTTGCCACACGCTCATAGTAGTTCACCATCCACTGGTCGCTATGGTCCATGAAGTCAATCTTCAGTCCCCTCACCCCCATGTCGGCATAATGAGCGATGAGGTCCATGTGCCGCTCCACAGCGAGCCAAGTGAGCCAAAGAATCACCCCCACACCTTTCTGGCGTCCGTATTCCACGAGTTGCCTCACATCGATGTCGTCGCGAGTGGTGTAAGGGTCGTTCACGTCTTTACACCAGCCCTCGTCGAGCAGGATGTATTCTATGCCATATTCCGATGCGAAATCGATGAAGTAGCGATAGGTGGCGTTGTTGATGCCCGTGACGAAATCCACGTTCCACACCGTCCAGTGGTTCCACCAGTCCCAGCTCACCTTTCCCGGTTTTATCCAGTCGGTGTCCTCCATCTCACACTCACCGCCGAGGATGCGCTCCATCTCGTTGGCAGCGATATCGGCATCATTGCCAATGACAAGGAAACGCCATGGCAACGGGCGGTTGGCTGAGGTGGATGCGATATAGGGATGCTCTTCCGTGACCATGAACCCCCGGTCGCCATAAGGTTCCCATTTCTTGGGCGACCTCGGGAAGACCGCTTTCAGCCCATGGCTGGCAGTGCCTTTCAGAAACATGGCGGGATAGTCGCGCACGTCGCTTTCGGAAAACAGGATTTTCGTGCCTCGTGGTGTTTCCAGCAACACAGGCAGGTAGACCATCTCGTCGTCGGCGCCATAGTCGCTTGTGGAAACATGGGTATAGGGCGATTCGTAAGAAGTCCAGAAGCCCGATTTTGTTTTGGAGAGATGGGCGGTAAACGGGGTGAGGAAGTCGAGGTTCATCTCCTCGTCCACCACTTCCGCCAATCCCTTTCCCCTGATGATGAACCTATATGCCACGGCATGGTCGTAGGCGCGGAACTCCACATCGTAAGGACCCGACAGCGACAGTCTGAGCCGTGATGCCTTGTTGCGTGTGACAGCATTTTTGATGGGTATCCTGTTGTGCAAGGTCTCATCGATGGCGTCTCTTTTCACACCTTTTACGCGAAGACTTGCACCCGACTGTTTGGGGAGCTGCAGGGATATCGCACATGAACTGACCACGCACTCGTCTCCCTTGCAGACCGTGAACCACAGACTGTCGGCGATGGTGATATCTACCTTTATCTCCCCGTTGGGCGACTGCAGGGATACCGTTCGGGCAGCCTGTGCCTCACCGAAGACCAGTGCCATGAGGAAAAGCATCCATGTCCTTACCATATCAGCACCTTTTTATGGTTTCTGATATAGATGCCCCGCCTGGGGTTGACCACCCGCTGGCCGCTCAGGTTATATAGGGTTTCAGCATCTGTGCTCTTGTCGACCATCTTTTCGGTCAGGCCATCGGGGTCGGCACCCAGCAGCGAAATGCGGTCGGCGCCCGGCATGGAGAAATATGCCCTGAATGGCTGCACCTTCACCTGACCTGGCGAGGCAACGAAAGTATCACCATCGGCATTGAGCACCAGCACATCGCTCTGTGTCTCGCCCATGGTCGTTGCGCAGAAGCGTGTCTCGCCGGCACCCGCCACCATGGCGACGGAACGTGTGGGAGAGATTCTCGCATCATGGGCAGACAGCACGGGTGATGTATTGCCATCGGTGTGGAAAAGATAGGGTATCTGGCGCTGCATGGAATGCGTGGCGGTGAAGACAGGCATGCCGCTGTCGTCGAGCGACGAGAACTCCATCACCTGCATGCCCGAGGGGATGCCCTCTGGGGTGAACGGCAGTGCTATCGTCTGCCACACCCCTTCTGCAGGCGCACATTGGAGTGAAATGTCAGAGGCGGTGAAAGCGATGGGTGTGAAGAATGCCCTGCTGTCCACAAGACGGATGGTCTCGGACTGGCTGCCCCTCACCACGTTGGCATCCTCAAGACCTTCAGGCAGTGAGACATCGGGACTGAGAATATAGAGCGTGTTGGGGTTGTCGTTGGGATGCACGGATGTGACCATGCCGCCCACACTGCTCATGTCTACCGCCAGGGCATTCGAAGGACTGTATACCGACGCACTGGGCGGCATGCCTTTCAGCGACTTGTCGCTCAGCCAGCAAACGACACCTTTCCTCGTTGTCCCCACAGGTTTCAGTCCTCCGTCGAGAATGTCGCCACCCCTCTCATAAAGTATGCTCATGGTGTAGACGGCATCCATGTCGAGATGGTCGAAGAAGAAGTCGGTCTTTGCCATCTTTCCAGGAGCTGCCTGGATGGGTTTGTAGATACTCGACACACCATAATAGTAGCCGTCGGAAGCCAACTTGAACAGCCAGAGGCGTATCTTGCCGTCGAAGTCCTGCTTGCCCTGATTGACCACGGTGACCTTGCCCTGTGCGCAGTTGCCGTAAATCATGTTGCTGGTGCGGTTCTCCACTGTCAACGACACGAAGCGCAGGGCATCGGTGTTGGCAATGCCCTCGTCGGTGATGCTCACCTCGGCCTTTCCCAATATGCGGTTTCCCCTGTCGTCAGCAGCCAGCCACACCGTCCATGTGCCGCTGCGGTCGGGTGTGAAATGCAAAGTTGCCGTAGCCTCGCCGTCTTTCTCCATAGACACAGCGGTGCGGCAGAGGCTATTATCCATCTGGTTGTTGGTGCCAGCGAAGAGGAACACCTCATGATAGTATTCCTCACCCATGTTGCGGAACGTGGCACACACCGATTGGTCGTTGCCCCTGCGATGGTCACCGGGGAAGGAAATCTCCGTCACCTCCACCTGCTGGATGGGGTGAATGGTGAGGCTGACCTGCCCGTCGGCATCCACCACAGCCTCCACATAACTGATGGCTGGATTCACATTTGTCTGCCACTGCTGGTCGGTGGTGCGCTTGCTCACCGGCACGATATGGTAGGTGCCCTGAGCGAGTCCTTTCACGGCAAACTCAAAACCCTGATAATAATTCGGGTCGAGATAGGTGGTCGACTCATTGCCCATAAGCGCCAGCGACCCGTCGTCTGCCACCCATGCGATGCCCACATTCCAGTCGGCACTCACACCCGACCAGTTGACGTAGTTGGCGAAAAACACGTTGCCGCGCCTGATTTCCCAGTCGTTCACCGTGAGTTTGTATGCGTCGTTGTCGGGAGCCGTCACATCATCGGGCAGCCGCATGCCGATGATGGCATCCTGCCCCATGTTGTAGCCCCCGGGAGTAGACGATGCGCCGATGCCCGAATCGTCGTCGGGGTCGAGCACGTCGACTCTGAAATAGCCATTATTCATGCCGCCCCACCCCCAGTTGACGTGGAACAGGCCGTCGACGTCATACCCATCGAGCACGAAGGCATGGGCGCCGCCGCTGTTGGTGCCGGCAAAGGCGATGGGATGGCCAGTCTCCAACTCCTTGTAGAGCAACTCGTCCCAACTCCGTATGGTGTGGTTTGACCTGCTCTCGATGTGAGTGCCGTCGTCGTAGCCGAAATATCTTTTCAGCGCATTCACCCCTTCAGGGAAGCCAGCCGCTGACGAGGGGCCGTAGCCCATCTTGCAGCCCAGTCCCACCCAGTACATCAACTGGGCTATGGCCTGCCGCTGTTGCTCGCTGTCGTGGTCGCCATACGCATCGAGCATATGCTCCCAGTCGATGGCGGAATTGGCGGCGACGTTTCTCAGCTGCACGGTCTTGTCTCCCTGATTGGTGGAGAAACGCTGCACATAACCGGGAATGGTGCGGAGGGTGGCATTCGGATATCTGTAGTATGCCATCACCTGGGCAATGGCGGTTGCCACGCATCCTGTGGCGCAACGGTCGCCCAATGTCCCATCTTCGTTGTAGTATTGAGGACAGAGCAGGTTGTAGGGATAGCCCTGGTTCCACAGCGTGGTCATGAGGGGCTCGATGTTGTGGCGCACCGACCTGCTTGGCGACGGTGTCCGCCGGCTCTGCCATGTCGCATACCTGTCTGATGCCTCACGCACATGCCCTATCTGCTCCTCATAGGTCTGCAACAGCCACTGAAGCCCTTCGGGCAAGTTGTCCTCACAAAACACACCCTTGTCGCTGTATCCCAGCACAGGTGCGGTGAGGTCGTCGCCTGAGACCACCACAAAACCACCGCCTTCCACATCAAAGACATGATAGGCGGCGCTGTCTGTGAACCGTCCAGATGTCTGCGGTGCCTTCGCGGCATGAAGTGCCGACACCGTCTTTCCTCTGGCACTCAGAAACGATTTGGCAAGTCCCATGGCTTGCTGGGGTGACACGGGGGCGGCGCTGGCAGTGCCGAAGCAGAGCAGGCAGCCCCACAGTATGGCTGTTTTAATGGTGTTGCTTCTCATAGACATCGTTTTTCAAGACCAAATATTTATTTCGAGAGTACCTTCCTCACCTTTCCGTCGGCGGTCCTCACGATATTGATACCTTTCTGCAGCCGTTGCACCTGCATGCCGTTCATGTTGTATACTGCAACGGTTTGCTCATCGCGGGGTGCCACCATCTCGTCGACGCCATCTGCCTGCGGCATCTTGGAATCGGTGACGAGTTCTGCACTGAACGTCTCATTGAAGAGGTCGACGACGATATGGTAGACACCTTCCACGTAGACATGCCACTTGGTGTCGTCACCACCCTGCCGCATCTGAGTGGAAGTAAGCAGGTTCTCGTCCTGCACATAAGGATGCAGTTCACGGGGACCCCATGTCATCTGTCCTTCCAATTTGAAGCGGCCTGGTTCCACCACCCCACCAGTCTCTCCCAGCCATCCGGTCCATGAGAAGACATAGGGATTGTCGTGGTCGCGCTCGAAAGGCAGCATACCGTTGCGGTTCCATTCCACATGATTGGCTCCGCCCTCGAATGCGCTGCCGGCGATGAACACCTCGTTCCACGGGAGCATCAGTTCGCCAGTCACCTTCCTTGCCACGGGGTCGACGAGGAACCGGTAGGTGTCTTCCTGAAACGAGACCACCCAACCAGGTTGCGTCTCATCCGAAGTGATGACATAGTTGATGCCTTTGTTGATGAGATAGGAGTCCACCAACTGCGGTTTGAGAAACTGTGTGACACCCTTCTGGTAGGTCTCGGTAGTCATGATTTTCAACTCGCCCTCATTCAATGCGCCTGCGAAACGGAACTGTCCGTCGGGCCGTTTTGTCAACTGGCGTGAGCCCTCCGGCACAGCGCTGCCCGTAGCCCAGAGGGCATCGAAGCTCTGCGCCTCTGCAGCGAATGGCATCAAGAGGCAAATGACATACAACAGGATGGTTTTATGGGTCATAGGTTTTTATTTTTGAGGTTTGAGGTTTGAGGTTTGAGGTTTTTTCCGGAGTTTCCGGATTTTCCGGGGTTTCTGGGGTTTCTGGGTTTTCCGGGTTTTCCGGGTGGGATTCTGATTAACGGATATATTTCTTCGTGGTCACATTGCCGTTGCTCCATACGCGCTTGAGGATATATGTGCCCTGCGGTGCATAGGTGTACTCACGGCCCTGCATATCGTAGTATTTCTGAGAGACGATGGCTGCCGTCCCTATCTGTGTGATGTCGGTGGCGTTGCGTTGCAGCGACACCACGGTTTGCTGACCGCAGTCGGTTACCGGCACGGTGACGGTCACCTGGCGCATCTGCCCGTCGTAGGTCCAGTCGTCGGTGGGCACGCCATTCACGGTCACCTCACGCGGCTCATCCTCCAAGACGAACACCACCTGATACGACCGCTCTGCGAGCATCCCATCATATTGTCCCTGGCGGGGGGCGATGGTGAGCGACAGTTCCGACGGGGTGCGTGTCTGACTGAACGACGTGGTGGCAAAGGCTCCGTTCTCATAATCTTGTGTATCTCCGGCATCCTCATACAACGATGTCTCACCGTCGCTGCCTGGGTACACCTTCACGACAAGGCTGGAGGACGCATTCTTCAGGTTCCTCATCGGAGGGTCACACACCACCACAGCACCAGCCTTGACGAAATAGGGGATGTCGCCCATCCCATAATAGTGGCTGATGGTTGTAGCTCCCTCCACCATCTCGTTGTGGCAGACATCATACCACGAACCTTCGGGCAGCCATGTCTTGTGAAATGCCTTCTGGTTGTTGCCGGCAGCGGTGACGATGGGCGAGACAAGGATATCGTCGCCAAACATATACTCACCCTCCTGTCGGTAAGCCTCATTCTCCTCGGGCCAGTCATAATAGAGCGGACGGCAGATGGAGATGCCTGTGTCGTATGCCTGTCGCGCCGCAGTATAGATATAGGGCATCAGCTGATAGCGCAGGTTGACACAGTCGAGCAACATGGGGAAATTGTCCAACTTCCATATACGCCGCTCGTTGCCCTCCTTACTGGCGCCGTGGGTGCGGAATATCGGTGAGAACACCCCAAACTGCAACCACCGCAGCATCAGTTCGGAATTGGTGGGTGCTATCTGCAGATGTCCGCCCAGGTCGTGTCCCCAATAGCCAAAGCACACATTGGATGCGGTGGCGGTGAAATAGGGTTGGAAAGCCAACGAGCCGAAGGTGGAATAGGTGTCGCCGGAAAAACCGATGGGGTATCTGTGGCTGCCAAGGCCTCCCCAGCGGTGGAAGATGAACGGTCGGCGGTCGGTGCGGTTGAGGCGCATATCGTTGAAGAAGACATGGTTGCACCAGAAGGTCTCGCCCAGTCCATCGGTATAGAAACTGGTGAGGTTCTGCTGCCAGTCAATCCACCAGAAGTCCACTCCCTCTTTCTCACGCTCACGGATGATATGAGTGAACATGGAGCGGTAGAAAGTGGAGTCTTCAAGCATCCACGGCACCCTGTCGCCACTGACCTTCATATCTTTGGCAATCTCGCTGAAGTGGTCCTCGTAACTGGCCACGCCATCGGCGGGGTGGAGGTTGAGGCCCACCTTCAGCCCTTGGTTGTGCATCCAGTTGATGAGTCCTGGAGGATTGGGGATGAGGCTCTTGTTCCACGTCCATCCCGTCCACCCGTCGAGGTGCCAGTCCATATCGTAAATCATCACGTCGAGAGGGATATCGTTTTGCCGCATCTCGTTGACGAGATTGATGAAGTCCTGCTGGGAGTAGCGCTGATACTTGCTGTACCAATAGCCCAACACATAAAGCGGAGGAAGCGGCTGGCGTCCCGCTATCTTGATGTAGTCGCCGATGGCGTCCTTGTAGTCATGGCCATAACCCATGAAATACCAGTCGAGGGCATTGGCGTCGACGGGCTTTGCCAACCAGTCGATACCATCCACCTGACCTTCGAAGGCGAAAGTGGTGGACCCGTCGCCACGCTTGGTCTTCGGCGACTCATCGATGAGTGCCCATCCTGCCCTTGAGATGATGCCATCCTCCAGGTCGGGGCGCTGGTTATCGCCGCTGGCGGTGTCGAGCGTGCGCTTGGTGCCTTTCAGGTTGAGTGCGTCTTCCTTGCCGGGATACCAGATTACGTCGCGCCCATTCAATTTCATGGTGACGGACAGGTTGTTGGGTGATTTCAGTGATGGCGAAATGGTGCTGCCTATCTTATACCTCAAGGTCAACTGTCCGGTCTCGATATATAGGAATCCGTTCTCCTCGCGTGTGGAGAAATCGGGAAGGGGGAGGTTGCGGTTGATGACTGCGAATGTTGCCCTATCCTCAAACAGTCCCTTGGAGCTGTACTGGATACGTATCATTCGTGGGGTAAGGACGGTGAACCGGGCTCGCCCCGAGGTTACTACCGCCTCGGGGTTTGCCATCGGATCTGATCCTGAAGCCGCTCCTACACTATGAATGAAACTGCTGAAAAACAAGAGCGGCAAAAACAAACATTTACCTAACTTAACAATCATAAAAAACCTAACAAAAATACTTCTGATGCAAAATTACACCATTCTGCGCACATGAGGCGTTTTAATAATGAATGTATAACAAAAAAATGGTTATATCAGCAAAAAGATGCTGATTGTCAGGCTGTTAAGTTATTATAGACAGATATTTTGTATAAGTGTAATATTGGGGCAATTCCATTCATCCAAAGTCTTTCACATCCCTTCAAAGGCTGAAGAAAAGATATTTAGTACTGTTTCACGAAGTCACGCACAAGCTGGAATATAGGTTCATAGCTGTCGAAGCGCACGGTCTTATAGGTATCAAAGATGGTATGGTAATACTGGAAGGCGTCGCCGTTCTCGTTTTCCAGGAATATGCATGGGACATGGCGCGTGAATCATGATCAAAGTCCTGTTCATATCTCTTTTATTCTTTAAATATTCACTTTTATCAACCTATGATGCAGTCGAAAAATCCCAACCCGACGAGAGTTGATGTTTGTTTTGCAATTGTCAAGGCAAAGATACGATATAAAGATGGATTTCACCGTCTTTGTGGGATAATATGTGCATTTTTGTGATGAAAGGAAGTCAAGAAAATGAACCAGCAAAAAGGGGAATGCCAGAAGCCCCGACATTCCCCTTACACAAAGATGAAGAATAAACCTACTTGATTACAACTTTATGTCCGTTGGTGATGTAGATGCCTTTTGAGGGATGGCTGACCTTACGGCCCTGGAGGTCGTAATACACAGCACCCTTCTCGGACTGCACAGCCATCTGACTGATGCCGCTCACGATACCTGTATCGTAGAGCACAGGATGTCCGTTGGTCTCAGCACTCAGGAACCAGATGCCGGGAGCAGCCTCAGCGAGGAGGTTGTAGACCACATCGTTGGTGAAGTTCTCTATCGGAGTGACAGGCAGTGCGGGCCAGTCGGTGACAGGGTCGAAGCAGTTGGTGATTTGGATGTTGTTGCCACGGGCATATGACTCGCCATTGGTCACCACACCCATGTTGTAGCAGTTGGTGGTGATGGCGTCGTTGCCCAACCATCCCGACAGACCGCCAGCTTCCCATCCACTGGAGATATAGCCGGCATTGTAGCAGTTGAGGAGGGTGAGTTTGAGTTCGCCAGAGGTATTGCATCCCACGATGCCACCGGCGTTCTGGTCGATAGTGGTCACCATCGCCTCGTTGCCCAGTTGCTCAAGCAGTGCGGTGCCATTGCCGCTGACATGACCGACGAAGGAAGCAGCGAAGTTCTTGCCCGTCACAGCGCATGTAGCATCGATGGTCATGTTCATGATGTGCGCACCAGCCGTAATCTCACGGAAGAAGCCCACATTGGCGTCTTCGGGCATGTCGATAATCAGGTTGCTGATGATATGTTTCTGTCCGTCGAAGGTGCCCGAGTAGGGTGCTGCAGCAGTAGCGATGCCCTTGAAGTCCACACCTAGGAAGTCGATGTTGCTGGTCAGTTTGGCATTGATGCCAGCATCCACCTTGTTGACCATAGCGGCGAACCAAGCCACGTCGGATGCGCTTGCGAGGGCATACACACCATCCTCTGCCTTGATATACTCAGTATCGGGTGTGCCGCAGACGGTGCAGAGACCGTTCTCATACTTGTGGTCGTCGCGGGTAGCACCGTCGGTGTTTGAATAACTGACCTCGGCTCCAGCCTTCGGGTTGCCGGCACAGTCGAGAGCGCCATTGGCATACACCACACCACCCTCGATGAACAGAGGAACGGGATGGCTGTCGGTGCCGATGAGCTGATACCAGTTCACATTCTCGCTCTGCTTGCCATTGAGCAGATAGGCAAGTTCGCCACTCTGCATCATCTCCACGGTGAAGAACTCACCCTGAATGCCCTCTATCTGATAGACGTTCTCGCCAGACACCTCGTCTTTTCTCCAAAGACCAGCACCATTGATGCCAGTGGCAGTGCTGTAGCAGTTCTTGATGGTGGAGTTGTTGGAACCCATCCAAGCACAGATGCCTGCGTTCTCATGAGAACCGTTGATTTCGCCCAAGTTGTAGCAGTTGGAGATGTGTACCTCTCTCTCCGAACAGCCCACGATGCCGGCAGCATTTTGTGCCGAACCATTGATGTTGGCCTCGTTGCCGCAGTTGCGCACGATAACGCCATCGCCCCATACATGTCCGAGAATGCCTGCAGTGAAGGCAGTGCCCTGGATGACACATGAAGCATCGATGATGATGTTCTCTATCACTGCACCACCCACAGCCTGTCCGAAGAGAGCCTGGTTGTTGCGGTCGGCATTAGTGACGAGGTTGAGGATGCGGTGGCCCATACCATCGAAGTGGCCCTTGAAGTCATGGGCATCCTGGCCGATAGGAGTGAAAGCCTTGCCGCTCATGTCGATGTCGGCAGTGAGTTTGCCGTTGGCAGCCCCATTCACATTGTTCACCATATAGGCAAACCAGTTGAGTTTGTCGCCGTCGTCGATGAGGTAATAGTCCTCTTCCATCTCACAGAAATCATCCTGCATCATTCCGCAACCCGTGCAGAAACCAGCAGTGAAATGGTGGTCGTCGCGCACCGAACCCTCGGTATTGGAGTAGGTGACGGCGGAACCCTGTTTAGCCGAACCGTCGCAGCTCAATTCGCCATTGGCGTAGACGAGCAGATGGTCGGGCAGGAACACAGGATGCAAGTCCTTGGGGTCGGACAGGTTCTGACGCCAGAATCCGGCATCCTGATTGTCGTTGAGGCCGAAAGCCAGTTTTCCGGAGGCAACGTCGCCTTCCTCTATCACAGAAGCGCCCTGGTCGGCATACAAATGGAAGATGCGCTCGGCAGTGATGCCTGAATTGTTGCGCCAAAGCGAGTTGCTGCCATCCTGGCCGCTCTCCATGACACCTGTGTTCCAGAAGCCTTTTACCTCCACGCTGCCATGTCCGCCAAACCAGCCTGAGATGATGGCGCTCTCACCGCCACCGCTGACATTGCCCATGTTGTAGCAATTGGTGATGCGTGTGGCAGGACCACCGTTCATCACCACGCCGATGATGGCGCACACATTGTTGCCCGTGCCATACACATAGCCTTCCTGGCCTACATTCTCAAGGGTGACCCATCCGCTGCCGTCGGAGCATCCGATGATGCCGCCGACCTTGCTGGTGCCCCTGATTTCATTGTCGGGACCTGATATTAGGTTTTTGATGACACATCCACCGTTGACCACTCCGAAGATGCCTATCCGCTCCTCAGGACTCTCATACTTGAGGTGGTTGATGGTGTGGTACTGTCCGTCGAAAGTACCCACATAGCGAGAGTCGGTGTGGCCGATGGGCGTCCACGACACACCGGTCATGTCGATATCGGCTGTCAGTACGCCATTGGCGTCGTTCTCGCCGTTGTTGACGATTGTCGCAAACTCAACGAGTTGGTCGGCATTGGCTATCTGGTATGCGCCATCTACCTTGTCGAGTGCGAATGCTTGCGTGCCGGAGAGCCATCCAATGGCCACTACCAGCATCGATTTCAGTTTTAAACTCATCATGGTTGTATAAAGTTAGAATTGGTTATTTTCGTATTTTCATCGTTGCGCTGTCGCCCTTCTGCCAAGCGGAGTACTGCACGCTCCCCTTCCTGACATAGGCAATACGCAGGTATCGGGTGGCTACCGTTCTCTTTCCTTCTACGGCAGTCAGGCTGACGGTAAGTTGCTTTTTGCGGAGCGAGGCATCCAGTTTGGTGACCAGATAGTCGCCAGTGCGGTAGCTGAAGCCGTCGCCATCATCCTCATACAGGCAGCCGCTGGCATTGCCCTCGCTGTCGGGGCAGACGAGAAGGGTGAGCGAGTCGGTGCGCATATCCGTTGTGCTCTGAGCAAGATTTGCCATCGGCACGACAGACCCCGGACGCTGTTTGAGCACTGCCTGATACTTATCAGTTTGGTTCTCGAGTGTGAACGCCTGCCATGTTCCCTGACCAGGCTCTGCCACCTTGCCTGCCCATTGGGGGATGACCATGATGTCGGAACCCAGGAGGAACGCCCTGTCCTCGCTCCTCAGTGAGAGGTCGTGCTCGTCGGCCATGAAGAGCGGCCGCATCACCGGCATGCCGTCGACGCTTGCCTCACGGAACGCAGTGTAGATATAAGGCATGAGCATATAGCGGCGGTTGATGGCGGTGCGGCAGGCGTCGAGCACCTCAGGGGTGAATGCCCACGGTTCCTGCTGTGCACTGCCCTTGATGCTGTGGTTGCGCACGAAGGGGAAGAACACGCCCATGGCGGTCCACTGTGCAAGGAGGTCGCCAGTGGCACTCTCGCAGAAGCCCCCGATATCGGGACCATTGAATGGTTGTCCTGACAGTCCTAAGGTGAGCGACATCGGCACGCTGAGCTTCATCTGGTCCTCAGACGACAGGTTGTCGCCCGTCCATGTTGCCGCGTATCTGTGTCCGCCGAGGAAATTGGAACGCGAAAGGATGAACGGCCTCTTCTGGGGATTGGCAAGGAGCAGACCCTGCCGGCTCGCCCTCACCATGTTGAGACCAAAGACGTTATGAAAACGGAGATGCGGACCTGCAGAGAGACCCTCCCCACCGAGGTGGCGGTTGTCTACAGGCATGGTGTTCTCATGCTGATTGAAGACAGCAGGCTCGTTCATGTCGTTCCACACGCCATCGATGCCAGTGGCCATGAAGTCCTTGTAGAGCGTTGCCCACCACATACGCACGTCGGGTCGGGTGAAATCGGGAAAATGGCATGGACCGGGCCACACATCACCCACAAAGGGTTTGCCGTCTTTGTCCTTCACCCAATAGTCGCCTGCCGTGCCTTGGTCGTCGACAAAATAGCCCTTCTCCACCTTCACACCCGGGTCAATCATGTAGACAGCCTTGAAATGCTTCTGGTGCAGATAATCGTTGAGTGCCTTCGGGCGTGAGAACTCCTTCGGATTGAAGGTGAAAATCTTGTAGCCATCCATGTAGTCGATGTCCATCCATATCACATCGGAAGGTATCTGATGCTTGCGCAACTGGTCGGCGATTTCCATCACCTGTGTGTCGGGCTGGTAACTGAACCTGCACTGCTGGTAGCCCAGCGACCACAGCGGCGGCAGCGACATGGTGCCAGTGAGTTCGACAAGAGCCTTCATAAGGTCACGCGGACTCTCGCGCTCGATAACCACAACTCTAAAAGCAGGTCCTAAGCTCTCGAAAGTCACCTGATGGTTGTCGGTAGTGATGGACTGCCGCCAAGTGTTGTCGGCGATGATGCCGAAGGCACTGCCATCGGCCCTCACCCCCATGACCCACGGATGGCTCTGGTAGAGATGCGACCCGCCGTCGACACTGTATGCCGGGGTGTCGATATTCCACAGTCCCACGGTGCGACCGTTTCTCCTCAGAGGTCCGGTCACCTCTCCCGTGCCATAGAAATCGACCTGTCCGTCGACAGTAATCTGTGCTATGCTCTTGCCGTCGCGCTGCGAGAACCTGGGTGTCAGGCTCCACTGTGCCGGCAGGGGATGAATGGCTTTGGGCTCATGCTCGAAGATGGGCGATGGCTCATGCTGGGCAGCATCATACTGTGGCGGATAAAACACTGCCACCTTGTTGTCGGTGACAAAGGCAGCCTGCGCCATGGCCATAGTGGCCAAGGTGAGGCTGCCTAAGAACGTTATGACTCTATGGGTCATATCAACCTATTTATTATTTGATGAGAATCTTCTTCACGGAGCCGTCGCTCATGCGGATGATGTTGATACCACGGTTCATCTGCTGCTGGCGCACACCGTTGATAGAGTAGATGGCCCCAGCCTGGCTGGTGGCGGCAACTGCCGTCTCGATGCCATCGCTCACATTGACATACTGGCCGTCCTCCAAAGCCACGACACCATGTCGGGCATCGAGCACTGGGTGCAGGTCGCTGCCGAGGGTCTGGTAATACACCACCTTGCCGGCTCCCTCGTTCAGGTCGTAGCACAGTTTGCCACTTGCCACGCTTGCCTCGTCGGCTGCAGTGACCTGTGAACCGTTGACCTCGAAGCAATTGGCAAAGGTGACATTCGAGCCATTGTAGCGTGCGAAGGTACGGTCGCCGTCGACGGCACCGGGCACCACGCTGCCACTGCTGTAGCAGTTGATGATGTCGGCATGGTCGCCCAACCATCCGGAGATGGCGCCACACTCACGCTGACCGATAATCTCACCGGTATTGTAGCAGTTGATGATTCTAACGTATGCCTCACTGAGGTCGTTGACACCGAGGATACCGGCGCCGTTGACACCCTCCTGGCCCACGTTCACAGTAGCCTCGTTGCCGCAATTCTCAATGGTCAGCGTGTTGCGGCCAATGGAGGTACCGGCGATACCTGCTGCATAACCTGTGGCGTAAATCTCGCAGCTGGCGTCTACCACCACGTTCTTGATGTATGCACCACTCACGACACCGAAGAGACCCTTGTTGCCGCTTTCCGACTCGATAACCATGTTCTTGATATGATAGCCGTGGCCGTCGAAAGTGCCTTTGTAAGGACGTTTCACATCCTCGCCGTTCTCCTCGTCAATCTGCTGGTAGAAGCGAGTTCCGATACCCTCGAAGGAGATGCCAGCCATGTCGATATCATTGGCAAGGTCGACAATCACGTTGCCGTCAATCTCACCATTGTTGATGGCATCGGCAAGGGCTTTGAGCTGCTGTCCATTGCGAATCATGCGGGCACCGCAAACAGAGCAGATGTCGTTTTCGTATTTGTGGTCGGCACGCTGGGGCTCACCCTGTGTGTTGGAGTAGGTGATGTCGCCACCAGGAGTGCCGTCGCAGTTGAGCGAACCGTTGGCATAGACCATGGCATGCGAAGCGAAAGGAACAGGATAAGCGTCTGAGGAGATGTTCTGGCGCCATGCGGCGGTCTCTCCACCCTCGTTAATCTTGTAGCACAACTCACCCGTAGCCAATGACTGAGGCTCCACCATGGTGGCAGCATTCTCCCAGAAGTCGGTGATATTGCTGGTGTAGAAGCAGTTGACGATGTTTCTGACATGACGGGCAATCACCGTGGAGTTGCCGGTAAGCAGGAATGTGGACGGTGCCACATAGCAGTTCTCGATGATGGTCTCCACCTCGCCATGGGCATAACCGATGATGGCGGCGGTACCCTCGCAGTAGGGAGCGTTCATGGAACCCACAAATGCACAGTTGCGGAAGATGGGCGACTCGTGTGCCACGGAGCAGATGCCGCCGTGTGTGGCATCACCAGGATAAGAGCCTGTGATATCGACAGCCACCAACACATTCTCGATGAGCGAATTGCCGCGGGTGACGAACACCAGTCCGCCAATGAAGCGCTGGGTACTCTCGATGGAACCCGTCACGCGGAGGTTTTTCACTGTAGCGTTGGAGATGACCTTGAAGAGAGCCACACCGTCGTAAGACACGTTGTAGCCAATATTGATGGTATGCTCCTGACCGTCGAAGATACCTTCGAAAGCACGGGCATCGTCGCTCTCACTTGCGCTGAAGGCATCGCCGCCAATCATCACGTCCCTGCGGGTGTACTCGGTGAAGTCGATGTCGGCATCGAGGCGGGCATTGACCTTCTTGTTGCCATGGTTGACAAGAGCGGCAAACCAGTTGAGGTGAGCCGGGGTGCTGAGTGTGTAGAAACCGTCGGTCAGCGGCAGGAAGTCTTTATCCACATCACCACAGACGGAGCAGATACCATCAACGAACTTATGCGGGTCGCGATTGGACTCGTTGACGTTGGAGAAGGTGGCGTCACCGCCCTTCGATGAACCGTCGCAGTTGAGGTCGCCCACGGCATACACCACGCCGTGTGTGGAGAACGGCACCGGATGCATGTCAACATTCAGTGTTTGATACCAAACGACATTCTCACTCTGGTTGCCATTGATCTGATATGCCACGGCACCGCAGGAGAGGTCGTACTCATCCTCACTGATAAGTGTGCCCTGATATCCATAGGTGTCGAAGTTGTTGGTGCCCTTACCATTGCCATTGCGCCAAAGCGAGTTGCTGCCGTCCATACCAATGACGAATCCTGCATTGTAGCAATTGGAAATGACACTGCCGGTATTACCGACCCATCCACAGAGAGCAGCGCACTCACGGTTGCCGGAGATACCGCCCGTATTGAAGCAGTTGTACATCTTGATGCCACAGGCACTGCTCATGCTCACGCCACAGATGCCGGCAGCATTCTCCTCGGCAGCACCGATGCTGGCCTCGTTGCCGCAGTTCTCAAAAGTGACAGAGCCACCGCCATTGGTGCCTCCTGCGATACCAGCCACGAATCTCTTGCCGGAGACGAAGCACGACCAGTCGACGATGACGTTCTTGATGTATGCGCCGTCGTTGAGCACGCCAAACAAGCCAACATATTCCTCCTCGGGCAAATCGAGTTGCATGTTTCTGATGAAGTGCTGCTGTCCGTCAAAACTTCCGGAGAAGGGACTGCTCACCGTTCCGATGGGCAGGTGTTTGACGCCGGCGAGGTCGATGTCGGCAGTCAGCGCACCGCTGATGCTGCCGTTGCCGCTGGCCACCATATTGGAGAAATCCTCCAGGTCCTGGGCGTTGCCAATCTGGTAGACGCCGTCCTGTTGGTCAAGGGCGAGCGCCCTTTGACTTCCTGCCCAAAGAGCAATCACGGACAGGAGTGTGAAAAGTAGAGTTTTTTTCATCTTCATGTAGTTTTTAGTTATTAGTTATTTGATTAATTCGGCTTGTACTTTCTCATTGAAAATGTCGATGGTGATGCGGTAGACACCGTCTTTTGTGATGCTCCATTTCGTATCGTCGCCTCCTATCCTAAGACGTCGGTCACTGAGGATGTCGGTGCCCTGTGCATAGGGATGCAGCGCTTTCGGATACCATCGGTTCTGACCTTGGAATTTGAAACTTGTGGGTTCTTCCACTCCATCGTGACGTTTCAGTTCACCCTCCCATGTCCAGACATAGGGATTGTCAGGATGCTGGCACATGAGCTGCATCTTGCCCTCCTTCCATCCCGACTCGGTGGCACCACCGCCAATGAAGAGCTCGCCCCATGGCTGGCAAATCTCACCATGCAGCATCTTGCGCTCGGGATTGACATGCAACCTGTAGTGCTCGTCGTCGGCAACCACCTGCCAAGGTTCTGACGAGATATCTGTAGTGACGGCGAAGCCAATGCCATGATTGGCCACGTTGGCATCAGGAAGCACCGGGGAGAGAAACTGAGTCTTCTTACCCACCTTCTTTGTTGTGATGACTCTCAGTTCACCAGCCTTGAGCGGACCGGCATATTTGAAATCATTGTCGCTCACCATCTCGAGCGGCTGCGTGCCTCCGGGTACGGCTGTTCCTGTTATCCAAAGCTGCCTGTACTGTTGTGCAGGAAGAGCAAGGGCCATCATAAGGCCCATGAGCATGAATAGCGTTCTCATCTTCATCTATGGTTTATTGTTCTAATTTCACAGTAATCTCTTTCGAACAGTCGGTGGCAGGCACATACACCGTGACCACTTTCGACTGCGCGTTGTAGTTCCACACACCATTTGCCACGGTCGCGCCGTTGACTTTCACCGCAGAGGGTCTGTCTGAACAGAGGAACTCGACGGTGTAGGCTCTCGAGGAGGGCATTCCGGGGAACGCACCAGTCCGCGGGCATACGGTGAGTTGGTTGCCGGTATGACGCAAGACCGTGTTGGTGAACTTCCCGGCCTTGTAGCCTTCGGTGTCGCCCTCATCCTCATAGAAAGAGGAGGTTCCATCTGCTCCGGGAACGACCTTGATGATAATCCTGTCGGGACGGGTGTTGAGGTTGAGCATCGGGGGGTAGTTGACAATCACCGAACCCGCCTTGTAGAAGTAAGGTATCTCCTCCTGGGTGTAGGCATCGGTGAACACCTTGTTGCCATCCACCACCTGGTTGCGGCATACGTCGAACCATTTCCCCTCGGGCAGCCATGTCCTGCGTGTCGCCTTCCCATCTTTGCCGGTAGGTGTGACGATGGGAGCCACGAGGATATCATCACCAAACATATACTCATCCTCGTAGAGATAGGCGTTGCTGTTCTCGGGAGAGTCGTAGTAGAGCGGGCGGCAGATGCTCACACCCGTGTCGTAAGCCTGACGGGCAGCAGTGTAGATATAAGGCATGATGGCATAGCGAAGCTTCACGGTCTCGAGGAGAAGCGGGAAGTTCTCATACTTCCAGATGCGGCGCTCTATACCCGGCCAATTGGTGGCGTGGGTGCGGAAGATAGGTGTGAAGACACCATACTGCATCCACCTGAGATAGATTTCAGGGTCGTTTCCGTCGGTCTGCTGATGTCCGCCAAGGTCATGTCCCCAATATCCGAAGCCCACATTCGAGGCGGTGGCGGTGAAATAGGGCTGCCAAGCTAATGTGCCATAGGTGGTGAAAGAGTCGCCGGAGAACCCAATGGGATAGCGATGGCTGCCCAGTCCTCCCCAACGGTGGAAGATGAGCGGACGATGGTCGGGACGATTGTTCTTCATGTCGTTGTAGAACACATGGTTGCACCAGAATGTCTCGCCCAAGCCATTCACATATTTGCTTGTGAGGTTTTGCTGCCAGTCAATCCACCAGAAGTCAACCCCCTGTTTTTCTCTCTCCCTGATGATATGCTTGAACATATAATGATAGAACTTGGGGTCGCTGAGGTTCCAAGGCACCACCTTGGCACTCTTGTCGAGCCCCATGTCGTCGCGCAGAAGGGCGAAATTGTCCTCATCGTCGTCCACGCCATCGGCTGGATGCAAGTTGAGCGACACCTTCAGTCCGTTTTTGTGCATCCAGTCAATCAGTCCCTCCGGGTCGGGAATGGCTGTCTTGTCCCAAGTCCATCCTGTCCATCCCTGCGTATGCCAGTCCATGTCGAAAATCATGACATCCATGGGAATGTTGTTGCGTTTCACGTCGTTGACAATCTCCATGAACTCATCGGAGGTGTATCTCTGATACTTGCTATACCAATAGCCCAGGACATAGAGAGGCGGCATGGGCTGCCTGCCTGCAATCTTAATATAATCGCCCAAAGCCTTTTTATACTGATGGCCATAACCAAGGAAATACCAGTCGACAGCATTTTTATCCACCGGTTCTGCCACCCAGTCGATTCCGTCATATGACTTGTCGAAGGCAAATGTGGTGGAACCATCGCCCCTTTTGGTCAACGGAGACTCATCGATGATGCTCCATCCTGCCCTTGACAGCAGTCCGTTTTCCAGTTCCTGACGTTTGTTGTCGCCAATCTGACCATCGAGCGTCCTTGTCGTTCCCTTCAAATTCAGTGCATCGTCTTTTCCGGGATACCAAATCACATCCCTGCCATTGAGACTGAAGCGGATGGTCAGTACCTCGTCGGAAGGTTGCTTGTTGGAGATGACACCTCCTATTTTATATTTCAGTGTTACGGCCGATGTTTTGATATATAGGAATCCGCCACTCTTCTCGGTTGTGAAATGAGGCACCGGGAGATTCCTGTTGACGACGGCAAAGGTAGCCCTGTCCTCAAAAAGTGCCCGTTCGCTGTATTGGATACGAATCATCTCCGGAGTCAGGACCGTGAAGCGCGCCTTGCCCTCGGTGACCACAGCGGCTTGATTGGCAACAGGATTGTTGGCTTCATCAGCAGACAGTTGCAATGCTGCAACGAAAAAAGTGAACAATGCGAAAAATCTTCTCATAGCGATGCAATTAAAATTTCAATTGCAAAATTACAAGATAACGCATGCTATATGAAAAAACCAAGCGAATGTATAATGAATATTAGTATAAAAATAGTCGAAACAGTTGATTTTCAACCATTTCGACTATCAATAGGTTTGTGTTTGTATAATGGAAATATTCCTTTATCTCACCCTTAAATCTCCATAATCAGCTTCTCAAACTGCTCATTTTCGGCAGTTGACCTGTTTTTTATCCTGGTCTTATAGGTGTTGACGGTATGAACCGAATAATTAAGAAATTTGGCTATGCGCTCACTGTCGGTGATGCCAAGTCTGATCAGTGCGAAGATACGCATCTCGGAAGTCAGGGAATGTTCGTTTGGCGGCATCTTCCTGTCTTTTTCCTCGAAGAGCAAATTGAACCGTTCCACGAAGTCGGGGAAGATTTTGAGGAAAGTCTGGTCGAACGCCTCATACATGTTTTCCCTCTCCGCATTGAGAGTCGACAATTTCATCATCGACCTCAGGTCATCGTATTGCCTTGCCACGATTTTCCTGTCAATCATGAGATACAGTTTTTCGAGCTTGGCGATAAACTCCGCATTGGTGTAGAAGGAGCGTCCGATGTATGCGTTTTTGATTTTGTCGTCTTCCTTCAGTTGCTGGTTGGCATGTTTCAACTGCTCGAGCTGAGAGGCGATGGTCTCCCTTGCCTCGGTGAGTTTTCTGTTCTTTTTCCTAATGAACCAATATCCATAGAGGATGACAGCCGAGAGAATGACAAAAAGAGCACTTGCCGCGATTAGCCAATTTCTCTGGCTCGACACTGCCTCATACCTGTCACGCTCGATGATGGGAAGAATCTCGCCTATCTCTATTTTTCTCAGTCTGCTGTTGTAGAACTGCACATCCTCAAGTGCCTGATGGACATATACGCTGGCTCTCTCATGATATCCCTTGTTGTATATCATTCTCGAGAGGTGATAGAGGGCGGTGATTTCCCTTGTAGCCGTCTCGTTGTCGTAAATGGCTGATTGGGCAAAATATTCAATGGCCTTTTCCTCATTGTCGAGATAGATATACGCCCATGCCATCTCTGCGGTAGTCATGGCCTTCATGTGCAGGTCGGTATCACTCAGAGCCAGCACCTTTTCGAAAGACTCGAGCGCCTGCTGAAACTGATGGTCTCTCATCAGCCTGGAACCGTTATACGACCACCACTTGGCTGAGTTGGGCGTCGTGACCTGCATCAGAGAGTCGAGATAGGCATTGCTCTTGGTGATATATTTGGTGTAGAACGGTTCTTCACGAACATAATCGGCAAGCGACCTCCATAACTGGCTGTAGTGCTCATAGTAATCATTGAGATGCTTCCCGCTCACCTTATTGCGGTCGATTGAATTGAGCACCTCGTGTGCCTCTGTCAGTATACCGGCGGAGATAAGGGTGAATGCCACAGCATTGGATGCCTCTACAATGCGCTCGTCATTCTTGTTGAGCAGCGCGACATCAAGGCATTCATTGGCATAGTGGTGTGCAGAGTCGTAACAATAGCTTTTGTACTCATTATAGAGACCATAAAGCAGGTCATAATATCTGTCATTGCTCTCTATGTTGGGCTGTTGCTTGATTTTTGACAGTTCACTCTTCAATGTATCTATTCTCCCAAGGCGTTTTTGCTCATACTGATCACGCTGGGCAAGACTTTTATCCAGTTTGTTGAGCCAATCGTTGTAGCTGCTGTCTGCGAAAACCCCTGCAGGCAATGCTGTCAAGACAACAATGATTAGGTAATAGATGGCTTTCATATTATAATCAAATACTCTATTCAGTTAACGAACTACAAAATTAACAAAATAGAGAGATAGAAAGAAAGCCACAAAGATTAATTAATAAATATTAACAAATAGGGCTAAAAGTGTCATCGGAGGCCTTTCAGACACATATCCACAGATGTGGACAGAAGAATGAAAGACCTCCTGACAAGCATATTTCATTGCTGTCAGGCAGTGACGACCATATGTCTCAATGCCTCAGCATTTTCTCACAAATCGAACCAGCCGAACCGCTGACCCTGATGATATATAGTCCGGTTCTCATCGCCGAGGTGTCGACAACAGCCATGTTTCTCGCTTCTCCGTTCATGAGCAGATGTCCTTCCCCATTGTAGAGCTTCCATGCGAAAAGGTTGTCGTCGGGACTGTCTATGCGGAAGTATCCTCCGTCGCACTGGTTAATGAGATACCCATTATTGCCTGTGGTTTTTTTTTCAAGCACTCCGGTCTCATTGTTGAAAATCGGTGCTTCCGACTCCGTTGAGGGTCTCATGCCCTGCACCTGGGGCCATCCGTCACTGCCCCATGTCACCTTGTCGAGATAGACCACCCTACCGGCATCCACGTCATTAGACTGATAGCCATGGTAGAGCACCCATGTCTGTCCGGCATCATCGGTGACGAACTCTGAGCAGTGTCCAGGGCCAAACACCTCAGGACTTTTGTTGAGCAGCGGTGAGAAATTGTCACCAATGGCACTTTTCCCATTTCGGTCGACATACGGTCCGAAGAGATTCTTGGAACGAGCCACAACAAGCCTGTATGTGCTGTTGGCACCCTCACAGCAGGAACCTGCCGACCCGATGAGGTAATAATAGCCATTGTGTTTCACTATCATGGTGGCCTCGATAAGTCCCCCGGCAATTTTCTGGGGCACCGCGCCATCTTTTATTGCCAATCCGTCGTCGGTAAGCTGCACGCCGTAAATGTCATGAAAAGAGCCCCAGAAGAGGTAATTGCCCGATTCATCACTGATGAAGAAGGGGTCGATGCAATTCTCTATCCCCACCTCACTTGAGATAAACAATTTGTGGGCGTCGTGAAATCCCCCGTTGGGTCGGTCGCTGACAGCCACACCTATACCGCACTCCCATGTCTTGCCCCACTCCGACTTGGAGTAATAGAGCACATATTGCCCATTGATATAGTTGATGTCGGGAGCCCAGATGCCACCTCTTGGAACGAAGTCCATCGGCCGCGTGGCATCAGTGAAGGCAGTCCCCGCATACCTCCAGGTCACCAGGTCTTTAGACCTGTAAATGGGCACATTGTGCGTGTCCTCGGTCGCATAGAGGTAGAAATACCCATTGTCGGCCTTGATGACCGTGGGGTCGGGAAGGCTCCACTTGATGACGGGGTTGTGGTAGACACCACCGCCATCAGCCTGTGCGCCTGATGAGACGCACAGAGCCATGACGGTTGTCAGTATAGAAACAAAAAGCTTACGTTTCATGAAAGGTCAATTAATTGGCTGGTTCAAACTTGGTCCACATGTCATCTGCCAGCAAGCAGAGGGTGAGCGTGTACCGTCCGCTGACAGTAGGCACCCATTTGAGGTCGCCGCCATCGTCCTGGAACCGGTACATGAGCAGCCTGTGGTCGGACAGCGGGTCGGCATTCTCGACGGGGGCGTAGAAGAACTGGTCGCCCCATCCGTTGCCGAGGCCGATTTTGAACTCGCCACCTGCGGTGAAGTCACCTGTCCATGCATAGTAATAGGGTTCCCTTGCCGAGCCCACCATCTCCAAGCGTCCTGACGAGGTGTTGGTGTTCCATCCCACCGAGCATCCGTTGCCGCAAATCCAAATCAGTCCGGGAGTAGGCAGCTGCACGATGTTGAGCACCCTGCAGTCGTTGTATTCAGAGTTGGTGTCGACGATGACGGTGCGCAGTCCTGACGATTCGTTTCTGAATTCGCGGACATTGCCCTCCACCACATACTCCATTTGTGTTCCATCAGCCATGCCATAAGCGGGATAAGGTTCGGCAGTAGTGGTGAAATGGTAATTGCAAGGCACCATGTTGAACGACACCTCATAGATGCCCGTTCCGAGCTGCCTCTGCTCAAGCTTTTGCGTCGACACGCTGCCGTCGTCGGTCGTAATCACCATGTAGAGGTTCTGCGGATATTTCTCATACCCTGTGACGACAAGTTCAACGGTGGAAACCTCAGGCTTCACATATTTCGTCTCGTTGTTGACATTGCTCAGCACCTGTGCGGTGACCTTCACCGGATTGCCCGGCAGAGCCCATTTGGCAACCATGGAGTTGAGTTGGTTGTGAGTCAGGGTAAGCGATGTCTGTGTCCCCACGTCAATGTAGTCAGACTTGCTGTCCTTCATGGCAGAGGGATAGAGGCATACCTTGTATGTGACGACATCTTGGGGCGAGATGGGGCTTGTGGCAGCATCCCATGTGAATGTGACGGCATCCTGATTCTCAATGCCTTTGTTGAGCACGATAGACTCTACCGAACTCCTGATGTGCATTTCGTCGGGATAAGACTCAAGTTTGAACAACTCCGGGTCCTCGTTGCAAGATGTGACGGCCAGTGCCACACACATCATGCTGAATAAATAAGAAAAGTATTTCATATTATATCTGATTCTCTATAAAACAATTACACCTGCATGATTATTACTCTCCTTTTTCGATGACCCAGAAGGGAGCTTCTCTCAAGTTGGGATTTTTCTCATATTCGTCGATGTAGATGGGCATCCAGTAATACTGCCTCTTCCAAACCCTGGTCTGATAGACCGTGCGCTTGAAGAATTCCTGCTGGGTGCGTCCCTGGAAGTTCATGCCCCAGTCGTCGCCGCACATTTCGGGCAAGTTCTCAGCATCCTTCCATCTGCGGATGTCATACCATCTGTTGTTCTCGCAGCACAGCTCCACCCTGCGCTCTGCTCTGATGACCCTTCTCACATCCTCTTGGGTGTTCTGCACCTGAATGTATTCCTCATCGGTAAGCGGCACCTGTGTGAACGTATACTTCCTCACGCCAGCACGCTCACGTATGCGGTTCACGTAGTCAATAGCCGTCTGACGTGCCCCATTGTCGTTGTGGGCCTCATTGATGGCCTCAGCGTAATCGAGGTAAGTAAAAGCGAGCCTATAGGTGAATCCCTGACGGTCGGTGATGGAACCGGTGAGATAGTTGTCGAGCACGTTGAGTCCCTTTCTCACGAGGTAGCCATTCTGCGGGGCGTCGTGGGGTGAAGAGGTCTGCACATTGTCACGTCCGCCGTTGAAGAAATTGTACTTTCTGTTGCCAACAGCCAGCCATGAGCCATGGAAGGACACAGCGTTGTAGAATCGCGGTTCCCTGTTGCAGTACATATTGTATGTGCCTCTTGCTGTGACCTCGCCCGGAACACCGGTGCCATACTCCCATGATGTGATGCCGTCACGTTTGTCGACTGTAGTGGAGAATCCCTCTTCCACATAACCAGAGTTGGGGTCGGTGATGGGCAGTCCGTTTTGTGTGAAGAAAGCATCCACCAGTCCCTGGTACACACCAAGTCCGTTGCCACCGCCGTACTCACGCACTGATACGGTTCTCAGGAAAGTGTCACGGTAGCTGTTGCCCTTTGTGACTGGGAATGTAATCTCACGATTGCCTTCGCTCCATCTCTTGATATGCACGTTGTAAGTGGAGAGGAAAGGATCGATGCCTCCATTGGGTCCGGGCTCAGTATAGAGAGCATATCCAGCATTCTCAGCCTCATCGATGCACAGTTTGCAAGCCTGCTCGGCCTTCACCCACTTCTGCGGGTCGTAGACAGAGTTGAAAATCTGCTCATTCTTGTCGTTCACATAGTCTGTGTACCACGGGTTGCCGTTGACAAGCGGCGAAGCAGCAAAGAGCAGCATACGAGCCCTTACGGTGAGAGCCATGATACGGTTGATGCGTCCATACTTGGCAGGGTCGTCATAGACTGCGGGCAGAGCCATGGCAGCCTCGAGCATCTGCTTGTCGCAATAGTCGACCACGTCGTCGAACTTCGACTGTCCCACCATGAGGTCGGAGAGTTCGAAATCGGTAGGAGCGATGTAGTCCGGAGTGAATGGGATGCCGCCATAATTCTCAGCCATCTGCCACCAGGCATAAGCACAGAGGAATTTGACCTCATTTTTCATGTTGTTGATTTCAGACTGTGGCAGGTCATGGTCGGGCATTGCCTTCACCATGTTGTTGAAGATATAGCCATGCCTGATATATCTTGGCATCATGTGCCAGAGATTGCCTCCCCATGTGGAGTTGATGGTCCACTGTCCGAGAATCTTGGGGATGACGCCTCCCCAGTCCCATTGCTGCCATCTGGCGGATGGCGTGATGTCGTCGGCAAACACCTCATAACCATCGGCAGTGAGCGCCCACTTGTCGGGGTTGTGGATGATGTTGTAGACATAGCTCAGCCAGGAATACACCTTGTCGCGGTTTTCAAACACCATTTCGGTGGTAAGCTCTGTATCCGGTTCCTTGTCGAGATAGTCGGAACAAGACTGCATGACAGGCAAAGTCAGGATAGCCGTCAGCGCAATTATATAAATCTTAATCTTTTTCATAATTCCTAATAATCTGTATACTATATCATATGCCGTTAAAAGTTCACATCCAGTCCGAACATCACAGACCTGTTCATCGGGTATCTCAATCCGTCGTTGGTTCCCAATTCCGGATCCCACAATTTGAATGAAGACAAGCAGAAGAGGTTGTTGCCGCTGACGAAGACACGGCAGCTCTTGACGTACAGTTTCTCAAACCATGCCTTGGGGAAGGTGTATCCCACCTCTACGGTTTTGCACCTGAGGAAGCTCATGTCCTTCTTCCACCATGTGGAGCGGCGATAGTTGTTGACATTGGGTCCGTAGCTCAGCCTTGGCCAGAAAGCGTATGGGTCTTGGTTGGTCGCCGTCCATCTGTCGTCTATATTATAGGAGTAGGCGTTGCCCTCGGTTGTCGTACCGCCACCAGGGAGGAAGTAAGGCTGTCCGCCAATGACACGGTACATATCGCCCGAACCCTGGAAGAAGAAATTGAAGTCGATGTTTTTGTAACTCACCACGCCACCGAAGCCATACACCATTCTCGGGTCTTCAGTACCTCCGATATAGCCCTCGTCTTCCTCGGTGATGACACCATCATGGTTGACGTCGATATATTTGATATCACCGGGATGCAAGGTCACCGCACCGACGCCCTCCTGCGAGGGGATACCGTCTTTCAGTGAACCATCGGGGTTGAAGTCGGATTCGACGAATAGTCTTTCAGCTGTCAAGCCCCAAAGCTCGTTCATGGAGCGTCCTGTCTGCGACCTGTGTGTGCCCTTGAGCACCTCAGGCTCATCCCTCTCAATCACTTTATTCCTGGCATAGGTGAAGTTGCCGTATGCAGAGGTGAACAGGTTCTTGTTCCATTGCTTGTGGAAATTGAGCGTTACCTCAACACCGTGGTTGGTGACTTTGCCGAAGTTAGCCCATGGCGAGGTGACGAAACCACTCTGGGTGGGAATGATGGTTCGCTGCATGAAGATATCCTTGCGGTCCTCTTTGAAAAGGTCGAAGTTGATGTCAATCATGTTCCACAGTCCGAGTTCAAAACCCAGGTTCTTTTTCGTTACGGTTTCCCAAGTGAGGTTCTCGACGCCGATGTCACCCTCAGTGATACCCGAGTAGCTGCGCTGACCTGTTGTTCCCCAAGTGTAGCCTTCCTGGTCGGTGTACAGCGTTCCAAGGTAGGCGAACCGCCTGCCGCCGATATTGTCGTCACCGGCCTGTCCGATACTTGCACGGAACTTGATTTTGTTGAACGTGCTCTTCAGTTTTTCCATAAAGGGTTCCTCACTGAGCAACCATCCAATGGCAAAAGATGGGAAGAAACCGAATCGCTTGCCCTTGGCGAAGTTTTCAGAACCGTTGTAACCGAAGTTAAACTCTGCCACGTATCTGTTGTCGTATGTGCCAGAGAGACGTCCGGCGATACCTTGTTTTCTGAAGTCCTGAATGTTGCCGTCGTCATAAGCCTGCTGGTTGTAGAGCAATATGGCATCGACGTCTGTCTTTCCGAATCTATTGTTATACATCACATCGGCCTCGAAATAGACATTGGTATTGCCATACTCACCATTGTTGTAGCTGCCCATCGACTCGTCGCCGGTCTCAAACTGGCTGTAGATGAGGTTGCCTTCCTCGTCGCGCCCGGTAGCCGGGAACACTGTGCCGGGATTGGCTGTACGTCCACGGGAACTGCGGTTCCAACGGTCGAAACTGAAGAGTGCCTTCGCCTTGAGTCCCTTGGTAATCATCTTAAGGTCCTGCTCCACGCTGAAGAGCGTCTGCAGTTTGGAAGAAGTGATGAAGTCATAGCCCTGTTGTGTGACGGTGCGCCAGGGGTTGGCCCTGTTGGAGATGACAGGAATTGCTCCGTCGCTGTACTGTGCGGGGTGAACGAACGGCAGGGTGCGGAAAGCCTCACCGAAAGCCCCGTCGGTGTTACATCTCTGCTTTTTGAAGCGATTCAGATATCCACCAATATTGACCCTGAGCAAGGTGGTCTTGGTGACATCCATGTCGATATTGGTCCTCAAGTTGAACTGCTGGTTGTTGGTGGCGTTGTCGAAAAGCAGGCTCTTGTCCTGCTCAAGGATGCCGCCCTCCTTGAAATAAGAAGCCACAATAGAGTAGCGGAGGAAGTCGGAGCCACCGCTGATATCAAGGTTGCCACGTGTCGTGTAGGCATAGTCCTTGGTGATGGCATCCACCCAGTTGACATCAGGATAGAGGTCGGGGTCATATCCCGAACGGGTGCGGTCGATTTGCAGTTGGGTGAAAGGCTGGGCTATTCCATCCTGTGCGGCAAGTTCATTGAGCAACGACATATAGTCGGGCGCATTGAGGAATTTCGGCAGTTTGGTAGGCTCATTGATGGAGTGCTCGAGATGGAACCTCACCTGCGGCGCTCCTATCTTTCCCCTTTTCGTGGTGATGACGATGACACCGTTGGCACCTCTCACACCATACATGGCCGATGCGGAAGCGTCCTTCAGGATGGAGAACGACTCAATCTCTGCCACATCCACATTATTAAGGTCGCGTGCGACACCATCAATAAGGATAAGCGGGTTGTTGCTGCCAGAGAAGGTGGAGATACCACGAATCCAGAAATTGGAGTCGTCGTATCCCGGCTCGCCCGACCTCTGGATACCGATGACACCACTCAACTTACCTGCGAGGTTGTTGGACAGGGTGCGAGTGGTACCGAATTGCAGTTCTGAGGGATTGATGGTCTCAATAGAACCGATGATGGATGCCTTTTTCTGGCTGCTGTAACCAGTGACCACCACTTCTGTGAACTCATTGGCCTCTTCCTCGAGCATCACATTCAATAGTTTTGCACCGTTCACCTTAACCTGGACCGTCTTGAATCCCACATAAGAGAACTCAAGCGTGGCGCTGCTTTGTGCCGGCACATCAATTTTGAAAAGACCGTCGATGTCGGTAATGGCAACGTTGTCGGTCCCGACAGAGGTCACTGTCACACCAATAAGGGGTTGTTTCTCCTGGTCGGTGACGAGACCCGTCACCTGACTCATTTTCACATTCTGTTGAACCTGGGCAACAGCCTTTGTCAATAACGGCTCAGCCACCAGCAACGAGACGGTGCATACCAAAGTCGCACCTACCGGCAGCCATGAGCGGCAAAATTTCAATAATAGTTTTTTCATCATATCAATGTAAGTTAGTATTTCTTCAGATTTTTTTGCAAAGTTAACCCAACCGCACGCACATACATAATTGAATGGTGTTTGTATAACCCGAATATTAAGTGTATTTACATTAACCAACTGATAATCAGCAATTAAACAAAAAAGCACCCCATATTCGTGTATAACGGAAATATAGGGTGCCTCAGGCGTTTACTGAAGGAAATCGGCGGTTCGTCGCGGCGAATACAGTTCCCACAGCGATGCGATTGCCCATCCAGGAGCGAAGATATCGTTGTAGAAGCCCTTCCCGTTTTTGCCATAGTCCCAATGGGTGTGTTGTACCACCTCCGGGTTGAATCCCGGGACTCCAATACCGCACAACCTGTCTTCTGTGGGCAGCAATTGGCAAAGCGAGGAACTGATCACGTCGGACATGCTTTGGAAACGTTTTTCATCTGACACCTCAGAGAGCCACCGAGCGATATGGTTCAGTTCGAAAACGAAGACATCGATGTGGTTGTTTTCCACCGACACGTTGCTCCATCCGCGGCTTTTGAAGCCGAGGTCGCCCAGCATCTGTCCCTGTGCGAAGGGGACATCCCACAGATAATACCACGACAGAGCGAAATAGGCAGCTTTACGGCAAAGGTCTATATAGTGGCTTCTCTCCTTGTTTTTTGTCACCATGGCGAGATAGTATGTCGCAGTGACAGCACTTATCGCGGCCTCCTTGTCCTCGCAGTTGGCATCAAGAGTCGATGAGAAATAGTCGCTTTGGGATATGATGTTCTTCTCCAGATAGTCGACCGTGCGTTTGGCTGCTTTCAGGTAATCTTTGTTTTTGAAAAACTTATAACCCATCACAAGTGTTGAGGTGGCACTGGGTGTGGACCCTCCCGACGCATCCACCTCGGAGAAGTCGTCACGGTATTTTCTCGGGAAATGTCCATCCACATCCTGCAGACGCAGCATGGCGTCGAGCAGAGTCTTCATCCTCGTCTCCCATTCCTTATGCACGCGGGCATGCCGGCGCTCATAATTAAGATAATGAAGCACAGCATACACTGCCTCCGACTGCTCGCGGATGGAGTGTACGATATCCTTGTCTTCGGGAATGCCACCTGCTATGTGCATATCTTCCTTGAAAAAGCCGTTGGCAGTAAAGCCATATTTCAGCCAACTGTCGAAAATGTCCTGTCCGATTCTCACCAGGGTGGCATCTCCTGTCATCTCTCCATACTCAAGAGCATTGAATGCATTGAGGAGCACCCTGCCGCAGAAACCGAGCTGCACATGGTCGACGGGTTTGCAGTCGTCACACCTGATGCTGATTCCGGAATGGTACTTGAGTGGATATTTGTCTACATAAGCCATCCTGAAATAGTTGGAGAGTTGCTTTTTCACCTCATCGGGAGAATACAGCGGCTGAAGCGGCTGCGGTTTGAGCCTGTCGAAACAATAGCACCAGGTGTCGGCTACAAACTGTCCGTAGTCGGACGTGTTGCCCTCATGCAGGAGCCATCTCAGTGTGATTTGCTCATTCTTCTCCAACTTGGCGAAGGCATACACCGGAGGGGTGAGGGTCAGTTTGCGGATATATCTCTTCGGTGTTTCCACAAAGGGGTATCCGAAAGTGAGTTTGGCAATGCCCTCCTCATTGTCGAACCCGAGGAAACCCACCGACGATTTTCCACCCAATATCACCTCACCTTCCTGATGGGTGAGCAGAGCATCAGACAGTTGCTTTTCCAACACCCTCATCACGGTGAGCGTGTTGCCTGACTTCCCATCATACACTCCCGTGAGTGGCGAGGAGAGTCTGTCCTCCCTGAAATTCCAACTGACGGCGGTGTGGAAAGAGGGTGCCTGCTCTGGAGAGCGCAGGTTCTTGTGATACCAGAATCCAGGCAGATAGAAGTCGCAATCGTCGGTATGGAAACCGGTGATGGCCGAAACGCCCATATTGAAATAGGTCGTCTCCTTTGCCTCGATAGTGATGCTGAGCATCTTGTCCTCACCCACACTTTCTGTTCGCTTGTTGATGGTCACGGGCAAATTGTTGTCAGCCACAAGCCTCCCATCCCTTTCGGCAAGGCGATGGACGACAGCAGCATTTCCAGGCTGTTTCAGTGCGATTTTGTAACTCAGCTCAACGGCATTGGCATTCAAGGCAGCCGTTGAGAACAAAAGCCCGCACAGGCATAATCTCAGATTATTCATCATCATTGTTTTCATCTTTTGCTTTGCTCAACTTTCAACTAAGTTGAATAATTATTTTAATTTTGTTCGTTTCACTCCTTCATTGGTCATCTTCACAGGTTTGATGTATCCGTTGGAGTCGAACTCCAGGCGGTCGATACACGTCATCCTGGAATTGGCTGCGGTCTCAGTGAGCGGTCTGCGGTGATATACGATATACCACTCGTCCTCTCCCCTACCCTTGATGACCGAGTGATGTCCTGCCCCAGTCGCTATTTGGGCATCCTGCTCAAGTATTTTCCCTATGCGGCGGAAAGGGCCCAATGGCGAATCGCTGATGGCATAGCTGACACTATAGTCGGGCTGTCCCCAACCGCCTTCGCTCCACATGAAATAATACTTGCCGTTGCGTTTCAGCATGAAAGGTCCCTCCACATAATGCTCGGGGGTGACCTCCTTGTAGATTTCGCCATCAGCAAAAGGGATGATTCCGAGCAGGTCGGCAGACATTCTCACCACATTGCAGTGCCCCCATCCACCATAATACATATAATACTCACCGTCATCATCTTTGAAGACAAACTGGTCGATGGGCTGAGCACCATTCACGATATGCTGTATCAGCGGTTTGCCAAGCGCATCCTTGTATGGCCCCTGTGGTTTCTTGCTCACAGCCACACCGATTCCCCCTATTTCACCTTCGTGGACATCGTTGGCAGAGAAGAAGAGATAATACTTTCCGTCTTTCTCCACCAAGGCCGGTGCCCACATCGCCCTTCTTGCCCATTTCACATTGTCGCTTGTGAGCACACGAGGATGTTTTTTCCACTTTACCAAATCACTTGATGAGAAAGCGTCGAAAAACAATTGTTTGTCGTACTCGGCTGAGAAAGTGGGAAACACCCAGCATTTGCCTTTGACCACCACAGCCTCAGGGTCGGCATACCATCCCTCGAAAATCGGGTTGCCACTTGTTGGAACCTGACCGCTGCAGCCTGTTCCATATATCATCATCAATGCCAGCAGCAGCGGGCGATAAAAATCAGTCATGATGCAAAGAAACGAACTTATGGTTATTTTTAATATAAATTCCTCGCTGGGAAGGTTTGTTTACTGCGATGCCCGCCAAGGTATAGCAGGATGTGTCGTCCGACTGTTGGACAACTGTTGCTCTCACGGCTGATTCTTCTGTCGGAGAGAGAGAGATTTTGTCTACACAAGGAGCCCATCCCGAATCGCTCCCCAACATAATGACGTTGGTCCCTGTTTTCAAGGTCACCTTCACCATCTTTTTCTGCGCCGTAGCGGCCTTCCATCCTCCCGTGCTGTCAAAGACGGTGTTGACTTTGTTGCCATTATTCACCCTGACATACATCTGTCTGGTCTGATTGGTGAAATAAGTGACCTCGAGATTGTAATTTCCGCCATACGCGGCATCATATCTGAATAACGCCAGGTTGTTGCTTCCATTACCTATATAATTGAGGTATCTGCCACCCGAGGCGTCGCTGTCATCAACGATGGTCACCTGTCCGGATGTTGAAGCATATTCCGCCTCCAGGTCGTCATCAACAGGTCCGAGCGACGAGACCTCCACCCTGTCAATCTCCGGCAGTGAGGGCTCTGCGCTGAAAAGCATTGTGTTGTAACCCTTTCTCAGCGTCACGAAAAGTGGTCTCCGCACCATTGTCCCTCCCGAAGACTCGAATACCGATGCCACCGCATCTGCGTCGTTCACGGCAAGATAGACATTCCGCCGCTCTCCATAGGAGTAAAACACATTGGCAAGATAATGCCCATCCTGCTCTGCCTCATAATGAAAAGTGATGTTGTCATCGCCCACCTTCTCTGCGTCGGCAGCCCTCAGCACCACCTTGGTGGCAGTGCCCTCAACAATCCTGGTGAAAGCGATTTTGTCTATGTTGGGAGCTGTTCCATTGGGGTTGGTGAGGATACAAAAGCACTGTCCCTCTTTCAGGCTGACCTTTAAGGTTGCCTTTCCCTCATCGGCTATCCTATCCCATGTGGAGACACTCGGACAGGTGAGCGTATACTTGCTGTTGCCTATGGTCACTTGCAAGTTGCGCGACTGATAAGAAAGGTAATACACATCCATCAGATAATCGCCGTCGGCTGGAATCTGGCAATTGAACCTCAGCATGCCGTTGCCATGGTCAAGTCCGCTCACATATTGTCCCCCTGATTGGTCATCGGTTTTGACCACAGCCGAACCTGTGGTCTGTGCGTCCTCCGCCTCGTATCCGAAAGATGCACCGAGACGGTTTTGAAGAGCGACGGCACAAGCGGCAGTAAGCGCCGTTGAGGCACCGAAAGCCGAACCCTGTCGGGAGTAGTCCACATTTCCAAATCTCATGTTCTCTGCCGCCTTGGTAAGCCATGCCGAATGGCCGAAACCCTTGGAGTTGATGTTGTTGTAGGCATGGAAAGCATTTGCTGTTATCCAAGCTTGGTACTCAGCATCGTCAAACTGCATGGCATACATTCCCGCATACCTCATGAGTATGCCCTTGAAGCCTTGGAAGTCGCCGTCGGCATTCTGGCATACCTTTACCAATCCGTTGCTGTTGCACAAGGCAGATTTGGCATATGCGATAATTCTCGACGCATCGGTTTTGTATTGCTCATCGCCAAAATGACGGTAAAGCAGCAAAGCACCGCCGAGCATCGTTCCCTGATTATAGGTGGATGCCCATGTGTTGCGGTCTTTCAATGAGAGGTCATTGGGGTTGAAAGTCACACTGTCATACACCTTTCCCGTATAAGGCTCGAAAAGATATTTGCGTTGGTTGGCATAGAGTTCCCTTGCTTTCTCAAAGTATGACTCATCACCCGTCCCGATGGCGATGTAGCATGCCGCCACCTCTGCGGGACCATTGATGCAAGAGTTGGCTCCATTCCTGTCACCGGAACTCTCTGCCCATCGCAGGAGTCCGACATATCCCAGATATGCCCTATCCCAGATGAGGTCGAAATTTCGTTTGGCATCATTGAGGTAGCTCATTTTTCCTGTTATGAGATAAGCCCTTGCCGCAGCAATAATCATCCACATCACATCATCGTTGAAATCATAGCCAAACCAGTCGTATCCGCCGACAGCGGCACCGCCGTCCCAACGGGTTCCGACATGGTAACGCATATAGTCATAGCAAGCTTCGAAGATGTTAAGGTATTTCCTGTCGCCTGTCGCCTCGTAGAAGTCGAGAACTGCCTCAAGCGTCTCCGCCTCATTCCATCCACCGTTGTTGAAAGTGCGGTATCCGTTTCCTTTGTCCTGAACATATTGTGCGAGAAAGCCGTCGAGCATCCTCTGCCTTGCTTTTTCATCGAAAACTGATTGCGGCTCCACCTCCTCGAAATGCCACACCATCTGCAATCCCAACCTGGGCTGCTCTCCGTCCACAGTATTCGTAACCCCGAGATACTGGTCATGCAACAGGCAGTAGTCATTGTTGCCCTCATCCACAGGTTCGAGAAACCACCCTGTACCATTGCCTGTCTGCACCAATGCGCCGTTGATGACATCCAGATACATCCCCGTGTACACGTTTTTGAGCAACATCTTGCCCTCGCCGCAAGCAATGACGCTCCACTGTTGGGCAGGCACATCGGTTTCAGTCCACACCACCACTGGCGTCTGCGTTTCTTTTGAGGCATTCTTCACAAACAGCGAGGCATGGGCATTCCCATCGGGAACTATACGGTAAGTCTTTCCTTCTGCCACATCGGCTCTCGCCTCATTTACCATAGTCAATGCCATAAGGCATGCAAGCCACAATCTCATCAGTTTTCTTTATTTTTTATTCTATTTATGCTGCGAAGATACAACTAATCCCACATAAAATGACAATAAAAAGCAAATGTATAACCGTTTGTATGTCGTTGGAAAAATAGACTGTTGACAATCAATATGTTAGAGACCCGATGCTTCATGGCTTGTATAAAGGAAATATTCGAAGCCATTTGTCTATGACAACAATTATTTGTCTCTGCAGGCTTGAAATATCACTTTTTTATTTAAATTTGCCAGTGCAAAGAATTTAAAGAATTTTCCAACCATGAGACTCATCCAACTACTGCTCCTATCCCTGCTGTTTAGTGCGCCTATGGCCGTAAATGCCCAAGACACCTATACCAACCCAATCTTGGGAGGCGACTTCCCCGACCCAACCATCCTACGCGACGGCAAGGACTACTACCTCACCAATTCCGCTTTCGACTACGTACCGGGACTGGTGGTGTATCACTCCACCGACCTAATCAACTGGGAGCCCATCAGTTTTGCGCTGAAAACATATCTGGGAAGCATCTGGGCACCCGACATCAAGAAGCACAAAGGGAAATACTACATCTATTTCACCGTCCATGGCGACCGCCGCACCAACTGCGTGGTGTGGGCAGACTCCCCATATGGTCCGTGGAGCGACCCCATCGACCTCAACATCGGCGACATCGACCCCTGCTTCATTGAAGGCAATGACGGACGGTGCTATCTGGTGATGAGCGGCGGCAACCGCTGGACATTGGCAGATGACGGCCTCTCCGTGTTGCCTGACTCAAAAGTCCATTTCTATGATGGATGGCAATATCCCGAGGAATGGATAACAGAGGGTTTCTGCCTCGAAGGGCCCAAACTTTATCATATCGGAGAGTATTACTACTACATCAGCGCAGAGGGCGGAACCGCCGGTCCTCCCACCAGCCACATGGTGGTAGTGGCTCGCTCCAAGTCCATCGACGGCCCATGGGAGAACATGCCCTCCAATCCCCTCATCCACACCTACAACAACAGCGACCGCTGGTGGTCGCGTGGCCACGGCTCACTCATCGACACACCTGACGGCCAGTGGTACTGCGTCTACCACGCATACGAGAACGGGTTCTACAATCTCGGACGGCAGACACTGATGGAACCTGTCCACTTCACCCCCGATGGATGGATTATCTCCGACGGAGGAGATGCCAGCCAGCCCTTGTCCAGACCGTCAAAAACGGCAAACGGCGACAGCAAGAACAGCCGACTTGCCAAACTACCTACTTTCCGTATCGGACTCGACTGGCGTTTTTACAAGAATTACTCAGCCAACCGCACCAAGGTGGAAGGCAATACTCTCACCCTACAAGGGCAGGGAAATTCAATCAGTTCATCCTCACCAATGATGTTCATCGCAGGTGCCCACCGCTATGAGATAGAAGCCGAGATAGAACTTCACGGTAACGTAAAGGCCGGTCTCTGCCTCTATTACAACGCAGATTACAACGTAGGGACAGGTTTCGACAGCAACAAGCGCTACCGCTACCGTCGCAACAAGTCAAATGGCGTGGGACAGTCTGCCGGCAACCATCTATGGCTGCGTCTTCGCAATGACGCGCATGTGGTGACGGCTTACTGGAGCACCGACGGCAAACAGTGGAAACGTGAGACTTGGGGACAGGAGGTTTCCGGGTTCAACCACAACACACTCTACGATTTCCAAAGCATCCTCCCCGGCCTGTTCTGCGAAGGCGATGGTTATGCCACATTCAGCAATTTCAGATACCGTGAATTATGATGTAGCAATTCTAAGTTCTGTGTTCGGTAATCCTGCGCGTTGAGGTAATGGTTAGTGTTCAAAACAGAATCTGAATACGCTGTCCAAGATTCCCCCCAGCCACTCGGGGAACACCCAGAAGAATAGGACAATAAAGACAAAACCTATCCAACCACATGCCCTTATGAAACCTGGCGACGGTTTCTTGCCTGTTATCATCTCATAGAGCGCGAACACAATTGCCCCACCATCCAGAGGATAAACGGGCAGAATGTTCAACAATGCCAATATAAGAGACAATGACATCAACGGCCAAAAGAAGTCATTGCATTCGTCAGACATATATGGCATCGCAATATATAGAATCAAAAAAGTGGCGAGATTGAACAGCACCCCGGCTGCAGAGATAAGCAGGCGTTGCCACGATGGCTTGTCCTCGATATAAGGTGAGGTGGCTGATGTCGTTCTACTTCCTATCTCCAAATCCTCCACATTGTCTGCAACAACTGATTCCCGTGACTTAAACATCGTCACGCCACCCAGGGGAAGCACTCCCAAACTCCATTTAATATCTCGCCATGAATTGCCTCCCTCAACTGATTTGGGCTTGTAACTGAGAAACGAGAGGAAGAACACCTGCATCTCCTGGATAAAGCACCCGAAAGACTTGCCCGCAATCACATGTCCCAACTCGTGAATGATAACGACGGCAGCCAGATAGGGATAGAAGCTCCAATCGTCAGTGAACACATCCCGTCCATTAGACAACCAGAGAAAAATGGCCACTCCTATAACAAGGTTCAGCCCATTGAAGGTAAGCCCCTCTTTGGGCTTGTTGTTGTCCTCAGTTCCCGGAAACGATGACTTCGGCTCCATGCCATTATCATTCATTTGGTCATTCCTTCCCCCTGTAGGAACATGATTGAACTCCGGCGGAAGATTGTTGATTTCTTTATCGTTCATAATGAGACAAAAATACAAGAGTGCAACCCTTTGGGTGACACCCTCTTAGTGCAGTATTTCCAGTTCCATCTTGTCGATATCTGGCATCCAAGCGGCATCATTGCTGAGGCAGATGCTGTTGCGCCCCTTCTTGAGGTTCACATCGAAAGTGATGGTGGCAGGACGGTCCCAGTCACCGGAGTTAGCTTTCAGTGTAGTGATGCGCTGACCGTTGACTGTGAGGTCCATGGTGCGTTCCTCACCAGAGAAACAGGTGATGGTCATGCGGCGAGTACCGGCTTTCTTTACATAGATATCATTCCACTGGATGTCGTTGCCCTTGCGTCCCCCGAGCCATCCTGCCATATAGCCACCGCTGGCATAGGGAACGGCAGTGAAGATGCCCGACTTCTCCTCCTGATTGTTGCGCAACTCCTGATAGGCGGGCAGCAATGCGCTCTCAGCTTCGAAGACCTTGCGCTCCAAACGTTTCTTACCCTTCACGCGGAAAATCTTTGTGCCGTGGGCAGGTATCTTCAAGGAGATGGGATTCATGTCGTAGAGATAGTCAGTCTGGGCAAAACAGTCGTAATACTGCACGGCACCGCCAAGGTCGATTGTGGCAGGATTGAGCGTCACGGTCTGTTCCGCATCGCTGGGATTGTAGATAGCCACGGCACGCTCCTTGCCCCATAGTTTCTTGATGTCCTTCACCAAGATGAAGCACTCGCCCTGTTTCTCTGCCACATATGCCTGCAGGTGCAGCGGGTCTTGGTTGAGGGCAATAAGGTCGCGGTTGCAAAGCAGTTTCAGTGACTCCGGACGGATGTTGCGGGTGTCACAGCCGATGAGCAGCGGCGACGACATGATGCACCACATGCCAAAATGCGTCTCGTCCTCCACCTGCGACATCGACCGCCCCACTTCGAGCATATCCATGTCGTTGTAGTGGCCGTCGTGACAGAAGGCACTCATGTAGAGATTCTCGGCAAGGATGCCACGCACGCTCCTCCACGCATCGAAGATGTCGCCCGTGGTGCGCCAGCTGTCGCAGACATCAGCACCCCATGTACCGGGATATGCCCAACGGCACATATTGAAGACAACATCCTTTTTACCGCAATTTCTGATGGCATTAGAGATTTTGGTATACTGCTCACGCTCATCGAGATGCATATGGTGTCCGCCACAGTAATCCACTTTGATGAAGTCGAAATCCCAGTCGATGAAATAGAGTTGGCAGTCCTGCTCCTCATGGCCTGCAAAACCCACGCCGATGCCCCATGGATGGCGGTTCTCACTGCCACAGGTGTTGTCGCCGGCATCAGAATAGATGCCCGCTTTCAGACCGAGTTTGTGGATATAGTCCACCAACGGGCGCATACCGTTAGGAAACCGCTTGGTGTTGAGGCGCAGATGACCATCCTCACCACGTCCGTCCCAATAGCCGTCATCGATGTTCACATAGAGATAACCCGCCTTCTGCAATCCGTTCTGGTGCATGGCATCAGCCTGTCCCTTGATGAGGTCCTCGTTGATGTTGAGGGCAAATGTGTTCCATGAACTCCAACCCATCGTAGGAGTCCGTTGGGCAAAAGCGACCACTGCAAAGCATGTCAGCATCGCCAATAACAATGTCTTTCGCATAGTGTCAGTAAGTTTGAATATCATGTCCGCCGATTGTTTGGCGATTATTCTTTTTGCATCACAGCCGCATCCCGAAGAAGGCACGGGCGCGCCATTTGTTTTGGTTGACAACCACAACATCATCATCGAATATGGAGTTGTTCATCACCAAGGTGATTCCAGCAAAACAGCGTGAAGAGAAATTGTGGACGATGGCAGCCCGCTCGTTGAAAATCATGTTGAAGCGCATGTGCTTGGCACGTTTGCGTTCACCATTCACTGTGAAATTGTTGCGGTTGTAAACCACGAAAGTGGGCAGTGCAGAGAAATGGAGCAACCACTTCTTGCCTAACACGAAGTTGTAGCCATAGCCGCCACCGATGCCGACATGTCCTGTGTAGATGCGCACTTCAGGAGCATTGGGGTTCTTCGTTTTCAGGTCATCACTCGTCTTGATGCTACCTCCCTGATAACTGAACCCGGCAAGCCACGAACCAGCCGAGCGAAGTTGGATATAGCTCTGCGTAAAAGCAGCGGGAAACGAGAAACGGCGGTGGTTGAACGTGTAGTAACCTGCCAGATTAAGCACATTCATGTTGACATCACCACTTTCCAACCGCTGCATCCCATTGCGCTCAATGTCACCCGACAGTGTTGATGAGCGCTGATAACTCGCATCTAAGCTCAGGCGGTTGCTGTAATAGTTGAGGTTGAACTCATAATCCTTATAGATTCCTTTCCACTTGGCGGGGTTCACGGCAATGCCAACTCCTATCCCTCGGTAAATACCAACAATAGCTACGGTAGTCTTGTGACTGGTATGGAGGTCAGCCTTAGAATAGATGTCGTTCACCGTACCTTTTGCATGAATGCTGTTGCCCGTCTGGTTGAGCCTAAACTTCAGCGTCAACCGTCCCTCGGGGCGAACAACATAGTTGGTGTCGTAGGGAGTCTTGTAGTAGCGCGCCGCAAGCACACTGTCCACACGCGCCCTCCGTTGCTTGCGGCGAGACTGTGCGGTGGCGGTCATGCAAATGGCCAAGAGAACCGTCACAACAAGGACTATCTTAGTACAACTTACCTGTTTGCTCACGACGATTAGAATTCAAATCCAAGATTGAGAAAGAAATATGGCTTTTTGACGTGGTTGCTGTAACCGAGGGTGGCTCCGACAGGACCGAACATTGTGTTGAGATAATAGGCTATCTGGACACCGAGCAGGGTCTTGTGTTCGAAGAGTTCTTCCAAGCGGTCTGTTTGCTGGGCACCCGCCACGCGGAGCAACACATAGTTGTTGGTACCCATACGCTGCTGTGCCTGTAGTTGAGCTGCCACGAAATGGTGGTCGACATACTCCATGTTGCCAATACCGGCGAAGGGCATCTGCTGTTCCACATAATGGCCGAACCACTCACCACCTATAGTATTGCCAAAAACAGGAGGGATGACGGAACCGAAGAGCAACCGTCCGTAGAACATGGGCTGGAGTGTGAAACGACTGCCAAAGGTGAAAGACCTGCGCCAGTTGCCACCGACCTCACTCATGCCAGCCACACCGTCGAGTTGGGCGAAGTTGTCAGTCAGATAGGCATACTCAGCCTGGAAACGGCTTCCTCGTGTGGGGAAATACCAATGGTCCTCGCTGTTGTAGTCAACCATTGCGCGGTAGCTGAAGAAATGCTCGTTTTTGAGTGTCACCTGCGCTGAGTTATCCGAACCAAGTTTGTTGCGGTAGTGCATGAAGTCCCATCGCAGACCCATCTGCAGGTTGAAATGCCGCAGGTTGAAATTGATGGGCTTGAACTCAGCCTGGAATTGGTTGTAGAGGATGCTGTAGTCACGCTCGCCCTTCATATAGATATCCACATCGTTGCGGCGGAAGGTGTATCTGAATGTGGGGCGGGTGAAACTTCTTGGGTGGATGGTCACCTCGCCTTGCGCCATAAGTCGCTTGCCCAGTCGCAGTGTGATGTCGGTATTGATTGGGATAGCCGTCTTCAGCGGAATACCAAGGCCCAACTGCACAGCGGCATATTCCTCTATATCGTAGCGGGCGCCGACTTGCAACTGCACCGACTTGCGGTTGCCCGCCGAAAGAATGACACGCACCCCATCGCCATCCGGCACCAAATGGCACTCGGCAGTCTGGTAGAAGAGGTCGACACGCATAGAAGTGGTGAGTTGCTGTTCCAATTCTGCGTCAATGCTGTCTCTTTTGTTCAGGCTGAACTTCTGCCGTAAGAATCGTTCTGCCTGTGGGGTCATGTTCTCGAAGGAATAGCTGGTAACATGCTGTTTCTCAGTCATCACCTTCGGACGCAGAGGATGCAGGATGGTAGGTCGGAACGACTCGTCGATGCCGATGCGCTTCTTCAGGGCGATGATGTCATCCCAATGTTTCATGGCCAGTTCCTCGCCTCGGCGGATGAGTGTGTCGATGGCAGCTTGTGAGAAACTTGCCGAACCGTAGCCTTTCGTATCAACCTGCAGGTGAAGGTCTGTGATGGCAAGGTTCTCATCATACTTGTTTTTGCAGTTGACATCAATAATCTGGCTGAGGATGCTCATAGTGCCTCCCAAAGCCTCGGCATTCTTCGGCGCACCCTGAACAGTGACGCCAATAATGATGTCGGCACCCATCTCGCGGGCGATGTCGGCAGGATAGTTGTTGCGCAAACCACCATCAACCAACACCTTGTCGCCAATCCTCACAGGAGAGAAAGCTGCAGGAATGGCCATCGAGGCACGCATGGCCTGTGGCAACCGTCCGCTGTGAAAATCCACCTCACTGTTTTCGATGATATCTGTCGCCACGCAAGCGAAGGGGATGGGCAGGTCGTGGGTGAAATCGAGCGAGTCGGTATAGCCCGTGCAAAGCTGCTGGAACAACTCTGCCAGGTTCTTTCCCTTGATGATGCCTCCGGCGGTCATGTCACGCTTGCCGAATGTGAGTCCTGTGGTAAATATGTAGGTATTCTGTTTGCGACGGTCGGCGAGGCTCTGGTTGCGCAAATCCTCCTTGTCGGTGATGACGTAACTCCAGTCCTGCACCCTCACCATCGAGTCGAGCGCATTGGCGTTGTAGCCTATGGAGTAGAGACCACCGATGATGCTGCCCATCGATGTGCCAGTAACGATATCAACAGGGATTCCCGCCTTCTCCAATACCTTCAGCACACCGATGTGTGCCATGCCTTTCGCTCCGCCACCGCTCAAAACGACGGCCACTTTCTTCCTCCCACCATCAGAATCGGTGGTTATAATGTCTTGCTGTGCATTTATCGTACCACACATCAAAACAGCCAGCACTGATATCAAAAGTGTTCTCTTCATAATCATCAATTGTTGATGTCAACATCATAGTTTATTAGTATGTCGTCTCAATCAGCGATATGCCTCAGGCTTTCCAACTCAGCGATATTGGCCTCTTCGCCTACAACCCAGATAATGTCGCCAGCAAGCAGTTGCTGCATGGGGTCGGGTGTGAGAAGTCCCTCCTCACCATTTATCTCAACTCCGACGATGAGGCATTGATAATGGTCTCGGATGCCGCTCTCCTTAATGTTTTTACCCACGAATGGGGAGTTGGGGGAAAGCACGAGTCGGCGGAGCTTCATTTCCTGTGGGGTTTCCAAAAGAGCAGCCTCGGCACTCATGGTTTCCATTGTATGCCCGAACTCAGCCAACTGCTTGTCGGAACCGATGACCTGCAGACGGTCGCCGGGAAGGATGAGGGTATTGGCCGACGGGATATTGATACGCTGCTGTCCGCGCTGGATGCCAGCCACCTGAACACCATATCGTTTTCCCAGAGCCAGTTCTGCAAGCGAGTGTCCACCCCACTCTATTCCAATGGGAACAATAAAAGTAGAAAGATGGATGTCGCGCTCCACCAGTCCTTTCATAAACTGAGGCTGCTCAGCCTGTTGCCGTTCGCGCTGTGTAAGATTGGCATTGAATGTCTGTTCCAATTTGTCGCTCTCCTTCCGCAACCGCCTTGAGAAGATAATCACGAACACTACTGCGATGACGGTGAAGATACCCAATATGCTGTTCCAATTGACAGTGTGACCGAGGATATAGCTCACGAAGGCGGCTCCCAAGACAAATCGCAACAACTGCACCGCCACCAGTGGAGCACGGTTGAAGTGGTTGTCATTCCATAGTGTCCGAAACTCTGTTCCTTGGTGTTTCAGCATCAGCGAACGCAGGAAGGGCGAAATCAGCATGATAGCCAGAACAGCCGCAGCAATCTCGCACCACGGATGGGCAAGCAGACGGGCGAGGAGCGGTTCACCGAAATACAGCACCAATGCGATAATAGCCATACAGAGCACACTGTAAATCATGACGATGACAGCCACCTGCTTGAGATAGTTGCGCCAATGACTGGTCTGTCCGACAACATCCGGCTCCGTGGATGCGTAGCGCTCCAACCTCACCATCAACGATGACGGCAGGACACGGGAAAGGAATCCATAGGCTGGCTCGGCAAGACGAATCATATAAGGAGTGGTGAACGTGGTGAACACCGATACGGCAACGACAATAGGATAGAGGAAATCACTGGTGACACCCAGAGATGTGCCCAGCGTAGCGAGGATGAATGCGAACTCACCAATCTGTGTCAGGGAGAAAGAACACTGCATGGCGGTTTTCAGGGGCTGGCCTGCGAGCAGAAATCCACCCGTGCTCAGCACCGTCTGTCCCAGCATGATGGCGGCGACGATGCAGAGGATAGGCACGATATACTGCACGATAAGTGCCACATCCACCATCATACCTACGGAAACGAAGAAGATGGCTCCAAACAGGTCTTTGACAGGATTCACAAGATGCTCTATCTTCTCAGCCTCAATGGTCTCCGCCATGATGCTGCCCATGATGAAAGCGCCAAAAGCCGCAGAGAAACCTACGGCAGATGCAATAACCACCATGCCAAAGCAAAGCGCCAACGAAGTGATGAGCAATGTCTCGTCACTCATCAGAGACTTCGTCTTCTTCAGCAACAACGGGATGAGATAGATACCTACGACAAACCAGAGAATGAGGAAAAACACCAGTTTCAGAATGCTCATCAGCATCTGCGTGCCCTCAAACTCCTTGCTGACAGCCAATGTGGAGAGCATCACCATGAGAACGATGGCAAGGATATCCTCGATGATGAGGACACTGAGCACCAATCCTGCAAAACGCTGCTGGCGCAGTCCCATGTCATCAAAAGCCTTAAAAATAATGGTGGTGGATGACATCGCCAACATACCACCCAGATAGATGCAGTCCATTGATTTCCACCCAAAGGCATGGCCAGTGAAAGCCCCTACCAGCATCATCCCGAGGATGATGGAGCAGGCTGCGACTATGGGGGCTGCACCCATTTTCAGAATCTTCTTGAACGAGAACTCCAGACCGAGCGCAAAGAGCAGGAAGATGACACCTATCTCGCTCCAAAGATGTATGCCGTCAAGGTCGGTGACGCTGGGCATGTAAGGCATATTAGGCGAGGCGATGAATCCTGCGACGATGTAGCCCAATACCACAGGCTGCTTCAACCGTTTGAAGAGCAGCGTCATGGCTCCGGCACAGATAAGTATAAGCGCAAGGTCCGCTATCAGTGGCTCCAGTTCTGACATGAGTTGTAATGAGGGTTACATATTTTACTTCGTGGCACCTCCGAGGGCGATATAGAGAGCAATGACCGCCTTGGCACCGTTGTACATGTTCATGGCCTCACTGAGTTGGGCATTGAGCAGCGTCTCCTGTGCGGTGAGCACCTCAAGATAGTTGGACTTGCCGTTGTCCATCAGTTCGTGAGTGCCGATATAGGCTTCGTGGAGTACATCCACCTGCCTGTGGTAATAGGCGTGCTTCTCACGTGCTGCCTGACAGTCGGCCAATGCCTCATTGACCTGGTTGCCTGCATTGATGACCGTCTGCACATACTTACGCTGCAAGTCCTGCTCTGTGAGTTGGGCAATCTTATGACTGGACTTGAGTTTGCCACGTGCAAAGATGGGCTGTGAGAGTGAGGCGACCGCATTGAGCAAGATTTTTCCTGGGTTCACCACCATGCTTCCTGCACTGTTGGTCCATCCGGCTACACCCTGCAGCGTAATGCTGGGGAAGAAAGCCGCACGTGCAGCCTGAGTATTATAGAATGCCTCCTCCATGGCAAAATTGGCCAGACGGATGTCGGGGCGATGTTGCAACATTTCAGCAGGAACACCTATCTGGATGAACTTCGTATCGAACATCCTTTGTCCGGTGGAGTAATCCGGATGCTCCGGCAGGGCAGAACTACCCCACCGGCTGCGCTTGATGTGCTGAGGCGCATCAGCCAGCATACGGCTGATGGTATTCTCCACACCGCGTATGTTGCGTCGTGTATCCACAATCTGTGTCTTCACATTGAGGTATGAAGACTCCAATTGGTTGACGGCAGTGGAATAAACCTTTCCGTTTTCCCACAGCGTCTTCTCCGTCTCCAAAGATGCGTTCCACAGACTGTCGGTAGCGGTCAGTATCTCCAACTGTCGGTCGAGCACCTGCAGCATATAATACTGTTGTGCCACTGTGGAGATAAGATTGGCACGCACGGATTCCTCACGCACCTGCGACTGCAGGAGCACAGCATTGGCAGCGCGCTTCTTGTTGGTAATGGAACCGAAGGCATCGATGTCCATGCTGAGCTGAAGCGGCATGTTGTAGGTCTTGCTGACTGGTTGGAAGTCAAAACTCGACAATGTGCCTGACGGAGAGAAGTAGAGTGATGGCAGGTAAGCCAACTTGGCGGCTTTCAGTGAAGCCTCGCTCTTCTCAATGGCGATACGGGCAGAGTTGAGGTCGGTGTTGTTGGCCAAAACCTGCTCGATAAGTTGTTGCAACAACGGGTCGGTGAAGAACTCCCGCCATGACAACTCGGCCATAGAACCATTGGTGGAAGCCTCGTTGATATCCTTCCCTATGCCATAAATATTGTCAGGTATATTTTCCTTTGGCTCATATGTGCCACGCATCTCTTTTAATGCACTGCAGGCAGTAAGCAAAAGAATGATGCTGGCAGCAGTGAAAACCCTTTTCAGTATTCTTGTCATGATTCTTCATTTTTTAATTCAACTACTTCATTTTTCACTTCCGTCCCCTGGAACTTCTCATGCAATCTTTGGAACACGATGAAGAATACTGGAACAACGAAGAGCAGGGCGATGGTTCCAACGGTCATACCGCCGACAACGCCAAGGGCGAGGGCACGGTTGCCATTTGCACCGGCACCACCCTCAATGATGAGCGGAATCATACCGGCAATCATGGTGAACACCGTCATCAGGATGGGGCGCAGACGCTCCTTGCAAGCCTCGAAGGCGGCATCGCGTATGCTCATGCCCTGGGCACGGCGCTCGGAGGCAAATTCCGTAATCAAGATAGCCGTCTTTGAGAGCAAGCCAATCAACATGATGACACCAGTCTGCAAGTAGATATTATTGTCCATGCCCGGCAGATGGAGAAGTGAACCCAGATAGGCACAGACAAAGGCTCCCATCAGTCCGAACGGCACACTCAACAGCACGGCCCACGGTGTGAACCATGAGTTGTAGAGCGATGCGAGGATAAGGTAGATGAGAATGACGCAGATGATATAGATGAGGGCTGTGGTGTTAGAACCGGAAGCCTCCTCCAATTCACGTGACATGCCACTGTACTCGTAACTGTATCCTTTGGGCATGGTCTCCTTGAACACCTCAGCGATGGCCTTGTGGGCATCGCCCTCTGTATAGCCACCCGCAGCCTGCACAAAACAGGTGATGCTTTGGAATAGGTTGAAGTGCTCGACATTCGATGTACCGACAATCTCCTTCAGCGAGACAAACTCAGAGATGGGTGCCATCTTGCCACCACGCACCCTTACAAAGATATTGTTCAGCGATGATGGGTCGAGACGGTACTCGGGCGAGGCACTGGCCATGATGCGATAGACCTTGCCAAACTGGTTGTAGTTGCCCACATAAGAACCGCCGCAGTAGGCACCCAACGTCCTCAGCACAGAAGCGGGCGAGACACCGGCGCGGTCGCAATGGGTAGCATCGACATTGACCTGATATTTGGGGAAACGCTCTGAGTAAGAAGTCATTGCCATGCTGATTTCAGGACGCTCACCGAGCTTGGTCAGGAAATTGTTGGCCAACTTGGCAAACTCCGACAGGTCGCCATCGTTCAAATCCTGCAATACCAGGTTGACGCTGTTGTTGGAACCGTATCCGGGCACCTGCGGCAGCTGGAAAGGCATCACCTGCACTTCCTTGATATCCTTGCAGGCAAAATACAAGCGGCCGATGACCAGGTCGACATAGTGGTTGAAGCCCTCACGCTCCTCCCAAGGTTTCAGGCGGATAATCATCGTGGCATAGTTGGAACCGGAACCCGACATCAAACCATAACCACAAGCCGTGGCAAAGCTCTCCATTTCGGGGATATCCTTCACCTTCTCCTCCACTTTTTTCACAATCTCACGAGTCTCGTGGAGTGTTGTTCCCTCCGGCACACGAACCTCTGCGAGAATAACGCCTTGGTCCTCCTGAGGCACGAGGCCTGACGGCAGGTTTTTCATGAAGAAAATAAGCAGCACGGCAGCAACGGCCAGCAGGCCCCATGCCAAGATGGGGCGTTTGATGAACTTTTGCACAGCCTTGCTATATTTATTATATATAGCGTTATAACTGGCAGTGTATGCCTTCTTCGTATAATAAGTAAGACTCTTTCGTTCATCTTTCTTTTCTGTCACTTTCAGCATGATGGCACAAAGGGCGGGACATAGTGTCAGTGCCGACACACATGACAGACCGACAGCTGAGGCGATGGTGACACCAAACTGCGTGAAGAACGAGCCCGAGGTTCCTGGCATGAAAGCCACGGGGATGAACACAGCCATGAAAACCAACGTACATGAGATGACTGCCACAGACACATCGCTCATCGCCTCACGGGTGGCGCGCTTGGCATCAGTGATGCCTCCCTCCATCTTCGCCATCACAGCCTCGACCACCACGATGGCGTCGTCCACCACCGTACCGATAGCCAGCACCAATGCAAATAGCGTCAAAATGTTCAACGAGAAGCCCGCCAACGACACGATGGCGAACGTTCCCAACAACGACACGATAATCGAAATAGACGGTATAATCGTTGCCTTGAAGTTCTGCAGGAAGAAGAACACGACGAGAATCACCAAGATGATGGCGATGATGAGTGTCTCCACCACGTTGCCGATGGCAGCATAGAGGAAGTCGTCGGAGGTTTCGAGTTTGACGAATTCCAGTCCTGCCGGCATAATCGGCTTCAGTTCCTCATATAACTTATCGATGCGGGCATTAACCTCCGTAGCATTGGCACCAGGAGCCTGGAACACCATGAAGATGGTGCCGGGCTTGCCGTTGATGTTCGACAAGAAGCTGTAGCTCATGGCACCAATTTCCACGTCGGCCACGTCGCTCAGGTGAAGCAGATGTCCGCTGTCGCTGGTGCGCAGCACGATTTCATTGAATTCCTCGATGGACTTTAACGTACCCTTATATTCCATCGTGTACTGGTAGTTGTTCTCCGATTGGGCGCCCAATGAACCAGTAGCCGCAACAAAACTCTGACCACTGATGGCTGCAAATACGTCATTTGGCTCCAGACCATACTGCGCCATCACATCGGGTTTCATCCAGATACGCAGCGCATAGGTGTTGCCGAGGCTCATCACATCGCCCACACCGGTGATACGCATCAGTCGTGGTTTCACGTTGATATCGATGTAGTTGGCAACGAAGTCGTCGTCGTACTTGCCGTCAACACTTCTCAAGGCACCTATCTGCAGTATGTTGCTTTGCATCTTGAACACCTGCACGCCGACCTTCGTCACTTCAGCCGGAAGCAGTGCTGTGGCCCTGGTCACACGGTTCTGCACATTCACAGCAGCAATGTCGGGGTCGGTGCCCTGTTTGAAGTAAACCACTATGGACACATCACCGGACGAGCTGGCAGTCGAGGTTATATAGGTCATGTCGGGCACACCATTGATGTTCTCCTCCAATGGTTGCACCACAGACTTCATAATCGTATTGGCATCGGCACCTGTATATGTGGTCGATACGCGCACGGTGGGCGGCGCGATGTTCGGGTATTGCTCGATGGGCAGGCTGTTCATGCAGATATAGCCTACCAAAGCTATGACGATACTGATGGCGCACGCCATCACATATCTGTTGATGAATATGTTGTTCTTCATAGTTTAATTCTTGATTTCCTCTCCAGCACGGAACACCACCTTTTGACCTTCCTGCACGTTGTTGGCTCCAACAGACACGATACAGTCGCCTTCTCCGAGTCCGGTATTGATGATGACATCCTTGCCATTGCCCGCATCCGTAGTCGTCACAGTGATAGCCTTGGCTGTGCTGTCAGGCATCACTTTGTAGACCAATGTCTTGTCCTGCAGACGCACGACGGCTGTCTGAGGCACCACCATCACATGACTTTGGCTGATAGGCAGCACAACGGTGCATTGGGCACCCGAAAAGAGTTGTCCTTTGGGGTTGGGGAACGTGGCTTTGCAAATCAGCGAACCAGTGGCGGCATCCACCATACCCGTGAGACTGGTGATGCGGCCCTTATAAGGATACTCCGTGCCATTCTTCATCACCAGACTCACGTCGGGAAGTGAAGCCAAGTGGGCAGTCATATCAGAATGTTTCATTCCCGATGAAATCCCAGACTCCAAGATGGTTTCCGCAATAGAGAACCATGCTTCCATCTGCTGGTTGCCGCTGACGACGGTCAGTTGGGTCATCGGTGACACCTGGTCGCCTGCGAAGACTGGAATCTCACCGATGACACCGGAGACCGGTGAAGAAATGGTGCAGAAACCGAGATTGACCTTAGCACGATTGACCGACGACTGTGCCTGTGTGATGGAAGCCTTGGCCTGACTGACAGCAGCCTGTGCCTGCTTGTAGCTGTTCAATGAGTTCTCAAGCATATAACTGCTCACAATCTTCTTGTCGAACAGGTTTTTGTTGCTCTCATACTCCAATTTGGCACTGTTGGCCTGCGCTTCAGCAGCCAAGAGATTAGCCTGAGCTGCCTGAAGGTTGGCTTGGGCAGCCTCGACCTCATGCTGGGCATTGCGGGAGTCGATGATGAACAGCGTCTGTCCTTTGCTCACCTGCTGACCCTCGGTCACACAGATTTTCATCAACTGACCACTCACCTGAGGCGAAATCGTCACATCAGACTGTCCCTTCAACTTCGCACTGAATTTCATGGGAAATACAATATCGGACTCCTCAACCTTTATCGTCTCAAATGACGAAGGAACTTCCTTGGGAATATCAATCCCACATGATACCAGCCCAACAATCAATGTGAGCATGCATAATAATTTGTTCAAATCTTCCCGTTTCATTATAACCATAATTTTAAATTATTAAATTTAGTTTCTTGGAAATTATTTAATCCGACTTGCCTTTATGCCTTTTCAGCTTTTTTTGCCATACGGTGCGACAGATAGAACTGATATCGATAAACCAAGCAAGCGAGGCTGAGATAGACAGCAGCCTGAATCCACATATAACGTACCTCGGGCAACACCTGATTGAACGAGGCCCCCATGGAGTTCATCCTGACATAAGCCCTGATGCCAAACGTGCTGGGGAACAGCCACGACACACCGCGCCAAAAAGAGGGAATATTGCTCTGCGGCCACGACACGCCACTAAGGAAGAGGAGTGGCACAGAGACGAATACCATGATGAGCATCACATTCTCACGATAGCGGACAAAACTTGAGACGGTCATTCCGAAGAATATACATGCAATGACATAGGGGACCATGATGAGCAGCAGGTCTTTTCCATTGATAAGCAAGGGGAAGGAGAAAAGCTTTGGAACGACCAATGTCAGGTATGCCGCCATCACAGCATAGACCATGGCATAACAAAGCGCCTTGCCGCCAACAATACGATAGACCCCCTTATAATTCTTGTCGTCAGGGATGAGGTTGCCATATCGGCTTCTCTCACGTGTGGTGCCCGCAGCCATGCCAATGCCAAGGACGAGTGTCTGCTGCAAGATAAGAATCAGCACACCCGGCAGAATACAACTGCCGTAGCCACCTGAGGGATTGAATAAGGCAATATCATCATACGCCAAAGGCTGAACGGTGACGGCGTCCTCACGATTCGTGTAGTTGCCCGACAACTTCACCTGCATCTCCTTACCCATCTTCTGCGATACGGCCATGGCAGTTTGGAAGATGGCCTTGTAGGTAAGCATGAGCGACATGTCGCAGTAGACATTCACCACACCCTGTTCCATCCTATTGATACGAGTGGCGAAGTCTGATGGGATAAGGTAAATACCCTTCACCAACTGACGGCTGACGAGTGATTTCGCCTCATCAAGGTCCTCTGCATGATATGCCACATGGACATCAGGAGTAGCGTCGCAGTCGCGGATAAACTGTCGAGAGAGGTGCGAGTGCGACTGATCGACAACGGCCACAGGGACATCATGCACTGTCTCGTTATTATAAATCCACGAATAGAGCAGCGGATAGGCAAGTGGAACGACGATGAAGAACATAAACACGCCCTCGTCTCGAATAACCTGCCGCATCTCCTTCCGCCAAATGTAGGCGATGTCTTTAATGAGCACTCTTAACTTATGGAATATAGACATAGGTAAGCATCGCATTTTTGATTTTACTGACTACAAACCAAGGAAGTAGCGTGAAGCCAACAAGAGCCACGAGGTGAAACCATGTATCGATGAGCGGGAACCCATTGAACACCGTTACCTGATAGAGCATGAAGTAATGACGCAGGGGAAACAGCCATGAAAGAGACTGCAAAGGAGCGTCCATCGCCATGATGGGGAATGCCGAACCCGCCATGGAGAAACCCAGTACGCCCCACAGCGAACTGATACTCATTGACATACGAAGCGACGGCATCAGTCCAAAAGCAAAGATGCCAAACCCGATGGATGCGACTACCTGCAAGAAACAAAGCAGTACGATATCGCCCACGCTTCCCTCACGGGGGAAGTGGAGTACGCCATAGATATAGTATTGGTAAAAGAACACGACGGTCAGGAATATAAACACATGAGGCAGAAACTTGCCCAGTATCGCAACGACAATGCTGCCGTCGGCCTTGGCCAACCATTCCTTGCCTGTGTCCAATTTCAGTTCCATGCCCAATGAGTAAGCTGCGATGAGCATCATAAAGAGCATCATGATGCCTGGAACCATGACTGTGGACAGATAGACATTGTAACTACCCTCGGGGTTGCCAATCTGGTGGATGTTTATACGCACTGGCTGCAAGAACGTCTGTATCTGTTCGGGTGTGAAGCCCTTAGCCCGCATGGTTGCCTGTCCCAAGGCAGCCGACCCAAGCGTAGAGATGGTCTTGAGGTCCTTCATGGTCATGGAACCAGCAGTCATGCACGTCATCGAGTAATAATAGGAGATTTTCGGACGACGGCCAGAAAGCAGTTTTTCCGCTGTTCCATCAGGAATATAGAGGTAGGCATAAATCTTGTTCTCCTGCATGGCGCAGCGTGCCTCAGTCACAGAAGGAAAGCGCGCCACCACCTTTGTGTTCTGAAAAGCATCAAGACGGCGCACCAAACCTCGTGAGGTGGAGCTGTTGTCGAGGTCGACAACACCCACCGGAATTTCTTCTGGCAGTCCCTCATCGAGGAAGGATGTGAAGAAGAATGCCGCCATCAACGGGAACACCACCATGCAGAAGGCATAGATGCCGTTATGACAGAGGATATGGAGCTCGCGAAGGGCAATGGCTCCTATTTGAGAGATGACTTTCATTGTCTGCTCACCATTATCTTTTATTTTTGCCTGAGAATCAGCGACATTCCTGGCAGCAGACCATCGATTTTTTCCGTAGGTTTCACTTTCATCTCAAAGGTCTTCTGGTCATACTGACCATTGGCTTTCGTGGCCTTCCAAACGGCATAACTGCCCTGATCCTTCAAATAATAAATTTCCATTTTGGTTTCCTTGTCAAGCGAAGGAATGTACACCGTCACCTGATCGCCTACCTTCAATCCCTTCAATTGGTCCTCACGGATATTGAAGGTTCCCCACATATCATCCATCACAGAGATGGACATGATGGGAGAGCCAGTGCCCACCAGTTCACCCACCTTGGGATAGATGTCGCTGACCTCGCCGTCCATCTGTGCCACCTGCACGGTCTCGTTGATGTAGGAGTTCACCTCCATGATGGCTCCACTAGCTTGGTTGACCTGAGCAGACGCAGCTTTGCGCTCCTCGTAGCGGGCGCCATTGCGTGCCATGTCATATTGGCTCTGCGCAGCCTTCACCTGAGCATCGGTGGCATTCACGGCAGCCATAGCCTCGTCTCGCTTCTGTGCGGTCACCACCCCCTCATTGAAGAGGTTGTTGACACGCTCATAGGTCTTGCGGGCGATATCATTGGCTGCCTTCGCCTGCTGCAGGAGTTCGAAGGCACCACGGATGGTTTCCTCACGTGCGCCATTATCTGCCATCTCATGAAGAGCGGAGGCAGCGTTTCGGGCACTCTCAGCCTGCACCTTCTTGGCATGCACCTCAGGCGCGTCTATGATAGCAAGGGTGTCGCCCTTATGTACGAAATCACCCTCTTTGACATGGAGTTCGAGGATACGTCCGGGCACCTTGCTCGACACGCGGTATTCCTCTACCTCCATCTCACCCTGAATCACATCTGGGTCACGGTCCAGGGCAAGGAAACCGACGAGTGCCACGATACAAACTACTGTTGCAAATCCTGCGATGGCAAGCAGGATATTGTTATGTTGACTTTTTGCTGACATACTTTTGTGTTTATAATTGTCCCATGGCTTTGCGCAAGCCCAAGAGGGAGAGTTGAACTTCTATTTCTGCATCTATTTTTTGCGTGTGGGCTGCCTCCCAAGCAGTCTGTGCGGCCATCACGTCGGAGAGGCTCATCACGCCCTCGCGGAAACCGAGGGAAGCACACCGAAGGTTTTCTTCCGCACTGGCCACATGCTTGGACGACAGTTCCAGACGGTGGTTGGCCTCTCGCAACTTGAAACGCTCCTGCGCCACCTGAAGGTTGATTTTTTCCTCCAAATCGCTGCGCTCCAACTTGGCAATTGTCGTGGCGGCACGAGAAGCTGCTAATTTGTAACGCCCATCATGCCAATCCCACAAAGGCATTCTGACGAGGACACCCACATTCCACACACCAGCAAATTTTTGCTCAAAACCATTGTAGACATTAGGATTGGACAAGAGGTAACCACCTGTTAGGAGCACCTGTGGCCGGAAATGAGCTGCCGTGACGATTCGCTGTGCCTGCTCGGTAATTCCTATGGCTGTCTGAAGCATACGCAGTTCCGGACGGGAGACCGACCATGCGGCATCTGCTGGAAGCGGTTCGTCAGCAGAAGACAATTCCCTACCCTCGTCAGCGAGGGTGATATTGGTTTCTATAGGCAAGCCGCAAAGTTGGCAAAGGAGCATCTTGGCCAAGGCCAGGTTGTCGTCGACGCGCAATTTGGTCATTTCCGCCTCATTGACACGCACAGACACATTCAGACCATCTGCCCTGATAGCGACACCCTCGCGAATCATTTTCTCCACATCCTCGTCAAGTTGTTTCACCAAACCGAGAAAACTCTCTGCCAATTTCTGTTTTTGGCGGAGCGAAACCACCAACCAATAAGTGGCATCTATCTCGTAAAGGACTTTCTGGAGCAGCATATCATAATTGTCGTCGGCCATTGTCTCTTTGAGTTCTGCCACACGGTTCAAGGCTTTGATGCCACCACCCATGTACAAAGGTTGGCTCAGCATCACAGAACCAGCAAACATATTGCGATTGTTGGTACGGAAAGCCTTGCGGATGGTGGAGCCCAATTCATCGCCCATAGCAGCAAGTGCCGGAGACAAGGCACCCATTTGCTGGCCGAGTTGCTGTGCCATCTGCGGAGTGATGGAACCATCCTGAACCATGCCCATGATGATGTCCGACACCGTGTTTCCCATACCTGTGACGGCATTGGTGCCAAGATTGTTGAGCGCATTCTTCTGCGAATTGTTTAATATCGACACTTCCTTGCTCATCAGCTCATAACCCGCCATGGCATCCACGCGGGGAAGGTACTTCGTACGGGCAGCTTTCACGTCGTAGGAAGCCATCTCCTTGCTTGTGCGAGCCACGCTAAGCTGCTTGTTGTTGTCCAGTGCCAGGCGCCGGCAAGAGTCGAGCGACAGCACATGCTGTGCTCCGGCAGTCATCGGCAACAGGACAAGAAGCCAAAGAGGCAGTACCCACTTCATAGCATTCCTTTCTGTTTTCATTTCTGTTTAATTAATTAGTCATTTATAGTTTTTGTCATCTTACAAAGTATTTCTTGCGATGATAAACAATCGCTGATAGCCATCGAATAGCCTCTTTATATATATCCATAGTTTGGTCTCTCTAAAACAAACATTGTCAACGTATTTATATTTAGGGTGTAAAGTTACTCATTTTTTATATAAAATTTTTGGTTTTGTCAATTTTAACACAATTCACGCCTATTTGTTAGTGTTTTAGTTCTAAAAAAGAAATCGCAACGGTAAGAAAACAAGTTCTTACTTGATTGCGATTTACGAACATTTTACCCTGGTAAATCATTCCTTTTTGCGCTTTGCTATCTCAGATATGAGCAGATCGCGGTTGACGCCGCCGATGTCGGTATACCACGCCATGCTGTTATATGGACTGTCGCGACGCACATAGATGCTGTTGAGCATCTGTTCCAGCTGTTCAGTGGAGAGGACATCCATCATAGCCTGGCTCAGGAACCTCTTGTTCACCACCGGCCAAATTTCATCCCCCTCATTGACACGCTTGAGATGTGTCACCACCTTGGATTGCTTTCCGAGAATGTCAGCGCCATCGGCCGTAAGACAGAAGCCTGAGATGGTGTTGCCCTGCCAGAGATACTGAGGTGTGGCACTCTTCCCATTATGAAAGACGATAAAAGGCTTCGGCGACTCGTCTGTCGGTCCTTGGCACATGCCATCGGCAGTGAAGACAAAGCGGCGTCCGCCTTCATCTGTATAGGAGCCGCACAACAGAGATGCCAAATGGCGCTTCACCATCTGCTCCCGGGCCACCTCAGTGCCATCGAAACTATAGAAGAGATGGTTTCTATCATTACGATAGTCATTAATCTCCACATACTGGTGCTCGCCATCGCGGAATATGCCATAGCCCATGACATCTATTGAGGTGTCATCGCCAATATCCAATTTCCGAGCAGCTTGTTTCAGTTCGTCAACCGACTCACCGGATGTAGTGACGGTGATGACGCCATCGGTCCAGTGCATACCCGAAAAGCCTTCTATTTTATAGAGCCGGTCAACATGTCCCTCTGCCTTACGTCCGCCCACGACGCTCATGAGATACTTATGAATCTCTGAGATTCCGTCCCAGATGAATTGCGGCATGTCTCCACTTCCGCTGATTGCCTCATAAGGATCATCAAAGCTGACACTGAAACTGGAGGAAGGAGCATCAAGTGCCTCAAATTTCGACTTATAGTAGCCCTTGGAACGGTTGAGCTTGTGCTTTTTTACCAATTCCAAACAATGCTTAAACACCTCTTCTCCCGCTTCCACGGTGATTTCCTCTCCCTCGCACTCACCACTGACAGTCAGCAATGGTTTGCCCGTATCCTCGTCATAATATAAGTGATATATGGTATAGTCCATGGGGTTCATCCCCCCACCCCGGCAGAAAAAATAGGATACAAACTTGCCCGAGGGGAATTTTTGGTTTTTGGCACACATTTGAAGGCTGACAGCCAGAACTGCTGCGACTATCAAAAGCAAAATTAAAGGCAACTGGTGTTTCATCGTTTTTTTGTTTACAAAGATAGTGCAAGTAAAGTAAAATGCAAAACAAAAAGGCTTTTTTGTTGAACCAAAGTCTATCTTCAGCCGCTCTTTTTTAGGTAAAAAATGTCTAAAATCCGAAACTCCAAAACGACTAAATAATGAGTTGGCATGATTATTTTGACTTAGGTCAAAAAACAATACTGTTTGCGCAAACAGCGAGCAAAAAAACTTGTTTCGCATGTTTTTCAGCGTAATTTTGCAGCGTCAAAAACAACACAGGATAACAAAAAGAAAGCCATCAGTACATGAAAACTGATGAGCAAAGAGAGAAAAAGAAAGTATTCAGTAATTAAAAGAAAGGTAAAAAGATGAAAAGATTATTTTTGACAGTAATGGTTATGATGACCATGACCATGGCATTTGCCGACAACGAAGAAAAAAACAGCAACAACTCAAGTGCCTACGAGATGCACATCAACATGCACAGTCTGGGCAAAGCCCTCAACCTGAGCAGCGACCAGTATGGGTTTGTTGAGGATGCCCTCAACATCTTCAGCGAAGACATGATGAGCATTGCCGCCGCAGAAGGTTCCGACCGTCTGTCGATGGTGTACAACGCAGTGAGCAAGAACCTCTCCCTCAGCCGAGGCATCCTCACCCGTGCTCAGTACCGGAAATATGTGATGTTGCTCAACTTGACACTCAACAACCGCGGACTCAACAAATAAGTACCGCAGAACAATCTCAATAGGAAGCGCTATCCGCCCTGGGCAGTCACGTCTGCCACGGGGCGGACTTTTTGTTTAAAACATGATTTTATATCCACCAAAAAGAGAAAAAAACATTTTTTTTCTCTAATTTTGCAAATAATAAACACAAAACCCTTGTTATCATGAAAAAGTACATCCGACCTCTCTCAAAAAGCCGTATCGCCCCAACGCAGCCCTTTGCCATCGACATCCATTCAAATGTTGGAGAAAAAGAGCAGTACAGCAACCTTCAGGAATTTGAGGACGTGTCTCCTCTGCCCACCATCAAGAACATATGGGGAGACTAAATCCTCAGCCTGCATCTTTGTAATCAACCACAAGCCAACCCAATATGAGACGACTACATTTACTTATGCTGACACTCGCCATAGCGCTGAGTGCCACAGGTGCTTTTGCACAAACCTATGATGTGACCCCTTTCTATCTCAGCAACTCAGGCTTTGACACCGATTTCGACTACACCATCGATGACACAGGCAATGTAGCCCAGGAGATACTCGACGTGAAAGGCTGGACCAAGAACATTACTGTCAACTACACCATCACAGGTGTCTATCAGATAGGCACCAAGAAGACCTTCAACGGAGCATCCATTCCCTCGGTAGGCCAAGACGGCACCACCAACGGTGGCGTGCTTGCCCTGAGCACCGGTTGGGAACAGTCGATGCTCTTCTACCAAGATGTGGTATTGCCCGCCGGCAGCTATGCCCTTGTCACGGCCTTCTACAACAGCGCCGACAAGACCGCCGGGCGCAGTCGCGTGGCATGGATACCCACAGGCAAACCAGGTGAGCTCTCCGGCCTCACCTCCTTCCCTATCGGCATTTGGGTCACCGACACCATCCGTTTCGAACTCACAGAAAGCACGAAAGGCAAGATACAGATAGGATTCTATGCCAATGCCAACCAAGGTTCCGCCAATTTCGCCAAACCATGTCTGGACTTCGTGAAACTGCTTCGTGACACCCCGATTGGCAGCTCCGACATGGATGCTTACAAGAACCGCCTGCGTGACGCCATCACGGAGGCCTACAAACTTTATGGTGATGGCACGGGCAACGGAGCCACCGAACTGAAGGAAGCCATCACCGCAGCAGAAGCCATAGTGGCCGATGAGAATGCCACCAAAGAGAATGTAGACCAGGCTGAAGCTGCCCTTGCCAAAGCCACCGAAACCTATCTGTGGGCCAACCCCACAGGGAATGTTCCCACGGTGACCACTGACCCACGCTTTGCACGAGGTGCCACAATGGCATTCGGGCGCATGAGCTACACCGGAGTGAGGACGACCGAGGTGACAGAGGCGGGGTTCTGTTGGAGCGAGACAAGCGAACCCACCATCAATGATGAGCGCACCACCAAATATCTCTCCAACAACGGCAACATCTACTGGCTCCGCGACCTCAAGCCCGCCACACGCTATTATATGAGGCCCTATGTCATCACCAAAGGCCGGCAAGTGGGATATGGCGACATCATCAAGTTCTACACCATCCCCAAGGGAACAATAACATTCAATCAGCGCGCCAGCAGCGACGCAGCCGCCGACGCACGCATCAAGGCAGCAGCAGAGACTGCCATCGGATGGTGGAACGACCTGACCGAGATGAAAGGTTTCTCGCCCAACATCGGTTATGAGCCAGGCACACCCACTGCCGACTGTTCATATGGAGGTTGGATGCGTGTAGGTTCCAACCAATCTTATCAAAAAGCCGGCACCATCATGCACGAGATGCTGCATGGCTGCGGTGTGATACCATGGGCCGATACCGAGTGGAGCCGGTTTGACCTTCGCTCAGGCACCTCCAACGCTGCTGGATACGCCACCGGTTCAGGTCTCTGGCTTGGTGACCGCGTCACCGCCGTGCTTCGCTTCTGGGACAACAACAACACCAGCCAACTCAATGGTGATTACCAGCACATGTGGCCATACGGCATCAACGGCGCCAATGAAGACAATGGTTCGGACGTGCTCTATATCGGCAACTCCCTTGTCTGCCAAGCCTTGGGTGAAGATGGTCTGCAGCACACCTACAACCTGTTTGCAGAACCATACTATTCCCTTGACCAAGAGGACGATATCAAATACTACATCAAAAATGAGGATGCGGAGCACGGCCTCTACACCTCACTGCTCATCCCCCAAGCCAACGGAACACTGAGATGGAGGGCGATGACTGCCGAGGAGGCTGCATCCAATGACAGTTGTGCCTGGTACATCACCTTCACGCCCGGCAACCAATACTACCAGTTGCGCAATGCTGCCACAGGCCAATACATGACCACCCTCGCTTCCACCATACGCACCGCACCCCGCACCGCACTCACCGCCAACGAGGATTTCCACCTCATGCCTGGCCGTGTCGATGTGGGCGGCACCAATCACCGTGGCTATTGGCTTATCCACCCCACAGGCAACTGGACGCCATCGTGCCTTCAGGCTGATGCCAACGGTTCTGTCACGGCCGCCGTCTTCAGCATCTCCAATGCAGCCACTTCCCAACGCTGGCTCATCCTCAACGCAGAGGAGTTGGCAACACTCTCCGACAATATGTTGGCAGAAATGAAAGGTCAAGTAGTCAAAAAACTGGAACAGGTGAAGGCGCTCGCCGACGTGCCCCACTCCGAGGATGAGGCAGGCACCGACACAACATTCGACAATGCCCTGAGCAATATCGGACAACTACTGACCAGCGCTGGCAGCACCACTGACCTGCAGACATTGCTCGATGAACTCGACAAAGCAGCCTTCGACTTCCTCGCCAATGCCACTCCAACAGACATGAGTCGGCCGTTCGACCTTACCTACCTGATTACCAACCCCGACATGCAGTCGACCGATGGATGGTCGGACTCCCCCACCATCAATTACTCTTGCGCTGAGTATTACGAGAAGACCTTCGACTTCAACCAAACTGTGAAGAACCTTCCTGCAGGAACCTACCAGATGCGTGTGCAAGCCTTCCAACGCCCTGGAAGAGCAGAAGAATGCACCAGCAAAACAACCACCGCATTGGTCTACGCCGGTGACAAGACTGTTCGCATGGCGCATATCACCGCCAATGCACAGACAGCCAAACTCGGCGGCAGTGAGTCGTATGTAGGTGGCAAGTACTTCCCCAACAACATGCAGGCAGCCAGCATCTATTTCGGCAAAGGTTTTTATGAGAACAGCGTCACCACACAAGTGGGTGTCGACGGCGGAACAATCAAAATGGGGTTACGCTGCACCAGCATGCCCAGTTATTATTGGTGCATCTTCGACAATTTCCGCCTGCACTATTTCGGTTCCCTCACCCCCAATGAGGTAGATGGCATCAGCATCCCCATCATCACCCTTGAGACAACCACACGGCAAGGCATCTACAGCCTCGACGGACAGAAGCTGCGCGACAGAGCATCAGAAATCACCGAACTGCCCGCCGGCATTTATATCGTCAATGGGAAAAAGGTGGTCGTCCGCTAAACAAAAAGAAACAGCAATAGCAGACAATGAAAATCCCCTCGCTTCAATGCGAGGGGATTTTCATTGTTATCAGCTATTTTGAGTTCAATTGTTATTGTTCATTTTGAAGCTGGGTGACCACCACATTGATAATGCACATCACATCAGTCACGGTAATCCGTCCGTCATTGTTAAAATCCATCACACCAGCCTGTTCCAAATCACCACTTTGAATGGCCTGTACAACTGTGATGGCATCAGCAACCGTCACCTCATTGTCTCCATTGGCATCACCTTGAATCACAATAGTGCTGCCTCCGATGGAGAGCGACTTCACAGCAGCAGCCGTTTTGTTGAGCGCCAGGAAATAAGCACTGCCAGCCTTGACCTTGCCTGATGCCAACTTCACGAATCCGGCACCTGTCGCGTCAAGCACATATGAGTTGGGGACAGTCTTTTCCTCTGTAGATGCAACAAACTTGAAATAGTCTCCCTCGGTGAAAGGCATCTCTGTTGAAGATACCCATGCATTTTCTGCACTGAACACCATCTTCTTGTTGACCATGTTGGCAGGTACGGCGAGGATGTAAGGTGTGCTTGGGGTCCAACTGTCCACATTGGCGAATGATACCCCTTTAGACGTGTCGCCAGAGAACTTCTTGAGCAGGAATTGTCCATCGCTGTCAGACTTCTTGCTCCATACTTTCTTCACTCCACCTGATGTGACAGAAGACACGCTGTAAGGCAACATGATTGTTTGCCATCCACCATTGCCGTTGTAGGCCTGCACCGGTGTGAATGAATAGGATATTTTGGTTGCGGAAAACGACTTAGGCACATAGTAGTCATATCCACCTACCCATGTAATGCTGCTTGACACAGCCTCCTTTACCACATTCTTTTTGCTCAGAGAAGTAGGCACCGTTTGGTTTCCTCTGAAGAAGTAGAGCGTATTGGGGTTGTTGTTGGGCTTTATGGTTACTTTGCTGATGTCGGCAATTTCCTCGAAGCTGACAGCTGCGGCCGATGCCGGCACAGTAACAGTGCTTGCAGAAGCCATCACGGAGCGATTGCCACTTCCATCCCAGAATACCACGCCAGGTCTTACCTCCATGTACCCTGTTGTCATATACACTTTATTGTGGTCTTTAATAGTCACCATGAACTTGTCACCCAAGGCCATCTTCAATGTGATGGGCACTGTGACTGTCTCGCCTGGAGCAACAGCGACATGCTGCTTGTTGTAATAGTAATACCTGGCAAGCGTTTCCTCAACCTTCATCTCAATATTCAGATTATGGTCGTACGTGTTCTTGGTGGGATTCTTCAGCACCAACTTGCATTCCACATCACTGCCATAAACAATACCATCCTTGAAGTTCATGACATCTGCAGAGACCACCTCCAATTCGGGCAACACCTCGTTATTTTGGATTTCAAACGCATCTTTTTCGTAAAAAATCACATTGTCATTCAACAATCTAAGGGTCTTATAAGTTCCTGCTGCTGCTGTGAAATAGAAATCAACATTCTTAGTCTCACCCGGATCAATGAATGGGGTTTCTTCCGTTTTTAGATACCCGTTGAGCTGAAGTGAGATAGGCGTATTGCATACCTTGTTTCCTGTGTTCTTAATGGTAGCCACTAAATGTCTGAAATTGGAACCAGCTCCTGACACTCCATAATTGTTGTCGCTTACATCAAACACCTGTTCCACCTTGGTGAGTTTGAGCGTGGCACTACCAGAAGCAGGAACCGTCTTCATGGTAGCCACACCATTTTTCACAGTCACACTGATATACATGATATCAGACTGATCACTGGCACACCAAGGATGGTTGGCATCTACCCTGTCAATGCCTTTGATGGTATAACTGCCATCACCGATTTGGTCACCCAAATAAGCAAGCGAGACCGTGGTGAATCCATAATACTCATTCGGATATGCCCAATTCTTGATGAAAATGGAATCTACCAACACACCGTTCTTAAACAATCCCAATCCAACATCATAACTTGATTTTGGTCCAAATTTGCGATATTGGTATTTTAAGCTTGCTCCATAGAGTCCATACTTGGCATTGGTGGAAAGAGCGCAAGTAGTTTCATCCAATCTATAAGAGGACTTATCTGTAAGGACCATGTCCATAACATACATACCACAGTTGTTGTTGTCCAATTTTTTAGGGCTAATACCCATAATAGCAAACTGTGACAGAGTGTAGGAACCAGGGTAATTTGTAGCCTGAGAAGCTGCCCAAACTAGATTAAGAGCAGAAAGCTTGAAAAAGCCGTTTCCTTTGTGCTCCCACCCCCAATTGACGTGGTACATGTCATTTCCATCGTATCCGTCGATAACATATGCATGCGAAGAGCCGGAACCATATTTATCGGAATTATATACTACAGGTCTGCCATTCTCCAACTCGTTGATGAGCATGTCATTCCATTCCTCATTGGTGAAGTATTTCCTTTCCTTGATTTTGGCATTATTCTCATACCCAAAGTGATTGGACAATGCATATGGAATTTTCTGAGAATTAGCTACTGAGACACTGGTGCCGTAGTTGGTCATCAGCGCACGCCCACAATAGTCAATAAGTTTGGCCACCTCTTTTCGGGATTCCGTATCGGAGGTATCATAACGGCTGTAGTTATCTTTAATTATCGACCAGTTGAAAACTGTAGGAGACAGTGCTTGGACCGTCTTACTATTCGCAGTGTATGATGGTATGGCAGTTGTGCTTGCTTTTGGCCATCTATGAAAGTACATGATTTGCGCCATGGCTATAGCTGTACAACCTGCAACTGCACGATAACCTGACGTGGTAACACACTGCTGATTGTAAGGATCTTTTTGTCCCCATGTTGCTGTAATCAAGGGAGCCACAGCATGTCTTGTCTTGGAAGCAGCTGCAGCCTTCACCTTAGCCATCTCTGGCAAAGATGCCTTGTTGGTGCGTGCCCATTCTATCTCTTCGGCATAGCAATCGAGCAAACTGCGTAAATTCTCAGGAATATTGTCGGTTTCGAAAGTTCCTGTTTCAGAGTAGCCCAATACCTCGTCTGCATAATCATCTCCACCAACAATGACAAATCCACCATTATCATTGTTGAAGACATAGTAATATGCATCCTTGGCAGGTGCGGCAGCACCCGTCGACACAGGTTTTGCCTGATATGCCAACGAGATGGTGTTTAGGTTTCCCGTCCCTTTTGCCTTGAAGAAAGCAGAAGCTTTCTCTGTTGCTTGCTCCTTTGTTACTGGTCCAGCAAAAGCCGATACAGCACACAAGAAGATAATTGTTAAAAGAAATGACCTCTTCATCAAAATGACGTTTTTAATTGAGTGATTTTTTACTGAAGTTTCTTCAACTTCGACAGGTTTTGAATGAGTCTCTTAAGTATTGAATTATACAAAAATAGGTATAATTGTGTAATTTAGACAATTATCCATCAAAAGATTAACGTTATTTAACGTTTTTAATACAAAAAGTATGTGAAAAGTACTGAAAAAGAGAGCAAAAGTAATCTTTATAGGCTATTTTATTGAGTCAAAAAAGGTATATGAAATATAAGAAAACCGCCAGTGCAAGCACTGGCGGTATGACATGAAAGAATTAAAATTCTGCTGTCTTGGGGGTTCTTGGGAAGGGAATGACGTCGCGAATATTCTGCATACCTGTAACGAAGAGGATGAGTCTCTCAAATCCCAGTCCAAATCCGCCATGCGGACATGTTCCATATTTGCGTGTGTCGAGATACCACCACATATCCTTCATGGGGATACCGCGTCGGTTGATTTCCGACATCAGTTTGTCATAATTCTCTTCACGCACACTTCCTCCTATGATTTCTCCTATCTGTGGGAAAAGCACATCCGTACCCTGAACGGTCTTGCCGTCCTCATTGATTTTCATATAGAAGGCTTTGATGTCCTTGGGATAGTCGGTCATGATAACTGGTTTCTTGAAATGCTCCTCGACGAGGAAACGCTCATGCTCTGAAGCCAGATCCATTCCCCAACTGACAGGGAACTCAAACTGTTTTCCATCAGCCACTGCCTGCTCAAGAATTCGGATGCCCTCTGTATATGGGAGTCTGACAAAATCCCCCTCCACTACTGACTGCAATCGTTGGATAAGAGTTTTGTCAATCATTTTGTTGAGGAATTCCAAGTCATCGCCGCAATGGTCGAGAGCCCACTGCACACAATACTTGATGAAGTCCTCCTCCAGGTCCATCAGGTCGTTGAGGTCGATGAAAGCCACCTCAGGTTCAATCATCCAAAATTCGGCAAGATGCCTTGGGGTATTGGAGTTCTCTGCCCTGAACGTAGGTCCGAAGGTATAGATGGCACCCAGGGCGGTTGCACCCAGTTCACCTTCCAATTGTCCGCTCACCGTCAGAGAAGTTTGTTTGCCAAAGAAGTCATCATCATAGATGATGCTTCCGTTCTCATCCTTCCGCAGGTCGTACAAGTTTTTGGTTGTCACCTGGAACATCTGTCCGGCTCCCTCGCAGTCGCTGCCAGTGATAATGGGTGAGTGGAAATAGAAGAATCCATGTTTGTGGAAATAGTCATGTATGGCAATAGCCATGTTGTGCCTGATGCGCATGACAGCGCCAAAAGTATTGGTGCGAAGCCTAAGATGGGCATTTTTGCGCATCACCTCAAAGCTCTGTCCCTTTTTCTGCATTGGATAGTCTGGTCCACAAAGTCCATAGACCTCTATCTCCTCGCACTGTATCTCCACGGCCTGTCCTGAGCCCACACTCTCAACCAAAATACCGTCGACACTGATGCATGCACCAGTTGTAACTTGTTTGAGAATGGCGGAGTCTATTTTGGCGGGGTCTACTACCACCTGTACATTCTTGATGGTGGAACCATCATTGACGGCTATGAAATCGACCGCCTTGCTGCTCCGATGGGTACGCACCCATCCTTTCACATTGACCTTCGAACCATAGTCTGTGCGACATAGTACGTCGACGACCTTGGTCCTACGTATTTTTTCCATACAATCGTTATTTCTTGACTATTCGATATGTTATAAAACCATGTTGGCGGAATACTACTCAAAGGCGCCCATGCGAAGCATCTCCACCTCTTTCTCAGTGAGGAACCTCCAGTCACCTCTACGTACATTCTTCTTGGTGAGTCCTGCGAACTGCACGCGGTCGAGTTTGACGACCCTATATCCGAGGCTCTCGAAGATGCGTCTGACGATACGGTTTTTTCCGCTGTGTATCTCAATGCCCACCTGACTCTTGTCGGTATCGCTCGCATACTCTATGGCATCGGCATGGATTTCACCGTCGTCGAGGGTGATGCCCTCCCGTATCTGCTGCATATCGTGAGCGGTGACATTCTTGTCAAGGAACACATGATATACCTTCTTCTTCAAGAATTTCGGGTGAGTCAGTTTGCTTGCCAAATCACCGTCATTGGTTAGCAGCAGCACACCAGTGGTGTTGCGGTCGAGCCTTCCAACGGGATAGATGCGCTCCGGGCATGCATTCTGTACGAGGTCCATGACGGTTTTGCGCTGCTGAGGATCGTCACTTGTCGTGACATAGTCCTTGGGCTTGTTGAGCAGGACATACACTTTTTTCTCCAGTTTGACCGGCTGGTCGTGGAACATCACCTCATCAGTGCGTGCAACTTTAGTACCCAGTTCGGTGACCACATTTCCATTGACCGTCACCACTCCTGCCTGGATAAAAGCATCAGCCTCACGTCTGCTGCAGATACCTGCATTGGCAAGGAATTTGTTGAGACGGATAGGCTCATTGGGATCGACATGCTCCTCCTTGTACTCAATCCTCTTCTTCATGCTGTACTTGGCAGAAGGATCATAACCCGGGGAGTGCTGGCGATAACCGCCCTGCTGATAGCCACCGCGTTGCTGATAGCCGCCGCGCTGCTGATAGCCACCGCGCTGCTGATAGCCACCGCGCTGCTGATAGCCACCCTGACGCTGATAACCGCCGCGCTGCTGATAGCCACCTTGCTGCTCTCCCCCATGCTGCTGATAACCGCCGCGCTGTTGATAGCCCTGACGGGGTTGATAGCCACCCTCTTGCTGACGAGGCTGATAGCCACCCTCCTGCTGACGAGGCTGGTAGCCACCCTGGCGTTGGTAGCCACCCTGCTGACGGGGCTGGTAACCACCTTGCTGACGGGGCTGATAGCCACCTTGCTGACGGGGTTGATAACCACCCTGACGGGGCTGGTAGCCGCCCTGTTGACGGTCACCATTATTATTGTAACGTGGACGATAGGGACGCTGACCTCCATTGGATTGAAGTCCAGCACCAAAACCCTCTGGGCGGAATCCACCCTCGTCCTCATGATTACGATCTGTAGAATAAGCGCGTTGCGTGTGAATTCTCGGCCGCTGTGTGCGACCTCCACTGCGATAGTCCCTTGAATAGTTGTCTTGCTGTCCTGATGTCTGATAACCTTCTCGGCCACCAGCATTCTGCTCATTGGACAGTTCTTCCTGTTTGTTCTCGTTTTCCAAATCCATAGTGTTTTTAATCTATTAATAGCCTCACGGCTGGGTTAGTAAAAAATGTTTTTTAAATTCCAGTATAATTATGTGGCGTTATCGCCAACAGTTGTTCCTTGATTTCCTGGTCTATATCCAGAGTGGCAACAAAATCTTTTATGGTTTGCTCTGTTATTTTCTGATTGGTCCTCGTCAGTTGCTTCAAAGCCTCATAGGGGTTGGGATAGGCTTCCCTGCGCAGGATGGTCTGTATGGCCTCTGCCACGACGGCCCAGTTGGCCTCAAGGTCATCATGCAGTTTCTGCTCATTGAGAATTAGTTTACGCAATCCTTTCAATGTGCTTTCCACAGCAATCACGGTGTGTGCGACCGGCACCCCCACATTTCTGAGCACAGTGGAATCGGTCAGGTCGCGCTGAAGCCTGCTTACAGGCAATTTTGCTGCCAGGAACTGCAGCAGTGCATTGGATATGCCAAGATTCCCCTCGCTATTTTCAAAATCTATTGGATTGACTTTGTGGGGCATGGCACTTGAGCCAACCTCTCCTTTTTTGATTTTCTGTTTGAAATACTCCATGGATATATACATCCAGAAGTCGCGGTCAAGGTCAATGAGAATGGTATTGATTCTTCTGAGCGCGTCGAACACAGCACCCATGCAGTCGTAATTGCTGATCTGTGTTGTAAACTGCTCCCTTTCCAGACCGAGTGACTCCGCCACGAAATGATTTCCAAAATCTCTCCAATCAATATTCGGGTATGCCACATGATGTGCGTTGAAATTGCCGGTGGCACCTCCAAACTTGGCTGTCAAACGGCATTCGCGCAACTGTCTGAACTGTTCCTGCAGCCTATAGACAAATACCATGACCTCTTTTCCCAGCCGGGTGGGAGAGGCAGGTTGTCCATGGGTCTTGGCAAGCATGGATACATCCTTCCATTCCTCGGCATATGCCGACAACTGCCCAATGAGTTCTTCCAACAACGGGAAGAGGACATCAGCCAAAGCCTCCTTGATGGAAAGAGGTACAGAGGTGTTGTTGATATCCTGAGATGTCAGTCCGAAATGCACAAACTCCTTATATTGGTCGAAACCGCCAATCTTATCCAGTTGCTCCTTGATGAAATACTCCACCGCCTTGACATCATGGTTGGTGATTTTTTCTATATCTTTCACCCTTTGAGCATCCTCTGTTGAAAGATTCTGATAGATATCCCTTAATTTGGGGAACAAGTCCTTATCAAAGTCCTTGAGTTGGGGCAAAGGCAATTGACATAGAGCTATGAAATACTCTATCTCCACACGAATTCTGTAACGGATAAGGGCATACTCAGAAAAATATCCTGCCAGGAGTTCTGTTTTTCCTCTATAACGACCGTCTATGGGTGATATGGCGGTCAATGTCTCAAGCTGAATCATCTATAATATATAGTTGTGGCCTTATTAGGATGCAAAGATACAAATTAAATATGTGATATATATCATGTCTCCTGAAAAAAATCTCTTTCTTTAGGCAAAAATCCCTGCAATCCCATTGGGACCACAGGGAATCACCCCAAGTGGGCGTTGACGGATTCGAACCGCCGACCCTCTGCTTGTAAGGCAGATGCTCTAAACCAGCTGAGCTAAACGCCCCTTTTTTAAAAGCGATGCAAAGGTAAGAATTATCCTTGAAACCACCAAATTTTTCTTGATTTTTTTCTTTTTCACGCATATTTGTGGTAATTTTGCAGCTTTAAAGTCTAATATTTCATTTAAAATGAGCAAGAAATGGAAAAAGTAGTTAGTGGCATCAGGCCAACCGGCAATCTGCATCTGGGCAATTACTATGGTGCGGTGAAGAGTTTTGTGAAAATGCAGGATGAGTATGACTGCATGTTCTTCATCGCCGACTGGCACAGCCTGACCACGCATCCCAAACCAGAAGACATACAAGAGAGCACCCGCACGATTTTGGCAGAGTACCTGGCATGCGGACTGGATCCTCAGAAAGCCCCCATCTACGTTCAGAGTGACGTGAAGGAGACATTGGAGCTTTACCTCTATCTGAATATGAACATTTACCTTGGTGAGCTTGAGCGAGTGACCACATTCAAGGAGAAAGCCCGCAAACAACCCAACAATGTAAACGCCGGTCTGCTCACCTACCCTACCCTGATGGCAGCCGACATCCTTCAGCATCGCGCTCACAAGGTACCTGTAGGAAAAGACCAAGAGCAGAATATGGAGATGGCTCGCAAATGCGCCCGTCGCTTCAACAACATCTATGGGGTGGATTTCTTCCCTGAGCCACAGAATTTCTATTTTGCCGATAAGGCAGTGAAAGTTCCCGGACTTGACGGAAGCGGCAAGATGGGTAAGAGTGAGGGCAACTGCATCTACCTCCGCGACGAGGACAAAGTCATCACCAAGAAGGTAATGAAAGCCGTGACCGACTTAGGACCCCAATCTCCCAACAGCGAGCGTCCTGAAATCATCGAAAACCTGTTCACATTCCTCCTGTTGTGCTCCAATCAGGAAGCCTACGACTATTTTGACGAGAAATGGCGTGACTGCACTTTGCGTTACGGCGACCTGAAGAAGCAGATAGCCTCCGACTTGGTGAACACGATAGCCCCCATCCGAGAGCGTATCAAGGAATACAGCGCCAACAAGGAGTTGCTCGACCGCATTGCCCGTGAAGGAGCCGAGCGTGCCCGTGAGAGTGCCAAGGCCACAGTGGAAGAAGTGAGGAGAATTATTGGATTCAGAGTTTAATTTGGAGTTTAGTTTGGAGTTTAGGAGTTTAGGAGTCTAGGAGTTTAGACATATGACTTCTTGGTCCTAAATTATGGCTACTTGGTTTTGCTTCCGTTTTTCGGCTCCTGGATTTTGACATTCTAACTCTTAGCATTTTGACATAATAAAAGGTGCATCCCGAAAGATGCACCTTTTATCATGTTTTGTTTTAAGAATCTGTCTTACTTCAGCTCGACAACTGCACGACGGTTGAGGTCGAACGGTGAGAGGATGTCAACACCACCCTTACCAACAGTTGTGATCTTGCTGCGGCTCACGCCCTGGCCGACAACCTCGTCAGCAACAGTCTTTGCGCGCTCGTCGGAGAGCCACTGGTTGTGCTCGGGATTACCTGTAGCGCTGTCAGCATAACCTGTGATGAGCAGGTCAACATTCTTCTGAGCAGCCAGTTTGGCCAATGTGCGTACATCAACCATGTCACGCTCGTATGAAGGACCATTGTCGGTCTTGTTGCAATAGAAGTAAACGGTAGCCGGAGCAGCGATAACCTCTCTCACGGCCTCGGGGCACTTGTGGTTGCGGATCAGGTTGTTCAGACGGTCAATCTCTGCATTGGCGTCAGCCAGCTGAGCGTTGAGAGCGTCGATCTGTGACTGATGGAGAGCCTTGATAGCTGCGAGATCAGGCACTTTGTCCCATGTACCCTTGCCCAGGTTGAAGGTCAGACCCAGTTCTGCATAGAGCAGGTTGTCGTGAGTATCCCATCCACGGTTGTTGGGGTCGAGGATAACCTCTGTTCCGTCGATATCGTTCTCGAAGCGGTTCCAACCAATTTCGAGGTTGAGGAACACCTTGCGGCTGAGGCGGAACTCATTGAGCAAACCAACGTTGAGATCCATGCCGTAGCGGTCGTGAGTCATTGAACGTCCAATACCACCACCAACGAAGGGAATGAAATTCCAAACGCGGTCAGGATTGTAGCCGCAGAGCATGTTGCTCAGGTTGAAGAGGATATTCTCATTGAGAGTCCAGTACTTGTTGGAGTAGCCCTCACCGTTGCCATTCACTGGACGGACAGACTTGCCCCAAATACCCATCAGTTTGGTGCGGAGTCCGAGACCCGGAGTGAACCACTTACCGATAGCAATAGCTGCACCGGGGTTGGAGCGGAAATCCTTCAGCGGGCTGCGATCGAGTCCGGCACCGTGCTCATCAGCAGAATACCAAGCATTCCACTGGGCACCAACCTGAATAAACCAATTGCTCCAGAATGAATTTGTTGCCACGCTGTATTTCAGTGTGGGATCATCCTGTGCCATGGCTGAAAAAGAAACGCTGGCGATAGCCAACACCATTAATAGTTTTTTCATAACCTTTTATGTTTTAAAAAATCAAAAAATAATATAATCTTTTTTACTAATCGCGATAAAATCCGCCGCAAAGATAATATTTTTTTCCAAATATTATTATTTTTTCTAAAGAAATTTTCACTTTTCAGCGAAAAATCGCCCTATTTATATGATTTTTTAGCGATTTTTTGGAAAATCACCCCATCAACCGCTCAATTTCATCTTGTTTGAGAATACATGTAATCAATTTGCCATCTGGCGTCATTTTGGCATTGGAACAGGCGAAAAGTCTGTTGATGAGATTCTCCATTTCCTCATTTGAGAGCACTTGTCCATAGGGTATGGCCGAACTTCTCGCCATACCAAGAGCCACCGACTCCGCCATCTCGCTTTTGGGCCTTCCAGTTTTATCCTTTGCAGAGGCGAGGAGTTCGTTGAGCAGGTTCTTGGGATCAACCCCATCCAAACCAGCAGGCACTCCGTTGACAGAGAAACTGCCTCCACCGAGGTCGGACACGGCAAATCCCACCTCCTCCAATTGGGCAAGCATCTGACTCATGACCGCTGTCTCTGCCGGGGTCAGTCTGACGATTTCCGGGAACAGCACATTCTGTGTGGGCCACTTATGTCTGTCCATCTTTTGCAGGTACTCCTCAAACAGCACCCTGAGATGAGCTCTATGCTGGTCGACCATCATCAGGCCCGACTTCACGGCAGTCATAATCAGCCTCCCTTTATATTGATAATGTGTAGGCGACTTCTCCGCGATGACATTGGTGGTGTCGTCCTGTTCGTCAAAGAGCGTGGTCTGCTTGTTGTCTCTTTGGGCTGCCGCCTCATAGAGCTGTTGCCAGTCTTCATTACGAGGTTGTCTGCCATGCTGTATCTCCGCTTTTCTGAAAGGATTGTACTGTGGATTGACATTCACCTTAGGAATCTGCACATCCTCCCCCGGCCCAAACACAGGGATGTCAGGTTTTCCCTCCGTATCAAACTCGATGGAAGGGATATCATTGAACCTCCCCACCGCATCCTTGACCGCTGCGGAGAGGATTTGCCATATTGCCTGTTCGTTTTCAAACTTGATTTCCGTCTTGGTAGGATGTATGTTGACATCAATGTCTGCTGGCGGCACATCAAAAAAGATGAAGAAAGGCACCTGCTCGCCCTGTGGGACAAGTCTCTCGAAAGGAGCCATGACAGCCTTGGCGAAATAGGGATGCTTCATATACCTTGAATTGACGAAGAAATATTGATGTGCCCCTTTCTTTTTCGCCGACTGTGGTTTTCCCACAAATCCTTTTATATGGCAAAGGGTTGTGTTCACGTCAATGGGCAGAAGATCTTGGTTGAGTTTTTTTCCAAACACGTCAATGATACGCTGCCTCAGTCCGGCTGCCGGCAGTTTTGACAACTCAGTGCCATTGCTTTGCAGGACAAACGACACCTGTGGGTTGACCAATACGATACGTTCATATGCGGTAAGGATATTGTTGAGTTCAGTGGCATTCGACTTGAGGAATTTTCTTCTTGCCGGCACATTGAAGAAAAGGTTCTCCACCTTGAACTGGCTTCCAGCCTGACATGCCACAGGTTGCTGCTCAACAAATTTAGACCCGTCGATACGCAGTTGGGTGCCCACCTCCTCCTCATGCAAGCGTGTGATAAGCGTCACCTGTGCTACTGCTGCGATGGAAGCCAGGGCCTCGCCCCTGAAGCCCATGGTGTGCAGGTCGAAGAGGTCGCCAGCCTCCCTGATTTTTGAGGTAGCATGTCTCTCGAACGACAGTCGTGCGTCAGTGGCAGACATTCCCGACCCATTGTCAATGACCTGAATCATCGTTCTTCCTGCGTCCACCACCATCACCTGTATCTCGCTGGCACCCGCATCGAGAGCATTCTCCACCAGTTCCTTTACCACGGAGGCCGGTCTTTGGATGACCTCGCCCGCAGCAATCTGATTGGCGACAGAATCTGGAAGCAATTGAATTATATCAGTCATATTGCAAATCGGTCATTGTCTCACCGAGACAGGTTTTTTCTTATGTTTTTCCTCCACGTAATAGATATCGTCCTTGTCGACAGGTCGTATATAGTCATACCATCCGAAATTGGGTAGGAAATCCTTGGAGGCAGGAATCTGTGTCATGGGATAGAGCACGCCATCCGACTTTGAGGTCCATATCTTCTGCAATTTTCGCTCAGGAGTGAGGAACATCCTCATGGTGTCGGTCTCAAGGTTGATCATTCCGATCAGCGTGCTGTCGGAATCATCAATAGGGTAATAGACTGTCTGCACATTGCCGACCGCCTCGCTCATTCTGATTTTTCCCTCATCGAAATAGGCATTCATCAGGCGTGAAGCGACTTGATTGTAGTAAACCTTTCCCGGGTGCTCATGATCCTTCATCTGCTCTATAGACAATGCGTTGGCCATGACGTTGGCCTCGCGAACAGTAGAGTCGTTCATCCATATCTTGATGCTGTCACCCAGCAGTTGCCGTGGTCCATTCCACGTGATGGGGTCGATGTACATGGTGAGGCTGGAGTCTCGTGAGCACACCACCATGGAGTCGCATACTGCCTGTATATCCTTTCTGAACATACGCACCTTATGGTAGCAATGCACTTTACGGTACATGCTGTCGGTGTCAATGTAGAAGGTCTCCACCCTGATGGTGTCGGCATGCAGATACAACGTATCCTGCTGTGAGTAATCGATGTATACGGGATTGTTGGTAGCCACCCCCTTTCCAGCCGTTTCATCATACTCCACAATATTGGCAGTGAGTTGATTTTTGTTTTTCCTGTCCACATAGACTACGCTGCCATAGCCATGGCTCTTTTTGCTTGAACTGTCATAGAAGAGGCTGTCGCCCGAAATGGTTCTTGTCTCATTCTCAATCGTGGAGTTGTCGAAAAGTTCGGTGCGGTCGGTCTTCATATAGAAGAAGCAGTTGGTAGTCTCCACATCATATCCATCCTTGATGGAGTGTATGCGCGACTTGCCCCAGACTGGTCTTCCCCCGTCAGCGGGATATGTTGTCCGTCCTCCTATCACATGAGCTCGTTCGTCTGCTGAATAATATAATAAGGTGTCGGTTGTGATGATGTGAGTTTTTGTTTTGAGTGTCACATCATAAAAAAACTCCGCCTCCTTGGTCGTGAGGTTGTACTTGCCCCAGTCGCTGCTCAGCGTCATCCCCTTAGCCTTGTCAGCATAGTTGCCACCTTGGTCATAGTAAACGACATCGAACTTCCTGTCAAGGATAAGGTTGTCTGTATGCAATTCGGATGTTTTCCTGTGAATGACAACCACATTGCTTTGTGCATGCACCATGTCAGCATCTGCCCTTCCGTCATAGAAAGCCGTGTCGCATCTTACCTCCAAGGTGTCGCTCTGAAGCATCCTCACATGACCGAAAGCCTGAAAAGTGTTCTCCTGCTGTTTGAAATACGCGCTGTCACAATATAGGACGGCACCCTGATGCCTGAACTTCACATGTCCTCTTACAATCTGGGTGTCACGCTTTCTGTATTCATCATAATAGAGAGAATCTGCATGGTCGAGATAAATCCTCTGGTCTTCCGCCCTGCCACCCCTTCTCCTCTGCGCATCAGCATTCTGAGCCACGCAAAGGCCAAGCAGGCATAGAATCAGAATGGTATAGATTCTATGCCCGCCATGTAGGGTTTGCATTGGAAAGACCGTCATTTTACCCATCCTTGGTATTGAAATTTGCAGTCTTTATATTGGTCATTCATCCTGACATAGGTGCTTTTGAGCTTTCCTGCCACCCAGTCATTGAGTTTCTGCTCCCGCCGTTTGGCGAGCACCACATCCTTCATCGTTTGGAAATCTTCGGTGATTGATGCCCTATGGCTCTCCACCCTACTCTTGAGTTTGATGATGGCACACACATTCTTTCCTCTGCTGTTGACCATCTCGAAAGGAGCGGACACCTCACCCACCTGAAGTCCCTCGACAGCACGCGCCACCTCAGTGGGCAGGTCCTGCATACGGAATTTTGAGGTTCTGGTGTTCTGGTCAGGCGAGTTGGCCATCAGACCATGGTTTCGCTTTGTGTCCTTGTCGTCAGAGAGATAAGTGGCAGCCTCGTCGAAAGTGAATTTTCCCTCCCTGATGTCGGAGGCGATGGAGTCGAGTTGATGCGACGCCTGTTCCATCGCTTCCCGTGAGATTTTGGGTTTGAGCAAGATATGCCTTACGTTGATGCGCTCACCCCTCTTCTCTATCAGCTGTATGATATGATAGCCAAATTCTGACTCTACGATTTTGGACACCTTGTTAGGATCTGTGAGGTTGAATGCCACGCTGGCAAAGGCAGGGTCGAGCACCGCCTTGGGGGTGAAGCCAATTTCCCCGCCCTGTCTTGCAGAGTTGACATCCTCGGAATAAAGCCTTGCCATGGTGGCGAAAGTGGTCTCTCCACGGTTGACACGGTCGGTGTATTCACGCAATGCATCTTTCACCCTGTTGACCTCCTCCACAGCCACTTTTGGCTGCATGGTGATAATTTGCACCTCAACAGTAGTCGGTACAAGTGGGATGCTGTCCTCGGGAAGGTTCTGGAAATACTTTCTCACCTCAGAAGGCGACACGGAAATGTTCTCAACCAGTTTTTGCTTCATTCTCTGGATGAGTTCGCTGTTTTTAAACTCATCATGCATCTCCTGTCTCATCTGAGCGATGGTCTGCTTGCGGTATTCCTCCAATTTCTCACGAGAACCATCTGCCAACTGAATCCAGTAGTTGATTTGTTCCTCTATATCCTGTGATATTTGCGACTCTGTCACCTCAATACTGTCGATGGCAGCCTGATGAAGAAATAGTTTCTGCACCGCCAGCTGTTCAGGTATCAGGCAGTCAGGGTTTCCATCCCATTTCACGCCTTCCGACTCAGCCCTTAGTCTCATGGCCTCAATATCGGACTTGAGGATAGGCTCATCACCAACCACCCATACCACCTCATCGATGATACTTTCAGGGTTGGGCACGAAAGCCTTTTCCACGACGGCAGAGTCCTGAGGCATAAAACTGGTTTTCATCTCGTCAGAGACCTGAAAAGCATTGATGGTCAGCGGGATGAAAGCCATTGTGGCGCAAGCCCAGGCATAGAGCCTCTTTTTGTTCATAAGCATCGGTCAGATTATTGTTGCTTCAATGTTTGTTGACTGTAGCGAGAACATCCTTGTTGACCACCACAGGGTAGCGCTCGCGGAGACGTGCGACCCATTCTTTCTCCAACTGGTCCTGATAGTCGGCCACCACCTGTCCACGAACGTCAGAATACTCTTTGGGAGCCTTGATTACCTTGCCATAAGTAGCGTCAATGGGGTAATCTTTGTTGGTGACGACCTTGGCATCCTTTTTCTTAAACACCTCACGGTCGACGAGGGGGTTGTCACCCACCTTGAAGATACCTTTCTCCACCCTTATCCTCTTCACGGAGTCTGCATTGAAAGTAGTGCGGAGTTTTTCTGCCCATTTGTCGAATGCGAGTCCTTTCACGCAATTCTTCACGGCCTTGACATCAGCCTGCTCCTTCACATGATAAGCCATTCCCTTGAAGCGTGGAGAATCCCATGTGTATTTTTTCTTGTTCTTTTTGAAGAAATTGGCCAGTCCAGCCTCATCTTTGGCAGCTTTGTCCCACACCTCTGAATTGCTGATTTCATAAAGCAGCAATCCGTCGTGATACTCACGAATCAGGTTGGCCATGTCGGAATCTTTGGCGGAGAGTTCCATGGCTCGCTGCTCCATCAGTTTCTCCTTAGTCGTGTTGCCGTCGGCCTTCACAATTTCATCAATTTTGTCATCGATGATTTTCTCACGAATGCCTCTTCTGTCGATGAAGGTAAAGATGTCGGCCTTCAGCGAGTCAAAGGGGAAGAACATCGATTTGTCATCGAGCCTTATGATATGATATCCATAAGGAGAAAGCACCGGTTTGCTGATTTCGCCTTTGTTGAGCGAATAGGCCACGGACTCAAACTCCTTGACAGTCTGCTGTGGTTGAATCCATCCCAGCACACCACCATTTTGGGCAGAGCCTTTGTCGTCGGACACCTTTTTGGCGAGGTCTTCGAATTTGGCGCCTTGTTTGATTGCGTTGTAAACAGAGTCGGCTCGCTGTTCAGCCTTGCGTCTTTCTGCCTCGGTAGCCTTCTGACCCACCATGATGAGGATATGAGCCGGTTTGATAAGTCCGCCCAAAGAATCGACAAAATGCTGTGTACGGGTATAAATTTCCCTTGCTTCCCGCTCCACGTCCTGGTCGGTGATGAAGGTAGGCCTTATCTGCTGGTCTCGGTACTGTGCGAATTCGTTTTGGAAAGAAACGAGGGTGTCGAGGTGTGCATCGAGGGCAGCAGCCACCTTTAACTTATAATTAATGAACAGGTCGACATACTCATCGACCGTTTTCTTGTCAATCACGCCATCAGAGTTGTTCTTGTTGTAAGAATACTCAAACTCTGACCTGGTAACAGGTGTGCCGTTGACAGTCATAATCACCGGATCGTTTTGTGCGAAAGCCGCTGTTCCGATGACAAGCATTGCAAAAAGGGTTTTCAGTCTCATTGCTGTAAAAAATGCTGTATAAATAATAGATGTAATACTATTCCGGTCTCGAGTAGTTGGGAGCCTCACTGGTGATGGTGATGTCGTGTGGATGGCTCTCCATGATACCGGCATTGGTGATACGCGTGAACTTGGCCTCATGCAGACGTTCGATATTCTGAGCTCCGCAATATCCCATTCCTGAGCGAAGTCCTCCGACAAGCTGATAGATGACTTCCTGAAGCGTCCCTTTGTAAGGCACCCGTCCGGCAATTCCCTCTGGCACGAGTTTCTTGGCCTCTTTCGTACCTGACTGGAAATAGCGGTCTTTCGAACCATTTTCCATTGCCTCGAGTGAGCCCATTCCACGGTAGCTTTTGAATTTTCTGCCATTGAAGATAATGGTGTCGCCAGGACTTTCCTCTGTGCCTGCTACAAGCGAGCCAATCATGACCGAACTGCCGCCTGCGGCAATGGCCTTGACCACATCGCCTGAATAGCGCAGTCCTCCGTCAGCGATGAGGGGCACGCCCGTGCCTTGCAGTGCACAATAGACGTCATAGACTGCGCTCAACTGCGGCACACCAACACCTGCCACCACGCGGGTGGTGCAAATGGAACCCGGACCTATGCCCACCTTGATGGCATCAGCACCGTTCTCCACCAGCATCTTGGCAGCCTCACCAGTTGCCACGTTGCCCACCACGATATCCACATCGGGGAAAGAAGCCTTCGCCTCCACCAATTTTTCCACCACCGACTTGGAGTGTCCGTGGGCAGTATCGATGACGATGGCGTCGGCCCCAGCGTTGACGAGAGCCTGCATGCGCTCAAGGGTGTCGGCGGTAACGCCCACTCCTGCAGCCACGCGCAGTCTGCCTTTCTCGTCCTTGCAAGCCATTGGCTTGTCCTTTGCCTTGGTGATATCCTTGTAGGTGATGAGGCCTACGAGTCGGTTGTTCTTGTCCACCACAGGCAACTTCTCTATTTTGTTCTCCTGCAAGATTTGCGCTGCTGCGGCAAGGTCTGTCTGCTGGTCAGTAGTGACAAGGTTGTCCTTGGTCATCACTTCCACGATGGGCTTGTCATGATGGAGTTCAAATCTCAGGTCACGGTTGGTGACGATGCCAACAAGATGGTTGTCCTCGTCGACGACGGGTATACCTCCAATATGGTATTCCGCCATCATGTTGAGAGCATCCTGCACCGTCTTTCCAGTTCTTATGGTGACAGGGTCGTATATCATACCATTCTCTGCCCTCTTGACAATAGCCACCTGTCGGGCTTGGTCATCAATTGACATGTTTTTGTGAATCACGCCAATACCACCCTCACGTGCGATGGCGATGGCCATTGCCGATTCTGTGACGGTATCCATAGCGGCTGTGACAAACGGAATGTTCAGTCCGATATGGCGTGAGAACATGGTTTTCAACTCTACGGTCCGTGGAAGAACCTCGGAATAAGCTGGGATAAGAAGGACGTCATCGAAAGTCAGACCGTCCATAACGATTTTCTCTGCAACAAATGAAGGCATATTTTTATAATTTATTGCGTGCAAAATTAGCAATAAAAATCCACTTTTGGGGTACTTTGAAGTTTTTTCTTACTGAATTAATACGATTTAACGTGTCATCATCAACTGACCCAGACATGATATAGGGGCATCCGGCCTTCATCAAGCCGAATGCCCCTATATCTGCAGGTCGTTTGTCTTGCGATTGGTTGTGTGGTCAGTTGGCCATTTCAGAGAAGAATTTCACCCTCACCAATCTCACTTCCTCCTCTGTGCTGTCCTCACCGAGTTCATCCATGGCAGCATCGAGGTCATCGGTCTCGCTTTCGCTGAAATAGTCATAGATATCATCCACATGGTCTTCATCCATCACCTCATCGATGTAATAGTCGATATTGAGCTTGGTGCCACTATAGACGATAGCCTCTATCTCCGTGAGCAGTTCGTCGAAGTCCAGTCCTTGTGCCTTGGCTATTTCCTCCAGGTCAATTTTCCTATCGATGCTTTGTATGATTTTCACTTTCAGCATCGACTTCTTGGCCACGGTGCGCACACGCATGTCCTCCGGTCTCTCTATTTCATTCTCTTCGCAATGTTGGCGAATCAGGTCACAGAATTCCTGTCCGTAGCGTTTGGCCTTTCCTGCTCCCACTCCCTGTATGTTCTGCAATTCCTGCAGGGTGATGGGGTACATGGTGGCCATCTGCTCAAGCGAGATGTCCTGGAAGATGACGTATGGGGGTATGTTGAGTTTTCTGGCCACTCGCTTGCGGAGGTCTTTCAGCATAGAATAGAGTTCTGGGTCGAGTGCCCCACCGCCCTCGGTGCTTTCCTCTTCGTAGTCGTCCTTGAACTCAGCGTCTTCCACAATCATGAATGACGTAGGTTTCTTGATGAAACGTCTGCCAGCGGCTGTGAGTTTCAGCAATCCGTAGTTTTCCACGTCTTTTTTAAGGTATCCAGCCAGCAATGCCTGGCGTATGACAGGATTCCACAGTTTGCTGTCCACATCCTCTCCGGAGCCAAACTCCTCCAATAGGTTGTGCTTGTGTGAGACGAGATCATCGGTGCCACGTCCCTTGACGAAATCGATGATATACTCGCTTCTGAAATTCTCTTTCACCGCCTCCACCGCCTTGAGGACGATGAGCAGTTCCTCCTGTGCCTCTATTTTGGTCTTGGGATGCAAGCAGTTGTCGCAGTTGCCGCAATTGTCTTTGGGGTATTCCTCTCCAAAATAGTGCAGCAGCATTTTCCTCCGGCACATCGACGATTCCGCATAGGCAGCCGTTTCCTGCAGCAGTTGTCTTCCGATATCCTGTTCTGCCACAGGTTTGCCTTCCATGAATTTCTCCAGTTTCTGCAAGTCTTTGTAGGAGTAGAAAGTGATGCATTTGCCCTCTCCTCCGTCACGGCCTGCCCGCCCGGTTTCCTGGTAATAACCTTCCAAACTCTTTGGAATGTCATAATGAATGACAAATCTGACATCCGGTTTGTCGATGCCCATCCCGAAAGCGATGGTAGCCACGATGACGTCTATCTTCTCCATCAGGAAATCATCCTGTGTTTCCGAGCGTTTGGCCGACTCCAGTCCGGCATGGTAAGCAGCAGCCCTGATGTCGTTGGCACAGAGGTCGGCTGCAAGTTCCTCCACCTTTTTTCTCGACAAGCAATAGACGATGCCGCTCTTTCCTGGATTCTGCTTGATGAACCGTATAATCTGTTTGTTGATTTCATTGGTTTTCGGACGCACCTCATAATAGAGGTTTGGTCTGTTGAAAGAGCTGTTGAATTCTTTCGCATCAATGATTCCCAGGTTCTTCTTGATGTCAGTCCTTACCTTATCGGTTGCCGTAGCAGTTAGTGCTATTACCGGAGCATTGCCGATTCTCTGAATCGTCGGTCGGATGTTCCTGTACTCCGGTCTGAAATCGTGTCCCCATTCTGAGATGCAGTGTGCCTCGTCGATAGCATAGAAGGAAATCTTCACTGTCTGCAGGAACTCCACATTGTCGTCCTTGTTGAGTGACTCAGGAGCCACATAGAGAAGTTTTGTCTTTCCAGCAGTGATGTCCGCCTTCACCTGGTCGATGGCAGCCTTGTTGAGTGAGGAGTTGAGATAATGCGCCACCCCCTCATCCTCGCTCATTCCATTGATGACATCCACCTGGTTTTTCATCAATGCGATGAGTGGCGAAATGACAATGGCAGTGCCCTCCATGATGAGTGATGGAAGTTGATAGCACAATGACTTTCCTCCGCCTGTTGGCATAAGCACAAAAGTATCCTTGCCCGCAAGCAGATTGCGGATGATAGCCTCTTGATCGCCTTTGAAATTGTCAAAGCCGAAGAAGCGTTTCAGCTGTTGGGTGAGGTTAACGTCTTTAGGCATGTGTAAAATATTCATAGTCTGTAAGGGAAGGGTGCCCCTTTCGGGGCCTCACCCTATTCCTGACCTTGGATATGTGCTTTGTCGAGTTGTCGTTTAGCGTAGTCTAGAGTGACCTCGAAAGATTTGGTCTTGCCTGATGGCATTTCAAACATGGCATCCATCATCACACTTTCCACGATGGAGCGCAGTCCTCGTGCTCCGAGTTTGTATTCCACTGCTTTGTCAACGATGAAGTCGAGTGCTTCCTCACTGAAAGTCAGTTTAATACCATCCATCTCAAAAAGTTTGACATATTGTCTGACGATTGAGTTTTTGGGCTCCACCAGTATTTTCTTCAGTGCAGGTTTGTCGAGTTGGTTGAGATAGGTGAGCACAGGCAGTCGGCCGATGATTTCCGGTATGAGGCCAAATGACTTGAGGTCTTGTGGAAGAACGTATTTCATCAGTTCCTCTTTGTCAATATTCCTCACATTCTGCACAGAGTTGTAGCCCACCACATGGGTATTCATTCGCTGTGCTATTTTCCTCTCGATGCCGTCGAACGCTCCACCGCAGATAAACAGGATGTTTCGTGTGTCGACCTGGATATATTTTTGGTCGGGATGTTTCCTGCCGCCCTGCGGAGGCACATTGACCATTGTTCCCTCGAGCAGTTTGAGCAGTCCCTGCTGCACACCCTCTCCGCTTACATCTCTTGTGATGGAGGGGTTGTCGCTCTTGCGTGCTATTTTGTCTATCTCATCGATAAACACGATACCTCTTTGTGCTGCCTCCACGTTGTAGTCAGCCACCTGCAGCAGGCGCGACAGGATGCTTTCCACATCTTCTCCCACATAGCCTGCCTCTGTGAACACTGTGGCATCTACGATGGTGAAAGGCACATTGAGCAACTTGGCAATGGTTCTGGCGAGAAGTGTTTTTCCTGTTCCGGTGCTTCCCACCATGATAATATTGCTTTTCTCTATTTCCACACCATCACCACTCTCTTTTTGGTTGAGTCGTTTGTAATGGTTGTATACAGAAACTGCTAAGTATCGTTTAGCCTCATCCTGGCCGATGACATATTGGTCGAGGTAGTCTTTGATTTGCTGAGGTTTGGGCAGTTTTTTCAGGTCAAAGTCATCTGTTTTTCCACGTGTGCCATGGAGTACACCAGATGTCTGCACTATCTCATAGGCCTGTCGTGCGCAATTCTCACATATTTGTCCGTTAATACCTGAGATGAGCAGTTTTACTTCCTTTTCACTGCTGCCACAAAAGCTGCATGTCTTTTTCATTTCCTACTTCTTGCGCTTGAGCACATCGTCAATCATGCCATACTCTTTGGCCTCCTCGGCTGTCATCCAGTAATTGCGGTCGGAGTCGGCCCACACTTTGTCAAAGGGAGTGTGAGAGTGGTCGGCGATGATGGTATAGAGTTCTTTCTTGTATTTCTGTATCTCACGTGCCTCAATCTCGATATCGGAAGCCTGTCCCTGCACACCTCCAAGGGGCTGATGTATCATCACCCTGCTGTGGGTGAGGGCAGCTCGTTTGCCCTCCGTTCCTGCCACGAGGAGCACGGCAGCCATGGAAGCCGCCATACCGGTGCAAATGGTAGCCACATCACATGAGATGAACTGCATGGTGTCGTAGATGCCCAATCCTGCCGAGACGCTTCCGCCAGGGGAGTTGATATATACGGAAATGTCCTTGCCGCTGTCTACTGAGTCAAGATACAGCAACTGTGCCTGGAGGGTATTGGCGGTATAGTCGTCAATCGGGGTACCCAGGAAGATGATACGGTCCATCATCAATCTGGAGAACACGTCCATCTGTGTAACATTCAATTGTCTTTCCTCCAGAATATAGGGATTGAGATATTGGTATTGAGCACTGATTACATCATCGAGCACCATTCCATTAATGCCCAAATGCTTGGTGGCATACTTTCTGAAATCGTTCATGTCTTTGTTAGTTATTTATTGAAAATCATGGTCACAACAAAAGGTTATCGACCTTTTTCTGAATTCGTAGCAACAAAGTTACGAAAAAAAGTCGATAACCTTATCAAGTTAGGGATAAATTTTTCTAAAAATTCCTTTTTTATCCCTTCACAATATTTCTGAAGTCGTCAAATGTCACCTTTTTCAAACCAAGTTTGACCACATTCTTCATCACCTGAGTGATTTTGCGGTCGATGGTGCGGTCGACAATGGCGTTGCTGTAGTCTTCTTTCTTGATCAAGTCCTGTGCATAGTTGTCAAGATACTCATCGGGCACGTCATTCATGCCATACTGGGCGAACTGGGCTCTTGCCATCTCTCTTGCAGTGAGTTTGACTTCCTCCTCGTCGACCTTGATGTCATGTGCTGCAACCAGTTGCTCCTTGATGAGGTGCCATTTCAGTTCACGGATGCTGTCGGCGAAATGCTCTTCGACATAGCTGTCATCCTTGTCCTTGTTGTTGTTCTTCATCACTCGCTTGAGGAGTTCCTCGGGGAAGGTCAGTTCACCCACCTTTGCCTCAGCATAAGCCCTCAGGTCAGCAAAGAACTGGAAATCGGCCTCACCAGTGAGTTGCACCTTCAGACCTTCGGCAATTTTCGAGCGGAATTCCTCCTCGCTGCTTACCGTACCCTCTCCGAACACGGTGTCGAAGAGTTGCTGGTTGACCTCAGCGCTGACATACCTCTGTATCTCCGTAATCTGGAAGCTGAAATCATCCGTCAGGTCTGCCACTTCCTCTTTTTTCAGTTTGAGCAAGGCAGCCACCTCGGTGTCGCTCTCAGGATATGCCTTTTTGGGATTGAATGTGATGATATCGCCCAGTTTGGCACCATCGAAAAGAGCCTTCTGCTCATCGACTTTGATATACTGTGGCATGAGCACGGCATCGGCCACTGTGATCCCCCCCTCAAGAGTGTTGCCTTCTGCATCAAGTTGGCGGATGTCACCTTTGAGCATGTCACGTTTCTCAGCATCATACTCCTCAGGATTCTCATAATGTCCGTTACGGCTTGCGAAGATTTCCACCTGCTGATCGATCATATCATCAGTCACTTCGATATCATAGTAAGTCACCTCGTCATTGCCGTCAATGGTAAGCGAAAACTCTGGAGCCACGGCAATGTCGAAGATGAACTCAAACGGGCCTTCTTTCTCAAGGTCCTGCGGCACCTGTTTCTCCGAAGGCATCGGCTCACCCAGCATGGCGATATTGTTCTCCCTCACATATTTGTACAATTCCTGTCCGAGAAGTTTGTTGATCTCATCTACTTTGACGGCCGAACCATATTGGCGCTTAATGAGGCCCATAGGCACGTTGCCGGGTCTGAATCCGGGCATCTGTGCCTTGCGGCGATACTCCTTCAGTTTGTCATCTACCAATTTCTTGTAGTCCTCTTCCTCCACGACAATGGTCATCAATCCATTGATTTTGTCGGGATTTTCGAATGAAATTTTCATCTTTTGTCTATATAATTTTTAATGTGATACTTGGTAAAATTTCCCAAATTGGGTGCAAAATTACACATAAATAACCAAAACACCTAATAATATGGGAAAAAATTAGTTAATGCGTTTATAAGTTGGGATGTTGGAATAATATTAGTAATTTTGCCCTGTGATACCAATCAGCAGAAAGTACAGACATGACCGACACCTATTGCAAGAAGGCATCAGAACTGCTCAGTCAATTGATTGCCATCCCCAGTATAAGCCGTGAGGAAACCTCGGCTGCCGACTTTTTGGAGACATGGATGAAGGAAGAAGGCCTTGTCCCCCACCGTGAGGGCAACAACCTATGGTGCGTGGCTCCCGACTATGATGCCTCGCGCCCTACCCTGTTGCTGAATGCCCATATCGACACCGTCCGTCCGGTGTCCACCTGGACCCGCCCACCTCATGAAGCCTTGTTGGAGGGCGACCGTCTCTATGGGTTGGGAAGCAACGACTGCGGTGGCGGACTGGTGTCACTGCTGATGGTATTTTGCCATCTCCGCGCCACCTCACAATCCTACAATCTCATCTATCTGGCATCAGCTGAAGAGGAAGTCTCGGGAGCCAACGGCTTCAGCCGCGCCCTCCCTTTGCTTCCCCCTGTCACTGTAGCCATTGTGGGCGAACCGACAGGCATGCAGCCCGCCATTGCTGAGAAGGGACTGATGGTGATCGACATGGTGTCGCACGGCAAGTCAGGGCATGCTGCGCGGGGTGAGGGCGTCAATGCCATCTATGGGATGCTCGACGACCTGCTGTGGCTCCGCGACTACCGTTTCGAGCGTGTCAGTGACTTTCTGGGTCCCACGTTGATGAATGTGACCATGCTGAATGCCGGAACACAGCACAACGTCGTGCCCGACACCTGCAGCGCCGTCATCGACGTGCGCACCAACGAACTTTATGAAAATGAGGAGATTTACGACATCATCCGTTCTCATGTGAGGAGTGAGGTGAAAGTCCGCTCCTTCAGGCTCCGTTCTTCAGGCATTCCCATCAGGCATCCCTTGGTGCAGCGTTGTCTGTCGATGGGAATGACGCCATTTGGTTCACCCACACTAAGCGACCAGGCACTCATACCCTTCCCTTCGCTCAAACTTGGTCCCGGCCAGTCATCACGCTCCCATTCTGCCGACGAATATATCTGTCTTAGCGAAATAAAAGACGCCATCGAGAAATACATACAACTTCTCGATGGCTTGAATCTTTGTTTTGACAATCAATGACCTGACTGCTATCGTCCGAGCCAGGTCTCCGGGTTGAGTTTAGCCTTTTCCCTTCTGAGTTGGAACTGCAGGATATTGTCCTGTCCGATGGAACCCAGCACCTGGCGGGTAGTCACTTTCTGTCCCTTTCTGACATGCACCGACTTTAGGTTGCAATAGACAGAGATGAAGTCACCGTGCCTCACCATGACCACAAGTTGTCCTGCCACGCTGACAACGGCACTGACCTCACCCTCAAAAATGGTTCTTGCACTGGCTCCCGGCTCACATTGGATATTGATTCCCTTGTTGTCGAGTTTCACGTTTTTCAGTCCGTCGACATCATATTGTCCAAAGTGGCTCACTATCTTATAACGCCCTGTGACCGGAACGGGAAGCCTTCCCTTGTTGCTCTCGAAACTGCCGCTGATCTGACGGTCGACTGCCGACATGGTCTCCACCTTTGAAGCCTCTTTGGCATCTTCCTCGACCTCCTTCTCACGCCGTGCGGCATCTGCCACAGCCTTGCGCTCCGCAGCCAGACGAGCCGACTCCGCCTCACGGGCAGCCTGCTCCGCCTTCTCTTTCTCTGCAGCACTCCTTCGTGCAGCTTCCTCGGCAGCACGGGCCTCCTCGGCAGCAGCACGGGCCTTCGCCTCAGCCTCCTGACGGGCCTTTGCCTCATTTTCCTGACGGGCTTTCGCCTCGGCAGCGGCTGCTTTGGCACGTGCCTCGGCAGCGGCTTTCTCCGCAGCCACTCTTCGTTCATGCTCACGGGCCGCCTTCTCGGCAGCCGCCTTCAGGCGTGCCTCTTCAGCTTTTGCGGCAGCAATGCGCTTTTCCTCCTCACGTTTGGCTTTCTCTGCGGCAGCCTTCTTGCGGGCCAGTTCCTCTGCTCTTTTCTTCGCAGCGGCAGCCTCTGCCTTGCGTTTTGCCTCAGCCTCCGCACGCACGCGCGCTTTCTCCACCTCAACAGCCACGAGGCGGTCGATTTCGGCATTGATCTGCGCATTCTTTCGCTCTTGCTCAGAGATAATCACCTGTATGGTCTTCTGCTCATTCTGCAGTTCGCTTACCACTTTCTGCTGCTCCGTGTGCTTGTCCTGCAAGTCAGCCCTGGCAGCCTTTCCTTTGCTGAGCAGTTGGTTTTTTTGCTGGCGTGCAGCCTGCAACTGCTTGTTCTTTGTTTCAATCTCCGACTGCTTGACCTTGATTTGCTCGCCCTGAGCCCTTTGGTAGTCAGCATATTCCTGCATGAAGCGGAGCCGGCGATATGCTTGAGTCAGACTGTTGGCACTGAAGATGAACATCAGTTTCTCCTGAATGCTGTTGTGGCTCTGCATATACCTCACCGACTTGACATATTTGTCCTGACGGTCACTTAGCTGTTTCTTCAGGGTTGCCATTTGGGAATTGAGGATACCGATGTTGCCATCAAGCGTACGGATATCATTCTCAAAGCCCTCGATATCCTTTTGTTTGGCTTCTATCTCGCTGTTGAGCACCATCAGCGTGTTGAGTCTGTTCGCCACATTCTCCTTGTTTTCCCTGAGACGGTTTTGCTGGTTGCGTATGTCCTGCTCTATCTGCTGTCTCTGGTTCTGCAATCCCCTGATTTCTTTTGTGGTATAGTTTGGCTTGCCACCCTTTGCAGCTTTGGTGGATTTTGTATTTTTGGTCGCCTTCTGCTGGGTGGTGCTTTTTGTTGTTGCCCGTCGCGTATAGGTTCGTGTGGTGGTATGTCGTCTGGTCTGCTGTCCTTTTCGGCGTGTTTGGGCCGACATGGGCATCAGCATCATGGCGGTTAATATCAAGAGAATGAACTTTTTCATTATATTTTCAGTATTTGGTTGATGACATCTTTGAGTTCCACGGGTTTGTATTTCGCGGGCACCTTGGTTGTGGCGTCCCATCCGCTGTCAGTTTTCAGATTCTTCATGGTAATGACCACATTGATGTTTTTGCTGCTTCCAGCCGATGTTCCGGCTGTGATGCCCACGGCATGTCGGGTAGGAAATGATTTGCCGGCAAAACTTTTGAAGTTGCCATAGCTCCAATCAAGTTTCGAAGTACCATGTTTGGTGCTGCTATAAGTCGCCAAAGCGCTTACGAGATGTTCAATGCTGCTGTCAGCAGTCCATTCGTATTTCATCTTGCCAGCCGCAACAGAGATTTTGCTGCCATTGATTTCGAATTCGTCTGCCGCTTTGACCACATCTTTCCCTCCCGGCAAGAAAAGCTGGTTCCAGAACAAGGCCTGCAATGCATTGAAGTCGATGCCGTTGTCGCGAAGGAAGCTCACCTGGTCATAGCTGCTTTTGAGATATTGCTTGTGGATTCGGTCCATGATGAGCACGGAGTCGCGTGTAAACTCCATTCTGCCCACCTCCACCAATCCCATTGGTGAGAGTTGTATCCTGATGACCTGGTCACGTCGCATGCTGATTTTCCCATCTACTGAGATGTCTTTCTTTCCCGTCTTGATGTTGAAATCGATGGAAGATACGAGGTTGGCTGTTGTTGGCAGACTGTTGGCAACGTTTTTCAGGATGGCCACCTTGTCCACCCTTGTTGTCGAATTCTTACCGGGTGTGGCTGTGGAAGTGACGACAGTAGGTCCTTCTTTGCCTGGGTCTTTGACCACATTCTTCTTGCTTGCGCAAGCTGACATGACCAAAGCGAGCACCAAGATGATTATTTTTGAATGATTGTAATGCATCATAAATTCTATTTTGTTTTTGTTTCTTCTTCTATATATTTCTTCAGCTTGATTTTTCTTTGCAGTAGGGCGTTCTCCTCCTCATCCAGTTCAAGTGCCTTCTGCCAATATTCCAAGGCCTTGGCTGTATCGCCCGACATCATGTAGATATCGCCCGCATGTTCTATGATGACGGCACTTTGGGCGGAGTCTGCTGCCACTGCCTGGTCGATGTAGATGCGCGCCTCCTCGAAGCGCTGTTGTTTGAAGAGTATCCAGGCATAGGTGTCGAGGTAGGTGGCGTTGCCTGGTTCCGACTTCACGGTGCGGTAGCTCATCTGCTCAGCCTTGGGGAGTTCCCGTCCTTCCTCACTGAGGAAATAGGCATAGTTGTTGAGGCAACCAATGTTGTCTGGTTTCCACTGCAGACAACTGTCATAAGCAGCATAGGCTTCCTCATACTGTCCTTTTTCATGGAGCAGGTCACCTATCATAGCATAGAAATCGGATACGATGTCCTTGCTGCTCTCCTCATTGGCTTGTTCCACCCCTTTGCGCAGGATGTTGAGTTCAAGTTCACTCTCGTCTTTCTGCGCATAGGCGAGTCCAAGAAAATAATAAAACCAGATATTGTCCGGATGATACTCCACACCTGGTTTGGAAAGGGCGACAATCCTGTCGTAGTCACTTTTTTTCCATGCAGATTGCAACAGTTGGAGTCTTGCTCCCACATTGTCGGGTTCGATATCGATAACCTTCTCATAAACAGCGTTGACCGAGTCCTCCGGCATGTTCTTGAGCGACATATAGGCAGCGCAAAGTTCGGCCATGGAAGCATTCTCCTGCGGTTGCCTGAGGATTTTTCTGAAAATGCCCAATATCTCTGTGCTGTCTCCTCCCTGTTCCTCATTGTCGCTGATAAGTTGTCTGAGCAAGAGCACTTTGCTTTCCTGTTCTGTATTGGGACTAAGGAGAAGCTGCTCCGCCTGTGCACGAGCCAGCGAGTCCTGGTGCTGTGCCTTGTAATAGTCCAAAAGCGACATCTGCGCCATGATGTTGTCGGGTTCCTTCTTCAACACGCTGTTGTACTCCGACAGAGCCTCTTTCTCTTTTCCATTCTGCAAGAGCCAGTTGCCAATCATCACGCGATACTTGTAGTCATTGGGATGCTGCCTTGCCAGGTTGCGCAGTTCCTTGATTTCCTTTTTCTTATCACCCTGCATGGCATAGACCTGCATTTTGGACAGCGTCAGGTCTTCGCTGCTTCCTTCCATCGTCTCTATCCTGTCGAGTGTGGCTATCACCTTGTCATAGTTGTCGGCATGCTGATAAAGTTGGAGCAGGATACCCAGCACGTCTGTCCTTGCAGGACTGGTGGCGGCGAGTTGCTCATACACCTCTGTCGCCTTGCTGTAATCATGAGTCTTGATCAGGACTTGTCCAAGTCTCTCAAGATAGGTCACGTTTTCCGGACTGAGCTGTGCCGCCTTCTCCATGCATGCAAGCATGGTGGAGTCGTCGTGCATCTCAGAATAATATGAGGAAAGAGCGAAATAGGCCTCTGGTGCAGAGGGGTTGATGTCAAGGCAATGTCTCAGCAAGTCAAATGATGCGGCATAGTTGTCTTTATGCTGCTGCCTGACAGCCTCAAGGTAGAAGTATCTGAATCTCTTGGCATCGTTCTCGCTGAGCGTGGTGGTGATAACAGGCTGCACGGACTTTGCCCGCGGCTTTTTCTTCGCCACGACAATAAGCGTTGCCGACACTGCCACCAGCAACAGCATCACCCTGAGGGTCCATCCGCTTTGGAATGCTCTATTGCGCATGTTCATTTCACTCCCGTATGTCCGTATCCTCCAGTTCCCCTTTCTGTCTCGTCGAGTGTTTCTGTCTCTATCCACTCCCCCTGTTCATGGCGTGCCACAACCATCTGGGCGATACGCTCGCCGTCGGCCACCACGAAATCTTTGTCGGAGAGGTTGACCAACAGCACACCCACCTCGCCACGATAGTCAGCATCGATGGTCCCAGGTGTGTTGAGCACTGTTATTCCATGCTTGAGTGCCAGTCCGCTCCTTGGTCTCACCTGTGCCTCATATCCCGGAGGGAGTGCGATGAACAGTCCTGTTGGAATCAGCCTGCGCTCCATGGGCCGCAGCGTCACCGGCTCATCAATATTGGCGCGCAGATCCATCCCCGCACTGAGAGCCGTGGCATACTTTGGCAAGGCATGACGCCCTTTGTTGACAACTTTTATGGAAATCATATCTTATTTGTCTGAAATGAGATGCAAAAATAAAGAATTCTATCCACATTCTGCCATTTTCCGCCATAAAAAGACGGATTTTAGACAATTTTAGTTTACTTTTGCACGAAATGAACTGGCTTCAACTCATCTCCAACAAGCGCCTGGGTCAGGAAGGCCGGCACATGGCGCGCCATGACGACCGCTCAGAGTTCAAACGTGACAGCGACCGTCTGTTGTTCTCGGCACCTTTCCGCCGTCTGCAGAACAAGACTCAGGTATTTCCCCTTCCGGGCAGCATCTTCGTGCATAACCGACTGACCCACAGCCTTGAGGTATCGTGTGTGGGCATGTCGCTCGGCAACGATGTTTCCCGGCAGCTGACGGCACGTTATCCGTCGCTCGCCGGTACGTTGTTTGAGGAAATCGGCACCATTGTGTCGGCAGCGTGCCTTGCCCACGACATGGGAAACCCACCATTCGGCCATTCTGGAGAGCGTGCCATCCGTTCCTTTTTCACAGAGGGAGCCGGTCAGAGCCTATGCTCCAAGGTAAGTGAGGCTTTATGGAGCGACATCACCCATTTCGAGGGCAATGCCAACGCTTTCCGCCTGCTTGTCCACCGTTTCAAGGGCAGGCGTGACGGAGGGTTCGTGCTTACCTATTCCACATTGGCCTCCATTGTGAAATACCCCCACTCCTCATCCATGGCAGGGAAGAAAGGCAAGTTCGGTTTCTTCCACAGCGAGCAGGACATCTATCTGAAGATAGCCAATGACCTGGGTATCCGTGAAATAGAGCGAAACGACAACGGCATACGTTTTGCCCGTCATCCACTGGTCTACCTTGTCGAGGCAGCCGACGATATCTGCTATGAGATTATGGACATCGAGGATGCCCACAAACTGAAAATCCTCTCCTATGAGGAGACGGAGCATCTGTTGCTGGGATTTTTTGACGAGGACGTGCAGCGCAGAATGCGTCAGCGCATCATCGATGAGGGGATAGACGACGTCAATGAGAAGGTGGTGTATATGCGCTCCTCGGTCATCGGACTGTTGGAGCATGAATGTGCCAAGGCATTCGTCGACAACGAGGAAGCCATCCTTGCCGGAGAGTTCACCGGCAGCCTGATTGACCATATCAGCACCTCCACCCGTGAGGCCTACCGCCGCTGCACAGAAGTGTCGAAGGCGAGGATATACAACAGCAAACCCGTCCTCGACGTGGAACTCTCTGGATACAAAATCATCGAGACCCTCATGGAGCAGATGACGCAGGCGGTGGTGGCACCCGACCGCTATTACTCGCAGCAACTCATCAATCGTGTGAGCAACCAATACGACATCACCGCCCCCGACCTGGAGACACGCCTCATGGCTGTCATCGACTATATCAGTGGGATGACCGATGTCTATGCCCTCGATGTCTATCAGAAAATCAACGGCATCTCATTGCCTATAGTGTAATCGGACTGGTCGGACAATCCTGCCATCAGTCAATGGCTTCGCGGGCGCGACGCTCCTCGTCAAGAGTCTGGAAATCTTTTTTGCGCAAGACGAAGCTGTTGCTCAGGTATTTCTCACGCACGATTTTGTTGGCAGCCAACTCCTCCGGGTTGCCCTTGAAGAGGATGCGTCCCTCAAACAACAGGTATGCCCTGTCGGTAATTGTCAGCGTCTCCTGCACATTGTGGTCAGTGATGAGGATACCGATATTGCGGTATTTGAGTCTCCACACAATATGTTGGATATCCTCCACCGCGATAGGGTCGACGCCGGCGAAAGGTTCGTCAAGCATGATGAATTTCGGGTCAATGGCGAGACACCGTGCGATTTCGGTGCGTCGCCGCTCTCCACCCGACAGCTGGTCGCCCTTGTTGCGGCGCACCTTTCCGAGTCGGAACTCACTGATGAGGTTTTCCAGTTTCTCCAACTGCTGTCGGCGCGGCAGTTTTGTCATCTCAAGCACCGAAAGGATATTGTCCTCCACACTCATCTTCCTGAACACACTTGGTTCCTGAGGCAGATAGCCGATGCCAGCCCTTGCCCTTCTGTAGACGGGATAACTGGTGATGTCCTCCTCATTGAGGAAAATGTGTCCGGCGTTGGGGACAATCAAACCTGTCGTCATGTAAAACGAAGTGGTTTTGCCCGCTCCATTAGGACCGAGCAAACCCACTATCTCACCTTGTCTCACTTCTATTGAGACATCGTTGACCACCGTTCGTTTGCCATAGCGCTTCACCAAGCCCTCGGTACGAAGCACCATTCCACCCTCAATGGGTGTTGTCTGTTCCTCCATGACTATTTCACGTAAACGATAGCCAGACGGTTGGAGGTATTCCCCTGCACACCATGTCCTTCTGCCTGGTCGATAATCACACCACGGTCGCGGAGATAAGCAGCCACCGCATCAGCACGAGCCTGCGACAGTCGCAGATTGAGGTCAGCGCCACCCTCTGGCGAGGCAGTACCGATAATCTGCACGTGTGAGCCAGGTTTCACGGCATTGAGGGCAGCCATGGCATCCTGTGTGAGCAGTGACTTGCCCTGTGCGAAGGTGACGAGCACGAGGTTCTCTGCACGCACCACTTGTCCGGGCACCTGCACTTCCCTCACCACCTCTCTGGGCTGCTGAGCCAACTGCGCCCTCAGGTCATTGATGATGCCGTTGAGACGCTTCACCTCTCTGTCGTCCGGGGCACCTGCCAGGCGGAAGTTATGTGTTCCGTTGCTGTTGCCAAGTTTGTAAACTAATCCGACATTGACTTGGAACGCGGAGTTGTTGACATTATAGCGAGGCCCTTGGTCGCTGAAAGAGAGTTTGTAGGCAGGTTGTACGCCAGGTTGCGTGTTGCTTCCAAGCAACACCCAAGTGAATGAAGGTTCGATGACGAACTGCCACTCTTTCTCACTTCCAAAATTGAAAGCGAAATCGATACCAGCCTTCGAGGTTGTCTGGTTGGTTGGTTGATACAATTGTTCGTCGTTGGTGAAGAGATGCCCCCATCCAACGCCATAGAATCCAGCGACCTCAAAGAAACGAGGTTCACCGGGATAGCCACCGAAGAGGTTGGTGAAATTGACATTTCCCAAGAGCGACACATTGGTAGCCCTTACCACTGTCCCCGTTGAAATGTAAGGTTTATTGGAGAAATAGGCCGTACCGTCAACAGCCAGTCCGAAAACTGGTGTAAACCACCGTCCTACCCTCACTCCAAGGTTGGGATTGAGATTATGCATCCATCGTGTGCCGGTAGTCTTGACGGCATAACCGCCATTGATACCCACATAGATGTTGTCCGAAGCCTTGCTTTCCTGAACGGTCTGGGCATTAGCCGAAACAGCCATGACGGCAGCAGCCAACAATACAGCAAACTTTTTCATATTTCAAAAAATTAGATGTTAAGATAAGTGCCTATTATATTCACGACTGCAAAATAATAAAAAAAATTTGAAACTTGCAAAAATATCTATTTGATTTCTGTGCCTCAACACTCATATTGCCTTCGATTTGCGTTAATCTTTCAAAAAGATGGCTGTAATTCCGCCGAAATGTGTAATTTTGACCCGATGAGCAAGATTATCATGATTACGGGGGGACAGCGGTCGGGCAAGAGCAGCTACGCTGAACTGTTGGCGCTCCGCCTGAGCGACCGACCTGTCTATATCGCCACCGCCAGGGTGTGTGACGATGAGTTTGCCGAACGGGTGGCCCGTCATCAGGCACGCCGCGGACCGCAGTGGACCAACATCGAGGAGGAGCGGCATCTCAGCCGACATGACCTGACTGGCCGTGTGGTGCTGGTGGACTGCGTCACCTTGTGGTGTACCAACTTCTTGTTTGGTGCCTGCAAGGGAGATGAACTGCCCGACATCGGACAAGTGCTTGACGATGTCAAAACAGAGTTTGACAAACTTGTCGCCCAAAACGCCACGTTCATCTTTGTCACCAACGAGATAGGCAGCGGCGGCGTAAGTTCCAATGCCCTCCAGCGCAGATTTACCGACCTGCAAGGATGGATGAACCAATATGTGGCATCCCATGCCGACACCGTGATACTCATGGTGAGCGGCATCCCTGTCACCATCAAAGAAGACCATGAGAAAATTTGATATTCCACACACCGAGATGTCGATGCTCGCCGCCATCCGCGACAAGATTGACAACTTGAACAAGCCACGCCGCTCATTAGGACGGTTGGAAGACATAGCCGAACAATTATGCCTTATCCAGCAAACACTCTCTCCCACCCTCTCGCATCCCTCCCATCTTCTGCTCGGAGGCGACCATGGCATAGAGCGTGAGGGAGTCAGCGTGTCACCACGGGAGGTCACCTGGCAGCAGATGGTCAACTTCACCCGTGGCGGCGGCGGTGTCAACATGCTGTGCCGCCAGCATCATTTCGACCTGCATATCGTCGATATGGGTGTAGACCATGACTTTGACGGAGTGAGCGGCATCCTCGACCGCAAAATAGCCTATGGCACCGCCAACTTCCTCTACGAACCGGCGATGACCGAGGAACAGATGGCACGAGCCATCGATACGGGAGCCGAACTGGTGGACTCCTGCCATCAGGCAGGCTGCAACATCTTATGCATCGGTGAGATGGGCATAGCCAACACCTCACCGTCGAGCATCTGGATGAGTGAAATGGGGCACCTGCCACTTGATGAATGTATTGGTGCCGGTGCCGGACTCAACGATGAAGGTATAGCGCACAAGCGCGAGGTTCTTCATGCTTCCGTCGACCGCTACAGGCAAAACCACTCACCCGAAGACACAGCAACCCTTATTCGCTATTTTGGAGGATTTGAGATGGTGGCAGCCATCGGGGCGATGCTCCGTGCAGCCGAACTGCGCATGGCGGTGATGGTCGACGGCTTTATCATGACTGCCTGCATGCTTGCTGCCTCCCGCCTCTATCCGTCCGTCCTCGACTATGCCATTTTCGGACATTGCGGTGATGAGTCAGGACATCGCAAGATGCTTGACCTGATGGGTGCCCAACCACTGCTCAACCTCGGCCTCCGCCTTGGAGAGGGCACAGGAGCGCTGTGTGCCTATCCCATCATAGAGACCTCAGTAAGAATGATCAATGAGATGAACGACTTCGATCATGCAAATATCACTAAATACTTCTAAATGGTGGCAGAACGCCTGGGCTGCCCTGATTTTCTTCACACGCCTTCCCTTGTGGCGCATCTATGAGCCACCACGCGAGTGCTATCGTGCCGTAGTGGAGTTCTGGCCATTGGCAGGTTGGCTGACAGGACTGACAATGGGAGCCATCCTCTACTTCGGTCCGATGGTGATGCCCCCGGCACTTGCCATTGCGGCAGCCATCGTAGCACGCCTGCTGCTCACAGGAGCTCTCCATGAAGACGGACTCGCCGACTTCTTCGACGGGTTCGGAGGAGGAGGCAGCAACCGTGAGCACATCCTCAGCATCATGAAGGACTCACGCATCGGCACCTATGGAGTATTGAGCCTCATCGCCTATTTCGCCATCCTTTTCATCTGCCTGTACAGTCTGCCAACACGCACCGCAGCCTTTCTTGTCGTGGCAGCCGACCCCTTTGCCAAGATGCTGGCAGGACAGATTGTGCAGATGATGCCCTATGCCCGTAATGAGAGTGAGGCCAAGGCCAAGGTGGTCTATAGGAAGGTGAGCATCGCCGGCGGCATATTCCTCGCCTTCCAGGGCCTGCTTCCCGCTATTCCGTTGCTGCTGTGGGGCGGACTGACGGGGTCGGTGCAATGGCTGATTTTCGCCCCCTGCCTCATGATGTACGTTCTCTACCTGAAAATCTGGCACACCCTGCGCGGGTACACCGGCGACTGCTGCGGAGCCATATTCCTTCTTGTTGAACTGACTGTCTATATCACTGCTGTCATCACCTGCAAATGAGAGTTACCCTGATACGCCATACAAGTGTGGCAGTGCCCCGCGGCACCTGCTACGGGTGGAGCGACGTACCTGTTGCCGACACTTTTGAGATGGAGGCATCCATCACGAAGGACCGGCTGCAGGGCATGGCATTCGACCATGTCTTTTCCTCGCCGCTGATGCGAGCGAGGATGCTTGCCGAATGGTGTGGCTATCCAGATGCCACCATCGACGACCGCCTCAAGGAGATGAACATGGGGGAATGGGAGATGCAACGCTATGACGACATTCGCGACCCTGCCTTGCAGCGCTGGTATGATGATTTCCTGCATCTGCCCGCCACGGGAGGAGAAAGTTTCCCGATGCTCCGCCGTCGTGTAGGCGATTTCCTTGACGAACTGAGTCAAAAAAACTACCGCCATGTGGCGGTTTTCGCCCATGGCGGTGTGATTGTCGCAGCCTGTCTGCATGTGGGACTCTACCCCGAGGAGGAGGCCTTCAGCCACCAGCCGGGATATGGAGAAATGGTGGATATTGAGATTTAGGACAACAATATCTGCACGATTCTCTCTGCCGACCGTCCGTCCCATCGGTCGGGAATGTTGCTTTTCTTCCATCGTCCTGCCACCATGTCCTCCACGGTCTCACGCAGGCACTGTGCATCCTCACCCACCAGAATGTTGGACCCCGTGCGGACGGTCTCGATATGCTCAGTATAACTGTTGAGCGTGGCACATGGTACCCCATTGAAGGTAGCCTCCTCCGCCACATTTCCCGAATCGGTAATGATGCCCTTGGCATGGGCGGTGAGGTATCCGAACTCCAGATATCCCATAGGGTCTGTGAGATGGAAGGTGTCGAGCGACATATTGATGGTAGCCAGCAATGAGGCAACTGCCTTACGTGCCTCACCACGCAACGGAGCCACGATATGCGTATCACCTGCCGCCTCCAGCATGGCCTTGAGCATCTGACGCAAGTTGTCACGGTTGGCAATCAGTGCTTTTCTATTGAGCGTGAACACCAAATATGACTTGTCCTCCAACCCCAATTGTCCAAGCACCTCTGGACGGCGCAGTCGGGTGTAGTTGGCCCTCAGCGTGTCCATGAGGATATTGCCCACCATATAGACCTGTGAGAGTTGCGCCCCTTCGCGGGAAACGATTTGGCAGGCGCCCTCTCCTGCGGTGAAGAGCAGGTCGGAAAGTCCGTCGATGACGAGTCGGTTGATTTCCTTCGGCATGCGTATGTCGAAGGAACGTGTGCCAGCCACGAGATGCGTCAGCCGGATACCCTGTTTCTTGGTGACGATGGCCGCCGCCATGGTCGAGGCGAGGTCATCGACGACAATCACCACATCGGTAGGATGAGTTTCGAGGTAGTGCTCAAACTCCCCCATCACCCTACCGGTCAGTTCGTTAAGGCTTGCACAGTCCACTCCAAGAAACACATCAGGGCGCCGCATCTGCAGGTCGTCGAAGAGCGACTGCTCCAAGGTCTCATCTGAGTCAGCACCAGCATAGACCAGTTGGCATGCCACATCCTTGCCCTGAGCTTTTGCATTGTCGATGGCACGCATGATGGGAGCCACCTTGATGAAATTGGGTCTTGCCCCCGCCACGATGCATATATTCATCTGCCTAATCAGTTTTGTGCGTTAAACAAGTCTTTTATTCCACCAAGGCTACCCAAAAGGTTGGTTGCCTCATAAGGCAAGTAGACCGTCTTGGCCTGCTGTCCGGAAGCCAGTTCCTCCATCATCTGGATATATTTCTGTGCCAGCAGGTAGTTGGCGGGATTGGTCGAATTGCCCACGGCCTCTGTGATTTTCTGAATGGCTATGGCCTCTGCCTCAGCCTTGCGGATGCGGGCCTGTGCCACACCCTCTGCCTCAAGGATGGCCTGCTGTTTGAGAGCCTCAGCCTTGTTGATGGTGGCAGCCTTCTCACCCTCTGACTGAAGAATCTGCGACTGTTTGTCGCCCTCGCTGGTGAGGATGACGGCACGCTTGTTGCGCTCTGCCTGCATCTGCTTCTCCATGGCTTGCAGCACGCTCTGCGGCGGCGTGATGTCCTGAAGTTCCACCCGGTTGACTTTGATGCCCCATTTGTTGGTGGCATCGTCGAGCACTGCCCTTAGTTTTGTATTCACCGTGTCGCGCGAGGTAAGCGTCTGGTCAAGCTCCATCTCACCAATGATGTTACGCAGCGTGGTCTGCGTCAGTTTCTCGATAGCGTTGGGCAGGTTGTTGATTTCATATACAGCCTTGAAGGGGTCAACTATCTGGAAATACAGCAATGCGTTAATTTGCATTTGGATATTGTCCTTGGTGATAACGTTCTGCTTATCGAAGTCATACACCTGTTCACGCAAGTCGATGTCGCTGGAATAGACATATCTTCCCCTGCTCAGGGTAACGATGTTCTTGGCAGCATCAATAAATGGAATGATGATGTTGATACCGGGCTGCAGGGTGGCATGATACTTACCCAGTCGCTCGATGATTTTCGTTTCAGACTGAGGGATGATGACCAAAGTTTTCTTGGCCAGGTAAATCACCAATATGATAATGGCGATCAATACAATAATCGGTGTAGTCACGGAAGAAAAAATTAAAAGATTAAAAATGAAAATTAAATAATAAAATTAAAAGATGAGACGGGATACCATTCATCTTGGCATGGCAGGTGTCAGCCCACCCGTTCTACGGTGATGATGATGCTCTCTCTGCCTACGACCTTTACTTTCTCTCCTTTTCCAATGGCCATACCATCGGCAGAAACAGCCTTCCAATCGTCGCCATCGATAGCCACTCGACCTGAGCCGCCTTTTGCAATGGCTTCCGACACCCGTCCCTCACGGCCGATGAGCGCATCGGCGTTGCTGACTCGGTTGGGGTCATTTCGGTGGAGGTATCTCAATGCCACAGGCCTTATGAAATAGATGCTCAACAAAGAGCACAAAGCCAGCGAGATGAGCTGTGGCACGATACCCAGTCCGAGGGCTGCTGTCAGCGAGGCTGCCAATGCACCTATTGAGAAACAGAGGATAAAAAGGTCACCAGACCCAAGTTCTATAATCAGTCCCAATACGGATATAAGTATCCATATCAGCCACACATGTTGAGTGAAGAATTCTATCATGACGGAGAAGAATTACTGGATACGGATGGTTTTTGTGGTCTTAGGTGTGGAGGCCTTCTTTGTCGTGGATTTCTTAGAAGAAGTTGTCGTTGTGGCAGTACCTGCTGGTTTGTAATAACGCAGAGCCTCGGGGAGGAACTTCTGGATGTCTGAAATGCGCTGTGCATCAGAGGGGTGTGTGCTCATCCATGTAGGTGTGGAACCACCAGAACTGTTTGCAGCCATCCTCTGCCAGAAGGTGAGGGCCTCGTTGGGGTCATAACCAGCCATGGCGGCGAAGACCAGTCCGATACGGTCGGCCTCCGTCTCATGGTTGCGCGAATATTTCAGTTGCGCCACCTGTGAGCCCAGTCCATAGAGCGAGGAAAGGGTGCTTGCCGTATTGGAGCTCATTCCAGCTGCTGACAACACGCTGCCTGCCACCTGACCGATAATCTGTCGCTTGTTTTCCGACTGCTGCTGTTCTGCGGAGTGGTATGCTACAGCATGGGCAATCTCATGTCCGAGAACGATAGCCAGCGCTGTTTCTGTCTGAGTGACGGGAAGCAGTCCCTCGTAAACCACGATTTTTCCACCGGGCATGCAGAATGCATTCACCTGCTTGTCTGCCACGAGGTTGAACTCCCAGTTGTAGTTCTGCACCTCATCCTTATAGCCGTTGTTGGTGAGATAGGTCTCCACGGCATTGGCAAGCCGCTGGCCTACTTTTTTCACCAAGGCCGTTTTTGTGGCATCGGTCGACAGTTTGGCAGTGCTCACATAGTTTTTGTAAGCCGTAAAACTCTCAGTGAGCAAACCAGCATTGTCGCTCACCACGCTTTGTTTGCGTCCTGTCACAGGCACCACGCGTGAGGTGCCGCAGGCCACCAAAATCACTGCCATGATAAGCAGCATCCAATTTTTCTTTTTCATATTCGTAAGATATTTAGTTGTTAGCCTCAATATTTGTAGATGTACTGATTTTGTCAATCTGCTCATTGATTTTAGTACTGAAGGACATGGGTCCCCAGATGTATTTGAAAACATCCTTCTCCTCACCTGTTGAGACAATGACGTCGCCATAGTTGAGGATACGTCCTAATATGGACTGCTGCACGTTAATGCTCTCACATTTGCGCAGCATAAGTTCTTTTGAATTGCGCATGATGATGCCCGTTTTGAGTATGATGCGCTTGTTGGTAAGAACGAATTTTTTACCGTTGTTGATGACGATGTACCAAAGGAAAGCCAGCACGAGGAATATGCCGCTGAAAATCAACCGGTATTTCAGTGTGTTCTCGCCGATGGGTATAAATGGCAATGCCACCGCCAGCAGGGTCAGCAGGATGGGCAACCAATAAATCATGTAATGAAATTTGGCTTCACAGATGACGTTCTCGCCCTCCATCATGTTGTTTTTGGATAGACTCATTGTTGTTATTGTTTTTCGGTTTCAGTATTTGATTGACATTTCGCGTAAGCAAAGTTAGTGTAAAAATCTGATTATGCAATAAAAAAAGAGGATTTTGTGAATAAACAGACCTTTTTCGTCTATTTTGACACAAAAATCCTCTTTTTGATTGACAGATGATTCTATTTGCTGCTCCTGATGATTCCCCCTTTTGTACGAGCGGTGAATTCTGGCGCATAGGCACACTGCACAGTGCATGTACCCATGCCATAATCACCTTCCCTGTCAACATAATATTCCGTTTCCAACACATGAACGCCCTTGTTCATGTGCTGAATGAAATAGAGGGTAGAACTATCCTTCTTTTGGCTATAATAACCCCAGTGATATTCACTGAGTTGGCGGACGGGTTCCAAGCAAGAAGCCCTCTTGTCCACCACCTGTACAAAGTCGTAGTCGCGGTCGGCACGGATGGTGATGCGAACCTTGATTTTGTCACCTACTTTCAATGCGTCACCTTCCGACACCACCTCACGTTTCACAGTGAATCCGGAGGATGCGTCAGTCACCTTCTCCGACGGTTCCACAGACTGTATGTAGACGGCTCCCCATGAGGTGCCTTCCGATGATTTGTCGATGGTCAGTTTCTGTGCATGGCTGTCGGTCAGCATAGTTTTCACATATCCCAGTGGGGCCGTTGACTGAGGTACGCTGAGTGGATGTCCGTCCAGTTGGAAGGTAGCAGCATCCTGCTTCTTTTCAAATCCTATCCCTCCAGTGCAGAGGAAGGCATGGATGGCATCGATGCTGTTGACCGATGTGTCCCACAGTTGCGTACGCTTCTCCTGCAAGAGCCAGCGTTGCATCATCCTCACCGAAGTGGTGTCCTTGGGTGCAAGAAGCCTCACTGCCTCCATCGCCATGACGACGGTGGGGATGCGGTAGTTGCGCCATGAATAATGTGCTTTAGGTATGTCGAAATACATTCCCATCTCGTCGGTTTTCACAGCATAGTCAAGTAGGCTTTTCAAGTATTCGCTTGCTTTCGTTTTCTGGCCCTCTCTTGCCAAAACAACAGCGCAAGCCGCCTTGCCATAAATGGATAAGTCCAACCTGTGGTCGCAGAGATACGAGAGCAGGTATTTGCGCTCTGCCCGCATTTGCTCTTTATGGTCTTTATCCAAGAGTGAAGTGATATAGAGGTAATGCAGCATCTGTTCATCGGGTTCGATAATGATTCGCTCGCCTTTTTCCCGTTTCTTGTTCTGTGCTTCCTGCCGTTTCATTTCCTTCACCTTCTTTGCTGTCAGTTTGTCAAGGTAGGCCATGCCACGGTCGATGAGTTGGCTCGTTGCTTTATCTATCTGTGCGAGGGAGACGAGACGTGAGAGGATTTCCATCACCGTGGTGGTGATGTAAGGCGAACTGTCCATACCCTTGCACCAAGACCACCCTCCATCAGGACCTTGCAGGGCGCCCAACTGCTTAATGGCGTTGTTGATACGCATCTTCAACGTGGGCACATCAAAGTATTTCATCATATGGCGTTTCTGGGCCGCCTCGTTGGTCGCCTCTGCTGCCCAAGGTGTCTCCTCCAGCAGCACATTGCGCAACTCCTGATTTCTTGCCAAGGCACTCTCCACATTCCCCTCTTTGCCATCTTCGTCACGCCATTGCTCCATCACCTCTCTCAGTTCGGGTTGCGAGTTCATCATTTGACCGGCGATGGTATTGACATAGAGGGCAGATGCCTGTGAAAGCGCATCGTCATCGGGACGGGTGGCAAGGGTGGGGACAGCACCTACAATCAACCAGGCAGGATGGTTGGTAAACTCTATGGTTACCCGTGTGGAGTCTTTAGATGTGGCACCACTGAGCGGGATGTCTATACGAGATGCACCATGCATGGTGATGGGATGCGTGGTAAGCACAAGTTCCTTGTTGGGGAGCACGGGCAGGTAGTGCTGTTCGCCATCGCTGAAAGAGTCGCCGCTGACACTCACCCTACAAATCAACAACGGATATTGGTCAGTGGGCTGATAGTGGAAGTCTACTTTGGTAGAGGAACCGCCCTCCACGGTAAAAGGCATGGACGAAGACCACACCACTGTATCGGTCGATGGGTCAAGCATTTGAAGCAGTGCCACGCCACTGTGGTTTTGCTCACTGAGACTGGTGACGCTGGCTGCGATGACCGACTGGTCGCCGCTACGCACGAAGCGAGGCAAGTTGGGTTGCACCATCACCTCTTTCTGAGCCACCACGGTAGTGTCGTGCTGTGCATAGTTGGCCTCTTTGTCGTAGGCAAGGGTTAAGAGGCGCCATGTAGTGACGCTCTCGGGAAGGGTAAATGCCATGGTGGCAGTACCATCGGTGCCGGTGCGGAGCGTTGGCATGAAAAACGCCGTCTCGCTGAAGTTCTCACGCACCACCACCGGTTGTTGTATACCGCGGTTATTAGAAATGTCTGCTACATCGTCCATGGGCGATGTTCCTCGGATGCGAATACTGTTTTCACTAAATGAAGATGAGTTGTAGACGATGTCAAGACCAGCAATCCTTCCCTGCAATGCCTGATTCGTGTCTGGTTTCGTGTCTGCTGGTTGTAACTGTTCCACTTGTCGAACTGCCCTGAGTGGTACACTCAATGCCCCACCTTCTCTCCTTTTTCCTGCACCTACCACTACTTCTTTCAGAACCGTTGAAGGATTAAGGACAATGTTGAGATAACTGCCAGGAAATGCTTTCACTGTGGCAGATTTGTAGCCTACAAAACTCACCAACAGAGATTGAGGGTCACGCATTGCTATCTCAAATTCTCCGTCAATGTTGGTCAGAACCGTTTTCTCACTGTTTTTGATGGATACAATTGCGCCAATGAAAGGGTCGCCCATCTCATCCACAACGATGCCGCAAGCATAGCCCGACCGACCTTTGTGAGATACCTTTTTAGGCAACAATCTCGAGATGTCCATCTTCTCTTGAATGGTCTGGTTGTTGCCTCTAAGTATGGACAACAGAGGGTCGAAATAGCTGAACGACAAAGGCTGGGAATTAGCAAGTTGTAGTGTTTCGCTGATGAGTGTTGTTTTAGTAAGGGTATATGGGCTTCTCCATTGTGTGCCCGGAATGCGATATTGATTGAACGGAGAGAACCCCAGTGCGTGGTTGGAGATTCGGTCGAGCGAGGCATCATAGAGCGTAGCGAGCACATTGGCAGCGGCAGGTGAACCATCGGGGTGTGTCACTTGCAGTCGCCATTCCTCCTTTTGTCCAGGTGTGAGTCTGTCGCGGAAGGTCGTCCATTTCATCTGAAGCCGCTTGTCAGGCAATGGCATGCTGATGTTTGCCTGTTCCTGATAGACTTTGCCGTCTTTGATGAAAGCTGTTGCAACAAACACCCCAGGACCATATTCCGGTCGGTAGGTCAACGTACGGGTATGAATCTCATCGTTGAGCCGCATGACTCCTTGCTCAATGACTTGTTTGCCAGCGATGATGCTATAGACCAAATGCACATCTTGAAGTGATGTGCCGAATTGCAGTTTCACCGCACTGCCGTCGGCGGGGAACCGTCCGTCACTCACAGCCAGGAAAGATGACATATGAGTGCCCAACCGCTTGGCATTGAAGTCATGAACTAAAAAAGTTCCGCTCACCGTGTCGCCGTCGCATATGGCAAATATGCGATGTTTGCCAGCTTGTTTTAGGGCTTGACATTCAGGCATTTCCACACGTTTGTTGGACTCTGCGTGAAATACATTTGTGGGATTGTCAATATAATAAGTGACATCTTCATCAATGTCGAGTCCGATATGGTCTTTCAATTGCCATTTCAACCGAAGCGGTTGGCCAACCTTCATGATGGGAGAGGACATCAGAAGCGAGAGCGTCCGCTGACGGGTGGTGTACTTGATGTTTTGAGATATTTCGTGTGTCTCACCTGCCATGTCGGTGACTATAGCGTTGATGCTGAAGATAAACTGATCCACTTTCCTGCCATCTCTTTCAACGTTGGGTGTTTGAAGCGGAATACACAGATAGGCTGTGCCGTCGGCAGCGGTATAGGTGGTATCGTCGGCTATGGAGGCTATCAAAGCCGCCCTATACATCGACACCTCCTCGAAGAAAGAAGATGGTGATGCTACAGAGGAAAACAATGATACTTTATATGCCACTCGGGCACGATTGACGAAACCGCCAGAAAAAGTACGGACATACAAAGGCAACCTGAGGGTATCGGCCTCCAATTGATTGCGTGCCAGAGGTTGGAATTGCAAATCAAAAGTGGGCAATTTGTATTCTTCCACACCAAAAAAGCAAGAGGTGTTCATGCCATCCGCAGCATCTGTTACTGGACTGGCGATAATATTATAGAAACCACTTTTGCTCTTGTGTAGGGGAAACAGCAGTGTGGCTGTACCGAATTCATCTGTGGTGACAATCGTGTCAGCCACCGTGATGGAAGCAGGGTCCATCAATTTCACCCGCAATTGCTCGCCCTGAAGCATTTCCTGATAATGGTTGCAATCGTTGAGAACAACTGATATGGCAGCCTGAACCTGTTGCCCGGGACGGTAGATTCTTCTGTCGGTAAATATGTGGATGAGTTTCTGCTTCGATGTCTCTTCTGCATAATGATGCAATGTCCAATTGAGCGGGAGCGAGAAATGGTCGTCATCGGTAAACGCAAAGATACGGGAATACTTATTGCTGCAGACAACCTCTCCATGGCTGTCGGTACGCACTATCTTGTTCGCCTTGTCGCCGAGTGAGAGACGTGCGTGGGGAATAGGCTTGCCCGTGGAAGTGTTGACAACGGCAAAGCGTATCATCTCGTCAGGCAAGGCCTCCGAGAGCAGGGTGATGTCACTCACATGGAGAATGTCATAGATGGTATTGGCTTCTTTTTTGTCTGTAGACCATTGCATCAGATAGATTCCTGCGCCAAGTGCCGGAAGTTGAATACTGTCATTAAATATCTCATATTCGGGATGAGAAGCCAATTGTTTGCTGCAGATGACTTCATTTTTCCCATTGGCGTACTTCCGCAGGTCATTCAGTCTCTCTTCATCCATATATGATGAATGCAGCATACGATTTTGCTGGTCGATATCAAGCCGTGTCAACTTGACATTCACTTGTTTGATATTGCGTATATCCTTGAGTTTTACAACATAGGTGTGCTGTGATGGAATTTGACGGTCATGAGTTTCAATAGCAAGCTGTGGTTGGGTGAGTTGGCGTTTGAAGTTTTGGAGTTGCACTACATTTCGCCAATTGCTCCATTTTGATATGTTGTTGTCAAGGAAAGCATTCAATTGCTCGGCTGAGTAATCTGGCATATCTCTCATCACATTGTAACGTTCGATAACCAGTTCGCAGCATTCAGGAAGGTCAGAATATCGTTGGATGAGTGAGTCGAGACTTGCCAAATACTGCGTGCGCCGGTCCACCATCACATGTCCGTATTTGGTATGATAATCATTGGTTAACAACCTGTAATCCAGCACCATCTGTGCCTTTCGGCTTCCTTTTTGTTTGTAGTAATCGCGGAGCACGGCCTCATTGCCTGTTTCAAAGCCGATAACAGACAGCATATCGTGTCCGAAGATATCACTGTCGTCTCCTAAATTGAGGAAAGGTTGTAAGATATGGGAATCCGTCTGTGACAGTACATCGGGATTCGAGAGTGCCTTCTGACGGTATTTCTCTGCCTCATCACTGCCAGGGTCGTTTTCTTCAATGATTTTACTGAGTATGGTCTGATAGGTGGCGGCCAACATGGGTGCATGAGTAGCAGCCGATTGCTCTTCTGCAACGAGGCGGCTGATGAAACTGTCGAGCGAGTCGGGAGAGACTGTTCGCTGCAAGGAACCGTACATCAGTTCTGCAGTCAGCAGTTGACCATAATTCATCTCCGCTCTTGCTTTCATGGCGATGAGGCGCATCACCTCCATTTCCTTTTGGGGAAGGTCGGTTTTGGCGAGACGGTTGGCCTCTTTCCACAAAGAGGCATAACTCCTTCGGATGACATGATTGGGTGGCGGTGTGGCCGACACATTGACACCTTTAAGTTGCTTGGTGTCGGGGCTGAGAATGATTTCACCCATGTCGGTGACTTTGCAGCGTCTTTCATAAGTCCTATAGCCCACGTGGGTGACTCTGAGGATGACTTCCTGTATCGGACACGGTATCACCACGTAGCCATCATCGTTGGCCACACCATGGTTGACCTGACTGCTGTCCACGGGTGAGAGGAGTGCGACATTGGCATATTTCAGAGGCAAACCTTTCTGGTCAACCACCTTTCCGATGAGACGGAGGGAGTCGCGTTGCGTACATTCCACAAAAATATCATTGCCAAAGGTGATAATCCGCATGGGATAGAAACCGCAGACCTGTCTGACGGCATCCTGAACAGTGGCATTGGTGACATCTGTTGTCACACGGAAATCCTCCAAGTCGTCATACACGAAATTGACGGTGATGCTGTCGCAGGCATCATCAATGGCGAGCAAAGCATCAGAGAGAGAACAGTCCTTGAATTGTTGGTTGATGGTCTGGGCTGTCAGTCCTTGTGTCATCAGAGCGATGAGCAAAGCGATAAGATGGATGCGTCGTGTCATTTGATGAGGATGGTGTTGTCGTTGATGATGATGTTGAATTTCTCAAACCGGTTGAGGCGGCTGACGAAAGAGTCCATCGGTTGCTGCTGGTCCCATTTCACATGAAGCCGCAGCCGTCTGGGTTCCTCTCGCTCGAAAGAATAACTCATTCCATAAAAAACGGCTGTCTCCCGGATGATTTGCTCGAGTGATACATTGTCAAAAACGACACTCTTTGCTGTGGCTTGGACTCGTGATTCGGTGTGTGGCAGGCTTTCTTTGGGTGTGGCGGAGTTGGCGGGAATTGGCTGTGCCTGTTGTGTAGTCTCTATTGAACCCGTCTTGGGTTCCGTATGCCAGAACGGCCATAAGGCAGCGATGGCCAATCCCGATACCATGATGCCGATGATGATGGCAGCACTTCTCCACCACTGATGATGGCCGGTACTGACTGTGTTTCTCGATTGAAACTCCTTCCATGCCTCATCCACATCATCTGGCTCATGCTCCTCCGCCCTTCGTGCACGGTAGGCACTGGACGCCAAAGCCATTACTTCATAGTATTGGCTGAGTTGTTCATCGCAAAACAACTTTTCCAGCATTTCGTCGCTGTATTTTTCAGGATGCTCTATGATGTCGAGCAGTTGTGCAATCTTGTCCATGGTGTTGTTGACTAAATGGTGACTTGAGTGGTGGGAGACTCATCGTTGAAATGTGCTTTTAGTAGGTTGATGGCTTTCGCCAGGTGCTTGTAGACAGCCGCCTTGCTGATATCCAAAGTGTCGGCTATCTCTTGGTAAGAGAGGTGTCGGTCATGGCGCAATTCGAAGACTTTACGGGTCTGTGGGGTCAGTTGTGTCTCCACCACATGGAGAATCTCATCATACACCTGTTGCTCATTGGCGATGTTGAGTGTCGGTTGTGTGACCAACGGGTAAAGGCGCATTATTTTCTCTGTTGTCTTCTTGTGTTGTATGACGTCAAGGCATCGATTTCTCACACAAGTGAGCAGATAGCGCTGGCTGTCAGGCGGGAGGGTGATGCGCCCATCGCCGACGCGGAGCATGATGTCGCTTACGACATCCTTGCTTTCCTCATCGTCGCCAAGCATGCCGCGTGCCACTCGCATCATTGCCGCGTAGTTGCTCTTGAACAACTGTTCGAATTGCCTGTTGTCTATCATTGTTTTATCATAATAACGGATAGAATCGTGAAAAACCAACCATGAAACAATACTTTTTTCTTTTTCTACCTGTTTTTTTCAGTTTCATCATTCAGTTCTTCGGATTCAGTAGGGAGAAAAGAATTCATCAAAAGTCATGCATGTCGAGGACAAATGTACGAAAATTTAAAAAAACGGCAAAATATTTACTATTCAAGTATCCAAAGAGGTTATTCTTCTACTTTAAGGCAATTGTCCATACTTGATTAAGACAAGAAGAATCTTATGAGATAGGGGCTCTAACATTTTTTCCACCCATTTGAGATATTTATCCACCTCAAATGGGTGTTTTTTTATTACCTTTGCCCGCAAAAGACGAAAAAACTAACAACTAAAGCAAATATGAGGCCATTACTGACCATTCTGGCTCTTGCCGCCGCCATCGGCATGCATGCACAGAAAACTTACAAAATTGATATCAACGAACCCAGTCGGAACAATGATGAGGTGCTGGAGCCTGGTTTCACGCCATGGAAGTTCAACAAAGACGTCAAAGAGTGCGTTCTTGAGATAGACGGTGTCACTTTCACCATCCGCTCGGGGCACACCATGCGCTCCGGTTGGAGCAAGACGTTCGTACAGAAAAAAGAGAACAACTGCCGCCTAACGGGCGACGGCATGAACTTCGACCCCAACGAGTGCGGTTCGTTCGACCTGATTATCAAGGGACTGGCCCCAGGTCAGCACAGCATCCAGACCTATCACAATGGATGGCAAGACCCTGCCAACACCGCCGCATGGCCCATCACCGTGAGTCTCAATGGCAAGGTCGTGCATCAATCTGTGCCCCGTACCGAACAAGTCAGTTCTGCACAAGATGCCACTGTGCTGATGACCCTCTTCACTGTCAGCAACAGCAATGAGGAGGTGGTGCTCACTTTCTCCACAAACGAGGATGAGGCTCCCGCTGATGCCGACACCAAAAGGGTCAAGGACAAGACACCGCTGCTCAACGGGTTGATGATTGATGTGACAGACTCCAAACTGCAAGCCAAACTGCCAGTGCCAAGCGACAAAGATTTCCATATGGATGCCGACAACGGCACGTTCGCGCTCAAATGGTCGCCAGCCAGCAAAGATGTCATCAAACATTATTTATATTTGGGCACCGACTCCTCAGCCGTGGCCAACTCCACCTCAGCACTTTATGAAGGAACAGACACCACCTATACCGCCACCGACCTCTACAACCTCAACACCTACTATTGGCGGGTAGATGAGGAGACTGCCGACGGCAACATCACCAAGGGAATCATATGGAGTTTCCGTCCACGTCACCTGGCATTCCCCGAAGCCGAAGGTTATGGGCGTTTCGCACAAGGTGGCCGCGGCGGAGTGGTCTATCATGTCACCAACCTCAACAACGACCATCAACCAGGTTCATTGCTCTATGGGCTTGTTGACATGGAAGGACCACGCACCATCGTGTTTGATGTGAGCGGCATCATCGAGATGGATTTCGGTGCCCAGTTTGTCAAACCCTATGCCACCATCGCCGGACAGACGGCGCCAGGAAAGGGCATCTGCCTGAAAGCCTCCAACATCAACATCGGCTCCGACGTCATCTGCCGCTTCATGCGATTTAAACGCGGATTAGGCGTTTATGGGCAAAACACAGGCAATGCCATGGGCATGAGCGGTGCCGACCATGCCATTGTCGACCACTGTACGGCAGCCTGGGGCACCGATGAGACCGTCAGCGGAAGAGGTGCGAAAAACATCTCCTTCCAATACTCCATCATCAGTGAGGCACTTGGCATCGCCGGTCATAAGAACTATGCCGACGGCACCAACCATGGTTATGCAGCCACCATCGACGGAAAGATTGGCTCATGGCATCACAACCTGCTGGTCAACTGCGAGGGCAGGAACTGGAGCTTGGGTGGTGGCATGGATGGTGAGAACCGTGCTATCGGCCAAATGGACATCTTCAACAACGTCGTGTACAATTGGAACAGACGCACCACAGACGGCAACTGCCATGAGGTGAATTTCGTGAACAACTACTACAAAATGGGACCAGACACCCGCCATACCGTGCTCTTCACACAAAACTACGAAAATGTAGGACATCCGGAAAGCACGTGGCGGGCATACGTCCACGGCAACATCCGGGAGAACAAGAACCACACACTAACACAGGACGCCAAGAACGTGACCTACAATGTGGTGCTCTCCAACGGCGACCCCGGACCCAAATATGAGACCATCGTCAACGAGCCTTTCTTCCCCTCGTATGCCGTCATCCACACCGCCCAAGATGCCCTGAAGGTGGTGACCAGTTACAGCGGTGCCATCATGCCCATGCGCGACGAACAGCATGTGCGCAACATACGTGAGACCATTGATGGTACCTATACATATGTCGGTTCCAAATCCGGTATCAAAGGTGAAATCGACACCGAGGCAGACATCACCGAACATGCTGAAGGCAAAGGATGGGAAGTGTATCCCGAAGAGACACGACCCTCCAATTGGGACACCGACCAGGACGGCATGCCCAACTGGTGGGAGCAACTAACTGGCAGTGACCCATCCACCGCAGACAACAATGGTGACCCCGACCATGATGGCTACACACTGTTGGAAGACTATCTTGAGTTTATGTCTCATCCCTATCTTATGATTCAGCCCAACTCCAGCGGCACCATCGACCTGAAGCCCCACTTTGCAGGTTTCTATGGTCAAAACGGCAAATCAGCAACTCCTACCTTCAGCCTCGATGAACAGGGATACGGCATGATTGCTCCCAGCATCAGCGGCAGCACACTGACCATACATGCCATACAACCCGACAGCCAAGGTATCGCCTATGTAAATGTCACTGTCGACGACGGCAAGACAACTTTCACACAGCGGTTTGGCATAGCCATCACTGCCGATGCCGCCACAGCCATCTCCCCTGCATGGCATGAAAGCAGCATACAAGTGAAGAGCCGTGAGTTCTTCACCCTTGACGGCAAGAAAGTCACCACATTGAGGGCACAGGAGACCTATGTGATGCGGGTGACCGACATTGAAGACCACACACACAGTTTCAAAATCATCAAAAACTGACATCTGGCAATACCTCAGCACCATTCACACTTTGGTGTGTTCTGACTGATGTCAAATAAGCAAAAATTCGCCATACTGGCGGGAAAAAGTAGTCTTTTTTAAGAATTTGAAAGTTTTTTTTCCTTTTTAGGAATAAAAACATACATGATATCACATTTTTTTGTATTTTTGTGCACTTAATGACAAGAGAGACACAACCTAAATAACGAGAAAACAAATCAATTGACTAATAAAAAACTACTTCACAATGAAAAACCAAACCAAGAAATGGCATGCATCACTGTATGTGCTGTGCATCCTGCTGCTGGGTGGTTGCGCCGAGGGTTATGACTCGCCCGACGGCTTTAACTTGGGTGTGACCAATACCCAAATGAAGACACCCATCCAAGACAGTATTTCATTTATCGTCAGCACCGACGGCAAGACGGCCACCGTTAGTTGGCCTACTGTGGCAGGTGCCGACGGGCATGAAGTGACGTTCATGAATGTGGACGACCCTGCTAACCCCGTGATTATCGATGGCTACGACAAGAAAATTGTCGACGGCTCGAAATTCACTGTCTCTGTGACTGAGGATTCCAAATACAAGATGACAATGCGCACCTTGGGCAACAAAAATCTGGGCAACAGCGATGCCGCTACTGAGAGCGTGTACGACTTCTCTACCCTCGTTCCCTCGGTGTTGACCATTCCCAGCGGTGAGGAAATCAGTTCCTACCTCGCCTCCCACCCCATCGACTCCGTGGGAGAGGAGGTGGCTATCGACCTTGAGGCCAACGGTGTTTACACACTGAGCGGCAACGTGGATTTCCAATACCACAAACTGACTTTCCGTGGCGACAAGGTACACCGTCCAGTGGTCAACATGACAGGCGACGGACATTTTGAGACCTGGAGCACCCTAAAGGTGAAATATATCAATTTCGACATGACCGATTGCACCGCCGGCGGTTTCATCGCCATGTCGAAGACGGCTCCCGACGCCATCAAGGTGGAAAACAACTGGCCCTACAACATTGCAGACAAAAACCCATCGTTGTCGAAGGGGCACTACATGGTCGAGGACCCCATCTACATCGCCAACTGCTGGTTCAAGAACCTGCCTCATGCCATGCTCTATGACAACGAGCTCAACTGCGCCTTCTGGTATTTCACTGTCAGCAACTGTATCGTGCAGATGAAGAACGAGACGAAGTCGAATATCGGTTTCATCAACCTCTACAAAGCAGGCAAGGCTGTGAAAAACATTCTGATAGAGAACAGCACTATTTATAATGTGGTGGACAACGAAGCCGCCTGCTTCATCCGATACAACCACCCGTCGAACGCCCAGCCTGCCAAGACTTTCGGCAGCTACAGCGCCGACTACAAGAGCCAGTCGTGGATATTCCGCAACACAACCTTCAGCAAGACCTACACAGGGTGGCGCTTTGTCAACAATACCAGTGGCAACGACTTGTCGCTCATCGTCGACCACTGCATTTTCTACGATGTGGCACAGCTCTACCGAATGGATATGGGTTCAAAGACCTACCGTTTCAACTTCCTCTGGAGTCCGCGTCAGGATGACCTGAACCGCAACAACAACATGCTCGACTCCGGAAAAGCACCCTTTGCCTCTGTCTACGACCCGCAGTTCAAGGGCAACGTGGAACAAGAGATTGACTTCACGAAGCCCAACGGCGGCATCGACTTCACTCCCCAGGAATATGAGATTGTGGTCAACCGCGGCGGCGACCCCCGCTGGCTTCCCTAAGTCCTATGGAGAAAACAACCCAACCATTCACCATGCTATAACCAACAATCAACACGATGAATCAGTTTAAATATTTCAAAATATGTCTGGTGCTGCTGATGGCTGTCATGAGCATGCCCGTCTTTGCCCAGACCAAGACCGTGAAGGGCACCGTGGTCGATGCGGAGAACCTGCCCATCATCGGTGCCACGGTGACAGTGGACGGCGACAACAAGATTGCCACCATCACCGACCTTGACGGCAACTTCACCCTTGAGGTGCCCAATGGCAAGAAGATAAAAGTCTCTTATATCGGTTACCAGACCCAGGTGGTCAGCAACCTGAACAATCCCAACATCATCCTGCAGGAAGAGGAGAACGCCCTTGATGACGTCGTCGTCGTAGGCTACGGTGCCCTGAAGCAGAAGAACGTGACGGGTGCAGTCGAGGTCATCAACCCCGAGGAGTTGAAAGACCTCTCGGTGAGTTCACTCTCCGAGGCCCTCATCGGCCTTTCACCCTCACTGCATGTCAGCCTGCCCTCCACCGGCCGTCCGGGTGAGAATGCCACCATCACCATCCGTGCCGCCAGCGATGCCGTCGCCCTGCTGCCTAAGACCGACATGAACGGTGCCGCCGCAGGTGCCAACATCGACCCCCGCCCGCTCTACGTCATCGACGACTTCGTCTATCAGGACGGCGACAAGGGTGAGGAAGAGTTCAACAACCTCGATGTCGATGAGGTGGAGAGCATCACCATTCTGAAAGATGCCGCCGCCGCCATCTACGGTGCCTATGGTGCCTATGGTGTCATCTTGGTGAAGACCAAGCGCGGCCAGGCAGGCAAGCCCCGCATCTCCTACCAGACCCAGATGGGTTATGTCGACGCTGTCAAACATGCCGAGATGCTCGACGGCTACAACTACGGTCGCATCTACAATGCTGCCAAGGCCGCCCAGGTGCTTCAGGACAACAAGACCCCCGACCGTCTGATAGACTTCTTCCAAGCCGACGAGTTGGAACAAATGCGCAGCACCAACTACAACCTGCTCGACAAATACTGGAGCAGTTCGCTCTCACAGCGCCACTCCATCAATGTCAATGGCGGTAACGAGAAAGCCACCTATTTCGCCGGTGTCACCTACCAGACACAGGACGGCAATATCGGCAAACTCGACTACAACCGCTGGAACTACCGTGCCGGCATCACTGCCAACATCAACAAGTATGTGAAAGCCACCCTCTCCGTCAGCGGTGACGACTCCCACAAGAACATGCACCAGACCTCCAACTCAGGAGGCGGCAACCAGGAGGACTACCTCTATATGATGAAGAACCCCTCCTACGTGCCCGATGAGATCAACGGCTATCCCATCTACCACTCCGGCATGGAGAACAACCCCTCATTCCAGAACTACTACAACTATAAGTCACTCTACGACTCGCAGAACAACCGTGAGCAGCGCACCAACTCAATGTCCATCCAAGGTTCGTTGGAAGCTGACTTCGGTTTCATCAAACCGCTTCAGGGACTGCGTGCCCGTGTCACCTACTCACGCAACGTGGGCAACAGCCACGACAACCGCATCCAGATGGAGAACAGAGTCTACCGCGTGAAGAACCGCGGCGGTTCGGGACACCACCTCTACGTCACCGACCCCAATGCCATCATCAACAACATCGCCGACGACCCCCTCGACCCACTGAGCATCTACGATGAGGTATCCCTTGAGGGTTTCCGCTACACCTCGTTCGACAACCTTGAGGAGCGCGTGCTCAACAGTGGTCAGTCCTCGAGGATTGTCAACAACATGAACCGCAGCAGCAGCTATCAGCTCAACTTCATGCTCATCTACGGACGTAAGTTCGGCCAGCACGACATCAGCGGCACCTTCTCCGTCGAGCGCGGTGAGAACGAGAGCAGCTGGATGAACACCGAGGCCACCCATCCCCTCCCCTTCACCGACGGCACCTCCAACTCAATGGCCGATGACTCGCAGATGACCCCCACATGGGGAAAGAGCGACGGTGGCAACCTCGCCTACATCGGACGTTTCAATTACGCCTATGCCGACCGCTACCTCTTTGAGTTCCTCATCCGTTCACAGGCCTCTGCCGCCAAGTTCGCCCCTGAGAACTACTGGGGTGCCTTCCCCTCCTTCTCCGCCGGATGGGTGATTAGTGAGGAGAAATGGTTCCCGAAGGAGAAATGGAAGATTGACTTCCTCAAACTCCGTGCCTCTTATGGTATCATGGGCCGCGACAACGTGGACGCCTGGCGCTGGCTTCAGCTCTACTCCTACAACCCCAACCGCGGAACCATCTTCGGCACTGACATCACCAAAGAGTCGGCCCGCGCCTTCCAGTTGCCAGAGAAGAGCGGCACCAACCGCGACCTGCACTGGGACAAGAACATCAAGACCAATGTGGGTATTGATGTCCGCGCCCTCGACGGCAGGCTGAGTGTTTCACTCGATGCCTACTACGACCGCAACCGCGAGATGTTCGCCTTACCCAACGCCAACTACATGCCTGGTACCGCCGGCACTTACCCTGCTCCCGAGAACTACTCCGAGATGGACCTCTGGGGTATGGAGGCCATAGTGGGATGGCGCCAGCGCTTCAACAAGGACATGTACCTCTCCGCCCGCCTCGGTTTCAGCATCGACGACAACAAGGTGAAGAAATACTATTGGGATGTGAACCCAAGACTCAACTCCATTGTCTATGGCGAGCGGAGCGACCGCGGTCTGTGGGGCCTCTCCTGCATGGGAATGTTCCGCAGCTATCAGCAGATTGAGGAGTACTTCCAGAAATACCATATCACCAACTACCTCGGTCTGTCGCAGAGTCAGGTGCATCCCGGTATGCTCATCTATGAGGACGTGCGCGGTCCGAAGGACGATAACGGCAACTGGACTGGTCCCGACGGCATCGTCAACGAGAGTGAGGATATTGTTCAGATTTCAAAACGCCAGAACAATCCCTACCGCTCCAACCTCAACCTGACCTTCGTGTGGAAATCGTTGTCACTCAATGCCACCTTCCAAGGAGAATGGGGAGCCTACCGCATGATGCCCGGAATGTATCAGGAGTCGTTTGGTTCTTTGGAAACCACCAATGTCTCTGTGATGTGGAACGACATGTTCATCTACGAAGATGTACTCGATGCACAAGGCAGCGTCATCGCGGCAGCCAATCCCAACGGCCGCTGGCCCAACTTCGGATACACCAAGAGCAATGTCAACTCCAAGACATCCACCTATTGGCGCATGTCGGCAGCAGAGATTCTGCTCCGCAACATTTCACTCGCCTACACCCTGCCCAAGAACTGGGTCAAGAGCATCGGACTGAGCACCATCCGCCTGAATGTGACAGTACAGAACGCCTTCAGCCTCTACAACGCTTGTCCCGGTGGCTACTGGAATACATTTGCCGGCACCTACGGCAGTTATCCTGTGACCCGCAAAATCACCATGGGTCTGAACGTGACATTCTGATGAGCAATGCAACATAGAAAACGAACCATTAAAATCATGAAGACAATGACAACCAAGATATACAAGTGGGTCTGCGGATGCATCCTGTGCTGCGGCATCGCCATGTCGTTCAGTTCCTGCTCCGACGATTTCCTCGCAGAGAAACGCCCCTACGGTCAGTTTGGCGAGAATGATATCTACAACGACTGGGAGTCGGTGAAACTGCGCCTCAACTACATCTACCAGGGTTCGCTGCCCGCCTTCCGCGACTATAATGCCAGCGGAGGCAACCAAGGCGGCAACTCCACCGCTACCAATGGTCCAGCCGACCAGTGGCCAGTAGGTCTGCCCGACTTCCTCTCCACCAATGCCGATGAGTTTGCCGGCTACGGCAGCAACGGTTACGGCTATTACACGGAGCCCATCGCCGACAAGTGGCTCAACACCACCATCCACAAATTCTTCTGGACTGGTGTGAATGAGAATCCTTGGAAGAAGATGCGCGAATGCACCGATGTCATCATCAAGGTGCGTCAATACGACGGCATCACCGAACTGCAGAAAAACTGGGCTGAAGGTCAGGCTCGCTTCATGCGCGCCACCCGCTATTTCCGACTCTTCAAGCGCTTTGGCGGCACTCCCATCATCCCCGACCTGCAGTCGACGACTTTGAGCGACACCACTGACCTCCGCATCCCGCGCCACTCCACCCGCGAGACCTTCGACTTCATCATCAACGACCTGACCACAGCAGCTTCGATGCTTCCCGCACGCTGGGAGGAGGAGGCCAACGACTGGGGACGCATCACCTCTGGAGCCGCATTGGCACTTGCAGGTTATGTTGCCAACTACTACGCCTCGCCCGTGTTCAACCGCAGCGACGACCAAACCCGTTGGCAGACTGCCTATGACCTCAACAAGCAGGCTATTGACAAACTGGCAGAAGGCCACTTCGGCATGAGCTATGTGGGCGACCCCGGCACCAATGCCTCCAACTGGGCTAAGATATGGTGTACGGTCTATGGTGGTGAGAACCTCAACTCCGAGGCCGTGTATGTCGCCATCTGCAACAATTCCGGCGGCGACGGCAGCGACCAGCTCTACAACTGCACCGAGCAGAAGCTCCGTCCGAGCAACTGCGGCGGTGGTGGCGGCATCACTCCTTCTGCCGAGATGGTGGACGCCTTCCCCATGGCCGACGGCAAGCGCCCCACGGAAATGGGACAATACACCTACAACAAGAAACTGTTCTTCCTCAACCGCGACCCACGCTTCTACCGCACTTTCGCCTTCCCCGGCACAGAGTGGAAATTCCTGGGCAGCATCACCGGCGACCTCATCGAGCGCTGTCCCTATGGCTCAGGCGTGGAATACCAATTGCAGAACTACGCATGGTACTCTTCTGCTGATGAGGCCAATGACGTGACCCGCGGCGGCTACTTCACCGACCTGATGGGCAACAGCGGCAAGAGCATCTACGTGCGCAAAAAGTCGCAGGACTACAACTTAGGTGTCTCGCCCCTCTATGTCTTCGACCCCGAGGCAGGCTTTGCCCGCAACGGTCAGCCCATGATGGGCATGCGCTACACCGAGGTGCTGCTCAACTTCGCTGAGGCAGCCTGTGGCGCCAATCACCTCGACGAGGCATGGAACACATTGATCAAGATACGCCAGCGCGTGGGCTACACCGGCGACTGCGGTCTCGACCCCGCCATCCGCGGCGACCGTGCCAAGATGTTTGAGGCCATCCTCTACGAGCGCCGTATCGAACTCGCCTATGAGGGCAAGCGCTTTGACGACTGCCACCGCTGGATGCTCTTCGACGGCGGTGTCGGACAGAATGAAATCTCCGACGCGCCCTCCTCTTGGACGCTAACCGGTTTCAACGGCAACACCTGCGCCTACCTCGGTGTGGAGCCCCTCAACAACATCGCCATCCACAGGCTTGAGATGTACATCGACCCCGCCGTCTATATGAGCAGCAAAGACCCCGAGTCCGACCCATTTGCCAAGGAGATTCTTACCAAGCCTAAAGCACTGACCCTCGGCGAGAACTTCACCACCACCATCAATGAGGCCGACGGCACAGCCATCTACGCCGATGCCAACGTGCAGGCACTGGCTGAGTTCTATGAGCGCAACCTTATCCGCAAGGACATCGTTACCCAGCAGGTGACCGATGCTGATGGCAACAAGGAACCGCTGCTTCCCAAATGGGACAAGAAGTGCTACCTGATGGGACTCTCATCATCATGTGAGGAGAACAATCCCAACGTGGTGCAGACCATCGGTTGGAACAGTACCTTCGGCGGCATGGGCGTATTCGACCCACTGAGCGAAAATCCTGTCGTGCAGCGTCCCGGCGGCGTCATCATCCCAGAGTAAACAAGCGACAAGAAATGGCGAAATCATCCATGTCAGAATTCAATCTGGCATGGATGATTTTTTGTGTGCTTTTTTGGAATTTCTCTCCAAATATCTTTCGCCTTATAGGAATAATGTCTATATTTGCATACCGAAAAGAAAAATCTTCCAAGAAGGAATCAAAATTACTTATTTATTCCAAAAACATGGCAGCAACATTAGACGAAACCGACTTGCAGATACTGAAAACGCTGCAGAAGAACGCGAAACTGACGACAAAGGAACTGGCAGACGCCGTCCACCTCACCCCCACCCCTGTTTTTGAGCGCCAGAAGCGGTTGGAACGGCAGGGATACATCAAGAAATATGTGGCTGTGCTCGACCCCGACAAACTGGACCAAAGTCTGTTGGTGTTCTGCAAGGTGAAGCTGAAGCAAATCAACCATGAGATAGCCGACGCCTTCACCCGCCGCATCATGCGCATCCCCGAGGTGACGGAGTGCTACAACACATCTGGTTCCTACGACTACCTGCTGAAAGTCCGCACACGCGACATGAAGCAGTACCAAGAATTTGTACTTACCAAACTGGGTGAGATAGAGACCCTCGCCTCCATCGAGAGCACCTTTGTCATGAGTGAGGTAAAACAGATTTATGGCATCAACATATAGGCATATTCCCAAAAAATCGTAAATTTGCAGCAAAAACCTAAAACAATGAAAAAGAACCAACTAATACACACATTGCTTTTCCTTACCATCCTGTCGGCCATCCCCACCGCCATCCATGCGCAGGAAGAAGGTGACAACATCTCACGCGAGATATTCATCTACTCACCCAACGAGAGAGCGGGACTTCACGCCGCCTATCTTGACTTCGACGGCGTCTGGCAGGAGATAGGGCAGTTGTGTGCGTCGGACTACGGACAATGGGGAGCCGAGAAGCGCATGTACAATCCCAACTTGGTACATGCCTCCGATGGCACCTGGCGCGCCGTGTGGCAGGTCAACGACCACGCACCCTGTTTCGCCGCAGCCTACAGCGCAGACCTCATCACATGGAGACCGCAGGACTATCCAAGGATGAGCACGCCCACCTGCCTCCGTCCCATCGTCTTCGAAGGTGATGACGGCACATTCGACATCTTCTATCAGTCGGGCAATGAGAAACGCTACGTAATGGGGTCAAAGGACTTCCGCACCTTCAGCGCCGACAGCGAGAGCAGCATCAGCGAAGAAGCATGGGGAGGCGACAAGGCCACCATCGGCGACAAGGAATACAACGGTCAGATATTCGACGTCACACAAGGAGAGATCATCGCCCTGCTCACCCATTTCGAGGTATTGCGCCGTGATGGTGAGATGAGTGCCGAGCGCATGGCGAACGACGACAAGTTGTTTGGCAGTCTGGACAAGGCTCAAGCCACCCTCAGGGTGAACACAGGAAACAAGAAGTCCATCAGCGACAAGCTCATCGGCGTGTTCTTCGAAGACATCAGTTATGCTGCCGACGGCGGACTATATGCAGAGTTGGTGCAAAACCGCGACTTCGAGTTCTCCCCTGCCGACCGCCGCGAGTGGAAAGCCACTACGGCATGGCACTCTGATGGAGAAATAGAAATCGGAACGAGTGACCCACTGAGCGCAAACAATCCCCACTACGCCATCCTCGAGACACTGCCCATCACCAATGAGGGATGGGACGGCATTGCCGACCCCGACCCGGGACAGCGCTATGACTTCTCCGTCAGTGTGCGCAACATCGACTGCAAGAAAAAGGCATGGAAGGTGCAACTGGTGACCACCGCCAATGAGGTGGTGGCAGAAGGGAAATTCACCTCCCAGGGCAACGGATGGCGTAAATATGCCGTCGTACTCGACACGCGCCAGCCCAAACTGCGCGCCAAGGCCACATCCAAGGAATGCCACCTGCGGCTGATTCCCCTGAAGAAAGGCAAGGCAGCCGTTGACATGGTGAGTCTCTTCCCACAGGAAACCTTCGGCAACCGCAAGAACGGCCTGCGCCGTGACCTCGCCCAAGCCATCGCAGACCTGAAGCCGAAATTTGTACGCTTCCCCGGTGGTTGCCTTACCCACGGACAGGGCATCGACAACATCTACCACTGGCATCATACCGTAGGACCGCTTGAGGACCGCAAACCTGACTTCAACATTTGGAACTACCACCAGACACGTGGTTTGGGATTCTTTGAGTTCTTCCAGTTCTGCGAAGACATCGGTGCCGAACCCCTGCCGGTGCTCGCCGCCGGTGTGCCCTGCCAGAACTCGGCCGCCAACAAGGACGGCCTTGGCGGACAACAGGGCGGCATCCCCATGGAGGAAATGGAGGCCTACTGCCAGGAAATCCTCAACATGATAGAATGGGCCAACGGCGACCCCGCCACCAGTCAATGGGCGAAGATGCGCGCCGAAGCCGGTCATCCCGAGTCCTTCCACCTGAAATATGTTGGCATCGGCAATGAGGACCTCATCTCCACCGTCTTTGAGGAGCGCTACGGCATGATATGCAAGGCCATCAAGGAGAAATACCCCGACATCATCATATGCGGCACCGTGGGACCGTTCCACACCCCCTCATCAGACTACATCGAGGGCTGGGACTATGCCAACAAGCACAAGGACATCATCGACATGGTGGATGAGCATTACTACGAGAGCACCGGGTGGTTCATCAACCACCAGCACTATTATGACGACTACGACCGCTCAGCACCAAAAGTGTATCTCGGAGAATATGCCGCCAGCACCTCCGAGAAACGGCCCAACATCGAGACAGCCCTTGCCGAGGCCATCCACCTCTGCAACATCGAGCGCAACGGCGACGTGGTGGCGATGACCTCGTACGCTCCCCTGCTCGCCAAGGACAAGCACCACAACTGGAACCCCGACCTCATCTATTTCGACAACAACGGCGTGCGCCTCACTCCGAGTTATGAGACCCAGCGGCTCTTCTCCACCTACAGCGGCAACCAATACGTCAACTCCTCACTGACGGCAGACGAAAACATTGCCCGCCGCATCACCGCCACCGTGGTGGAGGACAGCAAGACAGGACACCGCTACCTCAAGGTGGTGAACGCACTTCCCGCCACGCTCACACTGCAGGTCGAGGGCATCACCATCCCGCAAGGTACGGAGTGGGAAGGCATCAGCGGACAGCCCCGCGACCAGCACGTCACACCAGAGAAAGGCACCACAGACAGCGACACCGTCACCTTGCCGCCTTACACACTGAGGGTATTTTTGCTGACTGGAAACCAATGAGGACTTCTTGAGAAAAGCCCAAGCAGAAAATGCAAGATGAGGACATACGCAGGGTGGGAAAAGCATAAACTTCGTTAAATGCTTTGCTTTTCGCCACCCTTGCACTACCTTTGCACACTGAATAAACGACAATTATCATGACAAGAAAGAATATCATCACCACACTGACATGCCTGCTGCTGAGCATGACCGCCATGGCTCAGAGCGCTGCCAATATCACCACCCTGAGAAAGCAGGCCAACGCCGGCAACGTGAAGTCGCAGGTAGAACTTGCCAACCGCCTTCTCTCAGGCAAAGGGGTAAAGTCCAACTTCACCGAGGCCACTCAGTGGTTCCGCAAAGCCGCCGACAAAGGCAACATCGAGGCACAGTTCAATCTTGCCTTCTGCTATGAGAAGGGCTATGGGGTGGAGAAGAGCATGGAGGAAGCCGTGAAATGGTATGGCAAAGCAGCCGAGAAAGGCAACCTGCAAGCCATGAACAGCCTTGGCCATTGCTATGATGTGGGCGGCGAGGGCTTCGACAAGAACTACGCCAAGGCAGCAGAGTGGTATCGCAAGGCAGCAGACAAGGGATATGCCGGAGCACAGTTCAACTTAGGACTCTGCTACGCAAGGATGAAAGGTGTCGACCTCGACTACAAGGAAGCCGTGAAATGGTGGACGAAAGCCGCCAATCAAGGCAACCCCAATGCCATCAGCAGTTTGGCATACAGTTACCTCAAGGGTGAGGGTGTCGACCGCGACCCTGTGCAGGCAGTCAACTTCTTCCGCCGTTTGGCCGACGCTGGCGATGTGCGCTCACAGTATGAACTGGGCAAACTCTACGCCCAGGGCGATGGCATTGAGCAAGACACAGAAATGGCGATAGACTATTTCACGAAGGCAGCCGAGAAAGGATATGCACCCGCACAACTCTCCCTGGGCAGATACTACGACAACGGGAAATATGTGACCCAGGACTATGAGTTGGCAGCCCAGTGGTATATGAAGGCTGCCGAGCAGGGCAACATCGAAGCCCAATACAACATTGGCAATATGTATTTCAACGGCATGGGCATTGAGAAGAACTACGAGGAGGCCTACTCCTGGATGGAGAAGGCAGCCATGCAGGGACATACTCCTGCCATGACCGGACTCGGCATCTGCTACTATTATGGCTATGGGGTGAAGCGCAACAAGGACACCGGCCGCTCATGGGTCAACAAGGCAGCCATCATGGGTGATGAGTATGCCAAGGAAACCCTGAAGCGGATGAAATAGCATATTCACAACTTTCAAGTAGTTATTTAATCAGCGAGACGACACCGAACACACCAAGTCCGGTGAGGCTTGCAGCACCGCCATAAAGGAGGATGCTGCTCGTCAGGTCGCGCTTCTTGTGCGGCACCAAGCCAAACTGGAAAACGGTCTTGGAGTGATATTTCTCATCGGGACGGAGCACGGTGGAAGGAAATTCTCTGTGATTGGGACTGTCGGCAAAGTGCATGGTCTCCAGACAGACGGCACATTGCCGCTGATAGGCGACACCTCTCTTGCCCACCACACTGCCGTTGAGTCCGTTGGCGGTATATACCTGCACGGCTGGCTGGTCGGTGAAGACAGACAGTTGCCGTCCGCTCTTCTCATCACGAAGCACTACTGCAGGACGTGTCGTGATGCCAGGATGACGGAGGACAAAAGCGTGGTCGTAACCTTTTGTAATGCTCATCTGCTCATCATAAATCTCAATGTCGCTGCCAATGGTCTTCATCGTTGTGAAGTCAAACGGAGTGTTGCGCACCCTCATCATTTTCCCATCCACATTCTTCTGCTTGTCATAAGTGGCAATATACTTGCTGTCGACATATAGCTGATGACCGAGCACAGACGGCACGGTGTCGCCTGCAAGATTGAAGAACGTATGGTTGGTCAGGTTGACGACGGTTGGTTTGTCCGTGACAGCCTCATACTCCACCTCCAGTGCATGGCTGTGTGTCAGCCTATAGGTCACGTGGGTGGTGAGCTTACCAGGAAAGCCATTCTCGCCATCAGGAGAGACATAGAGCAGCCGCAGGGTGGTATCGCTCACTGCCTCCACATCCCACACATGGTCGGCAAAGCCAGGATACCCGCCGTGTGAGATATTCCCCTTTCCTGCACCCTGCAGGTCATAGGTTTTACCGTCGAGTGAGAAGCGCGCTCCCTTGATGCGCCCCACATAACGTCCTACAACACTGCCGAAGTTGTTTTTCTGCAGATGGTAGTCCTCGATATTGTCGAAACCGAGCACCACATCGCCGGCGATGCCATCCTTGTCGGGCACCATCAGCGAGACGAGCCTTGCCCCATAGTTGGTGATACATGCTTCCATCCCATTGTTGGTCAGCGTATAAAGCTGAGTAGGCTTGCCTTCCACCACAGACGCAAAACGTTCGGGATTGAGGCCGGAAGCCGTAGGACGAGCAGGACTCATCAGACTTCTAATCAGCAATGTCATGTTCTGGATGTATGCCTGGGTGGAGATGCCCCTCACCTCACGGTTTTCAAAAGGTGACGTGTCATACTCATCGCCCACCATAGTCTGCGTGTATGTGGTGATGTCGCTCTCTGTCTCCATGCCCTTGGGCAGCGGTTTGAAGGGATTCGACATCTGGCGAAGCGGAACGAGCCACCGCCCTTTGTCATCAAGGGCTGCCACCACTTCGTCGGCGGAAGGCAACTGCATACCAGGCCGCAAACGCCCCATCCCTCGGTAGTAGTAGGTTTTAGGTTTATCTGACGGGGCAGACAAGTCGGACAAGTCGGACAGGTCGGACATTCTGAGTGGTGAGTTGCGCTCCAAATCTTTCTGCACCCATGATTTGGCTTCCTTCAGCGCCTGTCTCATTCGAGAGAGACTGACAGTGGCGAATGAGCTGTAGTGAGCGATGGTGCCGTCGGTGTTCTCATCCATGTAATAAGCACCATTGGCGACATTCGAACCTTTTCGGTGCACATACAGCGGGCGCCGTGTGTCGGGGTCGATGAAGCGCGGCATCAGGATTTCATCCTCCTGCAACTGTGTGCGGCGCACCTTGGCTGCCAGTGAAGACGGCAACCGCTGACTCTCCAGGAAATCAATCGCGGCAGGCAGACCCTCAAGAAACGAAGCGTCGCCCGTAAGCCTGTAATACTGTATCATCTGGAAGAACATGCCTACCGTCGTACCTGTGTTCACCGACCGCGGCTCATAGGAACGGGCATGTGCCGGCTGAAGGCTTGCAGGTTCATATTGGTCGGCCCACCCCGCCAACGGCTCTGGCTGCTGCAGGTCACGCATCAGGTGCATGGCACGAAGGATGGGTTCCCGCAGCTCCGCCATACCCAACTGTGTATAGCATTGGAGGAGGAAATCGATATTCTCCACCATCACATTGTCATTGAGGGTGATAAACGACGAGTAATCAGCCTTTCCCCTGAAAGGATGGTCGTACATCAGCGGAAAGCGCTGGGGCCATCCGCCATTGGCATACTGGCTCCTGACAAAGAAGTCGATGGCACGACGAAGCGGTGCGAGCAATGCCTCGTCGCGTTTCTCCAGGTAGATGCGCAGCAGGAATTCCGAGCAGTGCTTCGTCGCCTCATCATCAAAAGTGGCGTTGCCATAGTAGTGCTGAAACTCCTCAAGCCTCCACGCCTGCTTTCCGATGGTGGCATACCACTCGCGGATGGAATCTTCACCTGCAAGGTCGAACATATAGTTCCACCCACCGCAGGACATCTGTCCGCCTATGATGCACATCGCCACCCTGCGGGCACAGTTATAATAATACTCATCGCCTGTGGCATGATAGGCGTCGAGCAGCACCTGTCCCACGTCGGGCGTACCAGGCGACTGCAGCCACACCATCGAGCGTCTTGCCTCCAATTCACCCCACTGACGGGAGAAGTCGGGTAGATAGTTCCACACAAAGCCGCCATCCACCGACACCTCATCCATCATATACTGAGTGGCACGACGCATGGCCTGCCTCACCTCATGGTCGCCAGCCCTAACACTCACGCCCAAGAGCAGCAATGTGGCCAATATCAGAAGTCGTCTCATAACCCTCGGTGTTTGAAATGGGAAAACAACGGCGGTCAGAGAGACTCCAGGAAGTCCTGCCGCATGGGACTGAACGTATCAATCAGCACGCCAGCCTCAAGGCACACACACCCATGAGGCACATCAGGAGCCACATAGTAGCCGTCGCCAGCCTCCAGCACCCGTTTCTCCTCGCCGATGGTCAGCTCAAACCGTCCACTCGCCACATATGTTCCCTGTGTATGATAATGGGTATGGGTGGTGCCTACGGCACCGGTCTCGAACTTCACCTTCACCATCATCAGTTGTCCGTCGTATGCCATAATCTGGCGCTGGATTCCCTGTGAGGGATTCTCCCATACCAGTTCTTTCTCCATCTGAAAAACGTCACTTCTTGTTTTCATTGTCAGTATCATGTTTTAGGTTTGTGATGCCAAAGATAAGCAAAAATGCGTGAAAAGCAAAACAAATCTTAAAAAAATCCATACGTTTGCGACTCTTATGCAGAATAATTGTATTTTTGCATCATGGGATTTCTCAAGACACTGTTTGGCGGCAAGGAAGAGTCGCCCGAGGAAAAGAAAGAGCGTGAGGAAGCGCACCACTTCGACGTGTTGCGCACCGATGGCGTCCGTGCCCTGCACACTGGCAGGTATGCCTTTGCCGTAACGTGCTTCACCAAGGCACTTGAAATCAAAGACGACCTGGAGACGCACGACTACCTCTCGCAGGCATATATCCAGAACGAGCAACTTCAAGAGGGCTACAACGAACTCAGCCTTCTTGCCGAGGCACAGCCCGACAACATCCGCATCCTCGCATCGATGGCCAAGGTGGCATATCTGATGGAGAACTACACGTTGATGGCGGAATGCTGCGAGAAAGCCATGCTCATCGACAAGGACGATGCCGAAATCATGTTTCTCTATGCCCGTGCCTCACGCGGACAACATGATGTGGTGAATGCCATCGCCATGTACACCAAGACGCTCATGCTCGATGAGAATTTCGCCTCAGCCAACCTGGAGCGGGGTCAGCTGCTATTGGAAGAGGGCGACATTGAAGGCGCCGAGGAGGATGCCGACCATCTGATGGAAGTGGCTCCCAACTCCGAGGATGTATTGCTGTTCAAGGCCAGCATCCTCATGCAGCAGCAGCGCATCGGCGACGCCATCACTCTTTATGAAAGGGCTATTGAGCTCAACCCCTACTGCGAAGATGCCATAGAGGGTTTGGAGAAATTAAAAGCCTTGACAAAAAGGTCAGACAAGTCGGACGAGTCGGACAGGTCAGACTAGTCGGACGAGTCAGAAAAAGAATAAAAAAACAACGAATTGTTTTGGCAATTGGCGGAAAAGCATTAATTTTGCAGCGAAAACGTTAAAATCATAATAAAATGACAAGCTGGAGCACTTATTACTACTTCTATTTTTACTTTGCAAACCATTGCGAAGCGGGAAGTTGTATGCAGTAATCCATTAAGACGAGAAGACCAAACCGACAATAACCCGCTTCACCCAATGAGGCGGTTTTTTGTTATATATATAATAATGAGTACTACAAAGAAATGAAGAGAATTGCCATCCAAGGACAAATCGGGTCGTTTCACGACATGGCAGCCCACCTGTATTTCGAGGGTGAGCAGGTGCAGATTATCTGCTGCGCCACCTTCGAGGAGGTCTATGACAACATCCGTCGCGACCCCACCATCATCGGCATGACCGCCATCGAGAACACCATTGCGGGCAGTCTGCTGCACAACTATGAGTTGCTGCGCGACTCAGGCACCACCGTGGTGGGTGAGCACAAGCTCCACATCCGCCACTGTATCTGCTGTCTGCCCGAAGATGACTGGGACACCATCGACGAGATACACTCACATCCTGTAGCTCTCATGCAATGCCGTGGCTTTCTCGCCCAGCATCCGAAGCTCAAGGCGGTGGAGACAGAGGACACCGCCGGTGCCGCCGAGAACATCATGACCCATCAGTTGCGAGGCAAGGCAGCCATCTGCAGCGCTGAGGCAGCCCAACTCCATGGCATGAAGATTCTCGAGGACTCCATTGAGGACAACAAGCACAACTTCACCCGTTTTCTCGTGGTTTGCGACCCCCGAAAGGCAGATTTCCTCCGTCCGCTCAATGAGACCGACAAGTCAAGCCTCGTCTTCTCGCTTCCCCACGAGGAAGGTGCCCTGTCGAAGGTGCTCACCATCCTTTCCTTCTACAGCATCAACCTCACCAAGATACAGTCGCTGCCCATCATCGGACACGAATGGGAATACCTGTTTTATGTCGACGTGACCTACAACAACCTCATCCGCTACCGCCAGAGCATCGACGCCATCACCCCACTAACCAAAGAACTGAAAATATTAGGAGAATACAGAAATGGAAAACAAACCAATTAGCATACAGCCCGCAGAGCGGCTCAGCCTCGTTCAGGAGTATTACTTCAGCCGCAAACTAAAGGAGGTGGCACGCCTCAATGCCGAGGGGCACGACATCATCAGCCTCGCCATCGGCAGTCCGGACATGCCTCCCTCGCCGCAGACCATCAGCCGCCTGTGCGAGGTGGCACAACGCCCCGACAGCCACGGCTACCAACCGACGATGGGCACTCCCGAACTGCGCAGCGCGATGGCGGCGTTCTACAAGAGATGGTACGGTGTCACGCTTGACCCCGCCACAGAGGTGTTGCCGCTCATCGGCAGCAAGGAAGGCATCCTCCATGTGACGCTCGCCTTCGTCAACCCCGGTGACGGCGTGCTCGTGCCCAATCCCGGCTATCCCACCTACACATCACTCAGCAAACTCCTCGGTGCCCGCATCGTCAACTACAACCTGCGTGAGGACAACGGGTGGCAGCCCGACTTCGATGAGTTGGAGAAAATGGACCTCACCGGCATCCGCCTGATGTGGACCAACTATCCCAACATGCCCACTGGCGGCAACGCACGGATGGAGACCTATGAGCGGCTCGTGGACTTCGCCCGGCGGCATGGTATTGTCGTGGTGAACGACAACCCATATTCCTTCATCCTCAACGAGCACCCCATGTCGCTGCTGCAGGTGGAGGGCGCCCGCGACTGCTGCATCGAGTTCAACTCAATGAGCAAGAGCCACAACATGCCGGGCTGGCGCGTCGGCCTCTGCGCCACCAACGCCACCTTCATCTCCTGGATTCTCAAGGTGAAGAGCAACATCGACAGCGGCACATTCAGGGGCATCCAACTGGCTGCCGCCGAGGCATATGCAAATGATGAGACATGGCACCGTGAGGCCAACATTGAGACCTACGGGCGCCGCCGCACCATCGCTGAGGAAATCATGCGGACGCTCGGATGTACGTTCGACCCCTCTCAAGTGGGCATGTTCCTTTGGGGCAAGATACCCGACCGCTACACCGATGCCGAGGAACTCACCGAGCGTGTGCTCCATGAGGCGAGGGTGTTTATCACACCCGGATTCATCTTCGGCAGCAACGGACAGCGCTACATCCGCATCTCGCTCTGCGCCAAGGAGGAAAAGATGCGCGAGGCACTCGAGAGAATCAAGAAAATACAGGTCTGACTGGTCTGACAAGTCCGACAACATGAATAATAATATAAAAACGATATAGTTATGGAATTGCAACTTCAACCCCTGAGATTACCCAGCGACAACGAACGCCCCGTAGTCATTGCCGGCCCTTGTTCGGCGGAGACTGAGGAGCAAGTGATGGAGACCGCCTTGCAACTGGCCCGCAAAGGTTGCCACATGTTCCGTGCTGGTGTCTGGAAACCCCGCACCAAACCCGGTGGTTTTGAGGGCAATGGTGAGATAGCCCTGCCCTGGCTCCAGCGTGTGAAACAAGAGACCGGCATGCTCATCGCCATCGAGGTGGCGACCCCCGAGCACGTACAACTGGCAATGAAATACGGCATTGACATCCTGTGGATTGGTGCCCGCACCACTGCCAACCCCTTTGCCATGCAGGCACTTGCCGACTCGCTGAGAGGCATTGACGTGCCCGTGCTGGTGAAAAACCCCGTCAATCCCGACCTGGAACTGTGGATTGGTGCCCTCGAGCGCATCAACCAGGCCGGCATCACCCGCCTGGCAGCCGTCCACCGCGGATTCTCCAGCTACGACAAGAAAATCTACCGCAACCTCCCCATGTGGCAGATACCCATCGAACTGCGCCGCCGCATCCCATCGCTGCCCATCATCTGCGACCCCAGCCACATCGGCGGACGGCGCGAGCTCATCGCCCCCCTCTGCCAGCAGTCGATGGACCTCGGCTTCGACGGTCTGCTCGTGGAATCACACTGCGACCCTGACGCCGCATGGAGCGACGCCAAGCAGCAGGTCACTCCCGATGTGCTCGACTACATCCTCTCGCTCCTCGTCATCCGCGATGAGAAAGTCACGACTGAGGGTATCCACGAGCTGCGCCAGCAGATTGACGAACTCGACAACCAACTGATGAACCTGCTTGCCAAGCGTATGCGCGTGTGCCGAGAAATCGGACAATACAAGAAAGAGCACAACATGACCGTGCTGCAACCCGTAAGATATGGTGAGATTCTCGACAAACGCGGCGCTCAAGGTTCGCTATGCGGCATGGACAGCGAGTTTGTGAAGAAAGTCTTCGAAAGCGTGCATGAGGAAAGTGTAAGGCAGCAAATGGAGATTATCAACCAATAACTCAGAGGAAAGCTTGCTATCGGTATGCTGAGATATAGCTTAAATCTCAAAATCTCAAATCTTAAACCTCAAACCTCAAAAAAATGAAAATATTAGTTTTGGGAGCAGGCAAGATGGGCAGTTTTTTCCTCGACCTGCTGAGTTTCGACCATGAGATGGCGGTCTATGAGAAAGACCCGCTCAGGATGCGCTTCACCTACAACACGCAGCGTTTCACCACCCTGGAGGAGATAGAGGCCTTCCAACCCGAACTGGTCATCAACGCGGTGACGGTGAAGTACACCATCCCCGCCTTCAACGAAGTCATCCCCCACCTGCCCTCCGACTGCATCATCAGCGATATCGCTTCGGTGAAGACCGGGCTGCATGAGTATTACGAACAGTGCGGCCGCCGCTATGTGTCGACCCACCCCATGTTCGGCCCCACCTTTGCCAACCTTCAGCAGCTCAGTGAGGAGAACGCCATCATCATCAGCGAGGGCGACTACATGGGACGCATCTTCTTCAAGGACCTCTATAGCCGTCTGGGGCTCAATATCTATGAATATACCTTCGACGAGCACGACCGCACCGTGGCCTATTCGCTAAGTATCCCTTTCGTCAGCACCTTTGTCTTCGCCGCCGTGATGAAGCACCAAGATGCACCTGGAACCACCTTCAAGCGGCATATGCGCATCGCAAAAGGAGTACTCAACGAGGATGACTACCTGTTGCAGGAAATTCTCTTCAATCCCTACACGCACGACCAGGTCTCACAGATCCGCACCGAACTCAAGGAACTGCTCCATATCATCGACACGAAGGATGCCGACGGCATGAAAGCATACCTCACCAAGATACGCAACAATGTTGCCCGATGACAGTATTTTTGCATAAAAAGAAGCTGTCAGAGAGCACTTTTCTTTAAAAAATCTGCTTTTTAATAAAAAAAACTGCAAAAAAGTGTTGTGATTACGCAAATTTGATTATATTTGCAACGCCACTAAAAGCCTTAGGGTGTATTATGCCCTTTGGGAAGCATGGCAAAAAGGTCATTTTAAGGCATGTCGAGATGTCTATGAGGTCTGATGATTATTAACAAAACCTTATCATATGAAACAAAAAATTCTACTTTTGGCAATGGCATTGCTTGGCTGCATGAATGTAGCCCAGGCAAAGGATGGCGTTACCAGCATTCAAGACGCTACAATCAAGCAGGGCGGCTTTGGGTGCATCACCATTAAATGCAAAATGCAGGAGAGAAGGTATAATGCTCTCCAAATTGAGTTTGTGCTGCCTGAGGGTCTCCATTTCAATCAAGGTGTGGCAGATTATAAATCGACAGGAATTTCTGACCCGAGATTTGTCATGAACGACAAAAAGACTGGAAAAGATGAAGGTGTTTTCATCTTCATGAACATGGATGGCCAAAATATGAAAAATGGCGAATACGATGTGGTCAAAATCTATTTCCAAGCAGATGAGAGCATGGCGGTTAGTGAAGAACCTATCCCTATCACAATCACAGCACTCAGTCTCAGCGGTGAAGATGGCAAAGACTATTCCCCATTCAGTCCTGTTGAAGCACAAAAAATTGATGCTCCATCATCATTCAATGTCAATATTGTAGAACCTTCTCCAAGAATCATTGATGAAGAAGCTGATGTTTTAGAAGAAAGTTACACCTACGAGCACCGAGAGGTTACAGAAACTGTGAATGAACAAGGAAAGACAGAGTATGACTTCGGTCCTAAAGAATTATTCACTGTATCTGAAGACGTTATTGTAAAACGCACAATCAAAGCCAATACTTGGTCAACACTGTGTCTACCATTTGCTTTAAACAATACTCAGAAGAAACAGATTTTCGGTAGTGACGTCCAATTGGCTCAAATACCAGAATCTTCAGATGACGGAGGTATTTATATTGAAAATAATAACATTGAATTTAATCTTAAGATGTTGAGAACATCTGGTATTGAAGCTTATAAACCATATTTTATCAAAACATCAAAAGACATATCTGAGATAGCATCTCCTGAAAAATGCATTGTAGAGAATAAAGAAATCAAGTCAATTATCAATTATTTTGATGAAGAAACAGAAGAAACTCAAAAAATTGAGTTTATTGGTGTCTTGAACAAGCAGACCATCCCAAATAGAGGCATCTTCTTAAGTGGTAACAAATTCTACTATTCCACAAGCGAGAGTGAGAGTAAAATCAAAGGATTTAGAGGTTACTTCATGCTTGATGATTATATGCAAAAGCTTATATGGGAAAGTAGTTCAGGTCTGAACATCGGCATTGTTATTGACGGTGAGCTAACCGCAATAGAAGGCATATCCACCAACTATAGAAATAACGATGATGTCTATTCTGTCAGTGGTGTTTATATGGGTAAAGCATCAGATATGAAGAAACTCTCACGCGGTATATATATCGTGAACGGCAAGAAGGTAATTGTTAAATAATTAAAGAGACAATGATTATGAAAAAGATATATAAAGCCCCCGTATGTGAGTTGCTGGGCACCGTCAACGCTGAAATTTTCTGTGCTTCTGAAATTGGTACAGCCAAAGTATATAATGGTGACCAACTAACTATTGATTGGGGTGGCCAAGACGATGGCACTCACGAAGCCGATGCCAACGAGATGGTTTGGGATCATTTCGACAACAAATGGAAATAACATCTCTTTTACATAAAAAATCCCTGGGCCGTTTGGCTCAGGGATTTTTTTAAATCCTCCTTATTCTCATGCTTATCTCTCTGCTGCTCACCTCATGGCTCACTTTTGTGGAGCTCAACTGCGAGAACCTCTTCGACTGGCGACACGATGAGGGCAAGAACGACTATGAGTATCTGCCTGATGCCACCCGTAAGTGGGACAGCCACCGATACTGGACGAAGCTGAACAGCATTGCCCAGACCATTATCTCGTGCGGCGGCGAGGGAGAGGCATGGACACTGCCCGACCTGGTGGCCTTGGCAGAAGTGGAGAACGACAGCGTGATGAACGACCTCACCCATCGCTCACTGCTCCGCAATGCCGGTTACGAGTATGTGATGACGCATTCCGACGATGAGCGCGGCATCGACGTAGCATTGCTCTACTCACCCTTCACCTTCCGCCTCATCTCCCATCATGCCATCGGTGTCAGTCCACCCGAAGGCAGGCACGCCACCCGCGACATCCTTTATGCCAGCGGTCTCATCACTACGGGCGATACACTCCATGTGATGGTGGTGCATGCCCCCAGCCGAGTCAACGGCGAGCGGAGCACACGTCCCTACCGTCTGAGGGTGGCGGAGCGCATCATCACGACCATCGACTCTATCCGCCAGACAGACAGCAAGGCAAACATCATCGTCGCCGGCGACTTCAACGACTATGACTCCGACAGTGCGATAGTCAGGCTCTCCCTGCACCACCTCATCCATGCCTCATCAGGAGCGAAGGGCAGTCACGGCGCAAGGGGCACCTATAAGCACAGAGGACAGTGGGGAAGCCTCGACCATATCTTCGTGAGCGAATCACTTGCCAAAAGGCACACCGAATGCCATATCATAGATGCACCCTTCCTCACCGAGGAAGATGAGAAATACGGCGGACTGCAACCACGCCGCACCTACGTTGGCTACCGCTACCATGGAGGCAGCAGCGACCACTTGCCGATAGTAATGAAGATAAACGAATAAAGAATAAAATTCGCCCTACAAGATAAAAATATAGTTGTTATCATTGATAATTGGAGAAAAATATCTACCTTTGTCTTGATTTTAAGAGACTGAATAAATATTTAGAAAAGATACATTTATTTGAAAGATGTTTGAGAATTTAAGCGAGAGACTTGAGCGCTCGTTCAAGATGCTCAAGGGCGAAGGAAAAATTACCGAAATCAATGTAGCCCAAACCCTGAAAGATGTACGCAAGGCCCTCATCGAGGCCGATGTGAGTTACAAGGTAGCCAAGACGTTCACCGACGAGGTGAAGCGCAAGGCGATGGGTATGAATGTGCTGACGGCTGTGAAGCCAGGTCAGTTGATGGTGAAACTCGTCCACGACGAGATGGTAGAGTTGATGGGCGGAGAGAATGTGGGGCTCAACCTCACCGGCCGTCCTTCCATCATTCTTATGTCGGGACTGCAAGGTTCCGGCAAGACCACGTTCAGTGGCAAGTTGGCCAACATGCTGAAGACCAAGCAGCGCAAGAACCCGCTGCTGGTGGCCTGCGACGTCTACCGTCCCGCCGCCATTGAGCAGCTCAAGGTGGTGGCCGAGCAAATCGGCATCCCCGTGTATTCAGAGCCCGACAACAAGGACGTGGTGGCAATAGCCAACAACGCCATCCGTGAAGCCAAGTCAAAAGGCCACGATGTGGTCATTATCGATACCGCCGGCCGTCTCGCCATCGATGAGGACATGATGCGCGAGATAGAGACGCTCAAGAATGCCGTCAATCCCGACGAGACCCTCTTTGTGGTTGACTCGATGACTGGTCAGGATGCCGTCAACACCGCCAAGACCTTCAACGACCGCCTTGACTTCGACGGTGTGGTGCTTACCAAACTCGATGGTGACACCCGTGGCGGTGCAGCCCTCTCCATCCGCACTGTGGTGACCAAGCCCATCAAGTTTATCGGAACGGGAGAGAAGATGGAAGCCATCGACGCCTTCCATCCCTCACGCATGGCCGACCGTATCCTCGGCATGGGCGACGTGGTGAGTCTCGTGGAGCGCGCACAGGCCCTCTACGACGAGGAGGAAGCCAAGAAGATGATGGACAAACTGAAGAAAAACAAGTTTGACTTCAACGACTTCATGGCCCAAATCCAGCAAATCAAGAAGATGGGCAACCTCAAGGACCTCGCCTCGATGATTCCCGGTGTGGGCAAGGCCATCAAGGATGTCGACATCGACGACGACGCCTTCAAGAGCATCGAGGCCATCATCCAGAGCATGACCCCGAAGGAGCGCGCCAATCCCCAGATTCTCAACCAGAGCCGCCGTATGCGCATCGCACGCGGCTCAGGCACCACCATCCAGGAGGTCAACAAACTCCTCAAGCAGTTTGACCAGACCCGCAAGATGATGCAGATGGTGACCAACACCTCGAAAATGAACATGATGATGAATGCCATGAGGGGCAAGATGCCCACCATGCCCAAATAATACGACATGACACTAATCGACGGAAAGGCCACTGCGGCCGCCATCAAGCAGGAGATAGCCGAAGAGGTGCGGGAGATGACCGCCCGCGGCTGCAAACGTCCCCATCTCGCCGCCATCCTCGTAGGACACGACGGAGGTTCGGAGACATACGTCAAAAACAAGGTGATAGCCTGTGAGGCATGTGGATTCACCTCTACGCTCATCCGCATGGAAGACGACGTCACCGAGGAGGAGTTGCTGGAGAAAGTGGCACAGCTGAATGCCGATGACGATGTCGACGGTTTCATCGTACAGCTGCCGCTTCCCCGCCACATCGACGAGCAGAAAGTCATCATGGCGATAGACTACCGCAAGGATGTCGACGGTTTCCACCCCATCAACGTGGGGCGGATGGCCATCGGCCTGCCTTGCTTCATCTCGGCCACCCCCCTGGGCATCCTCACCCTGCTGCGCCGCTACAACGTCGCCACCAGCGGCAAGAAATGCGTCATCCTCGGCCGCAGCAACATCGTGGGCAAGCCCATGGCACAGCTGATGATGCAGAAGCACTATGGCGACTCCACCGTGACCGTCTGCCACAGCCACTCAGCTACATTGCGTGAGGAATGCCGCGAGGCCGACATCCTCATCGCCGCCATCGGCCAGCCCAACTTCGTCACCGCCGACATGGTGAAGGAAGGGGCTGTGGTCATCGACGTGGGCACCACCCGCGTGCCTGATGCCACCCGCAAGAGCGGTTTCCGCCTCAACGGCGACGTGAAGTTTGACGAGGTGGCAGAGAAATGCTCCATGATTACCCCTGTTCCCGGCGGCGTCGGTCCGATGACCATCTGCTCGCTGATGAAGAACACGCTCTCCGCTGCTAAAAAGGAATACTACCCATGACCGCCGAGGAATACTACCAGAGGGGCAATGAGTACCGCCGCCAGGGCAACTGGCAGGAGGCCATCAACAACTACATGGAGGCCATCGCCCTCGACCCAGAGAGTCCTGCCGTCCATGCCAAGGAGATGCTCGACGATATCCTCAGCTTCTACCACAAGGATTACTACAATCCATAGCAGGGAAGCGAAATCATAATGCAAAAAATACCCTAACAATATCAATTATGGCAAAAATCAAAGGTCAAATCGTGGTCAACACGAACAGATGCAAGGGCTGCTCCCTGTGCATTGAGGCTTGCCCCAAGGGCGTCATCGCCCTTGCCGACAAGAAAGTCAATGTGTCGGGCTATCCCTTCATTGAGGCCGCACGTCCCGATGACTGCACCGGATGCGCCTCATGTGCCATCGTATGTCCTGACGGATGTATCACTGTTTACCGCAAAAAAATGGAGGAGTAAGAGATGGCAGAACAAGAAGTAACACTGATGAAAGGCAATGAGGCCATCGCCCATGCCGCTATCCGCTGTGGAGCCGACGGTTATTTCGGCTATCCCATCACCCCGCAGAGCGAGGTGATTGAGACCCTCTGCGCCCTCAAGCCCTGGGAAACCACCGGTATGGTGGTGGTGCAGGCAGAGAGCGAGGTGGCATCCATCAACATGGTCTATGGCGCCGCAGGAGCCGGCAAGCGCGCCCTCACCTCCTCGTCGAGTCCCGGCGTGGCGCTCATGCAGGAAGGCATCGCCTATCTGGCAGGAGCCGAACTCCCCGGCGTGTTTGTCAACGTGCAGCGCGGCGGTCCCGGTCTGGGCACCATCCAACCCTCACAGAGCGACTATTTCCAGGCCACCCGAGGCGGCGGCAACGGTGACTATTATGTCATCACACTCGCACCCTCGTCGGTGCAGGAGATGGCCGACTTCGTCGACCTCGCCTTTGAACTCGCCTTCAAATACCGCAACCCTGCCATGATTCTGAGCGACGGCGTCATCGGACAGATGATGGAGAAAATCGTGCTGCCGCCCTACAAGCCCCGCCGCACCGATGAGGAAGTCATCAAGCAGTGCCCCTGGGCATCGACAGGCAAGACACGCGACCGCAAGCGCAATGTCATCACCTCTCTGGAACTGAAGCCCGAGGCGATGGAGCTCCGCAACATCCACCTTCAGGAGAAATATCAGGAGATACGCGAGAAGGAAGTGAGGTATGAGACCATGCAGTGCGAAGATGCCGAGTATATCATCGTGTCCTTCGGCAGCGCGGCACGCATCTCTGAGAAAGCTATCGAACTCGCCCGTGCTGAGGGCATCCGCGTAGGTCTGCTGCGCCCCATCACTGTGTGGCCCTTCCCCTCGAAGCAGGTGGCAGAACTGGCAATAGGAAAGAAGGGAGTGCTCGTGGCAGAAATCAACGCCGGCATGATGGTGGAGGACGTTCGCCTGGCCATCAACGGTGAGGTACCTGTGGAACATTTCGGCCGCCTGGGCGGTATCGTCCCTGAGCCAGAAGAGATAGTGGAGGCATTGAAAACCAAACTGATGAAATGATGGAAGCAAAAGACATAATCAGTCCGGAGAACCTGGTATACCAGAAGCCGGCACTTTTGAACGACACGCCCATGCACTACTGCCCGGGCTGCTCACATGGTGTGGTTCACAAACTCATCGCTGAGGTGGTTGAGGAGATGGGCATGGAGGAGAAGACCGTGGGCATCTCACCCGTGGGATGCGGCGTTTTCGCCTACAACTACATCGACATCGACTGGCAGGAGGCCGCCCACGGACGTGCTCCCGCCGTAGCCACCGGCATCAAGCGACTCTGGCCCGACCGCCTCGTGTTCACCTACCAGGGTGACGGCGACCTGGCATGTATCGGAGCCTGTGAGACCATCCACGCTCTCAACCGTGGCGAGCATATCGTCATCATCTTCATCAACAATGCCATCTACGGCATGACAGGAGGACAGATGGCACCCACCACGCTGATTGGTCAGAAGACATCCACCTGTCCTTACGGACGCGAACCCGCCCTTCACGGCTATCCCCTCAAGATGACCGAGATAGCCGCCACGCTCGAGGGCACCTGCTACGTCACCCGCCAGAGCGTGGAGAACGTGGCTGCCATCCGCAAGGCAAAGAAGGCATTGCGCAAGGCTTTCGAGGCTTCCATGGCAGGCAAGGGCTCCTGTCTCGTTGAGTTTGTGAGCACCTGCAACAGCGGTTGGAAACTCACCCCGAAGCAAGCCAACGAATGGATGCAGGAGAATATGTTCAAGTTCTACCCCAAGGGCGACCTGAAGGACACCACGGGAGAGGGATGAGGGATGAAAGATGAAAGATGAAAGATTAAAAGATTAAGGATATATGAAAAAGGAAATCATCATATCAGGATTCGGCGGACAGGGTGTGCTCTCCATGGGCAAGATTCTCGCCTACTCAGGACTGATGGAAGGCAAGGAAGTGACCTGGATGCCCGCCTATGGTCCCGAGCAGCGCGGCGGCACCGCCAATGTCACCGTCATCGTCAGCGACGACCGCATCTCGTCGCCCATCCTCAGCAAGTACGACATCGCCATTGTGCTCAACCAACCCTCACTCGACAAGTTTGAGCCGAAGGTGAAGCCCGGCGGCATCCTCATCTACGACGACTACGGCATCATCAACCCGCCCACCCGCAAGGACATCGAGGTGTACAGCATCAGTGCGATGGACAAGGCGGCAGAGATGAAGAACGCCAAGATTTTCAACATGATTGTCCTCGGCGGACTTCTCCATGTCTGTCCCGTCGTCACTTCTGAGGGACTGGAAAAAGCATTGCGCAAGACGCTCCCTGAGCGCCACCACTCGCTTATTCCCCTCAACATGGATGCCCTCCGCGCCGGAGGAGCCATCATGAGGAAGATGTGAAAACAAGCAGCCATGGGCTGCATGACCACCATAAAAGGGGCGGACAAGATGAGTCCGCCCCTTTTTGTGCCATACAAGGCACGAAAGCAGCATCTTTTGGTCGAAAGATTTGGTTGTTGCGGGATTTTTCTTATCTTCGTAGCATGTAGAAAAATGCATTCGATATGGAAAACAGACTGATTGACAACTGCATGAAACTGGGTTTCGGCATGATGCGGCTGCCCAGAATTGAGGGAACGAAAGACATTGATGTGGAGCACACCAAGAACATGGTGGATGCCTTCATCGAAGCCGGCGGCAAGTATTTCGACACAGCCTATGTCTATGAGGGGTCGGAAGCAGCCACCAAGGCCGCGCTCTGCGACCGTTATCCACGTGAAAGCTATTATCTGGCCGACAAGCTCAATGCCTCAGAATTTGCCTGCAAGAGCGAAGAGGAAGCCAAGGAAGAAATCAAAGTGAGCCTTGAGCGCACCGGGGCAGGCTATTTCGACTTTTACCTTCTCCACGGCATCGACTCAGGGAACAAGGAGAGATTCAGCCAATTTGGCATTTGGGAATACATGAGGAAACTGAAGGAGGAAGGGCTGATCCGCCATTATGGATTCTCTTTCCATTCCACTCCCGAACAGCTTGACGAACTGCTCACCGAGCATCCTGACACAGAATTTGTGCAACTCCAAATCAACTATTCCGACTGGGAGGACCCTCTGATTGCCTCACGTCAATGCTATGAGGTGGCTGTCAGGCATGGCAAGCCCGTCATCGTGATGGAACCTGTGAAGGGAGGAAAACTGGCAGACCCGCCCCAGCAGGTAAAGGATATCCTGCATCAGGCAAACCCCGATGCATCTTATGCCTCATGGGCCATCCGCTTCACTGCATCACTGCCCAACGTGATGGTGGTGCTCAGCGGCATGTCGAATATGGAACAGATGGAGGACAACTTGTCGTTTATGCGCCAGATGCAGCCTCTCAATGACGAGGAGCAGAAAGTGCTGGAGTCTGCCCGCCAGGCATTGTCACAGTTTGACGGCATCGCCTGTACCTCATGCCACTACTGCACGCCAGGCTGTCCCATGGACATTCATATCCCCGAGATTTTCTCAGTGATGAATGTATACAAAATGTATGGCACCCTGGATGAGGCACGCAACGAATACAAATGGCGCCCCGGTGGCGAGAAAGCCTCAGCCTGCATACAGTGCGGACAGTGCGAGGATGCCTGTCCCCAGCATCTTCCCATCATCAGCTTGTTGGAAAAGGTGGTGGAAACTTTGGAGAAATAGAAGAGAAATTGCTTTCATTATAATAGCATAATAGATTTTTTCAGTATCTTTGCGGAAAATTTCGCAACATACAATTTCGCAAAATGACAGTCCCTTCCTACAAGGCATCTTTGCGGAATCAACCAACTATTGATTATGGACAACAACAATTACATTGTACTATCGTACAGCCTGTTCGCCGAAGTGGATGGCGAGCGGATGATGCTGGAGCAGACCGAGGAGGGACGTCCCTTCTGGTTCATCAGCGGCATGGAGATGACCCTGCCCAAATTTGAGGAGGCACTTGTCCAACTCAGCCGTGGCGAGACCTTCGACTTCGTCATCTCCAAGGACGACGCCTATGGCGATTATGACGAGGAGCATATTGTCGACCTCGACAAGAAAATCTTCATGCCCAACGGCAAGTTTGACGACAAGCTCATCTATGTGGATGCCATCATCCCCCTGATGAACGCCGACGGCAACCGCTTCAACGCACGCGTGCTGGAAATCACCGCCGACAAGGTGACTGTCGACCTCAACCACCCCTATGCCGGTCTCGACCTCAATTTCAAGGGCGAGGTGCTGGAGAACAGGCCTGCCACTGCCAAGGAGATGGAGCAGATGGCGAGGATGCTCAGCGGTGAAGGCTGCGGCGGATGCGGAGGCGGCGACTGCGGTGACTGCGGAGGTGGTGACTGTGGCGACTGCGGAGGTTGCGGTGGCGGAGGTTGCGGCAACAACTAAACAGTGAAGCAATGAGGAACACTTTCGGACATCTCTTCACCCTCACCACATTTGGTGAGAGCCACGGTGAGGGCGTGGGTGGCGTGATTGACGGCATGCCAGCCGGCATCGACATCGACGTCAGCTTCATCCAGGCCGAGCTCAACAGACGACGCCCCGGACAGAGCGACCTGACCACCTCACGCGATGAGGCCGACCGTGTGGAACTGCTCAGCGGCATTTTTGAGGGAAAGACGACAGGTGCCCCAATTGGTTTCCTGGTGCGCAACACCAACCACCACTCACAGGACTACGAGAGCCTGAGAGGACTGTTCAGGCCCTCCCATGCCGACTATACCTATCAGCAAAAATATGGTATTCGCGACCATCGAGGAGGTGGCCGTACATCGGCGCGAACAACCATTAGCCGATGCGTAGGTGGGGCATTCGCAAAGTTGGTTCTCCGTCAGATGGGCATCAGTGTGCATGCCTACACCTCACAGGTGGGTCACATCGCCCTTGAGAACAATTACAAGCTCTACGACATCGAGTCTGCTGAGCGTAATGCCGTGAGATGCCCCGACTCAGCCAAGGCCGAGGAAATGGCCGCTCTCATCCGTCAGGTGAAGAGCGAGGGCGACACCATCGGCGGCATCATCACCTGTGTCGTGACAGGCTGTCCCGTCGGAGTCGGCGAACCGGAATTTGGCAAGCTCCATGCTGCTCTCGGTGGTGCCATGCTCAGCATCAATGCCGTGAAGGGTTTCGAATATGGTGAAGGTTTTGCCTGCGCCTCACAGAGGGGCAGCGAACTCAACGACGTGTTCATCAACAAGGAGGGTACGATAGGTACAGCCACCAACCACAGCGGCGGCATCCAGGGCGGTGTGAGCAATGGTGAGGACATCTATTTCAGGGTGGCATTCAAACCTGTTGCCACCATCCTTCAGGAGCAGGCCACCATCGACATGGACGGTCAGTCCACCACCTTCAAGGCCCGCGGCCGCCACGACCCCTGTGTGGTGCCCCGTGCCGTTCCCATAGTTGAAGCCATGGCAGCCATGGTTTTGCTCGACCATCTGCTCATGTCCAGAACAGTCAGATTATAACAATTTGAAGGAAAAATGCCTTTATTTGTTAATATTCCAAAAAAAACAATCGATTTTTTTACAAAACGGAAGTAAAATACAAAATATTTTAATAAGTTTGCAATCGATTAATTGGGGTTTGCGAAAATCCTCATTAATTTAGTTAAGTCTAGTTTAGTTTTTGTGTTGGTTGAGGGCAGCTCTTGCTGCCCTCAAATTTTTTCTATCCAATAGTTCCGATAATGTCGTTGACATCATCGATGCCATGGCTGTCGAGCCACTCGTTGATGCCATCGCGGATTTTCACAGTGACAGCAGGGTCGATGAAATTGGCAGTGCCCACCTCTATGGCCGTAGCGCCCACCATAAGGAACTCAATGGCATCCGTCGCCGTAGAGATGCCTCCCAGGCCCACCACGGGTATTTTGACGGCCTTGGCGACCTGCCACACCATCCGCAGGGCTACAGGCTTCACAGCGGGCCCGCTGAGGCCTCCTGTGCCGATGCTGAGCACCGGGCGCCGCCGCTCGATGTCCACAGCCATCCCCATGAGGGTGTTGATGAGCGACACGCTGTCCGCTCCCTCCGCCTCACATGCCCGTGCGATGTCGGCGATGTCGGTGACATTGGGCGAGAGTTTTACGATGAGCGTCTTGTGGTAGCGTGCACGCACTGCCCTGACGACAGAGGCCGCTCCTGCCGTCGTCACGCCGAACGCCATGCCTCCCTGCCGCACGTTGGGGCAGGAGATATTGAGTTCTATGGCGTTGATGCGTTCCAGTGCATCAATGCGCGCTGCACACTCTGCATAGTCATCGGGCGAGGACCCGCTCACATTGACGATGACCTGCGTGTCGAGGTCACACACCTGAGGGTAGATATGAGAGCAGAAATAATCCACCCCCTTGTTCTGCAGTCCCACGCAGTTGAGCATCCCCATCGCTGTCTCCGCCATCCTGGGATAGTCGTTTCCCTCACGTGGATTCAGTGTGGTACCCTTGACGATGATGCCACCGAGGTTGCTCAGGTCGATGAAGTCGGCAAACTCAAGACCATATCCAAAAGTTCCCGAAGCCGTCATCACGGGATTCTTTAGGATGATGTCATTTATTTTTACATTTAGATTGGCCATAGCAGTTGATTAATATTTAACACTGGACCTTGTTTGCACACACAGATATTTCCCTCTTTGGTTGGTTCCACACAGCAGAGGCAGGCCCCAAGGCCACAAGCCATCATGTTCTCGAGCGACACCTCACAGTCGATTCCCTTGGCAGCAGCCAACCTTGCCACCGCCAGCATCATGGGTTTGGGACCGCAGGTGCAGATGCGGTCGAACGTCTCTTTTTGCAGAACTGAGTGTCCGGTGACAAATCCCTTTTCGCCCTCGGAACCATCCTCAGTGGTGAGGAACACACGTCCCTGCGCCCTGAAGAGGTCAAGTTCCACCAGGTCGGATGCCTTTTTTGCCCCCAACAGGAAGGTAGACTCGCACCCCATCTGCCTGAGTTGGGCACCTAAGAACAGCAGAGGCGCCACCCCCACTCCTCCTCCGACGAGCAATATGCGCTCCTGTGGTGTGGAGGGAAGAGAAAAACCATTGCCCAGGGGTATGATGCAGTTGAGAAAAACGCCTCTTCGCAGCGTCCCCAAGCGGAAAGTTCCCTCTCCGACCATAGCCACCAGAAACCACACCTCATTGTGCTCACGATCCAGGTAATTGATGGATATGGGACGTCTCAGGAAAGTGCCCGGCGAACCATCTACTCTCAGTTCGGCAAACTGTCCTGGCAGCATCTCTGGCAGGCAGTCATCGGAAGTAAGCTTCAGGAGGGCATACCTGTCGCCCAGTCTTTCGCAGCTCACCACCTTTAAATCCAATATATACTTTTTCATCATGTGCAAAAGTAGATAAAATCTATGAATTATAGGTTAGTTGGATGAAGAAAATGATGATGTTGAGGAGAATACATAAAAAAACTACGGGCATACACACCAAGTGATGCCCGTAATCCGAAGAAATGTTATCCGTTGTTGAAAACATCGACGTAAGAGGCTATGTCTCAAAGCCTACGCCCAATAAAAATAATTGATTGATTGGAAATGTATATTAATAGAATATGTGTTATTTATTTCTTTTCCGGGACGAAAGACTCATAGGTCAGATCGTCGTAGTAAACCTTTATTTCTGTGATTCGCCTCCTTGGCTTGTCAACATTTTTCATTGCCTTTGCTGTGGTATCGTTACCAGAAGCAGCCTGACGTGCTTTCACACCCGTTATTTTCCCTGAAACAGTAGGCTCATCCTCAAAGTCCAATTCCATCTGTCCAGTAGGTGATGCAACACGCTCAGAACCTGGTTGTTTATCAGAAGAATCGACATACATATCGCCCTCTCCGTAGAGCACCCACATCATATTGATATGTGGCAGTTTCTTATGTATGGCATCAGTAATCCCATGAGTGGGCTTAGTCCTTCCGGTGAATATGCCGCTCAATGTGGCGGACGATATCCCGAGGAACTCCGAAAAGCTCTGCTGGGTCATATTCAATGACTCCATGATTTTTCTGATACGTTCTTTCATGCTGTTAAGTAAGTGATTCACCCATTTTTTGGGTCTCTTCACTAAGATTTTACAAAGTTAAACCTTTTTTTTGAATTATGCAAGACTTTTTTGAAAAAATTTATAGTAAAGGTTTTAAATTTGTAAATGTAAATTTTACGGTGGTTTTACAAAAGAAAACTAAGATTCATGAATGTAAATGCAAGAATCGATTTACATATTGAAATCAAATCAAACAAAAACTATAGTAATAGAGCATATATTATTGGTTATCTGATATTTACAATTGCATATACAATGTAAAAATACCTATTTTAGGGACAAAACCACTGTTTTGCACCTTCATTACTATAGAAAATACTTTTGTATTTGGTTGTAAACTATTGGTTATTTGTAATTTACACTTGAATTGAATGAATGTATAAATATTCATACACAAATTTAAATGTGAATTGTTTGACACTTTTGCATTTTCAAATATCGTTATTTAAATAACAAATATAAATTGCAAATTGTTAATTTATTGATTTACATTTTAAAATATTTAATCCAATTATGGTTTTGTAAATACTAAAAAATCTTAATCCGAAAAGAAGACAGGTCGAAAAAACTCAAAAAACCGCATTTTTCGTTTTTTACCCACGACACCCTTGGTTTTTGTCAAAAATGCGAGTTTTGAAGCATCAAAAAAGGGGTAAAAGATTTGTCTTGTTGCGATTTAGGTGTAAAAAAACGCCCCATTGTGTAGGAGCGTTCTAGGTGAGCCAGAAGGCATTTTTTGCCCAAAAAGTCAAAAAATCAATGCAAGATGAAGTAAACAAGTTGCTTGAGGAGCTCACCAGGCGACGTATTTGGGTTATCTATACCCTTACTTTTAGCGTCAGTTTCTCTGATTTGCTGGATGATTTTCATTGTCTTTCCAGCAGAGAACACCCGCAGGGCCTTCATGTAGTCCTTCACTGCCCATTCCGACCTGAAGCCGAGAGCGAGCATCACTCCCCTATCCGTCCGGTCGGTGTAGTGAGCCACCATCAGGTTTTGGAAGAAGGAGAACAGTCCGGGCAGGAAAGCGTAGAGCGAGGCAGCCTTAGGATTGCTGTCAAGATATTTTACTATCCTGTTAGCCTTCAGCACATCCCTGTTGATGAGAGCATCGCGGAGTTCAAACATATTGTAGTCTTTGCTGATGCCTATTTTCTGCTCCACCACCTCGGGTGTCAGTTTCCTTTCCCCTTCCGGCATGGAGACCAGTACCTTGTCGATTTCTGATGTGATGCGTGAGAGGTCTGAGCCGATGAAGTCGGCAATCATCGCCTTAGCCTTTTGGTCGATGGTGGCCTTGCATGTCTTGACATACTCATCGATGAAAGCGGGAATTGCGTTTTCCCTAAGTTTCTCGCTTTTGAACACCACCCCCACGGCGGCAGCCTTGGTGAGGTATTTCTTGCGTGCATCAAGCGTGCCGTGCTTGTAGCAGATGACGAGGATGGTCGTGTTGAGCGGTTTCTCAAGATAGCTGTCGAGCCTGTCCCAGTTTTTGATGTTCTGCGCCTCCTTGACGATGACGACCTGGTATTCCGCCATCATGGGGAATCGCCGTGCCATGTCCACCACCTGTGCTGCGGAGGTGTCCACGCCATAGACGACGGTTTGGTTGAAATCCCTTTCCTCAGGCGGCATGACATTATTCTCTATATAGTCAGAGATCATGTCTATATAATAAGGTTCCTCCCCCATGAGAATGTAGATGGGTTTGAACCGCCGCGCCCTAAGGTCGCCCATGATGGTGTCAACAGTTTGTTTGGTTGCCATTTTGCCGATTTTCAGTTATCAAAGGAAGTATTTAGCTGTTGCTGGCTGAAAAACTTCACTTTTCGTTTTGAGAAACACATGATTTGCACTATCTTTGCGTGACTGCAAAGATAGTGCAAAGATAATAAAATGTTTCCAATCAACCTGCCATCATACCCTGTAAAAATTATCAACCGAGGAGGCAAGCCCAAGATATTCGACGACCTTCGCCGCCGCTATGTGGCCCTGACCCCTGAGGAATGGGTTAGGCAGCATTTCGTCCACTACCTTATCGGGCACCTTGGCTATCCCGCCTCTCTTCTTGCCAATGAGGTGGAACTGTCAGTGGGTCAGAAGAAGCTCCGTTGTGACAGTGTGCTTTACGGTCTTCATGCCCAGCCAAGGATGATCATCGAGTACAAGGCCCCCACCATCCCCCTCTCCCAGCGGGTGTTCGACCAGATATCCGTTTACAACATGCAGCTTCGTGTGGACTACCTGATAGTGAGCAACGGGATGGAGCACTATTGTTGCAAGATGGATTATGAGCATCAAAATTATTTATTTTTGACAGAAATACCAAAGTACGAAAATATTTAACATTTTTGAATCAACAAACTATTAGCATATGGGAATTTTCAAATGGATAGGCGGTGCGCTAGGTTTCATGACCGGAGGTCCTTTAGGGGCGTTTGCCGGTTATTTCATCGGCAACATCATCGACTCCATCTTTGATGAAGAGAATCAGCAGGACGGAGGAGGAGGTTACGGAGACCCCAATGCGCAGGCACAGGGTCAGCGCAACAGCTTCATGTTTTCCATGCTGGTGTTGGCCTCTTATGTCATCAAGGCCGACGGCAAGGTGATGCATTCTGAGATGGAGTATGTGCGCGCTTTTCTCCGCAACAACTTTGGCGACGAAGCCGCGCAGCAAGGCAATGAGATTCTCCTGCGTCTCTTTGAGGAGCAGAGCAGGACCAATCCCTACATGTACCGCAATAAGATTCGTCAGGTGTGTGTTCAGATAGCCGCCAATCTCAACTACAGCGAGCGTCTGCAACTGCTCGCCTTTCTGGTGGAGATAGCGAAGGCCGACGGCAGTCTGCCCACCAACGAGCTGAATGCGCTCTACGAGGTGGCACAGTACATGGGACTTTCAGCAAGCGATGTGGATTCGATGCTTCATCTCGACAGTGGCAGTTCATCCGGCGGTTCGCTTGAGGATGCCTATAAGGTATTGGGCATCTCGCCAGACGCCAGCGACGAGGAGGTGAAGAAAGCCTACCGCAAGTTGGCCCTTGAGCACCATCCCGACCGTGTGGCCAAGTTGGGTGAGGATGTCCGCAAGGCTGCCGAGAAGAAGTTCCAGGAAATCAACGCCGCCAAGGAAAAGATTTACAAATCCAGAGGACTTTGATTTGAATGAAGGATTAAATTTGGATGAAGGATTAAATTTGGATGAAGGATGAAGGATGAATGTCTGGATGAAAGATGAAGGATGAAAGATGAAGGATGAAAGATGAAGGAGTGATAGATCTGTAGAACCAAAACGAGGGTGTGTCAAAATGAAGTGAACCCCAAAAGTTTTTTGTCCAACTTTTGGGGTTCACTTCATTTTGACACACCCTCGAATGCTTGTGAAGGTTTAAGACTGAAGAATTAAACATTAGTTGACTATCAAACTTTCATCCTTCATCTCTCATCCTTCATCCTTATCTGTCCGAATGCTTTTGAAGGTACCGGGTTGAAGACATTAGTTGACTATCAAACTTTCATCCTTCATCTCTCATCCTTCATCCTTTTAAAGGATTACTCGTAGTGGGTGTCCATATAGACGACTTTGGTGACGAGGTATTCCTCGACGCCATGTTTGCCGTCGGCGCCACCGATGCCGCTCTTCTTCATGCCGGCATGGAATCCCTGCATGGCCTCGAAGTGCTCACGGTTGATATAGACCTCGCCGAACTCCAGTTCGCGGCTCACCTTGGCAGCGATATCGATGCTGCTGGTGAACACGGAAGAAGCGAGTCCGTACTCCACGTCGTTGGCCCATGCGATGACCTGGTCGATATCCTCGAACTCCACGATGGGCAGTACGGGACCGAATGTCTCCTCATGCACGATGTCGAAGTCCTGGGTGACGTTGTCCAACACGGTAGCGGCATAGAAGTAGCCCTTCTCTCCCACTCTCTTTCCGCCGCAGAGCACCTTGGCACCCTGTTTGATGGCGTTGGCCACCTTTGCCTCCACGCTCTCGAGAGCGCGCTGCTCCACCAGCGGACCCATATCCACGCTGTCGTCCTTGCATGGGTCGCCCACCTTCACTGCCTCCATCTTCTTGACGAGCAGTTCGGTGAATTCTTTCTTGATATCCTTATGCACATACACGCGCTCGGCGTTGTTGCAGATTTGTCCGTTGTTGCCGATACGTGAGTCCACCACCCACTGTGCAGCTGCCTCGAGGTCAGCATCGGGGAAGACGATGGCAGGTGCCTTTCCGCCCAGTTCGAGCGACACCTTGGTGATGTTGTCAGCGGCAGCCTTCATGATGCTCTCGCCAGCACCCACGCTGCCAGTCACGCTCACGATGCCGATTTTGGGACTTGCAGCCAGTGCGTTGCCCACCACCGAACCTTTACCAGTGATAACATTGAACAAGCCAGCGGGCAGTCCGGTCTCATCCACCACTTTTGCAAACTCGCAGCAGTTCTCGGGTGTGAGCTGTGAGGGTTTGATGACGATGGAGCATCCGGTGATGAGTGCTGCACCAGCCTTGCGTGCGATGAGGAAGAAGGGGAAGTTCCAAGGCAGGATGCCTGCAACGACACCGATAGGTTCCTTGAACAGCATGATGGTCTCACCTCTGCGGTCGCTTGGGATAATCTCACCCTCGATATGACGTGCGAAAGTAGCCATGTAGTCGAAATAGTCGGCTGTGACATCCACCTCCACTGAAGCCCATGTGCGTGTCTTTCCCTGTTCGCGCATGATGATGTCGACAAACTCATCCCTACGCTTGCGGATGCCGTCCGCCATTTTGTTGAGGTATTTGGCGCGCTCGATGGCCGGAGTCTTTGCCCATGCCTTCTGGGCAGCCTTGGCAGCGTCGAGAGCCTCGTCCACCTCTTCCACAGTGCCTTCAGGCTGTCGGCTGATGACTTCCTCTGTCGAAGGGTTGAGCACATTGATCCATTTGCCGGACTTGCTTTCGACAAACTGTCCGTTGATGTACATTTTAAGGTCTTTCATAAGATGTTTGTTTTAGTTAGACATATTGTGTTTTCTCAGATCATCTCTTTTGGAAAATCCCCACAAATTTAGAAATAAAAACTCACCCAACCAAGAGATTAAGTTTTTTTTGCGTTTGAGATATCTACAGATAATTTCTCTGTCTTTTTTGATGGTCGGTCGGCGGCTGAGCGGCAAATGAAATCATTGAAGTTCCATGTTCGTCGGGATTTGCAATCCCGACGCATTGAATATCAGGATTTAAAATCCGAAAATCGCATTAAAAATGCTTATAATCAGCCCGGTCGGATTACAAATATTACAAATCCGACCGAACATCCAACGACCAAACAACTAAACGACCAAACGACTAAACAACTAAACAACCAAACGACCAAACAACCAAACAACCAAACGACTAAACGACCAAACGACTAAACGACCAAACGAGTCTGAAGGGGTAACATTCTAAAATTGGCGGAGCAGACAAGGGGATATTTGCTTCGCCAATTCATATTGTCTTCTACAAGATGGTTTGAGGCAATCAGTTCTCTGCGTCCTCGGTCCTCTTGGTCTTTCTGGTCGTGCGCCTCTTGGTGGTCTTTTCCTCAGAAGCGACGACTTTGACACCTGCGAGATCGGGGTCGATGAGGATGCGTCCGCAATACTCGCAAACGATGATTTTCTTGTGCATCTTGATATCCAACTGGCGCTGAGGCGGAATTTTGTTGAAGCATCCTCCGCAGGCGTCACGCTGCACGTATACGATACCGAGTCCGTTGCGTGCGTTTTTGCGGATGCGCTTGAAACTGGTCAGGAGCCTCTCCTCGATTTTTTCCTCAAGAGCTTTGGACTTCTCTTTCAGTTTATCCTCCTCCTCACGAGTCTCCTGCATGATGGCCTCGAGTTCGCCTTGTTTTTCCACGAGCACCTGTTTGCGTTCCTCCATGAGTTTTTGGGCTTGCTGCAGAGTAGCCTCACGCTCCTCAATCTTAGCAAGAGCCTCCTTGATTTTCTTGTTGCAGAGTTCGATTTCCAGTTCTTGGAAAACGATTTCCTTGCTCAGCATATCATACTCACGGTTGTTGCGGGCATCGTTGAGCTGTTCTTTGTATCTTGCCACGATGTTTTCGGCATCAGCGATGTCACCCTTTTTTTGGGTGATGGCAGCGCGGAACTCAGCGATTTCAGCTTCGATTTTCTCAACACGTGTGGCGAGGCCTGCGATTTCATCTTCCAGGTCCTGCACCTCAAGGGGAAGTTCGCCCCTAAGTGCTCTTTTCTCGTCAATCTGTGACAATGTGGTCTGCAACTGGAACAGGGTTTCCAGTTTTTTCTCCACGGTCAAATCTGTAGGGTCTTTTTTTGCCATAAATGTTTTACTTAAGTTTCGAATCTGCTCAACTTTTTGGAGTTTAGGAGTTTAGGAGATTTGGAGTTTAGACAATAGAACTGATTATTCATCGTCAGTGGAAGTTGTGACTTACATGAGTAATGTCTACACTCCTATACTCCCACACTCCTACACTCCTTTCAACTTGAGAAAGTTGAGTAATTTATAGATAGATAATGGGGTTGGTGTTGAGGCGGGTCAGGCAGCACCTGACATCCGGGCACCGTTCCTCGATGATTGATTTGAATATCTCATTGGTGAATTGCTCGCTCTGATAATGTCCGATGACGCAGATTTGTATCTGCTGCTCATGTCCGAAGTACTCATGGTAGTGCATCTCTCCGGTGACGAAGGCATCGGCTCCGGCCGCCACGGCATCGCTGAGCATGAATGCCCCTGCGCCGCCGCAGAGCGCCACCCGCCGTATATCCCTCCTTAGCAGTTGGTTGGCCTCTACGCATGCCACGCCGAAGACATCCTTGAGTTTTCTGACGAATGCCTCTGCCGTAATGGGGCTCTCATACTCCCCTATCACTCCGCTTCCGCCCTCGATGCCGGCTACATTTTTGGGCACCAGCATGGCGACATTGGCGAGTCCCAGTTTTTCCGCCATCTTGTAGTTGACGCCCCCCACGGCATTGTCGATGTTGGTGTGCATCGACACGATGGTGATGCCTTTTTGTATGGCCTTCATCACACACCGCTGCACGTCGTTGGCATCGCTCACCTGCTTGAGACCGCGGAAAAGCAGCGGATGGTGCGAGACCACCAAGTTGCAGTCCCGCTCCTGTGCCTCGTCGAGCACCTGTTCGGTCACGTCAAGACACAATAATGCCCCTGACACTTCCGTCTCTGTCAGTCCCACTTGCAGGCCGGCATTGTCATAGTCTTCCTGCAGGGGCAGAGGCGCGAACTTTTCAAGGGCATTCACCACTTCGATTATTTTCACGCTTTACAGCTTTTTTTTGATTGGAAATGCAAATATAGCAAATTTTTAAAGGAAATCCAACAGTTTGTCCTGATTTAACTATTATTTGCAATCAATTCCTTGTTGTGTCCACCCTCTTTGAATGCAAGTCATAATCAATTGTATGGCTGATGGTAAAACGGGCATTGAACCCATTTGTGTCACATAAATCGAATTGTCTCCACTTTTGTGCTAAGATAACTCTTTAACCAACTTGACGTTTCGATTAAGATAAGGAACGTCGGTAAAACAGTCTTCTGCAATAAGATTACTGGGGGTATTGAAGAATATAAGAGAGGGGAAGGGGGAACTATTGTCGGTGATGAAGCGGATGGATTACCCAGATTGTGCTGGAATGAGGTCAGGTATTTGCGCCTGGAGCCGGGCGAAAGCACAACAATTTCTTTCTCCATAGGCAAGGAGGTATTCAAACCCAATGACTACTGGTACAGTATTGGTATTTCCTACACTACCTTTAACGAACAACTAGAAGATATCTATAGCAATGGATATTTCTATTACAAAGACAATACGGTGGGAATCTCCAACACCATTCAGCAGCCCTTGTCAAACCAAGACTATTTCGACCTGCAAGGTCGCCGTATCGACAAAGACGCTCTACGGCCGGGCATCTATATCCATAACAATAAGAAGGTGGTTCTTTTCTGAGGAAGAAGCGCCTTCGTCCATCCACTGATGTGAAAATAGCCAGCGGCACCGCCTGTGGTGGTGCCGCTGGCGCATTCTTGGAGGACGGACATAATGTGTCATTCATGATGAATCACATGGCAATGATATGTTTTCCTTTCTCAACCACGAATCTCGCGAATCTTCACAAATATCGACCGCGATGCGGTCTGATATATTGAGTCTACGGTCCACGTTGTGTCCGCTCTCCAAAAATGCAAATAATCAGGGGGCATATATGTCCCCTGACTGTACAATCCTGAAGATAATGTTGTCTTTTATGGCATATTATATATTAGCTATTTTTATGAATTTTAATAATATAAATTATATGTGCATAAACTTATTAAATCCATTTGTCTAATCATATATGTAACTCCATTTACAGTTATATTGCTTAATACTTCTTCTGTATCAAGATCTGAGTCCGAATATGATGATGGGAATGGAGATCCTTCAGCATATATGTATATATTACCCCATTCAATTGGTAATGCAATCCAACATTTATCTATTTTATTAGTTGTTCTTAATGTAGCAGGATTTGATGCTGTCCAATTTGGCTTACTAGATAATTGTTGTTTAAATACACCTGATATTGATGCTAAATTAGATGCAGTTGGTTGTGTTTCTCCAAAATAGATGTAATATTTGGGCGTATTATCCTTAAACAAAATTTCATCGATGATGAGCATAACGTCGGTCACGTCGCAGACACCGTCGCCGTTGTAATCGGCATTATTGAAATAGAAGGGAGAAACCTCCTTGCCGAGAATATAATCAACATTGCACATCGCATCGGTCACGTTTACAATGCCATCACCATTGGAATCACCCCGCCACCTTGGTGCGCTCTTGGTAATGGTCACGTTCTTGAGGGCAACCCAGTTGAAGGTGGCGTCAGCAATCTTCACACCGATGGTGATGATGCCGTCGTCACCCACGGTGACGGTGCTGCCAAAGGTGCCATAGACACCCTGCAGGTTTCCGTAAGTGAAAGCCGTGCCACTGGAGGGAACGTCCTTCTCATAGCTGCTCTTGCCGTTGACGAAGAAGGTGAGGCCGCTGACTTCGTTGCCTGCCTCGCTATAGGCGCGGACGAGAGCCTGAGCGTAATACTCCTCACCGGGGTTCAGACCCTCGAGGGTGTAGTAAACCATGCCGTCGCCGAGGACACCATTGCCGCTGTTAATCCAGTTCTCGATGAACGGGGTGACCATGCCTGTGCCGTCTTCGTTGCCCTCCACCGACCAGGTGTTCACATGGAACGGCTGCTCGTTGGTGCATGTCCAACCTGCGATGTCGTCGTTAGGCACCTCACCCGACTCAATCACCTTGTAGCTGGCGATGCTCGTCTTTGCAGCGGCGATGGCCTCCTGAAGAACAGCAGTGGCATTCTCGAGCGCCTCCTTCGACTTCTTGTTCACATTCTTGGTGCTGTTAAGGGCATTGCCAAGCTTTTCCTGGGCGCTGTTGCCGATGGTCTGTCCGGAATTGAACAGCTGTTCTGCCTCAGCATAGGCTTTCTCGTAAGCCTCCACAAAGGGACCGAGGTCCTTCACCTCACCGAGGTATTTCAGCTGGAAATTGTCCCAGATGGCCCAGATGTCGGCACGCTCGCAGCGGGCACCGATGGTCACCTTGCCGTTGACGACGGTGACGACATCTGAGGGACCCAACTGATAGAGGCCGGAGGAGAAGGAGCCCGACAGCTGGTTCATGTTGGAGAGCCTGTCTCCTTCTATCATCTCCTCGAAACCTAAGGTGGCATCGCCGAGATAAAGCTCGGGTTTAGCGCCACCGTCATACTCCTTGATGGTGCGGTCGTCGTGATAGGTCACTGCACCCTGTCCGGTGAAGGTGTAGAGGCCGTTGGGAACAGTGAGTTCCTGTGCCAGAGTGAAAGTGCTCATATATACCTCCGCGCACCTGTTGGTATCCTCACCGCCGGAGAGGTTGGAGTTGCCCGACTGGATGCTCCAGGCGTCGGTGTTGGCATACCTGCTGAAGTTGGGGTTGAGTATCAGGAAGGTAGCATCCTTGGGGTTGTCTGCCGTGGCAGATGCCAGGTCGGCGATGCGGTCCTCTTTGGTCACCAGTTTCCAATATGCGAATGCATTGTCGGGGTCTGCGCCCACCGTAGTGGTGGTGGCACCCTCATCAGCGAAGAGCGTGCCCTCAGCGCAAACCATCTTATAGACGTTGGTCTGTCCCGGAACTGCCACGAACTGCCACGATGACTCTTCCACTGGGCGGTCGATGTAGCCGTTGCCACCAAGATATAAGTTTTTGTAGGTGGGGGCACACGAGACGGTGTAGTTGCTGCCATCTATCAGTGCCAGGGTGACGGAGATGCCGCCAGCCTTCGTGATGGAGGCACGGGTTCCCCAGTTGTTGGCACCCACGATGTAGCCATCTGCGCCCACATTGTAGAGGAAGAAAGAGCCCTCTCCCACTGCCGACCCCGTCTGCGCATTGATGCAGAGGCAGAACACAGCAGAGAATACAGCCAATAAAAGTCGTAATTGTTTCATGATGATATTAATTTTAGTTGTTTAGGTGATTGGTCGTTTGGTCGTTTGGTCGTTTGGTCGTTTGGACGTTTAGGGAATTTGTCGTTTGAGAGGTTAGAGGCTTGATGTATCCTCTTGAACGGGAAAAGGTTAGATTGGACAAAGATACGAAATATTTATGAAACACACTAATTATTAGCGCGTTTTTTGTAGTGTTCCACGGCTTTCTGCACCTGCCAGTCGTCCACCATCTTGCGGTATCCTGCCGCCTCCACGGCATTCTCCACGTGGTCGTCGAGCAAAGGGAAGAAGTCGATGCCCGTGATTTTCTCTATCTCGTCGACAGACTTGATATAGGCCGTCATATCCTTGTGTCCCGGTTTGTTGGGATAGACGAAGCCGATGGCCGTGGCACGAGAGCGGTCGGCGAGGACCACCTTGAAGAAAGCATCCGGAACCGCCACTTTGTTGCGCCCGATGGTGTTGCGCACGCCATTGTAGAAAATAGGCCCGGTGACGATGTAGAGGTCGCCCTGTCGCTTTGCCCAGTAGCGGCACTGCTGCTCCAGGTCATTCCAGTCACCCTTGTTGAGTTCATGGTTCTGCGGACAGACATTGGTGAAGAGGAACGACTCCTCCTGTGCTTTCTTGCTCCATTTGTTGTCACCCGAAGGACACAGGTGTCCGCGGTCGTATGTCGAGCCATAGTAGTCGCTGTCGGTGGCACGCGGGCGCGGTATCTCATTGTCCTCTGTGAAAATCTGTCCGTCGCGGTAGTAGTCGCCAGAGGTATGGGCGGCGGTGAGATGCCATGCCACCCAGTTGGGTATGCGCCGCTCCTTGTTGTACGACACGAAGAACCCCTCGCGCTTGAGCAAGATTTCCGGAGTGTTGTCCATTTTGGCTGGTATCTCCATCTTCTTGCTGCGGTAGGCCTCCACCGACTTGGCGTTTTTGTCGGACTTGTCAGACACGTCGGACTTGTCAGACCTGTCGGACTTGTCGGACTTGTCGGACGAGGCAGACTTGGTATCAAAGAGGCCAGTGGTATTTTCTTCCACATCCCCCTCTGTGCCTTCAGCATTGCGGTGGCATACCATCAATATGATGATGACGGCGGCGGCAAAAGCAAATAACAGGATTTTCCTCATGGTCGTGCTTTTAAAATTCAACACAAAGACACAGAGATACAGAGTTTTTCTGACTCATCTCTAAATTTAGTAAAAATAAAAAAGTAACTTGGTTTTGTTTTAACATATAATTACCATATAATTAATCATAAATTGCTGTGAGTCAGAATTTTTGGTTAATTCGCGATAATTCGTGTTCTCTATTATTCATCCCAATTGATTTTTTAATCGTCATTTAGGATTGAGGTGCCGCAGGCGCTCCACCTGCTGCTTTTTCATCGCACGAATCTCGAAGGGCAGGTCATCCGCCTCCTCTGCCTTGATAATCACGGGCATCCCCACATATGCGAAATGCTCCGCCAGGTCGATGATGTCGGCATCATGCAGTCGGATGCATCCCTCGCTGGCACGCCCCGGCACGCTCTCCTCGTTGTTGGTGCTGCCGTGTATGCCGATACCCTTGTGCCCCGGCGTCTCCAGTCGGAGGAAGAAGTTGCCATACGACTTGATGGGTCCACGCCCGTCGCCGAAGTCATGCTCCCATGTCGAGGCATCCGCTATCTGTGTGATATGGAAGGGGTTGGCTGCCGTGCAATGTGGTGTGCGCATGTCTCCCTCTTTTTCTTTCTGACCTTTAGACCGCGAGAAACAGCAGTCGTAGCGCGCCAGCATCACCGTGACATCGCCCTGAGGTTCATATACATAGAGATAATAGTCCTTTTTGGACATGACGATGAAGCATTTATCGCGCTCCACCATCTTTTCCGGATGGCTGATGCGTTTATCCCCCGCAATACGGATGCATTGCGCACCATGGTCATCGACGGTTGTCTCGCAGACATCGCTGCCAGAGAAAGGCAATGCCTCGACCACAGCACCAGGAGTTTCCTTGGAAACCAAAGTTCCCTCAGCATCCACATAAAAAGACTGTGCCTCCGACACTTTGTCATGATGACAGGCAGTGAATGACACCCCCAGGAATGAAAACAACAAGGCAGTCGTCCAACACCTTCTGTTGGTCTGTATTAATGGAATAATCTTCATTGTTTTTCGATTAATGGCACAAAGATAGCATTTTTCCCAAAAACTTGACGAGAAATTGCACTTAGTTTTTTCTTTCTATTTCTTTTTTTGTACCTTTGCTATATCAAATTACCCACCTACATCCTTCATTCAATGAAACACCGCTTCCTTTTGCTCACCATGCTGGCGATGGGCATCACGACAGCCAGTGCACAGAGCATCCTTTACCCCAAGCATTTCGACCTCGACGAGATCACCCTGCTCGACGGTCCGATGAAGACCGCCACCGACCTCAATTTCCAGACATTGCTCAGCTATGATGCCGACCGTCTGCTCACGCCCTATGTGCGCCAGTCAGGGCTCAGCAACACCACCGACAAGCAAAGCCCCTACTACCAATGGACATCCAAGCACCCATCTTTCACCAACTGGGGCGACAACAGTTTTAACCTTGAGGGACATGTGGGCGGACACTACCTCTCAGCCCTTGCGCTGTCCTACGCCACCTGCCACGACACGGCGATGAAGGCAAGGCTCAAAGCACGGATGCAGCATTTCATCGACGTGATGAAAGACTGTCAGGACCAGTTCGACAGCAGCACCGACGGCATGTATGGCTTCATCGGCGGACAGCCCATCAACAGCGATTGGAAATCACTCTTCACGGGCAACACCGCACCACTTCGCAACCACGGAGGATGGGTGCCCTTCTACTGCCAGCACAAGATTCTTGCCGGACTCCGCGACGCATGGCTCTACGGAAAGAGCGAGACCGCCCGCGAGATGTTCCGCAAACTTGCCGACTGGAGCGTCAACGTGGTGGCGAAGGTGAGCGCCTCCGACATGGAAAACCTGCTCGGCATCGAGCACGGCGGCATGAACGAGTCGCTGCTCGACGCCTACCAGCTCTTTGGCGACAGCAAATACCTCACCGCCGCCAAGAAATACACCCATAAGAGCATGCTCAACGGCATGCAGACCCTCAACACCACCTTCCTCGACGGCAAACACGCCAACACGCAGGTGCCCAAATACATCGGCATGGAACGCATCGGAGAGCAAGACCCCACTGCCGCCACCTATCTCAGGGCAGCAGAAAACTTCTGGACCGATGTCGCCACACACCGCACGGTGTGCATCGGCGGCAACAGCGTCAACGAGCATTTCCTCTCCAAGGCCAACTCCAACAGGTACATCGACCAGCCCGACGGCCCTGAGACCTGCAACTCCAACAACATGCTCAAACTGTCGGAGATGATGGCCGACCGCACCAGCGACGCACGCTATGCCGACTTCTATGAGAACACGCTGTGGAACCATATCCTCACCACGCAAGACCCGCAGACCGGCGGTTATGTCTATTTCACCACCCTGCGTCCCCAAGGCTACCGCATCTACTCACAAGTCAACCAAGGCATGTGGTGCTGCGTGGGCACTGGCATGGAGAACCACTCCAAATACGGGCATTTCATCTACACCCACGATGGTGAAAAGACGCTCTATGTCAACCTCTTCATCCCCAGCGAGCTCAGCAATGAGACCTTCGGCATCCGTCAGGAGACACTCTTCCCCTGCATTGACCCGATAGCCTCCAACATCCCCACCTCCGACACCTCCACTACCACACTTACCATCACCAAGGCTGGAAACTACACCCTCGCCATCCGCCACCCCGCATGGGCAGGCGAGCAATACAGCGTGATGGTCAACGGCCAGCGAGCCGACATCGACGTGAAGCAAGGGAAAGCCAGTTATGTGAGCATCAGCCGCGACTGGGCTGTCGGCGACAAGGTGACGGTATGGCTGCCGATGCAGCTCACTTACGAGGAATGCCCCAACTACACCGACTATATCGCTTTCAAATTCGGTCCTATCCTGCTTGGTGCCCAGACCACCGCCACCTCAACCGCTGAGGCTGGAGAGACCGGACTAACTTACGAGAAGCTGAAGAACGAGTATGCCGGCGCTGGACGCATGGACCACGCCCCGGGCAGCATGGGCGCCTCGAAAAACTTATCCACCGCCCCCCTGCTCATCGGCGCCCGCAACGAGGTGCTGGACAGGATTGTGCGTAAGCCCGACAACGACCTGCGCTTCACCATCAATGCCAGTCGCAATGATGCGGAAACCTACAACTGGAACCAACTGGAACTGCGTCCCTTCTACCAGATTCACCACGCCCGCTATATGTGCTACTGGTATCAGCAGACCGCAGAGAACTACGTGAAGAGCGACATGGCACAGTCGGAGGCTGCCAACGAGGCCCTCAATGGGCGCACCCTCGACTTCGTGGCACCCGGTGAGCAGCAGAGCGAGGCAGGACATGAGTACAACTACTCCAACGACTCCAGCACTGGAGAGTACAACACCGAGCACTACCGTGACGCCAGAGCCAACGGCCACATCCAATATACATTATACAATAAAGAACTCGTCGCCGACAGCCTCAGCGTCATGTTCCGCTTCAACCTCGCCGACAGGGGGCGAAAAGCCACGCTGACCATCGACGGCACGAAAGTGGCCGACATCACCATTCCCAGTTCGGCAAAAGGCAGCGATGCCAACGGATTCTACAACGTGGAATATCCCATCCCCGACCAACTCGTCACCGACACCTACGGACATGTGAAAAAACAATTCGTGGTACGTCTTACCGCCTCCCCCTCCACCCTCTGTCCCGGTGTCTATTACGTCAGGCTGATGAAAGGGTATGACGCACATGCCTATCGCTTTGTGGCTGACGAGTGGACCACCGGAGACCCAGGCCGAGTGGCAGCATCCAACATCACCTACGACACCGAGCGCAACATCATCCATGTCAAGGCAACGGGTGCCAACAATGTCGCCCTCATGCACAAATACCAGGAGCACGACTACACCATCGCCAACGACCAGACCTACCTCGTGGTGCGCGGCACCAACCTCAGCACCACATCAGGAGCCTCCTACCTGTGGTGGCTCAACGGGTCGAACCACGGTACGCAGGTGGCACCCAAATTCACTCAGACGGTGAACATTGACGGAGCCTCGCAGAACATCATCGCATGGGACCTGCCCACCAGCGGCATCTATGAGAACTTCTCCGGCGACCGTCCCGACGTGTGCATGGGACAGACCATTTTCGGACTCACCTCCACCACAGGGCAGAGCGACATCTACGACATCAACTACGTGAGCAGTGTTGATGAATACAAGGACAACGTGGCGGGCATCCGCAGACCGACCACCGATGCTGCCGCCAAGACAAAAGCCTACCGTCCCAACGGCATCCGTTCCGACGGGAAGGGCATCGTCATCACCAAAGGAAAGAAACACATCGCACAAAGACCATGAACGACAACCTCTATTTCCCCGCTGAATGGGAACAGCAGTCGATGGTGCAACTCACATGGCCACATGCCGGCACCGACTGGGCGGATGACCTCGACGAAATCACAGAAACATTTTTGCAACTCGCCGAACTCATCACCCGCTACGAGAGGCTGCTCATTGTCGCACCCGACACCGATGCCACCAAGAGGCAGTTGGAGGAACGGTTGACCGATGAGGCACTCAGCAAGGTGACCTTCTGCCAGTGTCCCACCAACGACACCTGGGCACGCGACCACGGCGCGCTGACGCTCCGCGACAGAGAGAGCGGCAATACACGCCTGCTCAACTTCCGCTTCAACGGTTGGGGACGGAAATTCGAAGCCCGTCTCGACAATGCCATCAACAGCCACCTTGCCAAGGCAGGCATCCTCAGCGCTCCCATGTCCTCACACGATGACTTCGTACTCGAAGGCGGGGCCGTGGAGAGCGACGGCCAAGGCACGGTGTTCACCACCAGCCAGTGCCTGCTTGCGCCCAACCGCAACCAACCGCTTACCCGCTATGGCATAGAGGTGCAGTTGCAGAGACGCCTGCACGCCCAGCGCATCGTATGGCTCGACCACGGCAACCTCATCGGCGATGACACCGACGGACATATCGACACCATCGTGAGATGCGCCCCCGACGACACCCTGCTCTATGTGGCATGCGATGACGCATCCGATGAACAATATGAGGATTTCCAGGCTCTCCAGGCACAGTTGCGCACCCTGCGCACCACCGACGACATGCCCTATCGCCTGCTCCCCCTCCCCATGCCCGATGCCATCTATGACGAAGAAGAGCGGTTGCCTGCCACCTATGCCAACTTCCTCGTCATCAACGGAGCAGTCATCGTGCCCACCTACGCACAGCCGGAGAACGACGACCGGGCAGCAGCAACCATCGCACAGGCTTTTCCCAGCCGCGACATCCTGCGCCTCGATGCCCGCACCATCATCCGCCAGCACGGGTCTATACACTGCCTCACCATGCAGTATTATTGAGATAGTTTTTTTGCCGGAGATTCCGGAAAGTCCGGAGAATCCGGAGAAAACCAAATATAAACACAAAAAAATGAGAGAAATAAAAATCGGCATCCTGCAGCAACATAATATAGCAGACAAAGAAGACAACATGAGGAGACTCAGCGAGGGAATAGCCGACCTCGCCAAGCGCGGAGCACAACTGATAGTGCTACAGGAGCTCCACAACTCACTCTATTTCTGCCAGGTGGAAAGCGTCGACAACTTCGACCTCGCCGAACCCATTCCCGGTCCTTCCACCCGTTTTTTTGGCGAACTGGCACGCAGCCTCGGTGTGGTCGTCGTCACCTCACTCTTTGAGCGGCGCGCACCAGGACTCTGCCATAACACCGCTGTGGTGATAGAGCGCGACGGCACCATCGCCGGATGCTATCGGAAGATGCACATCCCCGACGACCCCGCATACTACGAGAAATTCTATTTCACACCCGGCGACCTCGGTTTCCAACCCATCGACACCAGTTTGGGTCGCATCGGTGTTCTCGTCTGCTGGGACCAGTGGTATCCTGAAGCAGCACGCCTCATGACACTTGCAGGAGCCGAACTCCTCGTCTATCCTACCGCCATCGGTTATGAGAGCAGCGACACCCCCGAGGAGCAGGAGCGGCAGCGAGAGGCATGGACTACCGTGCAGCGCGGCCATGCCGTCGCCAACGGCCTGCCTGTCATCGCCGTCAACCGTGTGGGGCATGAGCCCGACCCATCTGGACAGACTAATGGCATTCAGTTCTGGGGAAGTAGTTTTGTGGCGGGACCGCAAGGTGAGATGCTCTTCCGTGCCAGCAACAGTGAGGAGGAGTCTGCCGTCATCACCGTCGACCTCGGGCACAGTGAGCAGGTGCGTCGCTGGTGGCCTTTCCTCCGCGACCGCCGCATCGACCACTATGGCGACATCATCCGAAGGTTTTGTGACTGATGGAACATCTGTTTGAAGTGTGTACGGGCACCCTGCCAAGTGTGGCGGCAGCCGTAAGAGGAGGCGCAAGGCGCATCGAACTGTGCTCCGCTCTCCCTCTCGACGGACTGACGCCATCCATCGGGATGCTCCAAACCGTACGCAGCCTATTTCCCTCCCTCACCATCCATGTGCTCATACGGCCCCGCGAGGGTGACTTTGTCTATACTGAGGAAGAGGTGCTTGCCATGGAACACGACATCCATGCCATGCTGCCCTTTGCCGATGGTTTCGTATGTGGTGCCCTCACCCCAGATGGCGACATCGACACGACAACCATGCGCCGGTTGGTGGGTGCTGCCGATGGCAAACCTGTTACCTTTCACCGAGCTTTCGACCGTTGCCGTGACCCTTTTGAAGCCTTAGAGCAAATCATCTCCTTGGGTTGCCGACGTATTCTCACATCTGGTCAGCAACCCACCGCAGAGGAAGGCATCCCCTTGCTCCGTCAACTCTGCAAACAGGCAGACGGCCGTATCATCATCATGCCAGGAGGAGGTATCAATGAGTGCAATGTCCGTCTGATAGCCGACCAGACGGGTGTGACCGAACTCCATGGTTCGGCATCAGGCGGCAAAGGCATTACCTGTGCCGAGACAGTCAAGAAAATCATTGATTCAATCAAATAAACTACTTTCTCAAGTTGAAGGTAGTTAAAGTAGTTAAGTAGTTAAGTAGTTAAAGTAGTTAAGCCATATGATTTCTTTGCTGATTTTTTCCTTTTTTTGGCATGAGATCACATAGCTTTTCTCTTTCCAAATCTGTGATAAGAAGAGATAATCAAAAACCGCTCTACAAACCGTCATCTATAGTTTTCCTATTACTTTCAGGAGTTGCTCACCAAGATTGATGGTGTAGCCCTGCTGGACGAAAAGCACACGGTTGAAGGTGTCACAAATGACAAATACAGGCAATGATGATGACGACAGCTTCATCTGCTCACGCACCTCTTTAAAACACTTTCCATCAGGGTCGGTGCCCCACTCCACCGTATTGGGAAGGCCATCAAACTCTCTGAAGTTGAACCGGTTGGCCTCATCATCATCCCCCAGCAGTAGAACGATTTTGCGTCCCCATTTCTCAAACCCATCCCTTGTGGCGATGATATCCCGCAGCGCATGGTTGGTAGGTTCCTGATTGGGAGCCACAAAACCGACGATGTAATAGCCACGGCCTGTGGTGCTCAGCAGTGACTTGGGTTCCTTCTTTCCAGAAAGCGGACAGTATAGGTTCTCTGCGTTGAACGAGCCGATGACCTGTACGCCCTCCTTGTCCTCACGCATGGTGAATGACGCCTTCACAGGTTGCGGCGATGGCGTCATCGAGATGCTCTGCAGACGAGCAAGCACCTTTCCATCCGACATGCGCATACCAGTGGTCAGCAGAAGTTCACGCTCTCCGTCTGCTACATCAATACTCACGCCCTGACTGAAATCCTTTTTCCAGGTTGCCTCCTCCGGATAGGTCAGGAGTTGCGCCCTGCCATCCTTCAGTTTGCTCAGTGTGAAGTGGATATAATATTTGGGGTCCTCATAGTATTTCACAGGGATATAGTCGAGTTGCAGCTTGCTTGATGCCGCAACAGACTGGCGCTTGCCTTCATCAAATTGCACATCATGCCACCTACCATCCTCATGATACTGCAGCATGCCATCCACCTCGTTGATGCGTGCCGGTATGCCCAGGCTCCTCGCCACGCTGACATAAAAAATCTTACGGCCCAGTTCATCGGTCACCCTTTCCCTATAGACACTCATCGGACGCATGCGCAACTGCTGCGGATTATGCTCATTGTCCATCTGGAGATTCCTCCGGCACCACGCTGTCAGTTCGGCAGCACTGCTGACTGTGCCACCCATCTGTTTCCTGAAAAAAGCCTTGTAGGGAGTCAGCCATTCATTCTCCACACGGGGGTTCAGCACATAACGGAGGTATAATTCCGAGGTATCAGTCTTCTCCGTCTCATTGTCCATCAGCACCTCAAGCGAGATATCCCGCAGGTCCTTGGCGGAGATGACACCCAGCAGACGCTCTGCCATCACCTTGTTTTGGGTATTCTCCAAATACTGTCGTATGGTCTGATGGTTGCCCCGCCATGCCTCCACGGGCATGGTCTGCTCATACGCCTTGCGGATGCTGTCCTCCAGTGCCAGGCGCCGGTTGTTCTCCGCCCGTTGCTCAGGAGTCACTTTCGGAAGAGTCACACTCGGCAACGGAGGCATCATGTCAAGGTCCAACTGCCGCGGCAGCGTCTTGCCGTCCAGCACCACCGTTACCTCCTTGTCTTTTCCGAAGCTCACCTTCCGTATGGCATACTTTCCATCTTTCGACACCCACAGCAGCATGTCGCCCAAGCCTGCCGTCAGAAACGTGCGGCCCACCGTGTCGGTCGTTTTCTGAGCCACGGTGTAGAACTCAGCATAATTGTAAAGTTTGAACTCCACCAGCGCATCGCTGACCGCCTTGCCGGCAGCATCCGTCACCCGCACCTTCAGCGTGGCTGTTGGGGCGTAGTTTTCCACCACATTGATTTCCGTGTAGCAGGGAGTACGGCTCACCACCTCCTCCGGTCCGTCGTAGTCGCCAAACACCTTTGTGTGCATGAGCATGCCCCGTGAGGCACTCTCATTGAACCACCCGAGGTTGAGCACAGGTTCCGGTTCGCAAGCCCCGAGGAAATACCATTTGCCATCCGCCCAAGCCTCCACCCAGGCGTGGTTGTCGTCGGTATGCGCCCACCTTGGGGTATAGACCTGTCGGGCAGGGATGCCCACCGACCGCAGCGCCGCCACCAGCAGCGTGCTCTCCTCGCCACACCGTCCGTAAGCGGTTCTCACCGTTGCCAGTGGACTGCTCGTGCGGGCATCAGAAGGGCGGTAGGTCACATGTTCATGGCACCAGTGGTTCACCTCGAGTATCGCCTCCTTCATCGACAGGTGCCCCACCCTGCCGCGCAACTCGGTGTAGAACACCTCGCGGCTGTCGTCAAGGTTCTCATTGTTCACCCTCACAGGAAGGACAAAATGGCGGAACTCACGCTCCGGCACGCTGCTGCCCCACGGCATCTCCTGCCGTGCCTTCAACGACGATGCCACCTGCCTCTGGTAGAAAGCCTTGTCATAGTCAGCGCGGTCGGGCAATGACATATAGCGATAGAGGAATGCGAGGTATCCGTCGGTGTCCGCCGACCACGCCACAGAAACAGCCGCCAGCATAAAGACACTGACCAACAGCCGTTTGCAAACCGACATCCTCAATTGTATTCTCATAGTACAGCTGTCTTGTCCTCCCTGTTTCTCCACTTCAACCACGCCATTGTCAGGGCAGCCACCAACGAGGCTATCACGACAATGAGGAAAAAGCGCCGGTAGCCCAATAGGTCCACCATCAATCCTGTGGCGATTCCGGCTATCATGGCAGACAATGCCAACATAGCCAAACAGGTGTCGGCATACACATCCTCCTCCTCTTTTGCTTCACGGAAGAGGAAGAGCATGATGCCAGCCATGCCAAAACCATTGAACAGGTTCTCCACCAGAAGACAACCGCTCACGGTCAACAGGTCCGACGGCATCTCATACGACAGATAGAGAAGGATGGTATCGGGCAGCGTCGTCGCCAGTACCATCGGCCACAGCCAATGGCCCAGTCCGTCTTTCTTGACGGCTCCCACACCCAGCACCAGTCCTGCCATGAGTGCCAAAGCCCCTATCGTTCCTTGAGCGAAACCGATGCCCTGCGGTCCCAGCGAGAGACCTCCGATGCTGCCCGGGTCGATTAGAAACAGGAGCGAACCACGCCACAGCAGCCACTGATGGAGAGAAAGCAGGATGACCGCCAACGCCATCTGCCACTGGTTTTTCCGTGTCCACCAACAGGCATGTGCCTGTATGTTGTCATTCCACACCTCGTGCCAGTTCAGTGGCTCACTTGTTTTTTCCGACCGAGGGATGACAAACAGCCCCACCACCTCCACGACCGCCAGCATGGCTGCCAACAGCAGAAAGGCAGAGTGCCAAGCCTCATCCAGGCGCCTGGTCAGCACCTCCATATCACCAGCCAGCACCATGGTGACTCCCATGCCCAGCACGGCAGCCAGCACACCACAGACAAGACACAGCTGCACCCGCCGCTGTCGTTTCCAACCATCACACCAGAGGGCAGTCATTTTAGCAGCCATGATGTCATGGACAGCCCCTGTCAGGGAGAAGACTGCAAGCCACAGCCATAGTCCCACACCCATATCCGAGCTGACACTCCCCGCCACTCCCCAAACGGAAATGACCATCAAGAACTGCAAGAGGACCAACGGCAACCATCGGCACATCAACATCTCAGCGACAGGTCGCAGCACCCCTCTCAGTACAAACGGCAGGAGCAGCAAGGCGGTATCGAAAGCAGCCCATGAGTTGCTCATACCGAGTCGCTTGAGCATCACCATCGGCAATGCCATGACCATCACCAATACCAATCCGCGCGCAAAAGCGAGCAGGCATCCCAACAGTGCTGCCTTAGAAGGAGACAGCGCTGTCATATAGGTGATTGTCGGTCGGTTGGACATAGGCGGTCAGGAATGTTTAGGATGATGGTGACTGTTTCTTTCCAAACTCAGGGTCAATCTTGATGAAGGCAGCGACGGCAAAGGTGATGATGCAAAGGAACATGACGATGATGAAGAAGGTCTGGTAGCCCACAATATCCTTAATCTTTCCCGACACCATGCCCGGAAGCATCAGACCGAGATAGGACAAGCCCGTGCAGATGGCATAATGAGAAGTCTTGAACTCGCCCTGGCTGTAATAGAGCATATAGAGCGTGAGTGCGGTGAAGCCCAACCCGTAGCCAAACTGCTCGATGAAGAGACAGGTGCTGATGAGCCACAGGCTTCCGGGCTGTACAAAACTGAGATACACATAAACGATGTCGGGCAAGGTGATGGCGCAGACAAAAGGCCACAGCCACCGCTTCAGTCCGTCGCGGCTGGCCAGCATGCCGCCCACGATACCACCCAGGAGCAGTCCGATAAGACCTACGGTGCCGTATGCCAAGCCAAATGCCTCTTTGGTCAGTCCCAGTCCTCCCTCCTCCATCGGTCGAAGCAGGAAAGTGCTCGCCATTTTGGTAAGCATCGCCTCGGGGAAACGATAGAACAACAGGAAGAGCAGCACGAAGATGATTTGCCTAAGGGGCACTTTCGTAAAAAACGAGGAGAGCATCTCCGACAGTCCGCGCGCCACATCACGTGCCGTCAGACCTTCATTTTTGCGGTCTACAGGCCTCGGCATGACAAAACGGTGATATAACCAGGTGGCGACAAATATGGCGGAAAGTCCGAAGAAGATAAGACTCCATGTAAAAGCCTTGCTGTCGGGGAAAATATTCTGCAACACTCCGGCGAACCACACCAGCACACCCTGTCCGAAAATGACTGCGATGCGGTAGAAGGTGTTGCGGATGCCCACAAACCACGACTGGTCGTGGCTGTCGAGGTCGAGCATATAGAAGCCGTCGGCAGCGATGTCGTGCGTGGCACTGGAAAACGCCATGAGGAAGAAGAAGAACATGGTGCCCTGGAACCAAAAAGCAGTATTGACCGTAAAGGCGACACCGGCAAACGCCGCGCCCAGGAGCAACTGCATGGAGAGCACCCACCAACGCTTGGTCTTGAACAAATCGACAAACGGGCTCCACAGCGGCTTGATAACCCATGGCAGTCCCAGCCAACTTGTATAAAGGGCTATCTCGGTGTCGGTCATGCCCATTTCCATGTACATCACCACCGCCACGGTCATCACCACCACATTGGGCAGTCCCTCAGCAAAATATAATGTGGGCACCCACGCCCAAGGAGACTTTTTTGAGTTCATAGTTCAAAGTTCATAGTTCATAGTTATGAGGAGGACGGGTCGGACAGGTCGGACAATTCGGACAAGTCGGACGGGTCGGACGGGTCGGACGGGTCGGACGGGGCTTCCTACATTTTTTATTTATACAACTTGGTGATTTCCGCGCCGCGGTAGTAATGGAGCAGAATCTCATCATAGGTCTTGCCCTGCTCACCCATCACAGCGGCTCCAATCTGGCACAGTCCCACGCCATGGCCCCATCCTGCCCCACGGAGGACAAACTTAGCGGGCAATCCATCCGCCTCACCCTCGGTATCGACGATGAAAGCCGAACTGAGCAGATGGCTCTCGCTCAAGGTGCGGCGTATCTCCAATTCCTTGCCGATGACCAATGTGCGCAGGGTGCCCTCTATCCTCAGCCGTGAGATGCGCCCGCTGCGGCCGCGCTCCACGGGTGTCAGCGTCTTGATACCGCCGAAGTCTATCTTGAGTTTCTCGCTGATGAGCTTCGCCAGTTGCTCCTGTGTGTACTCCACCCTCCAACGGTAGAAATCCGCCGTCTCTGTATCGAAGTCGTTGAGCACCTGGGCAAGTACCTTTTTGTCGCGGGTGTTGCAATACGCCTCCTCATCCGCGAGAATCCACCTGCGCGCGTTCTGCTCCACACGGAGGTCGGGCAATTGCCCCGACGGGTTGTCGCCCACCGCCCTGAGGTAGGGTTTGGCCACGTTCTCCCAGCAATATTGGAACTCCTCTGTCACGCCTCCACAGCATTTGCTGAAGCGCGCATCGCAGATTTCGCTGTCGGATGAGAGCACCTGTCCGCGTGTGGCGGCGATGGCCTTCGCCACCTTCGGGTCGGAGGCTTTCGTGATGCCTTGATAACGCTGGCAGTGGTCATCAGCGCAGACATCAAAGATGGTATGGTCCTCACGGTCGTACCACCGAATCATCTCATCGTCTTTTTTGGTGAAGGAGAAAAAGCTGTCGCCCGTCTGACTGATTTGCTTTCTCCGCTCAATCTGTGCCAGCAGCCAACTGCGTGAGATGACTGCATGCGCCTTGAGCAGTTCCAGCGATGCCGTCGCCTTCATCTCACTGGATATGACGCTGGTGAGATAATCCTCCACGGGCAGGAAGTTGATAGCGCAGATTTTGTCCGCCTCCACCACCAGTCTGAGCGAACCGAGGAAGGTCTGTGTCTCCTTGCGCTCCCAGTGGAAGTTGACGCCGATGGTCACCTCATGAAGAGAGAACGAGGCGTCTGCTGATTTCGGAGAGAAAGAGAGTTCCCTGTATTGGTGTCCACGCCACAGGATACCCCCCTCGCAGAACTCCACCATCTGCTCGCCCTCCACTGTCTCGCCTTTGGCAATATAGGTTTTGTTGAGTGTGAAACTGATTTTGCTGCCGCTCACGATGCCCACCGCCACCATGGGTTCATTGTCCATCATGGGTATCGATGGTTGTTTGTGCTGGGCCTCAAAGGCGTTTGTCAGCCGGTCCATGTCGGCATTGCTTATCGCCACCTCTTGGAGAATGGCAATGGCCGTCTCCGCGTCGAGCTGTTCGAAATCCTCTTGCCGCGGTGTGATGATGAGCCCCGCCATGTCGAGTGCGCCGGGACTGACCATCCGCTGTGCCGCCCCCTCAGCATGATAACATGCCGGACGGTGCCGACGGCGTGGGAACACCACGCTGAGGAAATCGTCATCCTGCCGCCAGGTCACGATATTGAGCATCGGCTCTTCTCCCTCTTCCCGTTCCGACTCCGTCACATTCTTGTCGATGGCGTCATAGAGACGGCGGAAAAGTTGTTCACCGTTTTCCTTGCTGCGGCTGCGGATGAGCAAGGCATGACAGGGATAGTCGCTCACCACGAAGATGCCCTCATTCTTGTTATGCTCCACCAGTGGGCGCAGGTTACGGCTCAGTCGCTGCCAATTGGTCTGCAAGGGCAGCAGTCCTGAGGATACTGCCTGCAGGTGTTGATGGTCGGGAGCCGACGCGCCACAGCGTGGTCCGTTGTAGAAGACGGTCAGTTTGGGGCTGCGCTCCAGCAACCTATACATCTCATAATATATGTCCTTGATTTGTTGGGGTTGGTGTTTGCGCCCCACGATGGTGAAATGTGTAGGCAGGATGGGGAAAGGATTGACGAGGATGTCGAGCCTGTTGTCAAACGCTTTTACGATTTGCTCTGCAGGTCGGTTTTTCTCACACAGGAAGCACGGTCGCTCGGCAAGCGTCTGCTTGTCCATCTTGGCGCCGGTAGACACCATGCGCGCCGGGTTCCACTGCAAAGTTATCGCCATGCTGTTGGTTTCGGCAACCAGTTCTTTTGTCTGCACGTCATGCAGGTCGCGGTAGCGCTGTCTGGCATCAGGCCAACGCTCCAGCTGCCGGTTGAAGAAGCGGTCGAGCGAGTCGCTGTCTTTCCATCCTCCTTCTCCTACGGCCATCTGCCGCCGTGCCGCGATTTCGAGTGTGCGCAACTGGTCTTTGTATCGGTTGTTGGCATTTACCCGTTCGATGCTCAGGGCAGCATCGCTGTTGCCTCCCCATCGGCGGCACAGGTAGAGTTCGCTGTAGATACGTCCTATGCGGTAGCGACGACTGAAAGCCAGTCCCAGTGCATAGTCCTCGCCATAACTGGTGTTGGGGAAGAGCACCTGCCGAAGCAGTGGTGTAAAGAAAGCCCTTGGTGCCCCCAATCCATTGATGCGCAGTGCGTTGTTGCATCCATTCTCTGCTGTCCACTCCCGGTGGTCGATAAGTCCGGGCGGCAGTGTGTTGAGGTCGAAGTCGCACATACGGTATGACCCGATGACCATTGCCGCCTTCTGCTGATAGAAGGCATCGACAATCTGCTGCAAGGTGTTTGGCGACGAATAGAGGTCATCGCTGTCGAGCTGTACGGCAAAGCGCCCGCAGCGGTCATCGACGACGGCGGTGTTCCAGCACCCTCCTATGCCCAGGTCAGTGCGGTCGGGTATGATATGCACCAACCGCGGGTCGTCATATTGCTCGAGCAACCGTGTGGTGCCGTCCGTGGAATGGTTGTCGACCACGATGACATTATATCTGAAACTGGTTTTCTGCGACAGGGCGGAGTCAACGGCATCGCAGATGGTGCGCTCACGGTTGAAGACGGGAATCACCACCGATGCCTCGTACTCAAAGGTCTGCTCGGCGAAATCGGGGATGATATAAGCGAATGTGTCGACCAAGGCACCCACCTCACGCAGGTGCTGGGTGGCAGCCTGTTCCATCTCTACCTGCACCTCGCGGTTGCGGGGGTTGACATAGTCAAACTGCTTCTCGCCGCTGGCTCTGAGGTCGAGTTCCTGTTCGGTGTAGAGGTACTCATTCAGATGGAGTATGCTGCCGTGGCGGCTGATATAGAGCCTGAGGTCATAGAGTCCGGCAAAGGCATACTGCGGCAACCGCTCCTGCGCGACATATTCACGGAGGATGTCGGCACGGATGAGCATCAGGGAACCGAAATCGAAGTCATCACGGATGCTCCCCTCCTGATAATCGATGACGGGATGGCGAACGGTCTTGCCATTCTCCACCGAATAGTGGTCGGCATAGACCATGGCTGCACCGGAGTCGGCTGCCACATGCAGCAGTCGTTCGGTAGCATACTGTCCCATCAGCACGGGTGTGGGTTGGGTGAAGAGCAGCACATAGTCGGCTGTCGTCGCCTCGGCGATGGCCTTGACGCTTTCTGTCGACTGCAGATGCTCTATTGTCAGCATCGTGCAGCCGTCGGGGCATTCATCTGTGGCGGTCTCTCTGACCAGAAGGAAGATATGTCGGATGGTTCTGTCCGTGCGCAACTGACTCACCGTCATCTCGGCAACAGCCAAGTCATCGCAAGGCAGGTAGCAGTCTATTTTTCCTCTCATAAGGTTGAAGGTCGATTTGTTCTTGCAAAAGTAGTGAAAGCCGAGCGAAAAGCAAAGTAAATAACGAAGTTTTTGCTTTCTTTTCCGAGGCGCATCCTGCTTTCGACAAAGTCAGAAGTAGTGAAAGCCGAGCGAAAAGCAAAGCAAATAACGAAGTTTTTGCTTTCTTTTCCGAGGCGCATCCTGCTTTCGACCATGTCAAAAGTAGTGAAAGCCGAGCGAAAAGCAAAGCAAATAACGAAGTTTTTGCTTTCTTTTCACAATTTGGGCGGGATTTGTTGCCCAAGCGTTGGACAGATAATAGCTAAAACATAAAAATATAGTTATTTTCAGCGGAAATATAATAAAAAATATAAATTTCCGCTGGTTATAATACATTTTTTACTATATTTGCAGCGGATTAAAAACACAACTATGTTAATTGGACGCGAAAAAGAGCAACAAGATGACCTTAACTGAAAAAGGTTGTCACTTTTTGGATAGTTAAACTTAAATGGTTATTACAATTATTACTATCTTACTAATAGAGTTTACACCTTTTGTTC
>CACXIP010000005.1 GCA_902767775.1 uncultured Prevotellaceae bacterium | reverse complement strand
GAATATTCACGTTTGAGGGCCGGTTATGTTCAATTAGCAGAAATGCTTGTGAAAAGTGCCCAAAAAGCTTATAAATCAAAATAAAGACATAGTTCATTTATTAATCATAGAGATAAATTTTATTATTTAAATAATTTATTTAACTTTATTAACTTAATTCAATTATGAAAAAAATTGTGTATTTAGGCCTTTTCATGGGCATGGTTTTAAATTGTATCTCGGCCTACGCAGGAAGTAAAGAAGATCCCAAATTGTGTGTTCTCGCCCAAAAGGGTAAATTGTGTTTTATTGAGTTTGATTATTCAAACTTAATGGTAGAAGGATATAAACTTTCAGATTATCTTAGGACCCAAACTGATGGCAAAGATCATGAAGCTGAATGGAATGAACAAATATTAGAAATGGAAGTCAAATTTCGTGAAACATTTAGTGATGAAAACAAAAAAGGAGCAAAACTTGTATTAAATGGTGATTATGATTATAAAATCTTGGTTCACATGAATAATATAGAACTAGGAAGTACTGGAAAAAATATTGCAAAAACCATTATCGGTTTTGGTGGCTCCAAGAAGGGTGGTAGTAAGTTTAATGGCACAATAGATATTATAGAAAAATCGACAAATGAGATTATTACAACATATCCATTTGATTTCACAGCAAAAACAGGAATATTCACGTTTGAGGGCCGGTTATGTTCAATTAGCAGAAATGCTTGTGAAAAGTGCCCAAAAAGCTTATAAATCAAAATAAAGACATAGTTCATTTTCATTATATTTGTAGGATGTGCGATTTCTATGAAACTGTTTCCTTCACTTGAGCAGAGATACACATCAGATCAATTATCTGCTTGAGAAGCGCAACGACTTGCAAAATTTATAGCGTGGGGGCCTGTTGTTTTTCAGGCCTCACGCTTGATGGTCAAGTTTGGCATTCTTGACTTAATCCGAGATTCTAAAGATGGATTGACAAAAGAAGAAATTGTCAACAAAACAGGATTGTCGGATTATGCCATTAAGTGTTTGATTGAAGCGTCTTTATGTATAGGGCTAATTCTTGTTAATATAGATACGGAACGTTTTACATTATTAATATTAATTTTGAAAACTGTATCAATAATTATATGAACAAGAAAGCTCTCATCACAGTGCTGCTTGCTTTTACTGCATTTGCCGCGAATGCTCAGTTCCTCTTCCGCATCAGTGGCAATGGGCTGGAGAGGCCATCTTATATGCTCGGCACCATTCACACACTGCATGGCTCTGTGCTTGACTACACTCCGGAATACACAAAAGCTGAAGCTCTATGCCGGCAGTTCTATACGGAGTATGACATCACCGACCCGCAGCGGGTGAAAGAAGTCAACAACGCTATTGAGAAGACGAAAGCAAGTCTTACACTGGCTGACGGAAAGACCATACTGGACTTGTTGAGCAAAGAACAAGCCGAACTGGTGGATGCCAGAGTGAAAGAGATTTTCGGCCAAAATCTGTCTGACCAAAAGATGATAGCGCTAAGGAAGTTCCAACCAATCGTATTCACCTATTTTATCAACAACAAAATCCGGTCGGAAGTCATGAAAAAACATGGTCCGAAGTCGAATAGCAAAAGCGCTCCCATCGATGAAACATGCATTTTGCGTGCCAAGTTACATGGCATGGAGATAGGGCAGCTCGACGATTTGGAGGATCAAATCAAGGTGCTGGGTTTTTGGCCGCAAGGCATTGACAAGCAGTTGGACTCACTGATGGCATTAGTCAGTAACTACGACCAGCGGATGGAGGCAGCGGTCAGAGAATTCGAAGCCCTGAAGCAGTCTACTGTCTATTGGTGCTTGGCCGACTATATGAGCTTCTCCACGATGGATTATTGGCAAACTACGGTCAAGTCATATCCCTTTATGTTCAAAGACCGCAATGAGAAATGGCTTCCCAAGATGCTGTCGGCTATGAAAAAAGCTCCTACGATGTTCGCTTTCGGCGCAGGTCATTTACTCGGTGATGATGGCATCATCAAGCTGCTCCGCAATGCTGGTTACAGAGTCGAACAAGTTAAAGCACAGTAGAATTGAGGAAATGAATCCTCATAAAATCGTCTGGTGGACATGAACAATCAGTCAGAAAACGAACAAGAGCACTTTGCTCTGTCCGGAAAAAATCTTGGGCCTTGCAGGGAACTGGTGGGCAACATCTATGTATTGCTGTTCTTTGTCAATACACCGCTTCATCCGTGGCCCGAAGCCAAGAGAGATGAGGCCATCCGTAAGAGTTGGTCGTCTATCGACTTTATGAAGAAGGAGGCTGTGCGTTATGGTGCAAGTGTCGACATGAAAGTGGGATGGTTTGAATACAATCTGCCCTTTGAGCACGACAAAGACCAGAAATGGTATCACACCATCATGCACGACTATTTCCACAGCGAGAGCATGGCTGATTTGGTGAAGTATTATGAGGGAAGTCTCCATGTCGACAATGCGGCGATAGTCTTCTTGTTCAACAGTTCAGGAAGAAGCTATTGCTATATGTCTACCAAGGAATATCCTTATTGGAAAGAAGAGTTTGACGTCATCTATTGCGAGACTGACTTTCATGACAATTTCCTTACTCACGAGCTCCTGCACCTCTTTGGGGCAATGGACCTCTACGACTATCAAAATGAGGGGGTACAGGCAATAGCAGAGCAATTCTTTCCCGACAGCGTCATGCTAAGGGTCTCCCATGTCATCGACGAACTGACGGCATATCTGATAGGATGGACCAAGCAGCCGTCACCAAAGGTATTGCAATTCCTTGCCAGGACAAAAGGGCTGAGGGGAAAAAGATGAGCAATTCAAGTCAGCCTGTTTAGACAATGTTTGTATAATAGCATTTACACCTTTCTCACGTTGAAGGGAGTTATAGAAGTTACACGAAAGACACAAAAATTTTAAAACCACGGATTGCACGGATGGACACGGATGACTCCCCCTCTAAGATTAGAGGGGGTAAGGGGGCGTTGATCTGTTTGAACCACGGATTACACGGATGAGCACGGATGGGCACGAATGACTAGGGGGTGTCAAATATAATGAACGACTTGAGAAAAGAATGCCGTGAGCCGAATGGAGCTCCCCTCCCCACGCGTGGGGGGGAATTATTTTTCTGAAAAACAAGAAGTTACATACCCCACCCCTGCCCCTCCCCTTCATGGGAGGGGAGTTGCTGGCGCACAAGGTTTTTCCTTTTTGCCCTTCCCCTCTAAGGTGGCGTTGATTTGTTTGAACCACGGTGTTACACGGATGGGAGACGCCATATATGGTCGTCTCTACTACGAAGCTCCGCCATTCTTGTTGGGCTATTGTCTAAACTCCTAGACTTCTAAACTCCTAAACTCCTTAATGTTTTGACAGACCTGTGGTCTGGTGATGAAAGAGAGAGAATAAAAAAATGCTTCGCTTAGGAAAAAGATAGAAAAAGGCAATCTTGGCGTTTAGTGAAACGAGAAAAAAGTGCCAAGGCACTCACAAAAAGGATGAAAAAATTTTGAAAAATTCGTGAGCAATTCTTTGATTATTCGTGTGAAAAAAGCAGCATATAATTACCATATAACTATGAACTATGAATTATGAACTATGAACTATTCTTGCCCTCCTAACTCCGGAGAAAGAGGACCAGCAAATCTCGATGAACAGCATGTTGAATTTGAATTATTGATGATTAATTTGTGGCAATGATATGTTGAAAGAAAAACACATCCAGAAAAGCATCAAGGAAAGATGAAACAATATATAGAAGTATTATTTTTGTAACGGCAAATAGCATTTAAAAATCGGAAAAATGAAGTAAAATTTGCCGTTATCGGCAAAAATATGTATCTTTGGCTCAGATTCAATCAAAAACTTGCCGATAGAATGGAATACATATCAGTAAAGCAGTTTGCCGAGAAATATGGCATCAGCGAGCGCACGGCACGCAACTATTGTGCTGCTGGCAAAATCACAGGTTCATTCCTCATGGGAAAAACCTGGAATATCCCCGCTGATGCACTGTTGCCTATAAAGAAAAAAAAGATATCACCCCTTCTTTCGAGATTGAGAGAAGAGAAGGACTGCCGACTCAAAGGAGGCATCTATCATCGCACACAGATAGACCTGACTTACAACTCGAATCACATCGAGGGAAGCCGTCTGACTAAGGAACAAACGCGCTATATCTTCGAGACCAACACATTGGATGCCACAACGGAAAACACCCGTATCGACGACATCATAGAGACGGTCAACCACTTCCGCTGCATCGACTATATCATCGACCACGCCACAGACAAGATGACGGAGGCGCATATCAAACAGCTGCACCGAATACTGAAAAGCAACACTTCTGATAGCCAGAAATCATGGTTTGCCGTAGGTGATTACAAACGTCTGGCCAACGAAGTCGGCGGAAAGGATACAACACTGCCCGAAGAAGTACACCAACGGATGAAAGAACTACTCAGCCGATACCACACCATCAAGGCCACCAACTTCGACGATATTCTCAACTTTCATGTCTGTTTTGAGCGCATACACCCTTTTCAGGACGGCAACGGGCGTATAGGCCGATTGCTGATGTTCTGGCAGTGTCTGCAAAGTGGCATTGTGCCATTCATCATTACCGAAGACCTGCATCTTTTCTATTACCGGGGCATACAGGAATGGGGGCACATCAACGGTTATCTGCATGACACTTGCCTCACTGCCCAAGATCAGTTCAAGGTATCGCTCGACTATTTCAAGATAAAGTATTAACTTATTTTTTAGGCAAAAGGTCCAAAAATACCGAAATCTTTTTAGTGGATAAGTCTAAAATACGCAAATCTTCTAATGTCCAGTACACTAGCTGCCCAGAGTGGACACGAATTAGTGACATAAAGTGACTTTGTTTGGAATTTAAAAAAGAAGAAGAATAGAATATAAAATCGGCAATAAATTTGTTTTGTTGCCGATTTTATATTATTTTTGCACCAAAAAATAGAGAACATGAACGGAAGCAGGCGCCAGATAATGGACTATGCAAAAACTCATGGAAGCGTAAAGGCTGCGGGACTGACGGCAGCTTTGGGGGTGAAACCGACAACGGCCAGGCAATATCTCTGTACATTGGCAAGAGAAGGCTTTTTGGTCAGGGTTGGCCAGGGGGAGTATGCACTGCCCCGGAAACAAGCATTCCAATTCACTCCTTCCGAGAAAGCAAAAATCATCTACAATGGATTGAAAGCAGAACTGCCTTTCACCGATTTCTGCGTCTATGATGGTCGCATTCTCTCTTCCATCCAGCATCACCTGTCTATTAATAATGCCATCTATATTGAAACCAACAGAGATGCAGTGGAGTCTGTGTTTATCCGAATGAGAGAAAAGCAAAAAGATGTATATCGCCAGCCGGATGCAGCGTTTGTGAATGACTACATTGACCTGCGCGAACCATGTATTATCGTGAAGCCGCTGATTACAGAGTCACCTTTGGCAGACGTGGAAGGTATCCGCGTTCCTACATTAGAGAAACTTCTGGTAGATACCCAAAAGGATGCAGATTTCGACTATCTCCGTGGAACTGAAAGCCTGTATATTTTCCAAATGGCTTTTGAACTATATACCATTAACACCCAGAGACTGTTGCGCTATGCCAAACGTAGGGGCATCGGTCAGGAAATCAATGATCTTATCAATCAAGCAATATGATTAGCAAAGAATGTTTCACCGCTGCCTGGATAGAAGAGAAATCCAAAGAATTACAATACAACGATAAAAACATCATTGAAAAGGTCATCCGTGCTTTTTCACTGCTCGACATGTTGGCACAATCTGGTTGTCCCTTTTATTTCAAGGGTGGGTCTTGTCTTATGTTGTTGCTTAGGACTGGCCGTCACAGGCTGTCAATCGACATTGACATTATCTGTCCTCCCGGCACTGACATTGAAAGATATCTGAAGGCTTATAAAGATTTCGGCTTTATAGATTACAAATCCGTGGAACGCATTCAGCGAGGAACAGATATACCAAAGACACACTCCAAGTTCTTCTACCAAGTCGCATTCCTTGATGACTGTGACCGACGGGAAAGCATATTGCTTGACGTTTTGAACGAGGATTGCCACTATGAAAATGTGGTTGAAATGCCTATTGAAGGCCCATTCTTGAAAATAGAAGGAACACCAAGTATTGTTAAAGTGCCGTCTGTCGGTGACATCCTCGGTGACAAACTGACGGCATATGCTCCTAATACCACAGGCATTCCCTATTTCAAGAAGACTCAGGATGGAAAAGAGCGCGATTGTAGCATGGAGATCATCAAACAACTATATGACATAGCCCGTCTCTTTGAAGAGGTGCCCAACTTGGACATTACTTCAAAATCTTTTAGCCGGATAGCAGAAGTAGAGCTTTCTTATCGTGGACTGGAGAACAAACCACAATTGATTTTTGATGATGTACGGCAGACGTCTCTTTGTCTGGTCACAAGAGGTTTTGAGGGAAAAGGTGACTTTCAGATGCTCCAGCGTGGCATCACCCGAATCAAATCATTCATGTTCCGTGGCAACTACCTCATTGATGGAGCCATTATCGATGCTTCCCGTGCTGCCTATGTAGCCACTCTGCTTGAGGCTGGAAAAACTGAAATTGAACGATACAATGGTGACCCTCTTTCCATTGCGTCGCTTGAAATAAAGCCTTCACTTCCCAAACGCCTCAACCGACTGAAACGACAATCACCAGAGGCATTTTTCTATTGGGCAAAGACAAGTGAACTTCTGTGATAAAAAGCAATTTACTGCGACTGACAACATATCTTTTTGAGTGTTTGTATTAGTGTGTCGTCAAACTTGCTCAAATCCATAGTCATCTGCATCTATACCCGTGAACATCCTAAGGAAGGAGAACTGCGGTCCTTGCAAGGACAAAAGGGTTGAGGGGAAAAAGATGGGCTGGCCTTTGGCTCAGAACCCTACGTATCATAAAATAAAAAACCGCTGAGAAATCAGGTCGGGATGAGGCGACTCGAACGCCCGACCCCTACGTCCCGAACGTAGTGCGCTACCAACTGCGCTACATCCCGATTTTGCGGTGCAAAGGTAGGCTTTTTTTGTAATACAGGCAAATTTTTTGCCTATTTTCTTTTTTATGCCGGATAAAACGGCATTTTTACAACAACTGAGGCAATTCAAATAGTCGCATGTAGTTGCTGCCCTTGATGAGGATGAGGTTGCCCTCGGGACACTCCTTGGCAATCGCCTCCTTCACCTCCGACACGTTGTCGAACTTCCGGTACGGACTGTCGATGGCGCCGAAATTCTTGCCTACCAGCCACACCGTGTCGATGTCGCTGCTCTTCAGGAAGTCGACTATCCGCTGATGCTCATCCTGACTGCCGGCGCCCAACTCGCCCATGTCGCCAAGGATGACCATCTTGGGATGTCCCTCGATAGCGCAGAAATTGAGCAGGGCAGCCCTCATGCTGGTGGGGTTGGCATTGTAGGTGTCGACGATGAGGTGGTTGTGCTCTGTGACGGTGAGCTGTGAGCGGTTGTTGCTGGGCACGTAGTTGGCGATGGCATGGTCGACTTGTTCTTGGCTTACTCCGAAATAGAGTCCGATGGCAGCAGCTGCCATCATGTTGTAGAGGTTGTAGGTGCCGATGAGTTGGGTCTGCACCTCATGCCATTCGCCGCCGCCATGATGCCAGCGCATCCGCACCATTGGAGTGCATGAGATGACCTCACCGCTGGCACAGAGGTCGGTGCGGTCGCCGATGCCGTACTGCACCTGCTTGAGGTCTCCGGCGATGCCCCGCAGATGTTCGTTGTCGGCGTCGATGAAGATGACGCTGTCCTCACGTGTGCGCAGGAAATCATAAAGTTCACCTTTGGTGCGTATCACACCCTCAAGCGAACCGAATCCCTCGAGGTGAGCCTTGCCGACATTGGTGATGATGCCGCAGTTGGGCTCCACGATGTTGACCAAGGTGCGAATCTCCCCAGGGTGGTTGGCTCCCATCTCCACGACGGCGATGTCGTGCTCGCGGGTAAGTTGCAGCAGCGTCTTGGGCACGCCGATGTGGTTGTTGAAGTTGCCGCGTGTGTAGAGCACGTTGTATTTCTCACTGAGAACAGCGGCGATAAGTTCCTTGGTGGTGGTCTTGCCGTTGGTGCCTGTCACACCGATGGTGCGGGTGCCTAAGGCGCGGCGGTGGTGGCGTGCCAACTGTTGCAGGGTGGTGAGCACATCCTCGGTCAGGATGAAGCGTGGGTCGGAGGCGTCGGCATGCTCCGGCTCATCGACAACGGCATAGGCGCAGCCTTTCTCCAGGGCTGCGGCGGCAAACTGGTTGCCATTGAAGGTCTCTCCTTTGAGGGCGAAGAAGATGGAGCCCTCGGGACAGTCGCGGCTGTCGGTGGTAATGACGGGATGTTGCTCAAAAATGTGGTATAGTTCTTCGATTTGCATGACTTGTTTTGTTTTTGACTTGCAAACTTACGAACATTTTTCGGAAACAGTGCTTGATGCGGCGAAAAAATGCAAAGATGATGAACTCTTTTGGGGAAAACAAAATAATAAGGTGATTTATTTTGCTTTTCCACTGATTTGCATTACCTTTGTTTGCAGTTTTTACATGCAGGAACAAAAACGACATACCATCAATGTGGGCGGGAGATTGACCGATTTCTCGTCACCATTGGTAATGGGCATCCTCAATGTCACGCCCGACTCGTTTTATGCCTCCAGCAGGGTGCAGACCGAAGAGGCGATAGCACGGCGTGCCGACCAGATTGTGGCCGAAGGTGGGACGATGATTGATGTGGGGGCGTTCTCCACCCGTCCCGGCGGACAGACTGTGAGCGAGGAGGAGGAGATGGCGCGTCTGCGCCTTGCCCTTGGTGTGGTGAGACGATGTCAGCCCGATGCAGTGGTGAGTGTCGACACCTTCCGTCCCGATGTGGCACGTATGGTGGTGGAGGAGTTTGGCGCCGCCATCATCAACGATGTGTCGGAGGGCGGCGTGGCTGAGTTCGGCGGAGTGCGCATCACACAGGATGAGGATGGCGTGCCCGCGATGTTCCGAATGGTGGCGCGACTCCGCGTTCCCTATATCCTCATGTCGGTCAGGCATGACATTCCCTCGATGCTGAAGGCATTTGCCGCAGAGGTGCAGACGCTTCACGCACTTGGTGTGGCAGACGTCATCCTCGACCCGGGCTTTGGCTTTGGCAAGACTTTGGAGGAAAACTATCAGGTGATGGCGGGGCTTGACCGTATGCATGTGCTCGGACTGCCCGTCTTGGTGGGCGTCTCACGCAAGTCGATGATTTACAAACTGCTCGGCTGTGATGCCGATGCCACGCTCAATGCCACCACCGCCCTTCATGCCGTGGCGCTGATGAAAGGGGCTGATATCCTTCGGGTGCATGACGTGGCAGAAGCAGTGGAAGTGGTGAAAACCATCCAAGCCCTGCAACGTCCAAACTCCCCCCAAAAACTGCATATGTCTAAACTCCCAAACTCCTAAACTCCCCAAAAACTGCATACGTCTAAACTCCCAAACTCCTAAACTCCTAAACTCCCCAAATCCTCTAAACTCCCCCAAAAATGATAATAGACTTTGGCATAAAAGACATTCTCGACATAGTACTGGTGGCGGTAATCATTTACTACTGCTACAGGTTGATGAAGGAGTCGCGCACCATCAACGTGTTCGTGGGTGTGTTGGTGTTCATCATCATCTGGCTGGTGGTGTCGCAGGTGCTTGAGATGCGGCTCCTCGGCAGCATCCTCGACAAGTTGGTCAGCGTGGGTGTGATTGGATTCATCATCCTGTTCCAAAGCGAGATACGCAAGTTCCTCTACAATCTCGGCGCCCATCGTCGCATGGCACCGTTTATGAAATTATTCGGCCACAAGAAGGAGACAGCCGACCATGGAGTCATCATGCCTATCGTGTCGGCGTGTATGAGCATGGCGCGCGACAAGGTGGGAGCACTCATCATCATCGAGAGGGCGATTCCCCTCGACGACCTCATGCAGGGGGCAGGAGAGGTGATTGACGCGAAAATCAGTCAGCGGCTCATCGAGAATATCTTCTACAAGGGAGCACCGCTGCATGATGGTGCCATGATTATCTCGAAGAAACGGATACGCGCCGCCGGATGTGTGCTCCCCGTCTCACACAGCATGGACATCCCCCGCGAACTGGGGTTGCGCCACCGTGCGGGCATGGGCATCACCGAGGAGAGCGATGCGCTTGCCATCATCGTCTCCGAGGAGACTGGGCATGTCAGCGTGGCTATCAACGGTGAGTTCAAGCGCCGCTTGTCCTTTGAGGGCCTGGAGAGCATCCTGTCTAATGAGATGGGAGGGAGATAGATGATAGATTAAAGATTAAAGATGAAAGATGAAAGATTAAAAATTGAAGATGAAAAATTAGATATTGTAGTTTTTCTCTCACTTTTTTTCGTAAATTTGCATGCAAAATCTATTGAAAGCACAACCATACAAAAAACAACTATGAGTTTAGTACAACAAATCATCGACCGCGCTAAAAGCAACAAGCAGCGCATCGTGCTCCCCGAAGCAACAGAGGAGCGCACGTTAAGGGCAGCCGACAGAGTGCTTGCCGAAGATATCGCCGACCTCATCCTTATCGGCAATCCTGACGAAATCCATTCTCTCGCCAAGCAGTGGGGACTGGAGAATATCGACAAGGCAACGCTCATCGACCCAGAGAACAATCCCAAGAGTGAGGAGTATGCCGAACTGCTCACCGAACTGCGCAAGAAGAAGGGAATGACCATAGAGAAGGCACGTGAACTGGTGAAGAACCCGCTCTACCTGGGCTGTATGATTATCAAGACCGAGGGAGCCGACGGACAGATTTCAGGTGCACTGAGCACCACTGGCGACACCCTGCGCCCTGCCTTGCAGATTATCAAGTGCTCACCGGGCATCACATGCGTGAGCGGAGCCATGCTCCTCATCACCAAACAACCGCAGTTTGGCGAGAACGGTATCCTCGTGGTGGGTGATGTCGCCGTCACTCCCATGCCCGACGCTGCCCAACTGTCGCAGATTGCTGTCTGCACAGCACAGACCGCACGCAGCGTGGCCGGTTTCGACGACCCGCGTGTGGCCATGCTCAGTTTCTCTACCAAGGGAAGTGCCGCCCATGAGGTGGTGGACAAAGTCGTTGAGGCAACACGTCTCGCCAAGGAACTCGACCCCACGCTGAAGGTGGATGGTGAACTGCAGGCTGATGCCGCCCTCGTCCCGTCGGTGGGTGCGAAGAAAGCTCCGGGCAGCGAGATTGCCGGCAAGGCCAATGTGCTCGTGTTCCCCAACCTCGAGGTGGGCAACATCGGCTACAAACTGGTGCAGCGACTGGGTGACGCCGAGGCGCTCGGCCCAATCCTCCAGGGTATCGCACGTCCTGTGAACGACCTCAGCCGCGGTTGCTCCGTGGATGATATCTACAAGATGGTGGCCATCACGGCATGCCAGGCTATGGACGCCAAGAAATAAGTATTGTCAAACAACAAATATTACAAGATGAAAATATTGGTATTGAATTGCGGTTCGTCGTCAATCAAGTATGCTCTCTACGACATGGACACCAAGGAGGTGATGGCCTCTGGCGGTGCTGAGCGTGTGGGACAAGAAGGTTCTTTCGTGAAAGTGAAATTGCCCAATGGCGAGAAGCGCACAGTGATGCACGACATCCCTGAGCACACAGAAGGCGTGAAGTTCATCTTCTCGCTGCTCACCGACCCGGAGATTGGTGCCATCAAGTCACTGGACGAGATAGATGCTGTGGGCCACCGCATGGTGCACGGCGGAGAGAAGTTCAACAAGAGCGTGCTGCTCACCGACGAGGTGCTCGAGGCTTTCGAGGCATGCATCGACCTGGCTCCGCTCCACAACCCCGCCAACCTGAAGGGCGTGAGGGCTGTGAGCGAACTGATGCCGGGCCTGCCGCAGGTGGGTGTGTTCGACACCGCCTTCCACCAGACCATGCCTAAGAAGGCGTTCATGTATGCCATTCCCTATCGTCTCTACAAGCAGTTTGGCGTGCGTCGTTATGGCTTCCACGGCACCAGCCACCGCTATGTGTCACAACGTGTGTGCGAGTTCCTCGACGTCAACCCAAAGGGCAAGCGCATCATCACCTGCCACATCGGTAACGGCGGTTCCATCGCTGCTGTGAAGGACGGACAGTGTGTCGACACCACGATGGGTCTCACTCCTCTTGAGGGACTGATGATGGGCACCCGCAGCGGTGATATCGACGGCGGTGCCATCACCTTCCTGGAGAAGAAACTCGAACTGGATCCCGACGGCATGTCCAACCTGCTCAACAAGCAGAGCGGTGTGTTCGGCATCACCGAGGGAAGCAGCGACATGCGCGACGTGGAGAGTGCTGCCAAAGAGGGCAACGAGCGTGCCCAACTGGCTCTCGACATGTATTTCTACCGCATAAAGAAGTATATCGGTGCTTATGCCGCCGCCATGGGTGGTGTCGACATCATCGTGTTCACTGCTGGTGTGGGAGAGAACCAGATGGATATGCGTGAGCAGGTATGCCGCGACATGGAGTTCCTCGGCGTGAAGTTCGACGCAGAGAAGAACAAGACACGTGGCGAGGAGGCCATCATCTCGGCTGACGACTCCAAGGTGACCGTTTGCGTCATCCCCACCGACGAGGAGCTGATGATTGCCACCGATACCATGGAACTGCTCTAAGAGCAACCCGATAGAAACATAAAAGCCGGATTCGCAAAGAATCCGGCTTTTATGTTGGTCGTTTGGTTGTTTGGTCGTTTGGGGGTTTGGTCGTTTGGGGGTTTGGTTGTTTGGGGGTTTGGGAGTTTGGGCGTTTGGGCTTGGATGGGTCGCTGTGATACAGCGATATACCGAACAGTGACGACACAGGTTTTTCCTATTTTCTTTATCTTAATTTTTCATCTTTCATCTTTTCACGGTTTGCTCTCTCCCTCTACATATTCCTCAAGGAAGATGTGCTCGCCGTCGTAGACTACGTAGGTGAACTGCCTTATCCAGTCGCCGATAATCATCATGCGTGTGCGGCGTGAGAGCATCAGGTCGAGTTCGATATGGCGGTGGCCGTAGATGAAATAGTCGATGTTGGGATGGTCTTTGATGTATTCCTTGGTGAAGAGCACCAGGTGCTCACGGTTCTCTCCCATATAGTCGGGTTCCTTGCCATCGGCATGCTTCAGACGGCTGTTCTTCGCCCAGGTGAGGCCCAGCCACATGCCCCAGCGGGGGTGGACGGCGTTGAGCAGTTTCTGGCAGGTGCGGTTGTGGAACATCCACTTGAGGAACTTGAACTTCTTGTCGGGGTCGCCCAGACCATCGCCGTGGGCAAGGAAGAACACCTTGCCGTAAATTTCGGTGGTGATGGGTGCGCGGTGGACAATCATGCCGCATTCCTCCTCCAGATAGCCGTAGGTCCATATATCGTGGTTGCCGGTGAAGAAATGCACCTCCACGCCCATGTCGGTAATCTCGGATATCTTGCCTAAGAAGCGGGTGTAGCCTTTGGGCACCACATAGCGGTACTCGTTCCAAAAGTCGAACATATCGCCCAGCAGGTAGATGGCGGATGCCTTGTGCTTGATGCTGTCGAGGAAGCGCACGAGTCGCCGCTCCTGTGTGCGCCCGTGTTCAATGGCGAGCGAACCCAAGTGTGCGTCGGAGAGAAAATAGATGTTCTTTCCCATTGCTGTCGTCAGTCTAATCCTAATTCCAGACGCGCCTCCTCACTCATCATGCTCTGGTCCCAGATGGGTTCGAACACCAGTTGCACGTTGGCAGAGGTCACGCCGTTCACGGCCTCCACTTTCTGGCGCACATCCTCGAGGATGAAGTCAGCGGCAGGACAGGTGGGGGCGGTGAATGTCATGTCGATGTCGAGGGCGCCGTCGTCGCTCACCTCGATGCGGTAGATGAGTCCCAGGTCATAGATGTTGACGGGAATCTCTGGGTCGAAGACGGTGCGCAGCACATCGACGATTTTTCCTTCTAATTCAAATTTCTCTTCTTGAGTCATGGACATAGGGGATGGTTATTCTTGTTTGCGGGGCACTGCCTTGCCCAGCACGACGGCGGCCACAATCTGTGCTCCTGTTTCTGCCATGCGGTTGGCAAACTGGGTCACGCTGCCTCCGGTCGCCATGATGTCGTCGAAGAGCAGCACAGGTCGCTCATTGAAGAATGCAGCGTCGATGTCGTATTGGGGTAGGTGTGAACCGCTCAGGTATTCTTGGTCGGCCACCACTTGGATGTGCTCATAGCCGTTGGCCATGCCGGTCGACTCGCATACGAGTCGGGCAAACTCCTCGAAGCGGGCGGCAGTCTTCTCCGCCGTCGATGCGGGGATGCACACCAAGGTGAGTTGGGGCAGCAGGTCGCCGAAACTGTCACGCAGCAGCGCGGTGAACAGTTCGATGGCTTTGTTCATTGCATTGAGGTGCGAGATGGGGTCGGTAAGTTCGGAGTTGTTCTTGAAGTTATGAATCATCTCGCGGTTGTCCCACTCCTCATTGGAAAGGCTGTAGGCGCCAAAGGCATTGTAGGAGTAGTAGTCTACAAGGTGCTTGTAGCGGATGCCGCTGCTGAGTTGGGGCCAGGTGGCAGTGCAGGCTGCCAGTGCAGTCTCCTGTGGTTGCTGGGAATGGGTCTCCTCGTTCATGGTTGGTTGGTTTTGGGGTTGGGTTGGTGATGATTTAAATCGGACACCTGCCTTTTTCTGTAAAGCAAGGTGTCCGATAAAATATCTTTTAAATGATATAGTTGAGGCAGATTTTAGATGTCAACATCGGGAATGCCGAGTTCTTCCATCATCTTCTTTCCCCACTCTTCGTCGTCAATGACGGCCTTGCCGTTCTCGAAGCCTTCTGCAATTTGGGTGAATTCATTCATTTGTTTATCGATGTCATTGAATTTAGCTTGGACATCAGACACTTCTTTCATGATTTCAGCCAACTTTCCGGCATCATCTCCGGCGGCTTCCATCTTTCCGTTGATTTCAGACATAGCCAACATCATGGGCTTGATGGCGAGCATCACCCCCTTGAACTGCTCTTTCCACTGGTCAACAGTCCAGTTGGCACCTTCTGCTTTAGCCTTTGCGACAATATCGGCCAGATTGGGAGCTGCGGCTGCGTCGTCTGCAGCTTTCACTTCAGCCTTAGCGGGGTCATCGGTGGCAGCGGCTTCTTTCTTGCAGGAATTCAGGCCCAGGCACAATGCGAAAGCCACCATGGCAAACAATAATTTTTTCATAACATCAAAAGTTTAGTTAATAATAAGGTGATTAATCTGTCATCATTGTATGACTCGACAAATATAGCATAAAATTTTGGATTTTGTGCGAATCTTTCACTTTTTGTTCATTTTTTATGTGATTTTCCAACATTTCTTAACCACTTGATGATGTTGGATGGGCGTTTTTGCTCATTTCACCACATGTGTGCCAAGAGCAAAACTGCTCTCCATGTTGCCAGTGTACTCTATGGTGTCGAGCTTTGCCGACAGGTTGTCGAGTAAGTTCACGATGACGGCCTCCTGCGAACAGGGCTTTACTGGCGAGCCAAATTCCAACTCTCCGTGATGGGCAAGCACGATGTGGACGATAGATTTGATGGTCTCCTCAGCTACATTATGTTCCTTTAGTTGTCCGTAAAGTCTGTTGGCAGAAATAAAGATGTGCCCGAGCAGGTATTTGTCAGCCTTGGTATCACCTTCTTTTTCATATTCATACACCTTGCCATAGTCGTGGAAGAGAATGGCGATGATGCAATGCTCTATTTTGATGGGGTAGGGCAAGCAGGGGTAGAGTCCTTCGAGCATATGCAGCATTTGGTAGGTATGGTTGAGCAGGCCCCCGGGGAAGGCGTGGTGGATGTTGGTTGCAGCAGGATATTGAGAATAGGGCTTGAAAAGTATCCCTCCGTTTTTCTCAATGAATTTCTTCAATTGCTCATCCTTGCAGAATCCCAGCAAGTGGCTGAGGCACTGGTCCCATTCCTCTCTCTTGATGGGGTGGGGAAGCAACCTATAGAGCGGGTGTTGCTCATCGGGTATGATGCCCGGCACCATCTCATTCCTTCGTGCAGACTTTTTGCCGTCGTTGTCTTGAATGTTGGTAAAGGAAACCAACTGTCCCACTTTGGGTTCATCTTCCGGTTTGACATCCCATACAGAGATGGTGGCTTCTCCCTTCTGGTTTTTCACTTTCAGTGTGCAATAGGGGTCACCCTTTCGGGTCGTCCCGTTGCTCCGGCTGATAACTATATATTCTTCCATATTTTTATTTAGATTTGAGATTTAAGCTTCGCTTGATTGTCGGCTGCACCTCGGCATTCTGAAAGCAAGCTTTCGACTGCACTCGGTTTGCACGACAATTGAGATTTAAGCTTTGAGATTTTAGCTGCACATTCGAGTCATATGTCTCAACTCCTCAACAAACCCTGCATATGTCTAAACTCCTATACTCCTAAACTCCTAAGAAAGAGTCATATGTCTAAACTCCTAAACTTCTAAACTCACAACCTTCCCATTTCCTGATACGAGTAGTATTTCCCGTCGGTCACGATGACATGGTCGAGGAAGTGGATGCGCATGATTTCGCATGCCTTTTTTATGCGTTGTGTGATACGGTCGTCGTCAGCGCTGGGCGATGCGTTATTGCTCGGGTGGTTGTGTGCGAGGGCGAGTACGGTGGCGTTGTTGAGCACGGCATGTCGGATGATTTGGCGCACGTCGACGGCTGTCTCGCTGATGCCTCCGCTCGAGATGCACACGGTGTTGATGAGCTTGTAGTTTTGGTTGAGCAGCATAATCCACGCCTGTTCGATGCTGAGGTCCTGCATCTTGGTGTGCAAGACAGAGTAGATGTCGTTGGCGCAAGTGATGGACTCCCGTTTCACTTCCTCCTCCTGGCGCCGCTTGCCCAATTCGCAGGCAGCGAGGATGGTGACAGCTTTCGCCTCGCCTATGCCGTTGTACTCCATCAGTTCCTGCAGACTTCTCTGTCCGAGTGCCTTCAGACTGTTGCTGTTGTCGTTGAGGATGCGCTGCATCAGTTCCACGGCGGTCTCTTTCGTCGTGCCCGACCCGATGAGGATGGCAAGCAGTTCGGCTGTCCTCAGTGCCTGCGCCCCCTTGGTCATGAACCGCTCTCGGGGGCGGTCTTCCTCAGCCCATTGGTTGATATTGAGTTTGTCCATATTCAGGATTAAGGATTATGAATTAAGAATTAAGGATTAGGGATTAAGGATTATGATTACATCTATTGGGATTAAGGATTATGATTACATCTATTGGGATTAAGGATTATGAATTAGGGATTAAGGATTATGATTACATCTTTTAAGATTAAGGATTATGATTACATCAATTGGGATTAAGGATTCTTTGATGCTCTGTTCCTATTGGGCTTTTAAAGTCTTGACGATTTTGGTTAATATACTGATGATGGAATCAATATCTTGAAACAAAGAATCATATTGGTATTGGGTGAGATAGTGTCCGTGATATAGACGTTTCAACCAATATTCGGTTTCGTTTGCTTCTTTCAAGGCAAGGGTAAGTTTATTGATGAAATCAGGGCGACTTATTGCATATTTGCTTTCTGCAACATTTGCTCCAATGCTTGTTCCGCTTCGATAAATCTGCTTGGATATGATATACTCGTTCTTCTTTTCCGTCAGATATTGATAGAGAAGAACCATTCTGTCGGAAAAATCCTCCGTTTTGTTTTGAATGATGTTTTCTTTCCTTTCAAGCATAGATATTCGCAAATCTAATCATAATTCTTAATCCATAATCCTAAATTCTTAATTATAAAAGTTTTTTTCAAATGCGGTGAACTCATCTTGTTTTCTCACACACCGTTTCCACCACGACTCGATGAAGCCGAATCCGTAGCCCATCAGTTGCACGAATGCGGCGGGCACGGAGAGCAGCCCCACCTTCAGGCTCTTGTTTCTGATGGTGGAGTCGATGAGGATGATGAGGCTGTAGAGCAGGATGGGCAGCCAGGGGATGGCACACACCCAATACCAGGAGCGCCAGTTGGCAGCATCGTAGTGCATCATCGCGCGCCCCACTGCCGACACAAGCACGAGGGCGATGACGCCAATGGTGAACACCGTGGGCAGCAGATGCACCAGTTTCAAGGTGCCGGGATGCCGCTTCTCCAGATTGATGCGGGCGATGCCGCTGTTGTATACCTGGCGGAAGAATTTGCGGAAATCGGTGCGCCGCTTGTGCCACACCCACGCCTTGTCGAACAGGCATGTCTTGTGCCCTGCCTCCACGATGCGGTAGGAGAAGTCGATGTCCTCGCCGAAGCGCATCTTGGAGAAGCCGCCCAACTTCAGATAAACGTCGCGGCGGATGCCCATGTTGAAGGAGCGGGGATAGAACTTGTCGAGTTTCTTCTTGCCGCCGCGGATGCCTCCTGTGGTGAAGAAGGAAGTCATCGAGTAGCTGATGGCCTTCTGCACGTCGGTGAAGGAGTCGTGGGCGCTGTCGGGTCCTCCGAAGGCATCGGCAGCCGTCTCTGCCAGCGCTTCGCTCACCGCCTTCATGTAATTCTCGGGCAGCACCACATCGGAGTCGAGGATGATGAGGTATTCGCCCTGTGCCCGTTCGGCACCAAAGTTGCGGCTCGGACCGGGACCGGAGTTGGGCTTGCTGAAATATCTGATGTTGAGTGCCCCTGCATATCCGTCGCACACCTTCTTGCAGGGGATGGTGGAACCGTCCTCCACCACCACGACCTCGAAGTCACGCTGTGTCTGCGTGGTCAGGCTCTGGAGCAGTTCGTCCACCTCATCGGGACGGTTGAATACGGGAATGATGACGGAGTATTTCATAGTGTGGCCAAAGGATTGAAAAAGCAGAAGCCACGTCAGCCTTGCCCCTAAGGTGAGGTCATGGCAGGCGTGGCTTCAGTGATGTGTGTTGAATGCTATTCTTTCATGCGCTGCAGGTAGCTGCCGTCGCGGGTGTCCACCTGGATGAGGTCGCCTTCGTTGACGAAGAGGGGCACGCGCACCTCAACACCAGTCTCGAGTGTGGCGGGCTTAGTGGCGTTGGTGGCGGTGTCGCCTTTGATGCCGGGCTCAGAGTGGGTGATACGCAGCACTGTCTTCACAGGCATTTCAGCGTAAAGAATAGTATTGGTGTCGGCGTCGCTCACGACGTCCACGATGTCGCTCTCCTTCATGAAGTCCACGCCGGTGATGAGGTCGCGGGCGATGGGAATCTGGTCGTAGGTCTCCTGGTTCATGAAGATATAGTCCTCTCCCTCCAAATACAGATACTGGTAGGGGCGGCGCTCCACGCGCACGTCCTCGAGTGCCTCACCGATGTTGAAGCGCTTCTCCAGCACACGTCCGCTCACCACGTCCTTCAGTGTGGTGCGCATGATGGTGTTGCCTTTTCCGGGCTTGACGTGCAGGAAGTCGATGCAGAAATAAAGCTTGCCGTCCATGCGGATGCAAGTGCCTTTCTTGATGTCTTGTGATTTGATCATTGTTGATAAAATATTATTGTAATGTGATTTGTGGTGCAAAGGTAACTTAATCTGAGCACAATGCAAAGCAAATAACATTTTTTTTGCTTTCTTGCCCGAATAGATTTTTAACTCTAAAAAAATAATTCTAAAAAAATAATTCAATTTGAATAACATTTTGTATTTTTGAAACATGAAAAAACTATTTTTCCTATTTCTGATGGCTGTCTCTCCCTTGGGTGTGGCGATGGCCGTTGCGCAGACCGATATGACGTCGTATATTGTCAATCCCAACTTCGACGGCCGAAGCCTTTCGGGGTGGCAGCAGATGGGGATGTGGGTGCAGAACAACGCTGAGTTTGCATTGAAGAGCAATTATGCCTACGCAGAGCGTTGGGTGGACCAAACGTCCAACCTGCCAGATACTTACATCCAGCAGACCCTATCGTCGTTGCCCAACGGGCGCTACCGGCTCACGGTGGGAGCGCAGCACATGAAGCAGGGCAGCACCGCAGCTGCATCGGGGGCATGCATTTTTGCTGACTGGCAGGAAACAGCGGTGACCGACGGCGCTGACTACTCCCTCACCTTCGACGTGCTGACGGGTGATGTGACTATAGGATTCAGATGTGTGAATTCCACTGCCAACTGGATGGCATGCGATAATTTCAGACTCACACTGGTGAGCAGTGATGTGTCATACATGCGAACAGGACTCGCCGATTTGGTGGCTCAGGCGAGGTCAATCAGTGGGCAGCAGATGGCCTCAGATGTGAAAAACACGTTGGACAACGCCATCTCAGGCGCTGCGGCACTCACCACCAATGGGACGGCAACAGCCATCGCTACAGCAGCCACGGCACTCAAGACAGCCATGCGGACTGCCGAGAGAAGCATTTTCGCCACCAAGACCACGACGGCAGGCAATGTGCCAAGAGTGGTGACCGACACCCGGTATGCACGAGGGGCAACCATGATTTTCGGACGGTCGACGGTGACCTCGTCATCCGACATCCTCGAACAGGGTTTCTGCTACAGCGCCACCAATGCCTCGCCGACTGTTGCCGACGAGCGTACTACACGGTTTGTCAGCAACGGCGGAGACATCTACTGCATCGATAATGTCAAACCCGCCACCCTTTATTATATACGCGCGTATGCCGTGACCACCGACTATCGTGTCGGTTATGGCGATGTCATCAAGGTGTATACCCTGCCTAAGGGCAGCATCACCTACAGCTATGGCAATGAGGGCAGCGATGACGTCAATGTCAGGATAGGACAGGCGGTGGCCGACGGCATGAATTACTGGAACAACCTGACCAGCATCAGCGGGTTCCACCTCTCCGCCCATTATAAGGAGGGGGCAGGGGCTGGCAGCGGTACGGCGGAATGCTCCTATGGCGGATGGATGAGTGTCAGCCAAAGTGAGGCATACCAGTCGGTAGGTACGATTCTTCACGAGGCGGGGCATGGTATTGGTGTGGGTACGACCGGCACCTATTATGGTGATATACGGGCTTCCTCCAACACGGGCATCTGGTTGGGCAAGCGTGCAACAAGATTTCTCCAGTTCTGGGACAACAGCGAAGGGGTGCGACTCACCGGCGACGGTACCCATCTGTGGGCAACCAATGCGGTGCAGAGTCTCTCTTATACCATCAACGGTGCCCATGAGGACGCCCACTCCGACGCACAGTATTATGCCAACTCACTGCTCATGCAGGCGGTGGTGGAGGACGGACTGTATCCATTGAACAACCAGTTGCAGGGTCTCGCCTATACGTTGGAGACCAATGACGGCGAGGTTATGTACATCCGCAACTCAGACGAGGACTACGGACTTAGGTCCGCCTTCCTTGTTGACAATGGTGGGACGCTCCAGATGAAGAACCTCTCCGCCACAGAGGCGAGGGATGCTGCCAATGGCGCACAGTGGCTGTTCACTTTCGACCCAGCAAAACAACTCTACAGAATCAAGAACAAGAATACAGGACGCTATATTTATTATTCGTCGGAAAATGCCGCCAACGGATTCCGTACCACGACGGGCACCTCGGCAGAGGTAGACCTGCGCCTGCAACTCTCGTTCGTCGATGTGGTGCTCAGTGACGGCGACGGGCAGGTGACTTTGGATGCCTACCACATCATGCGGAAAGACGCTGCCCCTTCACCACAGGCACTGTGCGCGCAGTCTGCCACCATCACTGGTTCGACACCTTTCAGCAACACACGGGCTGCCACCTCGCAGAGATGGGTTATCCTGACTGAGAAAGACCTCGACAGGGTAGATGCCGTTGTCAGCGGCGACACCGACGGATACAACATCACCACGGCAATGGCGCCATACCTGTGTACAGGCAGTCTGAGTGACTGGAAGAACGACGGTATGGTGGTCAACTATAATGCCGGAGCGGCTCCTTACTATAATGCTGCCGATGGCGCACGTGTAGACTTCCCGTTCATCGAGCAGTGGACAAGCAGTGCCAACGGCGCCACTCTTGGGGATTTGGGGGTGACGCAGACCATCACCGAACTGCCTAACGGCAGATATCGCATCAGGGCTTCTGTCATTGCTGTCAACCAGTCGGCGCCGACGGCGGATGTCACGGGTGTCACATTCTGGGCAGCCGACCGTGAGGTGCCTGTGGCGACTGGCGATGGGGTGCCGGAGAGATATACCCTTGAGGTGGAGGTTACGGACGGCACGCTGACATATGGCCTGAGGGCAGTCGGCACCACCGCCAACTGGATTGCCATCGACAATATCTCACTCATCTACTGCGGCACCGAGGAGGAGTACCTCAGCCATGCCGCACCATGCAGTCCGGTGAGGATACCCATCGCCAACTCCACTTTCGACCATTGGAACTGCGACGGATGGACGCTCAATGGCGGCTGGGCGACGATGAACACGACTTACGACCACTTCAACCCGCCTTTCGCGGAGCAATGGGTGGGTGGCGCGGCACTCTCCGACGGGTCGCTTACGCAGACGGTGATGCTGCCCAATGGCTATTACTCCCTCCAGGCTGCCGTCGAGGCAGTGAGGCAGGACCAGCCCTCGTTGTCTGTGAGTGGCGTGACGCTGCGGATGGACAATCAAAAGGTGGCGTGCCACACCAAAGACGGAATGCCGGAGATTTACAGCGTGGAGGGCCAACTGGAGGCAGGTGAGCATACTTTCGGACTCTATCTTGAGTCGGCAGATGCCAATTGGGTGGCTGCTGACAATTTCGTGCTGCGATATCACGGAGCGTACAAGACTTTGTTGGGTGATGTGAATGTGGACGGAAAGGTGAATGTTTCCGATGTAATGAAAATCGTCAGTCATGTGGTCAACGGAACGACAGACCAACTGTTGCCTTGCGTTGCTGATATCAATGGCGATGGCAACATCAATGTGTCTGATATCATGGCCGCTGTCACCATCATTATGTCAAATTGAGGTGGAAAACAAGAATTTTTGGCTTTTTTTTGGTGGATTCAAAAGAAATGAGTACTTTTGCACCCCGAAGTAGAAATCAACAAGAAATAACAACAAGATAAGAGCAATAAGAAAATGAAAAGAACATTCCAGCCCCACAACCGCAGGAGAGTCAACAAGCACGGTTTCCGTGAGAGAATGGCCTCCAAGAATGGCCGCCGCGTGCTGGCTTCACGTCGTGCCAAAGGCCGCAAGAAGTTGACAGTGTCGGATGAGCATCACGGCAAGTAATCGCTGATCCTAAGAGAGAGAAGAGCAGGAAGGGCTAAGCTTTTTCCTGTTTTTTTTGTGCTTTATTTTTGCATACTGATTGATTCTCGTTATCTTTGCGGATAGAATGAATCCCCCTTCAAACATAAGTGATATGAGACACATTGTTTTGACTCTGTTGCTGGCTTTTGCTGCCATCATCGCCATGGCAGACAACACGGTGCCTGTCTGCAGCATCGAATACGAGAAAGAGCAGCTGTATGGCTCGTCCAGAGTGTCGGTGGAATTCCCGCTGGGAGAGGACAGTCCGATGCGCAGGGCCAAGCCATTCCTCACGGAAGAAGTCCTGAGGCTTGTGTTTTGAGCTTAACTTCTTTAACTTCAACTTGCGGAAGTTGAAATCTCATTAAAAAAACGAGGAATTTGGGCGTTTTTTTTTGCTGTTCGCCCCATTTGTATTAACTTTGCCTTTTCAAGAGGCATTGTGCCTTTCACACATCATACAACAACATGACTGCAAAAAGATTTTTCAGCAAACTGTTCAGTCCATATATCTGGCTCAACCTATTGGCGATGGGTATCATCGTGGTGCTCCTCTGCCTGGGCCTCAAATACGGACTCGACCTGTATACACATCACGGACAGACAGTGGAAGTGCCCACCATTATCCACAAAAGCTACAACGATGCTGAGGACATGCTCGACAAGGTACACCTCAACATCGTGGTAAGCGACACCGATTATGTGAAGACCCTGCCGCCCGACTGCATCCTGGAGCAGTCGCCGCTGGAGGGAGAAATCGTCAAGCCTGGCCGTATCGTGTATGTGAAAATCAACGCACCTCACACGCCCAGACGCCCCCTGCCCGACGTCATCGACAACTGCTCGATGCGTGATGCGCAGTCGAAACTTCTTGCCTTGGGGTTCCAGCTCGCCGACCCGGAATATATCCCGGGAGAGCGTGAGTGGGTATATGGCATCAAGTGTCAGGGCAGACAACTCGCCTCCGGCGACCGCGTGTCGATAGAGGACCAACTGGTGATGCAGGTCGGCGACGGTCGACGCGACATGAACCAGGTGGTGTCATACGTCGACAGCCGCACCTATGACTTCGGTGAGGAAGAGGAGGAAGAGGAGGAGAAGCCCAAGACAAGGCCTCACTATAAGCGGCAGACAGAGACCGTCAGCGACAACGGCAACTCCAGCAGCGAACCCTCAAGTGTGTCGGCTGCATCTGCCAAACCGCTCGATATCCCCACTGTCTCTACGACATCTCCATCTGTACCTTCCGCACCTCCTGTGCCTAAGGCTCCCAAACCCGTAGGCGAATAGACCGGCAAGCAACCATCTCCCAATATGGAAGAAATCATCATCGACACCGAGGAACTCGACGACGAGGGACCACAGTTGTATGAGCACCACCGCTTCGTGGTGGACAAGGGACAGGTGCCCGTGCGTGTGGACAAGTACATGTGCGAGAAACTCACCCATTCGAGCCGCAACCGTATCCAGAAAGCAGCCGACGCAGGGTTCGTGCATGTCAACGACCGGCCTGTGAAGAGCAACTACAAGGTGAGGCCTGGCGATGTGGTGACGCTCATGCTCGACCGTCCGCAGTATGACACCACCATCGAGCCCGAGGACATACCGCTCGACGTGGTGTATGAGGACAACGAGGTGATGGTCATCAACAAGCCCGCAGGGATGGTGGTACACCCGGGATGCGGCAATTTCAGCGGAACGCTCATCAATGCCGTGGCATGGCATCTGAGAGACAACAAGGACTACGACCCCAATGACCCGGAGGTGGGACTCGTCCACCGCATCGACAAGGACACCACAGGACTCCTTGTCATCGCCAAGACACCGGAGGCGAAAAGCAACCTCGGACTGCAGTTCTTCAACAAGACCACCCACCGCAGTTACCTCGCCATCGTTTGGGGCAACCTCACCGAGGATGAGGGACGCATAGAGGGGAACATCACGCGCGACCCGAAGGACAGGCTGCGCATGACCGTCACCTCACCCGACTCTGGCATCGGCAAACCGGCAGTCACCCATTACCGCGTGGTGGAGCGGTTGGGTTATGTCACCCTCGTGGAATGTGTGCTCGAGACGGGGCGTACCCACCAAATCAGGGCGCATATGAAGCATATCGGGCATCCGCTGTTTGCCGATGAGCGCTATGGAGGAACGGAGATACTCCGAGGAGAAAGAAGTTCCACCTACAAGGCATTCATCTACAACTGCTTCAAGGTTTGTCCACGGCAGGCGCTCCATGCGCAGACATTAGGCTTTGTACACCCAAAGACCGGTGAGCAGATGGACTTTACCTCGCCGCTGCCCGACGACCTTGCCGCGCTCATCCACAAGTGGCATGTCTACATGAAAGGAAATGAATATAAACAATTGATTGATTTAGAATAATAACACAATGAACAATCCCAAGAGAACTATCGCCATCGTCTGCGGAGGCGACTCATCGGAGCATGATGTGTCGCTGCGCTCGGCACAGGGACTCTACTCCTTCTTTGACAAAGAGAAATACAACGTATATGTAGTTGAAATCAAACGCACGGAGTGGCATGTCAACCTGCCCGACGGCACCACGGCACGCATCGACCGCAACGACTTCTCCTTCAGAGAGAATGGGGAGATAAAACTGTTCGATTATGCCTATATCACCATTCATGGCACACCGGGCGAGAACGGAATACTGCAAGGCTATTTCGACCTCGTCGACATACCCTACAGCACCAGCGGTGTGCTCGTGGAGGCTATGACATTCGACAAGTTCGTCATCAACCAATACCTGCGCTCCTATGGTGTGAGCGTGGCAGAGAGCCTGCTCATCCGCAGGGGCTGCGAGCACCTCGTCAGCGATGAGGAAATCATGTCGCGCGTGGGCATGCCGTGCTTCGTCAAACCCGCCAACGACGGCAGCAGCTTCGGCGTGTCGAAGGTGAAAAACATCGACCAACTGGCACCCGCATTGCGCAAGGCAATGATGGAGAGCGATGAGGTGATGGTGGAACAATACCTCGACGGTATCGAAATCACCGTGGGCTGCTACAAGACCAAGGATAAGTCGGTGGTCTTCCCCGCTACAGAGGTGGTGACCGCTAACGAGTTCTTTGACTATGACGCCAAATACAACGGACAGGTGCAGGAAATCACACCGGCACGCATTCCCGAGGATGTGGCAAGAAGGGCTGCCGAACTCACCAGCGCCATCTACGACATCCTCCACTGCAACGGCATCATCCGCATCGACTATATCCTGACCGACAATGGTGAGGGTGGACTGAAAATCAACATGCTCGAGGTGAACACCACACCGGGCATGACACCTACCAGTTTCATTCCGCAGCAGGTGAGGGCTGCCGGACTCAATATCACTGATGTCCTCACCGATATCGTAGAGAACCAGTTTTAAACAATCTTTTCGCACATGAAGATTCCAGAGGTATTCGACACCATCAGACCCTTCGAGCCGGAGGAACTGCCTGCCGCCTATGGCAGGTTGCTTGCCGACCCTGGATTCCAGGCCGTGCTGGCATACCTCTATCCCAACGTGCCGGTGGAGGCCATCGGCATGAAGATGAGGCAGTGCACCACCAGTCTCGACTTCCAGAAGACATTCTGCTACACCTTTCTTGAGCAACTGCTCGCCAAGGTAAGCAAGGGGTGCGATATGAATGTGGATGCTATCGACATATCCAAGCGCTACACCTTCGTGAGCAACCACCGAGATATCGTGCTCGACTCTGCATTCCTCGACAAACTGCTCGTCGATGCTGGTTTCGCCACGACTTGTGAGATAGCCATTGGCGACAACCTCCTCACGCTGCCTTGGGTGCGCGACCTGGTGAGGGTCAACAAGTCGTTTATCGTGGAGCGCGGACTGCCGCCTCGGCAGATGCTGATGGCCAGCAAGCGCCTCTCCGACTATATGCATTTCGCTGTGGCAGAGAAAAATGAGAATGTGTGGATAGCTCAGCGCGAGGGAAGGGCGAAGGATTCCGACGACCGCACCACGCCTGCCATCCTCAAGATGATGGCGATGGGTGGGGAAGGAAGTGCTGTCCAACGGCTCATGCAGCTGCATATCGTCCCGCTGAGCATCTCGTATGAGTTTGACCCATGCGACTTCCTCAAGGCGAGGGAACTGCAGCAGAGGCGCGACAATGAAAACTTCCGCAAGGCGCCCGGTGAGGATGTCAACAGCATGCGCACCGGCATCATGGGCTACAAGGGGCGTATCCATTACCATTGCGCTCCATGCATCGACCCATTCCTTGAGTCTGTGGCGGACATGCCGAAAACCGAACTCTTCGACTGTGTGGCAGCATATATCGACAGGGAGATACACCGCAACTACCGCTTGTATCCCTCCAATCTCGTCGCGCTCGACCTGCTCGAAGGCGGCAATGCCCATGCCGATGGGTATACCGATGCCGACAAGGCTTTCTTCCTCAAATATATCGAGGGACAGATGGCCAAGATTGAAATGGAGAATCCCGATACCGACTTCCTCCGTGAGCAACTGCTCAAGATGTATGCCAATCCCGCACGCAACCATTTCGCCGTATGAGAAGAAGAACATGCAGGCATTTCTGTCAGACTGTCTGTGCCGCCGTGGCGCTCATGCTGTGGACAACAGCATGCACCACCGAGGACTATGAGTCGGGCAATGGCGAGTATTCGTATCTGAGGGCAGACTTCGCTGAGGTTCACACCGTCGGGTCAAAAAAGGTAGCAAATGCGAGGACCGACGAAGGCGACTCGTTGGTGCTGCAGCCACCGCTGGACTGCTCATGGACCACGACACCCGACTCCACCTACAGGGCTTTGCTTTATTACAGCCGTGAACCAGGAAAAAAACTTGAGGTAAAGGGCTTCTCCGCCATGCAGGTGCTTGTGCTCCATACAAAAGTGCCTAAGGAGGGGACAGAGGTGCGCACCGACCCCCTGACACTCGAGAGTGCCTGGCTTTCGCCCAATGGCAAGTACCTCAACTTAGGACTGTATGTCAAGATAGGAAAGGGTGACGCCAAGGACGCCTACCAGACCTTGGGCATGGTGCGCGACACCGTCATCACCACTGATGATGGCACTAAGGTGCACCATCTGCGTCTCATGCACAATCAGAACGGCATGCCGGAATACTATTCCAGCCGCATCTACACCAGCACGCCCCTTGCTCCTTTTGGCAAGGGCGATGTGCTCCGTGTAGAGGTCAATACCTATGAGGGAAAAGTAGTGAGGATGTTTACGCTTTAGTCGGACAGGTCGGACAGGTCAGACAGGTCGGACAGGTCAGACAGTAAGAATCAAATCTCAAATCTCAAACCTCAATTCTCAATCTCTTACTGAGTTTGTCCAGCATATCGGAGGTCATCGAGCGGATGTCGTAGAGTGGTGCCCAGCCCCATTCGCGGCGTGCGCAGGTGTCGTCCATCTTGTCGGGCCAACTCTCGGCGATACTCTGCTTGAGCGGGTCTACGTCGTACACCATCTTGAAGTCGGGTTTGTGCTTGAGGATTTCCGCATAGATGGTTTCAGGTGCAAAACTCATAGCAGCCACGTTGAAACCATTGTGGTGGATGAGGCGGTCGGGATTGGCCTCCATCAGCGTGATGGCAGCCTTTAGCGCATCAGGCATATACATCATGTCCATCAGTGTTCCCTTGCGGATGGGACAGACAAAACGCTCGCCACGCACGGCAGCGTAGAAGATGTCGACGGCATAGTCGGTGGTGCCGCCACCTGGAGGGGTCATGTAGGAGATGATGCCGGGGAATCGCACCGAACGGGTGTCCACCCCGTATTTGTGGAAGAAATAGTCGCTTAGGAGTTCGGTGGTCACTTTCGACACGCCATAGATGGTGCGGGGGCGCTGGATGGTGTCCTGCGGTGTGCGGACATGTGGCGTGCTCAGTCCAAACGAACCGATGCTGCTGGGGGTGAATACGGAGCAGCGGTGCTCACGCGCCACCTCAAGGACGTTCCACAGTCCGTCGATGCCTATCGCCCATGCCAGACGTGGCTTCGACTCGGCAACAACAGACAGCAAGGCGGCAAGGTTGTAGATGGTGTCGATGTCGTATTTCCTCACTACCTCGGAAAGCATTTCGCCATCGGTCACGTCGGCCAAAGCCATCGGCCCTGACTCGCGCAGTTCGCCCTTGGGCTCTGCTCCCTTGATATATCCTGCCACCACATGACTGTTGCCATAGCGCTGGCGCAGCGCCATGGTGAGTTCCGAACCAATCTGGCCTGACGAACCGATAATCAATATGTTCTTCATAGAGTAAGTCTTTTTTTGTTGCTTTTGCGTTGGCAAAATAAGCAAATATTTCTCAAATCACCATCATGTTTTGGATAAAAAATGAATAATTTTCTTGTTTTCTCTTTTTTTCTTCCCAAAACTGTCGGATGTATGAAAAATAATTGTTTACTTTGTGTTCAGTTAGCCGACAATCAAGCGAAGCTTAAATCTCAAATCTCAAACCTCAAACCTATTATAATCATGTACACAAAAATCAAGCAACATCTCAGTCAGCAACTCACAGAAATCCGTGAGGCAGGTCTTTACAAGGAAGAGCGTATCATCGAGAGTCCGCAGCGGGCTGCCATCAGTGTGAAGGGAAAGGAAGTGCTCAACTTCTGCGCCAACAACTATCTCGGTCTCTCCGACCATCCGAGGCTTATAGAGGGAGCCAGGCGGATGATGGAGCAGCGCGGCTTCGGTATGTCGTCGGTGCGCTTCATCTGCGGCACACAGGATATCCACAAACAGTTGGAGGCAGCCATCTCCGACTATTTCAAGACAGAGGACACCATTCTCTATGCGGCTTGTTTTGATGCCAACGGGGGTGTGTTCGAACCCTTGTTCACCGAGGAGGATGCCATCATTTCTGATGCGCTCAACCATGCCTCCATCATCGATGGCGTGCGTCTTTGCAAGGCGAAGCGCTACCGCTATGCCAACGCCGACATGGACGACCTGGAGCGGTGTCTCAAAGAGGCACAGGCACAGCGGTTCCGCATCATCGTCACCGACGGCGTCTTCTCCATGGACGGCAATGTGGCACCGATGGACCGCATCTGCGACCTCGCAGAGAAATACGACGCGCTGGTGATGGTGGATGAGTCGCACTCCGCTGGTGTGGTGGGAGCCACCGGACACGGTGTGAGCGAACTCTATGGCACTTACGGCAGGGTAGATATCTACACCGGTACGTTGGGCAAGTCGTTTGGCGGTGCCTTGGGCGGTTTCACCACAGGTCGTAAGGAAATCATCGACATGCTCAGGCAGAGGAGCCGTCCCTATCTCTTCTCCAATTCTCTCGCACCCTGCATTATCGGTGCCAGTCTGGAGGTATTCGCCATGCTCAGGGAGAGCAATGAAATTCACGACCGCCTCGTGGAGAATGTGGAGTATTTCCGCACCAGGATGATGGATGCCGGATTCGACATCAAACCCACACAGAGTGCCATCTGCGCCGTCATGCTTTATGATGCCAAACTCTCACAGGTTTATGCCAACCGTATGTTGGAGGAGGGTATCTATGTGACGGGATTCTACTATCCTGTAGTGCCTAAAGGGCAGGCGCGCATCCGCGTGCAGATTTCCGCCGGGCACAACCGCGACCAGCTCGACCGCTGCATAGCCGCCTTCATTAAGATTGGTCGTGAACTGGGTGTGCTGAAGCAGTAGCAATCGCTTGGGCAGCAACATAGGATGTTGTCCATGCTGCTTGGAAGTTGAAGCCGCCGGTCACACCGTCGATGTCGAGCACCTCGCCGGCGAAAAACAGACCTTTGCGGTGGCGGCTCTCCATAGTGGTGGGGTTGATGCCCGACAGTGCCACCCCACCGCAGGTGACAAACTCATCTCGAAATGGCGCACGGCCGGTGATGGTGACATCATCGGCCGTGAGGCTGTTGGTCAGCCTGTTGATATCTTTTTTGCCCAGGTCCGACCATCGGGCATTGCTTTTGTCGCCGATACCCTTTTCCACGATATAGTTCCACAGGCGCTGTGTCAGTCCTGATATGGCGTGAGTAGCGACCTGTTGTCTGGGGTGGGTGATGGCCATCTCTGTCAGCAGTTCGCGTATCTCTGCCTCGCCCGTCCCTGTCCAGTTGATACAGACATGAGCTTGGTAGTTGCGCTCATGCAGGACTCTCGCGGCATGGCTCGACAGCCGGAGGATGGCTGGACCGCTCAGTCCCCAATGGGTGATGAGCAGAGGCCCGTCTGTTCTGAACTTGGTGCCGGCAAGTGTTGTTGAGGCATGTTCTGCCACCGTTCCCATCAGTGCCTTGAGCCGTGTGTCATCGATGCCCATCGAGAAGAGAGAAGGCACGGGGGAGATGATGTCGTGGCCGATGTTGCGCAACCAGTCGAAGCCCTGTGACCTTGGTGAACCACCCGTGGTGACCGCCACGAAGTCATAGTCTCCGAGTTCCTCCATCTTGCAGATGGGATGCCGTGTATGGACGGTGATGCCATGTCGGCGAGCCCCGTTGAGGAAGCAGTTGATGATGGCATGTGAGTCCTGGGCAGCGGGAAACACGCAGTGGTCGGGTTGAACGGTGAGTGGCACACCATGGCTTTCAAACCATCGGTAGGCATCTTGATGGTTGAAGATGTTGAAGAGTCGCTTCATCAGTCGGTGCCCGCGGGGGTAGACGGCGGAGAGGTTGCGAACGCCCTCAAACGTGTTGGTGCAGTTGCAGCGTCCGCCGCCCGACACTTCAACCTTCGCCAGCACTTTTTGGCTGCGCTCGAAGATGTCCACCTGCATCGCAGGCAGCATCTCCTTCAGGTTGATGGCGAGGAAAAATCCGGCGGCTCCGCCGCCGATGATGGCTGTTTTCATTGTAGGGATAGTTGGACAATCATCCTATAGTTTTTGCAAATATCGGAAAAAAAGCCCAATAACGTTTCCTTCTCTGTTTTTTTTCTTATTTTTGCATGAAAATACTAATGTGATGAAAAAGATTTTAATGATATGTGCCTTATTCTTGGCAACCATGACGAGCTTGGCACAGAACGTAAACGTGCAGTTGCATTATGACTTAGGTCATAACCTCTCCGACAACCTCTCCGGACGACCAAGTGTCACAACCACGGTGGAATTGTTCAAGCCCGACCAGTGGGGCAGCACCTTTCTCTTTACCGACCTCGATTATTACCATGATGGTGTGGCGGGTGCTTATTGGGAATTCGCAAGGGAGTTCAATGTGTCATCCAACAAGCGTTGGGCGGCACATGTGGAGTATGACGGTGGTCTGACATCGAGCAAGGAGACGCAGTACTCCACCCGTTTCCAGCATGCCTTCCTTGCTGGGCCAGCATGGAACTGGGCAAGCAGTGACTTCAATAAAACCTTCTCGCTGCAGGCATTGTATAAATATTACTTCAAGGGGCAGAACCCATGGAATCGCCCGTTCAACAGTTTTCAGGCAACGGCGGTGTGGGGCATCCACTTTGCAGACAGGCGGTTCTCATTCTCTGGCTTTATCGACTGCTGGTATGACAATAGTGTGAGCGGCAACTGGATTACCATTGCCGAACCGCAGTTTTGGTTCAACCTCTGGGCTCTGCTTGGCCGCGAGGGATTCAATCTCAGTTTAGGTACAGAGGTGGAAATCAGCAATAATTTTGTCTTCGATGACCTGGGGCGCAACAATCGCTTCTATGCTATTCCCACCATCGCTGCCAAGTGGTCGTTTTAGGTAGTTCATAGTTCATAGTTCATAGTTCATAGTGCATAGTTGATGGATTGTCCTGACGCCAAAACCCGATAGAAGCAAAGGTGGTCGTCATTTTTCATTTCACTCTTCATTCTTTACTCTTCATTCTTAATGCTCAAAACCCTCTATTCACAAATCAAGCAATATCGGCGGGCGGCAGTGCTCACACCTGTCTTCACCTCACTTGAGGTGGTGATGGATGTGCTGATTCCTTACGTCACTGCCAAACTCATCGACTTGGGCATCAATGCCGGCGACCTGAGCAATGTCTATCTTTACGGTGGTGTCATGCTCGTCATGGCATTTCTCAGCCTGTTGTTCGGCATCAAGGCAGGACAGTATTCTGCTTATGCCTCGTCGGGATTCGCCTGTAACCTCCGTGAGGCGATGTACCGCAACATCCAGACCTTCTCGTTCTCCGACATCGACAAGTATAGCACTTCGGGTCTCGTTACCCGCATGACGACCGATGTGTCCAACCTGCAGAATGCCTTCCAGCAGCTGCTGCGCGTGTCGGTGAGGGCACCGTTCCGCATGCTCTTCAGCATCTTCATGTGCTTTGTCATCGATGTGAGGATGAGCGTCATCTTCGTCGTTGCCATGGTGGTGCTCTCGGTGTTCCTCTATTTCCTCATCAGCAGGGTGGCGGGACTCTTCAAGCAGGTGTTTGAGCGCTACGACCAACTCAATGGCAGCGTGCAGGAGAACATTGCCGGCATCCGTGTGGTGAAGTCATTCGTGCGCGAGGATTATGAGAACACCAAGTTTGGATGGGCTGCCGAGGCGCTCTACAAACTCTATGTGCGCACTGAGGGACTCATGGCACTCAACCACCCGGTGATGAACCTCGTGGTCTATGGCTGTATCATCGCCATCTCATGGTTTGGTGCGCAGTTTGTGGTCAGCGACACGCTCACCACGGGTGAGATTACCTCGCTCTTCACCTATGTGATGAGCATCCTCATGTCGCTCATGATGCTCAGCATGATTTTCGTCATGCTCACGCAGAGTGCCGCCAGCGGTCAGCGTGTGGCAGAGGTCATCAATGAGGAGGCTGACATCCACAATCCAGTGAAGGCGCTCACAGAAGTGCCCAACGGCGATGTCGACTTCCGCCATGTCTATTTCGCCTACAAGGCAGGCAGCGGGGAGTATGCCATACAGAATATTTCCTTCCAGGTGCACAGTGGCGAGACCATCGGTGTCATTGGCGGAACGGGTAGTGGCAAGTCGTCACTCGTCAACCTCGTCAGCCGCCTCTACGACGTGTCGAAAGGCACTGTCTCGGTGGGCGGACATGACGTGCGGCACTACGACCTCGAGGTGCTGCGCAATGCCGTGTCAGTGGTGCTGCAGAAGAATGTGCTCTTCTCGGGAACCATTCTCGACAACCTCAGGTGGGGCAACAGCGACGCCACGTTGGAGGAATGCAAGGAAGCGTGCCGCATGGCATGCGCCGATGAGTTTATCGAACAGATGCCCGAGGGTTATAACACCCGCATCGAGCAAGGCGGCACCAACGTGTCGGGCGGACAGCGACAGCGCCTGTGCATCGCCCGGGCATTGCTCAAGCACCCGAAGGTGCTGGTGCTCGACGACAGCACCTCTGCCTGCGACACCGCCACCGATGCCGCCATCCAGCGCGCCTTCAGGGAGGAGTTGCCGGAAATCACCAAAATCATCATTGCACAGCGCATCTCCAGTGTGCGTGAGTGCGACCGTATCCTCGTGCTCGACAAGGGACGTGTGAGCGGTTTCGACACTCATGAAAACCTATTGCGCCAGAATGCCATCTATCGCGAAATCAATACGTTGCAGAATGAAGACGTCGGTGACTTCGATGAACCGAAGAAGAGCCGCAGTCGCTTCAAGAACTCTCATCTTAAAAACAAGAAGTCATGAGAATGGGAATGCGCACAAGGCCGGGCGAGGTGTTCGCCAACAATGAAAAAGCCAAGGACAGGAAGGGCACGCTCCTGCGCCTGTTCCGCTTCGTCATGCAGTACTATAGATTCTCCTTCCTCTTGGTGTTTGCCTGCATCATCGTTTCGTCGGTGGCTACCCTGATGTCCACCCTCTTCACCCGCACGCTCATCGACGACTACATTCAGCCGCTGAAAGGGGTGGACAACCCCAATTTCTCACCCCTTGCAGTGGCATTGCTCAAACTGGGTGCTGTGCTGGTGGTGGGAGTGGCTTGTTCCTATGCCTACAACCGCATCATGATCAACGTCAGTCAGGGCACCATGCTGCGGTTGCGCAAGAGCATGTTCGGACATATGCAGAAATTGCCGGTGAGTTATTTCGACACCCACTCGCATGGCGACATCATGTCGACCTATACCAACGACATCGACAGCTTGCGTCAGGTCATCAGTTCCAGTCTCCCCTCAGCCTTCAGTTCGCTCATCACCCTCGCCATCACTTTCGTCAGCATGGTGGTGCTCAGTCTGCCGCTCACAGGGGTGTCCATCCTCATGGCGGTGGTCATGGCATTCGCCACCACACGCTTGGGGAAGATGTCGAGAAAGCATTTCGTGGGGCAGCAGCAGAACCTGGCGGCTGTCAATGGCTTCATCGAGGAGATGATGACAGGACAGAAGGTGGTCAAGGTGTTCTGCTATGAGGATGAGGCCATCAGCAGGTTTTCCAAAATCAACGAAGACCTGCGCTCCAGTGCCTACAATGCCAACAAGATAGCCAACATCGTCATGCCAGTCAACGGCAACCTCGGCAATCTGGGTTATGTGCTCATCGCTGTCGTGGGCGCCACCATCGCCCTGCACTCGCAGTCGGCGCTCACCATCGGTACGTTGGTGGCATTCCTCACCCTCAACAAGAACTTCACCCAGCCCATCGCCCAAATCAGTCAGCAAATCAACAGCGTGCTCAATGCGTCGGCAGGTGCCGAACGTGTCTTTGCCCTCATGGATGAGCAGATGGAGAAAGACGAAGGAAAGGTGACGCTGACAGATGCGGTGGAGGGTGCTGACGGTCAGCTGGCCAAAGCAGACCAGCGAACAGGCACATGGGCATGGGTATCCCCCGACGGCCACCTGACCAAGGTGGAAGGCGGTGTCAGTTTCGATATGGTCGACTTCAGTTATGTGCCCGACAAACAGGTGCTCTTCGACATCGTGCTCCATGCCATGCCCGACCAGAAAATCGCCTTCGTCGGCGGTACGGGTGCGGGCAAAACCACCATCACCAACCTCATCAACCGTTTCTACGACATCCAGGACGGTAAGATACAGTATGATGGCATCAATATCAATGATATCTCAAAACCACACCTGCGACGCAGTCTGGGTATGGTGCTGCAGGACATCCAACTGTTCACCGGTACGGTGATGGACAACATCCGCTATGGCCGTCTTGACGCCACCGACCAGGAGTGCATCGAGGCTGCCAAACTGGTGGGGGCTGATGACTTTATCCGCCGCCTGAGCAACGGTTACCTCACCGTCATCAACGGACAGGCTTCCAACCTCAGTCAGGGTGAGCGGCAGTTGCTCTCCATCGCCCGTACCGCCATCGCCGACCCACCAGTGCTCATCCTCGACGAGGCAACATCCTCGATAGATACCCGCACCGAGAGAATGGTGCAACGCGGCATGGACTCGCTCATGCGGGGGCGCACCACCTTCGTCATCGCCCACCGATTGTCTACCGTGCGCAACTCCGACTGCATCATCGTGCTGGAGCGTGGGCGTATCATCGAGAAAGGCACGCATGATGAACTGATAGCCCTTCAAGGCAAATACTACCAACTCTATACCGGAAACGACATCTAAGAATGATATGTCCGACCTGTCCGACTTGTCCGACTTGTCTGACCTAAAAAAAACAAAAAAATGACCGAGCAAGAACGCATCATACAACTCCGACGTGAACTTCACGAGCACAACCACCGCTATTATGTGCTCAACCAACCCACCATCAGCGACCAGGACTTCGACTTCCTGATGCATGAATTGCAGGACCTTGAGGCACGCCATCCCGAGATGGATGACCCTAACTCGCCCACACAGCGGGTGGGCAGTGACCTCAACCAGGAGTTCAGGCAGGTGGAGCACCGTTATCCTATGCTCTCATTGGCAAACACCTACAGCGAGAGCGATGTGGCGGAATGGTTTGCCAGCGTCAGCCGCGGACTGGGTGGCGAACCTTTTGAGGTGTGCTGCGAACTGAAATACGACGGACTGTCAATCTCGCTGACCTACGAGGAGGGGAGGCTCGTGCGTGCCGTCACCCGTGGCGATGGGGTGCGTGGTGATGATGTCACAGCCAACGTGAAGACCATCCGCTCCATCCCGTTGGTGCTGCCGGCGTGGGAGGAACAGCAGCGGGCAGGACTCGACCTCTTCGCCGAGACACCGACCATGCCGCGGACATTTGAAATACGGGGTGAGGTGCTGATGCCATGGAAGGTGTTTGAGCGGCTCAACAATGAGCGTGAGGAGGCGGGCGAACCGCTCTTCGCCAATCCACGTAATGCGGCAAGCGGTACGCTGAAGAGCCAGAAGTCTGACCTCGTGGCGAGCCGCCAACTCGATGCCTATCTCTATTACCTGTTGGGTGAGACTCTGCCAGCCGAAGGGCATTTTGAGAATATGGACGCCGCCCGCCGATGGGGCTTCAAGGTGAGTGAGGGCATGCGCAAGGTGAAGACCATCGACGAGGTGCTTGCCTTCATCAACTATTGGGACACAGAGCGGCGCAACCTGCCTGTGGCTACCGACGGCATAGTCCTTAAGGTCAACTCACTCCGGCAACAGCGGGCATTGGGCTTCACCGCCAAGAGCCCACGCTGGGCCATTGCCTACAAATACAAGGCTGAGCGGGTGGTGACACGTCTCCTTGAGGTGACCTACCAAGTGGGGCGCACCGGAGCGGTGACACCCGTCGCCAATATGGAACCGGTGCGCCTGGCTGGAACGACGGTGAAGCGCGCCACGCTCAACAACGAGGACTTCATCCGCTCGTTCGACCTTCATCTGGGCGACTATGTGTATGTGGAGAAGGGCGGTGAGATCATTCCGAAAATCGTGGGGGTGGATACCTCTCGCCGTGAGGAGAATGCCTTGCCCGTGAGGTTTGCCACCGTGTGTCCGGAATGCGGCACACCACTCGTGAGATATGAGGGAGAGGCTGCCCATTACTGTCCCAACGACGCGGGATGTCCGCCACAAATCAAGGGGCGCATCGAACATTTCATCGCCCGCAAGGCGATGAATATCGACTCGCTGGGACCGGAGACGGTGGATGACTATTATCAGCGCGGTCTGATTCACAACATCGCCGACCTCTATTGCATTCGTGTGGAGGACATCAATGCCGATGGGTCACGCCAACGCTCGGCGGAGAAAATCGTCAGCGGTATAGCCGCCTCCTGCCAGGTGCCGTTCGAGCGTGTGGTCTTCGCCCTTGGCATCCGCTTCGTAGGCGAGACCTCGGCCAAACTGCTGGCACGGCATTTCAAGAATATCGACGCGCTGTCGTCTGCCACTGCTGATGACCTGATGCAGGTGGAAGGGGTAGGGGAAGTCATCGCTGCCAGTGTGGTGGGGTATTTCCGCAATCCAGTCAACCAGGAGATTATTGCACGCCTGAGGGAATATGGCGTGCAGATGAGTCTCTCCGAGGAACAGATGCAGACCGCCAGCGATGCGTTGGCGGGCAAGAGCATCGTCATCAGCGGGGTGTTTGTGCATCACAGCCGCGATGAGTACAAAGCGCTCATTGAACAGCATGGTGGTAAGAACGTGGGTTCCATCAGCGGCAAGACCTCCTTTATCCTTGCAGGCGACAACATGGGTCCCTCCAAACTCCAAAAGGCAGAGAAACTCGGTATCCCCATCGTCAATGAGGAGGAATTCCTCAGGATGATTGATGAGTAGGTGTTTGGTTGTTTGGTCGTTTGGTTGTTTGGTCGTTTAGTCGTTTGGTTGTTTGGGCGTTTGGGCGTTTGGTTGTTTGGTCGTTTAGTCGTTTGGGGGGGTGGGCGTTTAGGCGTCTGGGCGTGGGAGTTTAGACATATGATTTGTGTGGCGTTTCATTTTGCATCACGTCTTAAATATTTACATTATGTCCATGATATCTGTTTACCAATCGTAGATTTGGATATAGATAATAAGACAAGTTGTCATCAAATATTCATATAGATAGTATGGAAAAGAAACAAGAGACATGGATCACCACTTTCATAGTTCTCATACTGACCGCCATATTCTTTGGGGTAGCATGGTATGCATATGACCATTACGTCAATAGGGGGAAAAATGTTTATGTCAATCATCGATATCTGTTTGGTGATGACAACAATACCCACTTGAAGGCTGCACGCGAGAAAGGAATCAAACCACCAACCAATCGTGATGAATTGGATGTGAGCAGATAGGTCAAGATAAAAACCTGTGATTTGTACAAGGTTGACCCGCTGGAATACTCTATTCCTTATCTCACCCCTGCTGCCAAGGCTCTTTTGGATGAGATAGGCTCTCGCTTTCAGACGGCTATGAGTGAGCAAGGTTTGAGAAAACATAGGATTGTCGTCACGTCTGTCCTGCGTACGGATGATGACGTCAACAGACTGAGGAAAACAAATGGGAATGCCACGAAGAATTCGGCTCACCGATATGCCACCACATTCGACATTACCTATGTTAGGTTTAACAGGATGTCTCTTAAAGGTCAGACAGCCAGTAGCCAACAAATGGCAAACATCCTTGGAGAAGTGTTGGCAGAACTTCGAAAAGAAGGCCGCTGCTATGTGAGGTATGAGAGGCTTGAGCCTTGCTATCATATCACATCAAGGCGGTAGAACGATTCCCCATAGTAGGAAAATGAGAAAAGAAAAAGCATTATTGCCTTGTCTGGTGGCGACAGTAGCTGTAGGTCCTGCCTATCCGCAGACCAAGAGCAGTGAAAACCACAGGTCAGCACATCCCAATATCATTCTTTTTATGGCAGATGACTTGGGATGGCAAGACACCTCTGTGCCATTCGGAACTGTACGAACACGGCTGAATGACATTTACGAGACACCAAATATGGAACGGCTTGCCAGACAGGGAATGATGTTCACCCAGGCTTACGCGGCGCCAATAAGTTCGCCCAGTCGCTGCTCCCTGATGACCGGCACGAATGCCGCCCGTCATCGTGTCACCAACTGGACATTGCACCAAGACAAGCGTACTGATGCAGAAGATGCTGTTGCCACACCGCCGGAATGGAATGTGAACGGCATCTGCCAGACAGAAGGGACGAACAATACTTTTGTGGGCCGTTCTTTTGTGGACATCCTACATGCCAACGGATATCGCACCATACACTGTGGCAAGGCACATTGGGGTGCTATCGGCACTCCGGGTGAACGGCCGGAGCATTTCGGTTTTGATGTCAACATAGCCGGTCATGCGGCTGGAGGTCCTGCCACGTATCTCAGCGAACAGAATTATGGGTATGACAAGGACGGCATCCCAACAACGCCCATGCACACCCCGGGCTTGCAGAAATATTGGGGCACAGGGACTTTTCTCACAGAAGCACTTACGCAGGAGGCGCTGTCGGCACTTGATGAGGCGAAACGGCTTGGACAACCCTTTTATCTGTATATGTCTCATTATGCCGTGCATGTGCCTATAGACAAAGACCCGCGATTTTTCCAGAAATATGTTGACAAAGGACTCTCGCCCAAAGAGGCCGCATACGCCTCGCTGATTGAGGGGATGGATTCCAGCCTCGGTGATATTCTCGACTGGCTCGACAGTCATGGGGAAACAGACAATACCATCGTCATCTTCATGAGCGACAATGGAGGATATGCCACCAGCAGCTATTGGCGTGATGAACCGCTCTACACACAGAATGCTCCCTTACAGTGCGGAAAGGGCTCTCTATACGAGGGCGGCATCCGCGAGCCAATGATTGTCAGGTGGCCGGGGCACGTCAGGCCACAGACCCGTTGCGACAGTTATGTCATGATAGAGGACTTTTATCCTACTCTTTTGGAAATGGGTGGCGTGAAACGGTATCAGGCACCTCAGACTGTGGACGGAAAGAGTTTCATGCCCCTGCTGACACAGAAAGGTGACCCCTCGAGAGGCCGCTCTCTTATTTGGAACTTCCCCAATGTCTGGGACAATGAGGGACCCGGCATCAGCCTAAACTGTGCGATACGTAAAGGCGTATGGAAACTGATATATAATTATAAGACGCGTACAAAAGAACTTTACAATATCTCTATTGATATCAGCGAGGCCAACAACGTGGCATCACATTATCCAAAAGTGGTTAGAAAACTGTCACGCGAATTGGGACGTAGTTTGCGCAAGATGCATGCGCAACGTCCTTTGCTGAAAGATTCTGGCATGCCGTGCCCTTGGCCGGATGAGACAGAATGACAAAATAATTCTCTTTTTTGGTGATTTCAAAAATTGTTGCTATTTTTGTCCTGTCGTAGTGTGGTTTCGCAGCTTTGTTTTTGCACCACCGAGGCAGGTGAAATCCATAACATGACATGATGACTGATGCAACATACTGTTGCATAGGTTTTTATATATTTTGTTGAACAAAGTGGTGCTTGATTGGAAATCATGAAAAAGTTGATTTTGTTGGCTGTTGTCGCCATGATGACAACAATGAGTGTGAATGCCCAGAATACGTTCGTCAAACCGATGGTTGGCGCAACATTTTCTAAAATATCTGGTATTGATGACACTAAGTTCAAGGTCGGTGCTGTCGGCGGAATGGAGGTCGGCTATTATGTGTCTGAGCCATTTGCCTTGACAGCAGGTCTTTTGGTGTCCTTGCAAGGAAGCAACTATAAGGACAATGAATATGAGAAGGACATGAAAACCACTTTGACTTATTTGAATGTTCCCCTCCTCGCCAATTATTATGTGGCTCCTGGATTTGCCATCAAGGCAGGTATTCAACCTGGATTCCTGTTGGGCAGAAAGACAAAAGGCACCGAAAAAGTGGAAGGTGCGTGGGAAGATTATGAATATACAGATACAGATGGCATGAAGAAACTCGACCTCTCCATCCCCATCGGACTGTCTTATGAGTTCTCGAATATCGTCCTTGATGCCCGCTACAACCTTGGCCTGACCAAGATTGTGGAACATGTTAAAGCCAAGAACAGTGTATTCATGCTGACCTTGGGCTATAAGATTTCTTTCTAAAACCAATCAACCTCGAAAGGATGCCCCCATGATTCAGGTTATAGTTTCTAATGAGATAGAACAGGTGTGCCCTGGATTCGTGGGGGCAGCTGTTGAGGCACATTGTGCCAACAGTGAGTATTGCGAAGCGTTGTGGGAGGAAATCAACGCCATGACGGAGCGGTTCAAAGCAACGCTTACCACGGAGTCGTTGAAGCAATTGCCCAGTATTGAGGCGACGCGCCGCGTATACAGGGCTTGCGGCAAGGACCCCTCTCGCTACCGCCCTGCATCGGAGGCGCTCATCCGACGGGTGCTTCAAGGGAAATCGTTGTATCAGATTGACACACTCGTCGACCTCATCAACTTGGCGAGCATCGCCTACGGATACAGCATCGGTGGGTTTGATGCCGACAAGTTTGTGGGCGACACCCTTACGTTAGGTATAGGGCGTGCAGGAGAACCTTACGAAGGTATCGGACGGGGGATAATCAACATAGAGGGACTGCCTGTGTACCGTGATGCGGAAGGTGGTGTGGGAACACCCACCAGCGACCATGAGCGCACGAAAATTACCCTGGCTACCACTCACCTGCTCGTCCTCATCAATGGCTATGACGGCAACCGCGAGCGCGTGGAGGCAAATGCAGAATTTATCCGTCAATTGCTCCAGAAATATGGAGCAAGTGACGGAGGGCGATATTGGTCGTTTGGTCGTTTGGTCGTTTAGTCGTTTAGTTGTTTGGTTGTTTGGTTGTTTGGTTGTTTGGTTGTTTGGTTGTTGGGGGGAAGGTATTATCCTTTTTTTTTCTTGTCTTTGACTGAAAGGGGGAGATGCCGCCAGATGCATCGGGGGACGCACCGCCAAAGGGTGGTGATGATGCGCCACCGCCAGTCGATGACACGCACATGGCTCTTCTTGTTGATGGCATCCATGATTTCATGCGCGACATCCTCCTTATGGAGCAGCATGGGGTAGTTTTTCCCATCGTTGAGCAAGGCGGTATCGACAAATCCTGGTCGGATGTCGGTGAAACGGATTTTCAACTTGCGTGTGTTGGCCTGTTGTTCCAATGCCTGCAAGTAAGTATTCTGAAAGGCTTTTGTGGCGGAGTAGGAGGGGGCGGGACCAAGTCCCATCGTCCCTGCTATGGAGGTGATGGCTACGATATGGCCTCCTCCATGCTTGGCCATGTAGCGATATGCCACGCCAATCATTCGGGTAAATCCCAGGGCATTGGTTGTCACGGTGGCGGTCTCAATGTCGGCATCAAGGGTAATGTTCTGCTTGCCGATGCCGGGGGCATAGAAGAAGAGGTCCATGCCACCAACCACGGCGATGAGGCTGAGTAAGAGGTCCTCAGCCCCCTCGCTGTTCACATCGATGGTCTCCACCTCAACACGGTCGGGCGTCTTTGCCTTGAGTTCCATTAGCAGGTCGGTGCGTCGGGAGGCGATGCCGAGCGTCCACCCTTCGTTGAGCAGCAGTTTGCTCACCTCCATGCCGATGCCCGACGAGGCACCTAATACTATCGCCTTCTTGGTCTTCATCCAATTCTCTTGCTCAGTTCACGGTAGATGACAGCTCCGCATGCCAATTTGATGACGATGAAAACGGCAATCAAAATGGCCATGATAATCATGGTGACAATCATGTTGTCGATAACGAGTCCAATAAGCCACATCAGGATGCCGGCTATGATGAAGAAGACCAGTGAGTACACCACGTCAATCCAGAACAAGGTGGACTTGTAGCCATAGGTAATCTTCGTGCTTTGCATCATGGCCTCAGATGGTGACAGCTCCTTGTCGAGCAGCAGGAACAATGCCTGCGACCAGCCGTAACAGATGATGATGGCAGGAACGAAGACAAAGAGCAGCGCGGGCAAGACGGATATGGACATCAGGCCAATCAGGTTGAAGAACTCACCCATGTATTTGCGGTAGTGCCCGTCGAAGATAAACGTGGGACTGATGATGGCATTGGTGTCCTTGCTGAGTTTCAGTGGCAGGGTGTTGAGGCCGATGGTTGTTCCCACATTGATATAGGGCACCCAGATGGTGAGGATATAGAGGATGCAGGCGAGGAACACGGAGAGGAAATTCTTCAGTCCTATCCCGATGCCTTCCTTGATGACTCCCATGACGGTGATGAGGCGCTCGCCCTGATAAGATGGGCGCCGAGCTTCCTCTTCAGCGCGGTTGTCCGGTGGCGTGGTGTCGTCAGCCGCATTGAACCAGTATCCGCAGTAGCGGCATTTCAGGGCTTCCTGCCTGACCATTTGCCCACATTTGGGGCATCTTTTCATGTTGTCCATAGCGTGTAATAATTATTGGTTACTGATTGGGGATGCGGTCTACCTTCTCCAGGCGGATACCCGAGCCAGAATTGCTCTGTCCGGGGTTGGCAGGCTCAAGGTGGAAGCCATTTCCTGATGATGACGGTGGTGGGTTGTAGCCGGGGCGGCGGCCCTCACGCCTGACACGGTCTTGCTCACGTTGTTCCTCGCTGCGGAACACCCTGCGCGGACGGTCTTTCTGATTCCTGTCCATATGGGCTGGTGGTGGCGGTGGGTAGCCATAGTCGTCCTCTTCTTGATACCGTTGGTTTTGTGTGTTGGTCTTTTTCACGGTATTGGTTTTGACGTTTTTGTCTTCTTGCTTTTGGACAGGCTCTTCCGGTTCTTCATTGTCGATTCTCTCGAAGCTCTCGGTGATGGTGTTCATCTTGTAGGTAAAGGCATAGTCGCCATATTTGTCACCCATGTCGATGAGGAGGTATTCGCTGTCTGTCTCATCGATATTGGCGTCAAGCACTTTCCCGACGCCCGACAAGACGGGAATTTTCACGCTCTCTGTCTTGTCCGTGTCAGCATGGTAGAGCATGAGTTTGTTGTCAAGGACATAATAGAGGCATGGACTTTCTGCATCGGGGTAGGCATTCAATGCGTATGCCTCAGAGGGAATGTTCGCCTCCACACTGTCAAGTCTATGATAGAAGAGTGCTTTGCCTGTCAGTTGGTTGGTTTCGGTAGGTGTCACGACCTCCTTTTGGGGCTCGACAGGCGGTTCGTTTTCTTCCTTGTCTCCCTTCAGCAGGAAATAGGCGAGCAGGCCAAGTCCGATGGCAAGCAGGGTGATAAGTGCAATGAGCAGCCATTTCAGGGGATTGCCTCCCTTGGCGGGGGTAGCAGCCACAGAAGTGTCCTCGGGCGGCCACTGGCGTTTGTGTTCAGGCCGGGGTTGTGGCTCCGGCTCTGGTTCCGGTTCAAATCTTGTTTCCGGTTCATATTCCCGTTCAGGTTTGTGTTCGGCAACAGGTTCCGGTTCCAACTTCGGCTTAAGTTCTGGTTCTGGAGTTGGTTCCGGCTCAGGTTGTGGTTTTGTTTCCGGTTTCGTCTCTGCCTCAGGACCAAACACCAGCTTCCTCTCTGGTTTTTGTATGGGTTCAGGTTCTGGAGCAAGTTCTGGTTCCGGTTCTTGCACGACAGGCTTTTCCTCCACGACGGGTTTTTCAGCAGAGGTTTCTTTTGGCTTTGCATCAAACCCGGTAGGTTCGAAACAGATGGGGCAAATGGCTAAGTGGGCACCGATTTGTTCGCCGCAGACAGGGCAGAAGCGCATTGCTCCCATGTCAGTGCCTGCTGTGTTGGGAGTAGGTCGCTCTGGCTGTGGTGTGTCGGGCTGGTTCGGTTGTGGTTGTGGTTGCGGCGTGTCGTTTGGCGTTACACTAGGCATAGGCTCACCGCAATAGGGGCATACACTTAGGTGGTCGTCCACCATCTCCGCACATATGGGGCATCTTTTCATAGCAAATAGGTATTTGAATGGTAATTGATTTCAGATTGCCCACAAATATAACGGATTTTTGACACTTAAGCAAATATTTGACAATTATTTTGTGAAATTGAAAGAGTTTGGCCATGTCATGCGCCATGTCATGCGTTGGCATTGACTACAGCACTCCTTGAGAATTACCTCATGGTCTGTCACCTTTGAGCTTCCTCTTAGTAAAATCCATGGCTCTTTTTTAGGTTCAGGGTTTCAGTCTAACACAATCCTACTATAAACCCTTTTTCGGACTTTATTTCCAACTATATTTTTGTATAACTTTTTTAAATATTGAAATATTTGAAACTGATGCAAATAAAAACATGCATGCACGGAACTTGATGACGTCTGAACCGAAAAGGCTGTAGACGTTATGGTACATTGTCGCCTCAGTAGCCTCGACCAATCTCTCTCTGAGTGTGGGGTGCTCAATATAGGCATAGGCTTCTTCACGTCCGTTGATTCCATAGAACTCAGAGAGTTCAGAGTGTCCCAGTCCCTTCATCTGAGGGAAGACATACCACATCCAGTGTGTGCGTTTGTGCCCTTCGCGTATTTCTTGAAGAGCAGTATGGTAAATACTCATATTGTCGTAGATACCACCAGATTCCTGGGCATTGAGAAAACGTTGAAGATAAGATATCATTTGGATCTACGAAGATCTTCTAATTTTTTAAGTAATTCTTTCGCTGTTTCTGAATATGGAGAAAATTTAGTAAGACTTCTGTCTACAACACAACTCCAATATCCTAATCCTGTGTCTAAATGATCGAAAATTAAACGAAGTAGTTCAAAAGTATGACTACCTATTACAATATTGTCAAGATGATTTAATACAAATGAACAATGATAATTGTATGGTTCTTCGATTCTTTGAAAAAAGGATTTTACATCATTTTCTGTCATATTTCTTGTATCAGGATCAGGAAAATATTCATAAGCTTCTACCCAATTAATTGTTTGGTAAGCATTTTCTAATTCTAATTGTGTATATAAACCAATATTATAATCTTTAATTTTTTGAGGTAGATCATCAATATTACGCTGTAGCATTTTTTCCATTTTCTTCTCTTTGTAATTATTCCAAATAGAAGTAATCATTAACTCATTATTATTCCAAATTTCTAATATCATATCTTTGTTGTTTAATTATTATCTACAAATATATATTATTCTTGAGTTCCGTAAGCAATTCCTCCTAAAACAAGTGGAATTGTTAACATTTTATAAGGATTTGTTGGATGACTAAAGTTTAAATTATTTCCACGAAGTGCTTTAAGTTGCATATCTTTACCTAATATTTTCCAATCTCCGTATAAAATGTTAGGACTTCCAACACTGTATTCCACTGGTGCATCAAATGTGGTTACTCCTGGGTTTTCACTATTTTGTGCTTCCCGTGCATATTTGTGCGGAACAACTTGATGTTTGTACAACGGTTCTTTCCCGACTATACTTGTAGCAATCCTACCAGTTCCTGATTCCATTTGTTTTTTCGCTCTTTCTGCAGCAAATAAACTTCCTTGTTGCATATTAGTTGTTAACCATGTTGCATAACCTACATCTGCATTACGAACAAATGAGTTATAATCTTGTAAAGATTTACCAGTATTAAAAGAACGTCCGTCATATATGTACCCACTATTTTTAAATGCATCTGTAAGCGAAGCTATATATTCCTAAGGAGTACTTATTTGTCTAAATCCATCTTCAAATAGACCTGACCAAGATTTATCTGCATTTTGGAAAAGTTGTTTTTTATTCATTACATCTTTTGTTATTGCATATATTTCTGGGATATGACTTTTATAAAATTCAACATCTATATCTTCAACTGCTCCAGGCTACCCTTTTGGAATATGTAATCTATCAGAAAACCACCACTCTGGTGTAAAATCTATACCGTATTCTTTTTGTATTTTTGAAATATATTTTCCTGCAGATGCAGCAGCTAACATTTGTTCTGGAGTTAATTTTTCTTTTATAGTGTATTTATCAAGTATTGGTAATAATTCATCTTCTCGTACTATCTATTTTCCTCCACTTGGTTTATAAATTTTAACTGATTGTCCATTGTAAGGATTAATTCTTTCAATGTATTCTCCATTTCGGACCATTTCTTCTAATTCAGGTAAATCTCTTTCTAAAATAGGCTTTCCTGGTCTTCCTTTAAATAAAACTTTATCACTATTTATAATAGATGGTAGTAATGCCATTCCATATAATATTTTTTCATTATTTGGAACATTTTTCATAAAATTAAAAGGATGCTATACAAAATTATATTTATTATCTAATTCTTTTGTTATAGCTCCAGCTAATACCCCATCATATAATGCTGCTGTATAAGGATTAGTATGTGCAGGAATTGCTCCAAGTGCTATTGTATGTCCAGTAGCATCTTGATTAGCTTGTTGCCACCAATATTTTGCTGCACCTGTATTTCCTGCTAGATAGTTACCTCCTGCGTAAAGTGCTTCTGCAATTGTAGCCGGGATTCCTACAAGTGGTACTTTTGACCAATCACGCACCCATGATTTTGGATTAGACCTAGAAGTTTGTTGTGCTGCCTAATCGTATTGTTGTTCTGTTTTTCTTTCTTTATCTATTTGTGCTGCTGTTTTAAAAGCTTTATTTGTTTGAATCGCAGTATATCTTTTACTAACTTTTTCTGGAGTATTTGCTGGAGCAACTTGTACTCTTGGTGATACGACACGAGTATTATCAGACGGTGCTTTAGTATATGAATAACGCTATCTATCAAATTCAGCAGCTTGTTCAGGACTAATATATTGACGTCTTATTACTCCTGAACCTTTTTTATTTTGTTGTTGTTTTTGAATTAAATGTGACATAATTTTATATTATTCTATTTTTTATTAATCCCCCTTTTCTTTTCTATGGTATTGATATTGATGTAATTCCAATATTATTCTAAGTTCCTATTAAATCTTCAAGTGGATCTTCCATAACATCTCCATGAAAATTATGCTTAACAACCCATTTACTTCCTTTATTTATAAGTATTCCAGTATGTGTTCCTTGTGAATAGGAATTTCCTTCATTTCTTGACTTATAATCCCAAGGACTTCCTTTATAATACATATTAACTACATATACTTGATTTGGATCAAGCATTTCTTTCTTAAATTTTTTCTTTAAGTTATCTGCTGCATCAAGATTATAAGAAAAATGGTTTTGATATCTGCTACCTGTTCGAGGTTGTTCTTTTATTCCATCATACCCATTTATATAAGGTTTTGTATATGTATGGGACCACGCATTTCCTCCAGGATTATGTCTTAATAATCTATTTACATAAACTGCACATTCTGGACTATAAAAAGTACCAACTTTGTGCATTTTATAAATATTGCTACCTCTATTTTCTATATAACGATTCTAATTTGGAGATCTCGGATCTCCAATCGATTTAGGTGCAAGCATATCTAATATACCAATACTTTTATTAATTGTTCCTCTAATAGTTTTAAGTATATCTCCTGCACCATGTTTTGGTATTAACTATTTCTATTTATTTTTCATAATACGCGATTAATTTTGTTTTATGGTTAGGATCTTTTTTCATATAGTATTTAATTGCTTCATAAGTATGATAACTTACGGCAAAGCAACCCTCACTGGCTTTGGTCAGTGGGAAGTTCACGCCTGGCAGATTGAATGGCAGCAAAGTGGCCATCATGCTTGGATGAATATATATACCCCGTTTCTCTGCATTGGAGTTGGTGTCGCTCCATCCTTTGAGTTTGATGGCTTCCATGCCGTTCTTCATTTTGACTATTCCTTCGAGGGTGTATTCACCGAGTGAGGAGCAATTGCTGCCTATCTCATTGCTGAACTCTGGTTTTGAGGGAGTGCTTTTGCCACCACATCCATGAAGAACAACTCCTGAATAAATTAATTCTGCTTCTAAGTTTAATTCATAAATATAAAGTCTGTCCACACATGATGGTTTTGAAAAATCTACTGCTATCTCATAAGTATTATAACTTTCATCGGATATATATTTCAAGCGATTGTGAAACCAGTCAGGTCCTCCTTTTGGAATGAGAAAAGAGATAGTGATTATCAAAAGAAATAGTATTCCTAAATATTTAAGCAATTTTTTCATATATTAGTTGTAAATAGATTGATATTTTTGAATTAAATATGACACAAATTATCTTTCTCTTTTCTTTCTTGTTGCTTTTTCTTTTCTCTTTCTTTTATATCAGCATCATGATAAGTATTGCATAGAAAATTATTGGAATCAATACGCAAATAATAACTGATGCTTTGAAATAATCCCATCCTATTTTCTTAAAAGAAAAAAGGAATTCTTGCGACAAACTAAATACTACATCACACCATTGGCTGAAGAACTTCCGTTTTGTCCAAAATATGTATATCCACAGAATGCTCCACAAAGAAGTAAAGATAGGAATATGAATGATGATGTCAAGCATGACACACCATGACATAGGAATAATGAGATAATACACGATGATGTTTATCTCATTGTATGTCAGGTGTGTCACCTTGGCGATTTTAGTTAGCGCTTTGGCTACAAAAGAAAAGATTGACCCAATCATAAAATAAAATGATTACTCAATAATTCTAGATCCACAAATTTTTCTGGCATACCAGCCTCGATTTGTTCTTTTCTCCATTGTTCACACATTTCTTTATGAGACTTTTCAATTTTGTCAGCAAACAGAATTATGCCAAGGAGAATTGCAATTGTTATTGCAATAAATGAATAAAGAATTGTCGTCATAATTGTGGTTTTATGTGAAAATAGATGATAAAATTCATGAGCGATTCATGGGAATTCGTGTTTTTTCTTTCAACATATCATTGCCACAAAATTTTCATTAATCATTCAAGTTCAACATTCAAGTACTTAACTTCTATAACCACCTTCAACTTTGAATCTGAGATTCAATATACCGCTTAATTAACGAAGCGTGGGAAAGGGGCTTGGTATAGTCCTCTATATCGCCGTTGGTGTCGTAGTCGAGGAAGACGATGGTTTTTCCTGCCTTGAGGAGGTCGATGAAATATTGGATTTCCTTTTGGCATTTGTGCTCAAGCATCCAGTAATAGGATGGGACATAGATTTGCTTTCTTGCCTCAATGTATTCAAGGAGTTGCTTGGAGCCCAATCCTTTCTGATGACCAATGGTACGACCATGAACTCTTGCAGTTCGTTTAAGATTTTTCATCGTGCGGTTGGTGAAGCAGCTGAAGTCAATCCCTTCGTTGGCGAAGACCTTGAGACCCTGCCAGATGCCTTCCACGCTGGCTGAGGTCACTGAGCCGGAAAATGGAATGGGTATTCCACCGTGAGGATAGAACGGAGAGAGTCTTTTATACTCCCCCTTGCTGGTCACGTCGAATATCTCGGCATCGGGATATTCCTTGAGAATACTCTCAGGCTTAGTTCTTTTGTGCTTGATGATAATCATACTATAAAGACGATATTTATATATGTTTGTAATGATTATATATGGGTTTCCTTTAAACTACATCACATATCTACTAATCTTCATCTCAGAGGTTCTGTTTTCCCTAATATAATACCAAAAGTCAGATTTTGTAAACAGTCTGCATCTGTTTTTTTAGATTCAACCACGGTTTTACACGTCTGACTTCTTTATATACATATATCTGGGGTATTGTCCGAGGACAAAAAGAGTGACGGGACAAAGCCAGATATCCCTGTCAAAGCCTTCCAAGCCTGTCACCTGATAGGTGCTTCCGCCTGTCAGGGAATGCTCCAGCTGAATCAGCTTCGCATAACCAGGGTGGTCTTCTTCCTCATCGGCAGGAATCACGTCAACACGAGTGATGATGTTGTCGTCCGACAAAAAGGCGCACAATTCGTCTGCGCCTTCCACCATCAACAGGTTGTGGTGGTCGAAGGGCCAGTTGGGAAAATCGACATACCATAATCCGTCATCCTCGTGGTTGAACTGGATATGATACTCGCTTTGCTGGCCGAAGACACTCTTTGCTATTGTTTTGGCACCATAAAGTAAATCTGAAAATGTGTAATTCATAATTTTTTATTTTGATATGATTTGATAAATAATACTCAAATTACCTTGCCCATCCATCTTTCACATAGATGGTGTCGCCTTTGAAGGGAACGAAGACCTCTATGAAATCTCCTTGCCAATCATTCTCCATTTCGCCATTCACCTCTACTTGGCGGATATGGGTGCCATTGGGCCTGTCAATAGGTTGTTCAGGAAGAATATAATAGCGATAACCACTCTCTTCCTTTTCCCAGCAACACGGGTCGGCAACACAAGCATGACGCAGCTTGCTGTAGAATGCTTTTGAAAGAGGCCGGCGTGGAACGAACTTGATTGAGATTTCACTTCGGTTGAAGTCTTCATAATAGGCGGAGTCGACCGGAGTCACATCTGGGAAGTCAACACCTGTGATTCTTCTCAAATCTGCCGCCGTGTGGTAAGGAATAGAAGCCGGGACACCCTCTGAATGACCATCAATGAGATAGCTTAGACCCCCAATAATAACGATAAACATGGCAGGAGGTGAGAAGATTGAGAGGATTGAGGCCTTGATGTATCCCATTCTGCGGACAACAAACAACAATCCAAATGGAATAAAAAACCATAAGAGAAAGCTGTTGGCACGTGAACGCCACTCCTTGTTGAAAATGAGAGCGCAATAGACAACGACAAGTATGCAGATATAAAACAGAATCATAATTTCTCGGTTTTTTTTGAATCATTTAAATGGTTGAACAATGTTTTCTAATACATAATACCACTTTCCGCTCTGAGGTAACCAGCAGAACCTGTCTGTTGTACGAAATACGGCCTTTTCTGTATGAATTGGTTCGTTTTCAGATTAATAACCTATCAGAATTTTATCTTATCGAATCCTAATACAAGCGATTCTATCCACCCATACCAATCTGTTGGGGATGTCCATACATGTTTCCAATGCCAACCATCGCTGGCGCGAAATATCCTTTCGTGTCCATTTTTCTCATAGGTGGAATTGGGAAATAGGCCTTTCTGCTTGAAGTCCGACACCCATTGCTGCCCATCGTAAATGGCGATATGGCCGAAACTGCTTTTCTTGTTCTGAGGCAGAACAGAGATGTCGCCTTTGATGGGAACGTATCCTTCTGAAGGGATTTCTTCAAATCCCATCTGTGGCAAGGTCTTTGCGTATGCATAAGCTGGAATGAGTCCAATGGGACATCCTCCGTGCCACATCGATTTTATCACATACCAGGCACACATGGAGCGTGATGTGAAAACCGAATGGCTTTTCACATAGGCTGCCGTCTTCTCATTGTTGTAGCGGTAAGGAAGGTGGTTCCAGATGAGGATGGCAGCGATGGCGATGATGATGCCCTTTGTCTTTTTCTTCATTTTCATTATTGTTTTTTTGACGTTGAATAGAAGTTTTTGCATAACGGTATAGCAGCCAACTGATGATAATGTCTATCAAAAAGGCTATGACGAATATTAAAATGTTGACGGTGACGTAGCCCGACCAGGTGTTTCCCGACATGGCTTTTAGTTCTCCTACACACAAACTGCCTGCCCCTTCCAAAGGGAGGTGGATGTAATGCTGCCATATAACAACCGTCATCAACAGATTCAGTACAAACCAAGTTCCGGAGAGGAGTAGAGACAGGTAACTGTGTTGATGCCCTCTTCTCAACGAACGGACACTGACACAAAGTGCTGGCAGGGCGAAAACCGTTGGAAGAAGAGAATGAAGATATATATTCTCCAAGACGGTGAATTCTAGATAAGTCAGACCTGTCATTATTGTCATTTCGCACATGATAGCGCAGCACATGGCAAACAGACCCTCTATAATACTCAATGATGAGAATATGCTGACTGCCGTTCCGATACCCGCAATCAACAGCATCCATAATACCACTGCCCACCGTTTCAGCCAAGGATAGATAGCCAGGCACACGTTCGACAGCATGAGTGCCGTCCATCCACCCAAGGCTGCAGGATATGCCTTTTCCCGTCCGTATGTTTCTTGGTCATGAAGCATTTGGCATAGCTCGTCGTCAATATGGATGCCTGCGTTCCATATGCCATATCCATAGAGGATGGTGCAAAAGAGCGCTACCAAGGCAAACAAAAAATGTCGTTTTCTGCAAAGCACGACAAGTGCCACAATGGCGGTGAGGAAATTGAGAATAATCAGATAATCCATATCAAATGTTATGCGTTTTTTTTGAATTGTAGATGTCTATGGGGGCCACCACCTTTTGGTCAAGGTTGATGCCTCGCTGTTTGAGCTTTTTCTTCATTCCGGTGATGTGATAGTCAGAAACCTTCCTGTATTTGCATAGTTCAACATTAAACTGGCTCTTGTAGATGTGGTAAATCAGTTCCGAACAATAATACCTGTCGTTGTCTGGCTTAAATGAGGTGTCATAGGGGCGTCCGAGCAAACCCTTGTAGCTTACTTTGATAGGTTTGTCGATGACCCGCTTTGCCCACCATTGCTTGCCTTTGCCTCGGTTGATGAACTCCTGTAGGGGAGTCAGTTTCAGTTTGCCGGTAGCTTCCAGCACATACAGGCCATCAGCCTTTTCGATGATGATGCCGCAATGACTCAATACCGACGTCGTGGCATATTGTATCAATGGCGACTGCTCAGACTTTGACGTATGAAAGATGATGTCGCCTTCCTTCAACTTTTCGACTGAAGTTTGTCCGGAGCAGTATCTGACTCCAAAAATCAGCATTACAAGGACAAGAATTCCAAAAATGATTTTTATTTTTTTCATGTTGTTTGGTTGTTTGGTTGTTTAGTCGTTTGGTCGTTTGGTTGTTTAGGTGTTTGGGGCCTTTACTGTTTTTCCTTTTGTGGCATGAGTTCCATGCAACCATATATTTAGCGGAGAGACGCCATATATGGCTGTCTCTACAACGCTGCACCGCCATTCTTGTAGGAGTATCGTCTAAACTCCTAAACTCCTAAACTCCTAAACTCCAAATTGTTTTTAACCACGAAATTCACGAAAGGACACGAATGCATGTATTTTATCATCAATTATTTCCGTCTTTTTGCGAGGGCCTTTCCAATTCCTTGATAGGATTGATGAAAAAGAGAAGCTTTTTCGGATCCCAATGCCCGTCACCCTGGGGGATGATGGAGGATATGCTGTAGTGCAGGTGTGGGGGCTTCCCCGCAGCATTACCTGTGTCTCCCACCTTGCCGATGACAGACTTTGTGGTGACGATAGCACCGACATGGGTGTCAATCTCACTCATGTGGGCATAGTAGTGAAGACGCAGTTTAGAACTGAATATCATCACGATGTTTCCGCCAATGCCGTAATCATGCGCAGCAGCGATAACTATTCCGCCTATTGCGGGATGGACTGGGGTTCCCTTTTTGGCAAAGATGTCTATGCCGCGATGATTGTGGTCGCCCCAAGGGTGCCAGAACGATTTAGGATTATAACTCTCCTTGCCGCAGCCCTCCACTGGGTTTTGGATTTCGGCAGGAAGCAGCCAGTCTGCCACAATCATGACCACTATAATAGCCAGTATGATTTTCAGCCACTTTTTGATTGTTCTTATCATAATACAGATTTTTATAGTTCTATTGTTTGCGACCTTCAGTCGCACGATGGTTTCTATCAATTATATTTATAAAGAGTCTTCAAATACTCAAAAACTATCACTGGATAAAAGTTGTTGATTTTTAGGGTGATATGCAAATGGAATAATTGTTGGCCAATGTCGTTTCCTCAGGCGACGAGGGGCAAATCATTAAGATTCGCCTCCTCTTTCATCATACTCATCATCCTCCTCAATATCCTATTTTTCTTACTCTTCACACTATCACCATTCTTATAACCTATCCTCTTTGCTATCTCATCCATCCTACATCCTTCCACATAAAAACACTCCAAAATCATCCTATCCACATCCTTCAACCTCTTCCACACCTTTTCCAACTTCTTATATTTCACTTCCTCATCTTCTTTCTCAGCCAATATATCAAACATCTCCTCCAAACCATTCACATCTTCATCCACTCCTCCAAACCTATTCTCCATCATCCACTCCAAACTCATCACATCATTTCTCACCTTCCTCAAATAATGCATCCCAATATTCCTACAAACCTTCACCAAATATCCTACCATACATTCTTCCCTCAACTCAAAATCCTTATCCATCATCTTTCCCCACAACACCAAACATCCATCATCATATACCTCCTCCAAATCTTCAAACCTCAAACCACCAAACATCACACCCAACTTCAACAACACATTTTTCCTTTCCTTTTCCACCAACTGATTGAAATAATATTTTCTCACAAAAAGAAATCCTTTTTTCTTTTCATCCAGAGTCAGTCCCATTACTCCTTCCTGAGACAGAATTTCAACTTCATTTTTTTCATTAACTCTAATTATCACCTTCCTTTTTTCCATACTATATTCGTTTTTTCAGTTACAAAGATAACGCTTTTTTAAAAGATTGATACCTGATAGTCATGGTTGTGTATGAACATCCCTTTTTAATGTATGAAACCATAATTTAATGTATGAAACCATAATCAAAATAGTTGAAAATTTAGTATTACCTCAACACTTATATATTGAAAGCAAAAACATGAATTACTATCAATCGCCCATGAATTTTTTCATCAACCACGAAATTCACGAAAGGACACGAAAGCACAGTTCGGGCGGATTTGCAAATCCGCCCGAACTTATCTTAGAGGGGGAGTGAACGGCAGGTATGGCGGAGAGACGCCATATATGGTCGTCTCTACTACGCTACACCGCCATTCTTGTAGGAGTATTGTCTAAACTCCTAAACTCCTAGACTCCTAAACTCCTTATAATATGCACCGCCATTCTTGTAGGAGTATCGCCTAAACTCCTAGACTCCTAAACTCCTAACAAGAATCAAATGTCCAAACGACCAAACGACTAACCCCCCAAACGACCAAACGACTAACAATAGTTGGTCGTTTTTGAGAAAAAAACAAAAATGATGTCTTTTTTTTTGGGTGTGAAGGCGTGTTTTTAATAAAAAATGAGATAATTTTGCTTATAGAAAAAAGAAGAGAGATGGAAGATAAACAAAATCAATCGGAACAGATGAAGGAAGAGGCCCGCAGACGCAATCTGCTTCGTTTTGTCCATGCGCAGGACAGCGGGGGCATCTACGATGGAACGAGCACTTATGCCGAAGCGCTGGCCGAGGTGCGGGCAGGGCATAAACGCGGGCATTGGATGTGGTATGTGTTTCCGCAGATGAAGGGACTGGGACATACTGAGATAGCCGAGTTTTATGGCATTAACGGGCGCGAGGAGGCATACGCCTATATCGCCCATCCCATTCTCCGGGAACGGCTGGTGGAGATAACTGAGGCGGTGCTCAACAATGAGCATTCCGCCTACAGTATCTTTGGCAACGATATCATCAAGTTTCGTGCCTGTATGTTGCTGTTCGCCTCTGTTTCGGATATTCCCGTATTCAAGCAAGTCATCAGTGAATATCGCTGGTAGGCGTGACAGATTCTACTCAATCTCAGGCACTTCTATCTGTGAGCCGTAGCGGTGATATTCATTGGCTATCGACTGCTCCTTGATATAGAGGGCAAGTTCGATGCGGCCGTTCCTGACTGGTGCCGACTGTGCGATGTATTTGTCGCAGGCGGCTGCAGCCTCGAACACGGCATCGGGCACCGATGGAGATATCGTACGCACCCGCTCATATTTGTTGAGCAATTTGCAGAACTGCTCCAGACTCTCTTTCCTTACGGATGGCAATTGGCTCACCAATGGGTGGCTCTCATCAGCAGAGATGGTGAGCGGCGTACCGACAGTCTTGGCGGCGAGTCTCACCATGTCTACTTGTTCCATGGTTTCATCGCCGAAGAGTCGCAGCACCATACCTCCCTTTAGTGGCAAGTAGCGGAATACGTTCTGTTCTCCACGGATGTGGGGCTGGATGTTGCGCGCGTGCTTGAACTCTTTCTCATACCATTCGGCGTATGACATCTTGTAGTCGGTGGTTGAATCTGCTTTGTCTGCCACGGTCATGAACTGCAAGCAATAGTTGGGACCACCCGCTTTCAGACCTGGACCGAAAGCCGAGAGTTTCATGCCACCAAACGGCTGTCGGTTGACGATGGCTCCCGTGATGCCGCGGTTGATGTAGAGGTTGCCTGCCATGATGTGCTCCTTCCAGTATCTCTGTTCTTGCTCGTCGAGCGACTGCAGTCCGGAGGTAAGCCCGTAGTCAAGTCCGTTGACGAGTCTCACGGCTTCCTCGAGGCTGTCGAAAGGTGTGACGGCAAGCAACGGCGCAAAGAGTTCGGTGCGGAAGGTGAAGGAATCAGGTTTCACACCAATCTTCACGGTAGGTTTTAGGATATAGTGTTTCTCGTCGACAAATACAGGGGGTACAAGCCATTCCTCTCCGGATTCCAGTTCAAAAGCCTTCAGCAACTTCTCGTTCTCGTTGGTAATCATCGGTCCCACGATGTTGCCGGCATTCCATACACCGCCCACCTTGAGCGACGAGGCACAGTCCTTCAGTTTCTCCATGAACTCCTCAGATTCATATACTGAGCGCTCCACCAGGAATATGGAGCAGGCGGAGCATTTCTGTCCGGCATTGCCAAACGCTGAGCGGCAGGCGTTCATGATGGCATGGTCGCGGTCGCCCTTGGCCGAGAGAATCATCACGTTCTTGCCTCCCGTCTCTGCCGAGAGGGGTTTGCGCGGGTTGTTGCGGGCGATGGTCTGAGCGGTCTGGGTGCCTCCCGTCAGGATGATGTGGCTGATTTCCGGTGCCGAGGTGAGCAGCGGTGTGGCTTCTTTGTCCGTAATGACCACCTGCAGGGCTTCCTTGGGTACGCCGGCATCCCAGAATGCTTTGGCGAAGAGCCATGCCACGGGAGCTGCCACGGTGGCGGGTTTCAGAATACAGGTGTTGCCCGACGCCAATGCTGCCACTACACCACCGCAGGGGATGGCGCAGGGGAAGTTCCATGGCGACAATACCAATACGACACCCTTGCCTTTCATCTCGATGTCACCGAGTGCGGCGTATTTCTTCATCGTGGTGGTGTAGAAACGGCAGTAGTCGATGCCTTCCGAAACCTCCACGTCGGCCTCCTCTATGGTCTTGCCGGTGATGGCGCACATTGCCCCATTGAGGTCGCCGCGCATCTGCCCGAGGATGTTGGCTGCCTTGTACATGAGTCGGTGGCGCTCCTCGATGGTGGTGGCCCGCCAACCTGCAGAGTCCTTGGCGGCAATGTCGATGATCTGCTGGGTCTGCTCTTTGTTGGCGCGCGACATCTCGCACACCAGCACATCGCCTTCCTGCGAACGGTCGAAATAGCGCACATGGTCGTTGTTGAACACAAGGGTGGCGCCTATCTGCGTGGGCAGCAGATTCCCTGGCTGCCACTCGCCCCACGACTCCTTGGGGGTGATGGCTTTCTTGCCGTCGGTCTTCCATTTCGCAAAGATTTTCTCCACCCATTCTTGGTTGCAGAAGCGGTCGAAGTCGGTGTCTGGTTCATTGAGCATCTCGTCGCGTGGCTCCTGTCCCTCATAAGGCTTGTTGCGGTCCTGCGTGCGGGTGGGGACATGGCTGATGCTGTCTTTCATGTTGTAGGCATCGATAAACTGCTGCTCGAGTTCTTTCCATTCCTTGGTGCCGGGCTTGAGCGAGAAGGAATGGGTGAGGAAATTGTCGGGAGCGGTGTTCTCGTCCATTCGGCGCACCAAGTATGAGATGGCATTGAGGAAGTGTTCCTTTTTCACCACGGGCGTATAGAGGATGACGTGGTTGCCAAACTTCTTCTGCGCCCGCCACACATGGTTGGCCATGCCCTCGAGCATCTCGAAGCAGAAGCAGTCCTTCGGGGTGTGGTAGCGCTCGGTGAGCAGATAGGCGTAGGAGATGGTGAAGAGGTTGTGCGATGCCATGCCGATATGGAGCACCTTGGCATTCTCGGGTTTCAGTCCGCGCTCGATGATGTGGAGATAGTTGGCATCCACCTCGGTCTTGTTGGAGCGCACGGGGTTGGGCCATCCTCGCATGTAGCTCACGATGTTCTCCATGTCGAGGTTGCAGCCTTTCACGATGCGCATCTTGATGGGGGCGCCACCTTCCGCCACGCGCTTCCTCGCAAACTCCAGCAGTTCGGTCTGGAAATCCCATGCGTCGGGCAGATAGGCCTGCACCACGATGCCTGCCTCGTAGTTCTTGAACTGTGGCAGCGAGAGCACGTCCTTAAACAACTTCATGGTGAGATGGGCATCCTTGTACTCCTCCATGTCGAGGTTGATGAACTTGTAGCGTTTCACACCGTCGGCATCGGTATAGGGGTTGTCGATGGCTGCCTGATAGAGTTCTGACATGCGCCTGACGAGTTCGGGCATGCTCTCCTTGTAGTTCAGTGCATGTGTCTGGGCATAGATGCCGGAGATTTTCACTGAGATGTAGTTGATGTCGGGTTCCTTGAGTGCCTCCAGATATGATTGGTATCTCTTGTCGGCCTCACCGTCGCCGAGCACCACCTCTCCGAGGAGATTCACGTTCTGGCCTATGTTTTGGTCGAAGCGCGTGGCAAGATGCTTGGTCAGGTTGGGACGTGCGGCATTGATGATGACACGGCTTGTATCGCGGCGGAGGCGCCATTTGATGATGGGGACGGCTGCCCAGTTGAACAGGGGCAGGTAGGCGAATTTTTGGTACATCCAGAAGAGGCAATGGTCGGTGGGGCCGAGGAAGTGGGGTATGCCATATTGGTCAATCAGGTCCTTGACCCTGACGGCGAGTTTCTGCGTGTCTCTCACCTGACTCGTCTCGTCGAGCATTCGCACGATGAATTTCTTGTCGCTGGGGGTGGTGACCATCGTGCCATACATGTGTTGTTCCTCTTTCTCAAGTTTTGTCAAACCAGAGTAACTCTCGTCGTATAGTTTCCTCATCCATGAGAAAACCTCTTCGATTGTCGGCAGTTTCTGTTCTTCCATAATGATGATACGATTAACAAGTCGAATGGTGTGTTTTCTAAATTGTATCGGTAACAATTGCGAGGCAAATATAACAAAAAAAACAGCGCAAATGAATATTTCTCAAATATTTTTTCATTTGCAGCTGTTTCTTTTTATTCTTCTTGGGCTTCCTTGTCAACTTGAATTCAGAATTCGCTAATTCGGGAGTTTTTTTATGTCACGAATTTTCGAATTTTCGAATTATTTAGTGCTCACCAATTCTCCAATTCGCTAATTCGGGAGTTTTTTATGTCACGAATTTTCGAATTTTCGAATTTAGGCACACCAATTCTCTAATTCGATAATTCGGGATAGTTATTCTTCTCACTTTTCGAATTATCGAATTATTTAGTGCTCACCAATTCTCCAATTCGCTAATTCGGGAGATTTTTACTTCATGTTGGCGCACGACTTTTGTCCTTTTCAGACAAGAAGTTCTCTGAATACAGCGTTAATCCTATTGACCACACGGCTTGAGGCAAGATTCTGACAAGGTATGGCACGTCTTTTCTTATGTGAATATTTTACAATATAGAAAGGTTCGCCGATATCTTCTATTCTCCGTCCCATGAGCATTCCTTCATTGACCAGATAGTATTGATGGCCTTCATCTGCGAGTGTGTTGTGCAATTCGGGAATCATGTCATTGACTCGTTTGATGGCACTTATGATTGTCGGAATGCGGCGGTCGACATCTTTGATTTTTACACAAAAAGACGTACTGGCATCATTGATTTTGAATCTCATCAGAAAATTGCCATCCATAGATGGTATAGATAGTATAGGTTGCAAGATCAAGAAACCGGAGTGATATTTAGGATAGTTTTGCTCGACCGTCACACTGAAATTGTCATTAAACTCTATTGTGTTGATGAGTGTCTCCAACTTCAACCGCTTTATCCGGATGAGATGACGTGTCTTCTCCAGTTCTCGTTCCAGTTCCTCTCTTTTGCGTTCACGCTCATCACGCATCTGCTTGCATCCCTCAACGTAGCTGGTAAAGTCGGCATACCACTGTTCCATTGGGGGGTCCATGTGCAGGGTTCGACATTCTTCAAAGATTTCTGCTTCCGTGTTCTTGTTCTCCCAATAGGGGTTGTCGTTGTCAAGGCACATTTTGCACGCTTGCAGGTTGTAGTATTTGATACGGAAAAGCTCAATCTTTTTCTTGTCATCGGGCAGCCACTCTGCCATCCAGTCAGAACGGAACTGCCGCAACGCCGATTTCACCCGCTCCCCAATCTTGGCTTTCTCCTTGCGCAACTTGTCGTCAGCAATCCAGATGTGACGCCATTTGGGGATGTCACGCTCCAGGGCGAGGATGAACTCTGACAACTGGTGGAGGTCGCATGAGGTGAGGTCGCGGAACGTCATCTGGTAATCGCTGTTGTAGGCAATGTCCATGCTCGACAGGTCGCTTTTTATGGTGACCGAAACGTTGTAATATATTGCATGCACACATGTGCTGTCTGTTTTGACCTGTATCGGTTGGGTCACTTTTCGGTGAAGGGTTGTGATCAGGTCTGCGGCGGTTTGATTGGACTGTACAGACCTGTCTTGAACAGTCTCGTCGAACAGTTTCTGAACATTTTCCGAGAATTCTTTTATCATATGGTTGGGAATCTTTATGGGTTTTCAATGACACATACTCTGCCACTTTGGCTCATCCAATGTTCATGCTCTTTCAACTCTTTTTCGGAGCGGAGCACCCAGCACAGAGGTGTGCGCATGCTGGCAGGTATGGATGGTTGCGGGGCATAGCCATCAGTGTAGATAAGTGCACCGTCGTATTCGGGATGGCTTGCCACAAAGTCGATGAAGGGTTGGAAACATGTGCCACCACGTCCGGTTACCTGTATTTCCTCCGCCGCTTTGAGCAGTGTCTGTACCTCGCCCAAATTCGTGTCAAACTGTACGACGTCAATCTGCTGTATTCCATATTGGAAGAAGCGGTTGATAGTGGAGTAGAAGTTTCTGAGGTCATCTTTTGTGATACTGCCACTACTGTCCACACCGATAAGCAAGTTCGTCGTGAAATCGTAGCGGCTGCCCATGGCTTCGAAGCCGGAGCGGCGGTTGGGACGCATGCGGGTGAGCTTGCGCTTTTCAGACAGAATGGTCGCCCGGAATCCGGCCAGAATCTTACGGTAATCCACCCGTGCCTTGGTCGACGCTATTATCTCCTCAACCAATTTCCCGGGCAGAGAACCCCATGAGTTGACATCGCGGATGACTTCGTTGACCTGTGCCGCCATCAGCTCGTCTTGTTGCCAGTTGGCGGCGATGTCGGCATACTCCTTGCCGAAACTGTCTTCACTGCCTTCACCCTGATTTTGGGAATTATCCTCAGAGTCGTCGCCGCCGAGACCTTGCTGGCCCTGTCCGTCCATTTTCGAGAGAAGTTTCTGTATGCAGCGGGCATAGAACTCGAAGTGCCCATTAGATGGTAGCTTGAAGTCTGAAGGATGTTCTATCTCTACCTTCTGAAGGTGATAGGAATCGCCAATGACGCAGTTGCTGCCAAGGGCTCTTGCCGTGACGCTGCAGCCATCAGGCTGGCGGTCGTAGGGATGCTTCAACAAGATGCGGATGACCTCCACACGGAGCCGCTCCTCCAATTCCTTGTCGCTGATGTCTGCACAAAGGTCTGGGTTGACCTCAATGAGGCCCTTTCCTACACGGACATGGCATGCCATGCTGCTGTTTTCCACAACCCGATGGGTGCAGAAGACAGAGAACAGGGCTTCCTCACTGAGAAACCAACGTTCGGTTATCCTTGATATTCGTTCCAACATGCTATAATCGGTTAGTTGTGTGAGTTGATGTTGATGACAGGGGAGAATCAGAGTTTCTCCACAAACTCATTGAGCATGTCGTACACTTCTGTCGCATTGACGACCATGAAGACGATAGCCTGGTCGTAAGTGCCCTTCTCGAAGATGCTTGTGAAGTTGGCGAGGGCTTCCTTCTTCTTGTTCGTGCGGAGGAAGTCAATGTACTGACCGAGATTCTTTGCCGCAAGTTTCTTCTCACGCTCATTGAGTTTGGCGTTCTGAAGGAAGCGGAACACAGACTCGTTGAGGATGGCAAACTCATGAAGTTTGTATTTCTCGACAGTCTTCATCGTCTTGCTGTATTTCAGCAGTAGTTCTTTGCCCGTGATGGCATTGTGCTGCTGGACACTGCGGATGAAGGCAGCTGCAGCGCCTGCTCCCACGATACCGGCGATGATGCGCTTGTGGATGTCCTTGATGGTGTCGACCTTGAGCATGATGTCAGACACATTCTTCCATGCGCGGCGGTCAGCACTCTTGTCGAGTCCCCGATAGTCGCGTTTCCCGTCACCGCTGTCACCGTCAAGCCAGGTCGGATTGTCCTGGATGAAGTTGATGACACGCTCGTCGAGTCCTTGTGCTACAGCCCAGTTGAGCCATTCCTCCACGGTAGGTTTGAATTCATAGATGTTGAAACGGCTGACGAGTGCAGGGTCAAGGTCGGTGAGCTGATATTCGTTGCCGTCGTTCACGGCTGATATCACATGACTGCCTTCGGGAAGGGCCTTGCCTGCCAACTTGCGGTTGAGGGTAAGGTCCATCACCGTCTGGAGAATCTCGGGGCGAGCCCGGTTCAACTCATCGAGGAAGAGGACGATAGGCTTGCCGTCCACCGGGAACCAGTAGGGTGGGGTGAAATCTGTCTGTGAGGTCACGTTGCCGTCGGCGTCCTTCTTCTCCACCTTGGAGGGAAGGCCGATGATGTCGCCTGGGTCGGACATCTGTCCGAGAAACAAGGTGACCACTTTCATGCCCTTGCTTTTGAAATAGCTGGTGAGGATTTCTGACTTCCCGATGCCATGCTTGCCTACGAGCATGATGTTCTGTGTTGAAGGGGTGAGTTCCAGGGTATCCTTGAGTTCCGAAATATTAATCATTACTGACATATGGCAAATTTTTTTAATAATAAATAAAGTAATTGGTTATTGTGCTCTTGCTGTGTGTTTCGATAATTTGTTTAAGACTCTCAATCTGTCTTGGAAGGCGTTCTCGGTACGACCCCCACCAGGCATCGAGATATACTCCAAGATGTGTGTCGGGAATCTTCACCTTGATTCTCACCCGTCGCTCCTGTTCAACGAACTCATACTCGATATGAGGGTGGTCCTTCATGCCTTCTGTGAATAAGGCGCGGATGGCGAGGGTGGCCAGGCGTTTGCTTTTTGTTTTCTTGCAGACTTCGTCCAGCACAGCATCCCACTCCTTCATATATTTGTCGAGATTCTGCTTCTGGCGTATCATCCAAAGGGCTACATCTTCTGCTTTGTATGACTTCAGATATATGCTGGTCGCATTCTTCTCATTGATGGTGACTTGCAGGGTCAAATAGTACATCTCTGCATAGAGCGTGCATCCAGGCGACAACTTGACGATAAGCTTCTGAGTGATGCTCTTTTTGTTCTGGATTGACTTCAGTTGAATATCATCTTTGTCAATGACACCGTTGCCGATAAGATTCATGTGGACATCCGAGGGGGATGGCCCTGACTTGATGGATGTACACTCATTGGTGAGGTCGTTATTCATGTTCATCATCAGGAAAAGGTCAAGAGCATCGGCAATGCTTTTCCCTCCTTCCAATGCTATGCGGATTTGGTCGCATATTTGTTTTCTATTATATTCCATGTTGGTATCGTATGGTTTTTTTTATTCAAGTTTCGTATATGCTCAATTGACTCATGCCACAAAAGGAAGCACATCAATGGCTTGGCAGGAACCCGGTGACAGGTTTGCGGTTCGACTCAAGTTTCTCCTGTTTTGTGAACTTCCTTATCATTTCTATGTCTGCTTCTTTGCCTGTCAGCACAAACTGCATGGTGGCTTTGCGTGCGATGTTTTCTATCTCACCACCAGTGACGTCAAACTCCTTGGCAAGTGTGCTGGCGTCCTCCTCGTCCAACCAGTCCACCAAGGTTTGCCAGATGTGGGTCTTCACCTCTGTGCCTGGTTTCTCAAACTTCACCTTGAAGATGAAGCGGCGCTCAAAGGCAGTGTCGAGGTTGGAGGTGAGGTTGGTGGTCACTATCATGATGCCTTGCAGGTTCTCCATCTCTTCCAGAAGGATGTTCTGCAGCGTGTTCATCATCTGCTCAATGCTGTGCTCCACTTTCTCAATGCGTTTTGAGAGGATGGCATCACCTTCGTTGAGAAGCAAGATGGGGGTTACCTCACTGTTCATGCAATATTGGCGATAGTCTGAGAATATCTTCTTCAGTTTGGCTTCACTTTCTCCCACGTATTTGTCTTTGAAGTCTGTCACCTGCACTTGGATGATGTCACGTCCTGTCTGGCGTGCCAGTTCGTAAACGGTAGCTGTCTTTCCGGTTCCTGGCTGACCGTGCATCAAAATGCATACTCCTGTGCGCATCCCTTTGCTCTTCAGACGCTCTTGTATGATTGGCAGTTGGTCTTGGGAAAGGATGTTGCGGAGCATTCCCACCTGTTCTTGTTCCTCTTGATTATAGAATAGAGCTTTTGGTATGATGTCCTTATATGACTTGACTCCGTTCATTTTTGGGACGTGCTTGTTTGAGTGGTCCAGTGGATTGAAATCAGCCAGAATCTCATGCTTGAGGTAGTCGGTGGCAACATATAGGTTGGTCTCAGCCATTCCATCCACACACTTGTGTTCTATGAGGTTCTCACGAAACAGGACATGGGTGCCTTTTTGCATTGAATCAACAATGCGCCTGAAGTAGGGCGTTGTCTCATGTGGATAGACCAGTTGTACCTCACGAGGTCCGATGCCCTCATTGTCGGAGCCATTGAAATTGGCATAATCAGCGACGACGAGCATCAGAAGTGACAGACAGTCGATGTCCTTGAAATCGTTTGCCAACCTACATATGGGTAACTCGGCATTGGCGTTGACCATCTCCTGAAGCCAGTACTTCTCATCCACGAAAAGGAGGTTCTCATCGTTGAAGCCAGCTCTGATATGCTCGGCCAATCTGTCCACGAACTCTTGCGTGTCCTTGCACTCCAAAACCTCGGGCTCGAAGGGACGGTTCTCACGGATAGCGCTGATCACGCCTTTTGCCAGGGCATAACAGTCGTACATGCCTTCATTCTCGCTGTCACCGCGATGTTGCAGCCAACGCATCTTGAACAGTTCCTCGATGTCATCATAATATGTCATCATGGAGAGACGCGTGAGTCCGAGTATCTTGCCCATCTGACGGAATGACATGGGGGTGCCTTCCTCGATGAGCATGGCGATGATAACGCATTGAACGGGATTGATGCCCAGCTTGTCTGACAAGAAACTGAACGCTTCTGCGCAGCGGATGAACAAGTTCTTGTTCAGCTGGCTCTTGGGTGCGGCATTGTTGATGGCATTAAAAGCCTTGACAATGTTCCACTCCTCATGGATGGGGGTGACCTTCTCAGACTTGGTTTTGCATTTTTCTTGCGGAGATTCAAAGTCTCCGAAGTCATCGATGAATTCTTCTGTCAGTTCGAGGTCGATGTCTATTGGCAGTTTTCTTTTCATTATGTTGATGTTTTTTGTTTGAATCTTAAAATCGTCGGTAAAGTTCGCCCTTTTTTTTTAATGAATGGGTTATATTATACCTATAAGAAAAAGCACCTCCAGGTTGCGTTCTCGAAGGGTATGATGACAATTCAGACAGAATGACATCTATTCTTTTGAGTAGTTTGATGCTTAATTTCTTCATATTATAAATGGTTTTTGTCTCTATGTTTGTCGTACCTATATAAGTGACTAAGGAAGTCTTTTCTATCAGAATCTTTTAAAAACAACATTCTTTTTTCGCTGTTGCAGCTGTCGCTGCACAATGGCAGAGTCTTTACAAGTCACCCTTGAATTTCTTCACCGGATTTGGAGGAGATGGCCAGACAGAAAGTCAGTGAGGTAGGTAGGAGTATTCAGACCGGTATAGATGAGAAACCTAAAGATAAAGAGGATTATCCCGTAAACGAATGATTTCGCCTGAATTAATTGCATATTTTATATTTTCATCATACTTTTGCGGGAAATATGATCAACATTCAAGAGGCGACAAAGGAACAGTCGGCTGATATAGCACGGCTTATTATGATGGCGATGACCGACGATTGCTGTCTGTATTTCTGTGGTGACGGTTATGGGTTGGAGGATTTCCGTAGGATGATGGTCACGCTTGTGCAAAGGGAAGACTCTCAATATAGCTACAGGAATACATTGGTGGCGTTGGATAGAGATAAGGTCGTAGGTGTTGCCGTAAGCTACGATGGCGGTCGGTTGCACGAACTGCGCCAGGCTTTCATCGAGGAAGCCAGGAAGTATATCGGCAAAAATCATTCCAGTATGGATGACGAGACTCTGGCTGGTGAGCTGTATCTTGACTCACTTGCCGTTCTGCCTGAACACCGCCGTAGGGGAATAGCAAAAAAATTGTTGATGGCCACCAAAAAACGGGCAGATAGGATTGGACTCCCTGTAGGACTTTTGGTGGACATAGGCAATCCTATTGGTGAAGTCCTCTATACTTTTGTCGGTTTCCGGTATGTGGATGACAGCCTATGGGGAGGACATGCTATGAAACATTTGGTATGGGAAACACCTTCCTCTTGACGCTAACCATAGCTTGGCAAGAACTGGGTAGGAACTGATGTTTATTACATCTTGGGCTTCTTGGTCAGTTTGTAGGCGCAGGTGAGCATGACGTAGCGTGGGATGCAGTTGTTCCATGTTTCAGTGCGGCCTTGGGCATCTACGTTGTATTGCTTGTTGGAAAGTTGGCGGAGGAGGTCAAAAGCGGTGAGCTTGAGGGTGAGTTTCTCCTTGAGGAGGGAGCGCGAGAGTTCTGCGTTCCAAACCAGGTCGTCGGTGTTCATCATGTCACTGTTGTAACCGCGCCTGCTGAACATCTTGATGTCGGTGGCGATAGAGAGCCGCACCCATGGGATGGTGTACATCAGACGGGCACCGTAGTTGAAGTCGAAGGCACTGATGCGCTCGAAGTTCTCACGGTCGCTGGTGCTGCTGCGCCAGTTGACATCGCCCAGGATGGCGGCAGTCAGTTTGTCTTTCTGGAATTCCAGTTCGAGCCGCTCATGCAGAAACCAGTTGTTCACTGTGCTCTTGTCGGCTTGTCCTGTTGTCGACGATGCCATATAGATGACGGGGAAGTCCACCGAATGGGTATATGAGGCATCCGCCTGCTGTTTCAGTGTCAGGAGTTTCTTCTTGTCGATGGGTTGCTGGTAGGAGAGCGTAACACGGGCGTTCCAGTTGCCGTTGATGTTGTCGTTGCTGAACGTGTAGGCACCTGTCTCACGGTTGTAGGTGGTGCGTGTGCCCATGGCGTTGCGGGTTAGCCCGGCATCTGCTCCGATGGTGGTGAAGTGCTTGGTGCTGTCGTTGTTGAACTGGAATCCCAGGCTCATGTTGTGTGTGACGGTTGGTTTCAGCGAGGGATTGCTTATCCATGTGGCCAAAGGGTTGGAGGTGTTGTCATGGGGCATGAGCGACGAGAGGCTGGGCCGTGTCACATTCATGTTGTAGGAAGCATATTGCAGTCCTTTTTGCTTCCCCCACTGATAGTAGTAAATGAAAGGTGTGAACTGTGTGTAATGGCGGCGGGCGATGGTGTCGATGCGGTGGTCGTTGTAGTCCAACCGCTCGAAGGTAGGCCTGACGGGGAATTGGAGGGATATATACCCTTTGTCGTCAACACGGCTGATGTTTAGGTTCCCGAGATACTCGCGTGTGATGAGTTGCTGGTTGACGCTGTTGTCTGTATCGAGCACGCTCAGCAAATGGTCGCGGCTGGAGGGCAGCCATCCTATCTCATGAGGGTCGTTTTTCACTTCTTCGAGCCAGTCGAGCCTGAAGAGGTCGTTGCGGCTCTCACTCATGTTCTGTCTGAAGCTTGCTTCGGCGGTGATGCTCCATTTGTTGGGCAGTTGCAGGGAATAATCGCCGCCGAATGTATATCGGTAACCATCCTGACGTGTGTCGTTGTATTTGTCGCGCAGGTCATCGAGATGGCTTTGTGCATAATGTGTCTCTGTGCGTGAGTAATTGTCGCTGGGTTTGGTCTGGTTGTAACTGATGTTGGCTTGGAGACTGAAATAGTCACCCCAACTGAATTTCTTGTACCAGTTGACAGAACCATTGAGTTGGAGCGTGCGGTATTTGTTGAGCCCTATGTTCAGCGTTCGGTTGATGGGTGCCTGCTGCCAGGTGGAGTCCTCGCTGTGGGCATCGCGCTGGCCGTTGCTGTAGTTGAGCGAGAAAATGGTGTAGAGTGTGGTGGGCTTTTGGATGGTGAAACGGTTGTTGAACCAAAGACTGAAGTCCTTTTGATTGTTCCACGATTCCGAACCGCCCATGATGTTGCCGTCGGTGGCGAAGCGCTCGGTGGCGGTGCGGCTCCAGTTGTCGGAACTGCTCCAGTTGATGGTGGCATCCATATCCTCTTCCCAGTTTTTGTCGGCATCCTCGGTGTTGAGATGCAGACCCGTTTGCTTTGTGGTGCGCAGTCCCTGTGGCATCTCCGAGGGTGTCCACTCACCTTCGCCGCCAGGACGGCGGTTTTCGTTCACATTGTTGGCATTGCCGAAGAGTGAGATGCGGGAGTGGTCGCTGTAGTATAGTCCGAAGAGGCGTGCCATGTAGCGGTTGTCGGTGCCGCCGCCCACCTCGACATTGCCCATGTAGCCCCTGTTGTACTCACGCTTGAGTTCCACATCCATCACATAGTCTTTCTTCTCGATGTCGCGGCCTATGAGTTCGCTCTGCTTGGTCGATTTGTTGTACACCTTGATGTCGCGTACGGTGAAATAGGGCAGGTTGTCGAGCATCACCTTGTTCTGACCCTTGAAGAAGTCCTTTCCGTTGAGGGTGAGATAGTCCACTTTCTTCCCGTTGATGTAGATGTCGCCATTGTCCTTGAGTTCGGCGCCGGGCATCTGTCGGATGAGTCCGTCGAGCATCGACCCCTCGGGCAGGTTGAAGGCGGAGGCGTTATAGACGATGGTGTCGCCGCGGTAGGCGATTTTCACACGGGTTCCGGTGACGGTCACTCCCTCCAGGTCGTTCTCCCGCCAGATGTCATCCTGCTTCTTTTTCATCAATATGCGGGGCAGTTCGAAATAGGAGTTGCGCGCGATGTGGCGCAATTGGTAGTTCATATATGTGTCTTCATAGCCTTCTGCGGTGGCCTTGATGATGAAGTCGTCGTGTACGGCGGGCACCTTGAGGGTGTAGTACGATGAGGTGCTCCAGGTCATGCAGGTGGTGGTGTCGACTGTGGTGGAGTCGGTGCGCATCAGGGTGATGAAAGCTTTGATTTTGGCTTTCGTGAAAGAGTCGTAGACCTCACCAACGAGTTCGATGGTGCGCTCTTTCTTCTTTTTGGCCTCCTTGGCAATGGAGGTGGAGTCGTTTTGTGCGGTTATAGGAAGGCTGAGGGTCAGCAGAATGCCCATCAGCAGTGAAATCAGTTTCATGGCTGCGAAGTTAGTCACTTTTTTATAATCAGCAGCCAAAGGCTAAGAATTATTCAAGATAATTGATAATATGAAACAAAAATTTACAAAAAGAATGAAGGTGTGAGCGACGTCACACCTTCATTCTTTAGGTCAACTATCTCACCACTTTGCGTGTGGTGCCGTCGCTCATACGGACAATCTGGATGCCTCGCTGTGAGCGTGAGATGCGCTTGCCGTCGAGTGAGTAGCGCATCACCGGGGTGGCGTTGCTCACCGTCTGGGTGTGACGGATGTCGGCTGTCATGTCGGCCTCACCACCGAGGTTGTCGATGCAGAAATAGCCCGGGGTGGTCATGCCCCATTCGTTGTTGCGCGAACTGCTCACGCTGAAGGTAAGGCTCTTCACCTCGCCCAGTGTGCTCAGGTCCACCCACTGCCAGTCGTTGAGGTAGTAGTGGTCGGCCTCGTTCTCCGAGCGGTAGTCGGCGAGATACACCTCGACGGTGGCGGTGCTCTCATCGGCGTGGGTGCCGGTGATGGTCAGCTTGCACCAGTCACCGGTGGCGAAGGCTCCGGGTGTCATGCCGTCGCCCACGGTGTAGGCATACACGTTCCATGCGGAGTTGGTGACATACATGCCGTTGATGAATGCTGCGCCTCCTACGGGTTCGACGGTCTCACCCATGGCAGAGGGGAATGCCACGGCATAGTTGGAGGAGCCATCGTAGCCATGGCCCACGCAGGAGCGGAACTGGTCGGCATAGGTGGCGTAGGCAGTGGAGGTCTCGTTCGATACGGCGAAGCCCGACCATGAGGCATACATTGGGTTGTAGAGGGTGGTGAACTGATAGCCGCCGCTGGTGAAATGGCTCTTCGTCACTTGTGAGCCCCAGGTGTCGGTCACCGTCTCGCCTTCCGCGCCTGCTCCGCAGTAACTGCTCTCTGCCTCAAGTGCCATCTCCTCGAATGTGGCGGCGCCAGAGGGAGCCACACCATTGAAGTCGTCCATGCAGAAATAGGTAGGAGTGGTCGTGCCCCAGTCGTTCTTGCGTGAACTGTCCATACGGAAGGTGATTGATGTCACCTTGCCCAGTGCGCTCAGGTCCACCCAGTGCCAGTCGGTGAGGTAGTAGTGGTCGGCCGCGTTCTCCGAACGGTAGTCGGCGAGATAGACCTCGACGGAGGCTGTGGTTTCATCGGCATGGGTGCCGATGATGGTCAGTTTAAACCAGTCGCCGGTGGTGAACGCACCGGGTGTCATGCCGTCGCCATTGAGAATGGCATCCACTGCCCACGCATTGTTGGTCACATAGAATCCTGATATTTCCTCTCCGTCTTTGGCATCGGCCTCAATCACCTCTCCCTGTGGATAGGCAATGGCATATTTCTCCGAACCATTGACACCATGGCCCACGCAGCTGTTGAATTGGTCGGGGGTGATGTTCTTGAAGGTGGTCTCCGTGCGGTTGGAGATGCAGAATCCCGACCAGTAGAGCCACTCAGGGAAATAGTTGCAGTAGAACGTGAAGCCGCCGGCCTCGAAACAGCCGTCTTCGCCGAAATCGTTCTTGTAACCACTTTCGTTGACTTCAAATTCCTCGAAAGTCACCACGTCGCCTGCCATGCAGTTGATGTCTGCCAGCAGACCGATAATCAAAAAGTAAAGTTTTTTCATATTAAAATATTTTTGGTTGGTAAAATGTTCATTCCTATTGTGTCCGACCCGTCCGACCTGTCTGACTCGTCCGACTTGTCCGACCCGTCCGACCTGTTATTGAGGCATCCAGATGCAAATCTTCTGCTCCGGCAATCTCCGTGGAGGTCTCGCCGAGCCATCCGCATTTCTGGTTCTCTCCGTTGTATACCCTGATGAAGTCGATGCAGTCGAGGTCTACGGGTTGCCGGTGCTCATCCACCGCCCAGGAGATGTCGATGCTGCATCCCAGCGTGTCGGTGTTGGCGTAATTGTCTGCATAGCCGTAGCGCAGGGAGGAGAGCCACCAGTATTGCTGTGAACCTCTGCTTTGGTTGACACCGTTCTTTGGCAGCAGCGTGCCTCGGAAGGAGAGCGGTCCCTGATGCCACAGCGGGAAGTACTCCTGTGCGTGGAAGGTGTTGCGCTCTATGGTGCCTGTCATGCCATGATTGTCGGTCCAACTGATGTCGCCGAGAGGATTGGGGGTGTAGGTGATTTCGTAACCATAGGTGACGAGTCCTGCGCTGTCGGTGTCGGCACTGCCTGCTATCTCATACCACGGGTCGTCGGGGATGCCGTTGTGGTTGACGTCTTTCGACACCATCACGATGCCTGGCTCGCTGTTGCCGTCGTAGCAGTTGCCTTTGATATAGATGTCGCGCTCTCCCTTCACGTTGGTGATGCTGTGGTCAAAATGGAAGGTGATGTATCCTCCGTATCCACCGAGCGTCACCAGTCCGCCATTGTTGCCGGCAAGCAGTTGGGTGCATTTCTCCGCCACTGAGGCAGGCGTGTCGTCGGCCGTGCATTCGGGCATGGTATTGACAAACTGTCCTGGGGCGGGCATATATTCATCGACGGCTTGGATATACGGACTGTAGGAGGAGGGCTTGTCGGGGTTGGAGGGGACGACAGCTCCTCCGAGGTGGTGGGGCAGCCAAGCGGCGTGCCCGGGTATGTCGCCCGTCCAGGTGGTCCATTTGAACTTCCCGTTGCGGTCGAAGCAATAGAGTTTGCCGCTCGACACGAAGTTGGTGGCATCCATGATGTAGATGTCGTGGGTGGCGGGATGCACCAGGATGCCGTATGCCGTGCGGATGGGGTTGTCGGCGGGCTCCTCGATAAGGTGGGTGCTCACTATCTCCCGCTTGTTGACATCGATGATGCCGAAGGTGTTGGCTGCCTTTCCGTTGGAGCCGTAGACCGCCCCATAGTAGTAGATGGAGTCGCCCTCGAGGCACATCCCGCTGACGGCGGTGTCGATGGAGTCGGTGACGGCCATGCGCCCGTCTTTGTCTTTGTCGAGCAGATAGAGGCGTGCGGGCCACTTCATATAGTCACCTCTCGATGCCACCCACAGCCGCCCGTGGCGGTCGGCGCGGATGAGTGCGAGGTTGGGAGCCACGTCGATGTGCCGTTCCAGTGAGAAGGTGGTGAGGTTGATGACACTCACACGGCGGTCATAGCCTCTTCCTTGCATGGCCTCATAGCCGCCGCTGTTCACCACATAGAGTTTGCCGTTGCTCACTGTCAGTTCATCGGGCTGATAGCCTACGTTCACCTTGCCCACTATCTGCAGCGAGGTGGTGTCCACCTTGTAGACACCGCCTACCACCGACTCTTTGCCAATCTCACCCACATAGGCGCTCACATAGACATATTTCCCATCAAAGGCGAGGCTGCGGCAGTTGGGTATGTCGACATGGCCGCGGCTCACGGCGGTGCGTGCGTCAGCCACCTCCACCTTGTTCGACATGTTGACCACCATCCACAGGCTTGACCCATAGACCTTGATGTCGTTGCCCACGTCGCCGAGTTCCATCACCTGTGATGGGTTGCGGGTGGGGTAGATGTTGCGGGTGTATATGCCCGTGGTGAGGTCGAGGTAGTCGAGGGTGCACTTGTTGGAACCCATGTTGCCCTCGTTGAGCACATACAGTCCTGCGTATTCCGTTGCGCTGGTGTCACCGGTGTGGTCGCTGATGGGGTAGGCGATGATGTCCTCGTCGCGGCATGCGGTAAGCAGTGTCATGATGGCAAGTATGAACAGGATGGTTCTTCTCATTGTTGTCAGTATTGTATGTTCAGTGCGATGGCGTAGTTGCGCTTGGGCATGGGGTAGTTGACGATGACGTCATAATCCTGGCTCAGCAGGTTGTTCACCTCAAGGGTTGCCTTGCAGCGTGCTTTCCGCCATTTCCATTGATACGACAGGGCGAGGTCATTGGTATACCACGGCTCCATGTGGTTGTATATGATGTTTTCTTGTTCGTTGTAGCGCTCGCCGGCATAGATGAAACTATAGTGGAAACTCCAGTTGCCATAGTCGGCACCGAGGATGGCCGACCCGCTGTGCCAGGGGATGTAGGGTATCTGGTCGCGGTAGTATGGGGTGGTGGGGTCGGTCACATCGCGTGCGTCCTGGTAGGTGTATTGCAGGCGTGCTGTGAGGGTCAGTCCTTGGATGGGCTGCAGGTCGGCCTCCGCCTCGATGTCGATGCCCTTGATGTGCACCTTGCCCAGGTTGAGCATGGTCCAGCGGAACTGTTGTCCTTTTGGGTATGCCACTATCTTGTCGCGCACGTCGTTGTAGTAGGCATCGGCCTGTATGCCGATATGGCGCAGCAGTCCGTGCTCCCACGATTTGTTGAGCACCGCTCCTGCGTCATATTGGGTAGCGGTCTCCGGACGCAGGGAGGCGTTGCCCATGTCGGTGTAGAACAGGTCGTTGAAGGTGGGCATGCGGAAGCTCTTTTTCACAAAAGCCCTGAGGGAGAGGAAACGTCCTCGGAACGGATAGACGTTGGCGAAGAAGGCGGGTGTCCATCGGGTCAGCGTCTGTTGGCTGTCGTCGCGGCGGGTGCGGTCGTTGATGATGGAAGCGAGTAGGCTGGCCTGCATCTTCACCCTTGGCAGGTCAACGGCGGTGGCGGCTGCCACGAGGTTGGACCATCGGGTGGGGTAGGCGAAGTTGTAGAGGTCGGCGTTGAGTTTGTTCCATCTCAGGTCATAACTCAGCGACACGCTCCAAGCGGGAAGCAACTCATACACATGCGAGGTGGTGAGATAGGCCTCCTGCTGGTAGTAGGTGTTGTCGACGGGCAGTTGGGTGGAGTCGCGGTTGACGTAGTGGGTGCGGTAGTAGGCATATTTTGCCATCACCCTACTGCTGAAGCGGTTGGTGAAACTCTTCTGCCACTGTGCCTGGTAGAAGTTGTTGAAGTCCCATTGGCGCTCGCCGCGCCGCCACACATTGTTGACGATGGCACCGGGGATGCCGCGCTCTGAGTTGTAGAGATAGGCTTTCACGCTCCAGTAGCCTTCGGGGAGCACGCCGTGGAGGTTGGCTTCCAACCGCTCGGCGTGGATGTCGCCGTTCTGGCGCACGGCGGTGGTGTCCCATGCGGTGCTGCCGTCGACGTTGACACGGCAGTAGCGGAACTTGTATTTGCCGCTGGCGTTGAGGAACCCGGCGCTGACAGAGGTGCTCAGTGTCTCGCTGAGTTTCTGCTCGTACAGTCCCGACAGGCGTATCATGTCGCTTGACCCATATTTCACGCTGGCTTTCAGATGGTGTGTCTCACCATACGAGAACCAGGGGCGGCGGGTGCGGATGTATACCGAACCGGCGTGTCCGAAGTCGCTGGCAGTTTGGAAAATGGCGCTTTTCTGTCCGTTGTAGAGCGTCACCTCGTCGACGTTGTCAAGAGAATACTGTCCCAGGTCGATTTGTCCGTTTTGTGCGTTGCCCAGTTCCACACCATCGTAGTAGATGCCCAAGTGGTTGGAACCCATGCTGCGGATGTTGACGGTCTTGATGCCGCCCACGCCGCCGTAGTCCTTGAGTTGCAGACCGGAGAAATAGCGGAGGGCGTCGGCAACGGAATGGGTGTTCAGCCGCTCAAGTTGCTCGCCGCTCAGTTTTTGTGAGGGAATCACCTCACGGAAGGTGAGTTTGGAGGTGACAACGACCTCTTCGAGATGCTGCACCGTGTCAGGGGGCATCTCGTCATGCTGCGTCATGGCGTTGGCATAGATGGCCAACAAACCCAGCTGGCAAATGGTCGCAAGTCTTCTCATGAAAGGCAAGGTGTGCTCCCAGCCATACATCGTGGTCTGTGGAGCGGTTAGCGCAATGGCAGGTCTTCTGACTTCGTCGTCTTACCGCCATCACCTTCCCGGCAGGTGCCAGTGGCGTGTCGTTGGCGGTATGAAAGGACGGCTCACAGCAGCGGGACTGTCCGGGATTCTCACCCGATTCCCTTTTCATCACTAAAAGTGAACCAATTGCAACTGCAAAGATAGTGCAAACCGAGAGCAATTCAAAACAAAAAAAGGTTTTTTTGATTTTGGATTGCCGAGCCGCAGCCTATCTTCGGCCGCAGGCCAAAGATACGAATAAGTGAGAGGAAAGAATCTTAGGAGTTTAGGAGGGCAAGAATAGTTCATAGTTCATAGTTCATAGTTCAAGTTCATAGTTCATAGTTCATAGTTCATAGTTCATAGTTATATGGTATTTATATGTTGCTTTTTTCACACGAATAATCAAGAATTGCTCATGAATTTTTCAAAAATTTTTCATCCTTTTTGTGAGTGCCTTGGCACTTTTTCTCACTTCCTCATACGCCAAGATTGCCTTTTTCTATCTTTTTCCTAAGCAAAGCGTTTTTTTATTCTCTCTCTTTAATCGCCAGACCACAGGTCTGTCATCCGTGCTCACCCGTGTAATCAGTGGTTAAAAAAATTGGACTCATCCGTGTTATCCGTGGTTGTAAAGTTTTCGTGTATTTCGTGCTTTCGTGTCCTTTCGTGAATTTCGTGGTTGATGTAAAAAATCATGACCGATTGATGGTAATTCATGTTTTTTCTTTCAACATATAATAGCCACAAATTATTCATTAATCATTCCAATTTCGAATATGCTCAACTTTCAATAACATTTATTTCTTTCTGCTCTCGTTTTTTTGTAACTTTGCCGACAATACCAAGAAATACAAAAATGTTGAAAGAACGAATACTGGTGAGCGGATGTGAGGGCGAGACGGCAGGTTTCGACACCCAACTGCTTTATTTCACCTGCTCATCATTAAGCAGCGATGACCGTCGTCTGTATCTCATCAGCGACCGCGACGGACACCCGAATGTCTATGTCAAAGACTTGGCGAGCGGTGAGGAACGGCGGCTGACGGACAATCAAAACGGCATCCTGAAAAGTTATGTCTATTTCGACGGCACCCCCGGCAAAGGACTGGGCAAGGCGAGCGTATGCCTCGACAGCTCACGCGACATCATCTATTATATTCAGGACAACGAAATCTGCAAGGTAGGGCTGGATGGTGCCATCCATGTTCTCAACCATGTGCCTGACGGCAGGATGACAGCCTTCACCCATGTCAGCAGCGATGGCTGGAAACTGTGCGTGCCGATGACGGATGGCAGGATACTCGATTTTAATCCGGATACCGAGGGATATGGCCTGGACAAACGGCCAGTATATAATATCGACGGACGGGTGCAGGAGGAGAGACTCAGCAGTTATCTCTGCGTATTCGACACGGAGACGGGAAACCTTCTGTATGAGAAGCCCGTGCCGTTGTGCTGGATTACACACGTTCAGTTCAACCCCATCGACTCCGACATCATCATGTACAACCATGAGTGGCCGAGTTTCGACTGCGGCATCCGTCGCATATGGCTGTACGACCACTCCAAAGATGAGATACGCTGTGTGCGATGCGAGGGCACCGACACCTTAGGCAATCCCGGAGGCTTCCCACGCCGGGCAGCCGACTGGGTGTGCCATGAGATGTGGAGCGACGACGGCGGGGTGATTGTCTACCACGGAGGATATGCCGACGGACCGGCGATGGTGGGCAAGTATGAGTTGGAGAGCAACCGGTATTGGGAGATTGCCTTGCCGGATGACTTTAAGGCATACGGCCACTTCACCATGGACCATCAGCAGAACCTGTGTTGTGACGGCTATTTCAAATTCCCTGAGGATATCAAGGTGGTGAGGGAGAACAGCACGGATAACGGTCCCGACCCCCATAAAAAGGATGGTGAGTATATCTCACGCGTCATCCCTCATTGGGAAGAGGGACGGCTGGAGTGGGTGCCTTTGTGCAAACACCAGAGCGACTGGCTGGGACAGGATGCGCACCCTCATCCCATTTACAACCATGGCGGCGGCGAAATCTATTTCAACAGCCGCAGCGGGAAATATGTGAAAGTGTATGCAACCAAAACAAAAACTGATTGATATGAAAGCGGCAATGAAGAAAACATTGGTTCTCATCATCGCAAACATGGGAGCGCTCAGCCTTCAGGCACAGTCCGTTCTCGACTCATTGGGATTAACGCAAATAGATGTGGGCTATTCCAAAATCGATGCACGCAGCATCGGCGGTGCGGTGGAGAGAGTGGATGTGGAGCAGTTGAAAAAAGGACTCGTGACCTCGGCTCTCGACGCCCTCAGCGGTCAGATGGCGGGCGTGCAGGTGCAGTCAAACGGCAACCAGGAGGCAATGGTGAGTGCCGTGCGTGTGAGGGGTACCACCTCGCTGACCGGCGGCAACGACCCGTTGGTCGTCATCGACAATGTGGCATGCGACCTGGCGACACTGTCCACCATCTATCCTGCCGACATCGAGTCGTTCACCATCCTGAAAGATGCCTCGGAAACCTCGCAGTATGGCAGCCGCGGTGCTTCGGGCGTCATCCAGGTCACCACGAAAAAAGGCAAGGAGGGACGCTTTCAAATCTCCTACGACGGCAATGTCGGTTTCGAGTCGGTATACAAGAAACTCAATATGCTGTCTGCCGACGCCTTCCGCGAGACATCACGGCAGATGAACGTGGGGTTCTACGATGGAGGAGGGTCCACCAACTACAATGATGTCATCCTCAGGAAGGGATTCGTGCAAAACCACCATGTGGCTTTCGGAGGAGGAACGGAGAGCAGCAACTACCGTGTCTCCTCAGGACTGATGGACCACTGGACGGTGGTGCGCTCCAACCATCTCCGCAACTATATCGTCAAACTCGACATCACACAGAAGGCTTTCGACGACCGCATCACGTTCGACCTGGGGGCTTTCGGCAGCCTCCGGCAGGTCGAACAGATACCATTCCGCAGCAAACTGTTCTATTCCGCGTCGGCTTTCAATCCCACCATTCCCAATGGGAGAAACGACGAAGGGGGGTTCGACCAGATACCGGAGGCGGTGTGGATAAGCAATCCCAACGAGCTGCTGTGGATGGATGAGGATGAGGAGGGAGGAAACTTCAACGCACACTTGAATGCCAAGGCCAACCTCGGATGTGGATTTCAACTGGCGGTCTTCGGCAGTTTTTCCTACAACACCACCGACAATGCCCACTTCTATGGCTATGAGGCGTATCGGGCGGATGTGAAGGCCGAAGAACTGCTCAACAACATCTCACTTGTGAAGGATTTTGAGTTTAAAAATACCTCGCTCAACCTCTTGCTGCTGGCTGAAAGACAGCAAACCAAGTCGAAAGGCTTTCATGTGACGACGACCGACTTCGCTTCCGACAAATTCGGCTATCACAACATCTCTGCCGGGGCACAGCGCCCTTGGGAGGGAACAGGTTCCTTCTACACAGAGTCTAAAATGGAGTCGTTCATGTTCAGTGCCAAATACAAGATTCTCGACCGTTACACCATTTCTTTCAACGGACGTGCCGATGGCTCGTCGAAGGTGGGAAAGAACAACCGATGGGGCTACTTTCCCTCGTTGAGCACTTCATGGGTCATCTGGGAAAAGAGCAAGGCAAAGAGTCCGCTGAAGGGATGGAAGGCTTTTGTCAACTATGTGAAACTGCGTGCGGGATACGGCCTGAGTGGTAATCTGGGTGGTATTGATGCCTACAACTCCATGCAGCTGATGGCTCCCAACGGCATCATCAGTTCCAAAGGCACCACCACCACCTCACTGGCTGTCCTCCGCAATGCCAATCCCGACCTGAAATGGGAGGTCAAGCACACCTTCAACGTAGGTCTGAATACTGCTTTCTGGAACCAGCGCATCGCACTCTCCATGGACTACTATTACTCCAGGGTTTCCAATATGCTCTATATGTATGATGTGCCCGTGCCGCCCTTTGCATTCAACAAGATGCTCGCCAACCTGGGTTCGATGTCAAATAGTGGTTTTGAGCTGGGATTCGGTATCACACCTTATCGCAGCAACGACATGGAGTTCAGCATGGGCATCAATATGTCGTTCGAGCGCAACAAACTCATCTCGCTCGACGGAAACTACAACGGACAAAAACTGACCGCACCGAAGTCGGCCGGACTGGCTGCGATAAGCGGAGCAGGCTTTCACGGTTCCTCTGATGTCGTGTCGCGGATGGTGGGCCAGCCATTGGGCGTGTTCTACCTGCCGCATTGCACAGGAATGACCATCGATGAGAAAGGTGCTCGCCACTATGAAATTACCAAGGAGTCATATATTTGCGGACAGGCAACCCCGAAAATGAGACTGGGGTCGAACTTCGCGTTCAGATACCGCCACTGGGATATCGCCCTGCAGGCCAACGGCGCTTTCGGCCACCATATCTACAACGGAACGGCCCTGACCTTCATGAATATGCTGTCGCTGCCCAACTACAACGTGCTTGAGGAGGCTCCCGCGATGAATATACAGGACCAGACCATCAGCGACTATTGGCTGGAGCGCGGCGACTATGTCAACATCGACTATGTCACCGTGGGATGGAATGTCCCTATGAAGTGGCGTTTTGTGAGAAACTTCAGGGTCTCGTTGTCGGTCAACAACCTTTGTACGTTCACGTCCTATTCGGGCCTCACACCTATGATCAACTCAAGTGTTGTCAACAACACACTGGGTGTCGACGACAAAAACACCTTCCCCGTTTATCGAACTTACTCCATGGGGGTGAGCATCCAATTCTAATCCCAAACAGCAGCATCGTATGAAAAAGACATTATTACATACAAACAGACGACTTGTAGGGTGGATGGGCATCCTGCCCATAGCACTGCTCGGAGCATGGATGATGACGGCATGCTCCCTCGACGAAAATCCAAAGGACCAGATAGAAGAGGAGCAGTTGTATGACACCCCGGAAAACCTCTTCAGCCATGCCGTGGCGACACTCTACAGTTTTATAGGAGGAAACAGCGACGGACAGGGATTGCAGGGCACCTGCCGAGGAGTTTACGACCTGCAGACCTTCGGGTCGGACGAGGCGCTGCTGCCCACACGTGGCGTCGACTGGTATGACGGAGGCATCTGGCAAGCCTTATACAAGCACTCGTGGCAACCGGGACATGAGGTCATCAATAATTCTTGGCTGTATCTCTATAAGGTCATCGTCATGTGCAACAAGTCCATACAGACCATCTTGGACCACTATAGCATTCTCTCAGAGCGTGAGTCAATGGAATACTATATGGAGGCAAGGGCTCTGAGAGCCATCTATTATTGGTATTTGCTCGACCTTTTTGGAAATGTGCCTGTCGTTTTGAGCCCAGATGTGCCAATGAATGAGGTGAGGCAGTTCAAACGCTCGGAGGCGTTTGAGTTTGTCAGAATCGAACTCGAAGACTGCTTGACGTGGCTGCCCGACCGCAGGAGTGTGGAGAATAATACGGAATATTATGGAAGGGTGACGCAGGCCGTGGTGGCTTTCATGCTTGCCAAACTCTATCTCAATGCGGAGGTTTATACCAATGACGATTGGACACAGCAGCCCAGAAAAAGCGGTAAGAACATGGTATTCACCATCAATGATGTGAAGATGAACGCCTGGGAGGCATGTATACATTACTGCGAACTGCTGAAAGATTTGGGATACAGGCTGGAAACAGAATACAAAGACAATTTCGCCATCGACAACGACCAAAGCAAGGAGAATATCTGGACCATTCCCATGGACAGGGTGCTTTTCTTCAACCAGCAACAAAATATGTGCCGGTCGCACCATTGGCGCCATGCTGCCGCCTACGGCTTTGACGGAGAAAACGGTACGTCGGCTTCGCTCACCACACTGCGGGTGAACCATTTTGGTGAAAAAAACGAAGACAAGCGTTTCGCCTACAATTACTGGCCGGGACTGGTTCTTAACCAAAAGGGTATTATAGTGTACGACAAGGAAGGAGAGGCACTTAACTATTATCCGTGGGAAGTGTCGATGAACCTAACGGGTACACCACACATGGAGACGGCAGGTGCCAGGATGAGAAAATATGAGGTAGACCCCGATGCTGCGCAGGGTGGCAGAGTGATGGACAACGATATCGTGCTGTTCCGCTATGCCGATGTGCTGCTCATGTGGGCGGAGGCAAAGGTGAGAAACGGTGAGGACGGACAGGCAGAGTTTGATATGGTGAGAAAACGTGCCAAAATGCCTTCCATACCTGCCACTCTCGACAATATCTACAACGAGCGGCTTATTGAACTTGCTTGGGAGGGATGGCGGCGCAACGACATGATTCGCTTCGACCGCTACCGCAGCGAGTACACCGGGCCGGATGCCGTCGATGAGTCCGACCACCACACCATCGTCTTCCCCATCCCCGGCGGAGTCATGGATGCTAATGTCAATCTTGTTCAAAATCCGGGATATTAGTTGGTCGTTTTGAGGGTTGGTCGTTTAGTCGTTTGGGCATTTGAAAATCACGACTGCTCATTACTGTACAGATATTCATTTTGACCTTTGGGGTCTTATAGTCTGTATTTACAAAAAAAATGGGGCGGAAAAACCGTCCCATTTTTTATGATGTCAGAGCGACATTCCTTTTGACGTCTTGCGGCCTGTTGTCAATAGGCGACTTTCTTGCCGTTGACGATGTAGATGCCTTTTGAGGGATGGCTGACGCGGCGGCCCTGCAGGTCGTAGAAGACGTTGGAGCCTTTGGTCTGGGCAGCCACTTCAGTGATGCCGGTCACCTTGTCTACCAAGAAGAGGTAGGAGGAAGTGTTTTCTCCCTTTCTTGTCTCGTCGAGATAAAGATAAACCGTGTTGGACTTCATCGTCTGCTCCATATTGCTGGCAAGGCACACCTTGCCCTCTTTCACATCAAGCACATAGATGTTGGGGTCGGGTTCCTCGAGAGTTCTGCCCAGCAGGAAGCCCAAATCATTGGCGACAGGCAGGAGCTGGTTTCCGTCCAAGTACAACGCATCAGGTTCGTTCTCGGGCAGTTGCACCTTGTTGTCACTGGCACTGCTGCCTTTGAGTTGGATGATGACGGGTGTCAGTCCTGGGATAGACTCACTTTCTATTGCCTGCCACTTGACCTGTGATTCGGCGGGTTCCATTTCGTCGGTCACATAATAAGCCTTCATTCCCTCTGCCAGAGTGATGGGGAAATCTGCGACAAACGAGGTGTAGTAGTTGCCCTCAGCATCCACCACCTGCGGTGTGAGTCCGAAATAGTTGGTGTCATTATCCACCAGTTCAAAATCCCAAATGGATTTTGCCTTGGCCACATCCTCCTTATTGGCAAAGCCGAAATTCAACGCATATTCGCCGGTCTGCTCTGTGAGGTACATCCTATTGCCAAACCTCATGTGTGAGATAAACACATAGGCCATGGGGCGCAGGCCCTCCAAGTCACCTACGAGATACTCGTCGGCTTTCTCCTGCAGTGTGCCGGTATAGGCTTTCATAAACTGGTTGGCCTTCTCGATGAGATAGTCGTTGAAGGTGCCGCCATTGAGCGGAAAGTCGGGAGTGACCATGAAGAGGCGGTAGCCGTCACCTTTCTCCACTTTCTCGAAATACAGGTTGGTGTCGATTTTGTCGAACCACTCCAGAAACTCCTCATAGGTGTAGTCTTCCATCATCCTTGCCACCATGCTGCCCATAGCGCCACTCATCTGTTTCTTAATCATCTCGACCATGGTGGTGCGCATGGAGATGAACTGTTCCTCATCGATGGTGGTCAGGACCAATGCCTTCATCATGGGAATCGCCACGTTGATGACATCGAGGCCCTGCATTCTGAGTTGGGTGACCTGGTTGTCGGCAAAAGCCATATATGCTATCGTCCCAGCAAGTCCGTTGGCACTTTCCTTGTCTGCATTGGGTGCGAAACTGCCCGACGAGGCTAAATTGGCATAATGTCCTGTCGACACGTTCTTCAGACGGTTGTATCCTGTTGTCTGTGCATTGATGGCTGTGGCCATGAGCATAGCCATCAGCAACAAATAAATCTTCTTCATTTTTTGTCAATCAAAAGGTTTGGAACTGCAAAAGTAACTATTTTCTTACTAAGCGCGTTGCCATTATGAAAAATTAACGCAATTCAAATCACCGATTGGCTTAATATCCCATGTCGTATCCCACACGGAGGTAAATGACCGGTTCTGCGGGATTCTTCGTGTTGATGACCACGGCGTACTCGTCAACGACATAGGGTATTATAGCCATGTTCTTTGGGGCGATGCTTGTAATGTCATCCATGGGAATCTCTCTGCCTGCCATGACGAGGATGCCACGCTCGGGGTATGAAAGGACCACATCGGAGATGTCGTTTGCCTTCGCGGCATTGAGCACCACCACGCTGTCAGGTTTCCCATATTCCAGCTCCACCTCTTCCACACTGTGGAAAAGCCTTCCTTTCATCTCTTGCACCACAGGGTTGTTCTCTTTCCTCTTAACGATATAATTCACGGCGAGGATGATGAAAGGCAACAACAGGAATGGCAGGAAGCCAAGGCTTAAAAATGCCGCCAAAAAGACGAATGGAATGGAGAAAAGGAGAATTTTCTTCATGGGATAATTGCCTATTGCTAAATTAATGATTAATGATGTGTATGTATGCCCAGCAAGATTTTTCTTCCGTTGACGATGTATGCCCTAACGGGCAGAACCAACGGTCGACGACCATTGGTTATCACCATAGGCGCCAGATGCTTCTTTGTTTTTTCTTTCTTTTTGCGAGTGCCTTGGCACTTTTTCTTGCTTCCTTGTATGCCAAGTTTTTTCAATCTTTTTATTCTTTTTCCGAAGCGAAGCGTTTTTTTATTTTCTCTCTACCATCTCGGATTACAAATCCTGATATTTAAGACATCGGGATTACAAATCCCAATGAACTGCGGACGCGATACATCGCGTCCCTACAGGTTGCGCCGCCATTCTTGTAGGGGTATCGTCTAAACTCCTAGACTCCTAAACTCCTAAACTCCTAGACTCCTAAACTCCTTAATAATAATATGCTCACGGCAGACATAGAAAAGAGACGCCATATATGGGCGCCTCTTCTATGTTGTAATCGCCATTCTTGTAGGGGTATCGTCTAAACTCCTAAACTCCTTATAATAAATTCAGTGAGCAGCCTCAAACTCGCGGAGGAAACGGGTGTCGTTCTCGGAGAACATACGCAGGTCGCTCACACGGTATTTCAGGTTGGTGATGCGCTCCACACCCACGCCGAAAGCATAGCCACTGTACACCTTGCTGTCGATGCCGCAAAGCTCGAGCACATTGGGGTCGACCATGCCGCAGCCCAATATCTCCACCCATCCGGTGTGCTTGCAGAAGCCGCAGCCCTCGCCGCCGCAGATGTGACAGGAGATGTCCATCTCGGCACTGGGCTCGGTGAAGGGGAAGAAGCTGGGGCGCAGACGTATCTTCGTGTCGGCGCCAAACAACTCCTGGGCGAAGGTGAGCAGCACCTGCTTCAGGTCGGTGAACGACACGTTCTTGTCGATATACAGACCTTCCACCTGATGGAAGAAGCAGTGGGCACGGGCAGTGATGGCCTCGTTGCGATAGACGCGTCCCGGACAAATCACGCGGATGGGAGGCTGTGTGGTGTCCATCACACGGGCCTGCACCGAACTGGTGTGGCTTCTGAGGATGATGTTCTTGGCCACGTCATCGGGATTGGTCTCCACAAAGAAGGTGTCCTGCATGTCGCGTGCGGGATGGTCGGCGGCGAAGTTCATCTTGGTGAACACATGAAGGTCGTCCTCCACCTCGGGACCATCGGCAAGGGTGAAGCCCATGCGTGAGAAGATGTCGATAATCTCGTTGGTCACGATGGAGATGGGATGGCGCGTGCCCAGACTGATGGGGTAGGCGGTGCGTGTCAGGTCGAGGTCGTCATCCTGATTGTCTGCTGAGGCGAGAGACTCCCGCAAAGCATTGATACGCTCAAGGGCGGTCTGCTTCAACTCATTGACTTTCATGCCGATAGTGCGCTTCTCTTCGGCGGCTACCGTACGGAAATCGGTCATCAGGGCGGCTATCTCACCCTTCTTGCTCAGATATCTTACACGAAGTTGCTCTATCTCCTCTGCATTCGAGGCTTGGAGCTCCTGCACTTCCTTCAGAAGTGCCTCTATTTTCTCAAGTAACATTTTCCTTTGGTTTAAAAACGGTGCAAAGGTAATATTTTTCAGATAAAATAGGAAATATATCGAAATAAAGTTGTACTTTTGCCCCTAATATCATCTAAATATTGTGAACGCCTCTGTCCTGTCGGTTGAGGTATGCAAGGGATTAAATGAGAATTATGAGAAAAAGCGCGATGTTCTTTTTCTGTATGGTCTGCCTGATGCTTGGCATGACCATAAGTTGCAAGGACAAGAAACCTGAGGTGCTGACGGATTCCTTGTCTGGTGATACGGCGGCTGTGAACGATACGGTCGACACCGCGGCAATAGACACCGTTCCGGAGGATGCCATGGACAGCCTCATTTCGGCTACACCCATGCCCGTCACGGCAGACGAATTGTTTGATGATTTCCTCTTCAACTTCACTGCCAACAAAAAACTGCAGTATGAGCGTGTCAAGTTCCCCTTGTTGGTGACCGACGGCGACAGCGTGTCGACCATTGACCGCGCCGACTGGAACCATGAGCGCTACTTCATGAAACAGGAGTTCTATACGCTCATCTTCGACGACGAGAGCCAACTTGACCTGGCGAAAAACACCAAACTCGACAGCATCGTCATCGAGAGAATCAACCTCCATGCCAAGTCGGTGGAGCAGCATGTGTTCAACCGTATCAACGGACAGTGGATGCTCACCGAGATTGTGCGCAACAACACCTATCAGACTCCCAACAGGTCGTTCCTCGACTTCTACGAGAAATTCGCCTCCGACTCGCTCTTCCAGATACAGAGCATGAATGAGCCGGTGAGCACCGTCCTGCCCGACCCTGATGATGACTATACCATGATAGAGGGTGATTTCTACCCGGAGCAGTGGCCAGATTTCAAACCTCTTGATTTTCCTTCTGATGTCATCTACAATATCCTCTATGGACAGCAGTACCGCAAGAGCCGCCAGAAACTCTTCGTGCTCAGGGGCATCTCCAACGGACTGGAAGCAGAGATGACTTTCAAGCAGATTGACGGGCGGTGGAAACTCGTCAAACTTATCAACTGACCCTTCAAGCCTATGAGAGACATCAGAGATTTCAACCTGAAAGAGTACAACACGTTTGGCATCGACGCTGTTTGCCGGCGCTTCATCGAGATAGAGAAAGCCGATGAGGTGACGCCACTCGTATGCTCGCTCACCAGCGAAGACCTGCCATTGCTCATCATCGGCGGCGGGAGCAACCTGCTGCTGACAGGCGACTTCGACGGCACTGTGCTCAAGTCGGCCATCAAGGGTGTGGAGTCGTCGAGCGAGGACGGATGTGTGTTGCTGCGCTGCGGCTCGGGCGAGACATGGGACGACATCGTCAGCCATTGCGTCGACCATGGATGGTATGGGGCAGAGAACCTGTCGCTCATCCCGGGCGACGTGGGGGCAACGGCCGTGCAGAACATCGGGGCTTATGGCGCCGAGGTATGCAATCTCATCTGGAGCATCGAGGCGGTGGATATGGTCACCGGACTGCAGGAGACCATCGACCCCAAGGTGTGCGAATATGCCTACCGCGACAGCCGTTTCAAGCATGAATGGAAAAACAAGTATTTCATTACTGCTGTCACCTACCGGCTCTCTGAGACCTTTGAACCCAAACTCGACTACGGCAATATACGCAGCGAACTCGCCCGTCTTGAGATACCGAAGCCCACTGCGGCACAGTTGCGGCAGGTCATCATCGACATCCGAAATGCCAAACTGCCGGATGTCAAGGTGGAGGGCAACGCAGGCAGTTTCTTCGTCAACCCCGTCATATCCCGTGAGAAATATCTTCAGTTGCTGACAGATTATCCGCAGATGCCCCACTACACCATCGACGAGGAGCATGAGAAGATACCGGCAGGATGGCTCATCGAGCGGTGCGGATGGAAAGGACGCTCCATGGGCAATGCCGGTGTGCACGACAAACAGGCTCTGGTGCTGGTCAACAAAGGCGGGGCGACAGGTCAGGAAGTGCTGGCGCTCAGCAAGGCCATCAAGGCGGATGTCATGGCGCGCTTCGGCATTGAGATACAGTCTGAGGTGAATATTGTGTGAACGGTTTCATGCGTGGAGAGAGAATGAGTGATATGCGACTGACTTTCCTGGGGACGGGCACATCCGGCGGAGTGCCGAGCATCGGATGCCATTGTGAGGTGTGCCGAAGCAGTGACCCCCGCGACAAGCGGTTGCGCACCTCCGCCCTGCTGGAGACGGACACCACACGGGTGCTCCTCGACTGCGGTCCCGACTTCCGCCAGCAAATCCTTCCTCTTGATTTCAAACCCTTCGATGCCGTGCTGCTCACCCATATCCACTACGACCATGTGGCGGGCATCGACGACATACGCCCTTTCTGCACTTTCGGTCCCGTCAATATCTATGCCAACGAGGCAACCGAAAGGGCGCTGCGCATCACCATGCCCTATTGTTTCGGCGAACATCTCTATCCGGGCGTCCCTTTGCTGAATCTCCACATCGCCGCTCCCCATAAGCCTATCCGGGTGGGCGACCTGGAGGTGATGCCGTTTATAGTGATGCACGGCAAATTGCCCATCCTCGCCTTCCGCATCGGTCAGTTGGCCTATATCACCGACATGAAGACCATCGACGAGGCGGAGATGCCTTATCTGGAGGGTGTCAACACCCTTGTCATCAATGCGCTGCGCATAGAGAAAGAGCACCACTCACACCAACTTCTCGGCGATGCCATCGCCTTTGCCCGGAGAGTGGGGGCAAGGCGCACCTATCTCACCCATTTCACCCATCAGATAGGACTCCATGCCGAGACGTCGCACATTTTGCCCGACGGCGTTTTCCTCGCCTACGACGGCCTAACCATAGAATTGTGATTCAAGCCATGTCTTTTCTGACTCGTACATACCCCTTTAGGCAGAGTGAGCACTGGCTGAGAGACTGCATCTTTTATGGTGTGGTCATTTGGGCGATACTCTATATGTTGCAGCCGTTCGGATTCAGCATGTACCATGGCAACAAGTTCTTGGTGGCGGGCATTTTCGGCCTTATCACCTCGTGTTGCTATGCCTTGTATGGATGGGGATTCCTCGGCCGCCTGACGCAGCGTGTCAGGCCTTGGCGCATCTGGCACCAGGGATGTGCCATTATCGGACTGATACTCTTTATCGCAGTCAGCAATTTCATCCTGTTCTCCTTCATCTTCCATTATCCGATTACTTTGCGGTTATTCCTCATGTTTTTGTATTGGACGGTCATCATAGGCATCTTCATTTCGGCCGTTTCCATCAGCATCCAGTACAACCAGTTTTTGAGGGAGAAGATGGAGTCCCTGCTGAGCAATACGACGGAGGAGCAGAAAGACATCAGCATCACCATCCACGACACCAATGTGAGGGGAAACGACCTGTGCATTCCCATCAACAGTCTCCTTTATGTTGAGGCAAAGAAAAACAATGTGTCGGTTTGCTGCCTGAAAGAGGGGAAACCGACATACGTGGAAATCCACACCACGCTGTCGGCTGTCGTCGGGGAGTTGAAAGACTATGAGAACATCTTCCAATGCCACCGCTCGTTTGTTGTCAATGTCAACAACATCACCTCTGCACGGGGCAACTCCAACGGCTATCAACTGACACTCGGCACATGCACCGACAGCATCCCGGTATCACGCTCGTATGTGCCTCAGTTGAAGGCTTTCATCGCTTAGTCATTCGTCCTTTTTCTTAGTCATTGGTCATCCGACTTAGTTGTGTGTCAGCGGTTTTAGCCGTCTGTCACGGGAATTTGGAGGCTTCGGATTCTTGCCGTATTTTTGCGGCATGAAACATCGACTGACACATATCATCATCATGCTGGCAACCACCTTCCAACTGGTTGCGCAGACCACCGTGACGGGCATCGTCACCGACGGCAAGGAACGGCTCGCGGGGGCCAACGTTTTTATAATAGGTACGATTGACGGATGCCTGACCGACTCTCTCGGACGGTTTGCTTTCCCAACATCGAAGGCAGGAGAGGCAACACTCAAGGTCACCTACATGGGGTATGAGGACTACTCATACACTGCCGACGTCAGCCAGATGACGCATCTCACTGTTCAGATGAAAGAACAGGCCACCACCATCAGCGAGGTGGTCGTCACCGCCAGCACATTCAGTTTCGGCAAGAGCGACAACTTCAAGACGATGGATGCCCACGACGTAGTGATGGCTGGCAACTCATGCGGCGACATCGTGGCAGCATTGCAGACACTGCCCGGTACGCAGAAGGTGGGGGAGAACGGCAAACTCTACGTTAGGGGCGGTGAGAGTGAAGAGTGCCAGACCTTCGTCAACGGGATGCACGTGCTGGTGCCATATTCCACCAACACGGAGAACTCCGCCGTCCGCGGACGCTTCTCTCCCTTCTTGTTCAAAGGCATCAACTTCTCCTTAGGCGGATATGGCGGTGAGTACGGACAGGCGCTCTCTGCCGTGCTCCCGATGGAGACCACCGATATGGCCACAAGCGACAAATATGGCGTGAGCGCATCGCTGGTGGACTGGAACGTCGGCGGGACGAAGGCATTCGCCAACAGCAGCCTGTCGTTCAATGCCGCCCTGACGAGTATGGGTCTCTACGACCGCCTGTTCTCACAACGCTTTGACTTCACCCGTCCCTACCGCAAATTGTCGGGCGAGGCACAGTATAAGAAGGAGTTCAAGACTGCTGGAGTGATGAAGTCATACGTCGGTTACGACCTGACATCCGTGGGACTGCATGTCGACGGGCGCGACCTCTCGCTCAAAGAGCACAACATCTACGCCAACATCACACACAGGATGCCCTTCGGCCATGGCTTCTCTCTATTCACTGGCATCGCCAACTCATCTGTGTTTAGTGATATCGACGATGCGGTGACTGCCGGCGACCATTACCACAATTTCCGCAACGAGGTGCATCTGAAGGCTGAGGTGCGGAAGGTCTGTTCCGACGTGTTGAAGATGTCGGCAGGTGTGGAGGACTATATCCGCAACAGCGTGCTGAGGTATGAGCCTTACCAATACCATCTCAACTACAATATCCTTGCCGCACATGTCGATGCCCAGTGGCGCATCATCCCCCGTCTGTTTGTCAATATGTCGGCGCGGGCGGAGATGATGGACACCCAATGGTTGCTCTTGCCGAGAACCACCCTGAGTTATGTTCCCAACAAACGTCTGCAGGCGTCTCTGGTGCTCGGACGTTACAGTCAGACCGCAGAGGATGACTACCTGGCAAAGAGCGGGAAGTCACTGGGCCAGAGCACTGCCGACCATGCCATCCTCTCCCTGCAATACAAGACTCCGTCGACACTTCTCCGAGTAGAACCTTATTGGAAGAAATACCACCATCTGCCTTTGTTGGAAAACGGCATATACCTGCCTCATGGCAATGGCTTGAGTAGGGGAGTGGATGTGTATGTGGAGAACAACTCGCTCTTCAAGAACCTGACGACCACGCTGTCTTACTCGTACAACGACTCCGAAAGACGCTATCTCGACTATACCTCCATGCGTATGCCAGATTTCGCGTCTCGCCACAACCTGCGTCTGACTGCCAAATACGGTATCGGCAAGGTCATCATCGGTTTGGCGGAGTCCTGCACCAGCAGTCGGCATTTCCCACAGGGCAAGACACCTGCCTACAACAGCGTGGATGCTAACCTCACCTACCTGATGAGTCCGAAGGTCATTGTCTATACCTCGCTGAACAACATCTTGGGGCGCACCAACATCTTCCGTTTTGACGAGATGGGCAGTCCCGTCACGGCTACCCGCGACAGATTCTTTTACATCGGAATATTTGTTTCACTAAAAAATAATAAAGCTTATGACATCTCAAACTTTTAAAGCCATCGTCCTCTTCCTGATGGCATCGTTATCCATCCATGCACAGGAACCGTCCATGCAGTCGCTCATCCGCCAGTCGCTCTCCAAAATCGAGCAGCCCACCCCGGAGGCAGTCCTCAACTGCGTGGCAGAACTGAAGCGCATCGACGCGATGTTTCCCGACAGTATTCAGCCCAAATATCTCATGGCGGTGCAGAGCCTTAACTTCTCGGTGATGAATCCCCATGCACCACAGGCCGAGAATATGCTGGCTGAGGCGGAGCAGGCCATCTCACAGATGGAGAAGATGAAAAACGCCGACCCGTCGGACATCTGCACCCTCCGCGGCTTTCTCTACATGGTGCGCATCGTGCAGGATCCCGCCAACAATGGGCAGCGCTACTACCTCGATGTGATGCAATACTACGAGAAGGCCCTGAAACTCAACCCCAACAACCAACTCGCCAAACAGTTGCAGCAGCAGTTCCTTGATGGGATGAAGCAGGCAACGGGGCAGTAAATCAAAATATTCGAGTTTCGCATTTGCTCAGCCATTACCCCTGATAGCATGGAGACAATGCCAAAAGGATAAAGCCCCTACATGCGAATCATACGTCTAAACTCCTAAACTCCCAAACTCCCAACAGAGATACAGAGAGTCATAAAACTCTGTATCTCTGTGCCTTTGTGTTGAACTGGTTTCTGGTGTTGATGACGACCTGACCGTTACGGCTGATGGCAGAAAAAAGGGCGGGTGAAAATGATTCGGATATTTAGTTTTCTTCATGAATTTGATGTTTTTATTTGTATATTCAAAAAGTTTTCATAGCTTTGCATTTGAGGAACAAAGATGGATACGATAACATCAGAGCGAAGCGATAACTTCTTTAACTACATGACAACATGAAAGTTGAACTTGAATGATTAATGAATAATTTGTGGCAATGATATGTTGAAAGAAAAAACATGAAAGGACACGAACCACGGATAGCACGGATGACAGACCAGTGGTCTGGTGATGAAAGAGAGAATAAAAAAAACGCTTCGCTTAGGAAAAAGATAGAAAAAGGCAATCTTGGCGTATGGGGAAGCGAGAAAAAGTGCCAAGGCACTCACAAAAAGGATGAAAAAATTTTGAAAAATTCGTGAGCAATTCTTGATTATTCGTGTGAAAAAAGCAGCATATAATTAATATTTAACTATGAACTATGAACTATGAATTATGAACTATGAACTATTATTGCCCTCCTAAACTCCTCAAAAGATTCATATGCCCAAACGACCAACCCCCCAAACGACTGAGAGACGCCATATATGGACGTCTCTACCACGTTGCACCGCCATTCTTGAAGGGGTATCGTCTAAACTCCTAGACTCCAAACTTCTAAACTCCTGAGAAAAGAGCATATGTCTAAACTCCTAGACTCCTAAACTCCTAAACTCCTAATAAAATGAATTATGACAAACAAATTGACTGACAAAATCTTGAATCCCCTGATGAGGGACGGTTTCAAAGCATGGACCAAACATCTGGTTCTTCCATTCTTTTTGATAGCATTGATGCTGTGCTCGTGCCACGGCAATGCCCCAAAGAGTGAAATAACGGCAGACATGGCTTACGAAGGCATTAATAACTATTGCCATAGTGAGTTTGACTGGACTCCAGCCGAAGAGGATAGCATCCCCATGTATGTGGAGATGGGCGAGGAAACCGATTCCGCATACCAAGTGATATTCCGCAGTTATACAGGAGCATTGACATATTTCTATGTCAATAAAGAAAGTGGCGCCACACGTATGGTGGAGAGTGTTCCTGGGATGGATATAGAGGAAGACGCTGGAACCATTAACTTATTTGACTACCTGAAGAAGGAGTGACGGAGTATTTCAAATGAACCGTTTGGTTCACTCCACCGTCAGGGGGTCGAAGAGCATGTCGCTGATACCATCGCCGGTGAGTACCACATGATAGGTGCCTGCATTGATTTGTGAACCGGTGGTGATGCTTGTCATCTTGCGCTTGGTCTTCTTCTCCTGTGTCTGAAGGAAGGTGATGTCGTCATCCTTGTAGACTGTTCCCTTGTTGTCGGTGATGCGTACATGCAGCACACGCGACTTCATGGCGTTGTGGTATTTCCAGCGCAGGGCATATACCTTGGCGACTCCAACGGTGAAATCCCACTCCAGACGGTCTCTCACCTTGCGTCCCTCCACCTCGATGGCGCTGTTGCTGCGTGGCGGCAACAGTGAGTCGGGAGTCTTGGTCAAGATGTCCTTGTCAAAGTCTGCCCACATCGTTGAGGTTTGAGGTTGGAGATTTGAGGTTTGAGATTTGAGATTTGAGGTTGGTGACTGATGGGCATCGGGAGTGGCGATGGCTATCGCAGAGATGATGGCCTGTCCTGCCCTCACTTTGGGGAAGGAGATGGTGATGTCACCACCATCATGATTGATATCGACCACACGCTTGTAGGGCTTGCCGTAGTGAGCCTGTGCCCAGATGTCAAGGTCGCGGACAACGGTCTTGCCGTTGATGGCGATGTCGAAGCGGCGCAGTCCCTCTGCGTCGTGCTGCCGGTACCAGGGCTCGATGAAGAAGAGTTCCACGCGGTATTTCCCTGCCTCGGCTGGGAAATGATAGCTGAGGGCATGTCGGCCGAAACGTGAGGTCTGGAACAGCAGCGATGAGATGGAGTCGTTGCGGGTCTGCGAGGTCTGATAGGGTGAGAGCCCTTCAAACCGCTCGCTCCAGGAGTGCGACCACTGGTTGCCGTCCTGCATCCATGTGTTGCCATATTGGTCGTTGTAGAGGTCGCCGCCGCAGTTGAGCCGGTAGAGATACGTGTAGCCCTCTGCTGGTTGGAGGATATGCTCATCCACCTTGGCTGTCATGGGAGCGATGGGCTGCGGGTTGTAGTGTGCCATATAACGGTAGTAGGCATCCGATGGCTGTTCCCAGATGGTAAATAATCCTTTGTAGTTGAATGGTCCCACCTTGTCGATGCGGCGCAACCCCTCGTCGGGCTGCCGCCGTCCGGGGTTGTCGTGGCTCACGAGCAGCCACTGGAAATGACCGCATACGCTGTCGGCGGCACTCTCTGCCAACAGCGCCTTTTTCAGCAACAGGTCGGCAGCCTTCTCCTCGGTGTAGCCCTCTCCGGTGTGGTTGCCGAGGGTGCGCCATGCACCATATTCGCCGTTGAGCAGCTGCTCCTTCCGTTTCAGTTCATTGCCGTAGTTGTCGGGGTCACCGCCATAGGTGCCGCTCCAGTTCTGCACCACGTCCCAGTCTGTGCCCTCACCGCCGTTGCAGGTGGTGATGAGACGTTGGGTGCCGCAGCGTGGGTCCATCTCGCGGATGATGGCGCAGCACTCCTCGGCGAAGTCACGGGGCAGCGTACTCTCGTTCTGCAGTCCCCAGAGGATGATGGAGGGGGAGTTGCGGCGCTCCTTCACCCACTGGCGCAGGTGGCGTTTGAACGACTCGCGGAACTCCGGTGTGTCATACCAGATGTGGGCGGAGAACTGCGGCCACCAGAGGATGCCCTCGCGGTCAATCAGTGTCTGGTAATAGAGGTTGTGTGGCTGGTGTGCGTCGCGGAAGGCGTTGAATCCGGCCTCCTTCACCAGTTTGATGCGTGCCTCTATCTGTTCGGGAGAAAAGGCGTGGCTCTGGCCGAACTCATGCTCATACTCGCAGGTGCCGTTGATGAAGACAGGTTGTCCGTTGAGCATGAACCGCTGGTCGCCGTCGTTTCGTGTCAGCGGCCACGACGTGCTGCAGATGCCATAGGGCGTGCTGGTGCTTTCCGTGGTCTTGCCGTCGCGCTTCACGAGGGTACTGACGTTGTAGAGGTAAGGCTTTTCCTGACTCCATAGTTTGGGCTGTTCCAATACTGCCTGTTGCCGTATGGTGCGTGTCTCACCGGCGGCGAGGGTAAGATGCTCGGTAAGGCGGATGACCTGTTTGCCGCTCTTCTCGCAGAGGCGGTTGACGAGGTCGAAGGCGATAGGGGTGGCGGCGTAGTTGCGCACCTCTGTCTCGATAAACAGACTGTCGCACGCTAAGTTGTTCCACACATGCACGCCAAAGGGTTCCACACGCACATGGTCGGTCGCCTCCAGCACCACGGGACGGAAGATGCCGAAGGGTTGGCTGCCCTCGCTGAATCCCCACTCGCTGCTGCATCCGCCGCACACCCACGGCATGTCGGTGATGCCCTTGGGATGGTCTGCCATCACAGTCAGTCGGTTGTCGCTGCCAGGGTGGATATAGGGCGACACGTCGAGCGTCAGTGTGGTGCGCCCGATGTCATGGCGTCCCAGCGACTGCCCGTTGAGCGTGATGTCGGCATAGGTGCCTACGCCCTCGAAACGGATGAAAAAATGCTTGTCCTTGAGGTCGGGCACACGGAAGGTTTTTTCAAATGTCGCCTTGCCGTGCAGGTTGCCATGCTCCAGTTGGATGGCTCCATAGTAGTCGTCGAGGTTGAGGGGGATGTCGGAGCGGAAGGTCTTGCCTTCATGCGTCACCTCCCAGTCATCGTTGAGCGATTGCACATAGCGGTGTCCGGTGGGCTCGGGTGCGGGGAAATGCACCTCGCTTGCACCGAGATGCTGCGAGGTGGCCACGGCGATGCCCCGCTGTCCGGCGTTGTTGACGGCGCAGTAGAAGTGATAGACCACGCCGTCGTGCCTCACCACACAACTCTTGTGGGCGAACATCTCGTCGTAGGGTTTGGAGGGGATGATGAGGTCGGGTCCCGTCCAGTCCTGCCAGTGTACGAGGTCGTAACTGGCTGCGAAAGTGTTGTAGGCGTTGTATTCGCGTGTGGGGTTGTAGGCAGAGAAGTAGTACATCACCCACACGTCGCCCATGCGCACGAGTTGTGCGTCGCCCGTGATGGTGCCGTCGCTGTCGTGGGCGAAGACGGGGTTGCCGCTGTAGCGCTTCCACCGCTTCATGTCCTTGGAGAGGGCGATGCCGATGCGCTCCCCCTTGGGATGGGTGTCGTCCTTGCCCCCTGCATTGTAGTACATCACGAAGGGATATTTCTCCTCGCCCTTGATGCGCAGCCGTTTGTCCTTAATCCAGTAGATGGTGCTCTTGTATTGTGTCAGTTGCTCCCACCATTGTGCGTCGGTGTCATCATAGCTCATCAGCGGCGACGGTTGTGTGTCCCATTGATGGGGTAGGGTGATGTCGTTGGCTGTTGATGCGATGCCGATGCTCAGCGGGGCGTTCACCGCCTCATATCCGGTGCCTGGTCCGCCGATATAGGTCATCCAGTGCCTGTTCTTATATGCCTGCATCTCATAGCTGCCGCCCCACTCGTAGTCAATCAACGCAGGAAAACCACCCCTTTGGTTTTGGTCCCATGCTCCCGTCCCTCCTTGGGAGAGGGCAGGGGGGGGGGTTAAAACTTTCCCTTTCACTTCCCAATGCAGCAAGTCTTCACTCTTGGCGAGCCATGTCTCATAGCCCCGCCCGTCCTGACCGTCCTTTCCGTCATAGCACACAAAGGTCATATACCATGTGTCGTCTTGTCGGAACACCGTCGGACAGTCGTATTTGCAATAATTGCTCTCTGGCGCGACCACCATCCCATATTTGTAGGGGGTGACTGATGCCTCATAAATCTCTTGCATACGCTCCTGTGGCACCGTCTGCGCCATTGTGGCAAGACAGCCAAGAAGGAGTATTGTTGCTGTGAGGGAAGAAAGCTTCATTATTTATTTTGAGATTTGAGATTTGAGATTTTTTGGGGGTAGGAGTTTAGGAGTCTAGGAGACTAGGAGTTTAGACGATACCCCTTCAAGAATGGCGGTGCGGCGTAGTAGAGACGTCCATATATGGCGTCTCTCCGCCATGCCTGCAGTGATATGAATGTAATTTGTGTTCAATTACATGATAATTTTATGTTTTATATTCACACGAATAATCAAGAATTGCTCACGAATTTTGTCATCAATTTTTTCATCCTTTTTGTGAGTGCCTTGGCACTTTTCTCGTTTTACTAAACGCCAAGATTGCCTTTTTCTATCTTTTTCCTAAGCGGAGCGTTTTTTTATTATCTCTTTTATCATCACCAGACCACAGGTCTGTCATCCGTGTCCATCCGTGCTATCCGTGGTTCGTGCCCTTTCGTGAGTTTCGTGGTTGAAAACCAGTCTCCTCAACTCCCAGTTCAATTAAACAGCCAGTCCACCTCGTCGCCCGCACCAAGCAGACCTGCGTCACGTGGACGGAGGGTGTCGGTAGTGAAGCCGGCCACCATGATGATGCCCTTTGGCAGATGGATGGTATGTGTGCCAGCCCCGAGATGATAGCCATGGATGTTCACCTTGGGCATGCCCGTCATGTTGACGGCATTGGTGATGATTGGCTCCGCCTGACCGTATTCGTTGCCGGTGGCGTCGGTCTCCAACTTCGGAGGTTTGGCATATTTCGAGTCATCGTCGACAAAGAAGCCTACCAGCATATTCACGGGTTGAGCGCAGCTGAAGACAATGGTGGTGCCCTCGGTGCGGGTGGTGTCGCGGTTGAGGATGATGCCCTGCAGTCCCTCCAGTTCGGGGGCGATGGAGTCGATGCGCTCGTTGCGCTTCTCATAGAGCAGGGCACCTCGGGTGAGCGCCGTTGTTTGTGGCTTAGACAGCGAACGTCCTTGGATGTCTTTCTCCGTGACAGGTGCCCCGGCATACATCAGGTTGACGGTGGCAGGCTTGGCAGGACTGATTGTCTGTGCCTTGCTGTCGTCTCTTGGACTTTTGAGTTCTGCGATGTGCTTCTTGAGGTTGGTGAGTTCCTCCTCATAGACGGGCACCATCTCGCGCCATGTCTTGTAACGTCCGTTGTTTCCCCCTATGGGGATGCGTCGCTGTCCGGTCTGCATCGAGTTGGCGTAGAGATAGGTCTCGTCGGTCAGGGAGGCGAGCATCTTCCACAGGTTGAGGCTGTTCTCCAAGGGCTGCACCGCCTTGTCGAGATAGCTGATGTCTTTTGTCCATTTGTAGTTGAGCACCTGCTGTGCTGCCAGCACTTTCTGCTGGAACGACATGGCGAAGAGCGCATAGTTGGCGATGTCCTGTCCGATGCGGCGCAGTTCATCGGCATTGCGGGTGGGGTGTGCGTTGGCCACCTTCTCAAACGCCTCCGAGGCGGCTTTCCCATGTGCTACGCACTCTGCCACGATGTCGAGGGGCATCTCACCCTGGTGTGCCTGGTGCTTCCATTCCTTCTCCACATATTCGATGAGTTTCTCTCCCTGCGGACCGCAGCTCTCATAGAAGCCTGGATAGATGGTGTATTTGTAGGGGTTGACCAACTGGCTCATCCTCATGCCCAGGAGCAGGGTCTGGCGGTTGCCCTCGGTGATGCCGAACCTTCGGATGAGTTTGGGTGCTATCTCGCCCACCTCGTCGTATGCCTTGAGCAAGTGGGCGGCAGCATCCATGTCGATGCCGAAATGGTCGGCCAACTGTCGTTGCCAGAAGCTGATGTCTTTGTCCTGATGGCAGTTCCATGCGTAGCGGCCCCATGCCTTGTACCACATCCAGTCGCGGTCAATCTGCAGCAGTCGCTGTCCGTCGGGCAGTCGGTCGGCGGTGTAGGGCCAGTCCCAGTAGGAGGCCTGCGGATAGAGGTGCAGACCTTTTGAGTGGTGTACGCGGTGCATGGCGGTCACCGTCTTCTGCACGAAAGCGGGCGAAGACCACCGCCAGGGTTCCAGGTTGGCGAGGATATGCACGTTGTCGATGTGTATGGGAGCGGCGGCAGCCAGTTTTCTGTGTGTCTCGCCCCACGGTCCGCCAGGCTCGTAGGTGGTCAGGCTCTCTCCCGTGTATTTGCTCATCGTGTAGATGTTGGGGTAGAGGGGCAGCGACTTCCCAAGCACTGTCGGTCCGTCGGTGTCGTGCGACCTCAGGATGATGGGTGGTGTGTCGGTGCGCCCCGAGGCAGCCAGTCCGTCCTTGATGCCGGGGATGATGGTCTCCGTCATCCATTTGATGTCGTTGTCGATGCCCGACATCGCCTCGCCCAGACATACGAGGAAACCCACGTCTGGGTATTTCTGCACGAAGGCAGCGATGGACTTCCTGGTGTAGTCGGCGATGAGCGGCGTGATGGGCCGGTTGCGGTCCTGTGTCTTGATGCCGTAGTGGTCGGCGAAGGGTTTGGAGACGATGATGTTGTAGAACATCTGGATGATGCGGATGCCGCGGCGGTTGCCCTCGGTGGTGAGGAAGGCAAACATATCCTGGTTTTTCTGCATCGTGGTATCGTCCACCTCAGGGGCGAAGGGATAGTCGTCGAGCTTGACGAGTGAGGCAAAGGGATGGCCGTTCCACAGATAGACGGCGTTCATGTTGTTCTCCGCCAGCATGTCGAGGTAACGGGTCCACAGCTCCTTGTCGTAAAACCAGGGGAAGTTCTCGGGGGTGTAGGGATACTCATACACGCGGTGACCGGGCAGGTATTCCGTCTTCTGCAACCCCACGCAGGCGCCGCGGAGTTTCATCTCGGGCACCTCCCTGACGATGGATAGCGTGCTGAGGGTGGGGTCGGCCTGATAGAGTTCCAACAATCGGTTGGCTCCGTAGATGGCTCCGTTGCCGTCGTTGCCGGTGATGCTGATTTTCTTGCCTTTTCGGATGAGGGTGAATCCTTCCGCTTCTCCCTTGCCGCTGACGGTGATGGTGATGCTCAACCGTGGGTCCACTGTGCTCAGCCGTGATGCGGCATAGGTGGTCTGGGGGGTGACATTCTTCACTTTCACCTTTCCCTCCACCGCCACTGCCGTCATCATCAGAAGGACCAACAGCAGTGTCCTCATCAGTGTCGTCGTCAGGTGGTGATTAGATTTGCTTCTTTTGATCATTTTAGGTTTGGTGGTTTGGTTGTTTGGGGGTTTAGGTTTTAAGGAGTTTAGGAGATTAGGAGGGGCAAGAATAGTTCATAGTTCATAATTCATAGTTCATAGTTATATGCAAATTAGGAGTTTAGACATACCCCTTCAAGGATGGCGGTGTAACCTGTAGGGACGCGATGTATCGCGTCCGCTTGAGATGTCGTGTGCAGCGTAGTAGAGACGTCCATATATGGCGTCTCTCAGCCATACCTGCCGTGGTCCGAATGGCACTCCCCACTCCTCCCCTGTCCGAGGGGAGGTGGCCGTAGGCCGGAGGAGTCTGATTAGAGGGGGCCAGGGGGCGTTGACAGGAGTAGTCCGATTAGGAGGGGTCAGGGTACCTTTCGCGGCCCTTCTGTGGTGCATTCTATTTCAGTCCTTGCCACTTCCCTTTGATGTTCTTGCACTGCGTATAGAGCGAGGGGCAATTGAACATCTGATGCAGTTCGCTGCCAGGCTCTTGAACAATCTCCACCTGACGCTTTTCGGTGTCCCATCCCTTGCCCATGACATATATGTACATCACCGTGCCGCTGCCCATAAACTGCATCTGCTTATGCGAGTTAACACTGGCCCTCATCTCCACGGTGTAAGGCTCCTGCGGACTGTAGGCGTTGTCGGGTGTGGCGCCCTTCAGCACGGCAGCAGGCAGGTAGCGCTGTATGTACGGGTCGTTGTCGGGCGACTGCGACGATGCCTTGTATTTCGTGTCGAGGATGGAGGTGACAGAGTGAACGTTCGATGGGTAGCAAATCAGTTCCAGACATTGCAGGCCCAGCGCGCGGTCGCGCCCGTACAGTTCCATGGCCATGGGCATCATGGCTGCCGTGCCATGCGGTGTCTTGCCGAGAAACTGTTTGTAGACTGCCTCAAACTCTGCGAAATCGGCTGGCACATGGGTGAAGGTAACCTCACCGGTGGCCTGTTGGTCGTAGCTTTCTATACTCAGCGTCCCACGCATGGTATAGGTGTGTTGTCCGTAATTAAAAGTCATTTCTTTATTATTTTGGAGGTTTGTCTTGATGTTTTTCCTGCTTTGCCTTGCCCTGCTGCGGTTACCTTGTGCATCAGCCTGTTGCAATCCAAACAGTGACAAGAGCATCATTAAAATTCTGATTATCTTCATTGTTGTATAGGTGTTTAGGTGTGAAAATTATTCTTCTGTTTGCAAACTTAATAAAAAAATATCAATTTTGATTGCATATGGGCAAAAAATAGTTTAGTCGTTTGGTGGTTTAGTCGTTTAGTCGTTTGGGTTGTTTGGGCATATGAATCTTTTGAGGAGTTTAGGAGTCTAGGAGTTTAGACGATACCCCTACAAGAATGGCGGTGCAACGTGGTAGAGACGTCCATATATGGCGTCTCCCCGCCATGCCTGCCGTGAGCCGAATGGCACTCCCCACTCCTCCCCTGTCCAAGGGGAGGTGGCCGTAGGCCGGAGGAGTCTGATTAGAAGGGGTCAGGGGGCGTTGATTGGAGTAGTCTGATTAGAGAGATGAGTGAGAAAATAAAAAAACGCTCCGCTTCAGAAAAAGAATAAAAAGATAGAAAAAAACTTGGCATACAGCGAAGCAAGAAAAAGTGCCAAGGCACTCAAAAAAAGGAAGAAAAAATTGATGACAAAATTCATGAGTGATTGATGGTAATTCATGTTTTTCTTTCAACATATCATTGCCATGTAATTATGCATGAATAGGGGCGTGTCATTTTTTTTTGACACACCCCTGTTCAATTAATTAGTGAGAGAATGTCGTAATCAATCGTCGTTATCAATCATCGTAATCATCATCGTCATCGTAATGGATTCTCACATGGGCTTTCCCTCTGGTGTACGGGGTCCTGGCACGGTAGTAATCGCCGTCGTGGTCGATTTCATAGCAGTTGCCGCGAGCATCGAACTTCAGTTCTACTCCATTCATGAGTTTCACCTCATACTTTTTGTGGCCATAGTCGTAGTCAACCTCGGCATAGACGATATCCTGGCCCTTGTAATTCTTTTGGATGTAGAGTTTAGCTGCCTTGGGGAGCTGATTGGGAGAAATGATACGGTCGCCTGCAAAACATGCGGTGGACACCATCAAGCACAGGAGTGCTGCCAAAAAATATTTCATTGATTTCATAATTGTTGCTTTTTTAATTGTTATTATTGTTTTCTTGTTTCCTACAGGTTCTTAAAAGAATTCTATGCCATTCTTTTCTGGCTCTCAACATACTGCGGGTAGACCGGGCTGATTACCATAAAGAATCTGTACGTGGCCTTGAAGAATTTCTTTGCAGCCTTTTTGAAGTTGCTCACTCGTGTTGTCATTGCCATGCTGTTGTAGTTGGCAACTGTTGTCGGGGTTAATTCCATTGTCTTCATAATCGTATCTTTTTTTTGTTATTATTATTTTCTTTTTCTTTCCTCCGACAGGTTTTCAATTTTTAATTTTTAATTTTTAATTTTTAATTTTATTTTCCCTGTCTTCGTTGTTTCTGATGCAAAGATAGGGCGGTTTTGAGCGCCCGCAATGTTTTTTCCTTTATTTTTCCCTCACTGTGTGCGACAGGCCACCTCATCTGCGACAGACGCGAAAAAGACCCTTTTCTTTTGTCGCAGTTTGGTTGTTTTGGGGGTTAGTCGTTTGGTCGTTTGGGGGGAGTTTTGGAGTTTAGGAGGGGCAAGAATAGTTCATAGTTCATAATTCATAGTTCATAGTTATATGCAAATTAGGAGTTTAGACGATACCCCTACAAGAATGGCGGTGCAACGTGGTAGAGACGACCATATATGGCGTCTCTCAGCCATGCCTGCCGTGAGCCGAATGGGGAGTAAGAAAATAAAAAAACGCTTCGCTTAAGAAAAAGTAATAAAAATTTGAAAAATCCTGGGCGTACAGGAAAGTCTGAAAAAGTGCCAAGGCACTCGCAAAAAGGAAGAAAAAATTGATGAAATAATTCATGAGTGATTCCTGGTAATTCATGTTTTTCTTTAACATATAATTGGTGGTAATTTGCGAGAAATGTGTACCTTTGCAGCCAAGGAAACACCAAATAACAAACTAAACTACAACAATGAAGAAAATCATCTTATCTCTTCTCGTTTTAGCCGCAAGCATGACCATTCAGGCTGTTGATATCAACCGACAACAAGCCATGGCGAAAGCCAAGGCCTTTCTGTCACAACAGCCAGGTGCACGACGTGTTGCTGCTGACAAGAAGTTGCAAACGGTAGCTACGGGTCTCCGCCAACTGCATGCCTTCAATTTGGAAGGAGGCGGCTACGTCATCGTCTCAGCCAGCAATCGTACAAAGGAAATATTAGCCTATGCACCCCAGGGGTCGCTCGACGACCAGATGCCTCCCGCGATGATGGAACTGCTGAAAAGCTATGCCTCGCAGATTGAAGAGGCAGAGCAGAGCGGTGATGATGCCGAGCAAGATGATGCCGTCAATGATTATCCGGTGAAGAATGAGATAGCACCGCTTATCAGTCAGAAGTGGGGACAAGACAAGCCCTACAACAACCAGACGCCGATTGTCAAGGGCCCGGAAGACAAGGATATACATGGTGCTACAGGCTGTGTGGCTACGGCGATGGCCATGGTCATGAAATACCACCAGTGGCCTAAGGCTCAGACGCCGACCCTCCCAGCCACTCAGTACACCTCCGAACTGCCCCCCGTCACCTTCAACTGGGCGGCAATGACCGATACTTACACCGACCAGTCGTCGAAGGAGTCGTGCGATGCCGTGGCTACGTTGATGCAATACTGTGGTGCAGCCAGCCAAATGGAATATTACAGCGATGCATCGCAGTCGAACTCCTACAGGATGGCTCTTGGTTTTGTCCGTTTTTTCGGCTACAACAGCGACAGCATTGAAGTGACGCGGCGCTCCTTTGTGACGGAATGGGAGTGGCAGAACATGATTTACAACGAACTGGAGAAGAAACGCCCCATCATCTGTGGTGGCGACGGACATCAGTTCATCATCGACGGCTATAAGTTTGGCGACTTCTTCCACATCAACTGGGGATGGGACGGCAGCAGAGACGGATTCTTCCAACTGTCTGCCAGTGCCAACGCCAAGAATGCCTTGCCCCACTTCCCCTACGAGGTCACAACGGGCATCGTACCCACTGACAATAACTATTCCTGGGGCGAGGCACTGCGTACTATGGGATTCATGTTGTCGATGGACACGCCGTTACAGCTGCAACGCACCGGCGACACCGATTTCCCTGCCGTGAAGACACTCATGGTACTCCAAAATCTGAGCAAGCAGTCGAAGGACTACACCTACGACATAGGCCTGGCACTCTATCAGGACAAAAAACAGGTGAAGGTCGTAGAGGCAGCCATGGGAAAGCCGTTGAAATATAAAGCCTACATGGAAAACGTACAGGCTTCCATCACTTTCGGGAAAGGACTTGCCGATGGGCATTACGAACTCTATCCCGTCAGCCGTGTGCAAGGCTCGGAGAAGTGGGAGAAGAACGAAGATGTGAGCGACAACTTCATCGATGTCGACATCAGTGGCAATCAGCTGACGATGACTCCCCATCCTCGCGATTTGCGCCTGAAGGTCAACAGCATCAAATACTCGGGTGACCTGAAAGAGGGCGGTGAGGTGACTGCCGTGATGAACATCACCAACGGCAGTGCCTTCGACTACGACGGTGTACTCATCCTCTGCGAAACCAAGGATGGCACCATGATCAGTGCAGAGCCACTCAAGGAGATTTTTGGCAGCATCCCGGCAGGAAAGACTGTCGATGCCGTTTTCAAATTCACGGCTGGCGAAGAAAGAACCTACCAGACAGGCCTTCTTTTTGAGGCCTTTGTCTTGGGCGACCTCGTACCGCTGGTCATCGGCCCCTACGACGGCTTTTTCTATTACGACGACATCGTCCTGGAAAAGACGGTGAAGCTGAAGAATGTGAAGAAAGAAGCCAACAATGATGAGGGCAACAAGCAATACGATATCATGGGAAATGAACTGGACGTCACGCTTACCTTGCGCAATCCTGATGCCAGCAAGTCATACAGAGGCAAGGTCTCAATGGTCATCTACAGGGAGGAGCCTGTTGAAGAAGGCTACGCTTACAATGTCATCAACGAACTGACCGAAGAGGATGTGACCATCGCCCCGGGAGCAAGCACCGATGTCAAGTTCTATTACGATAAGCTCGAGTTATCCAACACTTACGCCTTTTGGCTGCGAAGCGAATATAAAAACAATATCGGCAACGACACGAAATCCGTTTATTCGTACATCCTTGCAGTGCCTGGCATCAATGTGTTCAAAAAGGACGGCAAGGTAGCATCCTTCGCACCCCAAGATGATTTCACCATCCCTGAGGATGCCCTTGCCGTAGAGCTGAACGGCGCCGGTGTCAAGACGCTGACGCCCAACAGCAATCCCAACTGCCTGTATTTCCTGGACGACACCGACCCCAAGCCCGCTTCCTTGGAGGGTCGCAACGTGGTGGTGTATGCCAATGCCGAATTCAAGGCCGAGACCATCAAACTGACTGACGGCTACGACTTCATGACGCCCCGCTGGTTTACAGCCAAGCAGATTGAGTACAAGCGCACCTTTACCGAGTCCGAGCGCAACGCATTCACCACCCTCCTCCTGCCTTTCACGGCACAGAAATGCGAAGCAGGAGGCGAGCCGTTCACCCTCGAGAAGATGCTGCTCGTTGGCGACCAGGCAGGCAAGGTCTACTTCACCAACACCCCCGACATGCCCTCCTTCGGCATACCCTACATCGTCCGTCTGAAGGCCGACAAGGCACTGACCAATCCCGTCACCTTCTCGGCTGCCGATGCCTATGTCTGCGACAGCATCTACTTCCAGACGGCAGGCCGTTACAACATGGCCGGCTCCTTCACAAAGCTGCAACATCCCAGTGCCGAGACCTTTGCCTTTGCTGATGGTCAGGGTGGCAGTGTCGTTCCAAAGGCCACCTCTTGCTCACCCTTCCGCGCCTGCTTCCAGGCCATTGGCATGCCCACCGGTTTCGAGAGTCTCACCATCGACACCACCACCTATACTGACATTGACGTCCCACGCCACGAGGCCAGCGACGACTCGCAACCCTACTATAACCTCAGCGGTCAACGCGTCCTCCATCCCCAACGTGGCCTTTACATCCGTGGTGGTAGAAAGGTCGTGATTAAGTGATGCAATTCTTAAACAGTCATCAATAAAAATGCTGCCTGGCTCCAACAGCCGGGCAGCATTTTTTGCCTTAACCACGAAATACACGAAGTTTTTCAACCACGAAACTCACGAAAATTTTTCAACCACGAAATACACGAAAGGACACGAATCCCCTAATTGGCGGATGTAACTATCTCCCCCTCTAAGATTAGAGGGGGTAGGGGGCGTTGACCAATATCAACCACGAAAATCACGAAAAGGCACAAACCACGGATAGCACGGATGGGCACGGATAGATAAAACCACGAAAGGCACGAAAGGGCATGAAAGCACACTAATGATACGACTTTCTCAAGTTGAAGGTAGTTGTAAGTTGAACTTGAATGATTAATGAATAATTTGTGGCAATTATATGTTGAAAAAACATGAATTACCATCAATCACTCATGAATTTTATCATGAATTTTTTCTTCCTTTTTGCGAGTGCCTTGGCACTTTTTCTTGCTTCGCTGTACGCCAAGGATTTTTCTATCCCTTGCTTGCCAGTCTTTCAGTGGTTGTATCTTATTCTCTTCCTACATCAAACCACAACCTTGTCAAGTTCATAGATGCCGTCCTCCCTGTTGTATCTTATTCTCTTCCTACATCAAACCACAACCTTCTTCTCCGCACACCGATGTTCCGCCTCGTTGTATCTTATTCTCTTCCTACATCAAACCACAACAGCCGCCTTGATGGCCTCCTGAACCACCTTGTTGTATCTTATTCTCTTCCTACATCAAACCACAACCAGATACGGTAGCCACTGAGAACGCAACCGGTTGTATCTTATTCTCTTCCTACATCAAACCACAACTGATTGTGCCTTAATTACGCCATTGGGCAGTTGTATCTTATTCTCTTCCTACATCAAACCACAACCACCTGCACAGACAAATCTTTAAGCCCATAGTTGTATCTTATTCTCTTCCTACATCAAACCACAACTGGCAAAACTATATATTCTTGTTATATATGTTGTATCTTATTCTCTTCCTACATCAAACCACAACTAAGGGCTCCAGTCTCTATGAGGTGCAGCGTTGTATCTTATTCTCTTCCTACATCAAACCACAACCTTACGTATCGAGTTACGTTAATAGCAATGGTTGTATCTTATTCTCTTCCTACATCAAACCACAACTTTGACGCTCGTCACGGTAAATGCTATCATGTTGTATCTTATTCTCTTCCTACATCAAACCACAACTTGCATCGTATATTACAGGCAATGTATGTGGTTGTATCTTATTCTCTTCCTACATCAAACCACAACTCTACCGCATTGGATGTTTTAACTGACTTCGTTGTATCTTATTCTCTTCCTACATCAAACCACAACAGCGACGAAGAATGACAAATCCTCCGCATAGTTGTATCTTATTCTCTTCCTACATCAAACCACAACTCTGATATGTCTTATGCATCAAAAATACTCGTTGTATCTTATTCTCTTCCTACATCAAACCACAACGTATGCCCCAATTCACGGATAACAATAGAAGTTGTATCTTATTCTCTTCCTACATCAAACCACAACCATCTGCTCGTAGGCGATTTGCACAGCCATGTTGTATCTTATTCTCTTCCTACATCAAACCACAACCTATGGGATATAATTAATTGACATTTAGACATATAATCATACATTTACCAATAAGAAATGGTTGATGATTTAAATTGTTCTCACAAAGCTACTAAAAAAATTCTAATTGCAAAGGGTTGGTGATTGTTTTTTTCTTCTTTTCTATTCCCCAAAAATTCATAATATCTGAATATTGCTTATCTGTTACACTCAAAATACTTACCATACCTTTATCTGGAACAAATGATTTCACACGTCTTTTATGAACATTCATACTTTCATATGAAGGAGACACAAATGTCAATGTTTGTTTTATCATATCAACCTTTTAATTTCTCCTAATTCATTGATTTCAAAGTCAACTCCTTGAACTAATGCTTTTATCTGGCCATGTAACATCAATATTCCAGGTCTAAAGTCTTCGCCTGATACAAATTTTCCATTTTTTAATTTCACTTCTGAACTTGGTCTTGCTTCTTGATGATGCACAAGAGCTATCTTACCATAATTTCTCGAATCCACCACCATAGAAGACAATCCTGTTACCTTATACAGTCTCTTTGCCAAATTCTTTGGGTCAAGATCCCATATTTCATCGGACGAACTTTCATAAAGCAGAACCATTGTTCCTATCTTCAAACAAAACAATAAAGGATATCCACTTTTACTTCTTTCTGGAACCAAGGAATATTTGTTATTATTACTTCTCCTATAATAAAGAGCTGCGTCCAAATTATTGATGAGTTCAAACTCACTTCTATCTTTTCCCTTTTTATCTTTTCCTCTATAGATAGCCATCATATAATTTCTATCATTCTGAACATGGAATTGCCGTTTGTAATCATGGCGAGATTTGTCACGATGATTTCTTATATTGATAGGACGTGTAACACTTCCGGTGAAGATACGCACTTTCTTTATTGGAATTCCTCTCTCTTCGTTCATCCAAATCCCTTTTTCCAATGCTTTCTTCAAAGACTCATGTTCCCTAATCGCTTCCTCAACTTTTTTTCTAACCGCCTCGTCAACAATAAGGGCAACATCTTTAGGTTCCAATGAATCGAGACTCTTACGAACAACATATTTAATCTCACCATCTACATTTATTGCACCATAATAAGTATCATTATGCAAAGATGCTCTAGCCGCATCACCTTGTGTCAACAATTTGCGCCCTCTCGAATCTCTTACATATCGTCTTGATTGTTTGGGCATGATGTCTTTTGAATAATGTGTTATTATTAGCTGGTCCTGCATCTGTTTCATATCAGATACAAATGTTGGCCAAGGCATATCGAAATGAGGTTTTTGGCCTTTATTATACTTATATGCATCAGCATCATGGTAGTATTGAGCCAACTTGTTATATTCATTTTTTCCAATACAAGCTATAATAATAGCATCTATACAATGATGTACATGATTAACACGCTCCTTTTTAGTGTATTCATCCTGAATGCCCCACATCTTACGGAAATCAGCGGTGGCAATACCCTTGACTATATAAACATGCTTAAAAACGGATTTTAAGTACAACCTTGCATAACGAGATATTACGCTAGCATCAGTTCCTTGACGACGAGAAAAGCCTTCAGGAACTTCTGTCATTTCAAACCTTTGGTATTTTCCTCTCCAATAATCACGCTCAAGGGAAAGAAGATGGCGTCTCCGTATTCTCATATCTTTCTCTTCTTTTGAAGATGCGCCTTTAGTACTGATACGGCGGATACGACTATTCAATTCTTCATACTTTTCCTTCCATGATTTAATTCTCTCAAGTATTTCTTCATGTTCCGACAATTGGGAAGGTAGTTTGACCTTCTTCACATCTCTATTGTATCTGCTGTTGCACAATGTGAGATTCATCTTTGTACTGTCACCACCTGCACTACGAGGAATTGTATGTTCAATATCATATTTAGGATTTTCTCCCAAGAAATCTGTCAAACCTATTTCTTCGCCTGTATATATGCATTTGTGGTTTTGTTCCTCCCAAAGTTGATACTTTAATATATCTCTTTCCGAAATGGACGTTAGATGCAATTCTTTTATTTCACCCATTTTCTTACGACATTCCTCTCTGGCCTTATTGTTTTCACGTTGCCAAGTTTGAATTGCCCACCGCTTGTTTGCATCATTTAAATCACGAGAAAATTCTATATTAATAATTGTATCAGTATCGACCAATCCTTCTCTTAATAGCATATTAATCACTTTTCTCAAACGAAAAAGAGAATGCATCGCCATAGGATTTTTTACGCTGCTTATCCGGGGAGAGCCCAATTGATAGATACCATCATTATCTGGAGTTGCTCGTGGATATAATTCCATCATCGATGGATGGTAAAGTTTATTAAGCTTGTCAACTTCTACCTGATATCTATCACGCAAGAAATCCTTGATACAAAATTCCAAAGTTCTGTCATCACAAGATTTATCATATGAACAAATTAAATCTATGACGTTTTCAATGGCACCATCACGAACTTCTTTGATCCCCCAAATATGTTCTGGCAACACTTCTTTCATATTCGCAAGAAATACTGCTTGAGAATAGATGAATCCATAATCACGCAAATAAGGGAGAATTTTCCTAATTGCCTTCAAACTAAGAGAAGCATAATCATTCGGCAAAACAATCTGACTAAATTTCTCTGCCTGTTCTTCGTCCAACTGCAATCTGTTTTTTGCAAACTCTTTGAGTTTATCTTCATCATCATAAAAGAAAAGGGCATGCCACACATCATTTATGATTTGAAATTTTGTTTTGTTGTTGGCTAGTGCATACACTTCGCAAACTCCATCTATCCAATTCTCTCCAAAAATATCCTCAAGTTGTGCATTCACTATACTACCAGATACTTGTGTATCCATCTGATAATTAAACTTGTAGGGCAAATCTTCTTTATCTTTATAATAGCAATAGTTTTTCTTTCCTGCCAGCTTCTTTGCAATATCTTCAAAATTGAATGTTCGTTTTGATTTGCGTTTAAACAAAGGTATGATGCTTGCTTTTTCATCCCGAGTTAAATACCGCATCTCATCATCCTTTGGCGTCTTTATTTTAATATTGTTCAAGAAGCTATACATCCTAAAATCTTCATATAATGGATGTGAAGAAGAACATCTTGGTTTGCCTTTCTCAAAAGTACATGTTCCTACTTGTCCTTTTTGCGATTTCAAAGGTCGTTGATCAAAAATGGCTTTCTCCAATTTTGAAACCAATTCAGCAGACAATTCCTGTTTGGAACAAATGGCATGGAATTCTTTAAAATAATGTTCTTTCCTATCTGTATAATGATTCCGTATTCTTTTCCCTTCTTGATATAAATGATAAAAATACTCACCCAAATACATGCAACCAGCTTCAGCCATTTCAACGCTAAGGTCTTTTATTCCTTCAAGAACCTGTCCCTCTGAACTTTTTGTAGATTCTTTTCGATTACTCAAAAAACCACGTCGTTGATTTAAGTGGTAAATAGCCCTTCCCAGAATATATCTTTGAGTGATATCAGTCAAATCTAACTTTTGAGTGAGACACAAATATCTATATCTATAAGGATTGATATTGTCTTTATCCTCCGTGCGTTGCCATGCCAAAAAAGCATCGTTTACAGGGTAAATCTTCTTCAATCTCCATTCTCTCAGTTCTCCTTTTCTTAATGGAGGACACAAGTTATTATCAGACAAAATAGACAACAATCTGATTTTCCTTATTTTTCGACGCCAATAATGTTTGCGAACAGAACGATGTATCGTCCTTTCTGATGCTTTTGATGACTCTATTCCTTTTTCTATCTTCACACCTTCAGAAAAGATATTTGTACCTTTTGCTAAAAGTCTGCATTCTTCTCCATTTTTCTCAACAATAGCCCATCCAAGACTATTAGTGCCAGTATCGATACCCAATATTTTTTCCATAATAATAAATATAAGTTAAAAATTTCCGTAAAGTTACAAATTAATTTGTTTGGTACAAAATTATTTGATAAATTTGCATCATAAGATTCCTACATCTTATCACAATAAGGCCTTCATGGCCGAAGGGTAAAACCTATACTCCCGCCTCGGTGGGAGTTTTTTATTTAGAATGATAGACTAAATACCTCCTTAGAAAAGGAAATCTATCAATGTCATCACCTCATTCCTGTCTTCAGACCTTGTGCCGTATAGCTGTTCGAAAAAAGTCATATATATGCAGCGAAAAGCCAGGTGGGGCAACTGGGCAACACTTATAGAGAGCCACAAGGAAGAATCACCATCATTGATGATTAGAAGGTCTTCCAGAACAACAGTTGTGTGAGGAACCATCCCAAGAAGGCTCCAATGCCATAGGTGAAATAAAACATGGCAGGCTGCAGGTTCTTGCCCAACAAGTGGGCAACAATCATCAATACCAATACGATGACGGCAAACATCAGAGACTCAAGAATAATCCGCTTCAACGGTTTTTGCTTCATCTGAGGCTCATCCTTGTCCTGCCCCGTCTCATTGCGTGCATCAAGGAGTTGTTTGGCTTTCTCGGCATCTTCCTCTTTCACCAACACGTTGATGGCAAATGCCGGGATACCTCCATAGATTTGCGACATCGTCTCGTTCTGCAAATGGCAGTCTATGTCATTGGCAGCAAGCAGACCCTTTACGACTTCTCCCTCGAAAGCGTCTTTGCAAACAGCTACTTTCACCAACATAATGATTCGAATTTAGGGGTTGTGTATTTAAGTTTCGTATATGACCAACCGTCAAACAGTTAGGTCTTTATATTAAAGATTACGGTCTGATGGACAATCTATCACTTCGGATTGAGCGAAACTTTTATAACTACCTTCAACTTGCAGAAGTTGAATTAATGAATAATTGATGGCAATTATATGTTGAAAAAAACATGAATTACCATCAATCACTCATGAACCACGAAACTCACGAAAGTTTTTCAACCATGAAACTCACGAAAGGACACGAAAGCACACTAATGATACGACTTTCTCAAGTTGAAGGTGATAATAAGTTGAACTTGAATGATTAATGAATAATTCATGGCAATTATATGTTGAAAAAACATGAATTACCATCAATCACTCATGAATTTTATCATCAATTTTTTCTTCCTTTTTGCGAGTGCCTTGGCACTTTTTCTCGCTTCGCTGTATGCCAAGTTTTTTCTATCTTTTTATTCTTTTTTCGGAGCGGAGCGTTATTTTATTATCTCACTTCCCATTCGTCTTATGGCAGGCATGGCTGGGAGACGCCATATATGGACGTCTCTACCACGTTGCACCGCCATTCTTGTAGGGGTATCGTCTAAACTCCTAGACTCCTAAACTCCTAGACTCCTGAGAAAAGAGCATATGTCTAAATTCCTAGACTCCTAAACTCCTATCAAGTTCAACTCCTAAGAGCCTCAACTCTCCCTCGATGGGAATGCGGCGGTCGCCGAGGACGAGGGTGCCGTGGCCACCATCACTGTGGACGGTAATGGAACCGGGACGGACGGAAACCTCTATCTTGCCGAAGGGAGTGGGGACGCTGCCTTCCATCCACTCGAGACCACCGAGACAGGGCCGCACCTCATACTCCTCGTAGCCTGCCTTGGTGGGCGTCACGCCGAGGAAATACTTGCCGAGGATGTAGATGGGACTCGCTCCCCAGGCGTGGCATAGACTCTTGCCGTAGGGACGGCCATACATGGCGAGATGCTGCGTGCCATGCTCCGAGGGGATGTATTTCTCCCAAAAGGTGGTGGCTCCCTCACGCAACATACCGCCCCAGTAGGCTTTCATCTCGGGGAGTACTGACGTCTGCATGCCCATCGTGCAGAGGGCTTCCAACTCATAGAAACGCATGTAGGGGGTGGTGATGGCTTCCACCTGTTCGTTGAGCAGCACATGGCGGAGAATGGACGCTTGCTCCTCAAGGGACGCATAGCCGTAGATGATGGCGAACATATTGGGGAATTTCGTCACCATCTCGTTCATCTCACCCTCCTCGATGGCGTGGAGGAAGGCATGGCGCTCCTCGCTCCAGAAGGTGGCTTTTATCTTCTCCAGCAGGTCGGCGGCGAGCACACCATAAGGACTGTCGATGCCCAACAGCGTGGCGCAGGTGTGCATGGTTTCCAAAGCCTTGCAGAAGAGCAGCTGCTCAAAGCACAGCGTGCCGCGCTTGTGCATGGGGAAGTCGACCCAGTCGACGAAAATCCAGTCGTCAGGCTGTCCCTCTGCCATACCGTCGGTGTTGGTGCGGCGCAACACATAGTCCATCAGCGACACCATCTTGGGCCACATCTCACGGACAAAGGCAAGGTCGCCGGTGTAGAGGTAGAAATCGAGGATGGACTTGAACCAATAGAACGTGTAGTCCATGATGGTGTTGACATGCGCCGTGACAGGGTCCTTGCCGCGCAACTGACGGATGGTGCGCTTCACGCACTCGGTGTCGAAGCGCAGGTAGTAGTTCATCAGGTAACTCTGGATGGCATCGCCGCTCCAGGTCCAGCGGTCGCGCTTGATGCCGTCGACAAAAAACTCACGGGTGGTGAGGTCCATGGTGTAGGCGGCAACATCCCAGATGCGGTTCAACTCCTCGTCGGAACAGCGGAAGGTACCGCTGCGCTCCTCATTGAAAGATGCGTATTCATAGTCCATGGCCACCTCGTCATATGGCGTGCCGTTGGACATGATGAAGACATATCGGAATGCCTTGCTGTCCAGCAGATAGTGCCAGTTGTCTGGCGAGGTGTCGGTCCGCCGCTGCACGTCTGCAGAACTCAGCATGTCGAGTGTCTCGCAATGTTCCGTGTCGAGGGCTTCCTCGCGGCTTTCACCGTAATAGATGCTGACGGTGCCTTCCCCGAGACGGATGACCTTCAGATATCCGAAGGTCTCTCTGCCGAAGTCGTAGAGTGTGCCACACAGATTCTTATCCTCGTCAAAGATTTGTTCCTTGCTCACAGGGAGGAGTTCCTTCCGGGGCAGGTGGAAGGATGAGGGTGGGGTGCTGGGACTGTTGAAATGCCATTCACCGACAGGGACATAGATGCCGGAACCATGGGCGACACCATTCTCGTCAATCCAAATCTTGTCTTCGTAGGTGACCAGCCAGGAGGAGTCGGTCACTATGGTCCTTCCCTCGATGAACAATGCGGGCGGAGTGGCCTGGTTCCACACCTTGACACTCAGCTTGTGCTCGCCCTTGAGAATCATCTGCTGGGAGTGGGGGTAGCGCAACTTGCCGTCGACGGAGAAATTGAACTGTCCCTCTGCCGAGATGGTGATTTGCTCGTCCTCCTCAAGTACGACGGTCTTGGTGAACTCCACGGTGGGCCAATGTGAGTCCTGTTTCCAGAATGGTGGAAACATCGCGCCTCGTTCGGTGCGCCTGTTGTTGAAGCGATTGCCCAGCCAAATCTCAAAGTCGCCGGGATACCAAATCCAAGTAGGCATGTGAAAAGATTAAAGATTAAAAATTAAAAATTAAAGATTAAGATTGAAAGATTGAAAGATTGAAAGATGTCACTGCTCGAACAGTTCATTTCTGCTATCAAACAGTTCGGGCGGATTTGCCGCTTTTACCCGAAGGGTCTAAAGAATCCGACCGCATAGAGTATAAGCATTTGCAATGCGACTCTTATGTCTGCTATAAACAGTTTCAACCACGAAATTCACGAATCTCCACGAATGACAGCCTTTTGGAGCTGTTTTTTCTTCCTTTTTGTGAGTGCCTAGGCACTTTTTCAGACTTTCCTGTACGCCCAGGATTTTTCAATATTTTTATTACTTTTTCTTAAGCGAAGCGTTTTTTTATTGTCTCTTCTATCTACCATCTCGGATTACAAATCCTGATATTTAAGACATCGGGATTTCAAATCCCGATGAACTGCGGACGCGATACATCGCGTCCCTACAGGTCGCACCGCCATTCTTGTAGGAGTATTGTCTAAACTCCAAAACTCCTAAACTCCTTAATAATATGCTCACGGCGGGCATGGCGGAGAGACGCCATATATGGACGTCTCTACTACGTCGCACTGCCATTGTTGTAGGAGTATCGTCTAAACTCCTAAACTCCCAAACGACTAAACGACCAAACGACCAACCCCCCAAACGACTAATCCTTATGTACCAGCAGCGAGAGCAGGAAGCCCACGATGAAGATGGTGGTGGTGCCGAGCACGATGGCAAGATACTCATGCAGGTGGATGCCGGGGAGGTCGTAGAGTCCCGCCAAGGAAATCCATGCGATGACGGCGATGCCTGCCACACAGCCGATGAGGGCAGCCCACCGACCGATGCGACGGGGGAGAATGCCCAACAGGAAGAGGCCGAGCATACCGCCAGAGAAGATGGACGACAGTTTCCACCACGCATCGATGATGCTCTCCACACTGAGCATGGCAATGGCGACGATAATGCCGATAACGCCGACGATGCAACTCGACAGACGGAGCACCATCACGTCGCGGCGCTCAGAGGAGCGTTTGACCAACGGCTTGTAGTAGTCGGTGAGGATGATGGTGGCGGCGGAGGTGACACTGGTGGACACCGTGCTCATGCCGGCGGCGAAGATGGAGGCGATGAGCAGACCGCGCAGACCCACCGGGAGACCGTTGACGATGAAGAACGGGAACACGTAGTCGGGCTTGGCGGCAATGTCATCAGGCAGCAAACCCGTATGCGCCGTGTAGTAGCTGTAGAGTGCCGAACCGATGAGGAAAAACAGCGCGGAGACGGGGATGAACAGGTAACCGCCAAACAAGGCGGAGAAGCGTGCGTCGCGGTCGGTCTTCGCTGCATGATAGCGCTGCACGTAGTTCTGGTCGATGCCATAGTTCTGAAGGTTGATGAAGATGCCGTAGATGAGGCATACCCAGAACGTCGACGTGGTGAGGTCGGAGGTGAACGCTCCCAATGAGAATTTGTTGCCCTCGGGGGAATGGATGGCGAGGTCGAACACCTGACCGGGTCCCTCGGGCATGGAGAAACAGAGGATGGCGAGGCACAGCACTGCTCCGCCGATGAGGATGATGCCCTGGATGGCATCTGCCCAGATGACTGCCTTCAGACCGCCCAGCATCGAGTAGATGATGATGGCGACCGATGTGGCGATGATGACCATGTGGAGGTTCCAGCCCATGAGGATGTGCATCGGCACGGCGAGCAGGTAGAGGATGCTGCCCATGCGGGCTATCTGGGTGAGCAGGTAACAGGCAGAGGCATAGAGGCGCGCCCAGCGGCCAAATTTCTCTTCCAGGAAGGTGTAGGCAGAGACACTGCCTCCCTTTCTGTAGAATGGCACGAAATAGCGGGCGGCGAAATAGCTGGCGATGGGGATGGAGAGGGAGAAAACAAACGCATTCCAGTTGGAGGCGAATGCCTTGCCGGGGTAGCCGATGTAGCTGATGCTCGAGACATAGGTGGCGAAAATGCTCATGCCCACCACCCATCCGGGCAGTGAGCGTCCCGCTTGGGTGAACTCGGCAGAGGTGTTGTCTTTCTTGTAGAACGAACAGCCAAAGACGACCACACCCAAAGTGAAGACAAAGAAGATGATGAGGTCGATGGTGTTCATAACTTCAGCTTTCCGTTCTCAATGGGTAGGGCGGCGAGGGCTTGGCTGATTTTCTCACGCTCGGGTGGGTCGAACTTGTAGAAAGGTGAGGCGACGAAGTCGTCTTTGATGATGCCGAGCAGCGAGAGGGCGCATTTCAAACCCTTGAGATAACTTGACCCGTGCTTGCCCACCGTGTAGATGGTGGTGGAAATCTGCATGATGAGTTGCTGCAACTGCACCACGCGGGCAAGATTGCCTGCCTTGGCTGCTTCATACATCGACACATAGAGTTCGGGGAACATGTTGGCACCGCCGTTGATGCCGCCATGGGCTCCTAAGAGCACGCTCTCTCCGGTAATCTCCTCAGGACCCACAAGCATGGCGAAGTCGGGACGCTCACGCATCTTGTAAAGCACCGACTGGAAGTATACGGTGTTGGCAGAGGAGTCTTTGAATCCCACCACCTGGGGATTGCGGGCGATGCGGCGCACCGTGTCGGGGGCAAAACTCACTTTTACATGCGAGGGCATATTGTAGAGAAAGACGGGCAGGGGAAGCTGCGGAACGAGTTCCTCATAAAACTGTGCCAGTTCGGGTTGGCCGGGAGCGAAGTAATAGGGTGGGGCGGACACCACGCCGTCGGCACCGCAGTCGGCGGCGATGCGGGCGAGGCGGATGCTCTCGATGATGGAGGTGTCGGTGACGCAGACCAACAGGGGGAGCCGTCCGTGGTTGATGCGGGCTGACTGGCGTATCATCTCTGCCCGCATCTTGTAACTCAGGCTTTGTTCCTCACCGGTGGTGCCGAGGATGAAGAGGCCGTGCACACCGCCTGCGATGAGGTGCTCTATGAGGTTCTCAAGACTCTCCGTGTCGAGGGTCTCGTTGTCTTTCAGTGGGGTGACCAGCGGTGGAATGATGCCGCTCAGTGGATGTGAAGTAATCATGATGCTTTTTTATTTTATTGTCTAGTTCCTGCCTTTATTTTGATGCTGTCGGCAACCATCGGACCATTGTTCTCCCAGGTGTTGCCGGGACCGTTGGCATTCTTGAGAAATTTCTCCGATGGTGTCCAGTTGTTCCTTACCGTGATGTATGACGACCCCTCGTCGGTATAGAGGTAGAACCAGTGGTTGGGGTCGTGCACATAGCCGGGAGTATAGATGTCGCTCACCACGTTCTCCTCGATGAAGGTGTGAGGCTGCGAACCGAGGGTGTAGATGCCGGCCGTGTCGTACATATGGCGGGCGTAGTGGTGGATGTAGTTGCCGCGGATGGTGTTGTTGGCCATCACGCAGGTCTGCTGGTTCCATCCCCATCCCATGCTGATGCCGGTATACGACACGTTGGAGATTTCGTTGTGCTCGATGAGGATGTCGCGGACAAAACCGGCGGCGATGCCGATGCAGCCCCAGTCTTCATTGGCGGCGTCATCGATGCGGTTGTCGGCGATGGTCAGACCGGTGCAGATTTCGCGCATGTCGGACACGCGGTAGGGGAGATGGGCCTCCTGTGCCTCCGAACCGAAGGTGCCGGCGAGGATGGCGGTGCCGCCGATGTCGCTGAAGGTGCAGCGACGGACGGCTCCTCCGCTGATGAAGGTGTGGCAGTCGAGGGCGGTGGAGGCGCAGTGCTCAAACGTGCAGTGCTCAAACACCACGTCGGTGGCTCCGCTGACGGCAACAGCGGCAGCAGGACGGCCTACCCATCCTTGGTTGTCGAGTTTGTGGTCTCCATTCGGACGACTGATTTGGGGACGTATCTTGTAGGCTTCGGTCATATACATGCCGGCTTGCAACGGGGCATGGCCCATCACGCTGGGGCGCAGCCAGGTGGCATGGCGGAAGGTGATGCCGCTGAGCGTCACGTCGGTGACGGGACGGTCGGGGGTGCCTTCCACCCTGAGCAGGGTCTCCAAAGCGGGCACCTCGACCTCGGCGGTGCGCATGTCCTCGCCTTGGCGGGGCATATAGTAGAGCCGCTCCTCCTTGGTGTCAAGATACCATTCTCCGGGTTGGTCGAGCAGTGTCTTGGCATTGGTGAGATAAAATGCGGAGTTGTGTCCGTCGGTGGTCACCATGGGCGAGGGCCAGGGATGCATGAAGTGCACATGACTCTCCGGGTTGTGGAAAGTGATGGCGGCGCTGTCGCCGGCCACCCGGATGTCCTTGATGCGGAGGTAGGCGATGCACCACATCTCATGGAGCACCATCTCGGCATGGCGCTCATGAAGGATTTTTTTGACGGCAGCGGCGGGCACATAGATGGTCTCGCTGACCTTGTCGACTGCACGGATGCGCCACATCTTTTCGAAGTCTTCTACATCGCGGGCGCGGATGGCTTTCTGGCCGTTGACCCACATCTGGCGGAACTCCAACGGACGGCCGTTCCATTGGGGTACGTCGGCCACCCACAATTTTCCCTGCCGGCGCCATCCCGTGATGCTCACACCGCCATTGAGCACGGTGCCTTCCTCGGCAATGATGCGGGTGTGGCTGTCCTCAGGACGGAGAACGACGGGTTGCGACAGGCGATAAGTGCCGGCGTGCAACCGTAGGGTGGGATTGTCTCCCTCTTGGTGCAGACGGGCAAGGCGGGCTTTCTGCAAAGCCTGCTCGATGGTGAACTCTCCGGGTTGCACCTCGATGACAAGGGAGTCGGCGGCGGTGGCTGTCAGCGAGAGCGACAGGGCGGCGACAATTAGTAGGCGGCGGGCATCCATATGGTCATCTCACTTTTACCGCGGTTGCCCCACGCATAGTAGGGTATCAAGCGGATGGTTTTGCGTTGCTTGGCGGTGGCGGCATCACGGTAGAGCGAACCTTTCCATGAGGCCTCGTTGCGAATGAACACTTCTCCTTCGAGCGCCATCATGCGACTGTTGGCGATGCGTGTCTCAACAGGTGTGAAACGGGCATCGATAGGGATGGCGATGTTGTCGATGTCGGCTCCTCCGAGATCCTGACTCTCAGCGCAGTAGACTATCGGACCGCGCTGGACAGCCACCTGGCCACGGGCTTCCTCGACGAGTGGGTTGGCTTCTATGATACGAGTCTCCATCGGCATGTCGAGGGTGATGAAGTCGCCTTGGCGCCAGGTGCCTCCAATGGTCAGGTAACCGTTTTCTTCTTTTATGGTGGCTCCGTTGCTGGCTGTTCCCTGCATGGTCTTGCACCAACCGGGGTGGCGCAGACGGAAACAGATGGTCTTCTTGCCTTTCATCTTACTGATGCGCAATGTCACCTTGCCATCCCAGGGATAGTCGGTCTCCTGAACGAGGGTGATGGCTCCCACGCCATCGACGGTGGTGGTGAGTGTGTTGGCACCGTAGAGGTTGACGGAAATCTCATTCTTGCCCACCGAGTAGGCGTAGTCCTGCACCTCACAGAGGGTGCGCAGGGTGTTGGGGGGACAACAGAAACAGCTGATGTATTTCTTACGCTCCTTCGGCCAGCGCAGGGTGTAGGGAAGTTCGTCGCTCAGGCGCAGGGGATTGGTGTAGAAATAGTTCTCGCCGTCGAGTGAGATGCCGCTGAGGATGCTGTTGTAGTAGCAGTTCTCCATGATGTCGGCATATTTGCCGTCGCCGGTGGCGAGCAGCATGCGCCAGTTGAACAGCATATTGCCGATGTTGGCGCAGGTCTCGTTGTGGGCGGTCGACTGGGGCAACTGGTAGGGACGACCATAGCTTTGGTGTACCTTTTGGATGTTGTCGGGCTTGTAGTCGGTGCCGTCGGGCGAGGTGCCGTCGTAAAGGGCACCGCAGGCTCCATTGATATACATCTTGCGGGTGACGATGTCGTCCCAGATGGAGGTGAGGTTGCGCATGAGCTGTTCCTCACCTGCCTCGATGAACAGGTCGGTCACGCCGGCATACAGGTAGTTGGCCCTGACGGCATGTCCCATGGCGTTGTACTGCTCACGGAAGGGGATGCGGTCCTGGTTGTCGTCGGTGCCGTTCTTCACCATGCCGCGGATGTCGATGAACTGCTTGGAGAGTTCCAGATACTTGGGGTCGCCGGTCTCGCGGTAGAGTTCGGCGATGGCCATATAGTGTGAGGGACAGATGGCATTGCCGGCGAGTTCCTCGGGTGCTGTCTTGCAGAAGTTGTAGAGGAAGTCGGCGGCTTTGACAGCGGCGCCGAAAAGTGTGGTCTTGCCCGTGGCACGCTTGTGGATGATGCCTGCGGTGATGAGATGGCCGAGGTTGTAGGTCTCGAAGTTGAGCCGGTTGACGAAGGCGTCATCGTTTTTGGTGCCTACGGCAGTGCCCACCACGGTGTTGTCTTTGTCGCTCTCCTCAGCGGCCAACCGCTTGTTGAGTTCGGCGATGATGACGGGAGTGTGGATATAGCCGTCGGCACGCTGCGATTTCACCACACAACCGATGAAACGGTCCATGATGCGGTCGAGTTCGGGGTCGTGGTTGACGGCATAGATGGCTGCCACCGCCTCCAACCACTTGTACATGTCGCCATCGTGGAAGGGAGGGCCGTGATGCACGCCGCGCTTCTCACCTGAGGCGATGAGGAAGTTGTTGAAACCCTTGCCCTCGTCGGTCTGCCACGTCGCCCACATGCTCTGCAGCGAGGTCTTGCTGAAGACATCGAAGCGCTCGCCCCAGAAACCACCGTTCCACGTCACTGCGTTCAGTGGCACGGAGTTCATCACGGCGTATTCGCTGCCGAAGGTGTCGGTGATGCCACCTCTCGGTTGAGCCATACTTGTCTGGCTTATCATCAGCAGTGCTGCCGACATCAAAATATTGATTTTCCTTCTCATTTTATTTGGTCGTTTGGTCGTTTGGTCGTTTGGTCGTTTTTTGGGGAGTTTAGGAGTTTAGGAGTCTCGGAGTTTAGACATTAGCCCTTATTGATTAGGGACTCTCACTTCTTACTTCTTACTTCTCACCTCTCACCTCTCACCTCTTACCTCTTACTTCTTGCGCCCCAGTTCGGGCGGATTTGCCGCTCGGCTTTGCCGCTTTTACCCGAAGGGTCTAAAGAATCCGACCGCTTTGAGTATAAGCATTTGCAATGCGCCTCTTTTTATTGTTGTAATCAGTTTTCCACCACGAAATTCACGAATCCTCACGAATCTCCAGAAATCCTCACGAATCTCCACCTTCGCAGTGGTAACTTACTCCCCCTCTAAGATTAGAGGGGGTAGAGGGCGTTGACTTTTTCCCACGAATCCCCACGAATGACAGCCTTTTGGGACTGTTTTTTTCTTCATTTTTGTGAGTGCCTTGGCACTTTTTCAGACTTCCCTGTACGCCCAGGATTTTTCTATATTTTTATTGCTTTTTCTTAAGCGAAGCGTTTTTTTATTATCTTTTCTTCCACCACGCATCTCCGCGAATCCTCACGAATGGCATGTTTCGCAGGTGTAACCAGCTTCCCGTTCCTGAGGGAGGTGACCGTAGGCCGGAGGAGTCTCGGATTACAAATCCTGATATTTAGGACATCGGGATTTCAAATCCCGATGAACTGTGCATCTTAAGCGGACGCGATACATCGCGTCCCTACAAGTTGCACCATCATTCTTGTAGGAGTATTGTCTAAACTCCTAATCTCCTAAACTTCTAAACTCCTTATTATAGAATTATACTCCTTATTATAGAATCCCCGTGAATGCTTTGTCTTGCCTTGGCAATTCTCAATTTTTACTCTTTTGTCTCTCTCCCCATGCCTCGCGCTCCTTCTGGATGTCATAGCCGCGGGCAGAGAGGTAGTTGTTGATGCGCCCCTTGAATTTCTTGAACGTCTCATGCTTCTTGTTGGAACTCTCAGCATCGATGGCAAGTTCGCGGGCTTCCCTGAGCCATATCATGATTTGTTTTTTCTCCACATCCTTGAGGGTGGGAATCATGTCGAGATAGGCCTTGTAGGTGACATTGACCACATCGTAGGTCATCACATCTTTCACCTTCTCAATCTCATTGGGCTTGAGATAGCGGGCGAGGTCGGCGTCGAAGTCAAAGTGTGAGCGGTAAAGACGGGAGTCACACAAGGCTTCAGCCAACTTCTTGTCGGTCTTCTTCAGAGAGTCGCGCTCAGCGTAGATGTCGTTGAGCTTGAAATACCGGTTGGAGATGATGTTGGCGACATTCTGTCCCATGGGTGTCCAGGTGATGCTCAGCGCATCGGTGGCCTTTTGCGCACGGCCCAAGATGGTGTTCACGTAGGCTGCCTCGCGACCGGCACTGTCGAGGGGTATCTCGGCGGCGGGATAGGAGTTGAAAAACTCCTTCAGATAGCGCACGTTGCTGCCGAAGTTCATCTTCACATTGCGCACCATGCTCACATCGCGGCTGCGCTCCACGAAGAGCCAACCGCTCCAACCCATATCATCGAGTGTCTTCTTGATGGCAGGCATGTCGATGGCAGGGTCATTGCGCAGCCACACACTGTCGGTGCTGCTGGCGTGGATGGCGCAGATGTTCTTGGCGCCCAGTTTCTTCATATCCTTGCAGATGTCCCATCCGCTCTCCACGATGGTCTGCCATTTGTAGAAGATGGCGATGCCGTCGCTGCCTATCTCGCGCAGCAGGCGCAGGTTGCCCTTGGCGTCGAGCGGGGTGTCGATGCCTACGCGTTTGCCACGTGCCTTGGCGGCCTCTCCTATCTCATGCAGACGCTTGGTGATGATGGCGCGCTTGGCACGGTCGGTCGACCAGTCGTTGCCGCAACCCCCGAGGGGGAGGAATGCCACGGTTGCACCGCCCATCTTGTCCATGGTGTCGAAGCAGTCGGCGACCAAATCCAGATAGGTGTCTTTCTTGGCGAGGTCCTGTGCGTAGAAACCGCTCATCGCCACGGCACCAACCTTGATGCCGAGACTGTCGGCAGTGCGCTTGAACAACTCGGCTTGCTTCGGGTCGCGCAGCACGTTGTCAAAGGCCTCGCGGTTGCCCAGTCCGCCCATGTCAAGTTCCACACCATCGCAGCCAAGTTGCTTGGCCAAGTCAAATTCTCCGAGTTTCTGGCGTTTGAGAATCATCCAGTCGCAAACACCCACTTGATAGCGTTCCTGCGCTACGGCTGTATCAGGCATCAAAGAGCCAAGAGGCAACAGCCAAGCTAATAATAATAGATGTAATGTTTTCATTGTGTTATCCATCAGGCAAAAATAAATTATTCTGCAGTTTGTCCGATGGCAAGTTTGATGCGTGTTTTCAGGGCTTCCTTTTCCTGAATAGAAAGAGGGCACACCATGCAAACGTAGGTCTGCATGTTGGGTTCATCTTGGTAGGTGTATTTCTCTCTCTTGCTCATCTTGCCCATTATTTATATATAAGACAATAAATAGGCAAGATTGTAACCAAATCAACAGGGTGTTTTTACTCAACTATAAAAACAACTCTGAACAATTATCAACCACGAAATTCACGAAAGGACACGAACCACGGATAGCACAGATGAGCACGGATGGTAATGGAACCACGAAAGGCACGAAAAGGCACGAAAGCACACAAATGATACGACTTTCTCAAGTTGAAGATAGTTATAAGTTGAACTTGAATGATTAATGAATAATTTGTGGTAATTATATGTTGAAAGAAAAACATGAATTACCATCAATCACTCATGAATTTTATCATCAATTTTTTCTTCCTTTTTGCGAGTGCCTTGGCACTTTTTCTCGCTTCCCTGTATGCCAAGTTTTTTTTCTATCTTTTTATTCTTTTTCTGAAGCGAAGCGTTTTTTTATTATTTCTCCCCATTCGGCTCACGGCAAGCATCTCAAGCGGACGCGATACATCGCGTCCCTACTGGATGCACCGCCATTTTTGTAGGGGTATCGTCTAAACTCCTAAACTCCTCAAAAAAGACAGTTTCCCAAACGACCAAACGACCAACTCCCCAAACGACCAACAAAAATCTATGAATTATGAACGATGAACTGATTCTGCGCTGCAAATTCGCGGAGGCGGCTGATGCTGCGGTGCATCAGGTTGCGCACGCTTTGGTAATTGATGCCCATGATTTTGCAGATGTCCTCATACTTGCGGTGCTCCAAATAGTAGAGGTTGATGATTTGACGCTGACGTGGGGACAGTTTGTCGAAGCCTTTCTTGATGTTGCAGGTAAGCGTGTTGAGCTTCTCCAGATGTTGCTTGTCGTACTCCTGAGCCTCGGCTATCGGGCGCATGGTGAGGTCGGTAATCTCATTGTCGCAGATGTGTACATTGCGGCGAAACTCATCATTGATGCGGTTGCGGAGGGAGGTGTAGAGATAGCTCTCAAGGTTGGCCACGTCAGCCAGCAGTTCGCGCTTGGTGTAGAATTTCACAAAAACATCGTGGATGCAGTCCTTAATCAACTCACGATCAGTAGTGAACCGTGAGCCAAAGGCAAATAGGTTGTCGATGTGTTTGTCGTATAGAAGGCCAAAATCAATCATGTAGGTTAGGTTGCTTAAGTAGATTTTTTGCAAAGATAGCTTTGCGATTGCAAATATAACATCAATTTTTGACATTTCAACTCGCAATCAGCCGATTTTTTGACCAAATTCTACTTTTTTCCACCCTTTTTGCATGATTATCCACATTTATTCAACAAACAAAGATGGAAATGGCATAGGCGGATGTCACGGACTCCCCCAAGTTGGATATGCATAGGTGGATGTAACTGGACTCCCCCTCTAAGATTAGAGGGGGTAGGGGGCGTTGACCAATTTCAACCACGAAATTCACGAAAAGGCACGAACCACGGATAGGCACGGATAGATAAAACCATGAAAGGCAAGAAAAGGCACGAAAGCACTATGATACGACTTCTCAAGTTGAAGATAGTAATAAGTTGAACTTGAATGATTAATGAATAATTTTTGGCAATTATATGTTGAAAGATAAACATGAATTACCATCAATCACTCATGAATTTTTGTCATCATTTTTTTCTTCCTTTTTGCGAGTGCCTTGGCACTTTTTCTCGCTTCCTTGTATGCCAAGTTTTTTTTCTAACTTTTTATTCTTTTTCTGAAGCGAAGCGTTTTTTTATTATCTCCTCTTTCAACCACGAAATTCACGAAAAGGCACGAATGTTTTCGGTTACACCGCCATTTTTGTAGGAGTATTGTCTAAACTCCTAATTTGCATATAACTATGAACTATGAATTATGAACTATGAACTATTCTTGCCCCTCCTAAACTCCCCCCCAAACGACCATACGACCAACTTATTTCCTCTTTATCCACAATATCTGATGGCTTCCTGCCTCTGTGGAATATCTGCCGCTGAGGGCGGTGGCACGGTTGATGGGGTTGATGTCACCATTTCTGGCATCCACAGAATAGATTTCATATGTGCCCTGCTCAACGGCTATGCTCGCCTTGTCTGAAAGCGTATAGAGGAGGTAACCTGATTTGGGATTGCCGAGCGTAAGACATCCCTCGCCGGACATTGACTTCATGTGGCAGAGATCAGCAAGCAGAGTCTTTTGCAAGGGTGTGGCGCCAGAAATACGGAGGGGGATGTTGGGCAGTGAACCGCCCGCGAAGAGAACTGCCCATCCGCTGACGGGTGCTGACGGTGAGTTGTAGGTGACGGCTTTGTCGGGATATAGCTGACGGCATTCGCTGACAGCGCGGTAGACCTCGTCGAAACCGGTCTTCCCTGCTGGCATCTTGCGCATCCACTGACGGGGAGCCATGTTGTGGCCGCCCAAAGGTGCCCACAGTCCGTTGGTGTTGTAGTGCCAGTAGCGGATGTCGATGATGTCGATTACTTTGGCAAGCCTTGGGTCTGCCATGATGCTGTCCTGCGCATCGCGGGTGCAGCTCAGTGCTACCAATGGATGATATCCAGTCTCTGCCTCCCACTCGGCGATGGTCTCCACCCAGAAACGGGTGAAGTGGAGCGGACCCGTGTATTCGGCACTGATGAGATGCACCACGTTGGGATATTCTTTCATCTGCTCCAGACACATGCGGATATATTGGCGGTGGAGGGGTCGTAGCACCTCGCTCTGCTCGTTGTAGAACTGTTCGGCGAGGAAGATGCGCTTGTCGCCGGCGAAAGGCACGGGTTCGGGGAAGTCGGTGCCGTTGATGTTGTTCACAGGCCGCCACGGACAGTCTACCCAGTGTGCCCCCGCCTCAAGGATGTTGTGCTGGAAATAGTGCTGGTGGAAGAGAAGGATGCCCTTTGGCTCAGCCTTGGAGGCGAAGGATTTCAGTCGTCTCCAATACCATCGGTTGGGACGGGTGAGGTCGTAGCGTGACAGACCGTCCCAGGCAGTGCCTTGTCCGCTGCGGGCGAAGGGCTGCTCATAGAAGGGTGCCCATACGTCACCGTCGGCGCGGCGGATGCGCTCATGGTCGGTGCGGCGCAGGTCGTACCACAGTCCGTAATGGTGGTTGAGCGATGCCTGGTGGTGGGCGTCGAGGAAGTTGACCACACTGTCGATGCGGTCGGTCCATCCCGTACCCTCCCTACCGGGCACAAAACGGGTGATGGCGGGTCTGCCCTCACGTCTCACATAATTGTCTTTCACTCGTCCGTTCCACCAGGGGATGCTGTACTCGCTGCCGGTGATAAGCATCCTATCCAGAGTGAGGTGGGCGTCTACTATTGTGGTGGTGATGAATGGATTGGCATCTTTGGTAACCTTGTCCTTCTTTGTCTTTTTGGTTTTATTGGATGTCTTCCTTGTGCTGAAAACCTTGCCTTGCCAGTTCTTTGTCTCGATGCTGTCAATCCACATCTCCAGGGTGAAGCGTGGATGGGTGAGCGACTCCTTCGCCATTGCCATCGCCTGCTCCACGGTAGGGGAGGTGGTGGCTTCAAGAGAGCGTGGAAGGATGTGGGCAAGGCGGCTCACCAGTTCTTTTGAGTCTGCGCGGTCGGAGAGACGGCGCTGAAGTTGGTCATAAAACAGTGAACGGGGACTGACATGGTCGTTGCTGCTGGTCCACTCTCCGTTGCCGGTGAGCATGCCCCAGCAGCCATGTGCGCTGTTGCGGTTGTCGGCATCGGGCGAGTAGCAGAAGATGCCGGAGGCGGTGCATTGCCAGAACATCGAATTGGCGGTGTTCCAACCCGTTCCGGTCTGGAACTGCTCGAGGTTGGCGAAGCGCAGGTCGCTGCCGTCGATGTTGACGATATCGAAGAGGAGACCGGCTGCCCATGAACCGATGCTGCCGCTGAAACCGAGTGACTCCTCACCTTCGCATTGAACAAAGGCGTTGGGACCGGCGGCGCAATAGCCTGCTGCGAAGTCGTGGACACCCTGGCGGGAGACGCAGCGCTGGAAAAGGGTCTGCTGTCCGCGGGTGAGGAACACTTGGCGGCGCCATCCGCCCACTTCGGAAACGGGTTCGGTGGCGATGCAGTCCTCCACGGTGATGCGGCTGGTGACTTTCTGCAGGTGGACGGCACTGCCGGCGAGGTGGCGGAAGTTCACCATGCGCACCCAGCAGTCGCGGGCATTGTCCATTGTGATGCCGTCCCACGGATGGTCCTCGTCCTTGGGGTTCCAGTCGTTGACGGCACTCTCTATCGTCATGTTCTCGATGCCGCACTTGGTCAGTTCGCCTTCATGTGACTGTCGGAGGATGTATGCCTTGCCCCACTCGCTGCTGAGGGTGGTGGTGATGGGTGCATCGATGGAGATGACATTGCCCTCGATGGCGGTGATGGCGCGGTCCCAGGTGATGTCGATGTCGGTGGGTTTCCATCCGGTGAAGTCGAGTCCGCCGCCGAATTCATACATTTTCAGATGCTCTATCCAAGGCCGCGTGCAGGGCCTGATGATGCTGATGCGGTCGCCTGTATGCAGTTGGGTGGTGGGGGAGGAAAGGGTGAGTTGTGTGCTTCCTGCCGTCACTTTGTTGTCGCTGAGCCAGATGGTGTCAACGGCGTTTGGAGCTCCCGGCATGTTTCTTCTTCCAAAGGAAGCAGGTTGCTGTATTTTTCTGCCTTCAATATAGATGATGGCGCCACGGTCATCGCCGTGCCCCACCAAGGTCGTCTTGTTGCGCCCCATGCCGCGCAGCACGATGCCTGAGGCGCTGATGCGCAGGGGTTGGCGGATGTTCCATGTGCCCTCATCGAGAACGATGCTGCCACGGTGGCCGTTGGCATCGGGTGTCATCTGCGACACCTCATCAATGGCACACTGGATGCGCTCTGTGTCATCTCCTTCCTTCCATGACAGGGTGATGACGGTCGGCACATCGGGGATGACGCATTCCGATGCGTGGTAGCCGCAGGTGGAGTAGTCCATCGGCACATACAGTTCTTTCCTTGGCTTCTTCTGTGCGCTGACGCTCCCGCAGAGCATGAGGCACACCACTATGATGAGGTAGGCATTTGCTTTCATATCAATTGAGTTGATTCCATATGAAAGACGTATTTCCTCTGCAGATGTACCCTAAGCAGATGGATGTCATCCCCCATCAATTGATGTGGTGTCGAATGTTTTGAAAACTTATTAATATTAATGTATTTGTATTTTTGGAAAATTCTTTTTTATATATTATCTTTGCCATGTCGGTATAAGATTTGCCGACTTGTTGTTACACCATTTGCACTATTGTATAGGTTTTAGCAATGTGCTAACAGTAGAAGGCATTCTTACCATTTATCGCAAAACTATATTCTACTTTGCGATGCCTTTCAACACCATCGCCACTTGCTGCTTCTATTCCATCATATCCTGCGTTATTGGCCTTGGCCCAAGCCTTCTCAACGGCCATAATCCATGGGTCGTAGGTGTTCCCCTCATGGTCGGTCGGCTTGCCCTTTCCTGCATAAAATGGTTTCCCATTTTTGTTCAAAACTTGTTATTAATATTTTTAGTGAATATCATGCATTATCAATGTCTATCATCATCTTGGTCATGGCCATCTTTGTCTTGACCATCTTGTCCTAGTACTTCACAAAAGTTGTCAAGCCTGTAATGAGAAGAAACTTTCAACAAGGTGATGCTTTGCTTGTCATCAACCCTATTGGACAACTCCTCCACATCGCCATCCCCATTACTTTTCACGAAGTCGCCTACCTTTTCGTTGGCTTTTGCATAATCTCTTGTTCCCTCAATAAACAATCGATGATGTTCTCCTCCATCAATGCCTCTTCTGTCTCTTAATGTATTGGTATTATACAGGTAAGACGAATAAGTACACATTCTTCTCAAATCCTCATCGTTCAATAAATCGCCAATATTTCTTAAAGGCAATCCAATCTCATCAAATCCCTCAGCCAATAATCTTTCAATGCCATCGGTCAACTCTTTTTGTTGGACATTTCCTGTCAAATCTCTCTCAAAAGAATCAAAATCTGACTCTTTAATGTCGAAGAAGACAACTACGTCAAAATTATCCTTGATAAAAATGATGTCTTTTTTCTTGTAGTGCTGACCTCGTTCTCCCTCAGGATGAGAATTCCATGGGTTGAAAATGTCAAAAGTGCCATCTTCATTTGCAGAACGAAGGGCATAAGCATGATTGGTTACCAAGAATTGGTCCTTATTGGAGAAGTCAGAATCGGATGGACTGGCTGAATAAAAAGTAACCGGTTTCTCATTCGCAAAATGTTTTCTAATCATTTCGGCGAGTCTATCTGGGTCGAGGACGTTTTTAGTCATACAGTAGAAAGCACTCTTACCTGTTACAGCAAAACTATATTCTACCTTGCGATGCCTCTCGACCCCATCGGCACTTGCTGCTTCAATTCCATCATAGCCTGCGTTATTAGCCTTGGCCCAAGCCTTCTCAACGGCCATAACCCATGGATCATAGGTGTTGCCTTCAGAGGCGGTCGACTTGCCTTTTCCAGCATAAAATGGTATGCCATTTTTGTTCCAAAACTTATTGTTAATGTCAATATTTACGCGGTTTCCATCTTTGTCATAAAACCTAACTCTAAAGAACTTATGCTCTTCTTCATCCAATTCTTCCACCAATCCTCGTTCACCAATGATGAAATCTGGATTCACGTTTGCGATGGAGGCCAGGGTCGCTAAGAAATAGCAATCACCGCAAGAACCTTGATGAACATCATCCATCTCAACACCTTCCACAGGGGGCAGCACCGAGAGTTGGGGCAATGCCGAGTATTCCAAGCCCTCATTAGCATGCTTTGAACAAGCAGGAATCACCTCTTTGGCAACGGCTTCCCTGTCAAAATCCTTGGCTGGAACGTAGTCAAAGTTGAATCGTGTGGTCTCCAACAGAGCCTTTCTGTTTCTATAGTGGGCAAAGGTAGCAGCTAACTCCACTCCGTCTTGGGCGAATCGATAGCGAATTTCCCGACCATTGTCCTCTTCTCCAAACAAGATTCTGGCCACATCGTGGTCTTTCAGCTCAATCGTATTGAAATCATTCTTCTGATTTTGTCCCTGGTTTTCCAAGGCAATCTTGTATTTGAGCATTAGCTTGAAGAGTTCCTTGCGATAGTTTTCAAGGTCCTTCTTTTTCAGCTGTGCCAATTCTATCAGTTCGTCGATGGTCTTCAAAGCATAGTAGGCCAATTTGTAGTTATAGCGCAACTCGACCAAAGCTATCTCATCTTTTACGCAATCAGACATCAAATTCTTCTTTTCTTGTTTTGCCCTTTTCAGGTCAGATTTTGCATTCTTCAAGTTGTTGTGCCATTGCCAAAAAAACAATGAGCCGACAACAACACCTGCCAATACCAACAAGACGAATATCGTCCACTGCTGCTTCTGCCAATCCTTTGGGTCATCAAAGAGAGGTGCAATGAATGTGGCAGAAACCAGCCACCAGATGAGAGCGAGAAAGACACCTGTCAGCACCGCCAAGACAATCTTCGACTTGGTCGTAAGTTTTTTCTCTTCATCCGCGTCCCACCATTTTTCTATTTGATAGTTCAATCTTCTGATTTTTCCAATAAAGCTGTCAATGCGTTGGTCTATCATGTTGAATGCTGTCCTAATTCTTGAAGGCTCACCATTGGCACCAGGCCTTTTCTTTTCTGTCATTTCCTTCTCCTTTTTATCCAAGTCATAGGCGCGTTTTTCCTTCAAATCGTATGCATGACGACGAATCTTCTCTAAATTGACATCCCCAACAGCAACCTCTTGGTCGACAAGATAATTGCTTCTGCCCTCAGCAAGGTATTCAAGGAAGGATATGCCGTAATCCAAGTTTGAGCAATGTTTCTTAACTTCATCCTCAAGCAGTTTTTCGTTCAAAAAATTGTAGTTTAAATCGTCTTGCTTGTTGAGAAACTTTAGTAAGTGGTTGTCAAGATGATTTTTAAACATCTCGACTTGGCTTTCTCTGCTATGCGATATTTCTTTAGTTATATCATTTTCTAAAATACGTTTCTGAACATCTACTTTCTCTTGCAACCTTTCAAGGAAATCGCTGGAAAGATTTTCTTGATATTCCTCGCCAGAATATTCTTGAACTCTCTCACCCCTTTCAACGGCTATGAAGAATTCTTGAAGCAAAGCATCTGTTTCCTTCATCTTCCAGTCTTGCTTACGAGACAAATCTTCTATGAAGACAAGACTGTCGTCCTTGACATCTACAAGATACTCTTGGTCGTCTTCAGCATCCTTGATGAGCAAGTTTTGTGTTACATCGCATATGATTGGGGCCTGAATGGGAACACGTTGTTCCTCTAAGAAGCCTTCAGCCTGGGCGTCTAAACGCTTCTCCATTTCCTTGGCATTATTATAGAAGGGGCGTACGTATCCTTGCATGAACTCCTCAATTTTGAGGTCAGACAAATTCAAAAGGTGCTGCAAGTTCTTGAAAAAGAAATAATTTCTTGCATCCGTATTTCGTTGTTCCTCGTCGAAGAAGATACTTGCATCGCCAAAAAAAGTATATAAAGGATTCCCTTGGTTATCCATCTGCCGCAATGAAATGCCATGATTGTTAAGCATTCCGATGAGTCGCCAAAGAGCATGAGACCTCCGCAAAGAGGGGATTGGCATTGCTCCATTGTCGTCATATTTGTCCAACAACCATGTATAGACATTGTTTCTGTTATCACGCAGCGCGGGCATGGCATTTTGAAAACCGGCGATATCGAAACCATCTTCTCTGGTAAAATTGCATAGTAAATGGATGACATAGTGTTGCTGGTCAAACAAAGGTTCTCCTTGAATAGTATCCACACATCTTGCGAGGTTTGGCAGTATTTCAAAATCGTTGTCAAAAACGAAGTAAAAGAAATGTTTTTTGATGTTTTCTTTAGCATACTTCATCATCATCCTGTCTCTGCAAGCTTTTATTTCCGTTAGTGTCAAGCCATTACCTTTATTATATGCAGCACAATCTATGGCAAGTCCATGCAGATAAGGGATGCCATTATGCTTATCACACAGAAGTCCACTCAAGTCAAAAACGTATCCAATGTTCATCATATCAATACCTTTTTTGTTAATTACAAATTGCTAATTCTAAAAAACGGCAGGTGGTCACCTGCCGTTTTCTGCATTCAGGTCATTCAGGATTTCCCGTCGGACTTTTTCGATTTCTCTTCTTGATTTTTCTTTTGTTCTGCATATTCACCTTCGAGGGAATCGAGAACGCCTAAAGAATCGTAATATTTGACTTTTCCTGAAGTTTCGTCATATTCTAATCTAAGATTTGGTGTACTTACTCTGTCGAAGCGCTTTGCGAGATAAACTACTTCCTCTTCTACCACTTGACGTTCGGCCTCCCTCATGCTGCCCCTGAGTTTTCCTCTAATGGCAACCGCCCACATTTCATCATCGTTTACCCAATGGGCAATCCTCACAATGTTTCTATTCGGATCACTTTTCAGTAAAACCATAGCTTGATCGTAGATGTCTTGGAACAACTCCTTGTCTCTGATAAACTCGCGGTGGCATTTGGCTAAATCTGAAGGATTTTGAATCTTGATTCCAAAATAATCATAACATTCATAATTATCCTTTACGAGACGGTTATTTCTCATATATTTAGCCGATGGTTTAACTCTTACCCTACCGTGTTCATATTTGATCAAGCCGAACAGCCAACCATAAGCCCAGGCGATTTCGCCATTCTCGTCCAAAGCTTCAGGAACTAACATATCAATACCTTCAAGGCGCTGATCTGAGAAGGAATAAATAAACTGTTTTTTACTATCATAGTCTCCTTTCCAAATGGAAATATCTCTTAATGTAAATCCTGGAATGGCTCCTTCTTGTAGCATAAAGAGTATCATATCTGGATCGCCCACATTCACAAATTCAAAACTGTGAGCTTTGGGAAGGTAACGATTGTAGCCATTATTTTTGTCCAAAATATGGAATTGGTCATCATAAACACCCACCATGCATGCAATTTCTGGTTGAAGAGAATTGCCTCCTCTAAATTCCCCATAATTCCAAAGCGGGTCGAACAAGGCTTTTAGTTGGCTGAAAATAGTCAGGTGAGGATACCTGTCGAAATCTCTTGAATCCTGAATCCCTCTTGCTACGCCAAAACACTCGATGAATAATTGATCCAAAGACATCTGATAAGTTTGGATTTTCTTGATAAGCGCCGTGTCAGGCAACGCTGCCATCAAGTGATTTCTCAAGTTCCCTACTGTGTTATTGCCCAACGGATTCTCATCGGAGAGGATCTTGGAGAATTGCCCATACAAGTTTGCACATAAGGCTTCAGTGAATTCGAAGGCTCTGCCGTCGTTTTTTTCAAAGTATTCCTTGAAATAGGCATCAATCAAAATGGTCTCATTCTTTGCCTCCTTGGCGGGTTTATATGCCTCGTTTTCGGCAAGAATCAACCTATTCAGTTGGTCGAAAGAGCTCATCACGTCCAAGAAGGTGCCTGAAACGTCAAGAGTTTTCTTTCCCTTCTTTTCCACTTCATCCTCCTTGTAGTAAGAAGTAACGATTTCTATCAACTTTTTATAAACCTTGACAGCCTCTTCCTTCCTGGCTTTCTCAAGTGCCAATCGGCAGAGAGTGGGATTGGCATCTGTGCCAAGACCTTGCACTTTGTTCCTGTATACAGCTATCCTTCGTTTCTGAGCGTCCTCTTTGCTGTCGCCAAATAATCCCCCCCAAAAACCCTTACCATGGTTATTTTTGATGAAATTCCAGTCTGACTGAAGACTCTCTAATACATTCTGCTCTTGCTTTTCGTGTTCGGCAATTTCCTCCTCAAGGCCTTCTTTCATCAATGTAAATGACAAACGAAGCCGTTTGGCAAGGTCGGGGAACCTGCCAAAGCATTCTTTTGCCTGGTATTCATCAAGCAAGTTCTTAAGATTGGTGGAAATCGTTCTCTTCCTTTCTGCAAAATTATCAAGGGCCGACGTGACTTGTGCTTTAATAGCAGTCAAAAAGTTGTCACGGTTTCTCACGATGTCAGCACTCGCATCTTTCCCTGTCGCAGGTATGGACATCACCTGATTCACGAACCTCTTGTCTTCAATTTTATATATCGAGTCAATCAGTTGATTCAGCTGAGGACGAGTATCTTCTTCCCCCTCGTTTTGTGGTTTGATTCCTTCATTCAGTTGATTGTCTTCTATAAACTTGTCTGCAACTTCGTCCATGCTGAAATCAGCATCTCCATCCTTGAATTTCAACAAGCTCGCGCGAAGTTGACGATTGAGAAGATACTTCACCAAATTCTGGCGATTCAATCGGATTTCGCAGTACCCCATACCACTATAGAACTGCTTTTTACCATCTAAATCTCTTAATACATGAGTTGAATTGGAAAAGGTGGATTCCAATTTTTGATCGTCTGCAGCAATGCATGCTGCCAAGAACGAGCCTACATAACTTGAAGCTTCTTTAAATTCATGTTTATTACCCTTTTTTGTGGTCTTATCCACTAAAAAGACATTGGAAAATCTTACCGGGTAATTGATGCCTGTATCGCCATTATAACTGTTATTATCGTTATCTCGTTCTTCGGAGCCCTCGGCCATACCAGAAAGATTAAGGGCATGGTCTAATTCGGAAAGTGCAACGTAAGTATTTACCATGATGTTGGGAGTGTTAGGCTTGGTTCTAAAAAACGATGGCAGATAAAATACGCCATAAATCCTATCGGACATTGCATCCGCATTATTATCAACAACTGTTATTCCTGCATGTTGCAACATTCTGGAAAGATCCATAAAAGCACTGCTTCCTGTACCGCCGGCAAGTGACGCAACAATATACACGTTTACGCCGGGAACAACATTGAAGCCATTACGGCCTGCCGCATCTGCCAATTGTTGCGAATTCTTAAGCTCATTAACTGTATTAATAAGCACAGTCATTATTTCTTGAGAATTAAACAAGAAATGAGCTCTTCCCATTATTCTGTAACCATTGGCGCCTACTCCGTTTGTCAAGCCATAAATTCTTTCCAATTTGTCGAAATTCAAATTCTGACAAACCGGGTCAGTCCTCAACACAGCTAGTCTAGGACGTCCAATTTGCTTGAATTCTGCATCCTGTATATTGTACAATTTAGTCTCATGGTTTTCTCCATTATAATAATATTTGAAAGGGGTGTCTTCATAATCAAGCTGATCTGTATCGAATGAAAGGAATTTCACCAACTCAGGCACATATCCGTATCTTCTGAACAACCTCTTCCTTACTTCGCGAATGACCGACTGGCCAGTACCACCGAGGCCGATAATCAATGTTCTAGAAATGTCTTTTGCCATAATCTTATAGGTTTTTTGTTGTTATTTTATTGATTTTTGTATATTGTTCGTTAATCACTCATTTATGATTTCACACGCATTCTTATCCGATGTGCCCATTTGGTATCTGTAGATTTGTTTTAACATTGGCGAATGATGATATCATTACCCATGGAGTCTTTCAACCCGAATATGGTCTCATCGGGATATATGGAATCACCTATTTCAAGCGGTGAACCATCGGCACGTTTCAACTCACAACCTTTTATCTCCTTAATCGTCGGTCCCTGGTAAGACACGAAACGTTTTTTCACCAACACCACATCCATATCCGCGCCCACTGTTCTGCCCAGGTTTTCCAGTTCTTTTCTCACCGAGATTTTCTTACGCCCCTTGAGTTCCACCACATCATTTCCTAACTGCAACATGCAATTGGGGAATTTGGCAGAAAAATGCAGTACAAGTAAAGTCAGAATTATCAAAGCTATCAGGGCTATGGCATAAGGGAGAATTCGCTTCCACAATGGTGGAGGTGGCGGAAGTACATAACTGATTTTGAAGTCAGCATTCAGCACATCCTTTGAGAAAATCAAATCTTCCGTAACGTCAGTAACGCGCATGGAAAGCGTGTAGTCACCGGCTTTTGTGTCAGACTTGCCATTGACAATCAAGGTGATTCCTTCATTCCCATCGACAAAGTTCTTATAATCTTTCGCCCGAATGGTATATTTGTTTTCCTTCAGCGTACCTTGCGAAAAGCTATAATCAAATTTTTCCCAATCACCACTGAGTTTCCATGTGATGAAAACATTGTCGGCCTTGGCTTGTTCATCGAACTCCAATTCCAACCGTTTGACAAATTCTTCTCCCTTATTCAACACCTCGGCCGTCACAGTCATGCAGGCAAAGGCCATTAGAACTATAAAAACAAAACTCTTTTTCATCCCTATTCCTGTATTTTGATTGCTGTTTGATTTAATGCCAACCTATGCCATTTTTGACTGTCACCATGGGGGCCTTTTTCTTTCTGACCTTGATGGTGAATTCCCCTGGTTCAAAATTGACGACTTTGTCTTTTTGATTACGTCCCTCCAACTTTACGACAATGTCACATTCACACGGGGTGGAGTTGGTGAAATCAACATTGAAGGTCAACTTGAACTTCCCTTCCTCCATCTTTTTCATATCACTTTTGGTGATGTTCCTGGAAGGGGTTATGGAAACGTTGGGTGTGGTGTTTCCCCCAATCGCTTTTACTGATCCTAATTTGATATCAAACGGCATGTCCGAGAAAATATTCTCATTGGGGACTATGAAATGTTGTTCGAATGTTTTTTTTCCCAAAGTTAAAAAGATATCCTTAAACAAAGGGTTAATGGTCAAGAATTGGGTGAAGCCTTTACCATAATCTGCACCAGAAGCCTTATCCAAGGCATCTTTTGTCTCTTGTGGAGCCAAGTCACGCAAGTCTACATAATATAAATAATCGTAATCACCTCTCCAACTACCATAATTGCGTAACACACCAGCAAAGTCAGCCTGTGGTTGTTCCTCCTTTCCATCGGTTACCAAGTATATCCTACAATTGTATTTGGATTTAGGGTAGTTGTCATGAATATGTTTCACCACATCGTTGAGGTTTGAAGAAATCCAAGTGCGCTGACCATCAACTTTGACATTCTTCACCGCCTCCTTGAACTTTTTTTTGTCGCTATCAGAATTAATGACAAACTTCTGAGGGCCATTTAGTTTTTGGTCGAAAGTGAAAAACAAGACCGTTGAAGACTCTGGGATACCATCTATCCATTCATAACAATAATTCTGAACATCAGACCATATATTGGTGCCTCCATGCCCAATCATCGACATTGTTTTGTCAAGGACAATACAATGCACATATGGATTGTTAGCATCTTCTGCTTTTAGGTTTTGAACAAAACAAATAAACAAACCAATAAAAAAAAGAAAAAATTTTCTCATAGAAAGATTATGTTTTTTACGTATTTAATTAGATTGTCAATATGGATTTGTGCAAATATAAATTCTTTTTTTTTTATATGCAAATAAAATTTCTCCTTTTTGATTATTTTTTGCTTCATCTACCGATTTCTTCCAATTTCAGCAAGTTGCTCAAATTGTTCTCTTGCTGTTTTTATACCGATTTCAATCATTTTGGACATACTGTCGGGGGCATAATCCTTGATGCTGAATCCAGTCAGGTTGGGGTGGATGTAAATGTCGGCATCATCGATGTTCTTGAGGCGTTTCTCAATATCGGGCCGTGTGTTCAACCACTCTGTGATGGCTTCTATGGTTGGTATTCCGATATTGAAATCGTTGCCGCCTTGCTCTAAGTCGATGGCGATGACAATATCGGCTCCCATCTTTCTGGCAACATCCACTGGCAGGTTGTTGACGATGCCTCCGTCTGCCAGTTCCTTGCCGTCCATTTTGATGGGTGCATTGCCGGGAACGGGATATGCCATGGAGATGCGTATCGCCTCAGCCACAACACCTTCCGACATGTCTACCTCCTCGAAAGGATGCTTGCTCAAATCCGTCGCCACGCATACAAATGGGGTCTTGATATGGTGAAAAAGATGTGCGCCCTTGGCAGTGAGGACTTTGTCCAATTGTTCTCGGAAATACGGACCACTGACCAAACCGGTTGGATAACGTTTGTCGCTGAAGATAGTGAATAGTTTCTTCTCGTCAAACACCCACATCCATTCTTCCTTCAACAGCATTTCCTCGATTTCATCGGCAGTGTATCCGGCCGCATACAATCCTCCTATCACCGCACCCATACTGTTGCCCACAATATAGTCGGCCTTGATGCCAGCTTCCTCCAGCACTTTCAGAACTCCCACCTCGGCAGCACCCTTGGCACCTCCTCCTCCAAAAACTATGCCTATCTTCGGAGTCGTGCAGCCAATGATTGTCAGCAGGAGACATGCTCCTATGATGATATGTGCATACTTATTCTTCATAATAAAATTTCTTTGTTCGTGCTTCCCAGTATGGTTTCCCTGAGATAATCTTCTTGCTTTCTTTCTCGAAAGTAATGATGTATACGTGGGAGTTATTCTTGGTCTCAAGGATATTGGCCTTAAACTCACGGTTAGGATGCTTCAAACCAATGATTCGTCCATCAAAATCATGTTTACCGTATATGTTCACCTCGCGCTCCCCGATAGGCCGGACACTGTCAATTCTAAGAGAACCGGCTTGGTATTTCCTCTTTCCCCAAAAGTCCTTGTAAAGGTTGTCGTAGTGCTCCTGGCAAAACTGCTCCAGCATATGCTGATAGAACTCTTCCGATTTGACGTCAGAGCTTAAAAAAGGAATGATGTTGGTGTTGCTGTCGCAGGCTACTAACAACATGCAGACACACATGCAGAACACAATGTGAATTTCATGGGCAGTCTTTTTCATAATCTTTTAATGGTAATTGTTTGCAAATATAGTGAATTTTAATATAAAGAGGAAAAAATAATGAAAAATATAACACAGTCGGATTAAAAAAAACAGCATATAATAAAGATAGTTGATAAAAAGAAAAACTCAAAAATTCTTGTCGAATGTGATTTTTTTGTAAATTTGCATCATAGTATTTGAACGACACACCTATGATTTGGCAATTCATCATCAACGGACTGATAACAGGAATCCTTTATTCGCTGTTGGGGATAGGTTTTGCCTTGGTCTATAATACTACTCGGATATTCCATATTGCAGCAGACATCTATGTTTTTTCTTCATACATGTTTTGGCTCTTCATATCCTCCATATAGTCTTCTCCAAAGAAGTACACGCTCATCAACGAGCGTGCAATTTTGATAAAGTACTGTGGGATTTAGAATTATAGAATAACTAATAAATTACTTTTTTATATGAAACCAGGTTGTTTTTTTAGTTTTAATTCTTTATACAAAAAGGTGGAAAACGTTATCTCCATCTTTGACTACACGGACCTTCCAGCCAAAGATTCCTGCATTTTTTCTATCAGTGTTGCCATTACAAATAATTCAGTGCGTTTTTATTTGCATAATGATGCTAATAAGGATGTCAAAGGTAACACACCTTGGGTAATTATGGAATTGCCATACACTAATGATGCCACTAATAACTTGTCTTCAACCATACAGAATATCTACAATTCTTATCCCAAATACCCAAAAAGTAATGATGCAACCCCTCAAGATAGTAATGATATAGTAATAAACAATAGTTGTGGAGGCATTGATTTAGAAAAAGTGATTAAAGCGCATAACTCCCTTATAAAAATGAAGGGAGAAAACACACCAAAAGCTGATGGAGAAAAAAGCAAAGACGTCAACCAATCTCCTTCTTTCTCAACCCTTTGGTTGATGGATATTGATAATAAAGGTTGCATTCGACTTTTGGAAGATGATAGTAATGTAGTTATATTTCTTCGTAAGCTGTTTCTTGATTTTATGTTTGACCTTAAACACTCAGACGTGTTTCAAAATAGCATTTATTATCAGCAGATGTATTCAGGGTTGATGTCAGATTTCTTTTTTTCTGCCTTGATGCATAAATGTGAATATTACTATTTACGCATAATGACACGAAAAGCCATTGTGGCTGCAAAAAATAAAAAAGAAGATATTAGTAATAAAGCTCTCCAATCCATAACCACATTTCCTGCGAAAGAATTATTCCAAGCAGAAAGTCTATGGATGGAAGATATCATGTCTCCCCAAGCCGAGGTCTTTTTTGTGAAAAACCATCCAAAAGATTATTATAAATTAAGAGGGATGCTCAAGAAAATGAAGAATTCCTTTTTGGGAACAAACCAATTCGAGTCATGGCCATCTTGGTTTGCTGAACCAGAAGAAGAAATGAAACGCGTATGTTTTAAGACAGAAGAGTATAGAAAGACAGAAGATAATCAAAAAGAAAGCGTTGTGCCTCATATCTGTAATTCAGATACTTTGGTTGATCTTTTACAATTGGAGAAAAATGACGACCCAAAATCCATTGATATGGTGATGTTGCGAAATCTTTCTCGAGAAAAAGCATCCCAATGGTTTCTCAAACGCTACGATTTTAATGATGTGCTGCATCTGCATTTTTTCCGAGGGTCAAATACCATTAGTAGTTTTCTACAGGTTCTAATCCTTAGTTGGATAATCTATATGCCATCAAACGTCTCGTGGTCTGAATTATCAGTTTGGATCAAAATTGTTATATTTGTGGTATTACTTATTTTGTTAAGAACCGTGTTACGATTATGGAAAACAGTTAAACAAGAAAAAGACGATGAATGGGGAGAATTGGTAGCTGCTCGTAACAGAATTGTAATAAAACGCCTTTCTTTTTTGATTATTAGCACTTGTATAGCTGGGGTAGCAGGCTACATTGTTCTCAGTAAACTCTTTCCTGTTGGTTGGGGATTCATTTTAATTGGTTTGGTCTTCTTCATTTTCTTGTTTTTATGGAATTATTATTGTTCTAAATTCTTTAATTTGCCAAAATTTGATTTTGTGGCAAAACTACACCTTCTTCTTCCACGTGCAGTAGCTTCAATCACTCTGGCTTGGTTTACTTTGTCCGCGGGATTTGATCTTTATGCCAGCTTTTTTGATTCTATGCCCAGTTGGCGCCATGCTATATTAATATCGGTTATTGTATTCTTATTCATCATGTATGAAATCAATCGTATTACCCCATCTATCCCAACTTGGAAAAAGGTATTACGTAGTCTTGAATCATTGATTATTAGTTACACCATCTCGTTGATAGTTGGATTTTTCATCATTGATTTCCTTGGTGCAAAATACATGGAACGAAGTGATGTCCTCAATAACTTTTATACGGAGTACGTTAACAATCCAAATAATGGAGGCTTAATTATGGAAAAAGTTACAGAAGATACAACAACAATGAGTGGTAAGGTATATAATCTTGTGAATGTATGTCATCTGAAAGATAATAATGAGAAATTACCCATAGCAGCAGTGTGGGGGCCTTTTGAAAAGGGCTTGCAGTTTTTTATCTTGCCCAACTTTCTCATCATGTTTTCTTTCATCGCCATGTTCATAGGCATATTTATCCAACTCATTATTTTGGGCGACAGCCGCCAAATTACAGAATTTTGACATTTCAAAGGATTATAAGTATTTCTTTTATTTCTTTTATAACGATGTAAATGATGGTTTTAAACGTTCTCATTGGGTGTGGTATATTTTCCCCCAATTGAAAGGTTTTGGCCGAAGTTACAACTCCGAATACTATGTCATCAGCGGATTGAAAGAAGTTCGTGCCTATTACAACCATGCCGTATTGGGGAGTAGATTAGCTGAAATAACTAATGCACCGTTTTAAGATAGCAATAAGTCTGTCCGGGACACTTTATCCACTAATAGATGCCAGAAAAGTAAAAAAGAACCAGCGAAACATATAATGCTCACCATACCCCATCGCTGCAGAGGGTGGTGATGAAAGCGGGAAAAGGATGGTCGTCGCAAATGTTTACTTTGCGAACTTTCCGGATTTCGTTCCTTGTTTGAAGATATAGATGCCTTTAGGCAGCGGCAGTTCGCTGAGTGACTGATTGTTGAAGGTGCCTATGCAGACGCCACTGAGGGTGTAGATGGTGGTGATGCTGTTGTTGCCGGCAATTTCCATTGGAGAGATGCCATCGGTGACTTTAGGTCCCACCTCCAGTTTAAGACAGTCATACATCACTCCTCCGTTGCTACTGATTCCCGACATGGTCAGGTCGATTTTGTTGGTGCCTTTTTTCAGCAAGGTAGCCGGGAAGGTGCAAGTCTTCACTTGGTGTCTGCCACCCAGAACGGCACTGCGGTAAATGCCAGCATCGTTGTTGGGGAAACTCCATGTCGTTCTTGTCGTCCCGTTCACCTTTACCGCCACCTTGGGCTTGTTGGCTGCACCAGCGACGGAAACGGTGAAATAGGCATTACCTGTGTATGTCTGGGGACAATCAAACTCTATTGTCCAAGTGCCGTTGTGTGTCTGTGCATACCACCAGTCAGTCTTCGGATTGCTTTCTCCCACCCGATAGGTGAGTGACGCAGGCACCAAGTTCCACAACCCGTAGTTGCGCAAGGTGTCGCTCAGATGGAACCCGTCGCTCATCCTGTTGTTCTCGCCTATCTGAAATAGTTTTTGCTCATAGCATGTAGGCGTCCAACTGATGATTCCCAAGTCGGTCTCCCCGTCTCCTACCGTCACGTCTTTCTGCTGTAGTTCGTCGGTGATATCTCCTTTGGTGGCATAGGCGTAGAGTGTGTACTTGCCTTTCCTCACGTTCTTGATGGAGAATCGTCCCTCGTTGTCGGTCAGTGCCCAGAAAATGTATTTGTTGGCCTGCTGGTATAGTTCCACGTCAGGTTCGGCGAGCACCACCTGCAGTGAGTCGCACGACTGTCCGGTGGTCAGTTGAATCTGTCCCGAGACGGTGCCCCTGTCTAAAGGATACTCCTCATGCTCAAACCAGGCGAAAGGCCATTCAGCCTCCTGCTGATGAGCCATGGACTTGGCGTCGGCAATCATCTGTTCTTTTGTGCCCCCGTTCAGATAGAGAAGGAAGGGGCCGTAGAGTTTGCGCTCTCCCGGCTGATAGTAGACGGAAGGTGTGCCGAAATGTTCCCCTTGGAGCATCTGAATGGTAATGGGCGACTTTCCCGTGGCATGGACAGTGAGTTCTTGCTTCATCGGTCCTCCGGGATACCATTCGCGTGAACATGGGATGTTCCATACCCCTGTGTTGCTGTTCATCAGTCCATGCACGCTGTCCCTGACGATATACTGTGCCCAATTGTATTTGGTATACACCGAACCGTCCTTCATCCGGTATGTGGCATCCTGCACATAATTCTCGTTGGCTGTTCCTCCGCTTTCCACCGCCTGCATTTCACTGTTTGACGGAATCGTTCCCTGCATGGAGTCATCGACATAGCCGTTGAGGAAGGTGGAGGCCAATCTGGTGCATACCCTCACCTCTTGCACCTGCAGGTTGGCTGACTCCTCGTTGCCGTTGGCTACCACATACATATAGACACCGCTCACCCCTCTGCGCATGATGAATCCCTGCTGGAAATGAGGAGGATATGACGTGTTGGAATATACCACTTCGGCATAATCGGCTGTTTGTCTGACAATCTCTGCTTTGGCGGGACTTAACGGCTTGTTGCCCAACGACTTCGAAGTAAAGTCAAAATATACGCCGGAACTGCCTATTAGGTTGCTTCCATTGCGATAGGTCATGTTGCTGATACGTCCGTTTTCGCCGATAGTGATTTTCACCCATCCGTTAGACATGGTGGTCACCATGCCGTTTTGTGTGACTTTCACATCATCGTCTTTTGTCCCTTGTGCCCTGCAGGTGATTGCTGCCAACAAAACGATGAACAGCAGAGAACAATATTTCTTCATGTGGTTGGTGATTACTGTATCCCAAATTCCTGTTGTTGTTTTTCCACCTCCTCGAGCATCTTGCGGCGCTCCTCGTCGGAGACGGCTTCCTGGGTGCGGGGGATGTAACGGCCGCCTGCGTTGCGCCAACCAGCCGGACGGTTGGCCATCTTGCTTGAGCTGTTGAGTTCATAGCACATCTTTCCCTCGTAGGGCACGCTGCTGATTTCCAAAGTGTCGGCGGCGGGAGCATGGATGCCCTCATAGGTGGCATGGGCGATGATGCGGATTTTGCCTGCCTCATGGGTGCTCTGAACAAGGATGGGTGCGCTGCCCCATTCCACTACACGGGGATTCGCCATGATGCGGTCGTCGCCGATGATGCGGCCCTCGCCCTCAACGGTGAAGGTGACATGTTCGATGGCACTGCGCCTGACGTTGCCGTTGTCGTCGGTAATCTCCGCCACCACGACGATGAAGTCGCTGCCATCGGCCACCAACTGCCGTCCCATCTCGTCGGCATAAAGACGGATTTTCGTACTTCGGCGCGAGGGCATCTTCTTCTCTGAGCACACCACCTTACCATCTTTGATGCCTTCGGCAAGCAGCGACACCTTCTGCCAGTTGCGCTGGGTGTAACTGATGGTGCGGGCTTCCCATGAGTCCCAGAAGTCCTTGAACACGGCAGGGGCGTGGGGGATGCCCGCTGGGTCGTGTACGATGGGCAGGGTGGCGACTTTCTCTCCGTCGTATGCTGTCAGGCGCACACTGTCGCAGTTGCTGAACACCACCACGTCGTGGTCGGAGAAGGGAGTCATCTCATGGGCGATGAACACCATCGGGGCAAACATATCCTTGCTGTTGGCAATCGGGGCAAAGTAATCGTCTGTCACCTGTGACCTGAAAGCCTCAAAAGCGTATTTCTTCTGGCGGAAAGCATCGTAGATACCACCGAGATAGGCGTCGGGGTGATATCCGCGCTGATGGTCGAACGGATGCCATTGGCAACCGCCGATAAACTGCCGCTGACCATGGTACATCATGCCATAGGTGTCGGTGAGTGAGAGAGCGGCTGTGAGCATTGCCTTCTCACCCCATCCGCGGGCGGCGCGGTTAAGAGCGTTGTGGGCATACCAGTCGTCCACATACTCACCCCATTCGCGCGTAAAAACGCACTTGTCGGTATCAAACTTGTCCGTTCCGATGTTGTAAGCCCAGTCATACAGCACGTCGTAGTTATCCTTCACACCGGCAGAGTTGATGTCGGCGGCAGCGACGGGACGGCCGGGATAGGGATATTCCTCACGTGTCACCTCCAAAGCCTTCAATGCGAAATCCTGTGGATAACGGGTCTCATTGAGGATGGGCTCCCACATCAGCACCGACGGATGGTTGCGGTCGCGGCGGATGATGTCACGCGTGTTCTGGTGCACCTTCTCGGCCCATTTGGGGTCTTTGTTCCAATATTGCCATCCCGGGGTGGGTACGATGACGAAAAGGCCCAGTTCGTCGCAGGCATCCATGAACGACGGGTCCTGTGGATAGTGGGCGGCGCGGATGATGGTCATGCCTGCCTCGCGCAGACGGAGGGCGTCACGCCACTGCTGACTGTTGGGAACGGCATTGCCCACATAGGCGAAGTCCTGATGGCGGTTGCCGCCCACCATCTGATGATAGGGCTTGCCGTTGAGCCAGAAACCGTCCTTGCCGCGGAACTCAGCCTTTCGGATGCCCATCTTCACGATGCCGCCGTCGACACATTGCCGACCGTCCATCACCTTGATTTCCACATCATAAAGATAGGGGTCCTCGGGCGACCACAGATGGGGACGCTCGATGGTCGTTGCCAGTGTCACGCTCGCCATAAGTCCCTCGTAGGGAGGCATCGCCACACGTGCCTTGGCGGTCTTCACCGTCTTGCCGTCGCGGTCTTTGATGAGGGCGATGATTTGGGGCTTGAGGTTGGCGGCATTGTCCTTGCAAATCTCCACGTCAATCATCACGTCAGCACTCTTCTCCGAGATGTTGTCGTAGTGGAGGAACACACCGCCGCCAGCCACCTCGTTGCGCTCCAAGGCATCGGTGATGTGGAGTGGTGACTTGCCGATGAGCCACACGTCACGGTACATACCGGCATGATAGGCGAAGTCGAGCTGGTTCTGCGGTTTGCCCGGTGGGTAGTCCTTGTCATCGCTGTTGTCAGCCTTTAGTGCGATGAGGCAACTGGCTCCAGCCTTCACACCCAACTCGGTGAGGTCGACGATGATGGGCAGGTAGCCGCCCTCATGCACACACACTGGTTTGCCGTCGACAAACACCTGCTGCTTGCCCATCACACCCTCGAAATAGAGGGTGACGTGCTTGTCGGCAAGGTCGGCTGGCATGGTGAACCGCTTGCGGTACCAACATATACCCTGATAGTTGCGTCCGCCGCTCACACCATCGGGTTCGAGGCGTGCGGTGTGTGGTGCGCATATCACTTCCCATGAGGCATCATCAAATGCCGGTGCTTGGGCATTGGTGGCGTCGCCAAGATGGAAGCGCCATCCTTCGTTGAAATTGTAGACAATGCGGCCACTGTCCTTCAGTGGGAAGAATCCCGCTACCGAGGTCGGTTGGGCGTATGCTGCCGTGGCAAGCATAAGGATACAGGCGATGAAAAGTTTTTTCATATCATTTTCTATTTTCAAATCTCAAATCTCAAACCTCAAATCTCAATTGTCGTGCAAACCGAGTGCAGACTAAAGCTCGCTTTCAGTATGCCGAGGTGCAGCCGACAATCAAGCGAAGCTTAAATCTCAAACCTCAAACCTCAAATCTCAAACCTAAGGAATGAGTTCCACGTGCTTTACGCGTTGGCGGCGCCAGGTGTAGACCACATGGATATGTCCGTCGCGGCTTTGGATGATAGACGGATAGGAGTATTGCAGGATAGGACTGTCCTCCAAGGTAATCCAATGTTTCCAGTGCTCGCCGTCGTCGCTGCGTAGGATGGAGAGCGGTGTGCGCGCACCTTTTTCCTTGTCTGGTTCGATGGGCCAGTCGTTGCAGATGAGCGCATAGCCTCCGTCTTTCAGGTTGACGGCGTCAAGGCCGCTGTTGTTGTTGGGTGTGTCGGTGAGGCGCAGTTTGCTCCATGTCTCGCCGTTGTCGTTGCTGTAGGTCACGCCAATCTGACGGCTTCGGGTGCGGCAGAGCGCTTCCAACCTGCCGTCGGGCAGGACAATGATGCTGGGTTGGATGGCCTTCACTCCTTCGTCGGCATCGACGAAGGCGGTGCGTTTCCATGTCTTCCCCATATCATTGCTGTATTCGAAATAGAGTTGCCATCCGTGGCGCTCATCACTTGTGGGTGAGATGAGCCTGCCCTTGTTGAGGATGGGTTTGTTCTTGATAGGGCCATAGAGGGAGTCGGGCAACTGCTCGCGCTTGCTCCATGTCTTGCCGCCGTCTTTCGAGCGCACCACCCATCCTTTCCATCCGGCAACATTGACACCGATTTTGAAGTAGATGCGCAACTCACCATTGGGCATCTCATAGATGACAGGGTTCCAGCATGCCTCGCGGTGGTCGGGCGAGAACACACCGTCGGCAGCCATCTGGGGTGCGGTCCAGTTGGCCTGACCTTTGGGCTTGCGGCTCACCCAGATGCACACGTCGGGATTGCGCTCCTTCGTGCCGCCGAAATAGGTGGCGACGAGGTCACCTTTCTTGGTCTCCACAATACTGGCGGAGTGGCATTCAGGGAAGGAGGCTTTCTTGTAGAGGAACTCATCCACTACTACCTGCGGACCCCTTTGTGGCAGCGTGCAGTTGAATTCGTGGCTGCCCGAACCGATTTCTTTCCGCGTGCCGTCGGGCAGGCATACGGTGGCTGTGGTGTTGGCGGGGATGGTCACCTGCCAGTTCAAGTGCCCGTTCTCCTTCTTCCATCGGCTGGAGATAGTTCCATAGATACTTTCGTAACTGCCTTCGATGTCGTCCATCTCATCGACGGAGAAATCGGGCTTGAGCAGGATTTTCTTGAAACCAGGGGCTGCGGAACGGATGCCCGCCACGTCTTCATACAGCCAGGAGAGGAGGTCGCCCAACAGCATCACATGGTTGCCGCTGTTCATCTTCGGACTGGCGGTGTCGCCATTCCAGAGTTCCCAGATGGTGGTGGCACCGTGCTCTGTCATATAGCCCCAGCTGGGGTATTTCTTGTTGGTTGCCAGCAACCAAGCCAGGTCGGTGCGCCCCATCTCGGTGAGGCCGTGCATCAGCCATCCGATGCCGATGACGCCGCAGGTCACCGTTCCGAGATTCTGTGCGATAAGCACCTTGACAATATTCTTCTGCACCTCTCCTTTCACATAGGCGTCATCAATCATGCCGAAGTAGAGGGGAAGCAGGTTGGCGGTCACTGTGTTGTTGCCATAAAAAGTGCTGTCGGGGTAGAGAATATGTCCGGGCACGGTGGTGGTACCAGACTTGCGGGTGAGGAAACGACGGTTGAATGCCTCCTTGGTCAGTGCGGCTTCTGCCTCAAAATAACGTGCGTCTTCACTCTTGCCCTGCATCTCTGCAAACTCTTTCATCAGATGACATAGACGGTAGTAATAGGCTGACGAGATGAGGGTGCCGTCGGTGATGCGTGCCGGGTCCTCGCTATGGATGAGTGTCTCGCTCTCTGGCGGCACACACCAGTCGCCGTACTTGTCTTTCTCAATCAGACCATCACGCTGGTATTGGTATTTCATGTGCTCCATCCATCTTTTCACGTTGGGATAGTACCGCTTCATCGGTTCGTCATCACCATATTGGCGCAGCAACATATCCAGTGAGAAGGGCAGGGCGGTGGGCCATGTCATGTTGTCGGAGTAGTAGTTCCAGTAAGCAGGGGCAACATCGGGGATGCAGCCATCTTCGCGCTGTGCCTCAGTGATGTCGCGCACCCACTTGGTGTATAAGTTGCCGTTGTCGAAGAGGAATGCCTCGCCATAGCACCCACGTGTGCGGTCGCCGAGCCACGGCTGTCGCTCATCGCGCTGCGGACAATCCACGGGCATTCCCTTGTAGTTGCTTGCCACACCCCATGTGGCATTGTGGTACACCTTGTTGAGTATCGTATCCTGGGATACGAAATGTCCGGTGGTGGTCATCTGGTCGTTGATGACCGCGCCGATGAGGTTGGTCACCTTCACATTGTCGGGACAACTGATTTCGGCATAGCGGAACCCGTGATAGACAAAAGTGGGATGCCACGGCGTGTTGCTCTCCTTGCCGTTGGCGATGTAGGTGTCGGTGGAAAGGGCATGGCGGAAGTTCTCCACCCAGATATGTCCTGTCGAGTCTATCCGCTCGGCGAAGCGGATGATGATGCTGTCGCCCGGTTGTGTGTTGCTGATGTTCATGGAGAGCCATCCCGCCATGTTCTGCCCCATGTCGATGATCATTTTCCCATCCTTGCTCACCATGCTTTTGGGTGTGATTTCCTGGGTGATGGTTATGTTGGGTGTCATGCCGCCACGCAGCGTTCCTGAGGGAAGGGCGACGCGCTCGGCTGTGCTCCATTGGCTGTCGTCATAGTCAGGAGCGGTCCAACCAGCCAATTCCTTCCGTGCGTCGTAGATTTCACCGTCATACTCGTTGTTGCTGCGGATGGGACCGTCGGCGTTGAGCTTCCATTTCTCGTTGGTGGAGATGACTCTGCGCTTGCCGTTGGTATACTCGATGATGAGGTTGGCACGAACCTTAGGATAGCCAAACTGTGTGATTTTGTAGGGTTTCTTCTTTTGCTGCATCGTGTAGTAGCGGCCGTTGCCGAGTACCACGGCAAGGGCGTTCTTCGCACTTAGCATGTCGGTCACGTCGAAGGCGTTGTATGTCACGGTCTTGCGGTAGTCGGTGGGAACGGGAGCAAGCACCTGATGGGTGCCGTTGACATCCACGTCGATTTTCTTGCCGTTGAGGTATGCCTCATACATACCCAATCCGCTGATATATAAAGTGGCTTGGCGGATGCCTTCCTCTGCCTCGAAGGTAGTGCGCAGGTAGCGTGAACTCAGTTGACTGTGTTCCACCTCCTTGTCCCATGGCATGGCGTGGTCAAGACCAATCCATTGTCCCTGCCAGTCGGACTCGGTGAGCAGTCCCACATTCCACATCGACACACTGCTCCAGTCGCTGTCGCCTTTTGTCGTGCTCACTTTCACGCGCCAGTAGCAGCGGGTGTTGCTGCGCAACGGTTTGCCGGCATATCTTACCCATTGCGACTGGTCGCTGCTGACGGTGGCATCCCAGAGGTCGCCTTCCAATGCCTCTGCCTTCTCGCGGGTGGAGGCGACGATGAGGTGATATTCGGTCTGCATCACGTCCTTGATGCCGGCATCTGTGTCGATTGCCCATCCCAACCTTGGTGTAGGTGTGTCCACACTCATGGGCTGTATCATCCGTTCCGTGCGCAGATGGCTCACACGGATGGGGTTGACTTGTTTCTTTTTGGCGGCTGTGGCGGTCAGTGCAGCGAGGCACAGCATGGCCAGCATGATGCGCTTCATTACCATTTCTCTTCCAGTTTTGTGGCGTTTTTGTCAAGATATTTTTTGCTGCTGTCGATGGCGATGAGTACTCGGTCGCTGCTGCGGAGATATGCTCCGTCGAAGGTAAACTCGGTCACCTTGCTGTCGTATTCCCCCAGATAGTTCAGCGTACCGTCGGTGGGGTTCATCACCCATACATTTTTCTTCTTTCCGGATATTTTGGATAGGTCTATCTGCATGGGTTTGCCGCTGTAGTTGTAGGCAAGCAGATAGTCGTTGCCACGGGTAGCGATGACGCGGTCGTAGCGCTCGCCATTGGTTCCGGCAATGATGCTCTGGTCGGCTACACGGTCGGTGAATGGGAAACTGAGTATCAGCCACTTCAGATATTTCATCTGCTGGTATCCAGGGTCCTTCATTGCATCCCACCAAGCCTTTTCGGCTCCGAAGGAGGCGAGTACGCCGGGGCGCATAAACTGCATGATGCTGTTGTGGCCGTAGGTATGGCCAAAGCATCCGGCAAAGACAGCCCAATAGGCATAGCGGCGCACGTCGTAGTCCTGCCAGCGGGGGGCGGAGAAATCGTGCAGGCCCTGGGGGATGTCCTCGTAGGATGGCTCACCGTCGATGACGGGGCGCAGGGGCTTTTTCTCCCAACTCATCTCCACATATCTCCAGTTGTCTTCTTCGGTGTTGTCCTTGATGGTGTAGTCGCCGTCGCCGTTGCGCTGGCCATAGCGGCGGTGACCGCTTTGGAACATGTTGAAGTCGAGCCACTCACGGTCGTTGTACCACCATGCGCTGGTGGTGCGGCCACGGGGGTGGAATGTCATCACATGCTCAGGGTCGGCTTTCTTGATGGCGCGGGCAAGGGCATCCCAGGAGGCGGTGCCTTTGTCGCCCATGATGTCGCCGCCAATCATCCAGATGATGTTGGGCTTGTCTTTGTAGCGCTCGCCGAGGAACTGACCATAGCGGGTGGCCTTTGCCTCATCCATCTTACCGATTTGCGATCCCCAGATGCAGTCCATCGCGATGTAGATGCCGTTGGCTGCCGCCATGTCTACGATATAGTCGAGATGGTCCCAATAGCCGTATGTCCCGGGACGGGTATAGGGTGTGAAATCAAAGGTCTCGTCATTGGCTGGCTGTCCATAGACATTAAAGGTGGGGGTGGCGCATAGCACTTGTATCTGCTCTACGTTGTAGCCTTGCTCACGCTCCTTGTTGAGATAGTATTCCACCTCGTCGCGGTTGAGGCGCTCAGGCAGCAGCCAGGCGGTGTTGCCCAACCAGAAGAAGGGAGTGCCGTTCTCGTGTACCAGGTAGCGTTGATTGGCCGATACCTTTAGTTTGCCGTTTGTCCATGGCTTGTAGGGTCTTGCGGCAGATATGCTGCATGTCATCAGCAGAAGCAGCATGGATAGAAGTGTCTTTTTCATATGATGGTTGGTTGTTTGGGGGGTTAGTCGTTTGGTCGTTTGGTCGTTTGGTGGTTTGGTGGTTTGGTGGTTTGGTGGTTTGGGTGTTTAGACGTTTGGGCGTTTAGACATATGACTTATTAATTTTCAATTTCCAATAAGAACAATGTTTTGTCCTTTTTTGGTCTTTATCTCGTAGATGTGATAGCCGTTGGCTTGCGATGACTTCATGCGTGCGCCTTTGAGCCTCACTGACGACCGGATGCGCAGGGTGCCGCCATTGGTGCTGCGGATGGTGGCACGCATCAGTTGGCCGTCTTTCCATTCCATGTCTGTCTCAAAACCACCACGGGCACGGAGTCCGGTGGCGGAACCGTCTTTCCATGCGTCGGGGAGGGCGGGCAGCAGGTGGACGGTGCCGTCGTGGCTCTGCAACAACATCTCAGCGATGCCTGCCGTGCAGCCAAAATTGCCGTCTATTTGGAAGGGCGGATGGGCATCGAATAGGTTGGAGTAGGTGCCGCCTTTTTTCTTCTCGCTTCTGACCAAGGTGAGTTGGTCGCCAATGAGTTTAAGGGCATGGTTGCCGTCAAGCAGACGTGCCCAGAGGCATACCTTCCATCCCATGCTCCATCCCGTGGAGGGGTCGCCGCGATGGATGAGTGAGGTCTTGGCGGCCTCGGCGAGAGCGGGTGTGGTGAGTGGCGAAATCTGGTTGCTGGGATACAGGCCGTAGAGATGCGACACATGGCGGTGGGTATCGTTGGGGTTGTCCCAGTCGTCGAGCCATTCCTGCAGTTGTCCCCAGCGTCCCACCTGCATCGGGGGGAGTCCGTTGAGTTTGTCGCGAAGACTGTCGGTGAGCGAGGTCGTCTCGCCCAGAAGGTCACCAGCCTCGATGACGTGGGTGAAGAGGTCGCGCACCAGTTGGTTGTCCATAGTCACTCCTGCTGCTGTGGAGGCACCGTATGGGTGTGGGTTCTCGGGCGATAGACTTGGGCAAATCACCCAATATCCTTTCTGTGGGTGGCGCACCATGATTTGGTTGAGGAAGCGGGCGGCTCCCACCATGGTGGGATAGACTTTCCGCAAGAAAGTGATGTCGCCGGTATAGAGCCAATGCTCCCACAGATGCTGGCACATCCATGCACCGCCGGTGGGCCACAGGCCGCTGGGAGCCTTGTCGATGGCTCCGGTGATGCGCCAGATGTCGGTGTTGTGGTGCAGCACCCATCCGTCGGCACCATACATGATGCGGGCGCTCTCATGACCGGTGTGGCTGATGTCGTCGATGAGCGAGAAGAGCGGTGCGGTGAGTTCGCTGAGGTTGGTCACCTCGGCGGGCCAGTAGTTCATCTCGCAGTTGATGTTGGTGGTGTATTTTGAGTCCCAGTTGGGAAACATCTTGTCGTTCCAGATACCTTGTAGGGTAGGGGGCTGGCAACCAGGCAGCGAGGTGCAGATGAGCAGGTAGCGGCCGAACTGGAAATAGGTCTCCACCAGTTGGGCGTCGTTGTTCTCCTTGAAGTGCAGCACGCGCTCGTCGGTAGTCAGTTTGGGAAAGCGGTCACTGCCGAGGTCAAGGGCAACACGGTTGAAGTATTGTTGGTAGCGGTCTGTATGCTCACGCCTCATCGTGGCATAGTCTTGACTGATGGCTTCCTTGAGTTGCTGTTCCGACAGTATGGTGTCGTTGCCGGTGATGTCATCATAATGCTTGAAATTGGTGGCGATGCAGACGTAGATGACCGCCTCGTCGGCGCCGGTGATGCTGAGCACCCCGTCTTTGGATGTCAGTTTTCCGCCGACAGTGGTGGCAGTGGCACGGCCAGTGAAGGTCACTTTTCCTTTCAGTCCCTCATGGTTGGAGGTGGTGCCGCTCAGTACGATTTCCTTACCCTCGCTGGCTATCAGCACATCGGCATGGGGAGAGGTGAGGTGCGCGTTGAGGGTGATGGCGCCTTTTTTGTCGGCTGTCAGGCGGATGGCGATGGTGTTGGCAGCCAGTGAAGCGACATACTCCCTGCGGTATTCGATGCCGTTGGCCTGATAAGTGGTGATGGCTCTTGCGGAGTCGAGCGACAGTTCACGGTAATAGTGGTTGTAGTCTTCCTGACCGGGAAAACTAATGTATAAATCGCCAAAAGGCTGATAGGGCATGCCGTGGTTGGTGTTGCTCTGCACATGGGCTGTCGCCATGTCCTGTGCCTCTTTGTAGCGCCCTTCCCACACCAATTGGCGCACCTTGGGCAGATATTCCAATGCCTCTGGGTTGGCGTTGTTGTTGGGGCGTCCTGCCCAGATGGTCTCTTCATTGAGTTGGATGCGGTCGGTGGCGACGTTGCCAAAGACCATGCCGCCCAATCGCCCATTGCCGATGGGCAGTGCCTCTGTCCATAGTTGGGCGGGACGGTCATACCATAGTTTGTGCGGACCTGCTGCCTGTGTCGGTTGGGCGCACATGGCAGCAAGGAGGATAAGGATGACCAATGCGAGATGTCCGATGGTCGGCTTTTCGGCAAACATCAAGTCGATGTCTGGTTGGTTGGTGGTGGGTGTGGTGGTCTGTTGGCTCATGGTTTCGGAGTCATTCGTAGGGTGTTCTCTTCTTCGATAGTTACCTTGCTTTCATCGAGTTTGGAAGCATCGAGGCCGAAAGTGTCGATGAAGAACTGATAGACTGCCTGTCGCTTGTTGGGACCGAAGTCGTGGCGCTCGTTAGGCAGATGGATGTTGCGCACCTTGTCGGCAGCGTCGTAGAAGCCGTAAATGCGCTGCAGGTAGGGATATTCCAGTTCGGGAGTGGTGGAGGTCCAGTCGCCTCCGTCGCTCACCACCATCATGGGCTTGGGGGCAAAGATGGCTGCCAGTTCGGCATTGCAGGTGCCCCCGCCTGCCAGTTGGATGGGCATCCCGCTCTCGCAGGGACAACCGCCGTCAAACCATGACGACATGCTCACAACGGGACAGCAGGCGGTATAGCGGTCATCGAGCACGGAGAGCAGCACGGCTTGTGTGCCACCTCCCGAACCGCCGTTGACACCGATGCGCACAGGGTCGATGTCCTTGCGTGTGGTGAGCATCATGTCGAGCAGGTCGATGCCGTTGTAGGCTTGCATCACATGGGCCTCACTGGTGTGATGTGCCTTGGCGCCCACCTCGTCTTCACTCTCGCCCCATCCCCAGAGGTCGTAGCTCACGCAGATGGCGCCCATGCGGGCAAGCGTAGCATAGCGCTTCTGCAAGTCGGTATTGTAGCGCCCTTGGTTGAAATGTCCGTTGGGACAGATGATGAGCGCATGCTTGCCCTTCTTCGATGGGGTGTAGATGCTGCCACAGATGGTGTGGCCGTTGACGGTGTTCCTACGGAAATTCTGCACGGTGTAGCCATCATGCTTTCTCACTTTTCCGAATGTGGTGGCCTTTGTCGCAGTGGTCTCCAGCAGAGGAATGATACCTAATCGTTTGCGTACCTCTCTGCGCAGCGTGTCTCGCCGTTTCTCCCATTGTGCTTTGTTGTCGTACAGACTGCTGAGGTATGCGATGAGTTTCTCTCCATCAGCAGGTTGCCTACGTGGATATTCATAGCGTTTCACCTTCCACACATTCTTCTGCTGATAGACGGGCTTGAAGTCAAAGGGAGCGAGGAGGTTGGTGAGGGTCTCTTCCACACTGTAGGGCCTAATGCGGAAATCGGCATATGTCACCTGGAGTCCCGTGGTGTCCATATCATATTTCATGCGGATATCGAAACGTTGCTCCACATCCCGCATCACATCGCTCAGCGAACGGGTGAACTTGTTCTCAAGCGTCTGTGCCGTCGCCATGACAGTGGCAGCAAGCATCATGGTGGTCAGTATCTTTCTCATAGTTTTGTCGTTATCTTTCCTAAATTACACCTTTGTGCCCTCAACTTACCGTCGACCATCAGCATCAGACCGCAGCCCTGGTGATAACGTTGTCCATCCTTATCCCAGATGATGGTGAGCACATGGCCGCGGTAGTTGATGCTGTCGAGGCAGAAATAATCCCATCGCCCATTGGGCACCAGAGGATTGACCACCACACTGCCGTCGGTCTGTGGGCGCAGACCCACCAGTCCGGTGATGATGAGGTCGTTGAAGGTGGAGTGGTTGTAGTATCTGCTGCGCTCGCGGTCGCCCATCAGCCAGGCACCGTTCTTCTCGTCGAGATACTCGCCGATATATGGCCGGCCGCGGTGGTGTTGCGACTCCACATAGAGTTCCATCTGCCGGAAATACACGCTGTCGGTAATGACGGGGTCGGGGTAGTTGTTCAGGTAGTTGGCCATGGCGGTGAGTGTCTGCGAGGTGGCAAAGGGCCAGACGGCACCGTCCCACTCACAGGTGCCCACTCCGTGGGAACGGAATTGTGGATGGCGGCGCTCGGCGGTGGTCAGGCCATAGGGAGCGGAAAAACCTTTCTCATCGGTGACCTGCAGCCAAGCCTGCGCATAGTTGTTCTCCTTCTTTGGCAGGTTGAAATACCATGGGATGAAACCGATGGCCTCACGCACGGCAGCAGAGGTGTCACCTCTTAGGGTTTCAAAGAATCCATGCCGTTCATTCCACAATCTTCCGTGAATCAGTTGACTGAGGGTGTCGGCCTTTGCCTTGTAGATGTCGGCCTTGCTCTCTTCGCCAGTCATGGAGCAGAGCAGTGACAATGCCTGTGCGTTGCCCCACATGTAACTGTTGATGGTGGGACGGGCATACTGTTTCTTGCGCCCGCCGCTGATGCTCTCTTCCATACCGTCCTGTACGTCGCCCTGCCAGTAGAGTCCGGAGGGCAGGCGGTTGGTCGATTCCCAGCGGGCATACTCTTCCTCAAGGCGGGGTTTCAGACTGAGCAGGAAGTTGGTGTCGCCCTGCACCTTCCACGCCTCGGTGATGGCCCATGGGTTCCATGAGGAGAACTTGTTCATCTTCGACATCGCCTTGCCGTCATTGCCGAAGTACCAGGTACGCAGGATTTGGTGCAGGTAGGTGGTGTCGCGCAGCCATCGGGTCTCCATCACATGATGTCCGATGGCGCAGGCGATGAGGTTGTAGCGGTCGGCGTAGGAGCGGTCGACGAGAAACTCGGTCATGCCATAGCCTACGGGCGTTTGCTTGATGTGCTTGCGCAGCGTCCACCAACGGTAGTAATACATCTCTCGGAAATTCTCTTGCGGACAGTCGAACAGGGGGATGTTCTTGCGCATCCATTCCGATGAGGCGGCGTTGGGGATGGTGGTCACTATATTCTCGTCCTCCATTGTGTTGAACCGTTCGGCATAATGGGCGAAGTCATCGTAGTGGAGGATGGCGGCAGGGGCGTCTCCGTCGAGCGACCTCGTGGTGACATGGGCGATGCTGAACCGTGCGACAGGGTCTTGTTCATCGGCGCGTGGCATGTCGAAGTCTTGGTCGGCCGGGGTGTTGATGTCGGGCTTGTCAAACAAAGAGCCGGTGCGGAAGACGATGCGCGAGAAATGCTCCACGGGAGTGTCGAACTGTCGTTCACAGGCTTTCTTGCCGTTCACATAATACACAGCGCGGTGGAGGGAGGTGGAGAGCACAGCCTTGATATGGTAGGTCTCGCCTTTTTCATAACGTTTCATCAGCGTGCCGTATCGGGCACCGCCTTTCACTCGAATGATGCCGGTGGAGTCGGCAACGATGCGTGAGGCGACATTGCCACCGTCATCCACAAACTCGATGTCGAGTTCACCGTGGTTGGCCTGTCCAAAACTCATGTCCCATTCCACCTCCAACTCTTTGGTGCTGGGGATGACGCGCTCCACCTTGGCATAATCGTATGGCTCACTGTCACTGAGGGTGAGCCAACTGCCTTCGAGTGAGATGGGACAGCGCAGCGGCATGTAGAGATTCCAGTCGGTCATGTCTGCCAGTTGCTGGTATTCCTCAAAACCTCCTGATGCATGGGCAGTGGCGTCCATCCGCACGGGAACGGGAATCCGCGACACCCACATGTCCTCCTTATTATTGGAATAGGTCACCCACAGGTCAGAGTCCTTGGGTATGCCGTTGCCTTCTTGTATGCCGCGGGTATATTGCGGACCGATGTTCTTGTAGTTGCCGCCATGGCGCAGGGGCGTCACCTCGCCGTTGACCAATGATAGGGTGGTGTATTCCAAACCGTCGCTGCTGAGGCTGATGGCGAGCGGCCATCGGTATTCGGCGGGATTGTACACTGTGGCATAGGAACCGTCGGTGAGCCGCTGTCCCCATATCTTGGCGTTGGAGTTGACGAAACCTGGAGCACGGTCGCAGGGCTCACGCCAGGTGTTGCCACCATCGGTGCTGATACTGGTGACGGCATGTTTCCATAGCGCCACCTTGCGGCCGTCGGGAAGGGTGTAGCCGCTGAATGCCTTGTAGGGACGCGTCAGAGGGATGATGGGGTCTTCGCGGTCGGCTTCCTCCACCCATTGCATCCGCTGCATGGGGTCGGCTATCATGGCGTCGACGGCGCGCACAAAACCCTTGTCCTTTGATTTCTTATAGTAGGGGTAGATGGTGTTGCGCTCGTTGAAGTCGTGGTTGTAATACACGAAGTAGATGGGACCGAAGGTGCCGTCGCGACGGATTTCGCGCACCACACGCCCGATGCCGTTGCCGTCATTGGGGTCATCCTTGGGGTGGAGGGCGATGCCGTAGTTGCCAATGGCGAGCAGTCTGCCATTGGGTGCCACAAAAAACCCCACACGCTGGTGCATGATGGCTTTCAGGTCCTTGGCTACGATGCCGGGCTGCGTTTCTTTGGTAAACCCGTCGGGAACAGGATATTCGGGGAACAGTTCGACAGGGTCACTCCATGTGTATCCGTCTGATGATGTTTGGAGCAACGTCTTGCCCGGTGGCTCATGCTCGTGGCGTGGGTCCGACAGATAGTGCATGTAGAAACGGTCGTTCCACCATGCCATCATTGGCTGGTGGTTGTATGTCCAGGGCACCTCGGCGCGCATGGTTTGAATGCTATGCACTCCCACCACGGGTTTCAGACCTCCGTCGTGGCGGGCAGGACGTGCTATGGTCGTCCCAGTGTAGTGCACCACATCGCTGTCTGAGAGTAATGCATCTTGGAATTGGTGTCCATAGACCTTGACACCCATCATACCCACAATCTCGATGAAGATGAATGTCAGAAACAGTCGCTTGCTCATCTTGCTTTATTTACCTTATATATTTTAAAGATATGACGCACCTCAAGTCTTTTTGTAATCATCGATATACAAATGATGGATGATGATGAAAAAAAAGAAAGAAAAAGTAGGAATTTGTTGAGGAAATGAAAAAAAATATATAATTTTGTCCCAAATATACTCATAAAATCAATCATTTCACTATTTAAAGCAAACTATTATGAAGACCAGACTTACGCTTCTGATGGTAGCCCTTTTGTCGGCATTCGCTTACGCAGCCACGACATGGCAGGCTACAGAGGAGACGTCGACCGCACCTGGTACGACGTTGGTTGACAACGAACTGATCGTTGCTAAAACAGTCTATGCAACTACTCTGAAGGGTGATGCCAGAACCATCGCCGGAGAGGCATTCACCCACTACATCCAAGTGAGGGTGGACAAAGATCCTACTGCTGAAAATCCTGCTGGAACAGAGAAGGATGGCAGTACTCCTATCTTGCTTGAGGCCAAGAAGGATGTCAGCCTCACTATCTATTATCGTCGTCAGTCAACTGCTCAGACGACTAATCCAGATACGGGGGAAGCCATCTCAGGTGATTTCGCCGAGAATGACGGAAAGGATGTGAAAGTGTTCAACCAGGCAGACTTCACTTTCCTCACCGGCGAGATGACCATCGTGGAGCCGACGGCTGATTTCAAATATGGCTATGCCACCAAGAAGGTGGAATTGGCTGAGGGAAGCAAATATGTCATCGCTGCAAGAGGAACCACCTGTCAGTTCTATGGCATTACCGTAGAGGCAATGGAAACGGGAGAAGTTACACCTCCTGTGCCAGAGATGGGTGAGGCCATCAGTCTTGCTCCCGCCACAGGTGCTGACCTTGCTGCAGAGTTGGCTGCTGCCCAGGCTGAGAATCCCTATCCCGCCAGCATCACCATCACACTGGCTGCCGACGGCGCATACACCGTGGGTGAGACCATGAACGTCAACTGCCCGATCACCATCAAGGGCGACTTTGATAAGCCGGCCACCGTCGATGCCTCCGCTCTTGAGGCTCCGGTGATTCAACTGACCGAGGACATCCACCTGGACTTCACGAAGTCTGCGTCCGTGGCCCAGGAGGATGGCACCGATAAGGAATACACCTGGATCGACCTCGGCGACGTGGTGTTAGAGAATGTGGAGTTTACCGGTGTGAAGCGTCAACTCTTCTATGCCAACAAGCAGAAAGTCGTGCTCAACGTTCTCGCCGTCCGCAACAGCATCATCGGCTTCGACGGCTCTGCCAAGAAGAGCATCTTTGACTTCAACGGCGGCGGCAACACCAAGAAACTGGAGGTGAGCAACTCGACCATCTGGGGCAATCCCTCTAATGAGCAGAACGGCGGCTTCTTCAGCACACAGAGTTCACAGGATGTCACCGAGTTCAATCCTGAGTTCACCCAGGAGTTCAATATCACCAACTCCACCATCTACAACGTCGCCAACGGCAAGACTGTCTCGTCACTGCGCAAGAACAGCCAGAAGTACATGAAATATGTGGTGAAGAACAACCTGATCATTTCTTCAGGCAAGAAGAATCAGTTCCTCGTTGGTCTGAACGCCGGACAACCCGGCAAGGTTGACAACTGGGATGTTTCTGGCAACTCTATCCAGTGGGGAAGCGCTGCGGAGGATGGCACTGTCACCTTTGAGGACATCCTGGCAGAAGAGAAGCCTGCCGGAGAGGCTACCGAGGGCATCGCAGGCATCGTGGCATTCGCAGGTGACTACACCACAGGTGACTTCACCCTTGGCGACTGCCCGCAGAACGAGGCTCTGGTCGGCGACCCGCGCTGGCTCGCTCCCGTGATTCCGGCCATTGGCCCCGCCATTGAACTTGCTCCCGCCACAGGTGCTGACCTGGCTGCCGAATTGGCTGCAGCCCAGGCAGAGAATCCCTATCCCGCCAGCATCACCATCACACTGGCTGCCGACGGTGCATACACCGTGGGTGAGACCATGAACGTCAACTGCCCCGTGACCATTAAGGGCGACGCTGAGAAACCTGCTACTATCGACGCTTCCGCCATTTCTGCTCCGATGGTGCAACTCACCGAGGACATCCATCCCGATTTCACCAAGACCTTTACCATTGAAGGTGAGGAGGAACCGAAGAGTTATACCGAACTTGGCAGCGTGGTCTTCGAGAACGTGAAGGTCAACGGCCTGAAACGTCAGTTGTTCTATGCCAACAAGCAAAAGGTCATCCTTGACGAACTGGTTGTGCGCAACAGCATCATCGGTATCGACGGCACTGCCAAGAAGAGCATCTTTGACTTCAACGGCGGCGGCAACACCAAGAAACTGGAGGTGAGCAACTCGACTATCTGGGCCAATCCTTCCAATGAGCAGAACGGCGGCTTCTTCAGCACACAGAGTTCACAGGATGTCACTGAGTTCAATCCTGAGTTCACCCAGGAGTTCAATATTGCCAACTCTACCATTTACAACATCACCAACGGCAAGACTGTTTCAACACTGCGCAAGAACAGCCAGGCTCACATGAAGTATGTGGTGAAGGACAACCTCATTGTGGCAAGTGGCAAGAAGAATCAGTTCCTTAGTGGTCTGAATGCAGGCCAGCAGGGCAAGGTAGGCAACTGGGATGTGTCGGGCAACTCCTTCCAGTGGGAGAACGTTGCTGAGGATGGCACAGCCACCTTCGAGGATATCCTGTCGGGTGAGAAAGCAGCCAATGCCGTTACCGAGGGTGTTGAGGGAATTGTGGCATTCGCAGGCGACTATACCACCGGTGACTTCACCTTGGCACAGTGCGCTCAGAACACTGCAAAGGTTGGTGACCCGCGCTGGCTCGTAGAACCGAAGTCGGTATTCTTTGAGATTACTGATGAGGAAGGTCTTGCTACCTACTTCAACAGCCAGTATGCATTCATCGTTCCCGAGGGTGTTCAGGCTGGCGTTGTCACCACTGTCGACAACCTCTACTCATACGCCAAGTACATCTATCAGGCTGGTTCGGTCGTTCCCGCCGGTGTTCCCGTGATTCTCAAAGGCGAGGTGAAAGCCTATGCTGCCGACATCACTGCTGGCGGTGGTCAGAAACCTGAGGAGAACCTCCTCAAGGGATACGATGCCTTCACGGAGAAGGTGACCGCTCCTGAGTACTTCTACTACAAACTGAGCCGCTCTACCCACAATGGTGAGAAGAAACTTGGCTTCTACTGGTTCACTGCCGACGGACACACCAACCTCTGCAAACCCAACAAGGCTTACCTCTGCCTCACCGAGGAGCAGACAGCCAACTTCATCTTCCTCATTGAGGAGGCAACGGCTATCCGCAACATCGAGACAGCAGAGAGCGCCAATGAGGTCTACACCATCAACGGTGTGAAAGTCAAGGGTGACCTGCAACGTGGAATTTACATCATCAATGGAAAGAAAACTGTTGTGAAATAATAAAAATTATTGAAGATTATGGAAAAGTATGTAAGTCCTGAAATCAGGACAGTTGACATCAACGTGAGAAACTTTATGGACAATCCCCAAGAGCCTCCCGTCAACCCCATCAGCAATGTTGATGGTGAGGGCGATGGCGACCAGCTCGGCAACACCAACCTCGATGACAACTTTGATAACAAAGGGTCAAAGAGTGTTTGGGGACCTGAGGAGTAAATTGAATAAACCCATCATTTCAAGAATCCGCCCGGGGCATCGCTTTTGGGCGGATTTTTGTTGTTATGTGATTAAAAAGTTCTTGCTCATTGACTACAATTTGGGCATTTGCTCGTCATATCATTAGCAATAACACCAAGACACACACTCTTATGAAAAAGAATTTGTTTGTTGCCTGTCTGCTGATGATGTCGGCAGCGGCATTTGCGCAGTATCCCCAGTACACCGAGGAGGCGAAACGACTCATCGACTCTTTGGAGGTGCGCTGGAGAATACATAGTGACTCCGCATGGAAAGTGGCATTTCCCATCGTCATCCAAGAAGCCAAGGAGGGAAGGCCCTATGTGCCCTGGGCTGCCAGACCCTATGACCTGAGACAGGCTAAGATACCGGCTTTCCCAGGTGCTGAGGGCGGTGGCATGTATACCTTCGGCGGACGAGGGGGAAAGGTGCTGACCGTGACCAATCTCAATGACGACGGGCCTGGCTCTTTCCGCTGGGCATGTGAGCAGGGCGGGGCACGTATCGTCGTGTTCAACGTCTCGGGCATCATACGCCTCAAGTCACCTATCTATGTGAGGGCTCCCTACATCACCATCGCCGGACAGACAGCACCTGGCGAGGGTGTCATCATCGCAGGTGAGTCGTTCCAGGTGGATACCCACGACGTTATCGTGAGGCATATGCGCTTCCGCAGGGGTGAGACACTGGTGTGGCACCGTGAGGACTCCTTTGGCGGCAATCCCGTAGGAAACATCATGATCGACCACTGCTCCTGTGAGTGGGGACTCGATGAGAATATCTCCTTCTACCGCCATATGTTCGATTTGGGTGATGGAAAGGACAAGCGTAAGGAACCGACGGTCAATGTGACCATCCAGAACACCATATCCGCCAAGGCCCTCGACACATGGAACCACTCCTTCGGTTCGACTATCGGTGGCGAGAACACCACCTTTATGCGCAACCTGTGGGCTGACAACACGGGGCGCAACCCCTCCATCGGTTGGGGCGGCGTCTTCAACTTCGTCAACAATGTGGTGTACAACTGGGTGCATCGCACAGCCGATGGTGGTGAGTATACCACCATGTCCAATTTCATCAACAACTACTACAAACCGGGACCGCTCACACCAAAAGAGGGTGCCGTCGCCCACCGTATCATCAAATCGGAGAGCAGGAGCGTCAACCTCTTCCCGTTCAAGCAATTTGGCAGGATATATGCCGTAGGCAATGTCATGGAGGGCTTCCCTGAAATCACACGGGACAACTGGAAGGGTGGCATACAGACAAGTGACAAGGACGGAGACATCGATGAGACCGAATTGGCATTGATGCGTTCCAATGAACCCTTTGAGATGCCGTTCGTCAGCATCATGGGGGCTGACAAGGCCTTCGAGTGGGTGCTGCAGAATGCCGGAGCCACCGTCCCCTGCCGCGACATTGTCGACCAGCGCATTGCCGAGGAGGTGCGCACAGGCATCCCCTACTATGTTGACAAATATGAGAAGACGGTGAAGGACAACCCCTATGGCAACATGTGGGGACTCCATCCGAAGTCACAAGACCAGGACGGACTCTTCAAATACCGTCGTCTGCCTAAGGACTCTTATAAGAAAGGCATCATCACCGACCCGAGACAGATGGGTGGCTATCCCACATACGGGGAATGGGCTCCGCGCACTGACAGCGATGGCGACGGCATGCCCGATGAGTGGGAGACCGCCAACGGACTTAATCCCAATGACCCCAGTGACGCCAACGGCGACTGCACTGGCGACGGATACACCAATATCGAGAAATATATCAATGCCATCCCCACCAACGCCAAAGTGGACTGGAGAAACCTCAACAACAACTACGACACGCTGGCCGCGAAAGGGAAAGTGATGTAATCACACACTATCATATCTCTCACCTCACACCTCTCACCTCACACCTCTCACCTCTCACCTCTCACCTCTCACCTCTCACCTCACACCTCTCACCTCTCACCTCACACCTCACACCTCACACCTCTTTTTATGAACACCAACCAACTGAAACTAATAGCAGAACAAAACCGGAAACGCCTCGTGGAGGTGGTTTACCGAGCAAAAGCAGGACATATCGGAGGCGACCTGTCGTGCCTCAATGTCATGACAGCCCTCTATTTTGAGGTCATGCGCGGCCTTGACCCCGCCAATCCCAAGGCACCGGGGCGTGACCGCTTCGTACTGAGCAAAGGCCATTGTGTCGAAGCGCTGTATGTGACCCTTGAGGCGAAGGGATTCATCTCTTCGGAGATGCTCGACACGCTCGGACAATTTGGGTCTGTCCTCAGCGGACACCCCACCATCGAAGTGCCTGGCATCGAGGTGTGCAGCGGTGCCCTCGGACACGGACTGGGCATTGGCATCGGCATGGCACTCGCTGCGAAGATGGACCAAAAGGCATACCGCACCTTCGTGCTGATGGGCGATGGTGAACAGGGCGAGGGCTCCATCTATGAGGCTGCTATGGCGGCAAACAAATACCACCTCGACAACCTCGTGGCGATTATCGACCGCAACCATTTGCAAATCAGTGGCAACACCGAGGATGTAATGCCTATTGACAGCATCCGCGACAGATGGACGGCGTTTGGATGGGAAGTCACCGAACTCAATGGCGACTTAATGGAAGATATCGTAGATGCTTTCAGTCGCATCGACTACCATAGCGGTAAGCCACACCTGCTGGTGAGCAACACCACCAAGGGCAAAGGTGTGAGTTTCATGGAGGGCATCGCCAAATGGCATCACGGTGTGCTCAATGAGCAGCAGTGCCTCGATGCCGTCGCGGAGATAGAGGAAAGGCTATGCCGTTTAAGAAAAAACGCAGAGGGATAATAACTATGAACTATGAATTATGAACTATGAACTCTTAACTATAAACTGACCATGAAAGCTTGCAGAAAGGAATTCACGGAAATGCTGGTGGAACTGGCCAGCAAGGATAAGGATATCGTAGCCGTCACCACTGATGCGCGGGGTTCTGTCACCTTGGGTGACTTCGCTGCCCAATTGCCGGAGCAGTTTGTCGAGTGTGGCATTGCCGAACAGGATGCCGTGGGCATCTCTGCCGGACTGGCGCACAGCGGTAAGAAAGTATTCTGCTGCGGACCTGCGTGCTTCTATGTCGCAAGGGCTCTCGAACAGGTGAAGGTAGACCTGGCATACAGTCAGAACCCGGTCACCATTCTCGGTGTGAGTGGTGGCGTGGCTTATGGGGCATTGGGTGCCACCCATCATTCCCTGCACGACATCGCTGTGCTGCGCACCTTCCCCGGCATGACCATTTGTCTGCCGAGCGACTGGCGGGTGACCCGCAAATTGGTGCGGCAGTTGGTAGACTTCCCCTATCCATGTTATGTCAGGGTGGGGCGTGCTCCAGTGCCAGATGTCTATGCCGATGATGATTTCGACTTCGAGGTAGGCAAGGCCATCGCGGTGGTTGAGGGCAGCGATGTGACGCTTATCGCCACTGGCGAGACCGTGTGGCACGCCTGGCAGGCAGCCCTTCAACTGGGCGAACAGGGTATCAGTGCCCGTGTGCTCGACATGTCGTGGCTCAAACCCTTCGATGAGGAGGCGGTCAGAAAGGCAGCAAGAGAGACGGGGCGCATCGTCACCATCGAGGAGCACAGCCGTTTCGGTGGCTTGGGTGCCATGGTCTGCGAGGTGCTCAGCGAGCAGCCTGTGCCCGTGCGCATCATCGGCATACCCGATGAGAATGTAGTGCATGGTTCCAATGCAGAGATTTTCCACCACTATGGCATGGATGCCGAGGGCATCGTCAAGGCAGTCCAGAGCTGGATGTAAAATGCAATCAACTATAAACCATCAACTATGATTTCAAAAATCATTGCCATTGACCAAAGTACCTCATCGACCAAGGCGATGCTCTTCGACGAGCAGTGCCGTATGACCGACCGCTGCAACATCGACCACAAGCAGTATTATCCGCAGGCAGGATGGGTGGAGCATGATGTCGAGGAAATCTACGACAATATGGTGAAGGCCATCAGTCAACTGCTGAGACAGGCCAACTGTCCTATCGATACGGCGTTCTCGCTCGCCATCACCAATCAACGTGAGACAGTGGTCGTATGGGACAAGGATACCGGAAAGCCTGTATATCATGCTCTCGTGTGGCAGGACAACCGCGGGGCTGCCCTTTGTGCGCAGTTGCGCCAGCAAGGGGCGACAGACATGGTGCTCAGCAGAAGCGGACTCCTCATCGACCCCAATTTCTCGGCGACGGAAGTCAGGTGGATTCTCGACCATGTGGAGGGTGCCCGTGAGGCGGCAGAAAAAGGGAAACTGCTCATGGGAACCATCGAGACATGGCTCATATGGAAGCTTACAGGCGGTCGCAGTTTTTATACCGACACCACCAATGCATCGCGTACCATGCTCTTCAATATCCACACGATGCAGTGGGATGAGGAGTTGCTGCGACTGTTTGACATCCCCTGCAGCATGCTCCCTGAGGTGCTGCCGTGTGATGCGGTCTTCGGAGAAACGACCGTAGAGGGACTCTTCTCCCAGCCCATCCCCATCGCCGGCGTACTGGGTGACTCCCACGGTGCATTGGTCGGACAGATGTGCTTCACCGAGGGCTCGGGAAAGGTGACCTACGGAACGGGTTCATCTGTGATGGTGAATATAGGTGAAAAGCCATTGGCGGCTCCCGACGGTCTGGTGACTTCTGTCGGCTACTCTGCCTTCGGACGTCACTATTATGGCTATGAGGGCAATATCTACAGTACGGGTGCCACGCTCAAATGGATAGCCGACCAACTCAAGTTGGTGTCGCATCCGAGTGAGATGGAGGCAGAGGCAACCACTGTCGAATCTACGGGCGGTGTCTATATCATACCTGCCTTTGCCGGTTTGGGCGCTCCATGGTGGCAGCCCGACGCCAAGGCTGCCGTGGTGGGAATGACCTTTGCCACTACCCGGGCGCATTTCCTGCGTGCCGCATTGGAGTCTATCGCTTATCAGGTGAGAGACCTCATCGGAGTGATGGCGAAAGCAACGGGTGGCCAGCTGCGGGAAATCTGCGCCGACGGTGGTCCAACACGCAACAAATTCCTCATGCAGTTCCAAGCCGACCAACTTGCCACTCCTGTGGTGTGCACCGAGGTGGAGGACGCTTCCGCCATGGGTGCCGTGGTGATGAATGGCTTCGCCCGAGGCATTTGGACGACCACCGATGAGGTGGTGGGACTGCGCAAGGTGACACAGGTGTATGAACCGCATCACACCCCAAATATGGATACCCTTTATGATGGATGGCGGAAAGCAGTGAGAAACCTCTCCACCATCTCCTAAAACATCCCCCTCACCCCCCCAAACGACCAAACGACCAACCCCCTAAACCACCAATAATGAGAAACGGAAAAACATGTTTTGGCGTGATTATCGGAACCCGCGCCTACTTTAATTCAGAACTGGCCCGTGATGTCCGCAAGCAACTGCTGCTCACGATGGACGAACTGGGCTTTGAGTATGTGATTCTCCCCGAGGATGCCACACCGACGGGAAGCAGCAGCATCGAGACACGTGAGGATGGCCTCAAGGTGTCGAAACAGTTTCGTGAGCATCGCGATGAGATTGACGGCATCGTTGTCTCCCTGCCCAATTTCGGCTTCGAGATAGGCATCATCAATGCCATCAGCGATGCTGACCTCAATGTACCTATCATGGTGCAGGCATGTGATGACGAGAACGACAAGGTGGACCTCGACAGCCGCCGTGATGCCTTCTGTGGAAAAATTTCTGTATGCAACAACCTCTATCAGTATGGCATCCCGTTCACTGACACTTCACTGCACACCTATTCCATCTACAGCCCGCTGCTGGCGAAGGACCTCAGTCGTTTTGCTGCCATCTGCCGTGTGGTCAATGGTTTGCGCCACTGCCGCATCGGTCAAATCGGTACTCGTCCATTAGGCTTCAATACTTGCCGAGCCAGTGAGAAACTGTTGCAGCGCAGCGGCATCACTGTGGTGCCAGCCGACCTATCGGAGATTCTTTTCGCAGCACAGAAAATAGCTGATGACGACCCGAAATTCACAGAGATGTGCCAGCGCATCGCCAACTATGCTGAGGTGCCTGACAGCTATCGTGAGAAACTCAATCTCGTGGCGAAGTTTGGCGTTGCCGTCGAGGCATGGATTGAGGCGAACGATGTGCAGGCAGTCGCCATCCAGTGCTGGGATTCGCTGGAGCAGAACTATGGTTGTGCCGCATGTGTCACCATGTCGATGTTGGGCGACAAACTCATTCCTGCTGCCTGTGAGACCGACATCGCCGGTGCCGTGTCGATGTATGCTTTGACTTTGGCCTCGGGCAAGGCTTCCGCACTCCTCGATTGGAACAACAACTTTGCGGAGGAACGCAACAAATGTGTCTGCACCCACTGTGGCAATTATCCCAAGTCATTCGTGCAGAACAACCTCAAGCTCGGTCCTCTTGGCGTGCTCGGCCGCACCCTCGGCAAAATCAACACCTTTGGTGCTGTCTATGCCAAGGTGACAGCAGGCGACTTCACCTTCTTCCGCATCTCGACGGACGACCCGAAGGGATGCATCAAGGCATATCTTGGCAAGGGTGAGATTACCGACGAGCCGTATGGCATGGACGGATGCATCGCCGTCACCAAGGTCGAAGGTCTGCAGCGTCTGATGAAATACATCTGCAAGAACGGTTTTGAGCACCATGTGGCCATGTGCCGCACCGATGTGGTCGAAATCCTCAACGAGGCCATCGACACCTACCTCGGCTGGAACCTGTACGTGCACGAATAAAAATATGTGAAGACATATCAAACAAAGACCTGCAACTAATTACAGGTCTTTGTTTGCATATACTGGGCGAAAGCCTCTTTGTAGGCATCGGTGACGCGGATGATTTCGTTGCCGATGTAGAGGCAGTCGTTGCGGTCAACACTTCGGATTTTGTTGAGTGCGACGATGTAGGAACGATTGACGCGCATGAACAGTGATGCGGGGAGGAGTTCCTCCGCTGCCTTCATCGTCATGTGGGTGATGAGGGGTTTCCGCTCGCCTTCGGTGTAGAACATCACATAATCCTTCATCCCGCTGACATAGAGGATGTCGCTGAACGCTACCTGACGGTATTCGCCGTCGACCTTGAGGAAGACGGTCTGTGCCGTCGGCTGGGTTTCTGTTGTGCCTTGCTGCTGTGTGTTCTCAGCAGACGTGGCGGCCTCGGCTGCTGCTGTCAGACCAAACCATTGGCGTGCCTTTTCCACGGCAGCAAGGAATTTCCCGTAACGGATGGGCTTGAGCAGGAAGTCGAGCGCCGACACCTCGTAACTCTCAAAGGCGTATTCTTGAAAGGCTGTGGTGAAGATGATGCGTGTCTCCTGCGGCACCATATGGGCGAGTTCCATACCATTGATGTCGGGCATCTGGATGTCGAGAAACAGCAGGTTGGGCTGTTTTTCCTTGACGGCGGCTATCGCCTCCACCGAGTCGGTATACGACCCCAACAGTTGTAGGTCGGGAGTTTTGGTGACAAACGACTCCAGAAGTCTGACAGCCAATGGCTCGTCATCGGTGATGATGCAGGTGAGTGGGTTCATGGATGGATGGTGATGGTGGTGGTGTAGATTTCGTCCACCAACTGCTGCTCCCATTCATAGCGGTCGCTGTAGAGCAGGTCGAGTCGGCGGCGGGTGTTCTCCAGACCGATGCCCTTGCCGCTCCGGTCGGCATCGCTCTTGGGGAAGTTGGTGTTGGCGCAGCGGAAAGTGATACCCTCCTCATTCTGTTCGAGCCGTATGTCGATGGAGGAGGGGCGGTTGCTGCTCACTCCATGTTTGAAGGCGTTTTCTATCAGTGAGATGAAGATGAGCGGTGCTATCTCCAACTGCGGATTGGCAATGTTGAACTGTGTGCTCACGGTGGTCTTCTCGTTGCAGCGGAGCTGCATCAGACTGATGTAGTTGCGCATGAACTCCACCTCGCCGCTGATGGGCACCATCGTCTGGTTGGTCTTGTAGATGGCATAGCGCAGCAGGTCGCTGAGTTGGGCGATGGCATCCTGTGCGGCATCGGCATCAATCTGCGTGAGACTTGAGATGTTGTTGAGCGTGTTGAACAGAAAGTGCGGATTGATTTGGTTCTTCAGCCATGCCAGTTCTGCCTCTGTGTTCTTGTGCCGCTCTTCTTCCAGCTGCTTCCTGATTTGTTGGGTTCGCAGGAAATGGCGCAGCACGATGGCGGCGGAGATGCTGGCGAGGTTGAGCAGGAAGAAGATGAAGAGACCGGAGAACATGCCCAGCCATGCATTCTCGGGTATATGCACATCGGGCGGTGCGGGATGGTGCCTGAAAAAGAGCAGGCCGGGATTGAGGACAAAGAAGGCGATGATGTTGGCGATGACAAACAGCACATAGCGGCGCTTGGCTGCCAGCAGGGGCCAGAAGATGTAGAAGTTGATGAAGTAGAGCAGAACTGGTGACTGCAGGTTGAACCACAGCATCCTCAGGAAGGTGATGCCGGATGATGTGTTGCGTGTTGCCAGGAGTGCTACGAGTGGGGGAATCAGGATGATGGCTCCCCACACCCCCAACTGTATCAGCAACAGCCCGATGTCTTTTCTACTGATGTTCGCCTTCATGTTGCAAATATAATTCTTTATTATGGATTGTCCAAATATCCAGCTTTCTTTTTACATCGGCATACCGCTTCCTGCTCCAGCACCTGCTCCGGCTCCCGTTCCGGTTCCTGAACCTACGCTGTTGAGCATCTCACCCTGTGACTGCTGCTCGATGTAGTCGCTTTGGATGCGTGACTGGTGCATGCGTGTCTGTTGGCGGTTCTTGCCAAACGTATAGCTGAGGGTAAGGCTCACGCCGCTGATGGGCACCTTGATGCTCTGCTTCTGCGAGAAGTTGCTGCCCTTGCTGTAGGTCTCCATCTTGATGCTGCCGCCTTCGGAGAGACCGGTGAGGGCCTGCACACCGATGGTCAGTTTGTCGTTGAGCAGCGATTTCGAGAGGGAGGCGGTCACCAAGTTGAATCCGCTCGACCATCCTTGCAGGGTATAGGTCTTCGTCGAGGTGATGAGATAGGCGGCAGCCTTCAGGTTCCAGGGCAGTGTCTGCTGCACGCCCATCATGGCTGTTGCCTGCCATCCGCCGTTGTTGGCGTCGAGCACATCGCTGCGCAAATCGGTATAGTTGAGTCCGCCGTTGAAGAAGAGACGGGTGTCCTTGGTGGCGAGCCAGTTGAGGTATCCGGTCACGCCGGTTTGGTTCTTCTTCACGATGTTGCCGTAAGTGGTGTTGAGCAGGTTGTTGTCATAGAAACTATATTGTTCGATGGTGTTGCCGGTATAGGTATGGCGGAGGTTGACATTGAGCATCAGTTTCTGTGAGAACATGTTGTAGACCAGCGACACGTTGTGCGACTTCTCCACATCGAGGTCGGTGTTGCCGTATGTCAGGCTGTTGGGGTCGGAGCGGTCGATGTAGGGATTGAGGTAGGTGATGCCGGGGCGTGAGATGCGCATGTTGTAGGTCAGTCCGATATTGCGGGTGGGGGCGAGAGAGTAGGAGAGGGCTGCCGAGGGCACGAGGGTGCCGTAGTCTTTCGAGAAGTTGGTGCCGTTGCCCAGACGGTATTCCACGTCCTGCCAGGTGTGCTCATAGCGCAGACCAGCCTTGGCACTGGCGCTTCCCCATCTGTTCTCATACTCCGCATAGAGGGCTGCGATGTTGTTCTTGTAGAGGTAATCCATGCTCATCTGCTCGTTGTATACATCCGACAGGTAGTATTTCGAGTCTGACGAGGCGCGGCGGAGCATGGCCTTCGCACCGGTGCTGAGGGTCTGTCCCTGGGCAATGGGAGTGGTGTAGTCGAGCTGCATCGTGTGCTCGGTGGTGTGGCTCTTGCTGATGGAGTAGCGGTCGGTGAGGTCTACCCATGTGTTGTCGCCCATGTCGAAGTCGTTGCGCTGCTCATTCTTTGTCGGACTGTAGCTGAGTTGGTAGCTGATGGTGAACGACTTGGTGCGGTCGGGATTGAAGAATCGCTGATAGTCGATGTTCCAATTGAGAGCAGTCTGGTTGTTCTTCATGTCCATCTTGCTGTTGTAGGCAAAGCCATTGGCAGCCGTACCCATGTTGGTTGTGTAGGTACCCTTGTTGCGCATGTTGAGCAGGGTGGTGGAGAGGGTAGTGTTGATGGAACTCTTTTCGTTGAGGTCATAGCCCAGGCTGATGTTGCCCATATTGAAGGGGAGCTTGGTGTCGGTGTCGTAGTGGGAGGTGATGCCGGTGGCGCCGTTCATCTGGTCCATGTTTACCTCCGGCGACTTGGGATAAGAATAGTTGGTCATCACGTTGGCGCTGTAGGAGAGCTTGTCCTGCTGACCGCTGACGAAGATGCCGAGGCCGGTGGCATTGGTACCTGCAGAGGCACGCACCGTGCCATTGAGTCCGTTGAGGCTGCCGGCAGCCGCCATCTGCTTGTTGAGCACGATGTTGAGCACACCGGAGGCACCTTCAGCGTCATATTTGGCACCGGGATTGGTCACTACCTCGATGCTCTTGACGGCGGTGGCGGGCATGCTCTTGAAAATCATCGACGGATTGGTGGAGAACATGGCATTGGGCTTTCCGTCAACATACACCTTGAAGGATGATGAACCATTGACCGAGATGTTGTCCTGTCCGTCGACGGTCACCATAGGTACTTTCCTGAGCATGTCAAGCACTGTGCTCGACTGTGCGTCGGCATCGTCCTCCACACGGTAGCTCATCTTGTCCACGTCCATCTTCACCAGTGGCTTTTGTGCCACCACTTCCACACCGCTCAGTGTCTTGGCGTCATCGCTCAGGGTAAGGGTGCCGAGGTCGAGCACGGTTTTCTCGCCGAGGGTGATGGTTTGGTGGAGGTCGGCCTTGCCGATGCTGCTCACTACGAGGTCATGGGAGCCTTTGCCTTCCACCTCATGGCTGAAGGCACCGTCTTTGTCGGTGAGAAACATGGCGACGGCCTTGTCGGTCTTGCCTTGCTTGTAGATACGGATGGTGGCGAAGGGCTCTCCCTCGCCGAGTGTCTTGTCTGTCACAGTTCCTTTCACGGTGGTGGTCTGTGCCATCACGGTTGCCGATGCGATAAGCATCAGGCAGGTCAAAAATGTCTTGATGGTTTGCATATTTGTTGTTTTTTTAATATTTCGTCATTATTTATGTCGCAAAGGTACACCAGATTGCTACAGATGCAATCTGATTTTCGACCATTCCCAGTGATTTTTCGACGAAATATCTATAGACGCTAAAGAAATGATAGAGACTATAGAATAAACTGTTTATTTTGAGTATTTCTTAATCATGCCGTATGCGCTGTAGATGCCCAGCTCTCCCGCTTTGCTGAGATCGGCGATGCCTTGCTGAAGGTTGCCATTGTGGATATGCGCCAGTCCGCGGTTGTAATAAGCCTCCGGCAAGTGGTTGGCATTGATGGCGGCATCATAATCCTCGATGGCCTTGGCATAATCTCCCTGGCTGAAGTATAGGTTGCCCCTGTCGTAATGGATGTAGGGGTCGTCGGGTATCAGTTCCAGAGCCTTGTTGAGGTCATACATGGCGTTGGCCTCCTTGATTTTCGCCTCGACACCCTGTGTGGTGTTGAACTCATTGACCACAGCAGCACAGACACCCCGTTGCCAATAGGCAAGGGCGAAGTTGGGGTCAATGCCAATGGCAGTAGTCAGGTCGTCGATGGCATCGCCGTAGTTTTGCACCACGGTGTGTGCCACCGCCCTCTGCAGCAACAGGTATTTCGTTTTCTGCACATCGGGTTCATCCTGTATCTGTGCTGCCAGTGTGTCGGCATATGCGAACACGACACTTGACTGTTGTTCGTTCAGCGCACTGGGGTTGCAGGTCAGGTAGAGCGTATAGCGTGGTTGCTGGCGCTGGTTGAAAGCGTCAACCGCCTTGTCGAACACCTGGTAGGCTTTGACGACATTGGCGTAGCGCATGTACGACAAGTGGTACATGGGCATATAGTCGAGGTCGACCTTGCGGTTCTGCACCTTACCCCTATAGACACTCTCATACTCATGTTCGATGGTTTTCGGTTCCTCATCCTCCACCACTACATGGTTGTATTTGTCGAAGTCAATCTCGCTTCTCTTCCTCGTCTGCTTGATTTGGCTCTTCGACCATCTTGGCTGCACACCGATGTGCTTGTCCATCTGTGCCTTGAAGATTCTGAACTCATCCATCTCCGCCTGTCCGGACATGCCCAACCGGCGGTAGCACTCTGCACGGCGGTAGAGTCCCTCCCAGAAGTTGGGGAATTGGTTGATGATGGTGGTATAGTCGCGGATGGCACCCCTCAGGTCGCCTGTCTTATGCAGGAGCAGCGCACGGTTGTACACCGACATGATGTTGTCGGGCTCCATGCGCACGATGAAGTCGAAATCCTCAATGGCACGGTTGTCGTCACCCACCTGCACGCGCAGGATGCCACGGTTGTAGTGCGCGAGGAAATTCTCGGGGTCGATTTCGATGGCCATGTCATAGTCTGCCATCGCTCCACGGAGGTTGTTGATGTTGAGTCTTGCCAAAGCACGGTTGACATAGCAGCCTACCATCTTGGGCTTAAGGTGAATCACCTGTCCAAGTTGTTTGTCTGCCTCCTTCCATTTCTGCCTCGACAGACTGATGTTGGCACGCGTCAGCCACGACTCCCAGTCATAGGGGTCGATTTCGAGGGCTTTGTCGAGCCATCCAGCAGCCGCTGTCGTGTCGTTCTGCAACAGGCAGATGCCCGCCTTGACAGAGTATGCACGGGCATACTTGTCCCATTTGTGGATGATGGTGTCCAGTTCCAGTTGTGCGCGGTCGTAGTCTTTCAGTTCAATGCGGCACAGCATGCGGTTGAACCAAAAGTTCTGCGCCGACGGTTCATCGCGCAGCGCACGGTCATAGTCGGCAATGGCTTCCTCGTATTTCTTCTCCCTGATGCGGCAGAGGCCTCTCAGTTCGTAGATGCTGGTGACATAGGGATTGAGGTTGATGGCCTCGGTGCAGTCGCCCTCAGCGCCGGCGAAGTCATCAAGGTAATATTTGGCTATCCCACGGTAATACCATGGTTCATAGAGATAGGGTTTCGACTGGATAGCCCTGTTGAAATGTTGGATGGCGAGCACATAGTCCTCGTAAAACAACGCGCTTCTGCCACTCATGATGAGTCTGTCGACATTGAACTGTGCAGACACCGTGAGTGGCAGAAGTGCCAGTAAAAGGAATACGCCCCGCCTGTCCATGGCAGCCGTTATTTCCTCAAGGCGGGCTTGGTGCGATAGGAGCAACTGTACCGTCCCTGGAGCAGAGCCTTGATTTTGCTCTTGATCATGGTCTTGCGGAAAGGCGAGATGCGGTCGATGAACACCTTGCCGTCAAGATGGTCGAACTCATGCTGCATGACGCGGGCGAGATAGCCGTCCACCCACTCGTCATGCTTCTGCCGCTGTTCGTCCTCGTAGGTCACGTGGATGCGTGTGGGCCTTGTCACCTTTTCATGGATGCCGGGCAGACTGAGGCATCCTTCCTCCATCGTGTCGGTCTCCGTGTCGTCGAGTTCCACGATATGGGGGTTGATGAAAGCCTTTCTGAAGCCTTTGTATTCAGGCATGTCCTCGGACAGTACGTTGAGGTCGATGACCACCACCCTGATGTTCTTGCCCACCTGAGGCGCGGCAAGACCGATGCCCTCCGACTCGTCGAGCGTCTCCAGCATGTCCTGGATGAGCGCAGGCAGTTCGGGGTAGTCGGCGGGGATATCCTGTGCCACCTTTCTCAGCACCTCCTGTCCGTAAATATAAATAGGTAATATCATTTTCTTCTTGATTCCATATAACTCTGAAGGATGATGGTCGCACTGATTTCGTCAACGAGAGCCTTGTCCTGCCTTGCCTTGCGGCGCAGTCCGCCGTCAATCATCGCATGATGCGCCATCACCGATGTAAACCGCTCGTCATAGAGCCTGACGGGTATCATCGGAAACTCCTTCTCCAACTTCTTGACGAAAGCCATCACCCTCGGAAGGTTCTCACTGGGCTGTCCGTTGGGCTGCTTAGGTTCACCCACCACAATCAGTTCCACCTCCTCGCGGGCAAGATAGCTGCGCAACCACTCCATCAACTGGGATGTAGCAACTGTCGCCAACCCGCCTGCTATGAGCTGAAGCGGGTCGGTGACAGCCAAACCGGTGCGTTTCTTGCCGTAATCAACCGACAGGATTCTGGCCACGCGGGATATTATTGTCCGTAGAAGAGGAGCCAGGCATCGGGATAGGTGTTGCGCAGGTTGTTGCGGCTCTGCACGGCACTTCCCTTGTCAGCATAAGTTGAGGCAACCACACGATACATGTCGCGGGCTGAGTTGTAAGCCAACTGTGCGTCGTATCCCTGTGAGCGCAGGCGTGAGACGAGGTTGTCGGCATTCGACCTGACGGAGAAAGAGCCCACCACCACGCTGTATGCCTTCAGACCTGAGCCGTTGACCACGCTGACATTCTCGGTGCGCACCGACACGTTGTCGTAATTGTTGTTGTTATTGTTGTAATTGTTGTTGTCGGTCACGGGAGTGTCGACGAATGGGGTGACCACAGGAGTGTCGTCATAACCGCTGTTGTCGGTCACATTGGCGGCGTCCTGAGCTTTAGCCTTGTCATAGGCTTTTCTGTAGGCACTTTCCTTGGACTTGCAACTACTGATAGCGAGAGCCACACAGAGCCCTGCGCAGATAACCATGTACTTCTTCATTTTCTTAAGATTATTGATAATTAAATAAGTAAGATTGTCACACATATTCTATTTCACGGGCGAAATTACACAAAAACAAACAAAATCCACCCCTCAAGGTATATAAAGTTTGTTAAACTTGCAAAATACAACATTTTTAACAAAAAATGACGGACAAAAAGGGGATGTTTTGAAAATAATTAGTACATTTGCTTTCGAAAACCGCCTTACGCGTCATCACCCTTCCTTTGAAGGGCTCTTCGCAGGCAACATAACCATTATTAACCAACAAATATCACAATTATGAAACAGCTCAGTTACATTGGTGCATTTATTGGCGGTGCCCTGGCAGGCGCAGCTCTCGGTATCCTCATGGCTCCCGACAAGGGAACAGACACCCGCACCCGTATTTCAGACACCGTTCAGGACTTTTTGAAGAAGCACAACATCAACATCAACCGCAAGGACATGGAAGACTTGGTGGACGACATCAAGGATGCCGCTACCGCTGAGGAGTAAAACCGTGCCACCATGCTGTCCAGCGACAACAACATAGAGACCATAGCGCAACTGGTGGAATCTGCCAAGCGCTACATCGGCGTGAAGTCGGAATACGTTAAACTCGACATCATCGAGAAGGTGGTGCGGCTGCTGACGATAGCCACCATCACTTTTATCGTGTTCTTCATCGTGCTGCTGATGCTCATCTACGTGTCGTTTGCCATCGCATACGCTCTTGCCCCAGTGGTGGGAACAGTATGGGCGTTCGTCATTGTCGCCGGAGCCTATCTGCTGCTGCTCATCCTCTTTATCGCCAAACGGCGCAGTTGGATTGAGAAGCCTCTTGTGAGATTCCTTGCAGAACTATTACTAAGCAAATGAAGCAGAATGCCCACATCATCTCCAAACACATACAAGTCGCTTGACGACATCCGTGCCCGAAAGGCAGAACTGAATGCGCAGCTGCAAGACAGCAACACGTTGATGAAGACTCAGTGGAACACTCTGTTTCACAAGCCCAAGAGCAATGCACCGTCAAAGCGGGTCACCACCTTCATGACCACCGGTGCCACCCTGTTCGACGGCATCCTGCTGGCCTGGAAGCTCTACAACCGTTTTGGTGGCGGAAAAAGCCGAAAAGCCACAAGACGGAAAAGTCTGATGGCAAGAATTCTCCAGTGGTGACAGCGAACAGCAAACAGCATCCTAACTACCAGGGGGGCCACAAGGGTCCCCCTGTTCATTAAGAAAAGCATGACCTTACATCTCACCCCCAACCACCTCATCCTCATTGCTCTGGCTGGTTGCCTGAGCGGATGTCTCCTGCCGCTTCACGCACAACCACACGACTGGGAAAACCAGCATGTGCAGCATATCGGCAGGGAACCCGCGCGTGCAGCGTTCTTTTCTTACTGTGAGAAATCTGGCGACCGCCAGTTGTCGCTCGACGGTGAGTGGCGCTTTCATTGGACCAAGACGCCGGACGAGCAACCCGCTGGTTTTCATCGCCCCGACTTCGATGACTCGGCATGGGCACTCTTTCCCGTACCCGGCGATTGGGAGATGAACGGCTATGGTACGCCTATCTACAGCAGCAGTGGTTATACGTTCCGCATCGACCCTCCGAGGGTGATGGGGGAGCCACGCCGAGACTACACTGCATGGGAGGAGCGCAACCCCACCGCCATCTACCGGCGCACATTCAGCATCCCCGCTGCGTGGCAGGGACAGGAGGTGTATGTGCGGTTCGGAGCCGTCAGCAGCGCATTTTATGTTTGGGTCAACGGTCAGTTGGCTGGCTACTCACAGGGGAGCATGGAACCGGCTGAGTTTCGCATCACCGACCTCATCCGCCATGGTGATGCCAACCAGATGACGCTGCAGGTGATGAAATACTCCGACGGCAGTTATCTGGAAGACCAGGATATGTGGCGCATCGCAGGCATCCACCGCAGCGTCACCCTTTTCGCCACGCCATCCATCCGCATCCGCGACATCGGTGTGCGCACCTTCCTCGACAACGACTACCGCGACGCACGTCTCGTCATACGTCCCGAGTTGTGGGTTAGCGGCGGTCAGCGCGGTGAGGGCTATGCCGTGGAGGTGAGCCTATATGATGAAAACGGCAAAATGGTGCTCGACAGCACCCTTCGCCATGATGCCGCCACGATGCTCAACCTCGACCATAAGGCCGCCATCATGAACGACCGCAACCCTCAGCGCGGATATCCCAAGTGGGGGTGGTTGGAGGCAACCCTTCGCAATCCCCACAAGTGGAGCGCAGAGCATCCATATCTCTATACCCTTCGTGCCGCCCTCACCGACTCGCTCGGACGGGTGGTGGAACAGTTGACCACCAAGGTGGGATTCAGACAGATAGATATCCGTGGCGGTGAGATGTTCGTCAACGGTAAGAAGGTGCGACTTCGTGGTGTCAACCGCCATGAGATGGACCCGGAGACAGGACATGTGATGACTGAGGAACGCATGCTCCAGGACATCCTGCTGATGAAACGCGCCAACATCAATGCCGTGCGCACCTGCCACTATCCCAATACCGAGCGGTGGTATGAATTGTGCGACAGCCTCGGTCTCTACGTGCTCGACGAGGCGGACATCGAGGAGCATGGCCTGCGCGGACAACTTGCCAGCGACCCCTCATGGGCAGCAGCATGGATGGACCGCACCCAGCGGCTTGTCATCCGCGACCGCAACCACCCGTCTGTCATCATGTGGAGCCTTGGCAACGAGGCGGGGTGGGGCACCAACTTCGCCGCCACTGCTGCCTGGATACATGAGTACGACCCCACACGGCCTGTTCATTATGAAGGGGCACAGGGCACTGGGGCTGAGGAATGGGGCAAACGTGGCGACCCGGCATACGTCGATGTCATCTCCCGTTTCTACCCCCGCACACAGGACGATTACCTCAATCCTGGTGTGAAGGACAACAACATGGAGCGGCCCGAGAATGCTCGGTGGGAACGGTTGCTCTCCATCGCACGCGACACTGCCGACCAACGTCCGGTGCTCACCAGCGAGTATGCCCATGCCATGGGCAACGCCTTGGGCAACTTCCGCGAATATTGGGATGAGATATACAGTCATCCGCGCATGCTCGGCGGTTTTATATGGGAGTGGGCCGACGAGGGTATTTTTACCATCCGCGACGGCAAGCGGATGACTGCCTATGGAGGTGATTTCGGCGACAAGCCCAATCTCAAGGCATTCTGCGTGAAAGGTATCGTGAGCAGCGACCGGCAGACCACACCCAAATATGAGGAAGTGAAAGCAGTGTATTCCCCCATCCGTTTCCGATACGCTGACGGGAAAGTCATCCCCCAACTGCTGGATACCCATTGCAGCCTTGATGACTACGACATCCGCCAAACAGAGCGCAACGGTCTCATCGATGTGTATGCCACTTTGAAACACAGCACGAAATGGGCTGATGCAGGACATGAGGTGTGCCATCAGCAATTCGTCGCCAATCAGAACTGGCAGGACCTTGCCTTGGCTTCACTCAAAAAGACAAAAAAGGGCAGATGGCTCAGCAACGACCAGCTGGTTGCAGAAGCACGGACATGGATGGCGAATATCCGCCCTCATTTCTTCCGTGCCCCCACCGACAACGACAAGGGGTTCGGCAACTGGATTGCCAAGGACTGGACACGGCAGCACCTCGACCAGCTCCGCGACTCTGTCATCATGCCTCTCAATATCACTCAGCAGAACGACGGCAGCGTGCGTGCCACAGCCACCATTGCATCCCTCACGTCAGAGGGACGTATCACCACGCAATATGATGTGCAATTCTTCCCCGACGGAAGTGTTGATTTCAATGCTGCCTACACTCCTGAGGGTTCGTTGCCTCCACTTCCTTGTCTTGGCACCACCTTCGTCCTGCCCAAGCAGTTGGACAGACTGTCCTATTATGGCCGCGGTCCGTGGGACAATTATCCCGACCGGCATACCTCTACCACTATCGGGTGGTGGCAGTCGACAGTAGGGGAGCAATATGTTCACTACCCGCGTCCGCAGGACAGTGGCAACCATGATGATGCCGTCTGTGTGGAACTGACCGACCGTAGCGGCAAGGGTTGGCGCATCACTTGTGTCGGAAAACCTTTCTCCTTCTCCGCTCTTCCCTACAGTGTGCAACATCTATACACTACTGCCCATGACTGCGACCTCACGGAAGATGCCGGGCATATCTACCTTAACCTTGATGCCGCCGTCATGGGACTCGGCAACAGTTCCTGCGGTCCCGGCGTCCTCACCCGATATGCCATCCCACAGCGTCCGCACTCCCTGCATGTGAGATGGGAGAGGAGATAAAACTGCCATTCCCTACAAAAAAAGGCCATCCCCACATCTCGCCTGAAGATGTGGGGATGACCTATGCTGATGAGCCGTCGGACTTGTCGGACCTGTCTGACTCGTCTGACTTGTCTGACTACTCTTTCTCAGACTCTTTTTTCCGGAGATTCTGCTCAATAAAGAAGGAGACGAGCAAACCTACTCCTACGCCAAAGGCGATGACAAACCAGAAAAAGAGGCCATTGATATCAAGCAGGTAGTCGGCAAGGGCACCGAGCCCAACTCCGATAAGGACCAAAGCGCCACGAAGGGAGGAATACTTATCTGATTTCTTTTCCCGTTCCGCCAGAATGGCCTTGGTGGTTTCTACGTCGGTATGATTCTCAATGAGTGTTCGGCGTATCTCGGCGTCGCTCTTCTTTTGGCGGATGGCTACCAAGCATCCGAAGATAATACCACAGATGGGGATGAGCATCGACATGATGACTGCTGCTAAAGCTATTGGAGATTCTTGCATGACTTTTATGATTTAATTGTTAATGTTTTTGTTGCTAACTCTTGAACCGGTTCTGGATGTTGTTCACTATTAAGACCGGCAAGGGTGGAGATTATTACACTTCACCGAGAGAAAAATTTTCAATGGCATGCCAACTGGCATACAGCATCGCGCCAATGGGAATCAGCAGGCATGCGAAGACGGACACCTGGAAATGGAAGATGGAGAACAGAGGGGCCTCCTGCTGACTGACGGACATCCATAGGAGCCAGCCGAACAAGAACAGCAACAAGGGAAGGCCGAAGGCAAAAACAATCATCCTTCCCCATTGCAGAAACTTGCGGCGGCGTGTGGCCCGACGCAGTTGGCCCATCACGGCTACATTGATTTCATCAACGGTCTGTTGGCGAGCGAACGACTGCTGGATAAGGTCGTCAAGCTGTTCGTCGGTAAGAATGTTATTGATATCTTTTTCCATGTTATTTCGTTTTATTTGATGTGGGCAATACTTTATTGGCTTTCCGATGACATCATCTTGCGCAATTTGTCACGGATGCGATGAAGACGGACAAGGACGTTCGACTGCGAGAGTCCTGTCTGCCGGGCTATCTCGTCGGTCTTCACTTGCTGGTAATAGTGCATGCGGATGAGTTGGCGGTCTTGCTCGGGAAGGGTTTCGACAGCCTTCTCCATACGTTGCAGAAGGGCTTCATGGTCAGCATCATACTCATTATTGGAGGATGAAGAGGGTAGGGTACGTCCCTGAGTTTTGCGTTCGCGCTCCAATTCGTTAAGTGCAGTGTGGATGGCAATGGTGATGAGCCACGGACCAAGCGAGTCTTTGCGCCAGTAAGCCAACCGCTCGTAGGCACGGATGAAGGTCTGCTGGGTCACCTCCTTGGCGAGTTCCTCACGTCGCACAATGGACAGCGTCTTCGAGAAAACCATTCCCGAATAGCGTTTCACAATCTCAGCAAAACAACGCTGGTCGCCGCTGCCAAGCACTTTGTTTACAAGTTCCCTGTCTGTCATAACTACATAATAGACCGACAAAGGTTGGAATTATTACATGAAAAACATTCTTTTTTTACCAAAATCACCTCCCATTCATAACAGCTGTTCCAGCTGCTGCACTGCAAGCGTGATGTCATCACCAAACTTCTCATGGTCTTTCAAGAAATCACTCCTGCCTTGGGAGATGACCTCCAATAATTCTCTACTCATCTCATCAACGAATGAGGCGACGGCATACTCGATGTCATCGCGCTGCCATTCCATGGTGGAATGGACATACACGTTCCGCTTCTGGTGCAGGAAACTGTAGGCGGTCTCTATGCTGTCTTTCGTCACCATTCTTTCCCTTTAGTTGATTCTTCCTCTTTGCCAGTGACCGTGGCATCATCGTAGCCTATCGGCCTGAACTGCTTTTGGTCCTCACTCCACACGAAACCATGGGAAAAGAGATAGTTCCTCACTTCCTCTGGCTCTCTGTTGAACGCATAGCACAACGACTCCAACGTGTCGAACTCCTCATCACGCAGGAGCATGTTGACGCTTGACACCAAAATGGCCGGGTCTTTGGGCAGGTAATCCATATTCTTCTCTTCCTTTACGAAAATACGGGGCAAAGTTACGGAAAGTCGAGAGCAGAACAAAAAGAACTTGTTCTTTTTTTATGCCGAGATGGAGTAACTTCGCTTTGCAGAAGCAAAGTTACTAGCCAGAGAAGCTGCTTCCCTTTCCCTGGGAGAAGAGCAAAAAAAGGCCGAAGCACCCAAGGTGTCGGCAGAAGAGGCGAGGAAGCGGTTTGAACGGCTTGTGGGGGAGTCAAACATCCATGTGCTTGCCGTGAAAATCTCCCTCATTCAATTCATCAGAAGCGGTAAATATTCCGAGGAAGAAGAAAAAGGCAGCCCCGAGAAATCCAAAAAAAGAATACTCAATGGCATCGAAAAACAGGCCATATAAAAGCAGCAGCATACAGACGTTTGCTATTACCAAATAGACGGTGGCTCTGATATGTCTTGACTTTCTTCCTTCCATGATGATATTGTTTACAGTGCAAATATAATCAATAATACTTAAACCGCAATGGCTAAAGCAGTTAAATTTGCCATTTATGTTAACGTAAACAGTAAAAACGTTATAGCACAAGCATCGACCAGTTCCAAAGAATTGGCGGTTAATCTTGGCCTTGCGGAAGAAAAGAGTAAAAGCCTACAGGAATGCCTCATTACTCCCTGCATGTGAGGTGGAAGAGAAATTGGAAAACAAAAACTTCGTGTTTTGTTTTGCATTGCGTCTGATTTGCACTATCTTTGCAAAAAAGATATTTTGGCTGCCATTTCAGCCAAGACACCAAGGCACACCAAGAACAATCCAATCTATAAACAAAAGCAAATCAAAAAATCAACATGAGACATCTGAAATCACTGCTGCTGTGTATGCTGTTCCCCCTGACGATGATGGCCCAGGGGTGGAGCACCGACTACGCTGCCATCGAGAAGAGCATCCGACAGGTTACCTTCCCCGACAAGAGCTTTGACATCACGAAGTACGGAGCATCCACCACAGCCACGCCAGCCAAGAACCAAGCCGCTATCAACAAAGCCATTGATGCCTGTTCCAAGGCAGGAGGTGGACGTGTGGTCGTTCCCGCTGGCACCTGGCAGACCGGAGCCATCCGCCTGAAGAGCCATGTCAACCTCGTGGTCGAGAAAGACGCCACCTTGCTCTTCGCCTTTGACACCAAACTCTATCCCCTTGTGCTCACCCGTTGGGAGGGCATCGACGTATGGAACTATTCACCCTGTATCTATGCATATGGTGAGACTGATGTCGCCATCACCGGCAAAGGCACCATCGACGGTAACGGCAGCAATGACACATGGTGGAAGATGTGCGGCAAAGACACATTCGGATGGACACCCGACCTCACGGAGCATCAGAAAGAGACACGTCTGCAACTGCTCCGCATGGCAGAGGACGGCATCGACGTGAGCGAGAGAAAGTTCGGCTTGGGCAAGGGGCTCCGTCCTCAGCTCATCAACCTCTACAAATGTGACGGCATCCTCCTTGAGGACGTCACCCTGCTCCGCTCTCCATTCTGGGTGGTGCATCCCCTGCTGAGCAACGATATCACCGTGCGTGGACTGAAGATATGGAACGAGGGACCCAATGGCGACGGCTGCGACCCTGAGTCGTGTGACCGCGTGCTGATAGAGAACTGCATCTTCCACACCGGCGACGACTGCATCGCCATCAAGAGCGGCCGCAACAACGACGGCCGCCGTTGGAACATCCCCAGCCAGAACATCATCGTGCGCAACTGTGAGATGCAGGATGGTCACGGCGGAGTGGTCATCGGTTCGGAAATCTCCGGCGGATGCCGCAATGTCTATGTGGAGAACTGCGAGATGGATTCCCCCAACCTCGACCGCGTGCTGCGCATCAAGACCAACTCATGCCGCGGTGGAGTCATCGAGAATATTTTTATGCGCAAGGTGAAGGTGGGACAGTGCCGTGAGGCTGTCATGCGCATCAACCTTGACTATGAGCCCAAGGAGAACTGCTGCCGTGGTTTCAACCCAACCGTGCGCAACGTCTATATGGAGGACGTCACCTGCCAGAAGAGCAGATACGGACTGTTGCTCAACGGACTCAGCGATGCCGACAACATCTACGATATCCATGTGCGCAACTGCCGCTTTGATGGCGTGCAGGATGAGGGACTCAAGCGCACCGGCAAGAGCCACGACCTGCATATCGACAACGTGGTGGTCAACGGGTCGACCCTGCTCACCGAGAAACCATACAAGAACTACAGCGAGTGGCTCACCTACTCTGAGATGAAGCGTGTGCCGAAGTCTTACCTGCTCGATTTCTCCAACCGTCCCAAGTGGAGCTATGTGATGGGTATCGAATTGGAAGCCATGCTCGACACCTATCTCGCGCATGGGGGAAAGGAAATCCTCGACTACTGCAAACTCTACACCGACACCATGATCGACGCCAAGGGCAACATACGCGGATATGAGATGCTCGACTACAACCTCGACAATATCCGTACCGGCCACTTCGTCACCCGTATGTACCAACTCTATCCCGAAGCCAAGAACCTCATCGCCATGAAGACGATGCTGAAGCAACTCGACAAACAGCCTCGCACCGTTGCCGACCATGTCTATTGGCATAAGGCCATCTACGCCTATCAGGTATGGCTCGACGGCATCTTCATGGGATTGCCCTATCGTGCCCTCACCGCACGCACCCTGTTCAAACCCAAGAAAGCCGTCAAAATCTATGATGACGCCGTCAACCAAATCAGTACGACCTACGACCGCACCTTCGACCCCAAGACCGGACTCAACCGCCATGCCTATGACGAGAACCGCAATATGTTCTGGGCAGACAAGCAGACCGGACTGAGCCAGCATTGCTGGGGGCGTGCCCAGGGCTGGTACACCATGGCATTGGTGGAACTGCTTGATGCCATACCCGAGGACTATGCCCGCCGTGGTGAACTCATCGACCTGCTCCGCAAGGACCTCGACGCCGTCATCAAATGGCAGGACAAGAAAACCGGTGTGTGGTACCAGGTGATGGATACACCCGAAGGCAAGGGCAACTACCTCGAGTCCACCTGTTCTTCGATGTTCGCCTATGTCTTGCTCAAAGCCTACAACAAAGGTTACCTCACCGACAAGAAATATCTTGACGCCGGTGTGAAGGCATACAACGGCATTATCAAGAACTTCATTCGCGTCAACCCCGACAAGACCATCTCGCTTACCTCATGTTGTTCTGTGGCTGGTCTGGGACCCGGCATCAGTCCACAGGTGGAGGCTGCCCTGAAGAAAATCAATCCCAAAGCCACGGCTAAGGAGAACAAGCGCCGCGACGGTTCGTATGATTATTATTTGAGCGAACCTGTGCGCGACAACGACGCCAAGGGAGTGGGACCCTTCATCTGGGCTTCTCTTGAGATGGAGAAGTTGGGCATGTAAAAAAATTGCATAAAATTTGGGAGATTCAGGAAAAATATATAAATTTGCTACCTTAATAGGTACACTTATTCAGAGTTTGTTCCCAGAGGGTGCTCTCATTGATGAAAGTAAAACGTATATTTTTCCTGTTTCTCTCCTTCTTTTTCCTTCAAAGTTGGGCAGCGTCTGTGTCGCCATCGGTGGCGCAGAAAAAGGCATGTGCATGGCTGTCGAAGGTCAAAGGCAGACAGGTGCTTTGTGAGCCGCAACCCACTGAGACAGCTACAGATAGCAAAGGTGTTCCGCTCTATCACGTCTTCAATGCCACCCATGGAGAAGGATTTGTCATTGTGGCTGCCGACGAGAGCGGCGACATCCTCGGTTACTCCACCACTGGTAGTTTCAACAAGCAGTGCATTCCCACCAATATGGATGCGGTGCTGCGCCACTACACCCCTCATCGCTCTAACAATGGGGCCAGGCGCTTACCCTATAAGGCTCCTGTCCGCGATGCCATCAGTCCGCTGCTCTCCACCCAATGGGACCAAGGCGAATCCACCCCTGAGGGAGATGTGTACAACCAATTATGCCCCACCATCGACGGTGACCACTGTCTGACAGGGTGCGTCGCCACTGCCATGGCACAAATCATGTACTATCATCAGTGGCCCATCGAGGTGAGTTGTGACATTCCGGGCTATGAAACCAACAAGGTGGGCACTCTTGACCCACTGCCCGCCATCAGTTTCAACTGGGGCATCATTCCTGCCAACCCAATAGGCGAGGAATCACCAGAAGCTTGTGAAGCGCTCGCCCAACTCATGTATTATTGCGGCAATTCCGTCAAAACTAACTATGGTCTGAAAAGGTCGGAGGCATATGGCAGTGATGCCGCCAACGCCCTCACCACCTATTTCGGCTATGCTCCCACGAGATACCTCAAGTGCGACGAATATGCTCCTGAGGTATGGGATGAGATGATATACAAAGAACTGTCATGCAGCCGCCCCGTCATCTATTTCGGTTTCTCGGGCAAAGGCGGTCATGCCTTCATCTGCGATGGCTGCGACGGACAAGGCTTCTATCACATCAACTGGGGATGGGGAGGTCAGAGCGACGGCTATTTCAAACTCTCCGAACTGACACCTGACCATGACGATGCTGAGGGGCTGGTGGCAGGCAACTACACCCTCAACCAACATGCCATCTTAGGCATTACACCACAAGACGACAGCAGCGGCCACATTGAGTTTGCCGACAGTGCGGTGAAAGCCATATGCCTCAGCCACTGGGATGCCGACAACGATGGCGAACTGAGTTATGCCGAGGCCAAGGCAGTGCTGACCCTCAATGGTGCCTTCTCCGGCGACACCACCCTGACACAATTTGATGAACTGCAATATTTCACCCGTCTGCAACGGTTGGGAAAGGCAACATTCCGCGGTTGCAGCCACCTGCAGTCCATCACGTTGCCGGAACGTTTTGAGGCCATTGGCGACGAGGCATTCAAAGACTGTTCCGCTCTGCAGACCATAACCATCCCCGCTAACGTGAGCGCCATTGGGGAGATGGTGTTTGTTGGGTGCCGCTCACTCACCCACATGAGTGTCGACCCTGCCAACACCTCCTACGATTCCCGCAACGGCTGCGACGCCATCATTCATACAGAATCCAACACTCTGGTGGCAGGTTGCATGAACAGCCAAATACCCGATGACGTGGAAGAGATAGGCGCATCTGCCTTTGAGGGCTGCGACAGTCTCAAAGCCATCACGCTGCCAGCCAAGGTGCGGGTGATTGGAGACAGGGCTTTTGCCGGCTGCACTTCGCTCGCCACCATCCACGCTGAGAGCCACCAACCGCCGCAGTGTGGTGAGGATGCCTTCCTTTACTGCCATACGTTGGTGTATGTCCCGAAGGGCATGAAGATGAGGTACAAGACTGCGCCGGGATGGCGCAACCTCGTCATTGTGGAGGAAGAGGCCGATGACTTCATCCATTGCGAGCGCTTTGCCTTCACCAAGTCTGCTGGCGGCATGCTGCGTCTCAACCTGAGAAACAGTGACGACGTGGTGGGTGTGCAGTTCTGCCTCACCCTGCCCGACGGCATCAGCATCCGCAAGGTTGGCGGACAATACGACATCCATGGTACGGAGCGCCTGTCCAAGCATTTCGTTTTCTGCAACAAGAAAGATGAGAACAGTTATCAGATTCTTGCCATGTCGATGGACCTCGACCAGATAGAAGGACATGAGGGTGCCATGATGGAGATTGGCATCGAGGCGGCAGACTCCCTCGAAGCTGGTATCTACGAGATGCGCTTCTCCGACATCACCATCAGCATCATCGAGGATGAAGATATCTCAGGAGTCAGACCACCAGACTTCACCGAACCCATGAAAGTCAGAGAGTTTGACCTTGGTGACGTCAACTGCGACCACCATGTGAATATCGCTGATGTCATGATGATAGTCAACCACATCCTGCTCTACCCCATAGAGAATTTCAATGAGGAGAATGCCGATGTCAACGAAGACCGCCGCATCGATGTGGTGGATGTGATGAAAGTGGTGCAGTTCATCCTCAAACAGCCCAAGGAGAATGGAGGGGATGATACAGAGCCTGGTTCCGACGAGCCCGAGTTGTTCGCCAACACGTCAGACACCTATACCCTATATCTCAATCATGCCAGCCTTTTCACTGCGATGCAGATGCGCATCGACCTGCCGGAAGGAGGCGACATCAGCAGTATCAGGATGAGAGGACAACACGGACATCAGGTTGTGGCGTCACCTTTGGGAGAAAACAGTTACCGTGTGGTCGTCTACAGTCCCGATGGAAAACCGTTTGCCTCCACCAAAGAATTGCTGGACATCGACACCAACGGACTTGCCGACGGCATCACCATCAGCGACATGGTGCTGACCAACCAGCGGTTTGAGACCATCGGAGTCGGTCGGGTGACTGGTGTCAGGAAACCAACAGTGTCGGAAAATGAAGAGGGAAAAGGTACTACTTATAACCTGTCAGGGCAGAGGACGAACAAGGGGTACAAGGGCATTGTCATCCGAAATGGAAGAAAAATGGTGAAACAATAAAAAAATCATTTTTTTTCAACCTCATTTTCAAAATATTTTATTATTTTTGCAAAGATTTATCCCCACAGATGAATCCTTGCAAATCTATGCATTTCATATGCACAAACTATACCTCAAATAAAAACAAATTACTAACTAAAAACAAAACTTATGAAAAAACAACTGCAACGTATGGGTATGTTGTGCCTCATGTTGTTCGCCACCCTGTGGGCAGGTGCCGCCACCACAGCCTCGTGGGACTTCAAGAACGACAAGCCGGCTGGCATACGTAATAGCACCAACTACCAGGGCGTGGAAGCCGACATCGAGTCGGATGTGGCTGGCATCTTCATGCATGTGGATGCCACCAACGGCAAACTCTATTGCATTGAACGCGACAACGCGCAGTTCAACGCTGGCACCATCCTGCAGGTGCCCGTCTCCTCCAATAAGGACGAGGTGACTGTGGAGGGTTATCCCGGCTACAGCAAGTATCATTACGCCACAGAAAATCAGGCATGCGAGAACACCACTACCCATAAAGCCACCAATGCTGAGGTGCAACAGGGCTATGTGGAGATTGTTTCCGACGGTGGCTATATCTACTCCGTCAGTGTGGTGCTCAACAAGAGTCTCAAGCCTGCTGAGGACATCACCGGCACATGGGACTACGGCAACGCTTACGTGATGGCAGAGACCATGGCTTTATCGGGCAGCACCGCCGAAGGCACGGTGAAAGCTGTCGAGGACAACGGTCTGCTGATGACCGTGGCAGCCAACGGAGCCTCCTTCCGCAACAACGGCAACAACATCCAGGTGAGAAAAGGCGCTGTCTTCAAGGTGCCCGTGAAGAGTAATGAGGATGTGGTGACCGTAGAAGGCTATCCCAGCTATTCCTATTACACCATCGGTGCCTCAACAGAGGAATGCCAGAACACCACAACCTATACCGCCAAGAATGGCGATGTGGCTCAGGGATTCGTTGCCATCACCTCCACCAACGACAACAACTACTTCCTGAAAATCTCTGTCGTGCAAAAGGCTCAGCAAGAGAAGGAGGTGCTGGAGAATGTGGAGTCCACCGCCACCTTCCCGTTCAACCTCGGTACCGATGGACAGACGGCAGACTTCGGTGAGGCAGCCGACTACTTCCTTGGCAGCAAGGTGACCTATGGCAGCGGACTGTGGATTAAGGATGTGAACAGCGGTGCTGGCATCGACGAGACCCGTTTTGAGCCCTATGACCAAAACAACAACGTGGATGAGACCAACGTCATCAAGTTCATCATCCAGCCCAAGCACGGTCTGACCTTCACCCCGACCTCCGTTGAATTCAAGACCACCCGCTTCGGCACTGACAACGGACTGCTCGACATCGCCTGGCTCAACGCCGACGGCACTACCGTCACGCTCGCCACCGAGGTGAAGCCCATCCGCAACAATACCGACCCGAAATACGACAAACTCAGTTATGAGGTGCAGGGAGCCACTACGGGCGAAGGCCCATGTGGACTGCAAATCAACCTTTACCACCTGCAGAGCGGTAAGCAGATAGGTTTTGCCGACATCGTCATCAAGGGTCTGCTCAACGGACAGGAGGCAGAAGTGCCCATCCTCAACGCATTCAAGGCCAATGGTGTGGAATATATTGCCGACAACGTGTTTGAAGCCGACGGCGACCGCTATGTGGCCACCATCGAGATGTCGAAGTCGGAGAAGATGATTTCCGCAGAGAATCCGCTGACCGACATCTCCGCCATCAGCGGTGAGATAGGTGAGGTCACCTACAGTGGTGATGCCACCAAATGTGAGGCTGTCATCCCCGTGACACTTGCCGGTATCACAGTCAACTACGTGGTCAACTTTGTGCAGAAGCCTAATTTCACGCTGACCTACATCGACACCGACGGTGCCACCATGGGTACGCAGACCGTGGAGAAAGACGCTGCCATTGGCGCATTCGATATTGACTTCACTACTGCCAAGGCAGAAGAGGGCTATAAGGTACGCGGTTGGTTCCTCCGTCCCTCCGGCGGACAGAAATATCTTGTCACCGACGTAGTGACCGAGGACCTCAAACTCTACGCCGTAGCTACTGAGATAGAGGAGCCCAGCGACTTCAAGAAATACAACTTCGACCTGACCAGCACCATCTTCTATCCAGAGGACCACGAGGCATTCGTACCCGTGGGCAACGGCTACTGGCATGACGGGCAGCACGGATGGGCATTCCGCAACGGCGACCGCATCGAGTTGCTCGTCGGCAAGAAAGCCAACATCTCTGTTGCCACCTGCAAGTATGGTGATTCGACAGCACAGTTGGTATTCAAGAAAGCCGACGGTACTGAAATCTCCCGTATCCCCGCTGTCTCTGAGGGCGACGGTGAGATTACCGCTATCCAATATGAGGGTGAGGAAGGCAAGGTGTACATTGACGTGGAGTCGAGCGGTGAGATTTATGTCCACAGCATCCGTATCGTCAACACCAGCGAGACCAACTACGCCAGCCAGGGCAACTGGTATTTCGTGAAACCTGGTGACGCCAGCAGCCTTATCGATGTCATCGATGCTGTCAACGGCATCAACGGCAACCGCGAGGCAGAGCGCTCCTTCATCTTCCTGCCCGACGGCACCTACGACCTCGGATATACTGTGCTCACCGCCATCAGCGGCCACAATATCTCGCTCATCGGACAGTCGGCAGAGAAGACCATCATCAGAAACGCTCCAGAGAAAGAGACTGAGGGCATCGGCACTACCGCCACCCTGCTCAACTCCGGACAAAACCTTTATATGCAGGACATCACGCTGAAGAACGACCTCGATTACTACGGTGCTCTCTCCAACGGACAGGTAGGCGGACGTGCCGTCTGTCTGCAGGACAAGGGCGACCGTGCCATCTTCAAGAATGTGGTGATGCTTTCCTACCAGGATACCTACTACAGCCAGAACACCAAGCAGTCGTACTGGGAGGACTGTGATATTCATGGCACTGTCGACTTCCTCTGCGGTGGTGGCGACGTTCGTTTCCAGAACACCACCCTCTCGTTAGAGCCCCGCAACATCAATGGCACTGGCGGACGCACCATCTGCGCTCCCACCACCACCGGCGATTTCGGCTATGTGTTCGACAACTGCAAGGTCGTTGACCTGGCCATGGGCAAGGGCGACTGGAACTTCGGCCGCACCTGGCAGAACAACCCGATTGCCATTTACCTGAACACCACGCTGGATGCCAATGCCAAGAATACCCTCGTGGGCTCACGATGGACCCAGAAAGGCATGAACAACAAAGACCCGAAGGTGTTCGGAGAGTTTAATACGATGAACGAGGGCGGCGAGAACATCACACCCACCAGCAACATCATCACCTCTTTCGGCGGACAGTTTGAGACCATCCTCAGCGCTGAGCAGGCTGCTGCCTACACCTACGACAAAATGTTCAAGGAGAATGCCAACGCATGGGATCCCGCCAGCATGACCATCCAAGAGGATGCACCCGAGGCTACCTACGCCAATGGTGAGGTGAGTTGGAAGGCCGTTGAGGGCGCCATAGCTTATGCCATCTTCGTCAACGACGTGTTTGTGGGTCTGGCAGATGCCGATGCCACCACCTTCGCCCTGACAGCCGCCGATGGTGACGTCATTACCATCCGCAGCGCCAACGCTATGGGCGGTTTCGGCGAGGCAGCCACAGTTGAGGCCAAGGAGGTTGCTATCATCCTCTCTGACAACGACAAAGGCACACTGCCCGCCGGTGAGTATGCCAGCATCGCCTGCGACCGTACCATCCTCAAGGGACTCAACACCGTAGTGTTGCCCTTCGACGCTACTCCAGAGGAGGTTGGAGCCAGCAAGGTGCTTGAGTACGCTGGCACCCGCACTGACGCCAGCGGAATCATCCTGCAGTTCCGTACTGTGAGCGCACTCTCCGCCAACACTCCGTATGCCATCTTCGCCGATGCCGACTTCGCCATCGAGTCGTTTGAGAACAAGACCGTGGAGGAGCCAACCGACCTCACTGTGAGCGACCCTGAGTATAGTTTTGTTGGCACCTACACCGCTTACGAGAAGGGTGAATCACCCATCGTTGACGGCGACTTCATCGCCGATGTCGACGAGTTCACCCGTGCCAACGGCGGCAACAAGATTCGTGCCTACCGTGCCTACCTCAAGAAGGTGGGAACCTCTGACGCCAGCGTGAGCATCGCCTTCGACGATGTGGTGGTCGACGGCATCGAGTCCGCACGTCTGCTCAACGGAATGTCGGGCGACACCATCTACAACCTCAATGGTCAGAAGGTGACCCGCACCCAGAAGGGCGTGTATATCATCAACGGCAAGAAAGTGCTTAGATAATCTTTCACCTAATTAAAAAATAATAAAACAAAAGGTTATGAAAAAGACTTATCAAATGCCATCCATCAAAACGATGCGCATATCAGAGAACATCATGGGAATGACTGCCGTCAGCGGCGGTTATGAGCAAGGTACTGGCGGTGGCGGCTCCGACAATGAAGCCCGCACAGGTTCAGCCCGTTTGTTCTAGTTTTCCCTCTCCGGTAGCCGGAAGACAATTCCAAATGGCAGATTTCCTCGTGAAATCTGCCTTTTTAGTTAAATTGTATATTCGAGGGTGTGGAGATTGAGAGTTCATAATGGTCACCCATGCTGCAAAAAGAGGTCTGCAATTATCTTTTTCCTCACGAATCCAGCCAATGCTTCACCATGCTTACCTTATCCTTGCTCACGATGATCTCGATATCGGGGAAGGCGGCAACATGTATGCGTATCTTGCCGAGGAAATGGGTGGAGAGTTTGGTGACGGCGACTGCACTGACGATGTACTGGCGGTTGACGCGCATGAACCGTTTCGGGTCGAGTTGGCCCTCTGCCTCTTCAAGCGTCATCGGCAATGCATGGGTGTCACCCGTGAGAGTGCATAGACGGACAACACCATCGCGGATGGTGATATGACTCACATCGCCAACGGGGACGATGAGATATTCATCGCCACGATGAGGAATGAGAAAACGCTCACGATAGCGGATGGTCTGGCTCTTCACTGAGGCCAGCAACTGGGCGATGGCATCTGTGGTGGAAAGGCTGCGGGTAGGCGGCGGAACGTCGGGAGTGGAGTCTTCGGTGACAATGGGTACATCGGGCTTTACTTTTGCTAAAGCGGTATACAATTCCTCCTTGTCGATGGGCTTCAGCAAATAATCTATGCTGTTGCATTTGAAAGCCTGCACGGCATAGTGGTCGAAGGCTGTGGTGAAGATGACGGGGATGGCTGCAGGCACCTTGCGTAGCGACTCGAAACTCAGACCGTCGCCCAACTGGATGTCGGAAAGAATCAAATCGGCATCAGTACGATTCCCGTCGGCAAAGAACTCCCTCACCTCGGCATTGCTGGCACAGACACCCAAGATTTCATGCTCGCTTTCGAGCATCCTTCGCAGCCGGTCGGCGCTGCTCTGCTCGTCTTCTATAATCAATATCTTCATCGTTCTAAGGGAATAAGCGGGATGGTGACGGAGTACTCGTCTTGCGTATCGTTGATGACGACTTTCTTGTGGGTCAGCAGGCGGTAGCGCTCGGCGATGTTGTGCTGACCGACGCTGGTGGAGTCTGCCGTGGTGATGGGCTGCTTGTGATTGCTGACGATGATATGCTGTCCGTCGGCCGTCACATCAATCACCAGCGGACGGGCCGTCGTGTGCTCGTTGTGCTTGATGGCGTTCTCTATCAGCATCTGCAGGGCGGCAGGCGGCAGTTTGCCACTGAGACCGGCAACATCCGGCGCAATCCTCACCTGTATGCCTTCTCCGAACCGCTGCTCCAGCAATGCCAGATAGCGGTGCAGGAAATCCAACTCCTCCTGCAACGTCACCGTATCGTGATCCAAATGAGACAGCGTGTAGCGATACACCTTGGAGAGGTTCATCAGATATCCAGACGCCTTTTGGGGGTCAACCTCTATCAGGTCGGCAAGGATGCTGAAGTTGTTGAACACGAAGTGCGGGCTCAGCTGGTTCTCCAAAGCCTGCAGGCGGAACTTGTCGCGCTCTTTCTCCGTTCGCTCCCGCGACCGCCAATAATAGAGCGTCACCACAGTGGTCAGCAGGCAGCAGGCGGCATAGTCCACCAGCACCATCCACGAATTCCAGGGCCAGCCGTATTTCAGCATCTGTCTGAAATCCTCGTCAGTGATCAGCCACATCGCGTAATAGAACAGCAATCCTATCACCGACAGCCCCAATACCAGGAGCACCCCATGTATGATACGTCTTATCTTCATCTGTTTACTATCACAGTGCAAAGGTACTAATAAGAGAGCAAAAAACAAGCTTGCTTGAATTTTTATCGCCAGTCACCATGCCATCCTCCATATCCTCCGTCCCAGCCCGGTGAGCGTTCGTTGCCGGTGCCCATGGCGTTCTTGCCTCCAAAGATGCTGAACTTGTATATGGCTCTTACCATGCCGTACTGATAGATGGCATTGTAGCGCGAGTCGGTGCGCATGAGGGCATCTATGGTGCGGCTGACATTGGTCTGCTGTCCAAGGATGTCGTTGACTTCAAGCATGACGGTGAGTGCGCGTCCCTTGAGGAAGGAATGGGACACCTGCGCGTTCCACAGCAGTTCGTTGGTGTTCATCTCGCGTTGTGAGTATCCCCGCCGGCTGCTCATGCCGATGTCGGTCGACAGGGAGGTGCCCCATGGCGCCGTCCATTCCAATTCCGCCCCGTATGAGAAGTCGTAGGTATTCTTGTTTCCCATCTCGTTGATGTTGTTCTTGGAGTGTGCATATTCAAGCGTTCCGTTGAGCGCTACACTGACCTGCTCCGTTCGGTAGGAGAATTCAAGTCCAGATTCAAAGTCGATACTTCTTGTTACTGATTTGATGTCTGCCGAGGTGCCATTCCCTTCCTCATTGTTGTAAAAACCGACATGGCGTGAATAGTCACCTCCCAAGTCGATGCCGATGTTGAACATCTTCTGCTTCCCAAGCCCGGCATTGAATCCGAACCCGCCGCCACCGTTCCAGTTGCCGTTGACGTTCATCGGCATGGTGGTGCGCACACCCGTCAGGTTGTCGTAGGTGGTCTTGTTGTCGATGCTGTTGCGGGTGGCGTTGAACCACAGCCATGAGTAGATGCCTTCCTGCTTCTCAGCATTGTAGGTGTTGAAATTGGCGTTGATGTTGTGCGAGAACGACGGTTTCAGTCCCGGGTTTCCTTTCGTGATGACGAGTGGGTTGGAGTCGTCTTTGATGTCGAGCAGGTTGGTCATGCTCGGTTGTCGGGCACGCCCGTTGTAGCGTACATGGAGGTTGGTATACTTGTCGAAGTTCCAGCGGAGGTTGACACGCGGCGCGACATTGAATACGTTGCGTGTGACTTGAGGATACACATATCCCATGTATTGGTAGTTGAGCGTGGTGCGTTGTGGCAGGAAGTCGAGTCCCACGCTGAAGTTGTAGTTCTCGCGCACCCTGCGGAAACTGACATTGACGGTCTGGTTGTAGTTGCGGTATTCGGAGAACTGGCTGAGGCGGTTGGCTATGGAGTCGGTGTCGTCGAGCACATATTGCATCTCTTCCATGAAGCGCAGCACGGCATCGATGTCGTATCGGTTGCCCAGCATGCTTTGCGACAGTGTCTGATAGGCATCGGAGTCATAGATGTAGGCGCGGCGGTCGTTCTTGCTGTAACTGTAGTCATAGGTGTAGCCCAGTTGCAAGTAGGTCCTGTCGGCAATGGGTTCGCTGAAGGTAAGCTGTCCCCGCATGCCGTGGTTCCTCGACGGAGTGTCGTAGTAACGGTTGTTCTGCTGGCCCGTACCCGAAGTGTTGTAAGTGATGTTGGCTGCGGAGAGCTGTTTGTTGCTTCCGTTGCCATAGTTTCCTGTCACGCGTAAGGTGAGGTTGCGGCCTTTGCTGTTGAACTTGCGGTTGGCCTGCAGTTCACCGTTGAAATTGGTGTTGGTGCCGAAGTTTATGTTACGATTGGTGTTGGTGTTGACCACGATGTCCATCAGGTTGTTGAGGATGGTGTTGGCAGGGTCGGCGACGTCACCGCCTGAGACGGCGGTAATCTGGTCATTGTAGTCGAGCGCATTCGTAGTGAAGTCGTTGGGGTCACCGCTATACGAACCCGATGAACTGTATCCCCTTCCCCTGTTGCGTGAATAGGTGAAATTGGGACGGAAGATGATGTTGGTCATGGTGTCGGGTTTCCATTCGAAACGGAAGTTGCTGGTGAGTCGCTGGTTCGACGTTAGGTTCTTGCTGTAACTCTCGTTGAACTTGGCAAGCGTGGCATTGAAGTATTCCGTCGAGGACGTGTTCTCGGTGTCGCTGCCGTCATAGCGGTAGCGGATGCTTCCGCCCGTTTCCAGCCTGGGTTTGGCGGTCGCGAAGTTGCCGCCCACCTCCTTGCTGTTGCGCAGGCCTTGGCTCCCCCAACCGCCCCAGCGGCCGCCACCACCTCCGAAACCCATGTCTGCCACGTTGTTGGCTCCGCCGAGGAGGGTGGCCTGGAAGTCATCGTTGAAACGGTTGACGTTGAAACGCTCCGCATAACGGCTTTTCGTCCCCGCTCCCAGGTTCACATTGCCAAACCATCCGTTCTTCATCCCTTTCTTCACCGTCAGGTCGAGCACGGTCTCCTCTTCGCCGTCGTCGATGCCTGTCACACGTGAGAGGTCGCTCTTCCGGTCGTAGGTTTTGATTCTGTCAACCATCTCTGTGGGGATGTTCTTCATTGCCACTTCCTTGTCGTTCAGGAAAAACTCCTTGCCGTCGACAAGAATCTTGTTGACCGTCTTGCCGTTGATGGTGATGTTGCCCTCTTTGTCCACCTTGGCACCGGGAAGTTGCTTGATGAGCGCCTCAAGGGTGGAGCCTTCGGGAACTCTGTATGCAGCCGCGTTATAGACCAGGGAGTCACCCGACACTGCCACTTTGGCGGCATGCGAGGCCACCTCGACCCCCTTCAGTTGGATGGCATCGGCCGACATCGTGATGTAGCCGATGTCAACCTGCCTGTTCTTCTGATTTTGAAGGTCCACAGCGACACATTTCGTGACATAGCCTATGTAAGAGACCTTCAGGGCGTACTCTCCCTTCTTGACATCCTTGAAGCGGAACCCACCATTTTCCCCGGTTGTCGTTCCTTCCACAAACGAACTGTCGGGCATGGCGAGCAACTGCATGGTTGCTGCAACGACGGCCTCACCGGTGGCTTTCTCCACTACCGTGCCGCTTATGTCGAACGTGCCTTGTGCAAAAATCGTGGCACATGACAGAACCATCACGGCCATCAACGAAACGCTTTTCTTCATACCTTTCTGTGATTTTTCTTTAGAGTGTATTCTTCTATTTTCTTTAATTCTTCAAGAATGAGTGGGTCGTCAGACGGCTCGAAAGCGACTGGTTTGAATCGCTCCTGCAAGGTCTGGAAGATGACGAACAAGGCCGGGACGATGAAGAGCAGGCCAATAGTACCGAGGAGCATGCCGCCGACAGTGCCGACCCCTACGGTGCGGCTGCCATTGGCTCCCGCACCCGTGGCGAACATCAGGGGCAGCATGCCGAAAACCATCGTCAGCGAGGTCATCAGGATAGGGCGCAGGCGCATCTTCGCAGCGAAAAAGGCCGACTGCTTCAGTGACATTCCCGCATGCCGGCACTGCGTGGCGTACTCGGTGAGCAGGATGGCAGTCTTCGACAGCAGGCCGATGAGCATGATGAGCCCCACCTGCAGGTAGATGTTGTTCTCCACACCGAAGAGCCAAGCGAAGAGGAACGAGCCCGCCAGTCCGAAAGGCACGCTGAGGATGACAGCCAAAGGGATGAACAAACTCTCGTAGAGCGCGACCATGATGAGATAGACAAAGAGGATGCAGATGATGAATGTCACCGCGACGTTGCCCGACGACTCGCTCTCCTCACGGGTTATGCCGCCGAACTCAATGCCATAGCCCACCGGCAGTTCCTTGGCCGCCACCTCGCGGATGGCACGGATGGCTTCGCCCGTGCTGCTGCCCTTGGCCACGCTGCCGCTCACGTCGATGCAGCCCACCATGTTGAAACGGTCGAGCGACTGGGGCATGTACTCCTTCTTCAGGGTGACGAACTGGCTTGCCGGGAGCATCGCCCCTGAGGAAGAACGCAGGAAAAGGCGGTCGAGCGACTGGATGTCGGCACGGTCGCTGGGGTGCAGTTGCATGGTCACCTGATACACCTGGTTGTACTTGTTGAAATTGGAGACATAACTGCTGCCGAGGAACGCACCCAACTCGTTGAGCACTGCAGAGGGAGACAGTCCGAACTTCTTGCAGCGTGAGGCATCCACATCGACCTGGTACTGCGGGTAGTCGATGGCGTAGCCTGAGTATGCGTCGCTGATCTCAGGCCGCCGGTTCAGGGCATCGATGAAGTGGCGGCTCACGTCGAAAGCCGTCCTCAGGTCGGCACCGTTCCTGTTGGTGACGCTCAGTTCGAAGCCACCGCCACGGCCATAGCCGTCAATCATACCCGGTGCCATGGCGAAACTCTCCGCCTCGCGCTCATCAGCCAGGATGGCGTTGATACGCTCGGTCACGCTCCACGACGTATGGCTGCTGCCCTTGCGTTTGTCCCATGGCTTCAACTGTATCTGGACCATGCCCTTGTTGGCGCCCCCGAAGCCGACCACCCCGCCAACCGACTCCACCTCGGGCAACTGCTGCATCTTGTCGGTCAGGCGAACCATCACCTCCTCCGTCTTGTCCATCGTGTATCCCGGCGGCGTGCTCAGGTCAACCATCAGCGAACCCATGTCCTCGTCGGGGACGAAACCCGTGGGCACCACCCTCATCAGCACCGCCAACATCAGCACCGCCATGGCGATGGCTCCTGCCGCCAGCCATTTGCGGCGGATGAGCGTCATCGCCACACTGGTATAACGGTCGAGAAGAGCCTTGAAAGCCACCTCGTATGCCGTGCGCATCTTTGCAGAGAAGGTCTTCCTTCCTTCTTCGCGTGGCTTCAGCATCAATGCGCTGAGTGCCGGGGTGAGCGTCATCGCCACAAGGAGCGAGATGCCGACAGCCACCGCCATCGTCAGACCGAACTGTTTGTAGAAGATGCCCGAAGTGCCGCTTACGAACGACATGGGGATGAAGATGACCATGAATACGAGCGTGGTGGTGAGGAGAGCCGATGTCAGTCCGCCCATCGCATCGACGGCGGCTTGATAGGAAGAGCGGTAGCCGGCATCGAACCGGGCCTGCACCGCCTCGACCACCACGATGGAGTCATCGACCACGGTGCCGATGACCAGCACCAAGGCGAAGAGTGTCAGCATGTTGATGGAGAAACCTGCTGCCATCATGAAGGTGAACGTTCCGACAAGCGACACGACGATGCCCAATGCGGGGATGAGCGTGGCACGGAAATCCTGCACGAAGAGATACACCACGACGAGCACCAAAAAGATGGCCAGCAAGAGTGTGAAGACCACTTCGCGGATGGAGGCGAAGAGGAAGTCGTTGGTATTGTCGAACGTCACGATGCGGATGTCTTTCGGCAATTGCAGCTCCACCTCCTTGATTAGTTTGTCGATATCCTGGTTGATTCGCGTAGCGTTGGAGCCAGCCACCTGGCTGACGTTGCCCATCACGCCTGGATGACCGTTGATGCGGTTGGTGTAGGCATAGTCCGACTGTCCCAACTCCAAATCGGCCACGTCTTTCAATCGTAGTTCCTCGCCGGTCGATTTGGAGGAAATGACAAGGTTCTCAAACTCCGCCACATCCTGCTTGCGGCCCGTGTAGCGCAGCGTATATTGGAAAGTGTTCTTCGTGTTTTCACCAATGGAACCTATGCTGGCCTCTACGTTCTGCTCCTCCAAGACCGTCGTAATGTCGCTGGGAACGATACTGTGGCGGGCCATCGCGTCAGGCCGCAGCCAGATGCGAAGCGCATATTGGCCGCCCCACACCTCCACCTTGCCCACGCCCTGTATGCGCAGGATGGCGGGTCGCAGGTTGTTATAAAAATAGTTGCTGAGGAAGTTCTCGTCGTATGTGCCGTCCGGACTCTCCAATGCGAGGATGCGGAGTTGCCCCGGCTGTTGCTTTTCGACCGCCACTCCCATTTTTACCACTTCGGCGGGCAGCATCGCCTGGGCCTGCACCACTCGGTTCTGCACGTTCACCGCCGCCATGTCGGCATTGGTGCCTTGCTTGAAGAAGATGCTGATGGAGGCCGACCCGTTGGAGGCCGACGACTTCATGTAGGTCATGTTGTCCACCCCGTTGATGGCCTGTTCCAGCGGCGCCAGGACGCTCTTCTGCACTGCCTCGGCACTTGCTCCCGGATAGCTTGCCCAAAGATAGACCGTGGGCGGTGCGATGTCGGGGTACTTCTCTATCGGCAGTCTCGTCAGCGCAATGACGCCGACAGCCACCACCATCACGTTGATGACGATGCTCAGCAAGGGGCGGTCGATGAAAGTCTTGATTTTCATGTCTGTCAAATTCTTTTCCTGCGATGATTGATGGTAGGCGTCGGTTGGAACAACGTGGAGGGCCTTGCCACTGGCGGTGGCTGTATCCGTACGCGACGGACTATGACAATGGCGGCCAGGGCGCCAAACACGCCTGCGACAAACTGGAGGACCCAAATGCCATCGAGTTGCCAGAGAGGCACGAGAACCACCATGCACAGCAACGGGAACAGGAATGTGCCAAGCAATGAGATGGCCAGTGAGTGCCATGGACGCTCGACCGCGGTCATGTAGCCGGAGAGGGTGCGTTCAATCCAACTGACAAGGTAACTGAGGGCGAAAAGCCGCATGGCGCGCAGACTCATGTCATAAAGAGCGGTGTCGCCATCCTTGATGAAGAAGGGCAACAGGAATTGTCCGCCGAACAGGAGGAACAGCATGGCTATCAGGGAGAGTGTCGCCGACGATGCCATGACGGCCTGCTGGATGCGCTTCATCCGCCTTGTCAACCCTGCGCCGAAGCAATAACTGATGGCGGGCTGCAAGGCATCGACCATGCTATGGATGACCATGCTCATGAGGCTGTCGACGTATTCCACAATCGAGATGGCGGCCACTGCCATAGACCCACCGAGACGGAGCAGCACGACATTCATGATGACGGCAAACGCCGACCCCGCTATGCTGATGAAGAACTCAGAAGAGCCGTTGGTGAGGATTCGCAGCATCTGGCGCAGGGAGATGGTGCCCCTTGTGAACATGAGTGGCAACCTCTTGCGGATGAAGGGCACCATAGACCATGCCGCTCCCAGCGACATGGAAAGGCTCGAGGCCACCGCAGCCGCCCAAAGTCCCTGTTCCAGAACGACAATCAGCAGCACGTCCAAGAGGATGTTCAGCAGTGAACAGACGATGTTGATGGTCATGCTCATTTGAACCCGTCCGCACACCCGCAGGTAATTGTCGGTGGAGAAATAGACACAGCAGAGGGGCATGAACAGCGAGAACACTTGCAGATACTCCACGGCATGGTCAGCCGTCAGGCCGTCGGCACCCATCAGGCCGATAATCGGACGGGCGAGCAGGAATCCCGCCAGTCCGAAGACAGTGGATACTGCCGCTATCAATCCCAGACAAACGGTGAATACACGACTGCCCTCACCATGGTCACCACGTCCGAGGAGGATGGAGATACGCACCGACGAACCCGTCGCCACCATGTCGGCCAGTGCCGTGATGATCATGATGAGCGGCATGACAAGGTTGACCGCCGCCAGCGCCTCCTGGCCGATGAAATGGCCGACGAAGATGCCGTCGGTGATGGAATAGATGGCGGAAAAGCCCATGCCGACCATTGCCGGAAGGGTGCAACGGACATACAGCCTGGGAATCGGCGTCATGGCAAACTCCTGTTCGTTCATTCCTTTATTGTTTAGTCTGGATTTCCTGTCCCTCCTTTACATAACCCGCACCTTTGGCAACAATGACGTCGCCCACTTCGAGGCCGTTGGTGACAACGTAGTTTTTGCCATCTGTCATGGGGAGGACAGTGATGATGGTAGATGATGCCTTACCTTCCACCACGCGGAAGACATACTTCTTGTCCTGGATCTCATAGGTGGCTGCCTGTGGGATGACTATGACCTGATGCATTTTGTAAGGGACGACAAGGCGACCCGTGCTGCCGCTGAGCAGCCGACCGTCACCGTTGGGGAAGACGGCACGTGCCGATACGGAACCCGTCGAACTTTCCACCACGCCGCTGATGCTTTCCACACGGCCTCTGACCACACAGGTGTCGCCATTGGCTGACAGCAGGGCGACAGGCGGGAAGGCTGAGACGGTTTTTCCCAACGACCCATGTTGGGCGATGCGGTCCATCACGTCACGCTCTGTCAGTGAGAAATACACGAACATCTCGTGGCTGTCGGCCACCGTGGTAAGGCTGCTATGGGAAGGCCCCACATAGTCGCCCACCCGGAAAGGCAGGCTGCCCACCACGCCGTCGGAAGGACTGCGCAGGACAGTGTATGAGAGATTGGCGCGCGCAGTCTCCAACTGCGCCTCACTCTGTCGCAGTTGGGCTTTTGCCATAGCCAGGCTTGACGCCGCAGTGCGCAGTTCATGGTCGGAAACGACGTTGTGCGCATTCAGCCCGCGGCTGCCGTCATAATTGAGCTGCTCCTTTGTCAGGCTGGCTCTCGCCACCTCGACATTGGCGGAAGCGGCCTTGACCTCGGCCTGATACGCTGACTGGTCGATGACGAACAACACCTGTCCGCGTCTTACCTGCTGGCCTTCCTTCACCCTGACCTCACGCAGATAACCTTCCACACGTGGGATGATTTTGACGCTTTGACGTCCCTCGATGGATGCCGGATAACTTTGCTCCAACACCAAGTCTGACTTCGTTACCGTCATTGTCTCGAAATCAGCAGGGGCTGTGTCTTCTGCCTCTTGTTGTCGGCAGCCTGCCAACAACAATACAGCAATCAATAATAATATGAACTTTTTCATGTCGTCTCTTCACTTTTTGAGTGTAAAGATACGACCTTGCCTTATTGTACAAAAGAAGAAACGTGGCGAAACGGCGTTTTTCGATGCTGAACTACCTAATGTGTGACTTGAATATTTGACAAGGATTCTTGAGCTTGAGCTTGGCGACGTCATCCTCTTTAAAAAAACACATCTTCGAAACAAGAATGTGGACCATACTTCTTATTCACAACCACCACACTGATGGTATCAGACCAGTCCTTCTTCTTACGAACAAACATGGGGCTAAGATAGCAAAAATCTCTTTGCGTCACCCAAATTACTCTATCAAGTCCTATAACTAATTGAAAATCAATAAAAATTATAAAAAATGGATTTTCAATACATTCCCGAAGTCGGGAGCAAGGTACTGGCGGCGAAGGCTCCGACAATGAAGCCCGCACAGGTTCAGCCCGCTTGTTCTAATTTTCCCTCTCCGGTTATCCGGAAGACAAATCCAAAAGGCAGATTTCCTCGTGAAATCTGCCTTTTTAGTTAAATATCTCATTTTATTTCGTTAAATTAAGGATTTTTACTTATCTTTGCAGAATAATAACCTACTTAGTAGACAAACTATACCAAAACGAATCCTACTGATTATTTCTTAATCAACCTAAAATAATATCTATGTCTGGTAAATTGAAAATCTTTAGATTGGTGCTATTGTTTGCCTTTGCCATGTTGGTGGGCAACATATCGGCGCAGACAGTCAAGGGTACAGTGACCGACTCAAGCGGAGAACCCATTATCGGCGCAACTGTCATGGAGACAGGAACACAGAATGGTGTGGTGACCGACCTTGACGGCAACTTCACCTTGCAGAATGTGAAAGGCAAGACCCTCACGATCAGTTACATCGGCATGAAGACGCTGACAGTGACGCTCGATGGCAAGGACAACTATCCACTTGTCATGGAGGATGAGGCCTCTACCCTCAACGACGTGGTGGTCATCGGTTACGGTACCGCCCGCAAGAAAGACCTCACGGGTTCGGTATCCACTGTCAAAGGTCAGGACCTGGTGAAAGTGCCTGTGCCCAACGTGAGTGAGGCACTGACAGGTAAGATGGCCGGTGTGCGTGTCATGACCACCGACGGTTCGCCTGATGCCGACGTTCTTATCCGAGTACGTGGAAGTAGCTCTATCACCGGCGACAACAACCCGCTTTATGTGGTCGACGGTTTCCAAACCAAGAGCATCAGCGACATCTCTCCCAACGACATCGAGGACATCACCGTGCTGAAAGACGCCTCGTCAACCGCTATCTATGGTTCGGAAGGTGCCAACGGTGTGGTGCTTATCACCACCAAGAATGCCAAGGGCGGAAAGACTCAGGTCGCCTACAATGGCTTCCTGCAGACCAAGACGGTCTCCAAGCGACTTGACACGATGGATACCTACGACTATGTGATGTCGAATTATGAGTATGCCCTTATCCGCGGCACAGGCAACCTCAATTCTTTCTACAAGCAATTTGGCGTTTACGACGACCTCTATCTCTACAAGAGTGTGAAAGCCATCGACTGGCAGGACGATATGTTTGGAGCCAATGTTCTTTCGCAGAGCCACAACGTGAGCCTCACAGGTGGTACCGACAAGACAAAGTTCGCCCTCTCCGGCACCTATGACTACAATGGTGGTCTGATGCCTGACAACGACTTCAGCCGCTACGCTTTCATGCTCAAACTCAATCATGACATCAGCAAGAACTTAAAGTTCACTTTGAAGGCAAGCGTAAGCGACCAGGTCGTCAATGGACAGGGTACCCAGGGTGACAACTACAAGATTCGTACGACCCAGGCCCTCACCTCTGTAGCCACAAAGGGTCTGTCGGAGTTCATCACCCCCGATTTCTCGAAAATGAGTGATGATGAGTATGAGGAGTGGCAGAACAGCCAGATGACACTTGCCGAGCAGGCCAAGCGCTACTGGCGCAAGCGCAACAACCGCAAATACGGTTTCAACGCTGCCCTCGACTGGACCATCATCAAGGAACTGAAAGCCCATGTCGAAGGTGGTTATGAGTACCAGTTCAATGAGACGAAGAACTGGTGGGGACACACAACCAACAATGCTTCCTACGTAGGCGGTCTTCCTTTGGCTGACTGGACGAAGACCAATGTCAGGAGCATCCGTGAGAGTGTTTACCTCAACTACGACAAGAAAGTCAACAAAGTACATCGTTTCAATGTGATGGTTGGACAGGAGTATCGCAATACGCTGAGTGACTACAACTATATGTATGGCACGCACTACAGCAAGGCGCTCATGCCCGACGACGTATTTGCCGACTTCTCCTCACCAGGCAATGCGTATATGGAGAACAAGAGTTATATCGCCGCTGACCAGCGAAAGTTCTCTGTCTTCGGCCGTCTCAACTATGACTTCATGGACCGTTATCTGCTCACCCTTACTTTCCGTGAGGACGGCAGCTCGCAGTTCGGACACGGACATCAGTGGGGCTTCTTCCCCGCAGCAGCAGCCTCCTGGCGAATCATTGAGGAACCCTTCATGGAGAGCAGCAAGAAATGGCTGTCCAACCTGAAACTCCGTCTCTCTTACGGAAAGGTGGGTAACGACAGGATTGGTAACACCACCTTCCTCCAGATGTACCTTGCCGACCAAGGCAGCAAGCGCTACGGCGTGGGTGAGGTCTCCAATTCAGACCTTTCCGCTTCGTCCGTGCTTGCCAACCCCAACATCACCTGGGAGAAACGCACCACCCGTAACATCGGTCTCGATTTCGGACTCTTCCACGAGCGGCTCAGCGGTAGTTTGGAATACTATTGGAACAACACCACCGACCTGCTCATCAGGCATGACATCGCTGCCGCTGGTTATACTCAGGTGTGGGAGAATTGCGCCGAGACCAGCAATAAGGGTTTTGAGCTGAACCTCAATGCTGTACTGCTCCAGAAGAAAAACTATAGTCTGAATGCCAACTTCAATATCGGTTTCGACAAGTCCAACGTAGAGAAGGTGACCGACGAACTGACTGAGATGACCTTCCCCTCCGGTTGGGCTGGCACTGACAACAAGAACCAACAGGACTATATCGTCAAGAAAGGACAACCCATCGGTCTTATCTATGGTTGGAAGAACGCAGGTTACTATACCGCTTCTGATTTCGAGAGTTATGATGCTGCCACCAACACCTATGTGCTGAAAAGCGGCGTTCCCACCTGCTCACTGTATGGCGGCGCTATCGGCACTCGTCCGGGCACCATCAAACTGCAGGATATCAGCGGTCCGAACGGAACTCCCGATGGTGTGGTCGATACCTACGATATCACGGTCATCGGCGATACCAACCCCAGCTTCTCTGGTGGTTTCGGCCTGAGCGGTACGCTTTATGACTTCGATTTCTCAGCCAACTTCACCTTTACCGTTGGCAACGACATCTACAACGCCAATAAGATTGCGGCCTCACAGCAATACCGTTCGGGTACCTATCCCAACATGCTCAACTTCATGCGTCAGGCCAACAGCTACTCCTACATGAACCCCGAGACCGGCACACTGCTCACCAGTCTGGAAGACCTCGCCTTCTTCAACGAAGGTGGCAACGGTCAGCCTGCTAAGGAATACTGGAGCCCCTATTCATTCGGCAGCGCAGTCGTCATGCCTACCGAATGGGCCATTGAGGATGCCTCCTTCCTGCGTCTGCAGAGTGTGACCTTGGGTTACACACTTCCAACCACACTTACCAAGAAAATCGGTGTGGAGCGCTTCCGTGTCTATGTGACCGGCACCAACCTGTTCTGCATCACCAACTACTCAGGCTTCGACCCCGAGGTAAGCTCATATGTGCGCAACAGCAGTTACTCAGGTCTGACTCCGGGTATCGACTACTCCTCTTATCCCAAGAGCCGTGCCTTCACCTTCGGTGTGAACGTGTCATTGTAAGAAAAAAGCAAAGGATTTAAGAACAATAAAGATTATGAAACTGAGCAAAAAATATATTGCATTCGCCGCCATGGGTTTCCTTGTGCTTACCTCATGCAGCGACATGCTCGACGTAGTTTCCCCCTCGGAGAAAGACGACCAAACCGTCTTTTCCAATGAGGAGAACACGCTGAAGGCCCTATACGGAGCCTACAATCTGTTCGGTCAGGACTCCTATACTTCCCGTATGTGTGGTGTCTATATGCAGAACACCGACGTGGAGGCCAGCGCGCCGAGTGCTGGTGTGCCGAGCAGCGACCGCCGTGCCGTTTGGTCTCTCCAGTCATCAGCCATCACCGGCTTCAACGACATGACCAATATGTGGAACCACAACCTGCAGGCCATCGACCGTGCCAACCAGGTGATAGAGGGTATCAACAACAGCAGCATCAGTTCATCGGCTGAGATGCAGCAGATGAAAGGTGAGGCTGTATGTATCAAGGCCTACCGCTACTACCTCATGTGCGGCTTCTGGGGCGACGTGCCTTTGTATGAGACATCTTCAAGATGGGGTGGTGACCTGGACAAGCCCCGTGAGGACAAGTTTGTTGTATACAGCCGCATCCTTCAGGAGCTTGTCGACATCGAACCGGGCATGAAATTCTCAGACAACAACACAGGTGGCATAGAGCGTATGAACCGCGACTTCGCCATTGGTATGATTGCCCGTCTCGCCTTGTTCCGTGCTGGCTATGCCAAGACTTTCGACAACCAGATGAAACGTGCTGACGATTATCTCGACCTGGGCGACGAAAGACTGGCTGTCACCTATACCAACCTCAGTGGCGCAACAGTCACCGCACGCACACACAATGAGTATGTGCAGATGGCGAAAGACTACTGCCAAAAACTCATCCAGATGAAGCCTCGCGCACTCTATCCTGACTTCAACACTCCGTTTGCCAACGAGAATTCCTATATGATAGAGAACAATGCTGAGATTCTCTATGAGGTGGCTTTTGTTGAGTCAAAAGGCGGTGATGTGGGATGGAGCATCGGTGTCACCAATGGCAGCAGCTCCAATGGTACTACCACCAATCAGGTGGGTCTTACCCCTTCATACTACCTCTCTTTCGGCGACTATGACCAGCGCCGCGACGTGACCTGCGGTAAATGGCAGCATCAGAGCGACATCGTCTATCCTACAGAGGGAACAGGTATGGGCATCGGCAAATGGGACCGTTTCCTTGCCACCAAAAACTTAGGTTCTTCTTCATCCAAGGGTACCGGCATCAACTATCCGCTGATGCGCTACTCCGACGTGCTGCTGATGCTTGCTGAAGCAGAGAACGAACTCAACGGCCCGACCGCACTGGCAAAGGATGCGCTCACAATAGTGCGTGCCCGCGCCTTCCGCAACAGTCCCACCTTCACAGAGGATGTGACCAACTATGTGGCTGGCCTCAACACCAAGGAAGCCTTCTTCAACGCCATCGTTGACGAGCGCGCATGGGAGTTTGGTGGCGAGGGTCTCCGACGCTTCGACCTCATCCGCTGGAACATCTACGGACAGAAGATAGAGCAGGCCATGCGCACCATGCTCTGCTGGGGTATCTCCACCTATGAGGACCTGCTTGCCCTGCCAGAGGTGCAGGCTGCCTTCCCCGAAGCTGCCGACTACGTGAAGTATGCCGACAAACTGTGGTGGAAACGTGTGGGCAGTACCCATACCAAGGCCGACCTGCAGTGGTACAGTCCCAAATACCGTCCTGCCGTTGATGACGCTACCATGGAGGCTGACGGCTGGATGTATCAGGAAGTGGTGGGTACATCCACCTACCGCAGCCGTTGGGGAACCCAACTCATCAAGCGTGTGTCGACCTATACTTATAACGGTACCGAATACACCTCATGCACCAAGACCAAGGATCCCGCTACTGGTGCCACCAAGTATGTGCTTGGCACAGCACCAGCATCTGTTGAGTTCAACGTAGAGAGCGGTGCAGAGTCGGGTGTCACCCGCAAGGACTCCTACCAGGCCAGCGACTACGCTACACGCCTCTACCGCGGTTATGCCAATGGCGCCCTGACCAAGAGCGACAAGAACGTGCCGTTCCTGCTGCCCATCAGCGTGACCACCATCAATGCCAGCGCCGTGCTCAACAACGACGGTTATGGCATCCTTGCCAATGAAACTGGTGAGGGTATCAACTACGTGGTGGCCAACATCGTCAAAGAAAACTATTAATACCGACCAAGCCATATGAAAAAGATATTTAAATCGATGCTGCTCCTCATGGCTGTTGCCATGGGTGTGAGTTTCGTTGCCAGTTGCAGTGAAGACGATTTGCCAGGCATGGACAGCCTCTTCCGCCCGGTCATCAACGAGAGCGACAACATCACTCACGGACTGGACGAAGACAACAAAGCCTACATGATTATCAACTGGGACAACTACAAGAACGCCAACCAGTATGTGGTGAGGATTGAGGCCAATGACGGCACCGACACCCGTGAGGCGACGACCGACACCACTTTCTATCGCTTCAACGACCTGCAATATGATAAGGAGTACAACGTGAGCCTCATTGCTACCAATACCACGACCAACTTGCAGTCGAAGGCATTCACACTGACTACCACATCACTCGACTATCCTACCAGCCTCGCCACCCTGCAGGCAACCGACATCATCGACATTGCCGCACGTGTGCGCTGGACTCCGGGTGTGGTCTACAGCCGTCTGCGCATCATCCAGGACAGCGATGACCAAGTGGTGGCAGAGGTGGCGCTCACCGATGAGGACAATGCCGCCGCACAGAAGGTGGTCTATGGACTCAGTCCGAAGACCAGTTACCGTGTGGAGGCTTACGCAGGTGACGACTACAAGGGCAAGAAACGCTTCAGTACCGTCGCCTCTGAGAATTTCAACGGCGAGGTGGTCGACCTTCGCGGCCTCGATGCCGACAAGGCATGGAAATGGTTCTCTGTGGGTTCAGGTTCAGCATACGCCAACACCCTCGACTCACTCATCAAGAATGAGTATCAGGACAAGGACCTCACCATCGTGCTTGAGGGTGGCACCCGCTACCGCATCTCAACGATAGAACTTCCCGCCACTACCGGAACCATCACCTTCGTTACCGGCCTGAGCCTCGCAGGTGAGGCACAGTTGGGCGTGGAGGGTAACTTCCGTGTTGCCGGCAGTTCTACTGTTGGTGGCGTGGTGTTCGACAAGGTGGCCTTCACCGACACGGAGAGCAAGCCCCGCACCGACAACCACTATGGTGCCACCTATGTGTTCAACTTCAACCAATCGGAGGGCAACCTCGGTACCTTGAAGTTCACCAACTGCAGCATCAAGTACAAGCGTGGTATCTGCCGTATCCAGACAGCTGCCTCCATCCAGAATGTGATTATTGACAACTGTATCATCGACTCTATCAGCGGTTACGGCATCACCAATGCCGACAACGCAAAAGCCGATATTCAGAATATCAAGATTACCAACTCCACCATTTCCAACGCAGAGAAAATCTGTGTAGGCACCAAAGGCTTGCAGCCCAACTCTTTGGTAGTGGAGAACTGTACCTTCGTCTATACAGTAGCTGATGCCAAGCCATTCTTTGACTTTAAGTCGAGCAACTGGGCAACATTCAAGGACAAGTTCACCTTCAAGAACTGCCTCATTGGTATGGCTGGGCGCAACAAGGAGGAGTTGGCCACCACCGGTATCACTGGTTGGAGCGGTGACCTGCAGCCAGAGTGTGATGAGCTCTATTTCACCAGCGACCTGTTGTGGCAACCCATTTCTGAGGAAGACCCATCACCCAAGGCCGCATTCCCTGGCACCACACTGTCATCGAGCACTGCCGCTACCTTCAAGGATGCTGCCTCCAGCAACTTCCAAATCGTGACAAAAGAGCTTGGCGGCAACAACCCCATGCCGGGCGACCCACGTTGGTATTAACCCTTACCCTGCGTAAGCAGGACGTTCTCAAGCACGCATCCATCGAAAGGATGCGTGCTTGAGTTATAAAGAAAACAGTCTTTATCAATTTCCATTTCACTACACATGAGAATTGCTACAAAAGTATTGTTCTTGGCAGCAACGTTGTTGCTTACTCTTCCCTTGAACGCTCAGGAGAAGACACCTGCCTTCCCCGGGGCGGAGGGCTTCGGGCGCTACGTCACCGGTGGGCGCGGAGGCAAGGTGTTTCATGTGACCAACCTCAACGACAGCGGAACGGGTTCGCTGCGTTGGGCGGTCGGCCAGAGCGGCACCAGGACCATCGTCTTCGATGTGTCGGGCACCATCCATCTGAAAAGTGCGCTGAGCATCAGCAAGGGCAATGTCACCATCGCCGGACAGACAGCCCCTGGCGACGGCATCTGCGTGGCCGACTATCCTATGTCTGTAGGTTCTAACAACATCATCATCCGCTACATGCGTTTCCGATTGGGAAACAACAATGTGAAGGTCAACGGAGCTGATGGGTGGGACGCTTTGGGCGGACTCGACCACTCCGATATCATGATTGACCATTGCTCCGTGAGTTGGAGCATCGACGAGTGCCTCTCCTTCTGCGGCAACAAGGACATCACCGTGCAGTGGTGCATCGTCTCGCAGAGTCTGCAGGATGCCGGACACTCCAAGGGCAGTCATGGCTACGGCGGCAACTGGGGTGGCAGCGGTGCCTCCTATCATCACAACCTGATGGCTCACCATGAGAGCCGTGTGCCCCGTCTGGGTCCACGCTACACCACACAACTCGACGAGCGCATGGATATGCGCAACAACGTGTTCTACAACTATTGTGGCAACGGCTGCTACGGTGGTGAGGCGATGACGGTGAATATCGTCAACAATTACTACAAACCTGGTCCCGGTACCGCACAAATCGGCACCACCAAGCAAAAGCGTATAGCCGCCCCCAACATCCGTACCACTTCCTATGTGGAGAGTTACAAGGACTACGCCCCGACTCTCCATATCTGGGGAAAGTATTTCGTTGAGGGCAATGTCAACCCCAAATACAGCGATGTGACCAACAACAACTGGAACTTCGGTGTCTACAACCAAATCAATGCCGACAACAACGATGGGTTGTACAATCAGGAGGTGAAGGACTCCATACGTCTCACTGCCCCCATGGACCATATCCTCACCACCACCCACACGGCAGAGGATGCCTATGAGAAGGTGCTTGCCTATGCTGGAGCCTCGCTGAGCCGCGATACCTACGACACTTATATTGTTGACGAAACCCGAAACGGACTGGCCACCTATACCGGAGCAGGCAACCACAAGGGCATCATCGACTCTCAGCAAGACCTGAAGCCTGCCGATGCGGGTGATGACTGGAGCGCATGGCCAGTGCTCAACAGCACCGCAGCACCTACCGACACCGATGGCGACGGCATGCCCGACGAGTGGGAGAGTGCCCATGGCCTCAACCCCAACGACGGAGGTGACGGTGCCAAGGTGGGGGCTGATGGCTATACCAACTTGGAAATCTACCTCAACTCGCTCGTTGCCGATATCACAACGGCACAGAATGAGGGTGGCGTGCCAAGTGGCGGCATCAGCAGCATCGAAGGCGGTGGTGAGGCTAATGTCTATGACATCTCTCCTGCCACCTCCAACGGTGACTGGACCTTCACCAACGGCTTCAGCATCTCCGCCAGCGGCAAGGGATATGCCGAAGGGTCAAGTTGTGGTATCAAAGGTATCAAATACTCACGCAACACCACGTATACCATCAACATCCCCGACGGCATCACCATCACCAAGGTGGATGTGACTGGCTACAGCAACGATGACAACAGCACCGCCTATATCGGACAGTTTGGCACCAATACTTATTCTGCCACCGATTATGTGCTGCCCTCTCGTTCTGGTGGTGTCTCTGTCACTCACAGCATCAGTCTCGCAGTTCCTGTCACAGGCAAAGCCGCTTTTGTGGCCAAGGATGCGCAGATTGTCGCCAACCTCAGCCTTTACAGTGGCACGCTGGGCATCCATGAGCAAACTTTTGCCATCCCTGGAGGCAATGATGTCTATTCCCTCGACGGACGGCTTCTCATACGCCACGCCAGCGACAATGCTGTAAAGTCACTCACTCCCGGCATCTATATTGTTGGACATAGAAAAGTGGTGGTTAGATAGGAGTTTAGGAGTATAGGAGTTTAGAAGATTTGAAGATAAAAAGTTAAGCCATATGATTCGTTTGTTGGTATCTTTTCCTTTGAGGCATCATCTCAAGAGTGTCATCACTTTTTTCCTGCTGACCATAGTCGGCATGTCTTGGGCCAATGACGTCACACTGACTTCGCCCGATGGGCAGATGAAAGTTCTCATTCATGGCGGTAAGCAACGGCTGACCTGGGAGGTGTCGCACAGTGGAACACCTGTCCTTGCTGAGTCTGAAATCGGACTCAACGGTCCGCTGAAGTCAATGACGTCATCAACTAAATCTACCCAACCAAGTTACATCTCCAACCGCATGATGCCCGGTCCTTTCCGAACTGCCATCATGCGCAACAAGGAGTTCTCTGTGGAATTCCGTGTCGACAATGAGACGGCAGCCTATCGCATCAGCCTCAACAAGCGCAAAACCATCAACGTGACGGAGGAGATATCGGAATGGAACTTCGCAGGCGACTTCCCTGCCTTTGTGCCTTACGTCAACGACAATCGTGGCGGTGAGCGCTACACCTTCTCCTTTGAGAGTTACTATGATGAGCAACGGCTGTCGCAGATGTTTACCGACTCACTGGCCATCAATCCCCTTGCCGTGCGTCTGCCCGACGGACAGTTGGCGGTGGTCTTCGATGCCTGCGCTGTAGATTATCCAGGTATGTTTCTTGTCAAGAATGGAACGCATAGTCTGAAGGCTGCTTTTGCCCCTGTGGTCACCAAGGAAATTGTGGCGGGCCACGCCCGACTCAACCTGCTGCCCACCGAGCGCGCCAATTATATTGCTGCCATCAATGAGCAGACGATGATGCCCTGGCGCGTGATTGCCGTTGTGAAAGAGGACTGTCGGTTGCTGAAAGGTGATATTGCCGCACGCTATTCCCCCACATGTCAGCTCAAGGACACCTCATGGATACGTCCCGGCAAGGTGGCATGGGACTGGTGGAACAACACCAACCTAACGGGTGTGGACTTCCGTGCCGGCATGAACACCGACACCTATAAATACTACATCGACTTCGCCTCCCGCAACCATTTGGAATATATCATCATCGACGAGGGATGGAGTTCGGAGGAATCGCTCACCGAGAAACTGAATCCTGAGATTGACCTCAGCGTGCTGTTGCCATACGCCAAGGAGCGCGGTGTGCGTATCATCCTGTGGTCGAGTTGGCGCAACAGCATCCGCAACATGGAGGCTGACTACAAGCACTATGCCGACCTGGGCGTAGCAGGATTCAAGGTAGACTTCTTCGACCGTGACGACCAGGCAGTGATGAAGTCGGCATGGCAGATAGCCGACTGTGCTGCCCGCAACCACTTGGTGGTGGACTATCATGGTTTCCGTCCCAACGGACTGCAGTATGCCTATCCCAATGTTCTCAATTTCGAGGGAGTGAAAGGCTTGGAAAACTCGAAATGGGAACCTCGCGATGGCAATGGTCCAGTGCACGACCAACCCCGCTATGATGTGCTTATCCCTTACCTGCGCATGCTCGTCGGTCCGCTCGACTATACTCCTGGTGCGATGGTCAATGCCACGCGCGACTGTTTCTTTGGCAACAACAACCATCCGATGAGCCAGGGCACCCGTGCCCATCAGGTGGCGATGTACACCATCTTCAATGCCCCATTGCAGATGCTGGCCGACTCTCCTTCAAAATACATCAAGGAGCAGGAGACCACCGACTATATCGCCCAAATACCGACAGTGTTTGATGAGGTGGTGCCCCTTGACGGAAAACTCGGCGAGTATGCCGTCATTGCCAAGCGAAAGGGAAACAAATGGTATGTCGCTGCTATGAACAATTGGAATCCATGTGATTTGAAAATCAATCTCTCGCCATTGTTCAAGACATCTCAAACCATTCAGGCTGAACTGTTCTATGACGGTGTGAACGCCGACCGCGACGGCACCGACTACCGGCACCAGACAACAACCATCAACCCCACTGAGCCCCTCAAGATACACCTTGCTCCCGGAGGTGGATGGAATGCGGTCATCAGCATGTGATGGTCTATGCTCCATTGCTGCAAACAATGAAGCCACGGTGAATGGAAACGTGTAAAAAGGGGGTGTGTCAAAATGAAGTGCCCCCAAAAAGTTAGACGTTAAACACGTTATTTACTCTCTAAGTATTGAGCTCGGTATTTTGCCGGGCTTATTCCTTTTAACTTCATTTTTATTCTAGTATTATTGTACCAATCGATATAATCTTTCAAATCCTTTTTAAATTGCTCCATTGACCTGTTCTTCTTCTTCCGTACAAACATGGTGCAAAGGTAGCAGTAATCCTCCTTGCGTCACCCAAATCACCCTGCAAATGCTTGCAACTGGCTGAAAATCAATAGGTGATTTTTGAAATGTCAGTTTTTTTAACAGATTCCCGAAGTCAGGAAAAATGAATTATCACATAAAAAAGAAGAAAAGGTGATGAAACAGCACAGCTTCGCTGGAAAAGTTAAGCCATTAACCCCAAAATGTATAGGGTTAATGGCTCGGAAATTCAAGTAATAAGCCAATTGTCATTTGGCTTAACTACTCTATAGCGTGTTTACTTCACTAAGATCTTATAGGTCTTCACCTTACCGTTCTTGTCGGTTACCCTCATGATGTTGATGCCGTGCTGAGGAGCGTTGAGCAGGCGGCCGTCGAGGCTGTAGAAACGGGTGTCGGTAGTGCCGTGCTGGCTGATGGTGTTGATACCCAGAGATGGATCATCACTGTCGTAGCTCAGACGGAAGTTATCGACCTTAAACCAGCCCTGGCCGTTGAGTCCACCCTCACTGAATTTCTTGCCTTCTGAATTGATGCCGTTGGTGCGGAAACCTATCTTGGCAATGCCGTCTTCACCCACAGCAAAGACCACCTTCATGGGGTGCAGTAGGTCACTGTTGGCCAGCCCTGTCAGGCCTTGGGCGCATACATAACCGGCATAGGTGAGCTGAGAGGCGTTCTTAGCGTCCTCGGGCAGGTTGATCTCGTACTTGTCCTCGGTGCCCCACATCTGAACAGCATTGTTGCCGAAGATGCGCTGTGTGGTGGTGTTGTCACCAGCCCAGTTGAACTGGATCATTACGTCGGCAGTCAATGTATAGGTACCTGGAGGCATGTGCTTCAGGGTCTGGCTCAGCTCTACCTCGGGCATGTTGGAGTTCCAGATGCCCCACAGGTGCTCGCCGTCGGTGTATTGGTGGTCGATGATGCTGCCATCTTCCAACTGGACATTGATGTTGTCGCCGTGGTTGATGGCGCACCAGCCGCCGCTGACGGTCTCGGCAGGCTCACCGTTGACAAGCAGTGTCCAACCGGCAGGAGCGGGAACGGCACCGTCGCTCACTGTATTGTACTGTGCGCTGAGGTCTTCGAAACTGGGGTTCTTGAGGAGGTGGGTTATGTCGCCAATGGTGATAGCAGAGGCCTTCAGTTCCTCGATGCCGGCTTCAAGTTTGGCTATCATCTCCTTGACCTCTACATCTCCGGACTCTGCCTTGTAATACATATCCTCTGCTTCCATATACAAGTCGCTGAAGTCATCGACGCTGGCGCTATACTCATACTCGATGAGGGCGCTGGCGGCTTTCTCCATGGTCTCTTTCAGCTCACTATAGAGAGCGATTGACTGCTGTACGTCGTCGAAAATGTCTCTCAGACTCACGATGGCGTTGATGATGTCCTGTTGTGGACTGCCAGCACCAATGCCGCTGATGGTGAGGGCTTTCAGCTGTTCGCTGATGCTCTTCTGCATCTTGTAGGAAGAATAGTCTTTGAAGAGGTTGACGAAATAGTTGTAGACCGCCAGTGCATCGTTTTCGTTGTAGCCTACTTTCGTGATGCGGAAGTTGTCAACCTTGAACCAACCGTCACCACCGGCATTGTTGGGAGCTTCGCGCATGGCAGCAGTGAAGAGCCCGTTGGTGCGCAGTCCGAAGGTCAATGTGCCGTCGAAGACGAAGGCTCTGACGCTGATGGGCTGCAGCTCGCGGTCAGTGACCGGTTCGATCAGGCCTTGGAAGTCAAATACCTCGCTCTTGTCGAGCAGGTCGAGGTTGTAGTCTCCTGCATTGGCAAAGTACTTGGAGTTGAGGTTGCCGAAGATGCGTTGAGTGGTCATGCGGGAGCCGCTGCCGTTGGCACCGACCATCAGGCCGGCAGAGATGATGTAGGTGCCGTTCTCCAGGCCGGTGATAACCTGGGAGATCTCGTACTCGGGTACGGAACTGGTCCACAGACCGAAAGCATACTCGCCGTCCATGGCCTCTCCCTCGGCATCGTCGTTCACACCATGCCAGTTGGCAATACCGGCACTGTGCACCTCAGCAGCGGTCGTCACCTGCTTGCCCTTGACAAAGACATTCCATCCGGCAGGAGGATTAGCGACGCTGGACGACTGTTGATCTCCCTGGGCCGACAGGTCCTCAAAGCTCATATTCGTGCCTAAGGCGGTATAGTCAGTGCCCTGCATGGCGAAAGCTTTCTCGGCTTCCTTCAGCGCCTGGATGGCAGTTTCCATGTCTTCTACGGCGTACTGCTCGTCAAACGCTTTCTTGGCGGCAGCGATGGCTGTAGAGAGGACGGCGTCGGATGACTCGCCCAGTAGTTCCTCGGCCTTAAGAATCTCGTCGTAGAGGGCTTTCTTGGAGTCGATGATGGCTTTGGCGGCAGCCATGTCCTCATCGGTGCATTCGTCTTTATTGTAATAGGTGAGGGCGGCATCATATGCCTTCCTGAATCCTTCGGCATAACCTTCGATTGTCAGGTAGTTGTCCTCCAGGTCGAGCAACAGGGTATAGAGCGGAACCTTGGCATTGTAGTTGGTCACGTCGTCGACCTCGACGAAGGCCCAGTAGCGCGACACGGGGTCGAGCGGGATGACAAAACCATTGTCTAAGATGGGGTCGCCGTTCTCGTCCCTTACCACGCCACCATAGTAGTCGGGGTACCATTGGCCGCCGAAGTTGGGCTCACTGATTACGAGATACTCGTTGCCGGCATTCAGGTGCAGGTATCCACCGATGGTGTATTCATTTTCCTGACCCTCGCCGGCCTTGAGCAGGTAGTAGCCGGCCTTGTTGCTCTCTTCCACGATCCAGGAAGCAGGATTGTACTGGTTGATATTCAGGTTGTCGGTGCCGCTGGGGACCGACATGTAATATGTGGTGGTGTAGGTGTTGATTACTGTCCCCTCTTCATCTTTCTCTTCAGTGGTCACGTCGGTCGTGAAAGTCCATGTTCCGTCAGACTGCTGATGTGCAGTGATGGCGTTGGCAGGATTGAAATTGCTGAATGGCTGTAGATACACGGCACCGTCCCATCCAGTGCGGTTCCAAAACCGCTGGGGATTGGACCGGCTTACCAGGATGTAGGTCTTGCCATCGACAGGCTCCTTTGCGAATGGAACGTCAACAGCCATCAGTTGCACAGCAGAAGCCAGTCCGGCTGCTACCAGCAAGGTCTTAAGGTAGATTTTCTCCATGATTAGAATGTTAAATGATTTTTTAAGTAGGTATAACGCTCACAAAATTAATCAATTTTTCTGAATGTTCCCAAAAAACCGTCAAGGAAAAAGAACATTTTTTATCTCACGCTATTTGTTGCCCAACAGCCATTTAGCCTTCTTCTCCACGACATGATGAAAAACCACACATACAACCAAAATCAGCACCGCAAATAAGAAAGACCATACAAAAAGGTCTGTTGAATCCTACATGGCTATACCACCACATGATAGGAACATACTGCAAACCCAGAATGGAAATGGAACTTTTGCCTCAAGTCAGGACGGTGAATGGAAACGTGTAAAAAACAGAGAGACGGATTTTGCATCCGTCTCTCTATTAGTTTAGAAAGGTTTATTCCTCTTTTTTCTTTGCGGGAGCCTTGGGCTTCTTAGGTGCTGCTGCCTTAGGTTTCTTGGCAGGAGCCTCACCGGTAGCCTTCTCGAGTTTGGCTTTCAGCTTGTCCTCCTCTTTCTGCATCTTATCAATCTTTGCCTGCAGACGGGTGATTTCCTTGCCCTTTTTCTCAATCTCCTCGCCTTGGTTCTTGATGGTGGTGAGGAGGGCATCCAACTCATCGTTCTCGATGGTATCAGGATAGAGCGCATTGACACGGTTGATGAAGTCGCCAAGGATGTTCATATAGTTGGTGAACGCATCAAACGGTGTGGTGTAGATGCCTCGGTCGAGTCCCACATTCGATGGCTTGGTGGTCATGAAGCGGAAGTTGTTGGAAGCCTGGAGATAGTCCCAGTCCTGCAGCAGGCGCGGGTCGTCGGCGATGCGCAGGCGGTCGGCGATGCTGTAGAGCTTGTTGAATGCCTCACGCTGCATCGGGTTGCCCAACCAGCAGCTCACGTCGCGCTCCTCGTCCACCCAGGAGAGGGTGTCGGGCACATCGAGGTTGCCCACGCTCTTCATCTTCATGCAGATCTCGGTCGGTGTCGAGAAGGTGATGCCCTTCTCCTTGGCACAGGCGGGGATAGCCTTGAGGAATTCGAGGATGTTTGACGACAGCGGCTGTGCGATGCCCAGTGCGGAAAGTTCCATGAAGATGTTGATGACCTGCTCCTCCTCGGGGAATTCGGAGATGCGTTTCACATAGTTGTCGGCAAACAGTGGATAACCCTCCCAGTCGCTGTTGCTGAAACGCAGCGAGATGTCGTCACTCAGGACTACGTCGCGGAGCAGCAACTTCAGGTTGGGAGCGATGGCGCAGTTGTAGACATAGTGCGGTGACTTCCATCCGAGCACGTGGCGGGCACCCTCGGTGAGCATGCCCTTGAAGCCCATGGCGGCAGCCTGTCCGCCGATGTCGTCGCTGTAGATGAGCGATGAGTTGCGCAGCACTTTCGGTTCTTGGCCGAAATATTCCTTGATTTTGACGCACTGTTTCTTCACGTCTCGCTCAAACGAAGCCTCGTTGGCGAGGGCAGCCAGACCGTGGGAATAGGGCTCTGCAAGGAATTCCACGCATCCCGTCTCATTAAGTTTCTGCAGCTTGGCAAGCACCTGCGGGGCATGGAACTCAAGTTGCTCGATGCCTGTGCCGGAGAGCGAGAACGCCACTTTGAAGTAGTCGCCGTGCTGTGCAATCATTTCCTCGAGCGCACTCAGCGCCGGCATATAAGAACGGTTGGCGATATCGGTGATGGAGCGCTCGTTCTCATAGTCATCATAGTAGTAATGGTCGGTACCGATATCGAAGAAACGGTAGCGTTTGAGATGGACAATCTGATGAATCTCAAAATATAAGCAAATTGTTTTCATTATCTCGTGTGTTTAAAGTTACTTATTAAGGGTTCGGATATACAATTCCTTGATCCATGCTCCCACTTTCTCCCAGGTAATCTGGTCAACCTCACGCTTGCCCTCGTCCTGGAGGTAGTGGAAGAGGCTGTCGTTGTGGCAGATGGAGTAGATGGCATCAGCGAGTGCGTGGATGTCCCAGTAATCGACCTTGATGCAGTTGTGCAGAATCTCGGCGCAGCCACTCTGCCATGAGATGATGGACGGTGTGCCGCACTGCATGGCCTCGAGGGGTGAGATGCCGAATGGCTCACTCACGGATGGCATGACATAGACATCGGAATCCTTGAGGCACTCATACACTTGTTTTCCGCGCATGAATCCCGGGAAGTGGAACCTGTCGGCGATGCCCCGCTCTGCAGCGAGCTGTATCATCGCATCCATCATGTCGCCTGAACCAGCCATACAGAAGCGCACGTTGCGTGTGCGGTGCAACACCATGGTGGCAGCTTCGACGAAATACTCCGGTCCCTTCTGCATGGTGATGCGTCCGAGGAAGGTCACCACCTTATCCTTGCCTGTATGGTCGGGCCGTGGAATATCCTGCAGTTCCTGCTTGAGCGGATATACGGCATTGTGTACGGTAAAGCACTTGCGCGGGTCCTGATGGTAGTGGTTGATGACAGTCTGCCGTGTGAGTTCCGACACACACATGATGCAGTCGGCATTGTCCATACCATCTTTCTCGATGGAGTAGACGGTGGGGTTCACCTTTCCGCGGCTGCGGTCGAAGTCGGTGGCATGCACGTGGATGCACAGTGGTTTTCCACTGACACTCTTGGCATGGATTCCTGCTGGATAGGTGAGCCAGTCGTGAGCGTGTATGATGTCAAACTCCTCGGTGCGGGCCACAACACCTGCGATAACGGAGTAGTTGTTGATTTCCTCATGGAGGTTCTTGGGATATCCCCCAGCGAACTCCATGCATCCAAGGTCGTTGACGTGCATGTAGTTGAAGTCGGCATAGATATGGTCGCGGAGACGGAAATAGTAGTCAGGGTCCATGATGTTGCCGATGCGTCCCTTCACATAGTCGTAGTCCACATCGCGGTAGGCGATAGGTACGGCACACATGCCTACGATTTTACATGCTGAGGTGTCCTCATCGCCGAAGGGTTTGGGCAGGCAGAGGGTGATGTCGATGTCGCCCTGTGCGTGCAGTCCCTCGGAGATGCCATAATTTGCGGTGGCAAGTCCACCAAACACATGAGGAGGATACTCCCATCCAAACATTAAAACTTTCATATATCGTCTCCTCCTTATTTATTATATTTGTATGATTCGAGCATGTTGAGTGCGCGCAGGATTTCCGCCACGTTCATGGCGAACGACATGGCGCCTCTTCCGAGGAACGGCGGGTTGCCGTCGAAGAGTTCGCTGATGGTGCCGAGGCAGTGGTAATCCATCTCCTCCTCGTATCCCACCATCTGACGCTCGAGGAAACTCAGTCGAGTGAGCTTGTACAGCTTGAGGCATGCCTCCATGTAGAAACCGCCGAGCCATGGCCATGCGGTGCCCTGATGGTAGGCGTAGTCGCGCTGTGTCTGCGGACCGACATACATCGGGTTGTAGCCTCCGCTCTTCGGAGAGAGTGAGCGCAGTCCCTTGGGAGTGAGCAACTCGCGTGTGCAAACGTCGAGCACGCTCTTCTTCTGTTCCTGTGACAGTGGCGAGTAGTCGAATGCAACCGGGAAAATCATGTTGGGGCGCACGCTCCAGTCCATCATGTTGCCATCAACATAGTCATAGAGATAGCCATACTCATTGAGGAAGGTGTTGACAAACGATTCCTTGCAGAGTTCGGCACGCTTCATCAGGTCGTCAGCTCTTTCCTGCTGTCCGTTTTCCGTGGCGAGTGATGCCGCGAAGCGCAGGGCGTTGTACCACAGTGCGTTGAACTCCACGATATAGCCTGTACGGGGCACGACAGGCCTTCCGTTAGCGGTGGAGTTCATCCATGTCACAGCCTTCTCGCGACCTTCCGTACGGAGGAGTCCGTTCTCCTCGAGGAAGAGGTTGGGATGACCGCCACCGATGATGTAATCGATGATGTCGTTGATGAGTTTGCCATACATCTTGTAGCATTTGGGGCGTCCGCACTCCTTGGCATATTGTTGTACAGCCCATATCGCCCAGAGGGGCACGTCGGGCTGTTCCATCTCATAGATATGCCCGGTGAAAGGCTTGCCCTCCATGAACTCTCGCAGTTCGCGCTCTGCGGTCTTCATCACCAGTTCGAAGTAGTCCTGCTCCTCGATGCCAAGGGTAAGTCCCGGCAGGGAGATGAACGTGTCGCGGGCACGGCATTTAAACCATGGGTAACCTGCGAGGAGGTAGCGTTCGTCGTTGGGCAGACGCTTGTGGAATTGATGTGCGGCATTGACGAGACAGTGGAAGAAATTGTCGCGTGGGTTGCGCTCGTCCACCTCACTCTGGAAGAGTTTCTTCAGTGTTGAAGTGCGGATTTTTGAGGTAGAACCAGAGAAGACAATGCTCTCGCCTTTCTTGATCTTCATCTCGAAATAGCCCGGCACATAGAGGTCCTCATTGGAGGCGTATCCGCGCTCCTGCTCTTTGGGGTACTCAATGCCCCTGTACCAGTCGGGCTGGAAGATGAACTCATTTTTCTTGCTGAACTGCATGTAGAGGTCGGGATAGCCGGCATACATGCAGGTCTTGATACCGTTGTCGACCGGAGTGTAGTCACGGCTTGCGGTATAGTTCTCATGTGTGAATGCCCTGACGCTTCTGAAGGCGAGGAACGGCCTGAAGCGCAAGGTGGTCTCGGAATGCGCATCCTCCAGCGTATAACGGATGAGGATACGGTCTTCATAATGCTGGAAAACGACTTCTTTCTTGAGCAAGACACCACCCACCCTGTAGAGTGTGGTGGGAACCTTGTCGCAGTCGAACTCACGGATGTACTTGTGTCCCTTGGGACTGTAGTTGTTGCCCTGATATTTGTGGAGCCCCAGGTTGAACTCAGCTCCATGCTGTATGACTGTCACGTCGAGTGAGGACAGCAGCACATGGTTCTCATCATCCAGTTCGGGGATGGGGACCACGAGCAGTCCGTGATACTTGCGCGTGTTGCAGTCGACAATGGTGGAGCAAGAGTAAGCACCGGAGCGGTTGGTCCGCAACAGCTCACGGGGCAATGATTCCTGCAGGTTCGTCATCAGCGCTTTTTCTAATCGTAGATAACTCATAGCTGTTCTATTAAGGTATTAAAACGTATCAGATTTAAAAAAAATGTTTGCTGCAGCACACCCCCAAAGAGGGCCTTGCTGCAATTTGCCTCAAAGGTAACAAATTTTACCCATAGCGGCAAATATTCGTACTCAAAAATTCATTTGCAACCTCAAAATGATGAGATTCGCCCCTTTTTTAGAATTAATCAGTCGTTTTTCTCTGGAGAACGGGTATTATTGAGGTGTTGAAAAATCTCAAATCTCAAATCTCAATTGTCGTGCAAACCGAGTGCAGTCGAAAGCTTGCTTTCAGAATGCCGAGGTGCAGCCGACAATCAAGCGAAGCTTAAACCTCAAATCTCAAAAGAATTAAGGAATAATGAAATTCACCACCTCTTGTTCCACTCCCACCTTGAAGGGACCTACGGGTGTGTTCATCACGCGACCGTCGATGCCGACGAGGGCCCGCTCAGCCTTCTCCACGCACACCTCACGTGTGCGGAAGGGATGCACACTGCGGTGGTTGAGAATCTTGCCGCTGTAGAGCAGGTAGAGACCCTCGATGAGTTGCACGACCTCTGGATGATAGACCACCGACACGTCGAGCAGTCCGTTGTAGGGCACTGCCGATGGTGTGAAGCCATAGCCCTGGCAGTTGCCGATGCATACGGTCATCACCTTTCTGTCGATGACCTCGGTATCGATGCGCAGTTTCATCTTATACTCCAGCCGTTGGAAAATCATCAGCAGCGAGGAAGGAATGAACGACAGTTTGCGCCATCCAAACGATGCGCAAGCCCGTCTGCGCTGCCGGATGACCGATGCCACCAAACCGATGCTGAGACAGTTGAAGAAATAGCGGTGGCACTTTTCCTTCTTCTCGTTGGTATAACGGATGCATCCGAGGTCGATGCGCCTCACCCTGTGTTGTGAGATGACATCCACACAGACGTCCACATCATCCTCATCGATGCCCCAGAAATGGGCGAAGTCGTTCATCAGTCCATTGGGGATGACGCCAAGCGATACCGTGTCGCGCACCTCGGCGGGAAATTGCATCAGGCAGTTGACTGCCTCGTTGAGCGCGGAGTCTCCTCCCACGATGACCAATGTCTTGTAGCCGTTGTTGATCATCATCCTGACCAAGCGGTCTACACTCCCTGAGTTCTCGCTCTGCACATGGTCGTACTCAATGCCCCGCTCACGCAGGCATTTCTCTACTTTCTCCCACTTTTTGTGTGGACGGAAGGCACCGCTTTTCGGGCAGAAGACGATGCCCCATTTGGATTCGTTGGCATTCATGACTGTATTTCTTTGCAGTATTGTTTGATGGCTTCCACTTTGTCGCTGAGGGGGAGCATGGCATCTATCCAATGTATGTTGAACCCCCGTCGCTCCATTCCTCTGAACCATGTCATCTGCCGCTTGGCGAACTGATGGATGGCAATCTCCAGTTGGCGGAACATCTCCTCGTAGGTGATGCGTCCTACGGCATATTCGGTGACATATTTGTATTCCAGTCCATAATAGATGAGGTCGTCGGCATTGATGCCGCTGCTGAGGAGTGACTTTACCTCATCCACCATGCCCTCGTCGAGGCGCTGGCGCAACCTTGCCGTGATGCGTTTCCGGCGCTCCTCACGCTCGATGCTCACTCCGATGATAAGGGAGTTGATTTCAGGGAAGGGCCGGTCTGCCACAGGTGTGCGTAGATTGTATTCCTCTATCTCTATCGCCCGTATGGCGCGCTGTGCTGTGTCCACATCCGAGCGGTTGTGCATGTTGGAGTGGTTGCGTTGCTTCAGGTCGGTCAGTATCTCAGTCAGTTCGTCAAGCGACTTGTCTGCCAATTGTTCGCGGAGCGCATCGTTCTGGGGAACAGGCGACAACTGATAGCTTCCCAGTACTGCTTCGATGTAGAGTCCTGTCCCTCCGCAGAGGATGGGTGTGACTCCTCTGCCTGTGATGTCGCGGTAGGCATCAAGGAAGTCTTGCTGATACTCAAACAGGTTGTATCGTGTTCCTGGCTCGCAGATGTCGACCAGGTGGTAGGGGATGTGTTTCCCATTCACCACATAGTCGGCAAGGTCCTTTCCTGTACCGATGTCCATTCGTCGGTATACCTGCCTACTGTCGGCACTGATGATTTCAGCACCGATGTCTGCCGCGAGAGCCGCCGCGAGTTGTGTTTTTCCACATGCTGTGGGTCCGAGAATGGTGATCACGGCACAAATTTAAACAAAAATGGGTGACCGTCCAACTTTTTCAATAAAAAAAGAGCCTCACTTGGAGGCTCCTCATTGTTTAGTTGTTCTCTGGGCGAAGTTTGCGTACTGTCTCACCGGCGCGCCACATTTCTTTGTTGCGCATTGCCTCGAGTTCTTTCTCCAGTCCGGCGCGGTAGTCTGCCTTCGAGTTGGCATCGATGGAAATCTGTGCCTCCTTGCCAGTCTGCACTGAGAGATAGAGCCACTCCATCACGGGTTTGATGGCCTCGCGGAAACGCGGTGCCCAGTCGAGTGCGCCACGCTGTGCGGTGGTGGAGCAGTTGGCATACATCCAGTCCATACCTTTCTGTCCGAAGAGCGGGCCAAGGCTTTGGGTGAGTTCCTCAACGGTCTCGTTGAATGCCTCTGAGGGTGAGTGTCCATGCTCGCGGAGCACCTCATACTGTGCCTCGAGAAGTCCCTCGATGGCACCCATCAGCGAACCACGCTCACCGGTGAGGTCGGAAGTGGCCTCACGCTCGAAAGTAGTCTTGAAGAGATAGCCGGCGCCAATACCGATACCGAAGGCGATGGTGCGCTCCTCAGCCTTGCCAGTGGCATCCTGATAGACGGCATATGAGCAGTTGAGTCCGCGGCCCTCAAGGAACATGGTGCGGAGTGATGTACCCGAACCCTTTGGGGCAACCAGGATGACATCCACATCCTCTGGCGGTACGACACCCGTGCGGTCGTTCCAGTTGATGGCGAATCCGTGTGAGTAGTAGAGTGCCTTGCCCGGAGTGAGATAGGGCTTGATGCGGGGCCATACCTGTATCTGTCCGGCATCGGAGAGCAGCATACATACGATGGTGCCTTTCTCGGCAGCCTCCTCAATGGAGAAGAGAGTCTTGCCCGGTACCCATCCGTCGGCGACAGCCTTCTCATAGGTCTTGCCCTCACGCTGTCCTACGATGACGTTGAAACCGTTGTCGCGCAGGTTGCATGCCTGACCCGGACCCTGGATGCCATAGCCGATGACGGCGATGGTCTCATTCTTCAATACCTCACGTGCTTTCTCCAAAGAGAACTCTTTGCTGGTGACCACTGTCTCAAGTACGCCACCGAAATTCATTTCAGCCATAATTATTTGTTATTAAAATAATGTAATCTCTAAAAAACTGAGTGCAAAGGTAGTGAAAGCCGAGAGCAATACAAAACAAAAAATCATTTTTTTTGATTTTGGATTGCTCTCGGCATCAAAATTGCAAATTAAAAGCAAAACGGCAATAATTGTTATTATTCATTTGCAAAAACCGTCAGACATCTGCAGATTTCAATTTCCTCTTCGGAATCCGGAGACTTTTTCGTCATGCGGATGTGGAAGGTCAGTCCGTCGTCACTCATCACCCTGTAAAATCTCATGATGTCTCCGCTGTGCGCTTCTGCGACGTATGCTATCTCAATGCGGTGCAACCGGTGTGTCTGATACCAGGAGAGGTCGAAGAGGTCGAGCACATGCTCGATATACTTGACACTGTTGACATGACCATTGATGTCGATGTCGTTGTAGCGCATCACCGTCTCGGCTACGAGTGGTGCGTCCTGTCCTACGTTCACCCTTGAACCCTTGGCGATGGGGCAAATCTTTTCCTGCTCCACATAATCGGCGATGGCACCATTGTTGATTTCCAACAAGTTGGCCGGCTGCCGTGTTTTGGTGTCAATCATCGCCCAGACGGAGCGACCATATCCATACACCTGTCCGGTCTCCACATCCTTGACACAGAAATTGCGGTTGGTGAAAAACCGCTTGGCACTCTCCACCCATGTCTCCACATGAAAGCGAGCGTACATGGGCGGCATGGTCTCCATCTCTATGGTGAGTCTGGAGAGCACCCATGTGCGGTCGATGGTGTTGAGGAAAGACATGCCAAATCCCCTGTGCTGCGAGTGGAAGTCGGCTGCATTGAGCAGATGGTTGCCCAAATGCCCCATGAACAGCCGCTGTGAGAAGTCGCAGTGGAAGGGTTCTGCCATGAACTCATAGCATCCTACCTTATCCTTTTCCATTGTTGTAGTCTTTTTCCTGTTGCTCGAGGAAGGCACTTACCTCCTCCTCTGTACTCCTTGTGATGGCGATGCGCCCGCTGCGGGTGTACTGCAGCACACAGCCGTACTCATTGAGCACCCTGAACATCGAGACGATGTCCTCGGTGATTCCGCTCTTCATCACCGCCACATAGGTGGGGTTGACCTCAGTGATTTGGGCATCGTAGCGTCGGATGATGCGCGATATCTCGGGGTTGTTGATGACCAGCGGCGTAGACAGTTTGTAGAGTCCTGTCTCACGGATGAAGAGTTGGTCGTCGGTATAGAACTTCGCCTTCACCACATCGATTTTCTTCTCTATCTGCTTGGTGATTTTCTCAATTTGGTCGGGAGTGCTCCATGCGGTGATGGTGTACTTATGCACCCCTCCGATGCTGGATGCCGACACATTGAGGCTCTCAATGTTCACCTGTCTGCGGGTGAACACCGCTGTAATCTGGTTGAGGATACCGGCGATGTTCTCCGAATAAACCAACAAGGTATAGAATGTCTTTTCCATTTTTCTTTGTCTTATGTTTTCCCCAACCTTACAACTCGATGCTGAGCATCATCTCGTCAACACTCTTTCCCGGTGGTGTCATAGGAAGCACGTTGTCCTCCTCGCGAATCATGCACTCAAGCAGGAACGGACCTTTTGTGGAGAGCATCTCGTTGATTGCCTCAGCAAGGTCTGCGCGGTCGGTCACCTTGCGGTAACCGATGCGGTAGGCTGCGCTGATTTGCGCGTAGTCGGGATTGAGCATCCTTGTGAATGACTTCCTCCGCTCGAAGAACATATCCTGCCACTGACGCACATTGCCCAGGTAGTTGTTGTTGAGCAGTATCATCTTGACAGGTGCTTGCTGCTCCATGATGGTGCCCAGTTCCTGAATGCTCATTTGCAAACCACCGTCGCCCATAAACACACAGGTGGTGCGGTCGGGTGCTCCAAAGGTGGCTCCTATGGCGGCAGGCATGCCGAAGCCCATCGTACCCAGTCCGCCGCTGCTTACAACGGAACGGTTTCTGCGGTATTTGAAATAGCGGCAGGCGAACATCTGGTTCTGTCCCACATCGGTGACGAGCACCGCCTCGCCCTTGGTGGCCTCTGCAACGGCATTGACCACCTCTCCCATAAGCAGCGGTCCGCTGGTGGGGTGTATGGCAGGTATGACCACTTGATTGTGCTCACGCTCCATGAGCGGCAGGAAACTCTCTTTCCACTCGAGGTGGTCGCCTTTGCGGAGCAGTTGTGTGAGGGCTGGCAGCGTCACCTTGCAGTCGCCCACAATGGGGACGTCCACATGCACGTTCTTGTTGATTTCCGACTTGTCGATATCCAAGTGGATGACTTTGGCTTGTCGGGCATAGGTGTCGGTACGCCCAGTGACACGGTCGCTGAATCTCATGCCGATGGCGATGAGCACGTCGCACTCCTGCTCCTTGACATTGGGAGCCAGGTTGCCGTGCATGCCCAGCATGCCTACGTTGAGCGGATGGTCGGAGGGGAGGGCGGAGAGTCCGAGCATGGTGCGTCCGGCAGGGATGTCACCCTTCTCCAAAAACGCCTTCAGTTCGGCCTGCGCACCACCCAGTTCCACACCCTGACCCACCAGGGCAAGCGGTTGTTTTGCATTGTTGATGAGTTCGGCAGCCTCTTTCAAACAGGTTTCGTCCACTTTTGGATAGGGCACATAACTGCGCACGAAATCGACACGGCACGATTGCCATTCCGTGGTGGACACCTGCGCATTTTTGGGGAAGTCGAGCACCACTGGACCTGGTCTGCCGGTGCGGGCGATGAAGAATGCCCTGCTGACCGCCCAGGCGATGTCCTCGGGACGGCGGATTTGATAACTCCATTTGGAGATGGGTTGTGCCACACCCACGAGGTCAACCTCCTGGAAGGCATCAGTGCCCAGAGCCGCCACTCCCACCTGTCCTGCAATGACCACGATAGGGGTGGAGTCCATCATGGCATCAGCCACTCCTGTTAATGTGTTGGTGGCACCTGGTCCGCTGGTGACGAGGCATACACCCACCTCACCGCTGACGCGCGCATAACCCTCGGCAGCATGTGCCGCACTCTGCTCATGGCGCACCAGGATATGGTTGAAGGCTTTTTTCTCGCCTCTCGTATAGTCATAGAGAGCGTCGTAGACGGGCATGATGGCACCTCCGGGGTAACCGAAGATGGTTTTCACACCCTCGTCACACAATGCCCTCATCAGGGCCTCTGCTCCTGTGATGATTTCTTTCATTATTTGTTCAAATCAATCTTCAATAATTCTTACGCCTCCCTTGTCGGCAGAGGTGACGCTCTGTGCGTATGCCTTCAGTGCCTTGCTCACTACGCGCTGGCGGGTCAGCGGCCGCTGGGGCCTTGCTGCCAGTTCGTCGTCACTGAGCAGCACATTGATGGAGCGCGTGGGGATGTCGATTTCGATGATGTCGCCATCGACTATCTTGCCGATGTTGCCGCCAGAGGCAGCTTCCGGTGAGATATGTCCGATGCTCAGTCCAGACGTGCCGCCCGAGAACCTGCCGTCGGTGATGAGGGCGCACTCTTTTCCAAGGTGCATGCTCTTGATATATGAAGTGGGATAAAGCATCTCCTGCATGCCCGGTCCGCCTTTGGGACCCTCGTGGGTGATGACGACACAGTCGCCGCTCTTCACCTGTCCGCCGAGTATGCCGTCGCAGGCGGTCTCTTGGGAGTCAAATACCTTTGCTGGTCCGCGGAAATGCCAGAGTGACTCGTCGACACCCGCCGTCTTCACCACACACCCGTCCTGGGCGATATTGCCGAAGAGCACAGCGAGTCCGCCGTCCTTGGTATAGGCATGTTCGATGTCGCGGATGCACCCGTTGGCGCGGTCGGTGTCAAACGACTCCCATTTGCTGTCCTGTGAACCCATCTTGATGGAGAATTTTCCACCTGGGGCGCTGGAGTAGATGCGGATGGCCTCATAGTCCATGCTGTCAGTGTCAGCGGCATCAGCAATGTTGTATTTGTCCATGGCGTCGCCGGCGGTCAGTCCGTCCACCCTCAAGGTGTCGCGGCAGATGAGTCCGCCCTTGTCCAATTCGTGCATGATGCCGAGGATGCCGCCAGCGCGTCCGCACTCCTGCACGCTGTATTTCTGCGTGTTGGGAGAGAGCTTGCAGAGGCAGGGCACCTTCCGGCTCAATTCGTCTATGTCGCGCATACAGAAGTCGGCACCTGCCTCCTGTGCTACGGCAAGCAGGTGGAGAACGGTATTGGTAGACCCGCCCATGGCGATGTCGAGCGTCATGGCGTTAAGGAACGCATCGCGGGTGGCGATGCTGCGCGGGAGCACGCTCTCGTCACCGTCACGGTAGTATTTGTAGGCATTCTCCACAATGAGGTGAGCTGCATCCTCGAAGAGACGGACGCGGTTGGCATGGGTGGCTACTATGGTGCCGTTGCCGGGCAACGACAGTCCGATGGCCTCGGTGAGCGAGTTCATCGAGTTGGCGGTGAACATGCCGGAACAACTGCCGCAACCGGGGCAGGCGCAATGTTCTATTTCTCTGATTTCTTCGTCGGTCATGGTGGGGTCGGCACCTTTCACCATGGCGGTGATGAGGTCGGCGTTCTCGCCGCGCCAGCGTCCTGCCTCCATCGGTCCGCCGCTCACGAAGACGGCGGGGATATTGAGGCGCATGGCTGCCATCAGCACGCCTGGCGTCACCTTGTCGCAGTTGGAAATGCACACCATGGCATCTGCCTTATGGGCGTTGACCATATATTCCACGGAGTCTGCGATGATGTCGCGCGAGGGCAGCGAATAGAGCATGCCGTCGTGCCCCATGGCGATGCCGTCGTCGATGGCGATGGTATTGAACTCAGCGGCATAGCATCCCAGTGCCTCAATCTCCCTCTTGACGATTTGTCCAATCTCGTGCAGATGGGTATGACCCGGCACGAACTGGGTAAAGGAATTGACCACGGCGATGATGGGTTTGCCAAACTGCTCATGTTTCATACCTGCCGCTACCCAAAGGGCACGGGCTCCTGCCATCTTCCGACCTTCGGTGCAGACAGCACTTCTCAACGGATTCTTCCAGTCCATAATTTTTTCTTTAATCTGGTTTTGCATTCGCTCAACCAACATCCTTCTTTTTCGTTCAATTTTGCAAAATTACTCATATTTTGAGAATTAGCCAATGAAATGACATTTTTTTTGCCATTTGAGGTCGGACAGGTCGGACAGGTCAGACAAGTCGGACAAGTCAGACGGGTGGAACAGAGAAGTGGAATTAATAACTGAGCAACTTCACATTGTTGGTCTTGACCATGTCGGGATGGTCGATGTTTTTCTCCTTGCTGGTGTAGAAGATGATGCTGTCGTCGATGCGGATATCATGAATCATATCCAAGGTGCCTTTGGCGGCAATGCCGATGCGGGTGTCGCGGCAAGTGACATGGCTGATGTGGATGTCGCAGAACTCAGGGATAAATTCTTCTGGCTCTTGGTTCGCAGCCTTGTCTGTGGCCTTGCTGCCTGCCGGACGGTCGGCATACGAAGTCTCAAAGACGATGGCCTGGTCTTTGATGTCGCTCATTCTGATGTCGCTGATGTGGATGTCGCTGGTCTTTCCGCCACGGCCCGGACCGCTTTTGAAGCGCAGACCCGTGTCGGTGCCCGAAAAGGTGCAGTCGCTTACCACGATGCGGTGCATGCCGCCAGAGAACTCCGAACCAATGACAAATCCACCATGGGCATGAAATACTGTGTTGCCGGTGATGAGAATGTCGGCGCAGGGACCATATTTTACCCCTTCAACACCCACACCGCCTTTAAGGCAGATGCCGTCGTCGCCCACATCGAGGGTACAGGCGGTGACGAGCACCCGCTGGCATTGCATGAGGTCGATGCCGTCACCATTTTGTGCGTTCCAAGGACAGCGGACGGTGACTCCGTCGATGATGACATCCTTGCATCGCTGGGGTACGATATGGAACTTCGGTGCATTTTGCACGGTCACTCCTTTGATGAGGACGCGCTCGCAGTCGGTCATCCGGATGAGGTGGGGGCGCATACGCTCCTGTGCTTCCGGTGTTTCGGCGATGTCGGCAAAATGCTTCAACTTGTGTGGATACCACAGTTGACCGTTGTCGGCCTGAGTACCGCCCATCGACAAGAACACTTTCCATTCCGTGTCGCTTACCTTGCTGTGCTTGACTGCCCGCCACCATTCGCCATTGCCGTCGATGATACCCTCGCCAGTAATGCTGATGTCATGGCATTTGCTGGCTGTCAGTGGCGGCGTGGCGCGTGAGCCAGCCTTTTGGTCTCCATTATTATTCACATATCTCTGCTTGTCGGGGGAGAACAGGATGATGGCTCCTCTCTCTACATGCAGGTCGATGAGGCTTTTCATCTTTATGGGTCCGGTGAGGTATATGCCCGCTGGGACGTTGAGATGCCCGCCACCTTGTTTGTTGAGATGGCTGATGGCTTTGGCGAAGGCTTCAGTGCAGTCCGTGATCCCATCGCCGACGGCGCCGAAGTCAGTGAGTGACACGGTGAGTGCGGGGATGTTGGCGACAGCTGGCTGCGCCACTCCGACGGGTAGGTTCTGATACAGACGGCTATGGTCTTCGGCTTGCAGTGTGATGCTGCAGAGCATGCACAACAGTGATAGAATTGTAGTTCTCATTTTTGATTTGCGTTTACAAGAAGCCAAAGATACAATTATTGCGCGAACTGACCAAATATTTTTTGAAAGTTCACATAATTGTATTACCTTTGAAATATCAAAACTCAAAAACAGTCCTTTGAATGAGAACCAACGGCACCCTACAGCTCTTTCCCTTGCTCCGCATCGCAGTGTGCTTGGCACTGGGCGTATGCGTGGGGTATGAGGTGTCTGCTTCTGTGATGCCGTGGATGTGGCTTGGCATGATGGTGGCGTCGGTGGTGGGCGTATTGCTCCTGCACCGCTATGACCTTTGGCAGGGGGCGATGCTCTGTGTGGCATCATTTCTGCTGGGTGCCACACTTGTTGCCCGACAGATGGGGAAGGCCAATCAGCCATTGCCCGTGGGTGATGTGACCTATAAGGCAGTGGTGGCGAGTCAGCCGCAGGAGCGTGGCAAGGTGATGAGGATGGACCTGTGGGTGGTGGGAGGACCGCACCACGGGCACAAGATAAAGGCATCGTTGCTCAGGGACACGCTGACGGGGAATTATAAAAAAATAAATGTGGGCGACGGACTGGTGGTCACCTCCGAATGGCAGCAGCCTACTCAGTATTATCCCTCACATTTCAACTATCCGCTTTACCTTCGTTGTCATGGCTTTACTGCCACCACGCTCATCCTTCCCCGTGGCTGGCGGAAGGCAAGTGTCAGTTTGCAACCCCTCTCATATCTCGACCGCACCATTCTTGTCGCCATGCAGTTTAGGGAGTCCACCCTCCGCAAGTACCTCAGTCTCGGACTTGACGATGACGATATGGCGGTGGCGGTGGCAATGGCGTTGGGCGACCGTTCGCGACTCACCAACGACTTGCGCGACATCTATTCCATCTCGGGAGCCTCGCATGTGCTGGCCCTGTCTGGGTTGCATCTGAGCATCATCTATGTGCTCCTCTCATTGTTGGTGGGATGGCGGCGGCTCGGTGTGCTGCGCGAGGTGCTCATCATCGGCGGCATTTGGGCATATGCCTTGTTTACCGGACTGTCACCCTCGGTGGTGCGTGCCTCGGTGATGATTACCATTTTCTCGTTGGTCGGACTGATTCACCGTCGCCGCATGTCGCTCAATGCATTGGCCCTCACGGTCATCATCATGCTCATCGTCAATCCGCTGTCGCTTTATGACGTGGGCTTCGAGATGTCGGTGATGGCGGTACTCGCCATCTTGGTGTGCTACAAACCGGTCTATGGACTGGTGTCGCAGGAGTATCTTCTCTCGCATCGCGTGGTGAAATGGATATGGGCGATGGTGGTGGTGTCGTGCTGCGCGCAATTGGGCGCAGCACCGCTCACAGCATATTATTTCGGGCGTTTCTCAGTCTATTTCCTTCTCACCAACTTCATTGTCATCCCATTGGCGACGGCGGTGCTCTATCTCACTGCAGCGATGCTGATGTCTGCACTCGTGCCGCCTGTGTTGCCCTACGTGGCAAAGCTGCTTGCAATGGTGGTGGAATGCCAGACAAAAATGGTGGGGTGGGTGTCCGACCTGCCGGGTTCGCACATCGACGATATCAACATCAACCGTATACAACTGTGGTTGGTTTATGTCTTCATCGCGGCAGTCGCCGTCATTTTCTATTATTTCACATCCAGTTCACGGCGTAGGAACTGAGCGGTATAGCCTTTGCCGCCTTGTGCCACTTCCTCGGGGGTGCCGGTGGCGACAACAAGTCCACCGCCACGGCCGCCGTCGGGTCCCATGTCGATGATGTGGTCTGCCAGTTTGATGACATCAAGATTGTGCTCAATGACGATGACGGTATTGCCGCGGCTCACCAACCGCTGAAGCACATCCATCAGAATGCGGATATCCTCAAAATGCAGACCGGTGGTTGGCTCGTCGAGGATATACAGCGTCTTTCCCGTGTCGCGCTTCGACAGTTCGGTGGCAAGTTTCACGCGTTGGCTTTCGCCGCCTGATAGGGTGGTGGAGGGCTGTCCAAGTTTGATATACCCTAATCCCACGTCCTGGATGGTTTTGATTTTGTGTAGGATGGCTGGCACGTTCTCAAAAAACTCCACCGCTTGGTTGATGGTCATGTCAAGGATGTCGGCAATCGATTTTCCCTTGAATCTCACCTCCAGTGTCTCACGGTTGTAACGCTTGCCGTGGCACACCTCGCAGGGCACCATCACATCGGGCAGGAAATTCATCTCAATGGTACGGTAGCCATTGCCGCCGCAGTTCTCGCATCGCCCACCTTTAACATTGAAGGAGAAGCGTCCTGGCTTGTAACCTCGTATCTTGGCTTCGGGGAGATTGACGAACAGAGAACGAATGTCGCTGAACACTCCTGTGTAGGTGGCGGGGTTCGACCGTGGTGTGCGTCCGATGGGCGATTGGTCGACGTTGACCACCTTGTCGACAAGATTCAGTCCCTCGATGCTGTCGTAGGGCATGGGACGTTTCAATGAACGGTAGAAATGCTGCGATAGGATGGGTTGAAGAGTCTCGTTGACAAGGGTGGACTTCCCCGAACCGCTCACGCCCGTCACCACAATCAACTGTCCTAAAGGAAACTCCACGTCGATGCCGCGGAGATTGTTGCCGCGTGCCCCATGTATCCAGATGCTCTTGCCGCTGCTGGGGCGCCGCTTCTCGGGGATGGGTATCTGGCGCACACCGCTGAGATACTCGCTGGTGATGGTGGGATGACTGAGCATATCGCCGACGGTGCCTTGATAGACCACCTCACCACCCTTGCGCCCTGCCTTGGGACCGATGTCGACAATATAGTCGGAGGCGAGCATCATGTCCTTGTCGTGCTCCACGACGATAACGGTATTGCCGATGTCACGCAGTTGCTTCAGGCTGCTGATGAGTTTGGCATTGTCGCGCTGATGAAGTCCGATACTTGGCTCGTCGAGGATGTAAAGGACGTTGACCAGTTGTGAACCAATTTGTGTGGCGAGGCGTATGCGCTGGCTCTCGCCTCCGGAGAGCGATGCCGACTGCCTGTCGAGCGACAGATAGTCGAGTCCCACGTCGAGGAGGAAGTCGATGCGGGTGCGTATTTCCTTGAGAATCTCAGCTGCGATTTTGCTCTCTTTGCTGCCTAGGTGTTGCTCTGCCTCATCGAGCCACTCACGCAATTGGCTGATGTCGAGGTGGGAGGCCTCGGAGATGTTCTTGTCCCATATGCGGAAAGAGAGCGACTCACGGTTGAGACGCTGTCCCTTGCACTCCGGGCACTGGCAGACCGCCAGAAACTGGTCGGCCCATTTCTGACCGCTTGCGCTGTCGTCGTTGTCCATCACCTGACGGAGATATTTGATGACACCGTCGTAGTTGGTGAAATAGTCGCTGGAGGTGTGCACCAGTTCCTTGGCTACCCTAACGGAGGAGAGTGAACCATAAAGGATTTCCCTGAGAGCGTCGTTGGGGATATCCTTCACAGGAGTCTTTATCGTGCAGTCATATTTCTGAAGGATGGCATCAATCTGCCAGAAAATCATCTGGTTGCGGTATTTTCCCAACGGGGTGATGGCACCCTCAGCGATGGACATACGCTTGTCGGGCATCACCTTGTCGAGGTCAATCTCATTGATGTAGCCTAAACCCTTGCAGTGTGGGCAGGCTCCCTCAGGGGAGTTGAATGAGAAACGGTTGGGTGCGGGGTCGGCGTATGAGATGCCGGTGGTGGGGCACATCAGCCGTTTGGAGAAACTGCGCAGGCTTCCGTCGTCCTTGTCGAGAATCATCACCACACCGTCGCCTTGGCGCATCGCGGTGCTCACACTGCGGTGGAGCCGCTCGTCATCCTTGTTCTGTACGCGAAGTTTGTCGATGATTACCTCGATATTGTGGTTTTTGTAACGGTCTACCTTCATGCCCCGGATGAGTTCAACTATCTCGCCGTCGATGCGGACATATAGGTAACCCTTGCGGCGCATGCTCTCAAAGAGTTCGCGATAGTGTCCCTTGCGCTGTCTGACCAATGGGGCGAGGATGTAGATGGGATGCCCGTCATAGCGGTCGAGAATCATCTGCTGCACCTTCTCTTCGGTGTATTTCACCATCTCCTCGCCAGTGTGGTAACTGTATGCCGTACCGGCGCGGGCGTAGAGCAGGCGGAGGAAGTCGTAAATCTCGGTGGTGGTGCCCACGGTGGAGCGTGGGTTTTTGTTGGTGGTCTTCTGCTCAATGCTGATGACTGGACTCAGACCCGTGATTTTGTCCACATCGGGACGCTCCAGTCCGCCGAGAAAGTTGCGGGCATATGCGGAGAATGTCTCGATGTATCGGCGCTGTCCCTCAGCATAGATGGTGTCGAAGGCAAGGGATGACTTACCTGAGCCCGACAGTCCAGTGATGACCGTCAGGCTGTTGCGTGGGATTTCCACATCGATGTTCTTCAGATTGTGGACCCTGGCTCCCCAGACATTGATTTTCTCGTCCTCTCGCTGCATGGAGTTGGAAGAAAGGCTTGCGGTGAATTATTCCGTCCCACCTCCGCCTCCGGTTGTACCGTGCTCACGGAAACCGCGTAGGAGGTTGACGTCTTTCCTGATGTGGTATTTGCGTCCGTCCGCTCCCTTGGCTGTCACATCAACGAAATACACACCCTCTTTCACAGGATGCCCGTTGAAGGTGCCGTCCCATCCGTCGGAGGCGGGGTCGTTCCACTCATACATCTTCTGTCCCCAACGGTTGAAGATGATGGCCCTGAACTCCACCAGACTCTTCCAACCTTCCTTTGGCTTGTATGTGTCGTTGATGTCGTCGCCATTGGGGGAGAAGGCATTGGGCATGTCGAGTTTGCTCTCGCTTACCGTGACACGGATAGGACCGAGGTCATTCCAGTATTCTTGGGTGTAGGCGATAGTGTCGTTGCCCTGGGTGAATATGGCGTAGCATACGATTTTGTGTGAACCAGCCTGGGTAAAGGTGTAATCGGTGTCTTGCTCATAACGGATAAGGTAGGGCTCTCCCTGCTCTTGTCCTTCAAGGGTGAAGCGCCACTCGTAGTATTCATTCCATGACCCCACATTCTCGGGGTTGGCCTGAAAATGTCCGGTGATGGGAGCCGACCCTGAGAAATCTGTGCTCTCTTCCTCTTTGCCTTCTGAGTCTTTGAAGGTGGCGATGGGGTCGATGGTTGGCGGCTCATCGTCCTGAGCGAAGGCGGTGAGGGCGAAGCCTGCCAGTATGGCTAAAAAAGCAAATTTCTTTGTCATTATGTCTTTTTGTTTCTTATCAAAACGCAAAGATACTAAAAATAGTCTGTTTTGGGGTGCTCATTTTTGATTTATTGGCATTTTTTTAGCCAATGCCATATTTTTCGGCCATTCTGCGGTAGAAATCGCTTTGTGCCGCCAAGGTAGCAGGTGTCGCTGAAGACAGTTTTGCGGAGAGTTCGCTGATGGGTTTGGTGATGGGGTGTCCTTCTGCCTTCCTGATGGCGATGCACTGCTGCAGTTCGTGAGCGGCTCTTGAAGGGTCGCGGTCAGCAAGCAGTTGGGCCAGTTGTAGGTGGTAGCCTGAGCGGAACTGTTTCTGCCGTTGATGGGTGATGGCTTGGCAGAGGAAGGCGGCCTTGTGTCCTGGGTCATCGGTGAGTTGTGCAAGGTCGGCATAGAGCCAACTGTCGTGGTAGCGGGTGAGCATCTGCTTGTAGAGGTTGGCTGCTTTCTCCCGTTCGCCCATGATGCCATATACCACAGCCATTTGGCGTTGGTGGTTTTTGTCGTATGGCCGTCTTCTCAATGCCTCTTGCAGCATCGGCATGACAACAAGGGCATTGTCGACCGTGGGTTGTCGGCGCAGTTGATGGAAAGCCTGGGTGAGCAACCGCTGGGCATTGGAAGGCAGAGGAAACTGGCGTTTGTTGTCTGGCTCTCCTTCCTTCTTCTCTGGCAGGAATGCCTGCCAGTCGGTCTCCTTGAGATGGCTTGAGGCATAATCGCTGATGAACTTCAAGGTGTTGAATCCTTGAACTGTCTCTCCCATCAGTACTGCGGCGCCCATGATGGAGGCATGGGCTTTCCCGTCTTTGTCGTCGATGTTGGGGAGTACGTGGAGCAATGCCTCAAAAATTTTCCTAGCCTCGGTGTGTCGCTTCTCGGTCAGTCGCTTGCGCATGATGTCGTTGCCGGTCCAGAACATGGCGAGCGTGGTGTATTTCCCTTTGTGGACGGCATACATCGGGCGGATGGCCTCATATGCCTCTTCTATCCGCCCCTGCTTGCGTAACTCAAAAATCTCCTTGACTGTCATATGTCAAATCTCAATTTTCAATTTTCAAATCTCAATTTTCAAATCTCAAATCTCAATTTTCAAATCTCAAATCTCAATTTTCAAATCTCAAATCTCAATCTATTTCATTCCCAAATTGTGCATGATGAAGCCATAGATGTCGGCCTGCTCTTCCAAAACCTTCGTCATCGGCTTGCCGGAACCATGTCCTGCCTTCGAGTCGATACGGATGAGTACGGGGTTGGAACCAACGTGGCATTCCTGCAGGGTGGCGGCGAACTTGAAGGAGTGGGCGGGCACCACGCGGTCGTCGTGGTCGGCTGTGGTGACGAGGGTGGCAGGATAGGCGGTGCCCGGACGCAGGTTGTGCAAGGGTGAGTAGCCGCGCAGGTATTCAAACATCTCACGGCTGTCGGCACTGGTGCCATAGTCGCTTGCCCAGTTCCAACCAATAGTGAACAGGTGATAGCGCAGCATATCCATCACACCCACTTGGGGAATGGCTACCTTGAAAAGGTCGGGCCGCTGCGTCATGCAGGCACCCACGAGCAGTCCGCCGTTGGAACCGCCTTGGATGGCGACGCGCTGACTGTTGGTGTATCGCTGTGCGATGAGCCATTCCGTGGCGCCGATGAAGTCATCGAATACGTTCTGTTTCCTCATCTTCGTGCCTGCCTGGTGCCATTCCTCGCCGTATTCGCTGCCACCGCGCAGGTTGACCATGGCATAGATGCCTCCGTGCTCGAGGAAGGGAATTCGCGTGGCGGAGAACGACGGACTCAGTCCGATGTTGAAACCGCCGTATCCATAGACGAGGACGGGGTTCTTGCCGTTGCGCTTCAGTCCTTTTTTATAGGTGAGGAACATGGGAATGCGTGTGCCGTCCTTGCTGTTGAAGAACACTTGTTCGCTCACAAAGTCATTTTGTTTGAAATTCACCTTGGGGGCGGCATACACCGTGTGGCTGTCGGCATCGATGTCGTAGCGGTAGATGGTGCCGGGGATGGTGAATGAACTAAAGGAATAGAAACATTCCTTACGGTCTTTCTCTCCGCTGAACGAGGCAGACCCCACCGAGGGCAGTTTAATCTCTCGGATGCGCTCACCGCTGAGTTGGTGGAGGTAGGCGTGCGTGGAGGCATCCTTACTGTAGCAGAGCAGCAGTTTTCCGTTGATGATGTCGGCATTGTCGAGCACATCATTGTCTTCAGCCACAATTTCCTGCCAGTGGCTGAAACCAGGATTGTGGATGTCTGCCATCATCACCTTTGAGCGTGGGGCATGGTCGTTGGTGACCAAATATATTTTGTCGCCTATGTTCTCGATGGGCGAGTAGGTGCAGTCCATATTGGATGTCATCTGGATGAACTGGGAGTTGGGTATGCGCAGGTCGCGCACATACAGGTTGTTGCCGTCGCCTGCTCCACTCTCAAAAAGAAACATCATCGTCTCCTCCTTGTTCACCGACACGCTGTAAAACCGTTTCGGTTCTGTTGGGTTCATATAGATGATTTGGTCGGCGCTCTGGGGAGTCCCGATGCGGTGGTAGTAAACCTTGTGACCCTCGTTGACGTTTGAGAACTCCTTTCCCTTCTCAGGCAGGTCATAGGCTGAGTAATAGAATCCGTCGCCATGCCATGAGGCACCGGAGAACTTCGCCCATTCCACATGGTCGTCAAGCAACTGGCCTGTCTTGGCATCGAGAACGTAAAACTCTTGCCAGTCCGACCCGCTGCGGGAGATGCTGTAGGCGGCATACTTGCCATTGTGTGAGAAATAGACGCCTTTGAGTGCTACCGTACCGTCGTTGCTCAGGGAGTTGGGGTCGAGAAACACGCGCGGGGTGCCGCCCAACTCGTCGGTCACATACATCACACTTTGGTTTTGCAGACCGTCGTTCTTGTAGAAATACCATTTGCCATACCGGTAAAATGGGACGCTCACTTTCTCGTAGTTGGACACCTGGCGCAGGCGCTCAAGGAGTTTCGACCTGCCGGGAATGGCCTGAAGGTAAGCATCGGTGACGGCATTTTCTGCCTTTACCCATGCGGCGGTCTGTGCGCTGGTGTCGTTTTCCAACCATCGGTAGGGGTCGGCTACCTTCGTTCCAAAATATTCATCGACTGTGCCATCCTTGGGGGTGGCGGGATAGGTGATTTTCTGTGCGTGCATAGTCATGGCGCAAAGAGTGAGTAGGGGGATGATGATTTTTTTCATTTCAACTTGCGAAAGTTTTATTACCTTATTATTTTCTTGCCATTGATGATATAGATGCCCTTAGTCATAGGCATTTGATTGAGGCGTATGCCTTGCAGGGTATGGATAACTTCCTTGTTGCTCACAGGTTGGGCTATGGTATTGACTGACGATTCAGAAGGACGTGGATAAATCTCATTGATGCCCTCCATGGCATAAATCCCGAATACCGTCAGGTCCTTACGGTTCACAATGGTCATGCTTCCCTTCGTTCCGTTCTGACTCCTGTAGTTGGTATCCCATGTCATCGGCACCATGCCGCCTAATTCCTTGCATAGCCGATGGAGTTCGCGATAATGGGCTTTGATGGAGGCATTGTGTTTTTCCTGACTCTCGTTGGGCTGACCTGAGAGGTCGCGCCAGTTGGCTCCGAATTCCCCAATCACTACGGGATAGCCCTTGTCTACGAAGTTGGTTTTCATCATCTGCAACTGGTTCTTCATGTCTTTTTCTTCACCCCATGTGGCATTGTGGGCAGAACCGCTGTGATGGTTGCCACTGCCCCAATAATAGAATACTTTTCCCCACGACTCGTCTTTCTCCATGCCCCAAAACTGCCATGGATTATAGTAGTGTATTTCCACGGCAAGCTTGCCTTCCACTACATCAGAAGGCATCTTGTTGGCCATGAACTTGCAAGTGTGTTCGATGTTGGTCGATGGTCCTTGCACCACCAGCACGCGCCGAGCATTGTTGCCTCCGGTGGCACGCACGGCATCAACGAATGCTTGATTGTATTGTATCAGGTTGTTGGTGGCTGCTTGGTCCTCTGCCGGTGGTTCGTTCATGCCGGCGAAGAGGAGGTGCTCATCGTAGTCTTTGAAAGCATTGGCTATCTGTGTCCACAGCGTGGTGAGAATTTTCTTGTTGCGTGCGATGACCGCTGGGTCGGAGTTTTTCATTTGGTCGTCAATCCATCCACCATCCCAATGGTCGTTAAGCACCACATACAGTCCGTCATTGATGCAGTAGTCCACCACCTCTTTAACTCTCGCCATCCATTTCTCATCGATAGTATATGATGCCGCATCAGAGATATGTCCGAATGCCCATGCACATGGTATTCTTATGCTCTTGAATCCAAGGCTTTTGACAAAATCAATAATCTTCTGGGTTGTCTTGGTGTCTTGCCAACCCGTCTCTGACGATAGCCCGCCCTTGTTGTTCCAAAGAGCGGCTCCTGTCCAACTCGTCGTGGCTTCGAAAGTGTTGCCCAAGTTCCACCCAGGCGCCATGTCGTTGACAATCTCTGTGGCAGAACGGTCAAATCCGTCTTGGGCTCTTGAAGCAGTTCCCCAAAACAGCAGACATACCATGATGAGTGTTGTCGTTGTCAGTCTGTCTTTCATAAAAAATGTGTTATCAAAAAGATGATTTGTTTTGATGGCCAAAATTAATAAAAGCTGAGTGAAAAGCAAAATAAAAGGTGGTTTTTATTTTGAGTTGTCTGCTGCTTTCACTACCTTTGCGCCACAATGAAGCAAGACATTAGAAAAATCTGCCTGGAACAAGGGTCGCCGGAGGTGACCAAAGGCCAGGGACTCAATATCATACCACAGCCTGAAAAGGAACCCCTGTGGAAAGGTTATCTGCGCAAGTTCAAAGACCCACTGATTATCGTGTTGCTCGTGGTCTTCGTCTTCTCCGTAGGTGTGTCGTTGTACGAGATACTATGGGTTGGAGACCGAGGTTGGGAGGCGATGATGGAGCCTTCGGGAGTCTTTATGGCACTGATGCTGGCTACAGGTATTGGTTTTATTTTTGAGGTGAAGGCCGACCGTGAGTTTGATTTGCTCAAACAAAAGAAAGACGAAAGACCTGTCAAGGTGTTGCGATGGCTCGCCGGAGCCGACAGGAAGAAAGACCGGCCGCAGATGCTGCAGGTGAAACGCAGTGACGTGGTGGTGGGTGATATCGTCAGGTTGGAGAATGGCGATGAGGTGCCGGCAGACGGAACTGTGCTCTCTTCACAGGAGTTGCGTGTGGATGAGAGTGCCTTTACCGGTGAGATGTTCACACGAAAGATGGCGGAAACAGAAGGTGAAGTCGACCAGCAGACCGCTTATCCACAGAATTTCCTGTTGCGTGGAAGCATCGTCATCGAGGGCAACTGCCTCTATCAGGTCACCGCTGTGGGAACGGAGACGGAGGAAGGACGTGGCGAGAAAAACCTCAATGAGGAAACTCAGGTGGAAACACCGCTTAACAAACAACTTCGGACATTGGGGCTGTGGATTACCCATGCCAGTTACATCATCGCTGCTCTCATCGTTGCCGGACGCATGCTGTATTATTTCTTCTTTGACGGCAACGCACAAAACAATACAGACATCCTTGATTTCATTGTGTTCACGCTCGATTCCATCCTCATCGCCGTTGCGCTGATAGTGGTGGCCGTGCCTGAGGGCCTTCCAATGAGTGTCACCATCAGTATGGCACTGAGCATGCGCAGGATGCTGAAGGAGAATAACCTGGTGCGCCGTCTCCATGCCTGTGAGACGATGGGTGCCGCCACGGTGGTGTGTACTGATAAGACGGGTACACTGACCAAGAACAAACTCCGTGTGCTTGATGACAGCGACATCTATGTGGACCTCGACCTATTTGCATTGGGCATCGCCGTCAACTCAACAGCCGAACTCGCCACCCGTCCCAACGGGAAGCCACGTACTGTGGGCAACCCAACCGAGGGGTCGCTGCTCTATTGGCTCAAGCGCCGCAAGGAAATCGACTATCAGCCGCTGCGTGAGCGATGCACCGTGGTCAACCAAGTGGCGTTCTCTTCTGAGACCAAGCACATGGTTACCGTGGCAACAGACACGGCCGACGGACAGACATGGAAATTTGTGAAAGGTGCTCCTGAGATAGTGCTCTCCATGTGCGATGGTATCGCCGGAGGGCATACCGAAGAAGAGGTGCGTGAACGGCTTGAGACCCTTCAGGGCATTGGCCGACGCACTTTGGGCTTTGCCTGTCAGAAGGTTGCCAAGGGTGAGGACACGCCTCTATTGTTCATCGGTTTCTTGGGCATGGCCGACCCGGTGAGGGATGATGTGCCCGCTGCTATCGATACCTGCCGAAGTGCGGGCGTGAGGGTCATCATGGTGACTGGCGACGTTGCCCTTACTGCTAATGAAGTGGCACGTGAGACGGGCATCATGAGTGAGAACGACCCCATGGAGTCGCTCACAGGTGCGGAGTTTGCCGCGATGACGGATGAACAGCTCAAGAAAGAAGTGTTGCCCAAACTGAAAGTGTTGTCTCGGGCAAGGCCTGCAGACAAGGCACGACTCGTCTCGCTGCTGCAGGAGATGAATCATGTGGTAGCGGTGACGGGCGACGGCACCAACGACGCGTTGGCACTGAAGAAGGCACAGGTAGGACTCTCGATGGGCGACGGTACGGCGCGTGCCAAGGAGGCGAGCGACATCACCATCATCGACAACTCCTTTGCCAGCATCAATAAGGCCATCCTCTGGGGACGCTCGCTCTATCTCAATATCCAACGGTTCCTCCTCTTCCAGATGACCATCAATATCTGTGCCTGTCTCATTGTGCTGACGGGTGCGTTCATGGGGCTCGACTCTCCGCTCAACGTCACGCAAATGCTGTGGGTCAACCTCATCATGGATACCTTCGCCGCCATGGCCCTGTCGGCACTGCCGCCAGACCAGCGGGTGATGAAGAAGAAACCGCGCAGTTCGAAGGCACATATCATCGACCGCCGCATGTTGCGCCGTATTGTTGTTGTAGGTTTGGCGTTCTTCGTATTCCTCTTCGGCCTGTGGCAGTTGCTGTGGCATCGTGACATTGATGCCGCCTCTGGTTCGGGGGTTGCCATGCTGTTCAATGCAGACATGCTCAAGGAGTTCATTGTCGGCTTCACCGACATGACCAAGAGCAAGCAGCACATGAGTCCTTATGAACTGGGTGTGTTCTTCTCTGTCTTCGTCATGATGCAGTTTTGGAACATCTTCAATGCCAAGTATTTCCGTAGTGGAAGGAGTCTTATTCTCGACATCCACGACTTTATCTTCATTCCTAAATCCTTGGAGAAAAACTACAGTTCGGGATTCCTGCTGGTGGTGGTTGTCATCCTGTTAGGGCAGATTTTCATCGTCAACTTTGCGAGCGGCTTCTTCAAAGTTGCTCCCCTGACTGCCCTCGACTGGACACTCATCATCCTCTTCACATCCCCCATCCTGATTTTCCCCGACATCTATCGGTGGCTCACCAGGAAACGCCCAAACGACTAACCCCCAACCCCCAACCCCCCAAACGACCAAACGACCAACCCCCCAAACGACCAAAAAAAATCCTCATATTTATTTTGAAATCCGTAGAATATGCATTAAATTTGCACCTCTGGATTTTGAAATTGGAAATGTAGATGAAATTAGGAAAGACATTAATGAAATACTTGAGCAAGTTCAAGTATGTGATTGTCATCATTCTGGGCACGTTGCTCATCACTGTCATCGGTGAGAACAGCATGCTCCAGCGCTACCGTTATGCCCGGCAGATTTCCGACCTTGAGGATGAGATTGAGAAGCAGGAAGCACGATATGTGCACGATTCCCTTAGGCTGTCAGAGTTGGAGCGTGACCCAGAGGCCATTCGCAAGATAGCCCGTGAACGGTATTTTATGAAGGCAACAGATGAGGATATCTATGTCTTCAGCGATGAATTGGCAGAGGAGGGTAAGGATGAGACAGCTCAGTAGGATTCAGACTGCAGTGATGCTTGTCGGTGCCATTCTCATGGCAGTGGGAGCAGGGTGTTGCGCTTTCCTGTGGCATCCCGAGATTTTCTCATGGGTGTTTCTGGCAGGCACATTGGCCTTTGTCCTCATGCAGTGGCAGCAGCGCTATGATGGTGACAACATGACTATACGTAGGCTGAGGAAAATCATGATTGCCTCGGGGGTGTTCTTCATCCTCGCCGGTGTCTCGATGGTCGACACGCATTACCAATTCATTGGGCGTTTCATGTCGTGGCATACCTATATCACCTTTTTCTACAACAAGTGGGTGATGCTGGTTTTGGCGGGTGCCTTTCTGCAATTGTATTCCTCACACCGAATTTCTAATGAATTGCAAAAAGACTGAAAAAACGCTAAAAAGACGGCGGTTTCAGTCTTTTTTTCAACCCAATTTTTCACTACGTCAATTATTGATGTTATTTTTGTGCTGCAAATATGAAAATCCCAACTCTCGTAAGCTGAAAGGAGTTGTGGATGAATATTGAGCGAATGCGAAAAATGAATATAGTAATGAAGAAACCTTTCTCTTTCACAGTGTTCCTTTTGGCGGTGATGTCATTGGCATCATGTGGCGTGTCGTACAATATCGAGGGTTCGTCGGACATATCTGGTCTCGACAGCAGGATGATGTACCTGAGGACCAGAATGAACGGCGAGTACCAGTCCATTGACTCTACCGAGGTAGTTCACGGGAAGTTTGGCTTCTCGGGCAGTACCGACAGTGTGCGCATCGCATTCATCGTAGTGAACGATGCCAATGTGCCGTTGCCCATCGTTCTTGAGAAAGGTGACATCATGGTGAAACTCAACAAGGCTCGCAGTGAATGGGGCGGTACACCGCTCAACGACAAACTCTATCGGTTTGTCAAGAGCCTCGACAGCCTGACCGTGCAGCAGCAGGACCTGGAGCATCAGTACAACATCGCCTTCATGGACGGTGAGGATATGAATGAGGTCATCCCAAGATTGTCGCGCGCCAACCAGCAAATCAACATGAGCATTGACACGCTGGTGACTCATTCCATCGCTGAGAATTTTGACAACATCCTCGGTCCGGGCATCTTCATGCTGGTCACTCAGGCACAGCAGATTCCGCAGATGAGTCCGTGGGTGGTGGAAATCATGAGCAAAGCATCCGACAGTTTCAAAAACGACCCGTATGTGAAGGAATATCTGGATGCAGCCAATTATATTCAGAATGTGCAGAATGGCTTAGAGGCTGCGCCTGGAGCAACTTCCGCTCCCGCACCAGAAGTCCAGCCTGTTGCCCCCACTCCCAATGAGATGGCAGCCCCAGCCGCTGACGCCAAAGACCAGGCGGCAGAGGAAAAGGCAGACGCCAAGTAATGACATCGTGTGATGAGAATACTGATCGCGAATGCCACAATAGTTGACGAGGACCGGTCTTTTCACGGTCACCTGACCATTAACGACGACTGCATCAGCGGTGTCTGCGAAGGCAGCGACACACCCTGCGGAGACTATGACGAGTGCATAGATGCCGCAGGGTGTGTCGTTATGCCTGGTGTCATCGATACCCATGTGCATTTCCGTGAGCCAGGACTCATCCATAAGGCAGACATCGAGAGTGAGAGCCGTGCTGCAGCATATGGTGGCGTGACCACTTTCTTTGATATGCCCAACACAGTGCCGCAGACGGTCACAGAGGAGGCTTGGCAGGACAAGATGTGCCGGGCGGCGGAGAAAAGCCATGTCAACTACGCCTTTTTCATTGGTGCAACCAATGACAATATAGAACTACTTGAGAGGATAGACCGTCACAGCATCCCGGGTGTCAAACTCTTCATGGGGTCGTCCACAGGCAATATGCTGGTGGACCGGGAGGAGTCGCTGAGGCGTATCTTCAGCCGAATCAGCCTGCCCATCATGGCGCACTGCGAAGATACGGAGATGATTTCCCGTGCGATGGCGGATGCCGTAAGCCGCTATGGGGATGACCCGCCAGTGGCTCTTCATCCGCAGATTCGCTTGGCAGAAGCCTGTTGGGCATCATCCTCGAAGGCGGTGGCACTGGCATCGCAATATGGAGCACAGCTTCATCTGGCTCATCTTTCCACTGCCCGTGAACTCAACTTGCTCCCCGCAGCCAAGGATGGAGTGATGCCAAGCATCACAGGAGAGGCAGTCATCGCCCACCTGATGTTCTCGGATGGTGACTATGCAACGAAGGGAGCTCTTATCAAGTGCAACCCCGCTGTCAAGACAGAAACCGACAAGATGGCGCTGCGCCGTGCCATTGCCGATGGCACCATCACCACTGTGGCTACCGACCATGCCCCTCACTGCCGCAGCGAGAAAGAGGGTGGCTGCAAAAAGGCTGCCTCAGGCATGCCGATGGTGCAGTTCTCCCTGCCCTGTATGCTGCAACTCGCGGACGAGGGTGTGCTGACTCTGCCACAGGTGGTGAGGCTGATGTGCAACAACCCTGCACGCCTCTTCGACATCGACCGCCGCGGATTCCTCCGCAAGGGTTATAAGGCTGATATCACCATCGTCCGTCCTGACTGCGGGTGGACGGTGACCGAAGACATCATACAGAGCCGCTGCGGATGGAGTCCGCTGATGGGACATTCATTCCGCTGGCATGTGGAGCATACGCTCTGCAATGGCAGGCATATTTTCAATAAGGGATGTTTTGACAGCAGCAGCCACGGCGAGGCTGTCACTTTCCGCCATCATGAGCGCCATGCGTGAGGTTGTACACTATACTGTCGCGGAGGTGGAGCCGTATGTCAACTGGCTCTATTTCCATCATGCGTGGCAGATGAACGGCAAACCGCAGGCGGAGCGTGAAATGCTGCGTCATGATGCCGACCAATTGCTGAGACGGTGGGAGGCATCTTTTCATACCCATGCTGTCGTCGGTCTGTTTGAGGCGAACAGCGAGGGTGATGACTTGATAGTCGGTGACCTGCGACTGCCTCTGCTGCGACAGCAGCAACCTGACCCTGCCACGGGGGCTTGTCTGTGCCTCGCTGACTTTGTGCGGCCTCGTACCCAGGGTGTTAAGGATAGGGTGGGGGTGTTCGCTGCCACTGTCGACCCACTGATGGAGACGATGTATGACGATGACCCCTATCTGCGAATGCTGGCCCAGACATTGGCCGACCGTTTGGCTGAGGCAACGGCAGAGCGCCTTCACGAACAGGTGAGGCGCAGTCTTTGGGGATATGCGCCGGATGAGCAACTGACCATGGAGGAGTTGCATGCTGAGGCGTTCCAAGGCATCCGTCCTGCCGTCGGTTATCCGTCGTTGCCTGACTCCAGCCTGAATTTCCTTCTCGAACGGCTCATCGGTATGAGTGAGATAGGAATAAGGTTGACAGAGAATGGGGCGATGAGGCCTCATGCTTCGGTGTCGGGACTGATGTTGGCACATCCTGAGGCCCGCTATTTCTCTGTCGGGAAAATCGGCGACGACCAATTGGCTGACTACGCCTCGCGGCGGGGCATCCCCATGGCGTTGGCATATAAGTTTCTTGCATCGAACATCTTCAATACAAACAAATGATAGCCAGGGCTTTTCTGTTATTTGTATTCATCATCCTGCTGCCAGACATCTATCTCTACCGGTGGTGGTTGAGACCTCGTGCCCGTGGCAGGCGGTGGCTTGCCCTGATATGGTGGTCGCTGACAGCGGTGATGCTCCTGGCCACCTGCCTGTTGGCGACAACCCGCGACTTCACGCCACATCCCCAGACTCCGCTCAATGTCTATCTGTTGGTGCTGGGTGTGTTCACATTGCCCAAACTGCTGCTGATGCTCGCCGATGGGGCGGGACGTGTACTCAGGCATTTTACTCATAGCAGGCGCAACTGGGGCATACCCGTCGGAGTTGTCTTTGGTGCCTTATCTGCCTTCGTCACCATCTATGGCTCCACATTGGGCTTCAACAAGTTTGAGGTGAACAGGGTGGATTATGTGTCGGCTGACCTCCCCAAAGGATTCGACGGCTACCGTATCGCTGTGTGGTCGGACGCCCATGTGGGCAACTACACTGGCAGCAAGGCTTATGTGCTGAGGAATGCCATTGACAGCATCAATGCCATGCGTCCTGATGTCATCTTTTTCCTTGGCGACTTGCAGAACGTGGGTCCTGATGAAATAGAGGCGTGCCTTCCAGAACTGTCGCGGTTGTCGGCCCCCGATGGAGTCTATTCCATATTGGGCAACCACGACTACTCGAAATACTTGGGTGGTTCGCGTGAGGAGAAATTGGCCGCCGAAAAGCGCACGCAAGACCTGCAGCGCCAGATGGGTTGGCGATTGCTCATGAATGAGCACACACTGTTGCGTCACGGAGGCGACAGCATCGTCTTGGCGGGGATGGAGGGCAATGAGGAGAAAGACCAGGACCACGGCTTCGCCATTTGGGAGAAGACGGTCGAGGGCATTGAGCCGGGTATGTTCACCATCATGTTGGCACACAATCCGCTGCATTGGCAGAACTATATCATTCCCAATACCGATGTGCAGCTCACACTGAGCGGTCACACCCATGGAGGACAGGTGCGCATCTTCGGATTGTCCACCACTACCCTTATGTTTTCAGAGGATGACGGGATGTATGAGTGCGAGGGAAAACATCTTTTTGTGTCGCGCGGACTGGGTGCCCTTATCCCACTGCGGTTTAATGTCACTGGAGAGGTCGCGCTTCTCACCCTTCATCGACAATCACAATAAAACACATTGAAATATGAAATATCTGTATCGTTTGTATCAATTGGTTGTATGTGTGCCTGTAGTGGTCATCTGGTCGGTCATCATCTCCCTGATGATTATCATCGGTTGTGCTGTAGGCGGAGGCAGGTTCTGGGGCTACTATCCCGGCAAGTGGTGGGGCTGGCTCATCGTGAGGATTTTCCTGCTGCCGGTAAAAGTGGTGGGAAAGGGAGACCTTGAGCGTGACAAGTCATACGTTTTCGTTGCCAACCATCAGGGGGCGTTTGACATTTTCCTCATTTATGGCTTCTTAGGGCGCAACATCCGTTGGATGATGAAACATCAGATATTGAAAATCCCGTTTGTTGGGGCGGCATGCAAAGCTTCTCACCAGATTATCATCGACAAACGGGGACCCAAGCGCATCAAGGCAAGTTATGACCAAGCACGTGAGATTCTCAAGGAGGGGGTGTCGCTGATGGTATTCCCCGAGGGAGCTCGCACCTTCACGGGCCATATGGGATATTTCACCCGGGGGGCATACATGCTCGCCGATGAGTTGCAGTTGCCTGTCGTGCCCATTACCATCAACGGTTCATTTGATGTGCTGCCGCGCACACGCGACTGGCATTTCATCAACTGGCATCCGCTGAGCATCACCATCCACCAACCCATCTATCCCATCGGTCAGGGGAGCACCAATGTCGCATCCACCATGACCGACAGCTACAGCGCAGTGATGGGTGACCTCGTTCCTGAATACCAGGGTATGGTCGAGAATCCCGACCAGTAGAGTTCTTAGGAGTTTAGGAGTTTTTCTTTTAGGAGTTTAGGAGACTAGGAGTTTAGGAGTTTAGACATTAGCCCTACAAATCAGCTACTACAAGCTGCGTTTGAAGTTGCTCACGCTTCAGTAATATCAATCAACACGGAGGCACAGAGGAAATATAAAATCTCTGTGCCTCCGTGTTGATATTTATATTGGGCTATTATATATCCAACAAAATTCTCCAATTCTCCAATTCAAAAAACAATTCATTTCACCCTGAAGGGTGTCAGCATCTCGGGAAATTCCTCCATGTCGATATAGAGCAGTTTGTTTTCCTTCGCAGCCTCAACGGCTTTCTCGCCCTCTGTGGTGTGGGTGGTGACGAAACGGCTGATGGCATCCTCTGCGATTTTGTTGTCACCCGAGGCGATGTTGTTGACGACCCCATAGCCGAGGTATTTGCCTGTGGAGTCGAAAAAGGCATAGGAATATCCGCCACCGCCAGAAGCGGCGGAAGGCTTCACACTTTTCACCTTGAATGACACTTGCGACAGTGTATCGATGAGAGCGTCATATTCCTTTTTATCGTATCTCACCACATCGCTGAGGATGAAACCGTTGCGATGGTCTGTGTATTTCCATGTCAGGGAGTCGGACGTGATGTTGTATTGAATCGAAACAGCTACACCAGAACCGAAATTGCGTGAATAGAGAATGGATGTCGTCTCTTTCTTGATGGGACATGCCTTTCCATTGTTTCCTGAGGTGTTGTAGCTCGCGTTGCAGGCGATGAGACCTGTCATAGCTGCTATGATGATTAAGATTACTGCTGTCTTCATTTTTTCAAAGTAGTTGGTAGCAGTGGCAAATTTACAAAAAAAATACGAACATTTTGCGGTGGTAATGATTTTGTTGCTTTTATGAGACATAATTACTCAAGGTGAACATCTATTTCTACGCGGAAACTCACAGAGTTACAAAGATTATTTCTTTTTTCTTTGTGTCTTTGTATCTATGTTTTGAAATCGTTCAAGGAAGCTTTTTAAAAAAACTTGCCGAAAAAGTTGGAACGTATTGGAAAATACCATATCTTTGCACCGCTTTTCGCAAAACATTTGGGGTTGACTGGATTTGACAGCAAGCTGAGATGGTACGTAAGCACGCGGAGTGACGGCTGTAAACTCCTTAATACATTCGGTCAAAAAATTAATTGGCAACAATGAGTATGCTCTCGCTGCCTAATCGAAGTATAGTAGATTAAGGCTCAATCCCGTCACCAGGTGACAGGACGAGACGTCGCTCCAAGGGTGTTGTTCCGAATCCGAGGATCAAGCGGCGCAGGTAAATCGGGAATAGTCATGTTGTGCCCCGCCGGCATGATGAGATTCAGGGGATAAGGTCGCAGTTGGTGGTCCAGGTCTTGCTGCGGCACGAAAACCAAAGTCTGGAATAAGCGTGTAGAAAGCGTATGGTTTCCTTGTTTGGACGCGGGTTCGATTCCCGCCAGCTCCACAGCCCAAAAATTATAAGCCGCCAATCTGTAATGGGTTGGCGGCTTTGATTATACTCCATCCGAAAGTTTCTTGGTTTTATTGAGATTTTTTTGCGAAAGTAATGTTGTACTATTTGATTATTTATGTAAATTTGCAAAAAATAGGGAAACACATAGAACTAAGAACACTTCTTTTGGGATTTCTTTACATATGCATATTATTTAAAACCTCACAATGTATAGGTTAATTGTCACTTTATTATGGCTACATTTGAAATTAAAAACGGAGTAGGAATCATTCCTGAAGGAACGATTACAATTCCTAAACATGCTTTTTCTAATCTTGAGGAATTAACTAGTCTCGTAATCCCTAAATCTGTAGTAAATATTTGTGAGAATGCCTTTGGAAACTATGATGATGTAATCGGGGCAGAACAATTATCTAGTATACGTGTAGAAGAAGGAAATACGAAATATGATTCACGCGATAACTGCAATGCAATTGTTGAAACAAAAAGTAATAAATTGATTTTGGGATGTAAAAATACTATCATCCCAAAATCGGTTAAAATAATTGGAAGATACGCATTTGAAAAATGTATAAACTTAACAAGCATAGTAATTCCTGATTCAGTAGTAGTTATTGAATATGGAGCCTTCTTGGGTTGCACTAGCTTAACTTGTATCACAATACCTGAATCTGTTACTAAAATTGATGGTGCGGCCTTCAAGAATTGTAAGAGTCTGACGAATATCACCATACCTAAATCTGTAATGGAGATTGACACCTTTGAAGGATGTACAAACTTAGATAACATCCGTGTGGAAGAAGGAAACATAAAGTATGATTCGCGCAATAATTGTAATGCCATCATTGAAACGGAAACTAATAGTTTAATTGTCGGATGCAAAAATACAATTATTCCAAATTCTGTGACTAAAATTGGCGGTGGTGCCTTCTATGGTTGCACAGGCTTAACCAATATCACGATACCAGAATCAGTGAAGGAAATTGGTGATTCTGCCTTCTATGGTTGCACTGGCTTAACCAGTATCAAAATCCCCGAATCGGTAAAAAGGATTTGCGATTGCGCTTTTAATGAGTGCTCATTATTAACTAGTATTGTCATACCTAAATATGTAATAGAAATTGGTTCGGAAACTTTTGGAGATTGTACCGCTTTGGCAAGTATTGATGTAGCAGAAGGAAACACGAAGTATGATTCGCGCAATAATTGCAATGCCGTCATTGAAACGGAAACTAATAGTTTAATAGCAGGGTGCAAAAATACAATTATTCCAAATTCTGTGACTAAAATTGGTTATGGTGCCTTCTCTAGATGCACGGACTTAACCAGTATCAAAATACCCGAATCAGTGAAGGAAATAAGTGATTATGCCTTCTATGGTTGCACTGGCTTAACCAGTATCCAAATACCTGAATCAGTAACAAAAATTTGCGATAGCATTTTTGATGATTGCGATAGCCTAAGAGAGATTCTCGTACCAGCAGGGAAGTCAGACTTCTTTAAAAAACGCCTACCTGAAGAGCTCCATGCTTTCATTATGGAGGAAACCGAGGCGAAATAATGTTGATTTTATCTGCTTTTGATGACGCAAAGAGTAGATTCCTATGAATTGGGAATCTACTCTTTCTATTTCTCTATGGGGCAGTAAATGGTAATAGAATTACTTCACTATTTGTTCTGTCAGAGATGTACTCGTCTATCACGATGCAACCCTGTTAGGTTGAAACTTGAAGTTGCGATGACAGTAAAACAAAATGTAGGCCTACTTTAAAAAACTCTTTTCAGACCAATGACGATGTTGCCAGACTATCGGCTTTCCACGATGGTTTCGGAATAATCTTTTTCGGCACCAACGCTGATACGTTCAAATCGTTTAGTATTCAACAGGTTCTTCCCATCGACGTAGAAAGACCAACGACCTATCGTGTAACAGGCATGAACGCCAATGTTGAAATAGCTGAAATGCTGGGCACCAGACAGGTCGTGAATATATGCCATAGGCAGGCTTGCGTCCCATCTCCCTTTTTTCACTATAAACGGTCTGACGTACGTCTCGTATGATATCAAATCCAATAGCGACGAGGTGAGTCCCAACTTGCTTTGCCAGCAAAAGTGTTGTGCACTCTCGTACGAAAATACTGTTCCATGAGGCTTATCTTATTTCAGATACCCTAAAATGAATTCTCTGATGGCATTCGCCAAAAGGTCGTTTTCTTCTGGAGTCTGTGTGGAAACACGGAAATGCCGAAGAGTGAGACCACGGAAATTTGAGGCATCGCGGATGAGGATATGATGCTTTCTGGCGAGGTAGTCTTTCAGGTCGGCGGCAGTCTTTGATGCCATTTCCACTAAAAAGAAATTGGTTTGTGTCTCAGCAGCAGAGATTCCTGGTATCTGATTGAGCATTGCCCGGAGTCGCTGAGTCTCTGCAAGGTAAGCCTGGAGGTCTGGAATGACTTGCACATTGTTTTCCACCAACCATTTGCCTGCTTCTATGGCCAAGGCATTGACTGCCCAAGGACGGATGTTCTCTCTGAGCATGGTGATGATATTCCGCGGTGCGATGACATAGCCAATACGCAGACCGGGTATGGCGTAAGTTTTGGTGAGCGAATGGAGTTGTATGATGTTCTCTGACTCTGCCGCCTGCCGATGTGTCATCATTGGGGCAAGAGTATAGTCCTCATACGATTGGTCGATGACGACGATGCCAAACTTCTGGGCGAAGTCTTTCAAGTCATCTTTCGAATACACATCTCCCGTCGGGTTGTTGGGATTGCACAGCCATAGTGCTGTGTGGCGAGTATTGTCTGTCTCATCACAACAGTTGCTTTGTGTCAACCCAAACATTCGGCTGGCGTCCTCATACTCGCTGAAGGTAGGCAATGCCCCGACACTGAAATGCGTCAACTTGTTTTTGGCCGCAGTTTGGGCGATGAGGTAGATGGCGTCTGTCGCGCCATTGGTGACGAGGACGTTGTCGGCGGATATTCCAAACTTATTTGCTATTGCCGTTTCCAGTGAGTGTGGCTCGGGTTCTGGATAACTGTCTATCATGTCCATCTTCTCGCGCAGATGGTTTTTTAACCCCGTCAGTTCGGCATGGGGATAGATGTTGGAACTGAAATTGCTCCGAATTCCAGGATAGTTGTGTTTGTCGTCTCCGTGACCTTGCAGCATGACTATTTCTTGAGTTTGACCTTCAGACCCACCACCACCATTCTTCCAGGGCTGTAGAGGGCATATTTCCGTTTGGTGGAATCGATGCGTCGGTCCACCTTGTTAAAGATGTTGTCTACTCCGATGCTCGGTTCGATGAAAGCCCATCGAGTACAGTCGAATGAATGGTTGGTATGGATATTCCATACGCCATAACCGGGAGCGTCCTCATAGTCAGGATAATAGGTTTTGGACTGCAACCGTCCGTTCAAGTTGACATTCAGCCCATATTTCCCCCATGTGTGATGGTAGTTGGCGGCGATGGTTGCAGCATTGCGGATGCTGCGCTCAAGAACGCCCCACTGTTCTCCGCTCTTCGTGCGTGCATAGGTGTACACATAGTTTGTCGAGATGTTGAACCCCCGGAACAAATTGGCGGAGATGTTGACCTGCAGTCCCTTTACGTCACCCCTGTCGCTGTTCTGATAGAGGGCATAATGTTCCAGTTTCGCAGCTTGGTCATCAGTCATCTCAGGAAATTCCGTTCTCAGCATGGTCAGGGCAGCCTCATCGACATCGACATTGTCTTTCACTACCATGTCGTTGATACGGTTGAGGTATCCTGTCACGCTCACTGCGATGATTTGTGTGCGGTATTCTGCGTTCAAGGCAAAATAGTTGCTTTTCTCTGGAGAAAGGTTCTTGTTGCCGAAACTGATTTGTGCCTTGCCTCTGTTGACGGAAAAATAGTGATAATAAAGCTCGTCGAGACCGGGTGCCCTGAATCCTGCCGAATAGGTAGCCCTGAAACGGAAGTTGCCTGGAGCATACATCAGCGTGGCCTTCGGTGTGAGTTGTTGGTTGAACGTCTCGTGATGGGTCAGGCGAAGTCCCAACGTGGCTGTGAGGTTCTTGAGCAGTTGTGTCTCATGTTGGGCATAGGCGGAAATGGTATATACACTTTTGTCGATGTTTCCCGACGTAGCCACCAAAAAGTCTTGACGCCAGTCAGCACCAAATATGGTTGTGGAGTGGGGCATCAGTTCCAGAATGGCTTTCAGTTCCAATTCTGTCTGCCTTTGTTTCTTCGACTGCACATAGTCGCCAATGGCATTTGTCTTGGTTTCCACGTCATACTCCTTGCCATAGCGGTAATGGTCAGATGTGAAATCAGCCTGGAGGGAGTTCTTGCTGGTGAATTTGTATATTCCACCCACATTCCACCGAAGTCCTTTGTAGCGCATTTCGTAGTCGGTGCCGCCTGTGATGTCGGGACGTGTCTCCGGACGGTCGGTGAGCTTGTAGGAATAGTCAATGCCAGCATTCAGTGCAATGTGTTGGTTGGGGGTGTAGGTGAATTTCTGACCGAGAAGGTGTGAGCGGTATCCTGTGAACAACGGAGCAATCGTGGGTTGAGTTTCAGTCTCAGAACCTTTTACATATTCCAATCCGTTGTTTTGGTAGCTGTCGGCACGGTCGTGGGTATAGGAGGTGTAGGAACCAAAGCCGTTTTTGAAAAAGTCGATGCTGACGGCCTCTGTCAGTTGGCCTTTTCCTGAGACACGTGTGTCGGACGTGACGCTGATGAGATTTTGTGTTGGTTGGTCAGTGATGATGTTGATGACTCCGGCGATGGCATCACTTCCATAGAGAGATGAAGCGGCTCCGTCGAGCACCTCAATCCGTTTCACCCTCGACATGTTGATGCGGTTCAGGTCGACGTTGTTGGAGATGTCGCCCGAGAGTTTCTGTCCGTTGATGAGGATGAGGATGTATTTGTTGCCCAATCCGTTCAGGCGCAGGAATGTGCCCATGGAGTTGGGAGACATTGACACCTGGGGCATCATCCTCTGGATGGCTGCATCGAAAGTGGAAATTCCCTGTTCACGGATTTCCTGACTGCTGAGCACGTGTACGGGTGTGGAAGTGGACTTCAGACGTTGATGGTGTCCCGAACCAGTGACAACAATGGGGTTGAGGTTGTAGGAACGGTTCACCGACGACGAGTCGTGCTGAGTCGTTTGGTGTATTTGGGAAAAAGCAGCACTCCCTGCGAGGAGTGCTGCCATAAATACACATCTTCTTTTATCCATCTATAAGTATAAGAGAGTTTATTCTTCAGGATTTTTTGAGTGGTAGTAGTCGAGGGGTTCACCGTTGATGGCATCCTTGGTGTGGGCCATCCAGATTTGGCGAATGGTGGGAAGTTCAAGCAGTCCCTTCTCAATCATGGTTGAGTTGTCGCAGGTATAACCCATGTGGTGGAAATACATCTTCCAGCTGGTGTCCTCTACCTCACCTTCCTCGTTCTCCTCAAAGCCGTTGTTCCATGCGTCGTCGTCGCCAGCCATGTCGTTGTGTCCATGGTCGCCGTCAATCGACATCAGCGGGTGGCAATACACCTTGCCGCTCATGATGCCGTTGGCCTGCATGCGCTGCAGCACATGGGTTTTGAAGTTCTCCATCATATCCACGGTGCCTACATAGTAGTTCTTGCTATAACTTTGGAGGGCTTCCTCAAGTTGGGTATAACGCACATTGGCCTTGTAGGTGTCGTAGGAGTCGGGGTTGCCATGACCCATGAAAGCCACAACGCCTTCCTTTGCCTGTTTGTTGTAGAGAACGTTGAGTTGGTGGGCCACCTCGTTGACATCGTTCTCTGCGTCCTGCAGCAGGGGCACGCCGAGTTTCAGCGTCACTTTTGACAGGTAGCTGTCGTCGATATCGCCGTTGGCGTTGTTGGCGAAGTCCTTGATGTAGTTGATTACGCGGGTGTATTCCTCACCGGGGATGACCTGCAACGACTGCACTACGATTTCCGAGTATCTCACACCTTCCTGTGCGAAAGCATTCAGCCAGAATGGAGGAGCGTAGAAATTGCGGGGTTTCACGTTCTCACCAGCAGCGGCACGGTTGATGCAGATGGCAGAAGAGAAGGAGAGGAACACGTCATAGCCGGGGAAGGCAGTTTTGTAGGCTTCCACGGTGACATCGAAGGCATCATATGCCTGCTGCCATGTGGAACCAAAGGCGACGAGCAGAATCACCTTCGGGTTCTTCTTCTGCGACTTCACTGTCTGGTTGACGGCATTTTGGTAGACGGTGTAGTTGTTTTCGATAGTTTTGTTGTCATCATCGTCACTGCTGCAAGCAGTGAAACTCATTGCTACACAGATTGCCAGCATGGCAATCATCAAAAACTTAATTTTCTTCATTGTCTCTTGTGTTTAAATTTGACTTATAGTTGTTTTTAAGTTTCTTTCCTTTGTTGAAGCGTACACTGAATGATATGTAGAAGGTACGGCCAGGTGTGGTGGTGCCCAGATGCAGCCCGTGCGGTGTGCGGTCTACATAATTGAGGATGTTGTCGATGCCAGCTTCCACACGGTATGCCATGGTCTTGGAGTGTCCGAAATCATGGGTGGTTGACAGTCGCCATATCTGATAACCCTTTCCGTCACCATCTATCTGATAGTAGCGCTTGGTGGAGAACCTTCCGTATATTCCCACGCCAAGGTTGTAGTCAGGTGAGAAAGCATGGGTCCATGTTGCGAACATATTGCCTTTATGGTGTGCCATACCGTCGATGGTCACCTCAGTCATTCTGTCGTGCGTCGTGTCATATTGGTTGGCTTTGGTGTCCAGATAACTATATCCGGCTCCAAAGGCGAGTTCCTTCCATGAGTAGCGCACATTCACATCTACGCCATAGGTTTTGGCATCCTCTATATTCTGATACTGACGTGTCTTGACAGGGTCGTATTGCACGATATATTCATCGGGCGCCTGATAGTTGGGGATGGTGACAAGGGCTATCATGTCGTTCACCTTATTGTGGTATGCGGAAACCGTCACGCTGAGTCCGTGTAGGGTATATTCGCCGCTCACACTGAAGTAATTGCTGGTCTGGGGCTTCAGTTCGGTGTTGCCCAGATAGAGATATGTGCCGCTCATCTGGCGCACATACCGATAGAAGAGTTCTTTGGTGGTAGGAGTCTTGAACCCCTGGCTCCAGGTTGCACGGATTCTCCATGGCTGACCAATCTTCCACATGGCAGAAAGTTTGGGAGTCAGTCGTGTGCCAAACTGCTCGTTCTGGTTCAGACGCAAACCTGCGGTAATGTTGATGTTGGGGATGAGGTTGAACTCGTCCTGCACATACAGTGCACCAGTCCAGTCACTCACCTTGCCGCCTTCCACTCTTGTAGGTGCCTTCAACCAGTCGTAGCGGTATTCCACGCCAGCACTCAGCCTGTTTTCATAGGGTAGCTCGAACACACCTTTCAGATGTGCCATCGTGCGCTGTTGGTCGCTCTGCAGCTCTTCCTGGTCGGGCAAGTAGGGGAAGTAGGGGTAATACATCGTGCCTTTGCTTTTCTCATAGTCCTCCACCAGGGTGGTGGCTGTGAAATAATAGTAATAGGCATGGCGGTTCCAGTCGATGTCGAGCGAGAGGTTGTCGGTCTTGTTCAGTTTCCATTTTCCTCCTGCCGAAAGTGACGCATTGCGGTATTTCAAGTCATAGGTCTTCACGTCGTAATGCGCATATTTGCCGCTCGGACGATAGATGCGTTTCCAATAGATGCTCCCGTCGGCATACAGTTCCAAATCCTTTATTGGTGTGTAGGTCAGTCGCTCAGACACCTGCCAATTGGTATGGCGGTTGACGGTCTTGTTGCGTGAGTCGGTTATGGGTGGTTCCGAACCTTCTGTATGTTCCACAGAGGTGTTTTGCCAACCGTCGGAGTGCTGCAGTTGGAAATTGGTGTATGAACTGATTTTGCCGAAATTCAGTCCGATGCCGTTGTGCTGCCTGATGTCGCCATAGCTGCCCACGCGGCTGGCGTTCTCCAACAGCACGCCGTCTTGGTCGTGCCGCTTGGTGATGATGTTCACCACTCCGGCGATGGCATCCGAACCATAGAGAGCGCTCGACGCTCCCTTCACCACCTCTATCTTCTCAATGTTGTGGGGGTCGATGAGTGAGAGGTCGTTCTGTCCGCCCACATCGCCATGAATGCGCTTGCCGTCAATGAGGATTAGGATATAGCTGTTGCCGAGGCCGTTCATCTGCATCTGCGACCCCATATCGTCCTCGTTGAACGAGAACGAGGTCATGAGTCCGGACAAGATGTCCTCGATGCTCTTGCCCGCATAGTTGCGGAGCATCTTGCTGGTGATAACCTCGGTCTGCACAGGCGCATTTTTCAGCAGATGCTGGGTGCCTGTACCCGTCACCACAATCTCCTGCAGACTGTCTGTGCGCCAGATGTCATTCTGTGCCCATACAGTCACAAATGTGCATAATGCCAGCAGTGTTGCTGTCAGTTTTCGTGTCATTATATTTTTGGTTTTACGCCTACGCATCTTCCTGTACGGGCGTCATTCTTTTTAGGCAGGTCTTCTGACTTTCCCCAGTCTGCTTTACCTTCCCGGCTCCTCGCCAGTGGCGTTATACAAGCAAACCTCCATAATGGGGATCACAGCAGCAGGAACTGTTCCGGACTCTCACCGGATTCCCTTACATCGAGGCGGCATCCGTCGCCTGATTGCCTTTCGGATGCAAAGGTACATCTTTTTTGAGAAAATATGCATTACCATAGGTTTTTTTTCTATTTTTGGTCACAATGAGGTATGAGCTCATGACAGTCTGCCGGAATTCGTATATCCGCCATCAGAGATGGAGAAGGACATCTATTTGAAGTTAAAGCAGAAGATTCCGCTCCTTGATGGGTGTATCTGGAGCCCACGGGTGCTTGCCTCTTTCATGCACCATGTGCCAGACATCGGCTATGTTTTCGTGGATTTAGTGGATAATAATGATTTACCTTTTCTCAATATCTGGAATATATGTATAACAATATAAACCTTATAAACAAAACTGAATATGAAACAAAATGCGATATCATTAAAGCGGTCAACGAAGAAAAACATTTCAAATCTACTCAAGAAGTTTTTGATGGTATCACCCCTATTATGAACAGATATATTAAACGAGGAACCATCGGGGAGTTGACGCGGCAGCATATCAAAGCGGGTTTGCTGGATGATGAAAGCCTTTTCTGTGATGGGCAACTTGATTGTGATGCACTAAGAGAGAAGCTTCTTGAAAGTATCACTACTGACAAGGATGACAAGTATGAAAGAATAATGGCCCAACGGGACGTTTTCAAATTTGTCGGATTGCTGATGTATTTCAACTGTTTTCGCAAATATACTTCAGTTGAACAAATCCGTGAAGACTTCTGTCAATACATTTTTGATGAAGAAATGCCTGATGGAGACTATGCTCAAAGCTATCTCAATGACAAGATGTTCTTCGGTTATCCTATGGGGGGATTTGCATATCCAAAATATGCCTTCTTCTGGGCTCTTGACTCCCTATGGAAATATGTGTCTGATGAAAATGGCGTTCTCGACAACGAGAAACTTCAGAATAAGATGGTTGACGAATATCAGAAGTGCAAAAAGGAAATGGGACTTGAAGCGTTAGTGGATGCTCATTATTCTGACGACGGACCTTGCCATCCTGAAGTCTTTTTCCCCAATACAGATGAATTCTATGGGCCTGTTCTGGTAGCAGTAGAGAGTGAGAGAAGATTCATAGAATCTTGTGGCGAAGGTAAAGGTCCCAATCGTTATCCGTATGGATATGAGTACGCATTACTTCAGAGAATTCTCGAAAAGAAATCGGGGCATTCTTCTTCGGACAAAAAACAAGATTAAGGTTATAAAGAGGTATATCTAGAAAAATTCCGGGTACTCATTTATGGTATGTTGGGCCAAATCCTCATGAAGGTATGATAACACTTCAAGCATCTGGAGTTAGACCTGCTTTGAAAAAAGGTGGTTTAATAAAAAGACCATCAAAAAACAAATAATTTATTTACTTTATTAAACATGGGAAAATTTATAAGAATAACTAAAGAAAATGGAGAAATAACATGGTTTGTTGCAGATCCTAATAGAGATATAGGAAAACAATGTGATGAAAGAGCCGCATTTGTTCCAATTAGTTATCATGTAATGACAAAAGAAGAAGCACTACAAGAATTGTTCGATTTTTATCGTGAAAGCCCTACTTATCCAGATACAATGTTAATGTATTGGGATTGGTTTTATCGATGCTATTCTGGCAATGTTGATGAAAACGATCGTTGGTATGAGGAAGATGGTTGTCTTTGGACACCACTAGAAGGTCATCTTTATAGTGATGATCAAGAGAACTAAGATATAATTAGAAATGGTATAAATAAACCTCTCTAACTATGTTTTTAATATGATAAAGATAATAGCCAAGGATTAAAACTTTATCAATGACTGAGTATAAATTGTTTGGCCATAACATCTTGATTAAACGCGTGGGATGCGGGAATGGGGATTCCATGGGA